>LMOK01000002.1:777937-780853 GCA_001423545.1 Leifsonia sp. Leaf325
CCATCGGGGTCCGACGCTCGACGTCGTTCCGAGAGAAGTGAGAATCGCCATGTCCCCAGAACGTGCCCGTGAGAAGGCTGCGACGGCGCCCGCGCCCGACGACGAACGCAAGCCCGATTCGCCCACCGAGGTGACGAAGCGGTCGTGGGGCTACGTCCTGAAGAAGACGCTCCGGGAGTTCACCTCCGACCAGTGCTTCGACATCGCGGCCTCTCTCACCTACTACGCGGTGCTGTCCATCTTCCCCGCTCTGCTCGCGCTCACCTCGCTGCTCGGCGTCTTCGGACAGGGACAGGAGGCGATCGACGAGCTTCTCGGGATCGTCTCCGAGGTCGCACCGGGATCGACCGTGGACGTCATCCGTGAGCCGCTCGAGCAGTTCGCCTCGTCGCCGGCCGCGGGATTCGCCCTCGTCACCGGAATCGTGCTGGCCATCTGGTCGGCATCCGGCTACGTCGGCGCCTTCAGTCGAGCGATGAACCGCATCTACGAGATCGAGGAGGGGCGGCCGTTCTGGAAGCTCCGCCCGATGCAGCTGCTCGTCACGATCGTCGCCATCGTGCTCATCCTCATCATGGCGGCGGTGCTCGTGCTGTCGGGCCCGGTGCTCGACGCCGTCGGCGACGCGATCGGACTGGGCGCCGCTCTCAAGCTGGCCTGATCCATCGTGAAGTGGCCGATCCTCGCCCTGGCCGTGATCCTCATCATCGCGGTGCTCTACTACTCCACCCCGAACGCGAAGCAGCCGAAGTTCCGATGGATGAGCATCGGGGCGGCGGTCGCGCTCATCCTCCTCGTCCTCGCCTCGGTCGGCTTCGGTCTCTACGTCGCCAACTTCTCGAACTACGACCGCACCTACGGCTCGTTCGCCGGCATCATCGTCTTCCTGCTCTGGCTCTGGATCGCGAATCTGGCCCTGCTGTTCGGTGCGGAGCTGGATGCCGAACTCGAACGCGGGCGTCAGCTGCAGGCCGGGATCGAGGCCGAGCAGGACATCAAGTTGCCTCCGCGCGACACAGCCAAGAGCGACAAGGCCGCAGCGAAGGAGAAGGAGGATGTCGAGGAGGGTCGCCGCATTCGCGAGAGCAGCAACGCGGACCGCGACTGAGCTCGGGGATGCGTCTCGAAGCGCTCAGGGCTCGCCGTCATGCTCGGCCGGGGACGTGTCGGCGAGGCGGTCGTCTTCGGCTGCCGCCGGTTCCGACATCCGTCGCCCCATGGCGAGGGCCTCGTTCGGCTCGTGCTCCGCGAGGAGGGGATGCTCGGTGTGCGCTCCGGTGTCGACCTGCGCTCCATCTGCCGTTGTCGAATCCGTCATGGTGCCAGTGAACTCCTGCCCCGGCGCGAGCGGCAGGGGTTGACAGGCGCGGACGAGGGGGATTGCGCCGGTCTACCCGCGGTCAACCGGCGGCCTACCGGCGGTCGACCTCGGCGAGGAAGTCGAGGACGCGGCCGGTGAGAAGCGCTGCCGCCTGCTCGTCGTAATCGGGCAACGACGAATCCACGAAGAGATGCGTGTCGCCCGGGTACAGGAACAACTCCGCGTTCTGGGCCGTGGCCAGCAGGTCGCGTGCAGCATCCAGATCGCCGTCGTCGACGAAGAGGGTGTCGGCGTCCATGGCGTGCACCTGCACGGGCACCTGCTCGGGCCACGTTTCGCCGAACTCTGAGACCGGCACGAACGAGTGGAGGAGCAGTGCACCGCGCGCCCTCGGATCGGTCTGTGCCAGCTTCTGAGCAGGAAGGACGCCCAGCGAGAAGCCCGCGTAGACGCGCCTGCCCCGGCTGTCGCTGTCGCTGTCGCTGTCGCCGAGGGCGTCGACCGCGGCAACGCCGTCATCGAGGAGCTTCTCGAATCCGATCTGGCGGGCGAATGCCAGGCCTTCGTCGAGAGTCTCGAAGGTGTGGCCGGAGTAGAGGTCGGGGACGGTGACAGTGTGCCCGGCGGCCGTCAACTGCTCCGCGAAGGCTGCGACGCCCGCGGTCAGGCCCTGGGCGTGATGGAAGAGGACGACGTCGGCCATGGGTGCTCGCTTTCGTTCGAGAGTGACCTGCTGCTTCGTATCGGATGCTACTGCGCCCCTCTGTCAGTCCCGCTCGGTGAGGCCCGGGCGAGGCCCGCGGCCGAAACGCTCCCGACTGGGCGTACACACCATCGAATCTGACTGTGTACAACCAGCTGAAGAATCGTCACTGTGTGCTAGAATAGGGTCACTCTCAAGCACCCGTGCCGTGACCTGTGATGGAGTACCGGATGGCCACATCCACGCACCTGCACGAGACCCGGCTCCCCCTGTGAGCGCCGACATTCCCGCGCGTCCGCCCGGCACCACGGTTGCGACCGGGCTCGACCTGATCCTGGACCGGCTCGACGAGGCCGTCGACGCCCGTACGGACGAGACCCGGGCGCAGGCCCGCCTGTGGACGGCGGTGGCGGAACTGCTGCGGTTGGCGCGAGCGAACCCGCACCTCTACCTCCGCACCACCGGCACCGCACAACCCGACGCGATCGCTCTCGCCGAAGACGTCGCCGCCTACGACGCCGGCCTCCGGCTACGCATGACGTCGGGTCAGGTGCGCCACCTCGCCCACCGCGCCCAATCGTTGGAAGACCGACTCCCGCAGCTGCACGCCGCATTCACGACCGGCGCCACCACGGCGGCACATGTGAACACGACCCTGGACCTGCTGGTCGGCTGGGACGACGCATCGGGGGTGGCGTCCTTCGATGAGCAACTCGCCGATGCGGCTACCACCCTCACTGTGGCAGCCTTCCGGCGCCGCGCCCGCCACCTGAAGGGCACCCTCCACCCGGAGCCCGCCGAGACTCTGCATGCCCGCGCGTTCACCGCCCGGCGAGTCGATCTGGAACCGGTCGAGGACGGTATGGCGTGGATCCACCTCCTCGTCTCGGCC
>LMOK01000002.1:780903-781271 GCA_001423545.1 Leifsonia sp. Leaf325
ATCCGCATCCTGGCCCGCCTCACCGGCACCGCTCGAGCCGTCCAGAAGGGCACCACCCGCTCCGATCCCGGCTGGCGTACCCGCAGTCAGATCCGCGCCGACCTCGCCGCCGGCTGGCTCGCCGGCGACGACACCCCCACCGCCGCGCAAGTACGCCCCATCCTCCTCGTGCCGATGCTGTCGCTCCTCGGGGAGGGCACCGAACCCACCGTGCTGCGCGGCTACGGACCGATCGACCGGGCCAGCGCCGCCCGCCTCCTCACCCAGGCACCCGCATTCCGCCGGGTGCTCACCGACCCGATCAACGGCGAGAAACTCGTCTACGACCGCACCCGATACACGCCAACCCAGGCGCAACGCGACTGGGT
>LMOK01000002.1:781365-992714 GCA_001423545.1 Leifsonia sp. Leaf325
CCGCCAGCCCCATCCACTGAAGCTTCGAACGCGCGCTCCGCGCGGTCCTCAGCGAGCAGGCCGTGAGCGAGACCTCCAACGAGCGCGCCCACCACCCCGCTCATTGAGGCCCGACGCAGTCGCGGCCGAAACGCACCCGCCGTCAGCCGCGCGCGCAACCCGACGCGCGCGCCCTACGCGACGTGTGCGTCGGCCGGGCTGTCGACAGCCCCATGACGCCGCAGCACCAGTGGAAGCACCACCCACAGACCGAGTGCCACGACGATCACGGCTCCTCCGGCGATCCATCCTGCGGGCGCGGGAAGGAGGAAGTCGAACAGGAACAGCACGATCCCGGCGAACAGCAAAGAGCTCGCGGCCAGACAGGCGATCAGGATGCGGCTGCCGACGCTCACCAGCACGGGCTTCGCGTGCCGGCGGAAGAGCAGGCGGTGCAGACTCACGGGGGTGAGCACGAGCAGAGTGAGGAGCACGGCACCGATCACGAGGGTGAGGTAGACGCCGACATCGAATGAGCTGAGCTGGTCGAAGCGAGACTGGAACGGAAGGGTGAGCAGGAAGCCCGCGAGGATCTGCGTTCCGGTCTGGAGAACGCGGAACTCCTGCAGCAGCTCGTCCCAGTTTCGATCGGATCGCTCGGTCGCGGTCTCGTCCCGACCGTCGTTCGGGTCAGCGTCGGTGATGATGGGATCGGCCACGGGGTCTCCGTCCTTGTCGGCTGTCGATGCTCACGTCTCGTCGCCCGAGCGTAGCCGAGATCGCCGATCGCGATCCGGCCTTGACATCACGCACCGACGAAGCGTCTCAGCGTCGTGGCGTTGCGCACGGCGTTGCCGCCTCCGTCGTTGTTGAAGTAGACGAAGACATCCCGGCCCTGGTCGTCCCACTCCCGCAACCGTCCTGCCCACCAGCCGAGGTCGGTGTCGGAGTACGAGCCTCCGTAGAGGTGCTCATGGTCGGGTCCGTGCATGCGCACGTAGACGATCGACGCCGTGGCCCGGAGGATGCAGGGCAGGCGCGCCCCGCTCATGACCACGTAGGCGGCGTCGTGAGTCTCCAGCATCCGGAAGACGTCCTCGCAGTTCCACGACGGATGCCGGAACTCGACCGCGACCCGCACCCATGGTGGCAGTTTCTCGAGGAAGAAGGAGAGGCGACCGTCGTCGCGTTCCATCCCCGGGGGCAGCTGCACCAACAACACGGCGCGCTTGTCGCCGAGCTCGTGCCAACCCGCTGTGATGCGGCCGATCCACTCCTCGGGCGCGTAGAGCTTCTTGGCATGGGTGAGGCCGCGCGGCGCCTTCACCGACAGCAGGAAGCCGTCGGGCAGCCGCTGCTTCCAGCTCTGAAACGCCGCCGGCTTCGGCCAGCGGTAGAAGCTGGCGTTGAGTTCCACCGTGGAGAAGTGCTCGACGTACCTCTCTAGACGGTCCCGCGGCGGGAGGGCGGGCGCGTACAGCACGTTCTCCCAGTGGTCGTAGCTCCACCCCGATGTTCCGATGTGGATGACCACGGATGCCTCGTCTCAGCCTGTGACGAGTCGAGGGCGCAGTTCTTTCTCGAAGAAAACGAAGAAGCCGTCGGCGTCCGGGCCGGTGTTCATCAGCGCGACGTGGTCGAAGCCGGCGTCGGTGAACTGCCCGATGACCTCGAGGTGCCGCTCCACGTCGGGGCCGCACGCGAACTGCTCGCGGATGTCGTCCTCGCGCACCGTGGCGGCGGCAGCCTCGAAGTTGACCGGATTCGGCAACTCGGCCAACACCTTCCAGCCGGCGACCGACCAGGCGTTCGTCGTGTGGGCCGCCTTGACGGCGGCCTCCTCGGTCGGCGCCCAGGCGAGAGGTGCCTCGCAGTAGAGGGGGCCGGTACCGCCAGCGTCGCGGTATCCCGAGACGAGGTCGCTCTTCGGCTCGACGGCGAACAACCCGTCTCCGTGCTCGGCGGCGAGGGCGATCGAGTCGGGGCCGCTCACGGCGACGGCCAGGGTCGGCAACACGTCGGGCAGGTCGAAGATGCGGGCGTCCTCGAGCTTGAGGTAGGTGCCGTCGTAGTTCTGGTAACCGCCCTTCCAGAGGAGGCGGATGATGTCGAGCGCCTCGTCGAACATGGCGTGGCGCTCGTGCACCCCGGGGAATCCGCGACCCACGATGTGCTCGTTGAGTCGCTCACCCGACCCGACGCCCAGGGTGAATCGACCGTCGGAGAGGAGGGCGAGCGTGGCCGCGGCCTGCGCGATGATCGCCGGGTGGTAGCGCACGCTCGGGCAGGTGACGCCGGTGGCCAACTCGAGGGTCGTGGTCTTGGCGGCGATGGCGCTGAGCACGTTCCAGACGAAGGGGGAGTGACCCTGAGCCTCCACCCACGGATGGAAGTGGTCGCTCATCTCTACGAAGTCGAAGCCCGCCTGTTCGGCGCGCACCGCCTGCCGCACGAGTTCCTGAGGGCCGAAGGCTTCGGCGACGAGCTTGTATCCGATCTTCATGCTTCGACGCTACGCAGCCCACGGTGATCGGCAAGGTGCTTGCCGATCGCGACCGAGGGGTCCACAATGCGGCGCGCACGGGGTGCCCCGGCGCGCACGGGGTGCCCCGGGGCGCGCGGGGCGCGTCAGCCGAGCAGCGCGATCTCGTCGAGACGATCGAGCAGGTCGGCCGGGTCGTCGAAGACGGCCCGGGCTCCGGCATCCGTCAGCAGATCGGCGGAGATTCCTCCCGAGAGCACTCCGTAGGGCGTGACGCCGGCCCTCACCGCCGCCGTCATGTCCCATACGGAGTCTCCGACGAAGATGGCGTGGTCGGCGTCGACGTCGGCCCGCGACAGGGCGACGCGCACGATGTCGGGTTCGGGCTTGGCGGTGTCGACATCGTCGGCGTTCGTGGTGGCGGAGATGGCGTCGTCGGCGTCGATCACGGGAAGCAGGAGGTCGAGCTCCTTCTGGGGAGCCGAGGTCGCGAGCACGACGATCACTCCTCGCTCGGAGAGCGTCTGCAGCAGCCGTTGCACCCCGTCGAAGGCACGGAGCCGGGGCGCGAGCTCGGTGTAGTAGGTCGAGTTGAGCTCGGTCGCCCGCGATGTCCAGTCAGCGTCCCTCGTGCCGACGAGCGATTCGATGAGCTGGTCGCCGTCCTGGCCGATCGCTCGGTGGATGCGCCACGCATCGACGTCGACCCCCATGTCGCGGAAGGCGTGTTGCCATGCCTCGACGTGCAGGTAGTTCGAGTCCACGAGTGTGCCGTCGATGTCGAAGAGGACCGCTACGGATGGTGTCGTCGTCATGATGCCCCTCGATCGGTTCCGGAAACTCGCACTTTACGCGCCTCGATCCGTATCTACGGAGGGTTGCGAGCGGCGGTCAGATCGGGCGCGGCCGATCATAGGCGCATCAGGCGTCTTAAGCTTGAGGGGCACCCAACAGGAAGCTCCCACCCACCCCATGCCCTCCAGCATCACCAGTATGACCACCGCAGAACCGCTCACTCCATCCGAGGTCGCCGCCCTGCGGAGCGACTTCCCTGCCCTCGCGCAACAGGTGAACGGGCATCCGCTGGTCTATCTCGACTCCGGTGCGACCTCGCAGAAGCCCCGAGCCGTTCTCGACGCCGAGCGCGACTACTACGAGAACCGCAACTCGGCAGTGCACCGCGGCGCCCACACCCTCGCGGCGCTCGCCACCGAGGACTTCGAGGAGGCGCGCGAGAGCATCGCGTCTTTCGTCGGGGCATCCGCCGAGGAGATCGTCTGGACGTCGAACGCGACGGAGGGCATCAACCTCATCGCCTACGCGATCTCGAACGCGAGCCTCGGCCGCGGGGGAGCCGCGGCCGAGCGCTTCAGGATCGGCGCCGGCGACGAGATCCTGGTGACCGAGCTCGAGCACCACGCCAACCTCATCCCGTGGCAGGAGCTGGCGGCCCGCACCGGTGCGACCCTGCGCTACATCCCGGTCGATGACGACGGATCGCTGCGTCTCGACGAGCTCGACGATCTGATCGGCGAGCGCACGAGGATCGTGGCGTTCACGCACGTGTCGAACGTGCTGGGCACGGTGATCCCGGTCGAGCTGCTCGTCGCCCGCGCCCACGCCGTCGGCGCTCTCGTGGTGCTTGACGCCTGTCAGTCGGCACCGCATCTGCCGCTCGACGTGCGTGCGCTCGACGTGGACTTCGCCGTGTTCTCCGGTCACAAGATGCTGGCACCGACGGGCATCGGCGTGCTCTACGGCCGGCGCGACCTGCTCGACGCGCTGCCCCCGTTCCTCACCGGCGGCTCGATGATCACGACGGTCACGATGGAGAAGGCGGAGTACCTGACCGCCCCGCTGCGTTTCGAGGCCGGAACCCAGCGCGTCTCGCAGGCGATCGCGCTCGCCGCCGCCGTGCGCTACCTCGACGCGATCGGCATGGAGCGCATCGCCGCGCATGAGACGATGCTCGGCCGGCGCCTCACCGATGGCCTGGCCGCCATCGACGGCGTGCGCATCCTCGGGCCCGTGGCGGGAGTCGAGCGCGTCGGCCTGGCCAGCATCGACGTGCCCGGCATCCACTCCCACGATCTCGGTCAGTTCCTCGACAGCCGCGGCATCGCGGTGCGAGTCGGCCACCACTGCGCCCAGCCGCTGCACCGGCGCCTCGGCGTCACCTCGTCGACGCGGGCGAGCACCTACCTGTATTCCACCCCCGATGACGTCGACGCCTTCCTCGCGGGCGTCGCCGACGGCATCGCATTCTTCGGAGGCCTCCGATGAGCGACCTCGCCGGGCTCTACCAGGAGCTCATCCTCGATCACGCCAAGCGGCCCCACGGCTACGGCCTCGTGGAGCATCCGTCGGCCGAATCGCACCAGCTCAACCCCACCTGCGGCGATGAGATCACGCTGCAGCTGAACGTCGCTGACGACGGCACGCTCACGTCGGTGACCTGGGAGGGTCACGGATGCGCCATCTCGCAGTCGTCGGCGTCGCTGCTCGCCCAGCTCTTCGACGGTTTGCCGGTCGAGGAGCTGCAGCCGCGGATCGACTCGTTCCGCACCATGATGCGCTCTCGCGGCACCATCGAGCCCGACGAGGACCTGCTCGGCGACGCCGCTGTTCTGAGCGGTGCCTCGAAGTTCGTCGCACGCGTCAAGTGCGCCATGCTCGGCTGGGTCGCCGCAGAGGACGCGCTGACCAAGCTGAAGTGAGCGACCCGGCGCCGCGCGCTCGGCCTACTGCGGAGCCTGCCCGATGCTGAGCCAACCGTCCGTCGAGTCGTCCTTCTTCGACCCGCGGATGCCGTCGGCACCCTCGCCCTTCATGGCCTTGAGCTGGCGCTCGATGTCGGAGCGCGCCGAGAGTTCGGCCAGCTGACGCTCGATGTCGGCATCCGGAGCCGCGGTCAGGTCTTTCAGCGCGCCGCTCGAGAGCAGCTCGTCCGTGGCCTGCGCGCGCGCCTGCATCTGGGCGACGCGGTCGCGAGCGCGGTCGAGGCTGACGCCGACGTCGTTCATGTTCGCACCGATGCCCGCCACGGCCTCGTTGGCCCGCACCTGGGCGGCGGAGGCACTGTACGTGGCCTTCATCGTCTCCTTCTCGATGCGGAAGGCGGCGATCTGCTCGGCGAGTCGACGCTCGCGCTCCTGCAGCTGAGAGGTCTGCTTCTGCAGCGAGCTGTGCTGCTCCTGCAGCTTCGACACCTGACCCTCGAGGGCGGCGCGGCGTTCGAGGGCGGCGCGGGCCAGATCCTCGCGGCCGTGCTCCATCGCCTCGCGAGCCTGGTCGCCGAGCTTCTGGTAGCGCGCGCCCATCTCCTCGCCCTGCAGCTCGATGCGCTTCTTCGCCGTGGCGACCTCGGCAACGGCCTGACGCACCTGGTGCAGCAGCTTCACCTGCTGCTCGTAGCTGTCATCGAGGGCGTCGCGCGGGTCCTCCATGCGATCGAGCGCCTTGGAGGTCTTGGTGCGGAAGATCGTGCGCATCCGGGCGGTGTTGCTGTTGCTGTCAGTGCTCATGACTGGACTCCCTTGTTCTGGAGGCGATCGGTGGGTGACGTGCGGAGGGGAGCGGCGTAGGGCGCTGCGAAGCGACCGTCGACGGCGTTGAGATTGCGGAGTTCCTCGACCCCGGCGTGAAGGGCAGCCACCTCGCGGTCGACCTCGGCGCGGAGGGCCTCGAGCGAGTCGCCTGTCGGGTCGCCGAGACCGGCGGCGACGGATGCCCGCAGTCGACGGATCATCTCGGAGACCTGCTCGACGCGGAGACCGGCCGCCGGAAGCTCGTCGGCCAGGGCCGCGGCGTCGGTCTCGGTCTCCATCAGGCGCAGCTGCGCCTGGAGGGCGACCCCCTCCGCCTCGATGCGGCGGAAGATGCGCGGCAGTTCGCCGCGACGCCCGTTGGCGCGCACCGCGAGGTCGATGGCGGCGCGTCCGCTGTCGAGCGCGTCGTTGAGCTGGAGCTGCAGCCCCAGAACCTTGCGCTGCGGTCCCCAGCTGAGGCTGGCTCGGCCCTTCAGCACGGCTCCGTTCAGGGCCCGGCTGCGGCGGATGCGGCGGTAGACCGCCCGGACCACCAAGACGATCGTGGTGACGGATGCCGTCACGATGAGCGCGAGCGAGAGGAGCACTGACATCAGCACGTCCATCAGCGCGCCTGCCCTGCCGTCGTGCGAGTCGAGTCAGTCGTACGAGTCGAGTCCATGGATGCCCCCTCGGTCACCGACGCGTGGCTCGGGTGTCCGGGCGCAAACGCGATATAACGCAATCTACGCTCGGAGCGTCAGAAGCCCAAGCACTCTCGCCAGATACTCAGATCCGAGGCAGGCCCCATTCCGGGCGCATCACCCTCACGGCATACCTCGCGACCTAGAGTTGAGGGGTGCCCCAGGACTCGAACGATTCGTCCCAGCTGTTCCGTGACAGGCCGTGGCTGGCCTCCTACGCCGAGGGCGTGCCGGCCGACATCGACGAGCCGACCGAGACGCTGGTCGACATGCTCGATGCGTCCGTTGCGAGGTTCGGATCGAAGGTCGCACTCGAGTTCTTCGGCGCCCAGACGACGTATCGCGAACTCGGGGAGCAGGTCTCGCGCGCGGCCGAGGGGCTCCGCAGGCTCGGTGTCGGCCCCGGCGATCGGGTGGCCCTCGTGCTGCCGAACTGCCCGCAGCACGTCGTCGCGTTCTATGCCGCTCTGCGTCTCGGAGCCATCGTCATCGAGCACAACCCGCTCTACACGGCCCGCGAGCTGAGGCACCAGTTCGAGGACCACGGGGCCAGCGTCGCGATCGTCTGGGACAAGGTCTACGACCTCGTGACGGACATGCCGAGCGACGTGAAGCTCGCACACATCGTGTCCGTCGACATGACGGATGCCCTTCCCTTCGGCAAGCGCCTCGCCCTCTCCCTGCCGATCAGGAAGGCGCGGGAGTCGCGCGCTGCCATGACCACGACTCCGAAGGCACGCCGGGTGTTCACCTGGGATCGCCTGGTCGGCGGTCACAGGCTGTCGAGGCGCGTCATCCGCCCGACCATCGACGACACGGCCCTGCTGCAGTACACCAGCGGCACCACCGGCACCCCGAAGGGTGCCATCCTCACGCATCGCAATCTTCGGGCGAACGCTGCCCAAGGACGCGCCTGGGTGCCCGGCCTGACCGAGGGCGACGAGACCTTCTACGGCGTGCTGCCGCTCTTCCACGCCTACGGCATGACGCTCTGCCTGACGTTCGCCATGAGCATCGGCGCGAAGCTGGTGCTGTTCCCCAAGTTCGACCTCGACCTGGTGCTCGGCGCCATGAAGAAGTCACCGCCGACCTTCCTGCCCGCGGTGCCACCCATCTACGACGCGCTGGCCCGGGCGACGAGCCGGAAGGGCGTCGACCTGTCGAGCATCCGGTTCGCCATCTCGGGCGCGATGAGCCTGCCCGTCTCCACCGTCACCCGGTGGGAGGAGGCGACCGGCGGTCTGCTCGTCGAGGGCTACGGCATGACGGAGACGTCGCCGGTGGCCGTCGGTAATCCGATCGGCCCGTCGCGTCGGCCCGGCACGGTCGGAGTGCCGTTTCCGAGCACCGACATCCGTGTGGTCGACCCTGATAACCCGACCGAGGATCGCGCGGCGGGGGAGTCCGGAGAGCTGCTGCTGCGGGGACCGCAGGTCTTCCAGGGCTACTGGCGGCGGCCCGAGGACACGAGGGCGGCACTGCTCGAGGGCGGATGGCTGCGCACCGGCGACATCGTGACGGTGTCGGCTGACGGCTTCGTGACGGTCATCGACCGGGTGAAGGAGATCATCATCACCGGCGGCTTCAACGTGAGCCCGTCGGAGGTGGAGGAGGTGCTGCTGAGCCACCCCGACGTCATGTCCGCAGCCGTGGTCGGTCTCCCGCGAGCCTCCGGCGGAGAGGACGTGACGGCTGCGGTGGTCATGCGCGCGGGCACCAGCTTCGACGGCGGTGCGCTTCGCGACTACTGCCGTACCCGCCTGACCGCGTACAAGGTGCCGAAGAGGGTGGTGCAGCTCGAGGCCCTGCCGACGTCGCTCATCGGCAAGGTACTGCGCAAGAAGGTGCGGGAGTCGCTGATCGCCGGTCGCAGCGCGTAGGGCAGTGCCGAGGGACGCCACCCGCCGTCGCGCAAGCCCCCAACGGGTGAGGCGCCGATCCCGTACGGTGAGCGGATGACCGATGTCGCCGTTCCGCCCGAGACCAGCTCGGATTCCACCTCGACCCGCCGCGCTGTACTGATCTACAACCCGGTCAAGCTCGACGCCGACGCCCTGCGCCCGGCGTTGACAGCGCTCGAGACCGAGACGGGTTGGGCTGAGACGCTCTGGCTCGAGACGACGGAGGAGGACCCCGGCGCCGGACAGGCCGCCGAGGCGCTGAAGGCCGGAGCCGACGTGGTCATCGCCGCCGGCGGCGACGGAACCGTGCGCGTCGTGGCCGAGGCCCTGCGCGGTTCGGGCATTCCGCTCGCCCTGCTGCCGTCGGGCACCGGAAACCTGTTGGCCCGCAACCTCGACCTGACCCTCGACGACGCCGAGAACTCGCTCCGCACGGCGCTCACCGGCACCGACCGCCCGATCGACATGGCCGTGATCGACATCCGCGGTGACGACGGCAAGACCCGACGCCACGCCTACCTCGTGATGGCCGGGCTCGGGCTCGACGCCAAGATGCTCGCCAACACCGACGACGACCTCAAGGCCAAGGCGGGCTGGCTGGCGTATGTCAAGGCGATCGGCCTCGCCCTCCGCGACAAGAACCAGCTGCGCCTGCGCTACAACCTCGACGGCAAGGGCAACAAGACGCTGCGCGCCCACACCATCATGGTCGGCAACTGCGGCTCGCTTCCGGCCAACATCCTGCTGCTTCCGGATGCCGCCGTCGACGACGGCGAGTTCGACATCGTCGTTCTCCGCCCGGAGGGCTTCTTCGGCTGGATCCAGATCATGACCAAGATCTTCTGGGAGAACGGCGTGCTGCGTCGCACGACGGCCGGTCGCCGGCTGATGGGACTCACCAAGGAGGTGCGCGCGCTCAACTACCTCAAGGGGAAGGAGCTCGTGGTGTCGCTCAGTCGAGCCGAGCAGATCCAGCTCGACGGCGACTCCTTCGGCGAGGCTCGCGCGTTCAAGACCTGGGTCGACCCGTCGAGCCTGATCGTGCGGATGCCGCCCGAGGCCTGAGCTCGGGGCGGCATCCGTCTGCCCGTAATCGCGCCGGAGCGCGCTACTTCTTCGCCACGGGTCCGAACATCGCCTCGACATCGGCGAGTTCCATCTCGGCCGTCGCCTGGATGAGCTCCATGAGGTCGGCGTCGAGGCCGGGGGAGAACTCCTCGAGCCGCTCGGGTGAGATCGTGGACGGAACGCCCTCCGGTGCCTGCTCCGTGGCATCCAGGTCCGTGCCGTCCTTCGAGGGCGACATGCCCTGGAAGATGCGCCCGGCCTCGGACTTGCCCTCCAGGTCGAAGCTGTACTGCTTGGACTGCAGGCCGAGGTCGAGGAGCTTCTTCACCTCGGGGAACTGCTCCGCGTTGGTCTTCGGGATCGGCAGCAGCTTGTTCCAGTCGACGCCGAGCGACTCGAGCGCCTTGGCATAGGCGTTCTCGTGGGCCTGGTCGCGCACGATCAGGTAGGCGACGGTGGACCGCGCCGTCTTGTTGTCGGTCATCTCGTAGATGCGGCACTTCTGCAGACGTCCGGTCGACTCGAGCATGAGGTTGTACAGCAGGTCGAGGGGCAGGTTGCCGGAGTTGTAGACGTAGCTGCCGCTCCACGGGTTGCCGACCGCATCGACGGGTAGCGCGCCCTGGGCGCCCACGAGGTAGTGGTGGATGTTGCCCTCACTCAGCGCGATGTTGAGGGGAGTGGCGCCGCCGGCACCCGGGGTGTCGAGCGGATCCGTGAGCTTGCCCGTGTAGCGGGGCGAGCCGTCGAGCAGACGTGAGATCGTCGTGCCGATGAGTTCGACGTGGCTGATCTCCTCGGTGCCGATGCCCTGGATCAGGTCACGGTAGGGCTTCGCGGCCGCCCCGCGGAAGTTGATGCTCTGGAAGAGGTACTGCATCATCGTGCGCATCTCGCCGAACTGCCCGCCGAGCCCTTCCTGCAGGGCGTTGGCCGCAGCCGGATCCGGCTCGTCCGCTGCGATCTCGTTGATGTAACGCTGTGCATGGAAGTACATGGACGTCCCCTCAGGTGAGCCCGCATCGTCGCGAGGTGGGGCAAACGTACGTCCGGACGGCGGTGTCCGCTTCGGGCTTGACAATTGCTCAGCTGCGGCGCCGGGAGTGTCAGGCTCCGCGCAGCGCGGTGGGCGCCTCGAGGATGGCGTCGACCGACTCCGGCTCGAACAGGGCGTCGATCGCGATGAGAGCCAGGCCGGTCACGCCGGCCAGCTCGCCGAGGGTCGACTTCGTGATCTGCAGGCTTCCCGTGGCCAGCGGCACCGTGTGCTGGTAGACCCGCTCCCGGATGCCGGACATCAGCACCTCGTCGCAGTCGGCGAGCTGGCCCGAGAGGGTGATCGTGCGGGGGTTCAGGATGCTGACGAGATCGGCGATGGCGTCTCCGATGATGCGTCCGGCGGCACGCACGCGCCGCATCGCCTCCATGTCGCCCGAGGCGACGAGGGCGACGATGTCGCTGGTGGTGTTGGTGTGGATGCCGACCTTCTCGAGCTCCCGCTGGATCGCCCAGCCGCCGGCGTAGGCCTCGACGCAGTCGAGGTTGCCGCAGCGGCACTCGCGCGGCTCCGGGTCCGACATCGTGGCCTGCGTGTGGCCGATGTCGCCGGCTGCACCCTTGTCGCCGCGAATGATCTGCCCGTTGAAGACCAGGCCGGCGCCGATGCCCGTTCCGAGCTTCAGGCTGATGATGTTGTCGACGTGGTGGAGCCTCGCCTCGGCGACGGCTCGGGCGTTGGCGTCGTTCTCCACGCTCACCGGAGCCGCGTACCTGCCGGCGAACCAGGCCGCGATGTCGAAGCGGTCCCAGCCCGTCATGATCGGCGGGTTGACCACACGCCGCGCGGCGAACTCGACAGGCCCGGGAACACCGATGGCGATGCCCCAGACGTCGGAGTCGTGCCCGAGGCTGCCGAAGGCCTCGTCGACCGCAGAGAGGACCGCATCCGGACCCTCCCAGACGTTGATCACCCTCTCGGCGTGCACCAGGGGGACGCCGTTGAGATCGCAGGCGGCGACGGCGAAACCCGAGGCGCCGATGTCGGCGGTGAGGATGACGGCGCGGGAGGCTTGGAAGGCGAAGCGGCTCGACGGGCGCCCACCCGTCGACTCGCCGCCTCCGACATCGGCGAGGAGTCCGGCGGCGCTCAACGAGGCGAGACGCTGGTTGACGGTGGAGCGCGACAGCCCCGACAGCTCGATGACATCGGTGCGGCTGAGCTCCCCGTGCTCACGGAACAGGGCGAGCACATCGCTGGCGTGCGAGCCTCCTTCGATCGATCGCATCCGTTGTCCCTCTCAGAGCCGTGCTGACTGTCCGTCGTCCGACGGTGACCTCATCTTAGCGACATGAAAGCACGAAAGCATGGATACTTTTGTATTGACGAAAATCAAAAGGGTGTGTAGTTTCAAATGGACGGCACGCAGTGGTGCCCCAACCCCCACCAAGGATCGACATGTTCAGCAAAGAAGCTTCCAAGACTCGTGCCGTGTTCGTCGCGGTGCCCGTCGTCGCCATCGCACTCGCGCTCGCCGGGTGTTCCTCCGGCTCCGACTCGTCGGGCGGTTCCAGCTCCGGTTCCGGGTCCACGAAGGTCGCGGCCGTCATCAAGGGCCTCGACAACCCGTTCTTCCAGGCGATGGAGGACGGCATCAAGACGACCGCCCAGGAGGACGGCGTCGACGTCACTGTCCAGGCCGCCGCCGACATCGGCGACACTACGGGCCAGGCCGACAAGCTCACCACCCTCGCCGGTCAGGACTACGGATGCTTCGTGGTCAACCCGATCAGCGGCACGAACCTCGTGCAAGCCCTCGCCCCGGTCGCTGCGGCCGGTACGACGATCGTCAACATCGACAATCCCATCGACGCCGATGCGGCCGAGGCAGCCGGCATCGACATCGCCACCTACATCGGCACCGACAACAAGGCCGCGGGCGGCAAGGCCGGCGACTTCATCACCGGCAACGTGGATGCCGGAGCCGAGGTCGCCGTCATCGGCGGCGTCGCCGGCGACGTGACCAGCGCCGCCCGCATCGACGGCTTCACCGCCGCCGCCGGCGACAAGGTCGAGATCGTGCAGGAGGAGGCGGCCGACTGGAAGCGCGACGTCGCCCTCACCAAGGCCACCGACATCATCGCGGCGCACCCCGACGTCAAGGCGTTCTTCGCCGCGAACGACGACATGGGACTCGGCATCGTGAAGGCTGTCGAGAACGCCGGACTCACGGGCGAGATCGTGGTCGTGAGCGTCGACGGCAACAAGGACGCCCTGCAGTCGGTCGCCGACGGAGGCCTGAGCGCCACCGTCGCCCAGTACCCCTACGCGATCGGATCGCTCGGAGTGCAGGCCTGCGAGGTCGTCGCGGCAGGCGAGGAGCTCCCCGCCACGGTCGAGTCGCCCACGGCCCTCGTCACGGCGGATGTCGCGCAGCAGGCCATCGACGCCTTCCCGCAGCCGTTCGAGGAGTTCGACAACCCGCTCGCGGACCTCCTGGGTTCGAAGTAGGACCCCGGGCCCCGGCTGACGCCTCGCCGGGGCCCGGTTCCATCCTCCCCACACCCCGCCACCGCTGAGAGAGACAGAGACACTCGTGAACCTCCCACTTCAGACCACGAACATCGCGGTCCCTGAGAAGGGCATCCGCCCCCTACTCCGAGAAGCCAAGAGCCTGAGCTTCTGGGCTGAGAACGCCGCACCGATCGGGCTCATCGCCCTCGTGATCGTCTTCGCCATCCTGAGCCCCACCTTCCTCAGCATCGGCAACATCCGGGCCATGCTCGTGGCCGCCGCCATTCTCGTGATCCTCGCGGTCGCCCAATCCTTCGTCATCACCACCGGAGGCATCGACCTCTCCATCTCGGCCACGATGACCCTCGGCGCCGTCGGCTTCGGCATCGCCTGGCAGGCGGGCTTCGGCTTCTGGATCTCGGCGATCATCGCCATCCTCTCGGCCGGGGTCATCGGCCTGGTCAACGGACTGTTGATCGCGAAGGGCAAGGTGACGGACTTCATAGCCACGCTCGGAACCCTCTCGGTCGCCACGGGTCTCGCCCTCATCGTGACGAGCGGCAAGCCGGTCTCGATCACCAGCCCCGACCTGCTCCGCCTCACCACAGGGTCCGTCTGGATCGTCGGATATCCGTTCATCATCGCTCTCATCGTCGGTGTCGTCGGCTGGTTCGTCATGTTCCGCACCCGCTTCGGTCTGCACGTGCAGGCCGTCGGTGGCAGCGAGGAGGCGGCGGTCGCCAACGGCGTGAACGCCTCCCGCGTGCGCATGGCCGTCTACCTGATCGCGGCGCTGCTCGCAGGTCTCGCCTCGTTGCTGCTGGTCGCCAGAATCGGTGCCGCCGAGCCGGCCATCAACACCAGCTACCTGCTGAACTCGATCGCCGCCGTCGTGCTCGGCGGCGTCAGCCTCACCGGCGGCCGGGCGAAGATCGTCGGCCCGATCCTCGGTGCGCTGCTGCTCACCGCCCTCACCAACGGGCTCACCCTGCTCGGTGTCTCGCAGTTCTACCAGCCGCTCGCCGTCGGACTCGTCGTAGTCCTCGCGGCCCTTCTCACGAGGTTCCAGAAGAAATGAACACCACAGCATCCGTCGACACCGACGTCATCCTCTCTGCCCAGGACATCACCAAGTCGTTCGGTGGCGTGCACGCCCTCCGCGGCGCGTCGATCACCATGCGACGCGGCGAGGTCACAGCACTCATCGGCGACAACGGTGCGGGCAAGTCGACCCTCGTGCGCTGCCTCTCCGGCATCCACCGACCCGATTCCGGCACCATCACCCTCGACGGGAAGGTGGTCGAGTTCGGCACTCCGCTCGCCGCCCGTGAGCACGGCATCGAGACCGTGCAGCAGAACCTCGCCCTCGTCGAGGAGCTCACCGTGTGGCAGAACTTCTTCATCGGCCGCGAGAAGACCAAGGGCTTCGGTCCGTTCCAGATGCTCGATCGCAAGGCCATGCGCTCCACCGCCGAGACCCTGCTCTCGGATCTCGCCGTGAACGTGCCTCCGGTGACCAGCCGCGTGCGCCGCCTCTCGGGTGGTCAGCGCCAGGCCGTCGCCATCGCTCGCGCAGCCGGCTGGGGCAGCTCGATCGTCATCATGGACGAGCCGACGGCGGCACTCGGTGTACAGGAGACGGCGCGCGTCGAGTCGATCATCCGCAAACTGCAGGACCAGGGCGTCGCCGTGCTGCTCATCAGTCACAACTTCGACCAGGTGCTGCGCCTCTCCGACCACGTGTGGGTCATGCGCGGCGGCCTCGCCGTGGCCGAGCGTCGCTCGTCCGAGACCAGCGGCGACGAGCTCGTCGCCCTCATCACCGGCGCGAAGGCGGCCTGATCACAGTGACCGCCAACCGCATCGGAATCCACGCCGGGGTGTGGGGCTTCAACTGGTCGCCGGATGCCGCCGAGCGCGCCATCCGCGGGGCATCCGAGGCCGGCTACGACCTCATCGAGATCCCGGCCATCGATCGTGCCGAGCTCGACTCCCTCAACACCCGTCGGCTGCTCGACAGGCACGGCATCGACTCCGTCGTCTCGCTCGCCCTCGGCTTCGACGACGACATCAACTCGACGGATGCCGCAGCCTCGGCCCGCGGTGAACACCGGCTGTCCGAGGCCGTGGCCTTCGCAGCGGAGATCGGTGCCCCGTTCGTCGGCGGCGTCGTCTACTCGGCGATGGGCCGCTACGGGCATCCGTTCGCCGCAGCCGACCGTGAGAACGCCCTCGGCGTGCTGCGGCGGATCGCCGCCCTGGCGGCTCGCGACGGGATCACCCTCGGCATCGAGTACGTCAACCGCTACGAGTCGAACCTGCTCAACACGGCGGCGCAGACCGTGCGCTTCCTCGAGAACCTCGGCGTCGACAACGCGGTCGTGCACCTCGACACCTTCCACGCGCACGTGGAGGAGGTCGACGTCTCGACCGCCATCGCCGTCGCTGGGGACCACCTCGGCTACATCCACGCCAGCGAGAGCCATCGCGGCCGCCTCGGCACCGGGGCCATCGACTGGCCGCGGCTGACCAGGGCCCTCGTCGCCTCCGGCTACGCGGGGGCGATCACGGTGGAGACCTTCTCCAGCGCTGTGCTGACGGCTGAGCAGTCCGTCGACATCGGGCTCTGGCGCCCGATGTGGAGCGACCCCACCGAGCTCGCCCACGAGTCCAACACCTTCCTGCGCACCGAGCTGGCCGCGGCATCCGTCGCCGTCTCGCTCGCTGCCTGAACCGACCACCAGACCCGCACCACCACAAGAACAGGAACACCATGCCGACCAACAAGCTCGGAGTTCACGCCCTCGTCTTCGCAGGCGGGACCACCCCCGCCGAGATGACCTCGATCATCGCCGAGACCAAGAAGGCCGGTTACGACATCCTCGAGCTGTCGCTGCACGACTCTCCGGCCCTCGACGTGGCCGCCGCCCGTGCCGAACTCGAGGCTGCCGGCCTCGGCATCGTCTGCTCGCGCGGCCTCGCCTTCGAGGCCGACGTCTCGAGCGACGACTCCGCCGTGGTGGCGAAGGGCGCTGCGCTCCTGCACGATTCCCTTCAGATCACGCACGACCTGGGCGGCACTCACTTCACCGGGGCGCTCTACAGTGCTCTGGGCAAGTACGGGCATCCACTCTCCTCCGCGGGCCGGGCGAACGTCGTCTCGACGCTCAAGGACCTCGCCGTGGAGGCCGCGCAGAAGAACATGACCCTGGGCCTCGAGGTGTGCAACCGCTACGAGACCAACGTGATCAACACCGCGGCCGACGCCCTGCGCCTCGCCGACGACATCGGTGCCGACAACGTGGTGATCCACCTCGACAGTTACCACATGAACATCGAGGAGGACGACTTCTCACGACCCGTCAAGCTCGTCGGCGACCGCCTCGGCTATGTGCACATCGGCGAGAACCACCGCGGCTACCTCGGCAGCGGGCACCTCGACTTCACGTCGTTCTTCCACGCGCTGGAGGACATCGGCTACGCGGGTCCGATCACCTTCGAGTCGTTCTCCTCGGCCGTCGTCTCGCCGACGCTCTCGAACGACCTGGCGATCTGGCGCAACCTCTGGGACGACGGCCCCGCGCTCGCGCGTCACGCCCACACCTTCCTGAGCAACCGTCTCGAGAGCAACCGTGTCTCCTGAGCCGGAACGCGCCGACCGGCCGCCGCTCTCGACCGAGGCCGTCGATGCCCTGGTCTCCCGCATCCGTTCGCTGACGGATGCCGCCGGTCGGCGCGTTCTCATCGGCATCACGGGCAGCCCCGGCAGTGGCAAGACGACGCTGGCGAAGGCGATCGTGGGTCGGATCAACGGCGATGCCGGAGCCGCCGGCCCCGCCGTGCACCTCCCGATGGACGGCTACCACCTGGCCAACTCCACGCTCGACAGGCTCGGCATCCACGATCGGAAGGGTGCCATCGAGACCTTCGACGGCTGGGGCTTCGTGGCCCTCCTCGATCGCCTCCGCTCCGAGAGCGGCCACACGATCTACGCGCCGAGCTTCAAGCGCAAGGTCGACGAGGGGGTCGCCGGCGAGATCGCCGTCGACGACTCCGCGACCATCGTCGTCATCGAGGGCAACTACCTGCTGTCGGATGCCGCGCCGTGGGCCGGCGTCCGGGACCGACTCGACGCCGCCTGGTTCTGCTCGACTCCGGTGGACGAGCGCGAGCGCCGCCTGGTCGATCGGCACACCCGGCACGGGCGCACGCCCGAGGCCGCGACGGCCTGGGCGCGCGACGTCGACGGGGCCAACGCCGTGCTCATCGAGCGGTCGCGCGAGCGGGCCGAGCTGGCGATCTCCGGAGTGACCGGCGAGATCCTGTAGGCGGCGGCTGCGCTAGATGATGTGGATCGTCACATCGTCGACCCAGAGGCCGGCGGCGAGCAGCACGGCCAGGCTTCCGGTGACGGCCAGCAGGCCCGGATGCGCGAGCCCGACGATGAGGGCGTGCGTGCGCGGCATCCCCTCGAGGAAGCCCTTCGGCAGCCGGGTGCGCTTCGGGTGGGCGCGCCAGCCGCGCAGCCGCGAGAGGTACCAGGCGTAGCGGAACGTCAGCACGAGCCAGAGGAAGAGCACGACGACGGGGACAGCTGCCAGCACCCACCCCGCGCCGATCCCGAGCGTCGCGGTCTCGTTGTCCTTGCCCGCATTCTGCAACTGGGCGGCGATGGTGGCGCTCAGCACGACCGAGATCGTCCAGGCGAGAAAGGCGAAGGTGTAGCCGGCGAAGCGTCCGAAGAAGTGCGCGAGCACCGATTCGGGGTGCTCGAGGTGCGAGCGCGGAGTCTCGCTCAGCACCACGATGGTCGCTGCGAAGCTCGGCAGCAGGGCGATGACGACGAGCACGATCCAGATGACCGCGTGCAGGTCGAAGTGGTCTGCGACGAACAGCAGCGCCACCCAGAACGCCGCCCAGATCCAGCCCGCGGCGAGAGCGTGCTCCACCAACCACGTCGGGTGGCGGTCCTCCATGCCCGCGGCGAGCCTGTGCGCGCGTGGGCGTATCCGCGCCGGCGGGGGCGCGGTGTGCTGCTCCTGGTTCGCTTCGTCCATCGACCCCATCCTGCCGTGCGCCCGCCGGATCCGGGCGGACCGTGCCTAGGCTGGTGCGCATGTCGGATGCCGCACTCGAGCCGTTCAGCCCCCACGCCGACCCTGCCGACCTCGACGATCTGCGGGCTCGACTGCGGGCGACGCGCTGGCCCGATGCCCCCGAGGACGCCGGCTGGAGCCTCGGCGCTGACCTCGACTACCTGCGCGAGCTCGCCGCCTACTGGGCCGACGGCTTCGACTGGACGACACAGGAGGTCGCGCTCGCGAGGCTGCCCCGTTACAGGGCGCGGGTGGGCGGGCTGGGCATCCACCTCGTGCACGCTCCGGCGTCGGCGTCGGCGTCGGCATCGGCATCCGGTGCCGCCATTCCCCTGATCCTCACTCACGGCTGGCCCGACTCGTTCTGGCGGTTCTCGAAGGTCATCCCGCTGCTCACCGATCCCGGCGCGCACGGCGCCGACCCCGCCGATGCCTTCGAGGTGGTCGTTCCCGACATGCCCGGATACGGCTACTCGGAGCATCCGTCGCCCGCACTCGACTCCCGAGCCGTCGCCGGCCTGTGGGCCGAGCTGATGACGGCGCTCGGGCACGAGAGGTTCTTCGCTGCCGGCGGCGACATCGGCAGCCACGTGAGCCGGTACCTCGCCCTCGATCACCCCGAGAGGGTCGTCGCGGTGCATCGAACGGATGCCGGCATCCCGGCGCCCGGAGCCGACCTGTCGCAGCTGTCCCCCGACGAGCGGGCGCTGGTCGCCGACGCGGCGCAGTGGAACGCGACCGAGGGCGCCTACGGGGCGATGCACCGCACCAAGCCGCAGACCGCGGCGTTCGGGCTGACCGACTCGCCCGTGGGCCTGCTGGCCTGGATCGTGGAGAAGCTGCGCTCCTGGAGCGACTGCGGCGGCGACATCGAGCGGAGCCTCACGAAGGACGAGATCCTCACGAACGTCACGATCTACTGGCTGACCGGAACGATCGGCTCGTCGATGCGCATGTACAACGCGAACTCGAGGCTGGCGCCCGAGCAGCTGGTGCGGCGGGTCGAGGTGCCGTCGGGCTTCTCGATCTTCCCGGCGGACATCGTGCGGGCGCCCAGGGACTGGCTCGAGCGTTCCACGAACCTGGTGAGCGCCACCGAGCCTGCACGCGGCGGCCACTTCGCGGCCTTCGAGGAGCCCGAGCTCTACGCACAGGAGCTGCGGGACTTCTTCCGGCCGTTCCGCGCCCCGTTGTAGCGCGCTCGGCCCCCGCGTTTACAGGATCAGCGCCCGTTCACGCTCTGTGGGAGGGTCATCCTCGGGCTCATCCTGCAATCGTGAGCCTGCGTGCCATTCGTGCGCCGAGCCTCAGCGGATCGCGCTGGTGAACGCGACCCCCGTCGCGGCGCGCACCTGCTCGAGGGAGACATCCGGAGCCAACTGCGTGAGCACCAGGCCGTCGTCGGTCACATCGAAGTCGGCGAGATCGGTGATGATGCGCTGCACCACCCGCAGGCCGGTGAGCGGCAGCGTGCACTGCTCGACGATCTTCGGAGCGCCGTCCTTCGCCACGTGCTCGGTGAGCACGACCACGCGCCTGGTGCCCGCCACGAGGTCCATCGCGCCGCCCATGCCCTTCACGAGCTTGCCCGGAATCGACCAGTTGGCGAGGTCGCCTGAGCCCGACACCTGCATGGCGCCGAGGAAGGCCACGTCGACGTGGCCGCCGCGGATCATCGCGAACGAGTCCGCCGAGTCGAAGATGCTGCTGCCCGGGAGAACCGTCACCGTCTGCTTGCCGGCGTTGATGAGGTCGGCGTCCTCCTCGCCCTCGAACGGGAACGGGCCCATGCCGAGCAGGCCGTTCTCGCTCTGCAGCGTGATCGAGAGCCCGTCGGGAACGTTGTTCGCCACGAGGGTCGGGATGCCGATCCCGAGGTTCACGTAGTCGCCGTCGTGCAGTTCACCGGCGGCGATGGCCGCCATCTGGTCGCGGGTCCATGGCATGTCAGTTGCCCTCCTCGGGGCTCGCGGGGTTCACGGATCGCGGTGGGCGCACGGTGCGCTGCTCGATCGGCTTCTCGCGCTCGCTCGCCTGCACGATGTGCTGCACGAAGATGCCGGGCGTCACGATGACGTTCGGATCGATCTCGCCGACCTCGACGATGCGCTCGGCCTCGGCGATGGTCACGCGGCCGGCCGTCGCGACCGGCGGGTTGAAGTTGCGCGCCGTGTAGCGGTAGACGAGGTTGCCCTCGGTGTCGGCGAGGTGAGCGCGCACGAGGGCGATGTCGGCCGTGATGGCTCGCTCGAGCAGGTAGGTGTCGCCGTCGAAGTCGGCGAGCGGCTTCCCCTCGGCCACCTGGGTGCCGACGCCCGTCTTCGTGTAGAACGCAGGGATGCCGGCCCCGCCGGCGCGCAGTCGCTCGGCGAGGGTGCCCTGAGGCACGAACTCGACCTCGAGGCGGCCGTCGAGGTACTGGCTGGCGAACAACCTGTTCTCGCCGACGTAGGAGCCGACGACCTTCGCGACCTGGTTGCTCTCGAGGAGCACGCCGAGGCCCTGGCCGTCGACGCCCATGTTGTTCGACACGATCACGAGGTCCTTCGCCCCCGAGTCGCGCAGGGCGTCGATGAGGTCGAACGGAACTCCGCTGAGACCGAATCCTCCGACGGCGATGGTCATGCCGTCGGTGACCAGACCGCCGATCAGCGCTGCGGTGTCCGTGGCCAGTTTCGTCACGTTGCTCCCTCTCCATCGAGTGGCGCCCTGTGGACGCCGTCATGCCGACCCTAGGACGGCATCCGGCGTCGATCAACATGTGGACTAACATGTGGAATCTCAGACAGGAAGTTTCACGATATGGAACGACGGATGCCGCAGCCTCCCGCGGGGACCCAGGTTGTGCAGCGCGTCGGCCACCTGCTCCGCGAGGTCACGAGCGCCCGAGGTGAGGGCGTGCGACTGAACGACCTGGTCGCGAGAACCGGCCTCACCAAGCCGACGGTGCACCGCCTGCTCAACTCCCTCGCGGCCGAAGGGCTGCTCGACCAGGACGAGGGCAGCGGCCGCTGGTTCCTCGGGGCCGAGATGTACGTGATGGGCTCGGCAGCGGCGAGCCGGTTCCCCATCGAGGAGATCGCGCATCCGTCGCTCGTGCGACTGGCCGCGTCGACGGGGGAATCGGCGTTCCTCTCGATGCGTCGGCGCAACGAGACGATCTGCCTGCTGCGGGAGGAGGGGAGCTTCCCCATCCGCTCCTTCGTACTGGCCGAGGGCACGCGCTTCCCGCTGGGGATCGGCTCGGCCGGGCTGGCGATCCTCGCCCACCTCGACGAGGCGGAGCAGGAGGAGCACCTCGCCCGGCTCGACCTGAGCGGCAACCGGCACGGCGTGAACCAGACACTGGCCGGCATCCGCACGACGATCGCGGCAGCACGGGAGGTCGGCTACGTCGTCAACCCGGGGCGCATCGTCGAGGGCAGCTGGGGCATGGCGGCCGCGATCTTCGACCGGGCCAACCGGCCGATGTGGGCGCTCACGCTCACCGGGATCGAGAGCCGGTTCAAGCCGGCCCGCCAGAAGGAACTCGGGCGGGCACTGCTGCTCGAGGCCCACAGGGTGTCGCGCAGGCTGGCGAATCAGGCCGAGTGATCGTGGCGACCGAGCGGATGCCCGTCAGGCGCTCGTCGATCATGTGGCGGAGCTCCCCGCGACGCGCGGAGCGACCCCGGCCGGGTCGCGCCGACCGATAGCGTTGACGATGTCATCTCGTCGAATCCGGAGGTCCCTGTGAACGAAGCGCACCACGCCCTGCCCGATACCCAGCAGTCCGCGTGGAGGCGATTCTGGGAACGCGGCGACTGGTGGCGGGCGGTCCTGCTCGCCGTGGTGTACTACGGGGTCTACCAGTTGTTGTCGCTCGCCGTGGATGCGGTCTTCCCCGAGGGCGGGAGTGTTCGCGGCGCGAAGAACGGCGCGATGGACGTGCTCATCGGTGTCGGTCTGCCGATCCTCCTCGGCGCTGTCGTCCTGCTCCTCTTCGCCGCGTCGCTCGGATGGCTGCGAGAGTTGTTCGGCCCGCAGCCCGTTCGTGGTCGGAGGTGGATGTGGGTCGGCATCGCCGTCGTGCTCGCCATCAACGTGTCGGCACTGCTGTCCGTCGACGCGCAATCCGCTGGCGCGGCGCTCATCGGCAGTTGGCTGCTCACGGGGCTGGTCATCGGCCTCGCGGAGGAGCTGCTGACCCGAGGCTTCGTCGTGAACCTCATGCGCAAGGCAGGCCGTGGCGAGATCGCTGTGGGCCTGACATCGGCCGGGATCTTCGCCGCCCTGCACGCGGGGAACCTCTTCACCAGCGACCAGGGCCTCTCCACGACGGCGATCCAGGTCGTCTACACCTTCTTCTTCGGCCTCATCATGTACCTCGCCCTGCGACTGACCGGGCGCCTCATCTGGCCGATCCTGCTGCACGCGTCGACCGACCCGACCCTGTTCCTCTTCGCGGGCCATCCCTCGACCGGCAACCCGCTCAGCATCGTCGCGTCGCTCAGCACCTACCTCATCATCATCACGGGTGCCGTGCTCCTCGTCGTCTTCATCGTGAGCGAGCGACGACGCACGACGCGATCCGGCCTGAACGCGCCGTCCGCGACCCTCTCCGACTGACGATCGGGGGAGCCTCGCACGGCGCGTTCACCTGAGCGTCAGATGCTCAGCCCGTGCCCGAAGCGGAACAGCGGGTCCTTCGTGTCGAACGGCACGTCCTCGCGGCTGGCCTCGACGGCGGCCATGCTCGACGGCAGGTCGAAGGGCAGTCTGCCCTTCGCCTCCGCGGCGCCGGTGAGTACATCGAGCAGAGCACGGGCGTTCGCTCCGTAGTTCGCGACGATCGCGGCCGGCGCTCCGGGCGAGGCGACGATCGGCGTGAGGATGGCCGGGCGATCGAGGTGAACGTCGACGATGGTGGGCACGGATGCCGCGACCTCGCGCAGGTGCGCGACGGCCTCGTCGGTGAAGTCGAGCGAGCCCTGGTGGAAGAAGTTCTCGAACATCGTGCTGCGCACCTCGAACGGAGCGTGCGTGCGGATGATCGCGACGTCGGCCTCGGCCGGGGTGGCGACGACGGTGCCGTAGTCGGCTGCGACGGCGGCGTCGATGCCCTCGACGTAGAGCTTCAGCCCGGTCGCGATCGGCAGGGCCGGAGTGGCGGCATCCGTCACCGGATTCGTGATCTCGGTGTTGGTCAGCACCGTGATCGAGGCGCGCTGGGCCGACTCGCCGGCCGCACGGAACTCCTCGGACCCGACGACGATGCCCGCCGCAGCCACATCGACGAGCGGCGCGTCGAAGAGTCCGAGCACGAACTTCTCGCGGAGGAGCCGACGGGCCGACTCGTCGAGGCGCGCCTCGCTGATCTCACCCGACTCGACGAGCTCGATGAGGAGCTCGGGGATCGCCTCGCCGCCGAACTGGTCGACGCCGGCCTCGATGATCTTCACCATGCGCTCGCGCGGGGTGAGATGCTCGACTCCCCAGGCGCGCGCCGGGAACGGCTGGCCGAAGATCTCGGAGTCGGAGATGAGTCCCCAGTCGGTGCAGACGATGCCGTCGAAGCCGTAGCGCTCGCGCAGCAGGCCGGTGATCACGCTCTTGTTGAAGCCGAAGCCGACCTCTTCGTACTCGGTGCCGACGGGCATGCCGTAGTAGGGCATGATCTGGCTGGTTCCGGCCTCGAATGCGGCCTCGAAGGGCTTGAGGTGCAACTCGAACCGACCGCCGGGGTAGACCTGCTCCCGGCCGTGCGGGAAGTGGGCGTCCTCGCCGTCCATCTGCGGGCCGCCGCCGGGGAAGTGCTTGGTCATGGTGGCGACGGATGCCGCACCCAGCTCGGAACCCTGGAAGCCGCGGATGTAGGCCGCCCCGAGGGCGCTCGTGAGCTCGGGGTCCTCGCCGAAGGTGGCGACCTGGCGGCCCCAGCGCGGTTCGGTGGCGAGGTCGACCTGCGGATGCAGCGCCACCCGGATGCCGACGGCCGTGTACTCCTGGCGCGCGATGTCGGCGAACCGCTCGACGAGAGCCTCGTCGCGGATGGCGGCGAGACCGACGGTCTCGGGCCAGCTCGAGAACGGGCCGGACAGCATGCCGGCGAGCGGGTTGTCGCTGAACGAGTGCCTGGGGTCGGTGGAGATGGTGACGGGGATGCCGAGACGGGTCGTCGCCGCCAGTTCCTGCACCTTGTTGTGCCAGGCCGCCATGAGCTCGCCCGACGGCGCCGAGCCGAGCACGTTGAAGTGCGTCATGCCCTTGCCGATGACCATCGCCTCGTTGGACTCGAGTCCGAAGGTGGGGTCGGCCGGAGCGAGCTCGCCGTCCTGGCTCATGGCGATCATGGTCTGGAAGAACAGGCCCGCCTTCTCCTCCAGGCTCATCTGGCCGAGCAGGTTCTCCACGCGCTCGTCAACGGGCAGCGCCGCGTTCCGGTAGGTGGGATCGACGGTGACGGCTGCGGTTCCGGATGCCGCGGCATCCGTTCGGGCATCCGTCACGCTGGAATCGATGATGTCGGTCATGGTGTTACTTCACTCCCTTGATGCGGTAGACGAGCACGGCGCCGGCGAGGGCGACGAGCGCGCCGAAGAGGTAATAGACGGTATAGCCGCCGAGCGCCGTGGTGGCGCCGAAGGCGATGATCATCGGGGCGATGGCGGGGGCGATGGACTGGGGGAGCGCGTTGGCGATGTTGAGCACGCCGAGGTCCTTGGCGGAGTCCGCCGCGTTGGGAAGGACCTCCGTGGCGAGAGCCATGTCGACCGACATGAACGAGCCGGCGCCGAAGCCGATGATCGCCTGGGCGAGGAGGACGACCCCGATGCTCGGAGCGAACGCCAGCACGACCAGTCCGACGACCATGACTCCGCCGGCGACGGCCACGAACGGGCGGCGCTTGCCGATCCTGTCGGAGAGGATGCCGCCGATGGGGCCCGAGATCGCCATCGCGGCCATCGAGGCGAGGTTGGCCATGAGGATGGTGCCGATCGCGTCCTGCTCGCTGAGCTTGAACTGCTCGACGAGGTAGAACGGCAGGAAGGTGGCGATGCCGGCGTAGCCGAACATGACGAGGAACTTGGTGAGCCAGGTCCAGCCGAAGTCGGGGTGCTTGCGCGGGTTGAAGACGAACGATCCGAAGAACTCCCTGACGCCGTAGCGTTCGGCCGGCTTCTCGGTGAGCACGCGGTCCTTCAGGATCACCACGAACGCGACCACGGCGATCACGGCGATCACGCCGGGCACGACGAAGCGGCTCACGTCGTCGGCGAGGAAGTTCACCAGGAAGCTGCCCCCGAGGATGCCGAGCGGCGTGGTGAGGCCGACGATGCCCGACACCTTGCCACGACCCGAGACCGGAACCTGGTCGGGCACCGTCGCGGTCGACGCGGCGAGCACGCCGTTGAGCGCGGCCTGCACGATGCACCAGGCGATGAGCACGATCCAGGTGCTGGTCGCGACGCCGATGAGCGTGAAGGCGCCGAGGGCCACGAGCACGCCGCCGAGCATCCACGGGCGTCGCATGCCGAAGCGCGAGGACGTGCGGTCGGAGAGCCGACCGACGAGCGGGTTGCAGATGAGGGCGAACAGGGCGCCGACGCCCATGATGATGCCGAGCTGAGCGGTCGCCTCCTCGGGCGACGAGGTGATGTGCTGCACCTTGAAGGCCATCGAGACCATCACCGGGGTGAGCAGAGCGAGGTAGACGCCGAAGTTCGAGACGGCGAGACCGGGGAGGTAGCCGCGAGGCGCCCGTCCGCTCCGTTTGCCCGCCGTGGCCGATTCGGCCAGGAGGAGATCGGACTGCGCGCCGAGCGAGGTCGCTGCGCCAGCCATTGACGACTCTGTCATGGGGTTCCTTTCAAATGAACCTGAGCCGCCATCGGCTCGCGGATGAGCATACATGAAAATAGACCACGTGGTAACTCAATGAAGACCGCGTGGTAATCGGATGCCGTCCGAGCGGTAACCGCGCTGTGGGAGGATGACTCTCGACCGGACGGAGGGGGACTCATGGGAGTGGTGTTCATCGCCGCCGCCGGCGCCGCGAACGCGCGGGCAGCCAGCGCCGCCCGCACACGCGCGACGATCCTCGAGTCGGCCGCCGCCCTGTTCGTCGAGCGGGGGTTCGGGGCGGTGTCCCTCCGTGACATCGCCGCGCAAGCAGGGCTGTCGCATCCGGGAGTCCTCAAGCACTTCTCCTCGAAGGACGAGATCCTCGATGTGATCGTCGGCGACCTGGAGCAGGCCAACGAGGACCGCATCGGCGAGCGGGTGATGGGAGTCGAAGTCTTCGTCGAGATCGCCCGCCATAACGCCCTGCGCCCCGGCTACATCCCGTTGTTCGCGACGCTCGCCGGCGAGGCGACCAGCGCCGCACACCCGGCGCACGCTCGATTCCGAGATCGGCACCGGCGCCTGCGCGGTCTCTCGGGGCAGTTCTTCGCGCAGGCCATCACCGACGGCGAGCTCTCCGCAGAGACGGATGCCGTCGGCGAGGCGATCCGCCTCGCTGCGGCCTGGGACGGCCTGCAGCTCATGTCGCTCTATCTTCCGGATCGGATCGATGTGCCGGCGATGCTCGAGACCCACCTGCGTCAGCTGCAGGGGGTGGCGACGGTCGCCGCCCGGAACTCGGGCGTCGACTCCTCGAATGGGGGACCGACGCTGGACTTCGCGCCGTGGACGAACGACATCGGCTACGCCCCGGGCCGCAAGCGCCGCGAGCGGATCATCGTGGAGGCCTCCGCCGTCTTCGCCAGTCGCGGCTTCTATGCCGCGAGCCTGCGCGAGATCGCCGAGCAGGTCGGCATCGGCAAGTCGACGTTGTTGCACCACTTCTCCAGCAAGGAGGAGTTGCTCGCGGCGGTGATCGAGCGCCGCGACTCCACGATCGGCGAGCGCACGGTCTTCGACCCGCAGACCGATCCGCGCGGCACGATGCTCTCCCTCCCGGACGGCGCGCGCCACGATGCCGCATCCGAGCCCGGACTCATCGAGCTCTACGCCGTGCTCTCGGCCGAGGCCGCGGCGCCGTCGCATCCCGCACATGCCTACTTCGAACAGCGCTTCGCGATGGCGATCGACCGCTTCGCCGGGATCATCAGTCGGCTCGACCTCGGGGCGGGCGTCGATCCGTGGTTCGAGGCGGCCTGGTTGGTCGCCCTGTGGGACGGCCTGCAGCTGCAGTGGCTCTACGACCCCGACGGCGTCGACGTCGGCGATCAGCTCGAGGCGCACGTGGCGGGGCTGCTGGCGCGCTGAGGCCCGGGCCCACTCCGCTCGCTGAGGCCGCGGCTTCCCACCGCTCGCTGAGGCCACCCGCTGGCCGAGGTGCCCCTTTCACCGCTCGCTGAGGCCCCGACGAAGTCGGCGGCCGAAGCGCCTCTCGCAGACCCATCCGTCGATCGAGTAGCCCGCGAGCGCAGCGAGCAGGCGTATCGAGATCGCCTCACCGGCCCTCCTCCACAGCCATCCCACGACGCCCGCATTTCCACAGCCTGTGGATGAAGAATTCCTGATCAAACTATGGATTCAGTGACTCCAGTGTCGGTGGGTGCCCGTAGCGTGAAGGGTATGGAATCACTCGGGCAACGGATGCGGGAGGCAGCGGCGGCGAACCGTGCGCTGCTCGCCGAAGCCGCTGCCGTCGGGGTGATGGGCGGCCTGTCGGATCAGGATCTGCTGCTGGTCGCTGCCGTGTCTGAAGGCTCCGGCCGCGCCGCCGACGCGGTGAGAGTCCTCACCGCGGGTGAGGTCGCCGACCGGTCCCGTCCGGTCCTGGGGTCGGAGTCGCTGGCGAAGCGGATGGGGTTCCCCACCCCGGCGGAGCTGCTGGAGCACGTCACCCGGGTGGGCCTGCCGACTGCTCGGGCACGGCTGCGACTGGGTGCCCAGACCCGGCAGCACACGACCCTGGCCGGTGAGGTGCTGCCGGCGGAGTTCGACGCCGTGCGGGCGGGGTTGGCGTGTGGACGGTTGGGCATCGACTCGGCGCGCACCATCACCCGCATCCTCGGTCAGGCGAAGTGCGGTGCCCCGACCGACACGTACTCGAGGTTCGTACCCGCCGAGCATGAACTCGTCTGCGCGGCGATGGGAGAGCCGGTCGAGCCCGGGGCTGTGGCGGAACCGCCGGTGCCGCCGTCGATCACCGAGATCCAGGCGGGGACGTGGGCGGCGTATCTGAACCCCGACGGTGCCGAGCCGACCGAGAAGGACTTCGCGTCGCGCGGGTTCTGGTTCAAGCCCGCCCGGAACGGCATGATCCCGTGCGGTGGCCTCCTTGCTCCCGAAGTCGCCGGTGTCATGCGGGCGGTGTTCACGTCGATGACCAATCCGCGGCAGTCGGAGAGGTTCATGGCCGAGGAGGATCGCGCTGCTCTCGAACTGCGGGCCGAGCAGGAGGGCCTGGATGCGGTGCAGCTCAAGGATCCCCGAACCCGCAGCCAACGTCAGCACGACGCTCTGGCGACGGTGTTCGATATCGCCGGCAGGTCGGGGGAGCTGCCCACGCTGGGCGGGGCATCGCCGACGATGGTCGTCACAGTCCACTCTGCCGATCACGAGTCGGGCCACGGGGTCGGTCACGTCGACGGACTCGAGACTCCCATTCCCTTGGTCGCGGTGCGGCAGTTGTGCTGTGCGAACGGCATCCAGCAGGTCGATCTCGCCGCGAACGGGAGGATTCTCGCGCTGGGCACCACGGAACGGTGCTTCAACCGGGCGCAGCGTCGGGCGATGGACGCCCGCGACGGCGGCTGCGTCATCTGCGGACGCCCCGCCGTCGAGACCGAAGCGCACCACGTCGTGCCGTGGGCGGTCGAACAACGCACCCACGTCGACAACGGGGTGCTGCTCTGCTGGTTCCACCACCGCACCATCGAGACCCGTGGCGGCTGGCGGGTGCGCATGGTCGATGGCAGCCCTGAGGTCATGCCCCCACCCGAACTCGGACCGCCCGAGTGGCGACCAGCACGACGATCCCGAGTGAGACAGACCGACACGCTCCGACACCGGATGCGCACCCGGCAGTGAGAATCACGGGTCGAGCGTCGCCACCTCACCGGTCAGCGGTAGTGCTGTTCGCCCCGTTCGGCTTTCTCGATGACATCGCGGATGCGCGCTGCACGCACGGCCGGCGTCTTGATGTTGCCGATGCGGAAGTAGACCCTGAAGCGGTCGAGCTTGGTGAGGGTCTCGAAGAACGCCGCGGCGTCGGGACTGTTGTCGAGCGCGATCTGGAGGTCGGGCGGTGCCACGGCGTCCTTCTGCCGGTAGGCGGCATCCCAGCGGCCGTCGGCCCGGGCGCGTTCGACCTCGGCGTGGCCGCCGGGCCGCATCCGTCCCTCCTCGATCAGGCGGGCCACGTGCTCGCGGTTGATCTGCGACCACGGGCTGTTCTTGCGGCGCGGTGTGAAGGCCTGCAGCGTGTAGTCCTCGTCGAAGCGGCCGGCCTGACCGTCGATCCAGCCGTAGCAGAGGGCGACGTCGAGGGCCTCCGACCAGGTGATGCCCGGAGCCGAGGAGTTCTTCTTGCGGAGCTTCAGGCGCACGCCGCCGTCGTCGGGCGTTCCCGAGAGGTACGCCTCCCACTCCTCGATCGTGACGTCGAGGATCGGCTTGTCGGCAAAGCTCACCATGGCTACGACGCTAGCGCGCCCCAGCGACGTGCGCCCCACCGACCTGCGCCCTACCGACGTGTGCCCTACAGCGTGTGCGGGCTACCGGCGTGAATCCGCCACCTCCATGCGCATCACCGTGTTGCCCTGGCCCTTGGGTCGCACGAAGGTGAAGCCCACCCGTTCGTACAGGGTGCGGGTGGCGTTGTAGAGGAAGGACGCCGACACCTTCTTCCCCGGAGGAACGTCGTGCGGGTAGCCCTCGACCGTGCCGCCGCCCGCCTCACCGATCAAGGCGACGGCTCCGCGCACGGCGAGTTCGGCGACACCGTCGCGACGGTGGTTCTTGTCGACGAAGAGACAGGTGATCCTGTAATCGGGCAGGCTGTCGAGGGTGGCCAGGTACTGCTTCTGATGATGGATGACCGGCAGTTCGGCTGGGGTTCCGTACTCGGCCCAGGCGATGGCGGTCTCGCCCTCGAACACCAGCGCGGCGTGCGCCCGACCCTCCCGCACCAGTCGTTCCTTGTAGGCGCGGTTGCCCTCGGCGGTCTGACCCTTCTCCGCGCAGGCCGGATGGAACCAGGTGCACCAGCATCCGCCCCACACCCCGTTGTGACGCTCGGCCAGATCGGCGAAGGCGTCCCAGGTCTCCGCGGTCAGCGGCCTGATCTCGTGGTCGTCCATGTCGCGGAACTCTACGACTGCTCCGCCGTCAGCGCTACGGTGGAGCGGTGATCCAGCACACAGTGAGCTTCGTCCTGCGGCATCCGAGCGATTCGACGGAGGAGCGTGCCTTCCTCGCGGATGCCGCCGCCATCCTTCCCGCCATCCCGGGAGTCGAGAACTTCCGCATCTCCCGTCAGGTCAGCGAGAAGAGCAGCCACGACTTCCAGTTCTCGATGGAGTTCCCGGATGCCGCTGCCTACGCCGCGTACAACGGGCATCCCGCTCACGTGCAGTTCGTCGAGACGCGCTGGGTACCCGAGGTGGCCGATTTCCAGGAGCTGGACCTCGTTCCGTTCACGCTCGCTCGCTGAGGCCCGGACGCAGTCAGCGGCCGAAGCGCCCCCTCAGCGGCGGGGGATCGTCGATCCGCGAATGACGAGGCGCACCGGAAGGTGCTCGGTTCCTCCGGACACCTCGGTGCTGCCGGCGCCGCTGGCCCCGCCGGCCCCGTCGAGCGCGTCGAAGATGCGCGTTGCCGCCACACGCCCCAGCTGCTGCAGGTTCGCGTCGATGGTGGTGAGTCCCGGGCGCGAGTTGGTCGCGAGGATCTCCCAGTTGTCGTAGCCGATCACGGCGACGTCGCCTGGCACGTCGCGGCCGAGGTCGCGGAGGGTGTCGAGGGCTCCTCGGGCGATCTGGTCCGATCCGCAGACGATGCCGTCGACATCGGGGTACTGGCGCAGCAGCATGGCCGAGGCGTCGCGGCCCCAGTGCTCCGACCAGTCGGAGTACATCGGCGATCCGACGAGCTCGAGGCCGGCATCCGTCAACGCCTCCGTCACGCCGACCGCGCGGTCCTGGGCCGCAGCGAATGCCGGGTCGCCCGAGATGAGGGCGATGCGGCGACGACCGCAGGAGAGCAGATGCTCAACGGCAAGGCGGCCACCGGCGCGGTTGTCGGGGGTGATGGAGATGTCGGTCGGGTCGTCCGACGGCGCGTAGGCGTAGACCACCGGAACCGGGATGTCGTGGCCGAGCGAGGGGCGCGGGTCGGTCTGGCGCCCGACGACGATGATGCCGTCGACCCGGCGGGTGAGCAGAGCCTTGAGGTGGTGCTGCTCCCGGATGGCGTCGCCTCGCGCATCGCACAGGAACACGTTCACCTGCCCGGCGCCGAAGGCGTCTTCCGCACCCATCAGGATCGGGATGACGAAGCGGCCCTCGAGGTCGCTGGTGAGGAGACCCACCGTGCCGGTGCGCCCGTTGATGAGGCCGCGGGCGAGTTCGTTGGGGGTGAAGGAGATCTTCTCGGCCGCGGCCATCACGCGCTGGCGGGTGGCTGGCGCGACCTGATCGCGGCCGTTGATGGCCTTCGACGCCGTGGCGATGGAGACGCCGGCGAGCTTGGCGACATCGCTCAGGGTCGACGCACGTCCGGCCGACCCGCCCGCTTCCCGCTCTGCCATGCCCTGCTCCCCTCGCGTTTCGTAAACGTTACAGGATGTCGCACTTGACGGGGTGGATTGCCCCGCGATACCGTACCGAAAAGCATTTCGGATGTTTCGGTAGTTCCTGCCGCGCAGCACAGGGCCCCACCCGGCCCACTCAATGACGAGTTCGAAGGAGTACTTCCATGACACGCACCATGAACCGACGGATGCGCAGGGTCGGGGCCCTGGTCACCGCCGGCATCCTGCTGGCCGGCCTCGCCGCCTGCTCCAGTTCCGATCCGGGCACCTCCGCTGCGAGCGCCGGACCCGAGGGCGTCGACGACGGCACCTCGCTCACCCTGTGGACCCGCGCGCCGCTCGAGAAGCAGGCCAACCTGCTCGTCGACGCCTACAACGCCAGCCACGAGAACCAGGTGAAGCTCACCGTCGTGCCCAACGACGACTACGTCGCCAAGGTGGGCGCGGCTGCGGGGTCGAACAGCCTGCCCGACCTGTTCGCCGCAGACATCGTCTACGTGCCCAACTGGGTGAAGCAGGGCCTGTTCCAGGACCTCACCGCCAACATCGACGGCCTCGACTTCAAGGACTCCATCAACAAGGGCCACCTCGCGGCCGGAACCGCAGACGGCAAGGAGCACGTGCTTCCGTTCGTGCTCGACCTGTCGATGCTGTTCTGGAACAAGGAACTCGCCACCGAGGCCGGCCTCGACGCCGAGGCGGGTCCGGCCGACCTCGCCGAGTTCGCCGAGTGGGCCAAGGCCATCCAGGGTCTGAACAAGCCCGACACCTACGGCACGGCAACAGGCCTGAACTGCGGCGGATGCCTCGTCTTCACCTGGTTCCCCAGCGTGTGGGCCGCCGACGAGCAGGTCATGAACGAGGAGGGCACCGAGTCGCTGCTCGCGAGCGACACCGCGAAGGAGATCTACAGCACGTGGGCCGACCTGTGGAAGTCCGGTGCCGTGCTGCCATCGTCGAAGGACGAGGCAGGCCCCACCTGGACCGCCGGCTTCACCGAGGGCAAGGTCGGGCTCATGCCCTACCCGGCCACGCTGCTGTCGTCGACCCCCTTCGACGTCGGCGTCGCCGGCATCCCGAGCCCGAAGGGCGGCGGATCCACCTTCGTCGGCGGTGACGGCATCGGCGTCTCGAAGGACTCCAAGAAGGCCGCCCAGGCGTGGAACTTCCTCAACTGGATGATGTCGGAGGAGGCCCAGGTCGGCGTTCTGGCGAAGGACAACGACGTGGTCTCGCGCTCCGACCTCGCCACCAACGAGTACTCCGAGAAGGACCCGCGCCTCATCACCATCAACGAGGTCGCCGGCGAGGGTGACACTCCGGTGTCGCTCAACTTCCAGGAGGCGTTCAACTCGCCGACCAGCCCGTGGCTGACGCTCGTGCGGAACGCCGTGCTCGAGGGCACCGACACGGTGGACGCGGACAACGACGCGATCACCGACGTGCTCTCGCAGTAGCAGACGGATGACTGCGCCGGCCGACCGAGCGTCGGCCGGCGCAGCCCCCACCCGCCCGTGACGGCAGCATCGAAAGGCACCACCATGAGCGTCACAGCTCCTCTCATCCCGGCCGAGATGACGCCCCCGCCCCGGCGGCGCCGGCGCACGTCGGGCCGGGCGGGAATCGGATGGCTCTACGCCCTGCCGACAGCCCTGTTCGTGCTCTTCCTGTTCATCCTGCCGTTGCTGCTGGTCTTCAAGATGTCGGCATCCGACTGGCCGCTGCTCGGAGGCGACCAGGGCTGGAACTTCCCCGAGAACTACGCGAGCGCCATCAGCAACAGGTTCTTCCTCGACTCGGTGCTGTTCACCCTGAAGTACACGGTGCTGGCGACCATCCTGCTGATCGGGCTCGGCCTCGGACTCGCCCTGCTCGTGCAGGAGTCGAGCCGGTGGAAGGGCTTCCTGCGGGCGTCGTTCCTCATCCCGAGCGCCCTCGGTCTGGCATCCGCCTCTCTCCTCTTCTACGTGCTCTACTCGCCCATCGCCGGGCCGTTCGCCGAGCTCACTCAGGCCTGGGGATTCACCTTCCTCGGAACCCCGGATGCCGCCCTCTGGTCGACGCTCTTCCTCATCGTCTGGCGCTACGCGGGCTTCTACATGCTGCTCATGCTCGTCGGACTGCAGGGTATTCCCGACGAGGTATACGAGGCTGCCCGGATCGACGGCTCCTCGCGCTGGCAGACCTTCCGTCACGTGACGATCCCGCTCCTGAAGCCCACGCTCGCCCTGACGACGGTGCTCTGCGTCACCGGTTCGCTGCTCGCGTTTGAGCAGTTCTACATCCTCACCAAGGGCGGGCCGGACAACAGCACGATCACCGTCGTGCAACTGATCTACAGCATGGCCTTCCAGGGCCAGAACGACCTCGGGGTGGCCGGCGCCCTGTCGGTCATCGTGCTCGCGGCCCTCGTCGTGATCAACATCGTGCAGATCCGCGGCTTCAGCCGGAAAGTGGAGGACTGAGCCATGACCAACACCCTTTCCCGACCGCCCCGCACCGAGACGTCGTCGATCTCCTCCGTGGCTCCCCGCCCGCACCGCCGTCGCTACTCCATCGCCGGCATCGCGCTGCAGATGCCGTTCTGGGTCTTCACCGGCGCGATCGCCATCATCTTCCTCTACCCGTTGGTCTGGACGGCGGTGTCCTCAGTCGCCCCGCGGGCAGGCACCAACCAGACCGACGGCTGGGGCGCGGGCAACTACATCACCCTCGCCAATTACCAGGACGGCATCGGGCAGTACATCCTCAACTCGGTGTTCGTCTCGCTGCTCACCGTCGTGCTCACGCTGGTCATCTCGCTGCTCGGCGGATACGCCTTCGCGCGGTTCGAGTTCCGAGGCAAGAACACGCTCTTCCTCGCGACCATCGCGATCCTCATGGTGCCCTACGCCACCCTCCTCATCCCGCTCTACGTGCTGCTGAACATGGTGGGGCTCTCCAACTCGCTGGTGGGAGTGGCGCTGGTGCTCACCATGTTCCAGCTGCCGTTCTCCACCTTCATGATGCGCATCTCGTTCGAATCCATCCCGCGCGAGCTCGACGAGGCGGCGATGGTCGACGGATGCACCTCGTGGACCGTGCTCTGGCGTGTGCTCGTTCCCGCCGTGAAGCCCGGCCTCATCACCGTGGGCCTGTTCGCCTTCCTCGCGGCCTGGAACGACTTCATGGCCCCGCTCATCCTCATCAACGACTCGGCACGCATGACGCTGCCGCTGGCCATCTCCAACCTGCGCGGGCAGGTGCAGGGCGTCGTCGATTACGGCGCCACCGAGGCCGGCGTCGTCGTGCTCGCACTGCCGTGCATCCTGCTCTTCCTCATACTGCAACGCCACTACGTGCGCGGATTCATGTCCGGCGCCTTCAAGGGATGACCATGACCACCACCACACGCATCATCGCGGCACCCGTCGTCCCGTCCACAGGAGCACTGCGCCCTCTGGGAGTCGACGAGGTGCACATCACCGACGGATTCTGGGCCGAACGCCAGCGCGTCAACGGGTCGGCCACGCTCCCGCACATCGAGCACTGGCTGGAGAAGGACGGCTGGCTCGGCAACTTCGACCTGGCGGCATCCGGAGCCCTGCCCGCAGGACGCCGTGGCCGCGAGTTCTCCGACTCCGAGGTCTACAAGTACCTCGAGGCCGTGGCCTGGGAGATCGGTCGACGGGGAACGGATGCCGCTCTCGAAGCTCGCTTCCGCGCCGTCGTCGACCGTGTCGCGGCGGCGCAGGAGACCGACGGCTACCTGAACACGAACTTCGGTCGCCCCGGTCAGGGTGCCCGCTGGTCCGACCTCGAGTGGGGTCACGAGCTGTACTGCCTGGGCCATCTCTTCCAGGCCGCCGTGGCGCGGGAGCGCACCCGGCCCGGCGCCGACGACGGCCTGCTGGCCGTCGCGACGCGAGCAGCCGACCTGGTCTGCTCGGTGTTCGGCGAGAGCGGCATCCAGTCGGTGTGCGGGCACGCCGAGGTCGAGGTCGGGCTGGCCGAGCTCGGCCGGCTCACGGGGGATCCCCGCTACCTCGCACAGGCGGCGCTGTTCGTCGACCGGCGCGGCCACGGCACCCTCGCCGACATCGAGTGGGGACGGTCGTACTTCCAGGACCACGTCCCGGTGCGCGACGCCGACGCCCTCACCGGTCACGCTGTGCGCGCCAACTACCTCGCGGCCGGTGCTGCCGACGTCGCCGTCGAGAGCGGGGACCGCGCGTTGCTCGACGCGCTCCAGCGTCAATGGGATCGGACCATCGCGCGCCGCACCTACGTCACCGGCGGACAGGGATCGCACCACCAGGACGAGGCCTTCGGCGACGACTGGGAGCTGCCGCCGGACCGCGCGTACTCCGAGACCTGCGCAGGCATCGCGTCGATCATGTTCAGCTGGCGCCTGTTGCTGGCCGAGGGTGCCGGTGGCGCTGACGCCCGCTACGCCGACCTCATCGAGCGCACGCTCTTCAACGTGGTGGCGACCTCGCCGTCGGAGGAGGGCACGGCGTTCTTCTACGCGAACACGCTGCACCAGCGGAGGCCGGGGGAGCCGGCATCGCCCGACGTCATGTCGCCTCGGGCGTCGTCCTCGCTGCGTGCACCGTGGTTCGAGGTCTCGTGCTGTCCGCCGAATGTCGCCCGTACCTTCGCGAGCCTCGCCGGGTACCTCGCCACGACGGATGAGGACGGCCTGCAGCTGCACCAGTACGCGCCGGCGTCGATCCGAACGCAGATCGCCGGTGGGCGCCAGATCGCCGTCGACATCGCGACGCTCTACCCCGACGACGGCACGATCACCGTGACGGTGGTCGATGACGTCCGGGAGCCGGTCACCATCGCGCTGCGCGTGCCCGCGTGGGCGGCATCCGCGAGTCTGACCCTGCGGGGCATCGACGGCTCGGTCGAGTCGCTCGAGGCGGCGCCGGGCTATGTCTCGGTGCGGCGGGCGTTCAGCGCCGGCGACGTGCTCGAGCTCAGCCTCCCGATGGCGGCGCACTTCACCGTGCCCGACCCGCGCATCGATGCGATCCGCGACACCGTCGCCGTGGAGCGCGGCCCGATCGTCTACTGCCTCGAGTCGACCGACCTTCCGGGGGACGGCGACGCGTTCACGGGGCTGCAGGTCGACAGGTCGACGCAGCCCGTCGGCGGCGAGTCGGGCGTCGCAGTCGTCCTCCGCTCGGCGTCGTCTGAGCTGTCGGGGGCGACCGATGGGGGCTGGCCGTATTCGTCGACGGATGCCGCTGCTCCGGCCTCGGCCCCTGTCACCGTGAATCTCGTGCCGTACCACCGCTGGGCAGAGCGGGGTCCGTCGACGATGCGCGTCTGGCTGCCTGTGCACCACGCGCGATGAGACTCGGGCTGCGGCGATCGTCCATGACGCCGCAGCCCGTTCACACGAAGGGATCGACCAGCGCGGTGTAGCCGCAGCCGAGGCAGCGCAGCGAGATGAGCATGCCGATGTCGTCGCCGCCGATCACGCCGCCGTTCATGGCGTCACCGCACTGCGGGCAGGGTTCGGGGCTCACGAACCGCGGATCGTCGCCGTCGTCGATCTCCATGCGACTCAGCGCAGTTCGGCGAGGGCCATCGCGCCGTTGAAGACCTGGCGCACCCGCCACGACGAGACGCCGCGGTGCGCGGCGATCCGTTCGGCGGCGTCTTCAGCCTCGGCCTGCGAATGGAAGGTGCCGACCAGCTGCGGCTTGGTGTCGAATTCGATGACGTACTCCACCCGTTCAGGTTAACCGCGCGCGGAGGGCGGTGCGGCCACTGGTGGGGAACGACGAAGCCCCCGATCACGAGATCGGGGGCTTCGGACGACGGACGCCGTAGGGCGGCCGCCGAGACTAGCGCCGGTCGAACCGCGCGCCGGCCGGGTCGGACTCGAGGATGAAGAACACCAGCACGATGATGCCGCCGACCAGCGGGATGAGGCCGAGGAACCAGAACCCGCCCGAGCGGTTCGTGTCGTGCAGGCGGCGCCAACTGATCGCGAGCGTCGGAACGAGGACGGCCAGACCCCAGACGACGTACACGATCGTCATGATGATCCCGAAGGGCGAGGGGTTGAGCACGGCGGCACCCGTCGTGGCGTCGGTCGTGACGCCACCACTCGTGATGCCGACGAACAGGAGGATGTACAGCACGGTGCTGATGATGACGAGGAAGAGGTACGACCACCAGAACTCGCTGCGGCTGGCGCGGCCCGAGAAGGTGGCGTACTTCGACCAGAACCGCGAGATGGCCTGGCCGAAGGAGGCTCCGTAGAGGGGAGCGTCGAGGGGAGCCGCGGGTGCGGGAGGAACTGTGGTCATCGGCTGGTCTCCAGATGTGAAGGGTCAAGGCAGGTGAAGCACCCCCACGCGATGCGTGTGGCAGCACCGAGCGTGGCAGATGAGCGGGCCTCAGGTCGGGAGGCGCGCAACGCGAGTTCACACTGGGGCGTCCGATGTCGGCGCGCGTCGGCGTCGTTCACCTCGGAGTGACAGACTGGGTCGTCAATTGCACCACTGACGATGGGATTGATCGAATGGCGAAGAACAAGTTCGAGAAGGCCGCGAAGAAGGCGCTGGACAAGGCGAAGGACGCGGTCGCCGAGGCCAGGCGCACGGCCAAGAAGGCTGGTGCGAAGGCCAAGCGACGCGCGGCCGAGGTCGAGTCGGAGCTGAAGCTCCTCGCCGCGAAGATCGAGAAGGACGCCGCGAAGCGTGCGGAGAAGGACGCCCGCGCGAGGAAGTCCGCCTCCGCGACGGTCGTGCCCGCGCCGGTGAAGAAGGCAGCGCCCGCGCCGGTGAAGAAGGCAGCGCCCGCGCCGGTGAAGAAGGCAGCGCCCGCGGCGGTGAAGAAGGCAGCACCGCCGGCGGTGAGGAAGGCAGCGGCCGCGAAGGCGAAGCCCGCACCGAAGAAGGCGGTCCCCGCAAAGGTCTCGGTGCCGAGCGAAGACGACGTCGTGATCGTGCCGGCCGACGCCGAGTCGGGCCCGGCCACAGTGGACACTCCCACGAAGACCCGTGCCAGCGCCCTCACCGACGAGGCCGCCGAGCGCGGCGACCTCAGCGCACTCACCGTCGTCCAGCTGCGCGGCCGAGCCCGCGAGAAGGGCCTCACCGGTTACGGGAAGTTCACCAAGTCGCAACTCATCGCTTCCCTCGCGGACTGACGCCGGACATACGATCGCCCGTGGGTAGCCGCGCTGAACTCGCGGGCGCGCGCCCGTGATTCGATGCGAGTTGGAGTGAGACAGTGACCGCACCCCTCGCCGGAGTCCTCGACCGCGCCGCCGACGCGCCTGCGCCACGCACTCTCCTCGACGTCCTCCGCCAGACCACGGCTGAGCATCCGGATTCCTCGGCCATCGAGGACGCCGTCGGAGCGCTGAGCTACAGGCAGCTCGTGGCCGCCGTGGTGCAGTCGGCCGCCCGCCTGCACGAGGCGGGCGTGCGCCGCGGCGACAGGGTCGGCATCCGCATGGAATCCGGCGCGCGTGAGCTCTACATCGCCATCCTCAGCGTCATCGCTGCCGGGGCCGCCTACGTCCCCGTCGACGCCGACGATCCCCAGGAACGCGCCGACCTCGTCTTCGGCGAGGCGCAGGTGGTGGGGGTCATCTCCGGGCGCGGTGGTTTCGTTGCCACCGAGCGACTCGACGCGGCTCTCGACGCGGCTCCCGATGCGCAGAATGCGGCGACGGATGCCGACCCGGCCGTCCCGCTCTTCGACGCCGCCACCGCCCACCCGAGCACCCACGCCACGCCCATCCTCACGTCTCCGACGGTCGACGACGACGCCTGGATCATCTTCACCTCGGGGTCGACGGGCACACCGAAGGGCGTCGCGGTCACCCACCGCTCCGCGGCGGCGTTCGTCGACGCGGAAGCTCGGCTCTTCCTCCAGGACGCGCCGCTCGGGCCCGGCGACAGGGTGCTCGCCGGACTCTCCGTGGCCTTCGATGCCTCGTGCGAGGAGATGTGGCTCGCCTGGCGTTACGGAGCCTGCCTTGTTCCGGCACCGCGCTCCCTGGTGCGCTCGGGCATGGACCTCGGACCGTGGCTCGTCACGCACGGCATCACCGTCGTGTCGACGGTGCCGACCCTCGCGGCCCTCTGGCCGGTCGAGTCCCTCGAGAACGTGCGTCTGCTCATCTTCGGCGGCGAGGCCTGCCCGCCCGAACTCGCCGAGCGCCTCGCGTCGGCCGAGCGCCAGGTCTGGAACACCTACGGACCGACGGAGGCGACCGTGGTCGCCTGCGCCGCCCTGCTCGACGGATCCGTGCCCGTGCGCATCGGCCTGCCTCTCGACGGGTGGTCGCTCGCCGTGGTCGACTCCGCGGGCACCCCCGTGGCCGACGGCGAGGTGGGCGAGCTCATCATCGGGGGAGTCGGGCTCGCCCGCTACCTCGATCCGGCGAAGGACGCCGAGAAGTACGCTCCGCTGCCCAGCCTCGGCTGGGACCGCGCCTACCGCAGTGGCGACCTCGTTCAGTTCGACCGCGCCGGCCTCGTCTTCCAGGGCCGAGCCGACGACCAGGTGAAGGTGGGCGGCCGCCGCATCGAGCTCGGCGAGGTCGAGGCCGCCGTGCAGGCGCTCCCCGGCGTCACCGGTGCCGCCGTCGCCGTGCGCCGCACCGATGCAGGCAACCAGGTGCTCGTGGGCTACATCGCCGTCGCCGACAGGGCCGCCTTCGACCAGGGTGCCGCCCGTGCTCGCCTCGCCGAGGAACTGCCCGCCGCCATCGTTCCGCTTCTCGCGATCGTCGACGAGCTGCCGACGCGCACCTCGGGCAAGGTCGACAAGGCGGCGCTGCCGTGGCCGCTGACCACGGAGGGCACGGCCGACGCCGACGGCGACTCCACGGCCCAGTGGCTCGCACAGCACTGGCTGGCCGTGCTGGGAGTGCCGGCATCCGGACCCGATGCCAGTTTCTTCGACCTGGGCGGAGGATCGCTGTCTGCGGCCCAGCTCGTGACCCGCATCCGTGAGCGCGACTCCGAGTTCACCGTCGCCGACATCTACGACTACCCGCGCCTCGGCGCCATGGCGGCCGAGCTCGACACCCGGGTGCGCGCCCAGACCGACGATGGAGCCGTGACCTTCCGCGAGTCGGCTCCCACTCCGCGCTCGACGCAGTGGCTGCAGACCCTGGTCGGCATTCCGCTGTTCATCCTGCGCGGGGTGCGCTGGCTGATCTTCCTGCTCTCGGCCGCGCAGATCCTGGCCTGGATCAGCGACGACTTCGCTTTCCTTCCCATCGTGCCGCTCTGGATGCTCATCCTCGGCATCCTCGTCTTCGTCACCCCGTTCGGTCGCATGGCGATCGCGGTGGTCGGGGCCCGGATGCTGCTCTCCGGCGTCGAGCCCGGAGACTACGCCCGCGGCGGCTCGGTGCACATGCGCATGTGGCTCGCCGACCAGATCGCCCACCAGATCGGCGCCGTCGGCCTCGCCGGAGCGCCCTGGGTCAGCTACTACGCCCGCGCTCTGGGTGCCAAGATCGGCCCCAACGTCGACCTGCACACCATGCCGCCCGTCACGGGCATGCTCACGATCGGGGAGGGCGCCGCCGTCGAACCCGAGGTCGACCTCGCCGGCTACTGGATCGACGGCGACGTGGTGCGCATCGGCCGCATGCGCATCGGCGCCCACAGCACCATCGGCGCTCGCAGCACGCTGCTTCCCGGCGCCCGCATCGGCAAGTACGCCGAGATCGCGCCGGGCTCAGCGGTGTTCGGGCGCGTGCCGTCGGGTCAGCGCTGGGCCGGCTCACCCGCCGAGCGCGTCGGCCCCGCCCCGGCGCGACGCGACCGCCCGGAGCCCGCCCGCCGCACCCGTTGGCTGTGGGCCTACGCCGCGGCCTCGCTCGTGCTCTCGCTCCTGCCGATCATCGCCTTCGGTGCCGGCGGCGTCGTCATCGCCGCCGGGATGCGCGGCGCCGACGACCTGGGTGAGGCCGCGCTCGCCGCCGCGGCCTGGCTCGTGCCGGCGACCCTCGTCACCGGCGTCGTCTTCGCCGGGCTGGTCGTCGTCCTGGTGCGACTGCTCGCGATCGGGCTGAACGAGGGGCGACACCCCGTGCGCAGCCGCATCGGGTGGCAGGCGTGGAGCACCGAGCGCCTGCTCGACGCCTCCCGCACCCTGCTCTTCCCGCTGTACTCCAGCCTGTTCACCCCCGTGTGGCTCCGGATGCTGGGAGCCAAGGTGGGCCGCGGAGTCGAGGCCTCGACCGTGCTGCTGATCCCGTCGATGACCACGATCGACGACCACGCCTTCCTCGCCGACGACACCATGGTGGCGTCCTACGAGTTGCAGGACGGCTGGATGGTCGTCGGACCCGCGCGCATCGGCAAGCGCGCGTTCCTCGGCAACTCGGGCATGGCGGCCCCGGGGCACAGGGTGGCGAAGGACTCGCTCGTGGCCGTGCTCTCGGTGGCGCCCGCTAAGTCGAAGGCCGGGTCGTCGTGGCTGGGCTCGCCACCCGTGCGCCTGCGCCGCGCGAACGTGACCGGCGACGAGACGCGCACCTACAATCCGACCCCCGGCCTGCGGCTCGCCCGTGCGCTCTGGGAGCTCTGCCGCATCCTGCCCGTCTTCGTCACCTGCGGCATCGGCCTCGGGGTGTTCTTCGCCCTCGCCGTACTCGTCGAGTCGACGGGCCCCATCGTCACCGTGCTGCTGAGCGGCGTCGTGATGCTGGTGGCCGGCGGGGTCGCGGCATCCGTCACCTCTCTCGCGAAGTGGGTGTTCGTCGGGCGCATCAGGGTGGGGGAGCATCCGCTCTGGTCGAGCTTCGTCTGGCGCACGGAGGTCTCCGACACCTTCGTCGAGATGGTCGCGGCGCCCTGGTTCGCGCAGTCGGCCGCGGGAACCCCGGCACTCGCCGTGTGGCTGCGCACCCTCGGCGCATCGATCGGCCGTGGCGTCTGGTGCGACAGTTACTGGCTGCCGGAGGCCGACCTCGTGCGCCTCGGCGATGGATCGACGGTGAATCGCGGCTGCGTCGTGCAGACCCACCTGTTCCATGATCGAATCATGAGCATGGATGTCGTCTCGCTCGACGCCGGAGCGACCCTCGGGCCGCACAGCGTCATCCTCCCCGCCGCCCGCATCGGCGCGCACGCCACGGTCGGACCGGCCTCGCTCGTGATGCGTGGCGAGGAGGTTCCCGTCGGCAGCCGATGGAGCGGCAACCCGATCGGACCGTGGCGCGTCGTCTCGACGGCGGACTACCACGTGCGGGTGCGGTGATGGCTGCCGTCGGAGTCGGTGCCGAGAGCGCCGGTGATTCCTACCTGCCTGCCAGCGGCAACGGCGGGTACAGAACGCTCGGCTACGACCTCGACCTGAAATACCGCATCAGCACGAACCGGCTCACGGCGACCGCAGCCATCTCGGCCGTCGCCACCCAGCAGCTCAGCCGTTTCAGCCTCGACCTCGTGGGGCTGCGGGCGTCGCGCGTGAGCATCGGCGGACGCCGGGTGGACTTCCGACAGACCGCCACCAAGCTCCGGGTGACCCCGGTGCTGCCTCTCATCGCGGGGGAGTCGTTCGTCGTCACCGTGGAGTACGCCGGCGCCCCGCGGCCCCGCCGCACCCGGTGGGGGACCCTCGGCTGGGAGGAGCTCGAAGACGGACTCCTCGTTGCCTCGCAGCCCTCCGGTGCCCCGACGTGGTTCCCGTGCAACGACCACCCGTCGGACAAGGCGAGCTACCGCATCCGGTTCGAGACGGAGGCCGCCTATCGGGTGGTCTGCAACGGGAGGCTCACCGACTTCCGGGTGGTGGCCGGACGCGGACAGTGGACGTACGTTCAGCCGGAACCGACGGCCACCTACCTCGCGACGGTGCAGATCGGGCGGTACGCGGCCCTCGATCTGGGCCTCGCGGGCACGGCGGGCACGGCGGGCACGCTGTACTTCCCACCGGCGATCGAGCGGGCGGTGCTCGCCGACTTCGCGGACGTTCCCCGCATGGTCTCGGTGTTCGAGCAGGCGTTCGGGCCGTACCCGATGGAGTCGTACAGCGTCGTGGTGACGGCCGACGTGCTCGAGATCCCGCTCGAGGCCCAGGGCCTCGCCGTGTTCGGGTCGAACCACGCCGACGGGCGCGGGGGATCGGAGCGCCTGGTCGCCCATGAGCTCGCCCACCAGTGGTTCGGCAACAGTGTCGGGCTCGCAGCGTGGAAGGACATCTGGCTCAACGAGGGATTCGCCTGCTACGCCGAGTGGATCTGGTCCGAAGCCTCGGGCTCGGTGAGTGCCGACGCCCTCGCCCACCAGTACCGGGTGGAGCTCTCGCACCTGCCGACCGACCTCATCGTCGGCGATCCCGGAGCGGCGCACATGTTCGACGACCGGGTCTACAAGCGCGGGGCGCTCACCCTGCATGCTCTGCGCCTGGTCGTGGGCGACGCTGCGTTCTTCGGGGTGCTGCGCGCCTGGACCACCCTCAAGCGCCACGGAACGGCGTCGACGGCGGAGTTCGTGGCGCTCGCCGAGGCCCAGACGGGTCTGGCGCTGGGCGCTCTGTTCACGGCGTGGCTGTACGAGCCCGCGCTTCCGGCGCTGCCGGCGGCCTCGGCCCGCTGACGGCCTCGGCGATGGCGACGCTCACGACGGCTCGCCTGCGGAGGCCCGAGCCGATGCTCCGATCGATCACGGTGTAGCCGGTCTCGCTTCCGGTGACGGATGCCGTGAGCCGGCCGCGCGCACGCTGCACGGTGACGGCTCGGGGGTCGACGAGCAGGCCCCGCCCGTCGGCCTTCAGCACGGCCTCGACGCGAGTCCAGCGGCGGAGGGTGGCGCGGGCCGTGCTGACTCCCCGGAGCCCCGGCTGCACCGGGACGAGCTCGTCGATCGCCCTCAGCCGTTCGGGGGAGCCGGCGAGAGCCTCCACGTCGATCCCGACGGCGGACCCCGCCGTGGCCGGGAGGATCACAGCGACGACGAGGTCGGTCGTGCGCGAGAGGCCGGCGTGCGGGGCGGTCGCGCCATGCACGGTGGTCGCCCCGCGCACGCTGATCCTGGGGATCCCGTGCGGCCCGCCGCAGCTCGGGCACTCCGCCTGCACCGTGATGGCCTCGAGCGGAAGGTCGAGGAGGTCGGCGCTCAGCTCGCGGAGCAGCATCCGCCCGACGAGGAATCGGTCGCGCCGCTCATCGCTCGGCTCCGACTCCCAGCGGGCGCGCTCCGGCGCACTGAGGAGCTCGAGGATGCGGTGTCGTCGCTCGTCGCTCGGCGTCGACGCCTCCCAGCGCACGATGGCGCTGCTCATCGGTGCGCCCTACGCGACCTCTTGCGAGGACTGGGCGCGCAGCTTCTGCTTGGCGCCCCGCTCGACGAGGACCGGCACGTAGGCCCGCACAGGACGACCGTCGTAGGCGTGATGCTCACTGTCGACCACCGCCTCGACGTCGGCGCGCGGAGCATCCGGGAATCGAGTCGTCAGGCGGGACACGATCTCCGCAACGGCCTCGTCTTCATTGGGCGTCTTCATATTTCGAGTGTCCAGCAACAATCTCGGCGACGCAAGGTCGCCCGAGGAACGTGACGGTGAACTCGGAGCGGAACGGATCAGCCCCGCTTGTGCCGAGGTTCGTCGCGGTGCTTCGCCCCGAACTCCTCCACGGAACCGCCGCCGAGGGCGCCGTACTCGGTCTCGGCGAGCCGTGCGGCGTCATCGCCGGTGAACGCCTCCGGCGCCACGCCCTCCTCCGTCTCGTAGTTCTGCCCTCGGTACGGGTCCTCGATGCGGAGCATCTCCTCGTAGCCGTCGTCGTCGTTTCTGCCCATGACGGCAGTCAACGCCTCGCCTCGGCGACATTCAAGCGAACATCGGGTTAACGCAGAGACGCGCGGTCATCGGATGCCGTCGAGGTAGGGCGCGAGTCGCTGAGCGAGCGCTGGAGCCAGGGTTCGGGAGAACGTCGCGGTGAGGTGGTGCTCGTCGGAGTAGACGAGCGTCTGGCCGATGACGGCAGGACAGGTGGAGTCGTTGCAGAGGTAATCGGTCAGGTCGATGACCACGGCATCGTGCTGCGCCGCCGCGGCGCGCTGGGCATCGCGGATGGCGGGGTTCAGTGCCGTCGAGCGCGGGGCGGAGCATCCGTCGGCGTCGTCCAGGTGGGAGGAGAGGCAGAGCACGGGCGAACTCGTGAACTGAGGGGAGTCGGCCAGCATCACCACGAGGCTCGACGTCGGCAGGCGGTCGAGCACTGCCGACAGCCCGCTCGTCCAGTCGTCCCGCATGACGGCCGCGTTCCTGCCCGGTTGCGGTCCGAGATGGTTGGCCAGCACGATCACGTCTGGGGGGTCCGCCGTCAACCGCGCGACGACGTCGTCGCGCCAGAGGGAGCACGACGGGTTGTCCGTGGAGGTCCAGGCGGCGACGGTCTCCTCCGAGCGGCATCCCGACTTCGTGTAGGTGTCGAGCCTGTAGTCCAGTGCAGCGGCCGCCCGATCCAGGGCGGGGAACCAGCGGCCGGCGTGGGAATCGCCGAAGAGTGCGATCGTGCGCGGGGAGTCGACCGCGCCGAAGGAACAGGTGACCACGGCCGAACTGCTCTTGTCCTGCTGGCATCCGTCGGTGTAGATGACGCCGGTGTCCTCGACGGCTGCCGCGAGCGTCGGAACGACGTTGGCCGGAACGAAGGTGGTCCCTGTCGGGAGCTCGCTGACGGGGGTCTGCTGCTCGACGCGGTCCGAGGTGAGGGGCAATCGAGCGGCGGCCGCGCCTCCGACCGACAGGGAGGTGACCACCGCCACGATGACGGCGAGCGCGACGACCAGGACGGCACGCGGGCTGCTGCGACCCGTGCGGAACGGCGTTTCGACGAACCTGAACAGCAACCAGGCAACCGGTAGCGACACCAGGACGAGGGCGAGGCCGACGGGGAGCGGGAGCGGTTCACCGAGACCGAGGTGCTCGTGCACGAGCACGAGGATCGGCCAGTGCACGAGGTAGAGCGAGTAGGAGATGGCGCCGACGAACTGCACCGGGCGACGCGCGAGCAGGGAGGCGGCCCCGCCGGTGCCGCCGCCGAAGCCGATCACGAGAGCCGCCCCGAGCACGGGCAGCAGCACGGCGACGCCGGGGTAGGCGAGGTCCGCCGAGTAGGTGAGCGCGGCGAGCAGGATGGCCGCGAGGCCCACCCAGCTGAGCGCTCGAGCGACGTCGGCCGGGACCCGGGTGAGCAGGGCGGCGCCGCCCGCGATCAGAGCACCGACGCCGAACTCCCACGCGCGGGTGTGTGCCGAGAAGAACGCCAGCGACGGGGCGTCGGTCGTGGTCAGAACGCACGCGACGAACGAGGCGACCGTGACGATGCCGATCGCGGCCATCAGCACCCGGCTCGATCGGCGCGCGATGACGAAGACCGCGAGGAGGAGCAGCGGCCACACGAGGTAGAACTGCTCCTCGACACCCAGCGACCAGAAGTGCTGGAAGGGCGACGGAGCGGTTCCGGCGAGGTAGTCGGTCTCGCGCACCGCGAACAGCAGGTTCGGAACGGAGAGGGCCGAGGCGATGGCATCCTGCAGGATCTCGACGAGGCGCAGCGGCGACACCAGCACGAAGGCCGACACGGCAGTGGCCAGAATCGTGACGAGTGCCGCCGGCAGGATGCGCCGGGCACGGGCGGCATAGAAGACACCGAAGTCGATCCGACCCGTCCGCCGCAGCGACTCGACCAGATGGCCGCTGATGAGGAAGCCGGAGATGACGAAGAACACGTCGACGCCGATGAAGCCGCCTGGGGTGAACGGCAGGCCGGCATGCTCGAGGAGCACCAGGACGACGGCGACGGCGCGCAGCCCCTGGATGTCGGCGCGGAACGGTCTCCGCGTCTTCGTCGGCACGCCCGGCGGGGCGGGATCGACCCGCGATGCCAGACGACTGTCGACGCTCATCACTTCCCCTGCCGCGGGCGGCTGCCCGCGCGGATCGTAACAGGGCCGGAAGAACCGCAGGAGAACTCACGGCGTGCTGATCGTCATGAGCCGACGGATGCTGCATTCCTCGTGTCAGTGCGCACCAGTTCGATCTCCAGGGAGTCGCCGGTCTCGATGGGCGTGCCGCCGCCGCTCTCGATGAGGTCGCGCAGGCTCGCCGTGATGTACGAGCCCCACGCGTTCGAGCACAGCTCGTAGCACTCGAACGCCGGCGTCAGTCCGACGTGCGTGAACCGCACCTCGGATCCGCCCTCGGTCCTCGTGATGTCGAAGACCACGTCGGTGCCGTTCCACTCGTCTTGGTTCTCGACGAGGGCGATCACGGTGTCGGTCACGTGCCAGACCACGCGCTCGCCGGGGATCACCTCGGTCAGCGTCATGGTGCTGCGGTGAACCCCGGGGAAGTCGAAGACGAAGACGTCGCCGAGCTTCTCGGTGTCGCCCGTGATCATCTCCGACCACCACGCCCGCGGGTCGGTGATGGCTGCGAATGCGGCATCCGGCGTCTTCGTCACCGAGATGGTCGCGGTGTAGTCGTGCTGGCCCATGGTCGATCCTTTCAATCATTCAACCTTTTGGGTGAATGTAGCAGAAACCCCATCGCGTCCACAGGGCTCCGGGTGTACTTTCGGAACTGTGCCGCTCGATCACTACGGCGTCCTGGCGGGCACCCTCACGAAGCACGTGCGGGACACTCCCGACGACCAGGGCCGCTGGTATCACGTCAACCTGCAGGTCTCGGCGCCGGCGGGCTCCTACCGGAGTGCCGTCGACGTGGACAGCAAGAAGTCCGCGGTGGGCGTGCAGTGGAAGGTGCTGGTGGTGCGACGATCGTCGATCCTGCCGGCCGGCGGCGCATCACCCGGATACCACGAGCTCGCACGGGCCAGGGATGCCGGCGCCCTCGACCACATCCGTCACCTCTCGCTCGTCGACAATCCGGGCTGCCTGTTCATCGTGCGCCCGCCGGGGTGGTTGTCCGGGCTGTTCCCTCGACGTCCGTGGGTCGCCGGTTCCCACCTCGAGGCGTCTGTGGCCCTCGAGTCGATTCTCGAGATCGGCCGGCGCACGCTCGTCTGGGGCGAACCGTTCGAGACCGGCCTCGGCATGCACAACGTGCACCAGAACCAAGGAGACCCGATCGACTCGCAGTGGGCCGACTCCAACGGGACCTGGCAGGACGGCGCCGTCATGGTCGAGCGACCTGACGGAGAGTACGACGCCTTCATCTCGAAGTTCACGTCGCAGTCGTCACGGACCGACGACGCCGGACATCCGGTGTGACGCAGCAGAGCGAGCTGCGGCGTAGGGTTCACAGATGACCGAGATGTCGAACGACGAGAAGCGCCACGACCAGCTGACGACGGCACCGAAGGCGACGGAGGCCGATGCGGCCCCGCGCATCGAGGTCGACGAGTTGCCGGACGGTACGACGCGCATCGACATCGCCGACACCGCGGCGGTGCGCCCGGGTCGCCCGGCCGACCCCGCCTGACTGAGAGGCTCAGCCCCTGACCACCCAGGCGGCCAGCTCCGTCAGGCAGTCGGTCCAGCCGCCATCGTGAGCCGCGCGCGCCTCGTCGTGCGGGAGGCGCTCGTGCGTCACGGCGACCTCGGTCCCGGCATCCGTCGCCCGGAAGTCGACCGTCACCACGGTGTCGCCGTCATCGGTGAACCGCGACCGCCACGTGAACACCAGGCGTCGCGGGCGATCGATCTCGAGGTAGGTGCCGCGGTGCAGTACGGGAGATCCGGGCATGTGCATGAGGATGCTGAACTCGCCGCCGACGCGCGCGTCGGCCGACACCTCGGTGAGCGTCGTGTCGCCGGGTTGCATCCACGCCGCTAGGCTGCGCGGATCGGTCCAGGCGTCGAACAGCACCTCGGGCGAGGCCGCGATGATGCGCGAGACGACGAGGGCGGGGGTGGCCGAGTCGGCTGGGGCGTCGATGGTCACTCGGATGCCGCCCCTCCGGCCTCACCCGTCACGAACCTGTCGAGCGCCGCGAGCCTGTCGCTCCAGAAGCCGCGGTAGAACTCCATCCACTCCGCGGCCTCGGCCATCGGCACCGCGTTCAGGGAGAGCACGTGATTGCGTCCCTGCACCGATCGGGTCACGAGCCCGGCGCTCTCGAGCACGCGCACGTGCTTCGAGACCGAATTGAGCGACATCGAGAAGTTGCTCGCCACATCCGTCACCCGCTCATCGGCTCGCGAGAGTCGCAACAGGATCTCGCGCCTGGTCGGATCGGAGATGGCGCCGAAGATCCGATCCAGTGTTGCCGACGTTGATTCACCCATGGGGGTGAATTTAGCACGTCAGATCAGGCGGCGCAGGGCCTCGTCGACGGTGATGCCCTGATCACGCGCTGAGCGGCTGAGGCGTGCGTGCTCATCGGCGCTCAGGCGAACGGTGACGGCGCGCAGCGGCTCGGCGGCGGGCTCGTCGTCGAAGAGCGAGAGCTGGGTCTTCGGCGGTGCGGATGCCGCAGCCGGGGGAGCGGCGACGGTCGAGGCCGGCGCTGCGGGAGCTGCGGCATCCGTCACCGCCGAGCCTGCACCGGGGAAGCCTGGCCCGCTCGGAACCGGACGACCGCGCTGGTAGGCCTCGGCCGCGGCGCGAGCCCGCTCGTCGGCGGCCTCGTTGAGAGGGTGGCCGGCGTGGCCCTTCACCCACTCGAACCTGTAGCGGCGACCCGCGATGGCGGCGTCGAGCTCCTGGATCAGCTCGAGGTTCATGACCGGCTTGCCGTCGCCCTTGCGCCAGCCTTTGCGCTTCCAGCCGGGCATCCACTTGGTGACCGAGTTGATGACGTACTGGCTGTCGCAGAGGATCAGCAGGTCCTCGTCGAGATGGGCCGTCGAGCGGAACAGCTCGAGCACGGCCGTGAGTTCGCCGATGTTGTTGGTGGCGTGCTTCCAGCCGCCCGCGGCCCACGCGTTGTCGTCGACGTACCAGGACCAGCCCGCCGGGCCGGGGTTGCCGAGGGCGGAGCCGTCAGCGGCAGCGGTGATCGTCACGGGGGAGCCTTCCGGAGGGGCGAGCGCAAAGCTCCATGGTATTCGGGTGACGGCCGGCCGCCGCGCAGCAGCTGTGGCGGGAATGCGTCGTTCAGAACGACCAGAACTGCTGCGCGATTGCCGGCGTCGGCTGAGCGCTAGTCGTGCCGCGGCTTGCGGTACGGGCGGTCGCCGCCATCGGAGTCGCGGCTCGCGCGCGACGGGCCGCCGCTGTCGGGGCGCAGCTCGATGAGCTTGCCCGAGATGCGGGTTCCGCTCAGCTTCGACAGGGTGTCGTCGGAGAGGCCGGCCGGAAGCTCGACGAGCGAGAAGTCGGGACGGATGTCGATGACCCCGAAGTCCTGACGGCTGAGGCCGCCCTCGTTCGCGAGAGCGCCGACGATCTGGCGCGGCTCGACCTTCTGGCGCTTGCCGATGGCGATGCGGTACATGGCCATCGGTCCGCTGCTCGGCCGCGAGCGACGCTCGGGGCGGTCGCCGGCGCCGCGGTCGGCGTAGCGGTCGGGACGATCTCCACGTCCACCACGGTCGGTGCGGTCGCCGCGGTCCCAACGGTCGCCGCCGCGCGAACCGCCACGATCGCCGCGGTCGCCGACGGCGCCGCGCTCGTTGCGCTCCTTCTCGCGCTCGAAGCGCTCGGCACGCTGCTGGGCGCGCTCGTCCTCGGCGGAGAGCAGCAGGGGAGTCTCGCCCTGCGAGACGATGGCGAGCGCAGCGGCCACGTCGGCCTCGGGCACGTCGTGGTGCTCCACGTAGTGGGCGATGATGTCGCGGAAGCGGTCGAGCCGCTCCTGCTGGCCGAGGGCCTCGGTGATGGCGTCGTCGAAGCGGGCCAGGCGCGTGGCGTTCACGTCGTCGACGCTCGGCAGCTGCATCTGGGTGAGGGTCTGGCGGGTGGCCTTCTCGATGGAGGTCAGCATCCGTCGCTCGCGAGGCGTGACGAAGCTGATCGCCTCACCGCTGCGACCGGCGCGGCCGGTGCGACCGATGCGGTGCACGTACGACTCGGTGTCGATGGGGAGGTCGAAGTTGACCACGTGCGAGATGCGCTCGACGTCGAGGCCGCGAGCTGCGACATCCGTCGCCACGAGGATGTCGAGCTTGCCCGACTTCAGCTGGTTGACGGTGCGCTCGCGCTGGGCCTGCACGACGTCGCCGTTGATGGCGGCGGCGGAGTAGCCGCGGGCCCGCAGCTTCTCGGCCAGGGTCTCGGTCTCGTTCTTGGTGCGGGTGAAGATGATCATGCCCTCGAAGTTCTCGACCTCGAGGATGCGCGTGAGGGCGTCGACCTTCTGCGGGTACGACACCACCAGGTAGCGCTGCGTGATGGTGGAGGAGGTCGTGGTCTTGGTCTTGACCGTGATCTCTTCGGGGTTCTTCAGGTACTGGGCCGAGATGCGGCGGATGGCGGCCGGCATCGTGGCCGAGAACAGGGCCACCTGCTTCTCGTCGGGAGTGTCGGCGAGGATCGTCTCGACGTCTTCGGCGAAGCCCATCTTGAGCATCTCGTCGGCCTCGTCGAGCACGAGGTACTTGAGCTCGGTGAGGTCGAGGGTGCCCTTCTCGAGGTGGTCCATGATGCGACCCGGGGTGCCGACGACGATGTGCACGCCGCGACGGAGGGCCGAGAGCTGCACGCCGTAGCCCTGGCCGCCGTAGACGGGGAGCACGTGCACGCCGCGCACGTGGGAGGCGTACTTCTCGAACGCCTCGCAGACCTGCAGGGCGAGCTCGCGGGTCGGGGCGAGCACGAGGGCCTGCACGGACTTCTGCGAGACGTCGAGGTTCGAGAGGATGGGCAGCGCGAACGCCGCGGTCTTGCCGGTTCCGGTCTGAGCGGTGCCGAGCACGTCGCGACCGGCGAGTAGCGGCGGGATGGTGGCCGCCTGGATCGCGGACGGGGTCTCGTAGCCGACGTCTTTGAGGGCCTTGAGCACGGCGTCTGAGAGGCCGAGATCGGTGAAGGTAGGCTCGGCGGGGGTGGTGTCCGCCTCGCTCTGCGGGGTGGAGTCAGGGGACGTCATGGTTCCAACGGTACCGCGCCCCGCTGTGCAGCGGTGGTGAGGCCTCCTCCGCTCGGTGAGCCGGCGCCGTGCCTGCGGCATCCGGTGCTTGGATGGAGCCATGGCTGAGACGGATGACTCACTCCCCGGCTTCGCACGATTCCGGCGTGTGATCCTCGATCGTGGCGGGGCGACGGATGCGGCATCCGGAACCGCCGCAGCCGCCGGCGCGGCACCCGACAGTGCGGCGCCCGATGCCGAGCACCCGGCCCAGGTGCAACCCCCGGGCTGGCCGCACGAGGCGGGGCCGTTCGACGAGCCGCCCACCGAGCCGGTCGTCCTCGACGAGGACGAACTGCCCTGGGAACTGCGCGACGCAGCGCCTCCGACCGAGGACCAGCGCCGAACATCCTGTTGACGAGCGGATGCCGCGAGCGGGACGATGGTGCCATCGACGCGGGCACAGCTGCCTGCGCCTGCACGCGGTGAGCGACGGGCGCTCATCGGAGCACCCGACCCTCGAGGGGCAGGCACGATGGAGACACGACCGCGACCACTCGTCCTCATCCGAGGCTTCGGCGGCCTCGACATCGAGGACGACAGGCGCAACGCCTACCAGGGCTTCAACGATGGAACCGTCTATCCGGGCAAGCGCGGACAGAACTACATCTACGAGGGCTTCGTCATCAAGGCGCTCAAGTCGTCGGAGCACCGGTACAACGACGCCACCGACGTGATCGGCTACTACCCGTCCGCCGTGGAGGGGCCGACGGAGATCGTGGGATGGAACCCCGAGTTCGTGAAGGGCTCCATCGTGATCGACCCGCGCATGGTCGACGACCACGCGGGCTGGAACACCCGCGGAACGATCTGGGTGTTCCGCTACTACGACCTGAACCCGCGCAACATCGACACCTTCGCCGAGGGTCTCGTGCAGCTCATCGAGCGCATCAGGTACCTCGCCGAGCGCAACGGCGAGGAGACATTCGACGGGGTCGACGTCATCGCCCACAGCATGGGCGGGCTCGTGATGGTGCAGGCCATGCGGCTGCTGCACGAGGCGGCCGTGAAGAAGGACCCGACCGTGACGCAGGGGGCGGGCGAGTCCATCCATCGCGCCATCACCCTGGGCACCCCGCATCGTGGAATCGCCTTTCAACGGATGCCGGAGGCCTTCCTCTCCTTCGTGCACGTGAAGGCCGCGAGCGAACTCGGTGCCTTCGACCCGACGAGCACGGCGTTCCTCGACGTGCCGACCTGGTTCCCGTTGTCGAGGCTGCTCACGGTCGTCGGAACGAACTACCGCGACTACAACATCAAGATCTCCTCGGCGGGCAACAGGCTCGCCAGCCTGCTCGCCGGAGACGGCATGACCTACAACCGCAGCGACGGACTGGTGAAGCAGGCCGCAGCGCAGCTGCCGGGAGCGCCGCGTACCTTCGTGCACAAGTGCCACGGCGGAACCGATTCGCTGGTGACCAGTCGCGAGGCCTACGAGATCGCCATGCGGTTCTTCCACGGCACCCACAGCATCCGTCTCTCCCTCGACGACGCCAGGATCAACGGAGACGAGAAGGACTTCTTCGGCCGCAGCGAGTTCTTCTTCGGAGTGACCGTCAAGCCGCGCTTCGTCGACTTCTCCCTGTTCGAGCAGTCGGCGGCCGCCGAGAACTGCTACGGGCCGTTCCGCACCGTCGACCTGAGCGACGACGGGCCGGGAGCACTGCCGACCGCGCTGAGTCAGCCCCTGGCCGCATCCGACAGGGCGATGGGCTGGGCGGGTGACGGCCGGCTCATCTGGGAGGGCTGGATCGACTCGAACGCCAACCCGAAGGCGCCCGACATGGTCTTCCGTCTCGACATCTACGTCGCCGAGCGCGACACCCTGGGCATCGGCTTCTCCGACAACGTGATCTTCTCCGGCCAGTACTGGCTGCAGGTGATCAAGGGCGCGCATCCGGTCATCTTCATCCACACCACCGAGCAGACCCTCAAGCTGACGAGTGGACTGACCGAAGCGGATGCCGAGACGGTGATCGACCCGCGCATCAGCCGGGCGACGGAGGACGCGACTCCGGAGAACGCCGCGGCGGCAGGGTGGACCTTCCCTGTCGGAGGCCCGAACTTCGCGGCGACGCTGCGCCTCGAGGTCGCCGCGTCGGACCAGGCCGCGTAGGGACTCGGAGCCGCATCCGGTGACGGCATCCGATCGGCGCGCGTGAATGCGCCCCTTTCGGGAGGTGCGGACACGCCCGCCGAACCGATAACTTCGTGACCATGCCTACCGGGGGAATCATCAGCATGCGCTCGCTCAGGATCCCGGTGCTCACGGCCACGGTCGCACTTCTCGGCGGGCTGCTCGCCCCCGTGCCTGCTGCGGTCGCCGATGACCTGGCGACGGATGCCGCCGTCCACGTCGTCGGCACCCTCGTCGTCATCCAGGCCGAGGAGTCGCCCACCCCGGTGACGTCGCCGCAGGCCGCGGTGGATGCCGCACCCACGCTCGGGGCGCACGTGCTCCTGCCCGACGGTGCCTCCGTGCCGATCGACGGAGACCTCATCCCCGCGGATGCCGCCTCCGGCGCTCCCGTCGACGTCGTGGCAGCGCCCAGCGCCGAGGTGCTCGCCGACGCCGGCGTCGCGGCATCCGGAACCGTCGCAGCGGACTCCGCCGAGGGCCAGCAGATCGTCGAGGCCGCGGTCGTCGCCGACGACCCCCTGACCGTCGTCGCGGGCGAGATCGGTGCCGTCGAGGTGCAGGCCGCTGCGGCAGCGCACACCATAGACGTCGCCGTCGTCTCCGACGGATCGACAGCGACCGCCGCGAAGACCGACGACTACGTGAAGAAGGTGGTGGCGAAGGTCGGGGCGTTCTGGTCGGAGCAGTCGGAGGGCCTGGTGCCCGCGATCACCCTCACCACGATCAAGCGCTACTCGTCGGCGAAGGGCTGCGGCACGGAGGACTCGACCATCGCCCTCTGGGACGAGGCCGCGAAGAAGTTCGGCCACACAGGCGGTCTGAACGACTACGTGGTGGCCGGTACGAAGCACCTGTTCGTCATCAGTCCGCCGTCGTGCGCGGTCAGCTTCAACGGCCTCGGATCGATCGGCGACGGGGTCGGGAACGGTGGCGTGGTCTGGGCGGCCTTCGACGGCGGCGACGGGTCGGGAGACGAGTTGACCCTCGCCCACGAGATCGGTCACAACTTCTCGCTCAATCACTCGAACGTGCAGCAGTGCACCCACCCCGAGTCCGACGCCAAGATCGTGGGATCGTCGTACGGTTCGTCGTCGTGCTTCGAGAACTCCTACGCCGACCTCTACGACGTGATGGGCATGTCGTTCGTGGTGAACGACGGCACGACCCTGCACGGGAACGACAACACCCCTGCTCTCAACGCGATCTCCAAACTGAGACTCGGCCTCATCTCGGCGACGGACGCCCCGGTCCTGACGGCGACGACTCCGACCACGACCAGCTACACCCTCAACGGGGCTTCCGCCCTGTCGGGGCGGCGCGCGCTGAAGATCGTCGACCCGATCTCGAACGAGCGCTACTACGTCGAGTACCGCAACGCCCAGGGCCGCGACGCCGGCTCGCTGTACTCGCGCTACGCGGATCCGCCCGCGCACTGGTCGATCTCCGCCATGGGACCGGGAATCCGCATCCTCAAGGCCGGTCCCGGAGGGTCGACCTCGGTCGTCATCCCTGACACCACGGCGAGCAGCCGGCGTCTCGCATTCGTCGCCGGACGCGCCTTCACCTCGCGCACGGGTGGCTTGAAGATCACGGTCTCGTCGCTGACGACGTCGGTCGCCACCGTCTCCGTGAAGCTCTCGCCGCCGCTCGCGGCGTTCGCGGGCACCAACCCGCCCACGGTCACCGGTAACCGACAGGTCGGGCAGACCCTCACGGCAGCTGCGGGAAGCGGCTGGACACCAGCCCCGACGACACTGACCTACAAGTGGATGCGCAACGGCGCAGCCATCTCAGGCGCCACCTCGGGCACCTATGTGCCGGTGGCGGCAGACGTCGGCACGCTCACGACCGTCGCTGTGACGGGGGCGAGGGCCGGGTACGCGACCAAGACCTGGACGGCGACGACAACGATCAAGACCGTCGCCGACACGGCCTTCGCCGGAGAGAAGCTCCCCGTCGTCTCGGGCACCCGCGCAGCAGGGCAGACCCTCACCGTGACTCCGGGTGCCGGCTGGACCCCGACACCGACGTCGTACACCTATCGGTGGTACCGAGGCTCCACGCTCATCGCCGGAGCCGCAGAGGCGAGCTACACCCAGAAGCCCGACGACATCGGGGCCATCGTGACGGCATCCGTCACCGCCGTGAAGACCGGGATCACGAGTCGGAGCTACCGCTCGGCCACCGCGGCCAAGACCACGGGCGCGTTCAGCGGATCCGCCGTGCCGACGATCGCGGGAGACCCGTTCGTCACGCGAACGCTCACGGCGAAGCCGAGCACGGCCTGGGTTCCGACTCCGACGTCGTACGCGTACCAGTGGTACCGCAACGGCACCGCGATCTCGAAGGCCACGGCCAGGACCTACGTCGTCGTGGTTGCCGACAAGGGTGCGAAGCTGACCGTGCGGGTGACCGCCGTGAAGACCGGAGTCACCTCCCGCGCCGGGGTCAGCGCGCCGACGGCCACCATTGCGGCGCTCAAGACCTTCACCGGACAGGCGCTCCCGACGGCCAAGGGGACGCGCGCGGTGGGTTCGACGCTGACCGCGTTGGCCGGCTCGGACTGGTCGCCCAAGAAGGCGCCCACCACGTTCACCTACCGCTGGTACCGCGGCACCTCGGCCATCAGCGGGGCCACGGGCAAGACCTACACGCAGGTGTCGGCCGACGTCGGCAAGGTGATCCGCGTGAAGGTGACCGCCGTGCGCTACGGCTATGCCTCCAAGAGCGGCTACTCGTCGTCGACTTCCGCGAAGACGGTCAAGTAGTCGGAGTCTCGGTCTCGGCAGTCTGCGCCTCGGCCTCGGCCGCGACGGCGGACTTCGGCCGCCCGCCCGTGCGGCTCCTGCCCTCGATCTGCGCCGCGACGGCCTCGATGTCGTCGGCGAGCCAGACCACGCCGCGGGCGAGCGGCTCCGGCAGGATCGACGGCACTCCGCCCGTGGCACCGGCGTCGCGGTGACTGAGCCAGACCCGCACGGTCGAGGTCGAGACGCCGAACCTGGCGGCGACGTCGGCGACAGTGAGCAGGGCTGGGCGATCCTCGTGCGGCATGAGGGCGATCGTAGCGCTGTCAACCCCTGTCAGGCGGCGAGCGGTGAATCTAGCGTCGAGGGTGCGCCCCGATGACGGAGGCCCAGCCTGAGCAAGGAGCCCGGACATGACCGACACGACAGAAGATCCCCGCATCCGCATCGTCGAACTCGCTCGGAAGATCCCGATCGCCATGCTCACGACCATCGATGGCGAAGGCCACGTCGTGAGTCGCCCGATGTCACCCCAGGAGATCACCGACGAGGGCGTGATCTGGATCATCGCCGAGGCCGACTCCCGTGATGCCGCCGAGATCAGCCTGAACCCGAGCGTGGGCGTCTCGCTCACCAGCGGTTCGTCGTTCGTGTCGTTCTCCGGAACGGCGGAGGTGCTGAAGGATGCCGCCAAGCTGCGCGAGCTCTGGAACCCGGCCGTGGAGGCCTGGCTCCCCGACGGCCCGGACAGCCCGCAGGCCGTGCTGTTCAAGGTCTCGGCGGAGAGCGGCGAGTACTGGGATTCTCCCGGAGGGCGCATCGCGACGGTCATCAGCTTCGTCAAGGCGAAGCTGACGGGTGAGCGCTACGACGGTGGAGAGAACGAGACGGTGTCGCTGCCCTGAGAGAACTCTGGTAGCCGTATTGTCAGCGGAATAGCGGCTGATCATCAGGCGTTCTTGTCATCGTAGGGCGAACGAAGTCAAGACTCCCCAGCAGCCCTCGGAAGGCAGGGAAACCCCGTGAGACGTGTGAACGAAGAAGTCGAGCTCGAGAAGGGCGTCGTCACCAAGTACCGGCGACACTCCAACGGCGGCGGATTCGTCTCGCCCAAGGCGCATGTGGACGCAACGGCGTTCGTGGCGTCGACCGCTTATGTCGAGAACGGCGCGAGCATCGGGCGTGACGCCTGGGTGGGCGCAGGCAGTTGGATCGATCGCGATGCCATGCTCGGTGCGCACGCCTTCATCGGCGCCAACGTGCACATCGGTGCCGGAGCCGTCGTCAGCGACAGCGCCCGCATCGGAAGCCACTCGCGCATCGGCGCGAACGCGCGCATCGTCGCCGGGCACCACCTCGATCGCGACGCCATGATCCCCGACAACGCTGTGGTCGGCGGCACCGACGGCCCCAAGACCCGCTACGTGCGGGCCGCCTGAGCGATTCCGACACGAGGCCGGTCTGGCGAAAACCCGACCGGCCTCCGACGGAATGCCGCAGTATCGATTTAGGGTGTCGGTGTGTGGCGCCTCGACCGAAAGACTGACGACGATCCTGATCAGACGTCGTCGAACCTCCCCCCTGCCCAAGTGACCGCACCGCACGCCGTCACCACGGGCGATCCGGCTGAACGTCCGGCGAACATCGCCGAGCCCGAGTGGCAGCGCTGGCGCGACGAGCTCGCCGCCATCGGCGGGCGTTCCCCGCTGCTCCACTTCGACGATCAGCCGCGCACGCGCATCGAGCTGAGCGTCACGCACCCCGGAGGACTCCCGCAGTTCATCACGGGCAAGACCGTGCTGCTGTCGAGCCTCATCCGCGATGAACTCGCCCTGCGGAACGCCCGGCTCGCCGCCGGCGCCATCACGCAGAAGGGCATCGAGCTGCGCTCCATGCGCGGCATCGAGAGCGTGCACCTCGGCATCGGCCTCGCCCAGTGGACTCACGACGACGTCGAGTACCTCGCCCCGGTGCTGCTGCGCCCTCTCGCCATCCGCCGCTACGGTCGTGACTTCGAGCTGAAGCTCAAGGGCGCGCCGTTCCTCAACCCGGAACTGGCCCACGCCCTCAAGGAGCAGTTCCAGATCACGCTCGACGCCGACGCCTTCGTGGCTCTCGCCGTTTCGAACGGCGACTTCAAGCCTCAGCCCGTCATCGACCGCCTCCGCGGCCTCACCTCGCACCTGGCGTGGTTCAGCGTCGCCCCTCGCCTCGTGGTCTCGTCGTTCTCCGACGTCGGTCGTCGCATGACGACGGATGCCGCCAAGCTCGACCACCCCGTCATCGACGCCGTCGCGGGCAATCCTGCGGCCCGGGAGCGCATCGAGAGCGCCTACAACCCCGTGCAGGCCATGGGCCAGGACTCGCGCCCGCCGGCGACGGACGTGCTGCTGCTCGACGCCGACCCCGAGCAGGAGAATGTCGTCGCGCAGATCTCCGCCGGCAATTCCCTCGTCGTGAAGACGCTGCCGGGCACGGGTGGCACCCAGACGATCGTCAACGCCCTCGGCACCCTCATCGGCCAGCACAAGCGCGTTCTCGTCGTGAGTGCACGCCGCGCGAGCCTCGAGGGCATCGCCCACCGGCTCGGACAGGTCGGTCTTCCCGGCGCCGCCGTGTCGGCGCGCACCCTGCGGCGCGACCTGATGCTGTCGATCGGCCGCAACGAGAAGGCCGAGCGGCCCCAGGTGAGCGACGTCGACGACGCCCTCGTGCGCCTGCGCAAGGTCCTCCTCGACTACCGGAGCGCTCTGACACGCCGTGACCCCGCTCTGGGCGTCTCGGTTCTCGATGCCCTGGGCGAGCTCACCCGGCTGTCTCTGCTGCCCACCCCGCCCGCCACGACGGCGCGCCTCGACCACTCCTCGATCGTCGCCCTCGCAGGCAGTCGCGCCGGTGCCGCCGCCGCCCTCATCAAGGCCGCTGCGCTGGGCGAGTTCCGCTACGGTCCGGGCGACTCGCCCTGGTACGGTGCATCCTTCACGTCGACCCAGGACGCCGACAACGCCCACGCGCTCGCGAAGCGCCTGAACACGCAGGAGCTGCCGCGCCTCATCGAGCGCGCGAACGCCCTCGTCGGCCAGACCCGTCTGCGGCCGTTCGAGTCGATCGCCGAGCTCGGCATCTACCTGCGCCTGCTCCTCGACATCCGCGAGACGCTCGACAAGTTCCAGCCCTCGGTCTACGACCGCTCGCTGGTCGAGCTCATCGCAGCGACCTCCACCCGCCGCGACGCCCCCGAGATGACCGGTGCCAACCGCCGCCGCCTCAAGAAGCTCGCCCAGGAGTACCTGCGGCCGGGCGTCCACGTCACCGACATGAACGAGGCGCTCCGCCGCGTGCAGCAGCAGCGCACCCTCTGGCAGCGCTACGTGGTGGCAGGCTCCACGCCGGCCGTCCCCGTCGGCATCGCCGATGTGCATGTCGCCTACCAGCGGGTCACGGAGGACCTGGCCCGTCTCGACGCTCCCCTCGGCACCGCAGGCACCCCGCGCCAGCTCGCCTCGCGTCCCACGCGCGAACTGATCTACACGATGTCCGGCCTCGCGGCGGAGTCCGAGGTGCTCGCCAACCTGCAGGAGCGCACAGCCCTGTTGGCGCACCTCCGCGACCTGAACCTCGACCCACTGCTCACCGACCTGTCGCGCCGCCACGTCGCCGAGGAGGACGTCGTCTCCGAGCTCGAACTCGCCTGGTGGCAGTCCGTGCTCGAATCGATGCTCGCCGGCGACAAGGCCCTCCTGAACGCCAACACCGGCGTCCTCGACAGGCTCGAGGCCGACTTCAAGCTCGTCGACGAGGCCCACGCCTCAGCGTCCGGCGGCCTGCTCGCCGCCCTGCTCGCCGAGACCTGGAAGATCGGCGTCGTGGACTGGCCCGAGGAGGCCGACCAGCTGCGTCGCCTGCTGCGCTCCGACCGCACGAGCCCCCGCAACCTCCACCTGGCCGCTCCCCATCTCGGCAAGGTCGTCGCCCCCGTGTGGTTGGCCTCGCCCTACGACGTGGCCGAGATCACCGACGACATCGTCTTCGACACCGTGCTCCTCGTCGACGCCGGCGCCACCAGCTTCGCCGAGAACCTGGGCGCCATCCGTCGCGGAAAGCAGATCGTCGCGTTCGGCGACCCGGTGACCCAGACGCCGTCGCTGTTCGACACGGGCATCCGTGGAGCGGCGGATGCCGCAGCCACCGCATCCGAGGGTCCTGGCGTCGACGCCCTGCACGCCGATTCGGCCCTGGCGCGCCTCGGCGAACTGCTGCCGACCCTGACCCTCACCCGCAGCTACCGAGCCGGGGGAGAGGACCTCGCCGAGCTCGTCAACCGCCGCTTCTACGCCGGACGCATCGACGCCCTCCCGTGGGCCGGAAGCTTCCTCGGACACGGCAGCCTCAACCTGCACTACGTCGTCGGCGGCCACGGCATGCCCGACAACGAGAGCGGAGCCGTCGAGAGCGTCGACGCCGAGGTGGCGAAGGTCGTGGAGCTCGTTATCGACCACGCCGTCAAGCGTCCTCGCGAGTCGCTCATGGTGATCACGGCATCCGGCCGTCACGCCGTGCGCGTGCACCAGGCGGTGCTCGCTGCGTTCGCGAAGCGCACCGACCTGTCGAGCTTCATCCTCAACGACACGGCCGAGCCCTTCACCGTGCTCACCCTCGAGCAGGCGACGGCCCAGAGCCGCGACAGGGTCATCTTCTCGATCGGCTACGGGCGCACTCCGCACGGCCGCCTGCTGTCGAACTTCGGCGCCCTGGGAGAGGCCGGCGGCGACCGCCTGCTGGCCGTGGGTATGACCCGCGCCCGTCGGGCCATGGACATCGTCTCGTGCTTCACCCCCAGCGACATCGACGAGGACCGCCGCAGGCACGGCATCCTCGCCCTGGCCCAGGTGCTCGAGCAGATCGACCTCGCCGAGTCCACCCCGCCGACGGCCATCGCGAGCGAGGCGATGCTTATCGACCTCGCGGAGCGCCTGCGTGTGCGCGGCGTGACCGTCGAGCTCGGCCACCGCGAGAAGCTCGCCCTGGCCGCATCGTTCCGGGGCAAAGCGCTGGTCGTCGAGACCGACGCCGTGGTCGGCACGATGAGCCTGCGCGAGTCGCTGCGGCTGCGCCCCGACGTGCTGCGGCGCCTCGGCTGGCACTACCTGCGCGTGCACGCCTTCGAGCTGTTCGCCGATCCGGATGCCGTCGCCACGCGCATCGCCGGCCTCCTCGGCGCGCCGACCGCTGTGGTGCCCGGAATCGACACCGAGACCGCGCCCATCACCATCGTGTCGCCCTCAGGACTGCGCTGAGTCCTGCCGTCGAACGCCCGGCGTAGGCTGGACGACGTGACAGACGAGAGCCCCAGACAGCACGTTCAGAAGCACGGCACACGCAATCGGCGTGCGCGTCTGACGGCCGTCGAGGGCACCGACACGAGCCCGGAGTCCCCGGTCGAGCGCGATGAGTCGCCCGCGTCATCCGGCCCGGCCGGACCCAACGACGAGCGGCTCAAGCGCGACCGACCACCGCACTGGTAGGCGGCTCCGGGCGGATGCTGCTCAGTCGCGTGTTCGAGACTGGGCGGCGAGAAGCTCGCGGATGTCGCTGAGGATGTCGAGCTCGGTGTCGGGCGCATCCGGCTCGGGCACGCCGGCCTTGCGACGGCGCTCCTGGGCTTCCTTGAGCTTGTTGATCGGAAGCACGAAGACGAAGTAGACGACGGCCGCCACGATGAGGAACGTGATGACCGACCCGATGACGGCGCCGAACTTCACCTCCGCGGATCCTGTCGGCAGGGCGATGGTCCAGACCAGCGACTCGTCGAGGCTCTCCGCCTTGAACAGCGCGCCGATCAGCGGGTTGAACAGGTTCGTGACGATGGAGTTGACCACCGCTGTGAAGGCGGCACCGATGACGACGGCGACGGCCAGATCGATGACATTGCCCCGGAGGATGAATTCCCGGAATCCCTTGAGCACGTGCTTCCCCTCGTCGAGTGTTGAGCGTTTCTCCATCGAGGTTATGACGAGGAGGAGCCCGACGTCGAACCCGAGCCGGACGAACCCGATGAGCCGGACGAGCCGGACGATGACGACCCTGACGACGAGGACCCCGACGATGAGGACGACGACCCCGACGAGGAGCTGGTCGATCCCGTGACGCTCCCGGCACCCGACGGCTTCGAGCTGCCGGACCCTCCGGCGGACCCTGCACGGGAATCGTTGCGGTAGAAGCCCGAGCCGTTGAAGGTCACGCCGATGGTGTTGAACACCTTGCGGAGTCGCCCGCCGCAGACCTCGCAGATCGAGAGGCTGTCATCGGTGAAGGACTGCTGGATGTCGAAGGCGTTGTCGCACTCCGTGCAGCGGTAAGAGTAGGTGGGCACTGGGTCTCCGTGCTGTGTGGTGCTCGTGGATCAGGGGAAGTCAGAAAGCGAGGATGCGCGTCGGCGTGACGGCCCCGTCGACGGGGGAGTCGTGACGCTCGCGGGGCACCACGTCGACGACCTCGGAGTCGAAGACGACGGCATACACCGGAGGACAATTCTGCATCGATCCCAGCGTCTTGTCGAAATAGCCCCGGCCCCAGCCCATGCGCATGCCCGTCGAGTCGACGGCGGATGCGGGCACGATGATGAGGTCGACGTCGTTGATCGCGATGGGGCCGAGCAGTTCGCCGACGGCCTCGGGCATCCCGTAGATGCCCTCGGTCTCCGCCTGCTCCTCGCCGACGGTCCAGTCGAGCAGGCCATCCTGCCGGCTGATCGGGAACAGCACCCTGATGCCCTGGGACTCCGCCCAGTTGATGTACGGGCGGGTGTTCGGCTCCGTCGGGAGGGAGAGGTAGCAGGCGATGGAGCGGGCCGACAGATCGATCGTGATGGCCTCGAGGTTCTCGGTGAACCCGGCCGTCGCCGCGTCCCGTTCCCGGGTCGACATGTTCTGCCGGCGTTCGCGGTGCTCGGCGCGCAGGGCGCGCTTCTGATGAGCTGCGTCGGATGCCATGGCCCCAGTCTAGGCGCGGCCATGTTACGAGCAGATGAGCATCGCGTATGCGGGACGATACCTGTCGCCCGCTGTGTGTAGCCTTGCGATCATGACTCATCGGATCACGAAAGCCGTCATTCCTGCTGCCGGCCTGGGAACACGCTTCCTGCCCGCCACGAAGGCCATGCCCAAGGAGATGCTGCCCGTCGTCGACAAGCCGGCCATCCAGTACGTCGTCGAGGAGGCCGTCGCTGCCGGGCTCGAAGACGTGCTCATGATCATCGGGCGCAACAAGAACGCTCTCGCCAACCACTTCGACCGGGTCACCGAGCTCGAGAGCAACCTCGAGGCGAAGGGCGACCTCGACCGCCTCGAGCGCACGAAGGCGCCCAGCGACCTCGCCGACATCCACTTCCTCCGCCAGGGCGACCCGAAGGGCCTCGGCCACGCCGTGCTGCGCGCTCGCCGCCACGTCGGCGACGAGCCCTTCGCGGTGCTGCTCGGCGACGACCTCATCGACGCGGCGAGCCCCATCCTCCCCAAGATGATCGACGAGCTCGAGAAGCGCGACGCCACGATCATCGCGTTGCTCGAGGTCGACCCGGCCCAGATCCACCTGTACGGCGCCGCAGCGGTCGAGGCCACCGACGACCCCGACGTGGTGCGCGTCACCGGTCTCGTCGAGAAGCCGGCCACCGAGGACGCCCCGTCGAACCTCGCCATCATCGGCCGCTACGTGCTGAAGCCCGAGGTCTTCGACGTTCTCGAGCACACCAAGCCCGGCAAGGGTGGCGAGATCCAGCTGACGGATGCGCTGCAGGAGCTCGCGGCAGACGTCGAGGGCACCGGCGGCGTCTACGGAGTCATCTTCCGCGGCCGACGATTCGACACCGGCGACCGCCTGGACTACATCAAGGCCATCGTGCAGTTGGCCGTCGAGCGCGACGACCTCGGTCCCGACCTGCGCCCGTGGCTGCGGGAGTTCTCCTCGCACCTCGAATAGTCTGGTGCCGTGCCCGCCCCGATCCCCACACTGCGCGAAGGCGCGATCACGATCCGCCCCATCAGGCTGCGGGACTCCCGCATCGTGGAGCGCGAGCTGCTCGAGAACCGACGCTGGCTGCGCCAGTGGGAGGCCACGAGTCCGCACGCCCCGATGAACTTCGACATGAAGGCCAGCATCCGGAGCCTGCTCGCCCACGCGCGGACGGGAACGGGGCTGCCGTTCATCATCGAGTACAACGGCGAGATCGCCGGGCAGCTGAACGTCTCGAGCATCACCGGCGGGTCGCTCGCCTCGGCGACCATCGGCTACTGGGTGTCGGAGCGGTTCGCGGGGAAGGCGCTCACGCCCACGGCGGTCGCCCTGGCGACGGACTACTGCTTCTACAGGCTCGGGCTGCACCGCATGGAGATCTGCATCCGCCCCGAGAACGCCCCGTCGCTGCGCGTCGTCGAGAAGCTCGGCTTCAGGTACGAGGGTCTGCGGCGACGGTTCATCCACATCAACGGGGACTGGCGCGATCACTTCTGCTTCGCCCTCGTGGTCGAGGAGTTGACCGACGGTGTGCTGCGCCGCTGGCTCGATGGTCGGGTGCCCGAGGATGCCGCGACGGTGAGTGAACACGACCGCGCCGCCGCGGCCGTTCCGCTCCCGGTCACGACGCGATTCTAGAATGTCTTCGCAACACACCCCCCGCCGCGGGTCGCGCGGCGCCGTGCTGCCCTACCGTTGACGCATGGGCGACGTACTCAGCGGCGGGGTGATGGTGGCGATAGCCGCCGTGCTCTGGATCGCCTACCTCGTGCCCAGCTGGCTCCACCGTCGGCAGTATCTCGCCACCGAGCGGAATGCCGTGCGGCTGCAGCAGACCCTGCGCATCCTCGCCGAGACGGCTGAGACCCCTGAGGCCGTGCGCCTCGAGACCACCGCCCGAGCCGTCGCGGCCCAGGAGCACGTTCTCCGCGAGCGCGCTGCCGCCGAGCGGGCCAGGCTGAAGGCCGAGGCGACGATCGCCACCGAGGCGCGTCGTGCCGCCGAGCGGGAGGCAGCGGAGGCGGTTCGCCGTGCCCGTGCCGCCGCCGCTCGTGCCGCAGCCGAGGCCGGGCGCGCCCGGTCCCGGGCGCGTACGCTCCGCCGCAGCCGCGCCCTCACCTCGCTCGGGCTGCTGCTGTCGCTCGGAGCCCTCGTCGCCGGCATCGTGACCGGCGCCCTCGGTGCCACCTGGACCCTCGCCGTCGCCGGGCTCGGAGGCAGCGCCGTCGCCCTGTTCGTGCTCTCGTCGCTGGCGAAGGCCGGCCGCCGAGTTCCGGCATCCGGTGTCGTCGCGCCCGTCGCAGTCAGCGAGCAGTTCGTACCCGTCGAGTTCGCGGATGCCGCCCCTGTCGCGATCCGTCCAGCCTGGACGCCGCAGCCGCTGCCCAAGCCGCTCACCCTCGCGCGTGGCACTGTCGCCGCCGCGGCGATGGACTCCGTCGACGAGGCGGCTGCGCTCCGACGTGCCGCGGTGTTCGCGGCCATGAGCGAGAAGGCCGCCGCCATGAACGCCGGCGCTCCTGTACCTCTCCGCCGGGCTCCGGCGGCGGCCGCACCGGCCGCTGCGTCAAGCACCGAGCAGACCGCTGCGCCGGCCACGGCATCCGCTCCCGCCGTCGACGGCCGCTTCGCCCGCATGGGCATCGTCGACGACGCGACGCCCGGAATGAGCGACCTCGACGCCGTGCTGAGACGACGTCGAGTGGGCTGATCGGGCTGGTTCTGCACGGTCCGGATCGGGTGGTATCGTGGAGAATGTCAGGGCCTATGGCGCAGTTGGTAGCGCGCCTCGTTCGCATCGAGGAGGTCAGGAGTTCGAATCTCCTTAGGTCCACCGACACCGAAGAACCCCGGGAGCCCAGCTCCCGGGGTTCTTCGTTTCTCACCAGCCGAGCGTGCCCGGCTCGCCCTTGAACGGCCCGACGACGGTCGAGGTGATCCAGCCGCCGTAGAAGCCTCCGGGCTGGGGCACGACGATCTCGCCGTCGACGCTGGCGTCGTCGACCCGGCCGGCGTAGACGGCCACGCGGTCGCGCAGCAACTCGTATCCCGGCTCGGGAGTCGGGTAGGTCCAGGCCGCGCGCTCGGCGGTGGCGCCCCCTGAGACGAGCGAGAAATACCGGGCCGAGCCCTTGAACTCGCAGAATGACGACCCCGCGGCTGGAATCACGCTTCCCGGCGAGAAGTCGGCGATCGCCAGGTAGTAGACCGGAGGATGACTGGTCTCGAGCACGCGCACGACGTCGTGGGTGTCGACGATGACGGTGCCGCCCAGGCGGATGCGCACGCGGGCATCGATCCGCTCGATGCGCGGCGGCCGAGGGTAGTCCCACACGGATTCCTGGCCGTCGGCGGGTCGGATGGGTGTCACAGGAGTCCTCATGGCCGGATGCTACGCCGCAGGCTGGGTAAACACCCGGGAACGCGGAACGCCTCCGCCCGGATGGGCGGAGGCGTTCTGTCGAAGGTCAGTGTCAGCTCTTGAAGGCGTCCTTGACGTCGTCGCCAGCCTGCTTGACGTTGGCCTTGGCCTGGTCAGCGTGCCCCTCTGCTTCGAGACGCTCGTTGTCGGTCGCCTTGCCGACGCCCTCCTTGACCTTGCCCACAGCCTCTTCGGTACCGTGCTTGATCTTGTCGTCCAAACCCATGAGAGTCCTCCTTCGATCGATTGGTTCAACGCTCTCAGGATCGGCACGGCGCTGCTAGGGGGTTGACTTCCCAGCCGGGCGATGTCACCGTTCGAGCCCGCGGTAGTGGGCCTTCTCGGTCGCGTCCAGGTGCTCGAGCGCGTTGCTCAGCATGACGCGGGGCATGGCGGCCGCGTGGGCGTCGAGGAACGCCAGGAGTGCGGGGCGGTCGGTGTCTCCCGCGTACCGCAGCATCCATCCGGCGGCCTTCGTGACGAGGGGCTCCGGGTCGGCGACCAGCAGCTCGGAGATGGCCAGCGCATCCGTGACGTCACCGGCCCTGATGAACCAGGCCGTCGCGAGCAGTGCCGATCTCCGATCAGGCCAGAACGACGACTGCGCCAGTCGGTACAACGGATCGCGCGGCTTGTCGGAGAGCCAGCCGCCGAGGACGTCCCGGGCAGCGAGGTCGACGAGGTCCCAGTTGTTCACCCGGTCGGAGCGGCGCAGGTACAGCTCGTACAGCTCGCTGCGGCGCTCGAGGGTCGCCGTCTTCGCTGCAGCCGACTTGCCCATGATGCTGCAGGCGCCGACGCGCACCTCGTGCACGGGGCTCTCCAGCATCGACTCCAGCTCGGCGATCGGCATGTCGAGGTGCTGCTTGGACAGCTCGAAGATCGAGCCCATGCGCACGCCGATGAATTCCTCGGCGGGGCCGGCGGTGAAGTAGCGCAGGATCTTCGTCAGCTCGACGGGATCTCGGAGCGCGTCCAACTCCGCGATGAATCCCTCCGCCGTCGACGTCATGGCTCAGCCGGTGGCATCCGTCAGCATGGTGAGGGTGGGGGTTCCGTCGACATCGGCCAGCTCGAGGGTGACCGTGAGCGAGCCGAGCTCCGACAGTGCGGAGACGTGGGTTCCCCCGCAGGGGATGCTGACGGATGCCTCGGCGAGGTCCGCGACCCACGACCGACGATCGGTCAGGCCGGGCCCGGCGACATCGATGTGCACGGGGGCGTCCTCGGAGATCCAGGCCGCCAGCGTCGCGCCGGTGGCGGCCTCGATGGCGGCGAGCTGTTCGGCGAGGCCGTCGGCGGCGAAACCCTTGCGGCGCAGCGACTTGTTCAACCGGAACACGTCGGTGGACCCGTTCTCCCGGATGAGGGAGCTGGCGATCGCGGCTCCGTCGAAGTCGGGCTCTCCGAGGCCGTCGACGCGCACCTCCTTGGTCCAGCGGTCGGCGAGGGCGCGGTTCAGGGCCAGGGAGGCGAGGTGACAGGCGGTGTGACCGATGGACAGCGCGTTGCGGTACTCCTCGTCGACGACGACGGTGACCTCGTCGCCCTCGCTGATGGCGGCATCCGGGGCCACGAGGTGGGCCGCGACGAAGGCCCAGCCCTCCTCGCCCTTGCGCACGGGCACGTCGGCTCCGATGAACAGGGTCTCACCATCGGTCGCGGCGAGGACGGCCTCGGTCACGGCGACCTCGTCGCCGGTCGAGGTGAGGAACACGGCGCGGTCGGTGCCCTGGTCGGGCCAGCCGGCGTCGACGGGGTGGCAGGCCGTCTCATCGAGCAGCACGGCCACGCGACCGTCGTGCACGGGCTCCAGGTGCAGCACCACGGCGCCGTTGCGGGTGCTGCCTGCCGGATAGAGCACGACGGTATCGGTTGCGGGGAGAGTCATGCCTCTATTCTGCTGGAGGCTGGAGCACCGACAGGATGTTGCCCGCCGGGTCCGTGAACCACGCGATGTTCGGTCCGGCGTGCTCGCCTGACGGACGCTGGATGCCGCGCTCGTCCTGGCCGAAGCCGTCGTAGTGGAGCAGCTGGACTCCGGATGCCTCGAGCGAGGTGACGGCGGCGTCGATGTCGGCGACCTCGAGGTTGAGGATCGTGTAGGTGGCCGGAACATGGTCGGGCTTCGGGTAGACGAAGATGTGGTGGTCGTCGCCGAGGTCGAGGACCAGGCCGCCCATCTCCTCGGTGACGCCGAGACCGAGGGTGTCTGCGTAGAAGGCCCGGGCGGCCGGGACGTCGGGCACGGCGAAGCCGCTGAAGATCTGCGTTGTTTCGATCATCGCCCCAGCCAAGCACCGCAGGCTCGCTGCGACAAGAGGGCCGGGTCAGACTCTGTCGGTGTGCTCGTGCACCTTCTTGCGCCCCAGCTGGATGGGCAGCGCCATGAGCGGCCCGACGAAGCGGCGCTGCAGCTTGCGGGCCGGTCCGAGGACGGCCTGCACGAGGTACTGCCCGAGGATGGCGCCCGCGGCCAGTGCGGCGGCGACGGCCGCTGCGGTGAGCAGGGAGAGGAGGCCGTTGATGTCGGCATCCGCCACCTGCAGCAGACCCTGGAACAGGGCGAGGCCGGGAACGAGGGGGATGAGCGCTGAGACGACGACCACCAGGGGCGGAACGCGCACGACAAGCACCGCGATGGCCGCGAGCATGCCCACGATCACGGAAGCGCCGGCGGAGGCGAAGACGATGCCGCTCTCGGCGCCGATGAAGAGCAGGTAGAGCAGTTCGGCCGCGGCGCCCAGCAGGCAGACCGCCCAGAACGCCCGCAACGGAACCTGCACGGCGAGGGCGAATCCGAACACGATGATGACGGCGGCGATCAGTTGCACCGTGAGACCCTCGATGGACGGCGCCATCGTGCCATCGATCTCGAGCACGATGCCGAATCTCGTCAGCAGCAGAGTGGCGCCCAGCACACCCGCCACCAGGCCGCTCGTGATGAGCACGGCCTCCACGAGCCGGGCGGTTCCGGTGACGTAGAACCCCGACAGTGTGTCGTGCACCGCGCCGAAGGTGGTCACCCCGGCCAGGAGCATGATGATCGTCGCCACGACGACGAGGGACGGATTCACGCCGGGGTCGAGTGTGTAGACGACGGCGGCGACGAGCGGGCCGATCGCCCCGCCCACCACGGACTGGTAGAACACCGGAACGCGGCGCTTCTGCAGGGCCGAGGTGATGACGTCGATGAAGAGGGTGGCGACGAAGGATGCCGCGGCGACGATGAGCCCGCCGCCGAGGAGGAAGGCGGCGCCTGTTCCCACGAGCGCCCAGCCGATCCGGCGCAACGCGCGCGGGTAGGCGGGCGCCCCGCCCACGATCGAGGCCACCTGGCGCCTGGCATCCGGAACCGAGGGCGGATCCTCGATGATGCGCCCGATGAGCTCAGTCGCCCGGGTCAGCTTGTGATAGTCGAGGGTGCGGTACTTGACGTTGCGGCTGCGCGAGATCGTCTCGTAGGTCGCCGGATTCTCCCAGCTCAGGGAGATGAGCGTGTGGGTGATGTCGGCCTCGATGTTGCGCAGCCCGTAGGCGTGCGTGACGGCCTGCATGGCCGCAACGGCGTCTTCAGCGCCGGCGCCGTTGGTGAACAGCACCTCGGTCACCCGGATGGCGATGTCGAGCACGGCGCGCGTGTAGTCCGCGGCGTCCGTCGAGCTCATGCCCGCCGTGCCGTTGGAAACCGCCATACGAGCAGGTTACCGGGGGAGGGAGCCCTCGATGAGGTCGACGATCTCAGGGGCGTCGGGCTCCGTCGTCGGACGGAAGCGGTGCACCTCGCCGTCGGGGGTGATCACGAACTTCTCGAAGTTCCACTTCACCTTGCCGGCCTTGCCGTTCGCGTCCTCCGTCTTCACCAGTTCGGCGTAGAGCGGGTGCTGGTTGCGGCCGTTGACCTTGATGCGCTCGAACATCGGGAACGTCACGCCCCACGTGGTCGAGCAGTACTCGGAGATGGCCTCCTCGCTGCCGAGCTCCTGCAGGAACTGGTTGCTGGGGAAGCCGAGCACGGTGAATCCGCGGTCCTCGTACTGCTTCTGCAGCGCCTCGAGCTTCTCGTACTGCGGAGCCAGGCCGCAGCGCGAGGCGACGTTGACGATGAGCTTGACCTGGTCGCCGTACTCGGCGAGCGTCTTCGTCTCGCCGGCGATGGTCGTGAGCGGAATGTCGTTGATGGTGGTCATATAGATGACAATGCCACCGCTGGCCGGATTATGCCCGTGAAGATCTGGAAAGCGAGGAGTTTCGGCCGGAAATGCTGCCGTGGAGGCGGTGCAGGCCGGTTTTCGCGAGAACGTCCTCGCTTTTCAGAATGGCGAGGGCTCAGGAGGCGCGGGCGAGGGCGCGGCGCTTCAGGGTCGCCTTGAACCAGCGGGCGTCGGGAACACGGGCGAGGATCGGGCCCAGGATGACCGTGATCAGCACGTAGGCGGTCGCGAGCGGTGCCAGAAGGGGAGCGACCCCGGCTCCGACAGCGAGGCCGGCGATGACGATGGAGAACTCGCCGCGGGCCGTCAGCGCGAAGCCGGCACGCCAGCGACCGGGAACACCGATACCGGCGCGCTTGGCCGACAGGTAGCCGGTGGCCACCTTGGTGGCCATGGTGATGGCGGCCAGGATGATGGCCGGCACGAGCATGCCGATGAGTTCGCGGGCATCCGTCGCCAGACCGAAGAAGACGAAGAACACGGCGGCGAAGAGGTCGCGGAGCGGCGTGAGCACCTCGCCGGCGTTCTGGGCCACCCGACCCGAGAGCGCGATGCCCACGAGGAAGGCGCCCACCGCGGCGGAGACGTTCACCTGGGCGGCGAGGCCGGCGACCAGCATCGTGAGTCCGAGCACGCCGAGCAGCAGCGGCTCGTTGTGCTCCGGCGTGAAGATGCGCGAGATCACGTGGCCGAAGCGCAGGGCGAGGAAGAGGATGAGCACCACGACGCCGACGGCGATGGCGACGGTGATGGCGCCCTGCAGCAGCGAGACGCCGATGACCACGGCCGAGAGGACCGGCAGGTAGAACGCCATGGCGAGGTCCTCGATCACGAGGATGGCGAGGACCGTGGGCGTCTCGCGGTTCGAGATGCGGCCGAGGTCGCGGATGGTCTTCGCGATGACGCCCGACGACGACACCCAGGTGATTCCTGCCAGGGCGACGGCGGCGACGGGCCCCCAGCCCAGCAACAGTGCGAAGGCAGCGCCGGGGAGGGCGTTGAACAGGGCATCGATGATGCCGGCCGTCTTGGACTGCTTGAGGTTGGTGAGCAGCTCGCTCGCCGTGTACTCGAGGCCCAGGAGTGCCAGCAGGAGGATGACGCCGATCTCGCTGCCGATGGCGAAGAAGTCACTGCTGGCGTCGAGCGGGATGAAGCCGCCCTCGCCGAACGCGAGTCCGGCGATCAGGTAGAACGGGATGGGCGAGATGCCGATCCGGATCGACAGGCGCCCGAGCAGACTCATGCCGAGAAGCAGCGCGCCGACTTCGATGAGGATCAGCGTGTTGTCATGCACAGGCGAGCCCCCGGATCAGTCGGGGCCGTTGGCCATGAGCCGACCGGCGGCGTCGAGACCGTCCCGTGTGCCGACGGCGACGATGACGTCACCGGGGCGGAGGATCTCTGCGGGGGTCGGAGAGGGGATCACCTTCTTCTCGCGCACGATGGCGACGATGGAGACGTGCGTGCGGGTGCGCGTCTTGGTGTCGCCGAGCGGCCGATTGATGAAGGGCGAATCGGTCGCGAGTTCGAGCTGCTCCGTGTAGAGCCCCTCGGTGTCGGCGCTCAGCTTGGTCAGTCGACTGAGCGTGACGGATGTTCCGAGGACGTCGGCGAGGGCCTCGGCCTCGTCCTCGGTGATGGGGATCGAGTCCCGACAGGCGTCGGGGTCGTCGACGTCGAAGATGCCGAGGTTGCGCTCGCCATCGCGGTACGACACGACGCTCAGGCGACGGCCGCTCTCGGTCACGAGATCGTGACGCATGCCGATGCCCGGCAGGTCGATCTTCTCAATGCGAATTCCCACGGTGACCAAACTACTCCCGTTGGGGAGGGCATCCGTTCGCCCCGCCCTGACGTGCGCATCGACCGCGCGCTGAGCACGTGGCGTAGCGAGCGGCACGGCGATACTGGAGGCATGCCGACCGTCACCCTCACCCTCCCGTCGGGTTCCGTGGTGCTGCGTCGGGCGGCCATCGGCGATCTCGACGCCATCCTCGGCCTCCTGGCCGACGACCCGGTCAGTGCTGCTCGAGGCGACCGGGCCCGGCCCGAGGACCGCCCGGCCTACGAGCGTGCCTTCGCCGCCATCGACGCCGACCCCGCGCAGAAGTTGCTGGTGGCCGTGACGGATGCCGGGGAGGTGCTGGGCACGATGCAGCTGACGGTCATTCCGGGTCTGGCGCGGGTCGGGGCGTCGCGTCTGCAGATCGAGGCCGTGCGGGTGCGTTCCGACCAGCGTGGCCGTGGAATCGGCGGGGCGATGATCCGGTGGGCGATGGATGAGGCACCGGCCCTCGGTGCTGCCCTCGTGCAACTGACGTCGGATGCCGCCCGCGTCGACGCCCACCGCTTCTACGAACGGCTCGGGTTCGAAGCGTCGCACGTGGGATTCAAGTTCCAGCCCGACCGCTGAGGCCCGGACGGAGTCTGCGGCCGAAGCGTCCGGGAGCGGGCTCTACTCGATCGGGCCCAACCACGCGTTGGCGACGGTGCTGTGCGCCGACTCCGCATCCGACGGGTGGAAGATCCCGGCGAGGACGTCGCGGTAGAGCCGTCCCAGCTCGCTGCCGGCGAAGTACGAGCCGCCACCCGAGACGCGCAGCGCCTGGTCGACGACGTGGCGGGCGTTCTCGGTGGCTCTGACCTTCAGGCCGACCAACCGCGGGAACCAGTGCGCCCCATGGTCCACCTGATCATCGACATCGCGGGCGAGGGAGACGAGTTGGGGTCGGATGCCGTCCTGGGCGATGGCGGCATCCGCGATGCGCCAGCGGATATCGGGATCCTGCGCGTACGACCGACCGCCGGCCTTGAGCGAGGTGCGGCGGTGCGCTGCGGCGACGGCGAGCTCGAGGGCGCGCTGTCCGATGCCGGTGTAGACGGCAGCCAGCAGGATCTCGAAGTTGGAGAAGATCGCGAACACCAGCGAGTCGGGGTTGGGTCCGGGATCGAGGCGCCTGATGATGCGGTTCGCAGGGGAGGAGGCACCGTCGAGCACCGTCGACTGGCTCTGCGAGGCGCGCATGCCCAGGGTGTCCCAGTCGTCCTTGCGGGTGACGCCCGAGTCGGCGCGGTCCACGAAGCCGTAGACGATCTTCGGTGCATCGGGTGAGGTGGTGTCGATGCCCATCGTGCCGAGCCGCGTCCACGCCGGGGAGAGGGAGGTGAAGACCTTGGTGCCGGTGAACCTGTAGCCGCCGTCGGGCTGAGGGGCGGCATCCGTCGTCGAACCGAACAGCACGAGGTCGTTGCCCGACTCGCTGATGCCGAAGCCGAACACCTCGCCGGCGCCGGCCTCGGCCAGGAGGAAGTCGAGCGAGGAGTCGCCGCGGTCGTGCAGCACCTTGGCGACGCCGGTCCAGACGAGGTGCATGTTGACGGCGAGGGCCGTGGCGGGAGCCGCCGACCCGAGGCGCACCTGCTCGAGCGCCACCTGTTCGAGCGAGAGTCCGAGGCCGCCGAAGTCGACGGGAACGAGCGCTCGCAGGTAGCCGACGGCCACCAGCTCGTCGAAGTCCTCCGTGAAGAAGGTGTTGTCGCGGTCGTAGCCGGCTGCGCGCGAACGGATGCGCTCCAGCAGGTCGTCGTCGAGGAGCGGGGTGTCGGATGCTGAGCTCACCCCACTCACATTACGCGCGGGTGTCGACAGGATCGGGTTCGGCAGCCGGTGCGGGTTCCGGCGCGGGTCCGGCGGGAGCTGCCTGACCGTTCTCGGGCCGTGGGTCTCGCGGGGTGCGCCGCGAGGCCCGCACGATGAGCAGCACGATCGCCGCGATGGCGCCGAACAGCAGCAGCCAGGGCAGGAACGCCCCGATGACGACGAGGGTTCCCGCGAGGAATCCGACGAGGGCGTTCCACCCGGCGAGGAAGCCGTCCCAGAAGGTGCGGGGGGACCCTGGGGAGACGACGCCGGGCGCCGTGAAGTCGACCGACAGCGTGGAGAACGCGACCTGGTCCTCGAGGTAGTCCCGCTGAGTGGTGAGGCTGTCGAGCTCGGCCTGTCGGCCGGACAGGGCGTTCTCGATCTCGATCAGGTCGGCCGTGGAGTCTGCTTCGGCCATGAGGCTCTCGAGGCGCTTCGTCGACGTCTCGAGCGCGCTGATGCGCGCGTCGATGTCCTGCTTCTGCTGCGTGACGTCGCTCGCCTCGGTCGAGTAGTGCGTCACGCCGCCGAGCTTCTGGATGTCGGCGACGACGGCCTCGTACCGGGCGGAGGGCACGCGGATCACGAGCGAGGCGCGAGCGGGCTGCGCATCCGTGCCCGGCTGCTGGTTCTGCGAGTCGATGCGTCCGTCGGCCGCCGTGACCAGCGCCGTCGTCTGGGCTGCACCCTGCACGGGATCATCGGCCGTCACCGCCATCGTCCCCGTGGTGACGACGTCGCGGGACTCCACGGTCGAGCCGAGGCCCCCAGCCTCCTCAGCCGCGGTGTCGCGACCGGCGTCGAGCGCGCCGTCGCCCTGGTCGGGAGCCGGTTCGACGACGGATCCGCCGCCCGGGTCGGAGTCGGCGGAACCGGATGCCGAGCATCCGGCGAGCAGCAGGGTGGCGGCCACGGCGACGACGGTGGCGAGGTGCGCGCGCTTCATGTCTGCACTGTAGAACCGCTGATCAGCAGCCGGGTGCGACGCAACCCGATCGTGATGTCACGATCGGGTATCGCGCAGGGGCTGCGTTTCGGTCGCAGACCTCGTCTGGGCCTCAACGAGCGGAGGATCAGCGGGCGAGCAGCGCCGCGCTCGTGTCGATGTAGGCGTCGCCGTCGAACGCCTCGAAGATCGTCGACTGCACCATATAGCCCTGGCAGATGCCGATGTAGATCCACGCCTCCCGGCTCGCGCGCGCCTCGGCCTCGGTCTCACTCAGCCCGGTCGAGCGCACGTGCCAGGCCGCGAGGTAGGTCTGGAAGACGTTCCGGATCGAGTCGGCGATCGTGTTGGCCACCCCGCGCAGTCCGGCATCCGTCGCCGCAGCAGCCCAGAGCTGGAGCAGCACGCTGAGGTCGCCGATCTCGCGCTCCACGCCGCGCAGGAACACTCCGATGAGCTCACCCGGCTCCATGAGCTCCTCGCGCTGGAGAGCGGCCTGCACCTCGGTCATGCGCTGGCCGAGTAGCTCGGAGACCGCCAACTGGATGAGCTCGTTCTTGCTCTTGTAGTGGCCGTAGATGGCCCCTGCCGAGAGGCCGGATTCGGCGATGATGTCGGCGACGGATGTGCCCTCGAACCCCTTGCGGGCGAAACAGCGCATGGCGGCCTGCGCTATCTCGGTGCGGCGGGCGATCCGATGCTCTTCGCTGACTTTCGGCATGCGTCCATAATAAAAAGAACGTTCGTTCTTGACAAGCGGATGCAGTGAGTTCACAATAAAGAACGATCATTCGTTTTCAAATCTGGTCACTTCCCCCTGTTTCACCCCTCTGTAGGAGCCGTCATGTCCGAAATCGTCGTCACCAGTCCGCACACGAAGTGGGGGCGGTCCATCGGCATCGCCGTCGCGGCGGCTCTCGTGGTGGGAGTCTTCGTCCTCGCCTTCATCTGGCCGGGCATGACGAGCACGATCAAGGACTTCCCGATCGCCGTCACCGGTGACGCGGCGCAGGTCACCGCGTTCACCGACGCCCTCGATGAGAACGCCACCGGTCGCTTCGACGTCACCACGGTCGACAGCCGTGCCGACGCCGTCACGGCGATCGAGGAGCGCGACGTCTACGGCGCCGTCGTACTGAGCGACGCTCCCGAGGTGCTCACGGCGAGCGCCGGTGGAACCGTGAACGCCACGGTCATGGCGCAGATCTCGGCTCAGCTGCAGCAGCAGGTCACCACGGCCGTGACGGCAGGCGTTCAGGACGGCATCGCCCAGGCGGCTGCAGCACAGGCCGCAGGTCAGCTTCCGGCCGACCAGGCCCTCGCCATCATCGAGAAGGCCAGCGCCGTCACGGCGCCCGTCGTCACCACCACCGACGTCGTCCCCCTGGCCGACACCGACCCCCGCGGGGTCGGCTTCGCCTCGGCGGCGTTCCCGATGGTCATCGGCGGCATGATCGGCGGCGTGCTCATCTCGCTGCTCGTCACGGGGGTCTGGCGTCGCTTCGCCGCCCTGGCCACCTACGCCGTCGTCGCCGGCCTCGGCCTCACCGCCATCATGCAGACCTGGTTCGGCATCCTGCAGGGGGACTTCCTGCTGAACTCCGTGGCCGTCGGCCTGTCGCTGCTCGCCACCGCCAGCGTCATCGTCGGAGCCACCGCCCTCATCGGCCGCGTCGGCATCGCCGTGGGAGCCCTGCTCACCATGCTCATCGGCAACCCGCTGTCTGCCGCGACACAACCGATGCAGTTCCTGCCCGGCGCCTGGGGCGAGATCGGACAGTTCTTCGTGCCCGGAGCCTCGACGACCCTGCTGCGCGACCTGTCGTACTTCCCCGACGCCGACGCGACGCAGGCCTGGCTCGTGCTCGGCGCCTGGGCGGCAGCCGGGATCGTCCTGAGCTTCCTCGGTCACTTCCGCAGCCAGGAGGTCGTTCATGTGGAGGGTGCCCTCGAGGCACCGCGCACCACGGGCAGCCTCGCGGCAGTCCCGGCCTGACCTTCCGATGTCCGCATGCCCCCGGCCTAGGCTGGAGGCATGCAGCATCGCACCCTCGGACGTACCGGCCGCACCGTCTCGGTCATCGGACTCGGCACCTGGCAACTCGGAGCCGATTGGGGCGAGGTGAGCGAGACGGATGCGCGTGCCGTGCTCGCGGCATCCGTCGACGCGGGTGTCACCTTCTTCGACACCGCCGACGTCTACGGCGACGGCCGGTCGGAGAGCGTGATCGGCGCCTTCCTCGCCGACAACCCCGGTCACGACATCACCGTCGCCACCAAGATGGGCCGCCGTGTCGACCAGCTGCCCGAGAACTACGTGCTGGCGAACTTCCGGGAGTGGACGGAGCGCTCGCGTCGGAACCTCCGCGTCGACACCCTCGACCTGGTTCAGCTGCACTGCCCGCCGTCGGCCGTGTTCACCAGCGACGAGGTCTACGACGCGCTCGACACCCTCGTGTCCGAAGGCGCCATCGCGAACTACGGCGTGAGCGTCGAGACGACCGCGCAGGCGCTCGACGCGATCGCCCGCCCGGGCACTGCCACAGTGCAGATCATCCTCAACGCCTTCAGGCAGAAGCCCCTCGACGAGGTCCTTCCTGCGGCGCAGGCCGCCGGCGTCGGCATCATCGCCCGCGTGCCGCTGGCGTCGGGCCTGCTGAGCGGCAAGTACACCCGCGATACCACCTTCGCGGCCGACGATCACCGCAGCTACAACCGAGACGGCTCGGCGTTCGACGTGGGGGAGACGTTCTCCGGCGTGCCGTGGGAGACCGGCCTCGAGGCTGCACACGACTTCGCCGCTCTGGTTCCGGATGCCGTTCCCGTCGCCGAGGCGGCCCTGGCCTGGATCGCCCAGCACCCGGCCGTGAGCACCGTCATCCCGGGCGCGCGCTCGGTGAAGCAGGCCGTCGCGAACGCCGCTGCCGGCTCGACGGCGCCGTTGGGCGCCGAGTTCGATGCGGCCGTATCCGATCTCTACGACAGGAAGCTCCGGGAGCTCATCCACCCGCGGTGGTGAGCTGCCCCGCTCGCTGAGGACCGAGCGAAGCGACCGTCCGAAGCGCTTCGACCGCGGACTGCGTCCGGGCCTCTGCGGGCGGGAATGCCAGCGTGACCCGTCAGTCGTCGTCGGGGTCCCGCCCCGTGCGCTCGCCGGCGTCCAGCGCCGCGATCGCATCGAGGTCGGCATCCGTCAGCTCGAAGTCGTAGACGTCGGCGTTCGCACGGATGCGCTCGGGGGACGCCGACTTCGGGATGACCACGTTGCCCTGCTGCAGGTGCCAGCGGATGGCCACCTGCGTCGCGGTCTTCCCGTGGCGCTCGCCGATGACGGTCAGCGTCGGGTCCGCGACGGCCCGGCCCCGCGCCAGCGGTGACCAGGCCTCGGTCACGATGAGGTGCTCGGCGTGGAAAGCGCGCAGCTCACGCTGTTGGAGCCACGGATGCAGCTCCACCTGGTTGACGACGGGGTGAACGCCGGTCTCGTCGAGCAGGCGCTGCAGGTGGTGGGGGTGGAAGTTGGAGACTCCGATCGAGCTCACCCGCCCCTCCTCGCTGAGCCTGATGAGCGCCCGCCAGGTCTGCACGTAGAGGTCGGTGCTCGGCACGGGCCAGTGGATGAGGAAGAGGTCGAGCCTGTCGAGGGCGAGGCGCGTCATGCTGGCGTCGAAGGCGCGCAGCGTCGCGTCGAAGCCGTGGTCGGCGTTGCCCACCTTCGTGGTGACGAACACGTCGTCGCGCTCGATCCCCGAGTCGTCGATGCCGAGACCCACGCCGATCTCGTTGCCGTACAGCGACGCCGTGTCGACGTGCCGATAGCCGGCATCGAGGGCTGCGACGACCACGCCGGGAGTGTCGGCATCCGGAACCTTGTACACGCCGAGACCGAGCTGCGGGATGCTCAGCCCGTCGCTCATGGTCACGCGATGCGAGAGGTCCATCAGCTCGGCTGCACCGGGACGGGCTCGGTGTCGGGCATGGGGCTGGCGTCGCGGCCGCGCAGGTCGGGGTGCCAGCGCTTGCCGACCACGGGAACGATGAAGCCCACGAGAGCGAAGGCCGAGGCGGCCCAGAACGCGCCGACGGGTCCGCTGGTGTCGATGAGGAGACCGGCGGCGGCCGACCCGAGTGCGGCGCCGATGAGCTGGCCCGTGCCGACCCAGCCGTAGGCCTCGGCGGTGTCGCTGAACTTGACGCTGGCCGACACCATGGCGAACAGCACGGCGAGGGCCGGGGCGATGCCGATTCCGGCGACGAACAGGGTGACGGAGAGCCAGAGGAACTCGGATCCCGCCATCGCCGCGAGGCCGATCGTGGCCGCGACCGTTCCGACGAAGACGATGAACATGCGGCGGGCGCTCGCCCACGGTCCGATGGCGATGTGGCCGAGGCTGAGGCCACCCGCGATCGAGCCGACGGAGAAGATCGCGAGCACGATGCCGGCCTCGGCGCCGCCGTGTCCGAACACGGCCACGACGCCGGCCTCGATCGCGGCACAGGCCCCCACGAGCAGGAAACCCACGATGGTCGCGAGCATGACGGGAGGCCGGCGCAGCACGGTGCCGAAGCGGCGCTTGCTGCGGGGGATGCGCACCCGCCCGAGCTCGGGGGACGACAGGAACCAGAGGCCGCCGCCGACGAGGAAGATCACCGCGGTGAGGATGCCCCACACCGTGCTGATCTGCGTGGCGATGAAGGTGGTGACGACCGGGCCGACGACCCAGATGATCTCCTGCGCCGTGGCGTCGAGCGAGAACAGCGGGGTGAGCTGGCGGGAATTGACCATCTTGGGGTAGATCGTGCGCACGGCAGGCTGGATGGGCGGCATGCTGAGGCCGGCGAGGGCTCCGACGGCCATGTACCAGGGGACGGTGAGCGGCAGCAGTGCGATGGCGGTGACGGCCGTGGCGCAGACCGCGATGGTGACGGCGATCACCGGGCGCATGCCCCAGACACCCATGAGGCGGCTGGTCAGCGGACCGGCGATGGCCTGCCCGATGCTCGTGGCCGCCAGCACGAGTCCGGCGGATCCGTACGACCCGGTCTGCTGCTCGACGTGCAGCAGGAAAGCGAGCGAGAGCATCCCGAACGGGAAACGAGCCGTGAGCTGCGCGCTGATGATCCGGGCCACGCCCGGCGTCTTCAGGAGATCGGAGTAGGCGCTCACGATGATCCAGACTATCCGGTTGGTCGTGTGCCCCGTCAGCGGGTTAGCGTGTACTGATCACGAACCGAGGGGTGCCATGCCAGACCAGCTCATCAGCGTTGACGAGCTCGCCGCAGCGTTGTCCGGCAACGCCGCGCCGAGGCTCCTCGACGTGCGCTGGAGCCTGGGCGGACCCGACGGCGCCGACGAGTTCGCGCGCGGGCACATCCCCGGCGCCGTGTACGTCGACCTCGACGAGGAGCTCGCCAGTCACGGGCCGGCGACCGACGGACGGCATCCGTTGCCCTCAGAATCGGATCTGGAGAGATCCGCCCGGGCGTGGGGCGTCAACGACGGCGACACCATCGTGGTCTACGACGACAACGCAGGGCAGTCGGCTGCCCGCGCCTGGTGGCTCCTGCGCCACGCCGGCGTCTCCGACGTGCGCCTGCTCGACGGTGGCTGGTCGGCGTGGACGACTGCCGGGCTTCCGACGGCGACGGATGCCGCAGCCCCTCCGCCCGGCGACGTCACCCTGCGATACGGTCACCTCCCCGTGCTCGACATCGACGACGCGGCCGCCCTGCCCGGGAACGGCGTGCTCCTCGACGCCCGTGCCGCCGAGCGCTACCGGGGCGAGGTCGAACCGATCGATCCGCGGGCCGGCCACATCCCCGGCGCCGTCAGCGCGCCGAGCTCGGGAAATCTCGACGCCGATGGACGATTCCTGGCGCCCGACGAACTGATCGCACGGTACTCGGCCCTCGGGGTCGACTCCGAGCATCCCGTCGGCGTGTACTGCGGCTCCGGCGTGACAGCGGCGCACGACGCCCTCGCGCTGACCATCGCGGGCTTCGAGCCCGCCCTCTATCCCGGCTCCTGGTCGCAGTGGGCCCACCATCCTGATCGTCCCGTCTCCACCAGCACCAACTAGAAAGTAGAACTCCCATGCGACTCACCAGATCCCTGCCGGTCATCCTCGCCGCCACGGCGGCGACGGCCCTGCTCCTCACGGGCTGCGTCGACAACTCGACCCCGACCGAGACGACCGGAGCCACGAGCTCGACGGTCACGAAGGACGACGCCGCCGCGAAGCTCCTCCCCGAGAAGGTCGCCTCATCGGGCAAGCTCATCATCGGCACCGACCCGACCTACGCCCCCAACGAGTTCAAGAACGAGGCCGGTGAGCCCATCGGCTGGGGCATCGAGCTCGCCGCAGCCGTCGCCGGCAAGCTCGGCCTCACCCCCGAGTACCAGGTCGCCAAGTTCGACAACATCATCCCGAGCGTCACCGGCGGCAAGGCCGACATCGGCGAGTCGAGCTTCACCGACACCGTCGAGCGCGAGAAGCAGGTCGACTTCGTGAACTACTACACGGCCGGCATCCTCTGGGCCTCGGCGAAGGGCAAGGACGTCGACCCCGAGAACGCCTGCGGCCTGACCGTGGCCGTGCAGGCGACGACGTACGAGGACACCGATGAGGTTCCCGCCAAGAGCGACGGCTGCGTCGCGGCGGGCAAGGAGCCCATCAACAAGGTGCAGTACGACACTCAGGATGCCGCGACGAACGCCGTCGCCCTGGGCCAGGCCGACGCCATGAGCGCCGACTCTCCCGTCACCCTCTACGCCATCTCGCAGACCGACGGCAAGCTGCAGGCGGCCGGCGAGTCCTTCGACGAGGCCCCGTACGGCATCGTCGTCGGCAAGGACTCGGGTCTCACCGAGGCCATCCAGGCTGCGGTGCAGTCGCTCATGGACGACGGCACCTACACCGAGATCCTCGAGTCGTGGGGTGTGGCCGACGGCGCCATCACCGAGGCCACCATCAACGCTGCAGCGAACGGCTGATCATGTCGGACGACGAGCGTCGGCCTGAGCCGATCAAGGCCATCAAGCTGAAGCATCCGTGGCGGAACGTCCTCGCCGTGGTGCTGATCCTCATCGTCGCGCTCGTCGTCATCGACGCCGCCCAGAGGCCTGCGTTCGACTGGCCGGCGGTCGGCAAGTACGTCTTCGACAGGCGCATCTCGCAGGCCGCCCTCGTGACGCTCGAGCTGACGGTGCTCTCGATGGCGATCGCCATCGTGCTCGGCATCCTGCTCGCCGTCATGAGGCTCTCGCCCAACCCCGTCGTGAAGAGCGTCGCGTGGGTCTACCTGTGGATCTTCCGCGGCACACCGATCTACGTCCAGCTGACGTTCTGGGGCCTGATCGCCGTGATCTACCAGTCGATCGACATCGGGGTCCCATTCACCGAGCCGTGGGCGTCGTTCGAGACGAAGAACGTGATCAGCGTGTTCTGGATCGCCGTGATCGGCCTGGCGCTCAACGAGGCCGCCTACATGGCCGAGATCGTGCGTGCGGGTCTGCTGTCGGTGGACCGCGGGCAGGAGGAGGCTGCGACGGCGCTCGGCATGAGCTGGTCGCAGACCATGCTGCGCGTCGTGATACCCCAGTCGATGCGCATCATCATCCCGCCGACGGGCAACGAGGTCATCTCGATGCTGAAGACCACCTCGCTGGTCACGGCGGTGCCGTTCGGACTCGACCTCTACAACCGGGCACGAGACATCTCGGCCGAGACGTTCAACCCCATTCCGCTGCTCATCGTGGCATCGCTCTGGTACCTGCTGTTCACCTCGATCCTGATGGTCGGGCAGTACTTCCTGGAGAAGCGCTTCGCCCGCGGCGTCGGTGATCGCCGACCCGACAAGGGCGCAGGCCCGACCGGAACCCTGCCCGTCGTCGGTACCGGTCAGCCGACGGTCATCGCCCCCGTCTCATCCGAGTCCGCAGAGGCCGGAGGCCACCGATGACCGACACCACAGCTTCAGCCGCAGCATCCGTTCCCATGGTCTTCGCCGACGGCGTCTCGAAGAGCTTCGGCTCCAACGAGGTGTTGAAGTCGATCTCCCTGGAGGTGAAGCGCGGCGAGGTCATGTGCCTCGTCGGGCCGTCGGGTTCGGGCAAGTCGACGTTCCTGAGGCTCATCAACCACCTCGAGATCCTCTCGGCCGGCCGCCTCAGCGTCGACGGCGACCTGGTCGGCTATCGCGAGCACGGCGGCAAGCTCTACGAGCTGAAGCCGAAGGAGGCCGCCCTGCAGCGCCGGGACATCGGCATGGTGTTCCAGCGCTTCAACCTGTTCCCGCACATGACGGCGCTCGAGAACGTGATGGAGGCGCCCATCCGCGTGAAGGGGCAGCCGAAGGCCGAGGTGCGCAAGCGCGCTCTCGACCTGCTCGCCCGCGTGGGTCTCGCCGAGCGAGCCGACTACTACCCGGCGCACCTCTCGGGCGGCCAGCAGCAGCGCGTCGCCATCGCGCGAGCTCTCGCCATGGACCCGAAGCTCATGCTGTTCGACGAGCCGACCAGCGCGCTCGACCCCGAGCTCGTGGGCGAGGTGCTCGACGTCATGAAGGAGCTCGCCACCTCGGGCATGACCATGATCGTGGTGACCCACGAGATGGGCTTCGCCCGCGAGGTGGCCGATTCGCTGGTCTTCATGGACGGCGGGGTCGTCGTGGAGTCGGGCGATCCTCGCGAGGTGCTGTCGAACCCGCAGCACGAGCGCACGAAGGCGTTCCTGTCGAAGGTGCTGTAACCGAGCCGTTCGCTGAGGCCCGCGCGGAGCGCGCGGCCGAAGCGCGCTTCGGACGGTCGCTTCGCTCGGCGCTCACCGAGCGGGTTGTGCGCGCTTGCGCTGAGGCCCGCGCGGAGCGCGCGGCCGAAGCGTAACGCGACGCAACCGCGCCGGGGCGCCATCCGTTCCCGTCGTAGCCTGTCTCCCATGTCCATCAGCCCCGCCGCGACGCCGGTCATCGAGCCGGCGCTCGCGGCCGCCCTCGACGCCCCGGCCTGGGAGGTGCTGCCCTCGGTGGCTCACCTCATCGGCGAGACGCCGATGGTGGAGCTCACGACCCTGACGCGCGGTCTGCCGGCGCGCATCGTCGTGAAGCTCGAGGGACGCAACCCCGGCGGATCGGCCAAGGACCGAGCCGCACTCAGCATGGTGCGCTCCGCCGAGGCGTCGGGCTCGCTCGCCCCCGGCGGCACCATCGTCGAGTCGAGCTCGGGCAACACCGGTATCGGCCTCGCGCTCGTCGGCCGCCTCACCGGGCACCCCGTCGTCATCGTGCACGACGCGAACACCTCGGCCGAGAAGAAGTCGCTGCTCGCGGCGTTCGGAGCCCGTCTGGTCGAGGCCGACTGGGATGCGTCTCCCGACGACCCGGCCAACCCGCGCGCGATCGCCGCACGCATCACCGCGGAGACTCCGGGTGCGTGGCAGTCGCGCCAGTTCGACAATGCCGACAACCCCGAGGCCCATGTGCTCACGACGGGGCCGGAACTCTGGCGTCAGACCGCAGGGCTCGTCACCCACTTCGTCGCCTCGATCGGCACCGGCGGCACCATCAGCGGTGTCGGCCGCTACCTGCGGGACGTCTCCGATGGTCGGGTGCGCGTCATCGGCGCCAACCCGGTCGGCTCGACCTATGGAGGAGCCCCTGACGGTCCCATCCGCATCGACGGCGTCGGCACCCGCTGGCCCCGCGAGTGGTGGCCGCGGAATGTCGACAGCACCGTCATCGACGAGGTGCGTACGATCGACGACGAGCGAGTTCACGACATCGCCCGCGCCCTGGCACTCGAGGAGGGCCTGCTGCTCGGGCCGTCGTCGGCGCTCGCCGTGGCCACGGCGCTCGAGGTGGCGGGCGAGGCGCCGGCCGGATCCGTCATCGCCGTCATCTCGGCCGATTCCGGCCTCAACTACCTGAGCAAGGGACTGTACACATGAGCCTGCTGCACTTCGGATGGTTCCTGGGGGCCGGCTTCGGGGTGCAGGGATGGGGCGATGACAGCTACGGCGTCGGCTACGACTGGAAGAAGCCGCAGGTCTACCAGGACGCCGCGCGCGTCTTCGAGGCATCCGGTCTCGACCTCCTCGTCATCGAGGACGGCGTGACCGTGCCGGACACGTACGGCGGAACGGCCGAGGTCAACCTGGCCAGCGCACGCTTCGTGCCGAAGCACGACCCGCTGCCGCTCGTGCCCTACCTTCTCGGCGCCACCTCGAAGCTCGGCATCGTTCCCACCCTCTCGGCGAGCTTCTACGAGCCGTTCACCGCCGCACGCCTGCTGTCGACGCTCCAGCACTTCGCCGACGGCCGCCTCGGCTTCAACGTCGTCACCAGCGGCAGCGACCTCGCCGCCCAGAACTACGGCCTCGACAAGCAGATCGAGCACGACCTGCGCTACGACCGCGCCGACGAGTGGATCGACGTCGTGCGCAAACTCTGGCGGTCGTGGGAACCCGACGCCATCGTCGAGGATGCCGCAGGCCGTGTGTTCGCCGACTACCGCAAGGTGCACACCATCGACCACCACGGCCGCTTCTTCACAGTCCGCGGACCCCTGACGAACGCGCCGCTCCCCGAGGAGCCCGTCATGGTGCAGGCCGGAGCCTCCGGCCGCGGTCAGGCCTTCGCCGGCAAGAACTCCGACGTCGTCCTGGCGCTGGCATCGACACCGGAACGGATGCGAGCCCACCGCGAGTCGGTGCGGCAGGCCGCGGCCGACGCCGGGCGCTCACCCGACGACATCCGCGTGCTCTTCGTCGTGCAGCCCATCGTCACCGCGAACGCCGAGGAGTCGGCGTCGGTGCGTGCCGGGCGGGCAGATCTGACCCAGGCCGCCATCGACGAGGCTCTGCAGTCCATCTCGTACCTCTCGGGCGTGGACTTCAAGCGATTCGACCTCGATGCCCCGCTGCCCGAGCTCACGACCAACAGCAATCAGGGCACGCTCGACAACTTCGTGAAGAGCGCTCCGGCCGGCTCGACTCTGCGCGAGATCCTGCAGACCCGCGCTCAGGGCGACGGGCTCGCCGTCATCGGTACCGCCGACGAGATCGCCGACCACCTGGCCGGGCTCGGCGAGCAGGTGGGCGGCGACGGCTTCCTGTTCACCGGCCACGTGCATCCGGCGAACGTGCACCGCATTCTCGATCCGCTCGTGCCGGCGCTGCGTCGTCGCGGCGTGCTGCGCACCGAACTGGGCGACGGCGGGCTGCGCCGGAACCTGTTGGACTTCTGATGACGGTGCTCCTCGGGGCCGCCGCGACGACTCCCGACGACATCCGTCGGATCGCCGCCGGAGAGTCCGTTGTGATCGCCGAGGCCGGGCTGTCTCGCGTGCGGGCAGCGCGGGCCGTGGTGGAGCGCGTGTTGGAGTCCGGTGAGTCCGTCTACGGTCTCACCACGCGCCTCGGCGCCGGTCGCGACGAGCGGATCGACCCGGCAGACCTCGCCGCGTTCCAGAGGCAGGTGGTCGCGAACCACCGGGGCGGCGTCGGCGAAGCGCTCTCGGACGATGTCGTTCGCGCCATCGTCGGGGCGCGCCTCGCCGTGCTTCTCAACGGGGGCGCCGGCGTTCGCGAGGAGCTCGTGCTCGCCGCCGCCGCCCTGCTTCTCGACCCTCCAACCGTGTACGCGCTCGGTTCGGTCGGGGCAGCCGACCTCACCCATCTCGCCGCGTTGCTCGCCGCCATCACCGACCAGGGCCTCGCGCTCGCGCCCCACGAGGCCGCCGCCTTCATGAGCGCCAATGCGGCGACGATCGGTCAGGCCGTGCTCGCGGTCGGAGAGCTGCGGCGGACCCTCGCTGCAGCCGACACCGTCGTCGCCCTGAGCCTGCAGGCACTCGGCGCTCACGGCCCTGCCGGCTCCCTGTCCCCGTACTTGGCCGCCGTGCAGGCGGCCACCGGTCGTCCCGGTGCCACGGCGAGTGCCGAGCGCATCAGGATCGCACTCGCGGGAAGCTTCCTGGAGGACGCAGACCGCGCCGTGAGCGTGCAGGACCCGCTGTCGCTCCGGACCGCGCCCCAGGTGCACGGTGCGGCCGGCGACATCGCTGATCGCATCGACCACGAGCTCGGCATCGAGCTCGCCGCCCGCCCGGAGAACCCCGTCGTCGATGGCGACCGGATGCTCTCCGGCGGCAACTTCTCGGCCGTCGGCCTGAGCATCGCCATCGAGAGCACCCGCCTCGCCCTCGCCCACATCGCTGCGGCGAGTGAGCGCCGCACGGCGTTGCTCTCAGCGGAGCTGCGCGGGTTCCGTGCCGCCGGTCGCACCCGATTGGCCGGGCTCAGCTGGTACGCCGCCGCCGACGCCCTGGCGGAGGTGCGTCAGTTGGCCGCACCGGTCTCCCTCGGTGCGACGGTGCTGTCGGGCGTCGAGGATGTCGCGTCGTTCGCTCCGGCCGCCCTGCGCCTGCTCGAGCGCAGCCTGACCCTGACCCGAACCGTCCTGGCCGTCGAGGCGCTGCATGCCTCCGAGCTGCTGGACCTGGCGGACGTACCGCCCCGGGTGGCGCCGGCATCCGCACCCACGTTCGCTGCGCTGGCGACCCTCCGGGAACGTGCGACGGCCGACGCGGTGGCCGGAGCATCCGTTCTGCTGGAGAGTCTTCACGCCTCCGGGGCGAGCGTCTTCTCGAACGGCAGGTAGCCGAACGACTCCCAGTCCCCGTCGAGGTCGAACAGCGGGCTGTAGCCGAGACTGCGGTAGAGCGCCACGGCCTCGGGCTGGCGGGCACCCGTGGTGAGTTCGATGCGACGGATGCCGCGACGCGACGCCTCCGCCTCGAGCTCGGCCATCACCCGTCGGGCCAGGCCGCGGCGGCGGTGGGCGGAGTGCGTCCAGACGCGCTTGATCTCCACCGCGTCGTCGCCTGCGCTCTTGAACGCGCCGCCGGCGACGGGGTCGCCTGCCGCATCGAGCAGCAGCAGGAAGTCGCCGCCGAACTCGGGTGTGAACAGCTCGGCCGGGTAGCGCGAGAGTTCGACCGACGAGGGGATGCCGTCGTTCAGCCCGTAGCGCTCGTCGTACTCGCGCGACAGCTCCTCCACAAGGGGTCGGGCGAGCACGTCGTCGGAGCGCACGTGCACGACGGTGACGGGAGCGGCGTCGACATCAGGCATGCGGGAAACGCTACTCGCGCCCGGCTGGGTGCCCGCTCAGGATGACGAACCGTTGCGGCGCCGCCCGCCCGCACTCCCGCGCGCTGAGGGCCGAGCGAAGCGACCGCCCGAAGCGGGCTCAGCGCCCGCTCAGCACCTTCACGATGCGCTGCAGCGACACCGTCTCCGCTGCACGCAGCTCCTGCGCGAACAGGCTGATGCGCAGCTCCTCGATCATCCAGCGCGCCTTCACCAGTGACGGTGTCGCGCGCGCGTCGATCGGGATCGTGCCGCCGGCCTCCTCGTAGCGCGCCGTGGCGTTCTGCACCTCGGTCATCCACACGCGGTCGCGCGCCGGGTTCTCGCGGAGCTTCACCACGCGGGCGAGGATGCCGTTGAGGTAGCGCGGCACGTGCCGCAGCCGCTCGAGCCCCGTGGCCGAGACGAAGCCCGGGTACACCAGCCCGCCCACCTGGGCCCGGGCATCCGTCAGCGCCGAGATGACCTGCATGCTCGTCGCGTCCTTCAACGCCTTGTCGAGGGAACGGGCGGCGGAGAGTGTGCGCGAGACCAGTCCGACGGTCTCGAACATCGACTCCATGATCACGCCGGAGACGCGGTCGCGCACGGCCTCGAACTCCGAGCGCTGGAACAGCATGCCGTCGGGGGCGATGCGGTACAGCACGTCGTCGATGCAGGCCAGCAGGCAGTCGTCGAACAGGGCGGTGGTGCTGCGATAGGGGCTTGCCGCCAGCGCGAGCTTCTCGGTGTTCGTGAGGTGCTGCTGCACATAGCTCGACGGAGACGGAACGGCGAGGGCGAGCAGGCGACGGATGCCGCCCGGCATCGCAGCCGCCTGGTCCTCAGCCGTCGGCAGCAGACGCAGGCTCACCGATGTCCCGTCGTCGACGAGGGCGGGGTAGGCGCGGATCGAGTTGCCGGCGACGCGGGTGTCGACATGACGGGGGATCTCATCGAGGTCCCAGGTGGTGATGCCCGTGCGCTCGCTGAACCCGCTGGTGGGCCGCAGGCGGGTGCCCGTGAGGGCGTCCCGGGCGGCGGCGACCTGGGTCGGGCCGCCGGCCTGTCGGCGCGGCTGCTTCTCGGCGAAGGTGCGGGCCACGGCGTCGCGAGCCTTGTCGGCGAGCTGCAGCTGCAGCTCGCGCAGGTCCTTGCCCGAGGCGACGGGCCGGCCGCGGTCGTCGACGATGCTGAAGGTCACGCGCAGGTGGCCGGGGATGCGGTCGAGCTCGACATCGGCGGCCGTGACGGCCGTGTACGTCAACCGCTGGATGATCGCGGCGACGGCGGCGGTGAACGGCTGGTCGGCCGGCTCATCCGGCAGCTCTGCCGCGATCTTCACGGCCCAGTCGTTCGCCGGGACGACCTGTCGACGGATGGCCTTCGGCAGCGCCTTGATGATGGCGGCGATGAGCTCTGTGCGCAGGCCCGCCACCTGCCAGTCGAAGCCGTTCGGGCTCACCCGGGCGAGCAGCGCCAGCGGGATGACGGCCGTGACGCCGTCGTCGACGGCACCCGGCTCGAAGCGGTAGCGCAGGGTGAAGCGCTGGTCGTCCTGCCGCCAGCTCGGCGGGTAGGCCGTCTCGTCGACCTCGGGCGCATCCTCGGGGGCGAGAGCCTCCGGCGTCATCGTGAGCAGGTCGGGGGTGTCGTTGCGAGCGCGTCGCCACCAGCCCTCGAAGCTCCGCGTCGAATATACGTCGGCGGGAATGCGTTTCTCGTAGAACTCGAAGACGGCCTCATCGTCGAACAGGATGTCGCGGCGCCGCGTGCGTTCCTCGAGCTGCTCGAGCTCGGTGCGGAGCTTGCGGTTGGCGCGATCGAAGGCCTGCTTCGAGTCCCACTCGCCCTGCACGAGCGCATGCCTGATGAAGAGCTCGCGTGCGTAGGGCTGGTCGATGCGGGCGAACTGCACCCGGCGCCTCGGGATGATCGGAACGCCGTACAGCGTCACCTTCTCGTAGGCGACGACGGCGCCCTGCGTCTTCTCCCAGTGCGGTTCGCTGTGGCTGCGCTTCAGCAGGTCTCCGGCGAGCGGCTCCGCCCAGGCCGGGTCGATGGCGGCGTTCATGCGGCCGAAGAGGCGGCTGGTCTCGACGAGCTCGGCGCTCATGACGGCATCCGGCTGCTTCTTGGCGAGCGAGGATCCCGGGAAGATGGCGAAGCGCGCCTGGCGTGCACCGACGTACTCGATGCGCGGGCGGCCGCCGGCACCCTTGGCCGGCTTCTCGTCCTTGAGCCCGATGTGGGAGAGCAGGCCCGAGAGCAGGGCCTTGTGGATTCCGTCGGCGTCGGGGGAGTCGCCGGCCAGCTCGCGGTCGTTCACCGTGAGGCCGAGCGGCTTCGCGAGCTGGCGCAGTTGGCGGTAGACGTCCTGCCATTCACGCACGCGCAGGTAGTTCAGGAACTCGCTCTTGCACAGCCGTCGGAACGCGCTCGACGAGAGCTCCTTCTGCTGCTTCTCGATATGGTTCCACAGGTTCAGCAGGGTGAGGAAGTCGCTCGTCGGGTCGGCGAAGCGGGCATGGAGCTGATCCGCCTGGGGGCGCTTCTCGAGCGGACGTTCCCGGGGATCCTGGATGGTGATGCCGGCCACGATCGCCAGCACCTCCCGGCTCACGGCCTGCGTCTTCGACTCGATGACCATGCGGCCGAAGCGCGGGTCGATCGGCAGGCGGGCGAGGTCGCGTCCGATGCGCGTGAGACGCAACGAGGCGCCCTTCTCCACCGCGCCCAGCTCCTTCAGCAGGTCCAGGCCGTCCTTGATGCCGCGCGAGTCGGGTGGAGTGAGGAACGGGAAGTCCTCGATGGATCCGAGTCCGAGCGAGATCATCTGCAGGATGACGGCGGCGAGGTTCGTGCGCAGCACCTCGGGCTCGGTGAACTCGGGGCGACGGGTGAAGTCCTCCTCGGAGTACAGCCTGATGGCGATGCCGTCGCTCGTGCGTCCGGAACGACCGGAGCGCTGGTTCGCCGACGCCTGCGAGATGGCCTCGATGGGCAGGCGCTGCACCTTCGAGCGCACGCTGTACCGGCTGATGCGCGCGGTTCCGGCATCCACCACGTACCGGATGCCGGGAACCGTGAGCGAGGTCTCCGCCACGTTGGTGGCCAGCACGATGCGGCGTCGAACGCCGGCGGTCTTCGAGGGCTCGAACACACGGTGCTGGTCGGCCGACGAGAGGCGGCCGTAGAGGGGGAGGACCTCGGTGACGGATGCCCCGCCCTGGTAGTGGCCGCGCACGGCCTCCTCGGCGTCGCGGATCTCGTTCTCGCCCGACAGGAAGACGAGAACGTCGCCCGTCGACTCGCGTGCCAGCTCGTCGAGGGCGTCGATGATGCCCTGCAGGTAGTCCTTGTCGTCGCGGGCGGCTCCATCGTCGTCCTCGTCATCGCCCTCCGTCTCGGCGACCAACGGACGGTACCGGATCTCGACCGGGAAGGTGCGCCCGGACACCTCGATGATGGGGGCGGGCTTACCGTCGGCATCCGCGAAGTGCTTCGCGAAGCTCGCCGGGTCGATGGTCGCCGAGGTGACGATGACCTTGAGGTCGGGGCGGCGGGGCAGCAGTTGCTTCAGGTAGCCGATCAGGAAGTCGATGTTGAGGCTGCGCTCGTGCGCCTCGTCGATGATGATCGTGTCGTACTTCGACAGCAGCCTGTCGTGGTGCATCTCGTTGAGCAGGATGCCGTCGGTCATCAGCTTCACGCGGGTGTCGGCCGACGAGCGATCGGTGAATCGCACCTGGTAGCCGACGAGACCGCCCAGCTCATCTCCGAGCTCCTCGGCGATGCGCTCGGCGATCGTGCGAGCCGCGAGGCGCCGGGGTTGGGTGTGGCCGATGTTCTTGCGACCCAGCTCGAGGCAGATCTTCGGCAGCTGCGTGGTCTTGCCCGAACCGGTCGCCCCGGCCACGATCACGACCTGGTTGTCTCGGATGGCGTCGGCGATCTCGCCGCGCATGCGGCTGACTGGCAGCTCCGGAGGGTAGGTGATGACCGGGATCGTGGGGGTGGTCGCGGTCTCAGCCATAGCCCTCCATCTTAAGCCGGTGCGGGGAGCTGATCAGTGCGACGATCTGAGACGCGGCCTTCACAAAGTCATTGACATCGCAGAGTACTTTGCGATACAAAGTTAGTAGCGCCGAGGGGAACCCGATGACGGCGTGACAGGAGAGCGAGTCGATCATGATGAATCACGACACCGGGGGCGCCACCCCCACCGAGCACGACATCGATCACGACGACGAGCCGCTGGCGCCCGAGCAGATGCTGGCTCTGCTGAACGACCAGCAGCGCAGCGTGCAGGGGCAGATGGGCGGCTTCGTTCCGATCATCATGCTCACCTGGGGCGTGGCCTGGCTGGTGGGCTTCGGATGCCTCTGGCTCATCGACGGCCTCCAGCCCGAGTTCGGCATCCCGCTCGGCCTCGCCATCGTGGTGTTCTGCGTGCTGATCGCCGTCGCCATCGGCGTCTCGACCTTCCTCGGAGTGCGCTCGAGTCGCGGCATCCGTGCCTCGTCGGGGTCGTCCTTCACCGGCGCCGTCTACGGGATGACCTGGTGGGTCGGCTGCCTCGCGATCGCCGGCTTCGGGGGAGCCCTCGCCGTCAACGGCATGGACCGCGAGCTCGCGAACATCTTCTATCCGACGGCCTACGTGCTGTTCTCCGGTGTGATGTTCATCGTCGCCGGCGCGATCTGGCGGGCGGTGCCGTCCGTCGTGCTCGGTGGCTGGACGGTGCTGATCGCCGTCATCGCCCCCTACTTCGGCTACCCGACGCACTACCTGGTGCTGGCGATCGGCGGCGGCATCGGCTTCCTCGGGCTCGGCATCGCGTCGATCATCCACCTGCGCTCGCTCCGGGCCAAGACCTCGGGAACGGCATCCGGAGCGCAGTCCCGTGGCTGACCTCGACCCCGTCATCCACGCCCAGGCCCGCCTCCGCATCACCGCAGCCCTCGCCACGCGCGAGCCGGGGGAGTCCATCGCCTTCCCGCGCCTGCAGGAGCTGCTCGACATGACGGCAGGCAACCTGTCCACCCACCTCCGCAAGCTCGAGGATGCCGGCTACATCGACGTCGAGAAGTCGCACAAGGGCCGCACCCCGGTCACCTACCTCTCCCTCAGCAAGACCGGACGCCGCGCCTTCGAGGACTACATGGAGACGCTCAGATCAGTGTTGGGAACGACGTCATGACCGCACTCGCCTCGCTCACGAACGTGAGCCGTCGCTTCGGCGACCAGCTCGCCCTCGACGACGTCTCGCTCGACATCGAGCCCGGCAGCATCCTCGGGCTGCTCGGCCCGAACGGCGCGGGCAAGACCACCCTCATCTCCCTGCTCGAGGGGCTGCGCTCGCCCTCGAGCGGAACCGTGCGCCTCTTCGGCGGCTCGCCCGCCGATCACCGCAACCGCGTCGCGCTGGGCAGCACCCCGCAGGAGACGGCGCTGCCCGAGACGTTGCGCGTCGGCGAGGTCATCGACTTCGTCGGCAGGCACTTCCCCGAACGGATGCCGACAGCCGAGCTCGCCGGGGAGTTCGGCCTGACCGAGCTCCTGCGTCGCCAGACCGGCTCGCTGTCGGGCGGCCAGAAGCGTCGGCTGAGCGTGGCGCTGGCCTTCGTCGGCAAGCCGCGGCTCGTGCTGCTCGACGAACCGACCACCGGACTCGACGTCGATGCCCGCCGCACACTCTGGGACGCCCTCCGGCGCCAGCACGAGGCAGGAGCCACCGTCGTCGTCACGAGCCACTACCTCGAGGAGATCGAGGCTCTGGCACAACGGGTGGTGGTGATGGCCCACGGCCGCGTGATCGCCGATGACGCCTTGCCGGCCGTGCTCGCCCGCGTGGCGCTGCGCCGGGTGCGGCTGGTCTCGCCCGAGGTGGAGCGCATCGCCGCCCTCGACGGGGTCGTCAGGCATGAGGCATCCGGAGACGGCACGACGACCTTCTACGCCCAGGACTCCGACAGGCTCATCGTCGAGCTGGTGCGATCGGGCATCCCGTTCTCCGAGCTCGCCGTGCGCGGAGCCACGCTCGAGGAGGCGTTCCTCACCCTCACCGAAGACTCGCCAGAAGACGCGCCAGAAGACGCGCCAGAAGACGCGCCAGAAGACGCGCAAGAAGACGCGCCCGAAGCTGAAGGAGCACGGTCATGAGCACGGTCCAGCTCACCCTGCTGCACGCGAAGTACAACCTCATCGAGACCGCACGCATCCCGATCGCGCTCATCGGGTCGCTGGCGTTTCCCTCGCTCGCCCTGCTGTTCTTCGTGGTGCCGCAACGCACGGTGGCCGACGATCCGGTGTTCGCGACGCAGGCCGTGATCTCGCTGTGCGTGTTCGCCGTGATGTCGAATGCGCTGTTCAGCTTCGGACTCAACATCTCCGAGGCGCGGGAGAAGCCGTGGGATCCCTACCTGCGCACCCTCCCGGCGCCCGGGGTCGCGCGAGTGCTGGCGCACGTGTTCTCGACGGGCGCGATGGGACTGGCCGCGATCATCCCGGTGATCGTGATCGGCGGTGTCGCGACGGCGGCCGACGCGCCGCTCGGCAATGTGTTCGCCGGGTTCGTCGCTCTCGCCGTGTCGGGCCTGCCGTTCATGTTCATCGGCATCTGCATCGGCTACTCGATGCCGTCGAAGGCCGCCATCGCCGTCGTCCAGGTGGTCATGTTCGCGCTCGCCTTCATCGGCGGCCTCTTCCTGCCGCCGTTCCTCTTCGCCGACTGGCTGAACACGATCTCGATGTTCACGCCCTCGCGGCAGGCCCGCGAGCTGGTCATCTGGGCGGTGCAGGGCGGCGACCTCGAGCCGTGGGTCTGGCTGGGCGTCCTCGCCTGGACCGTCGTCACCTTCGCACTGGCGCTGCTGCTGTTCCGACGAGACGAAGGACGCCGGTACCGCTGACGCACGATCCCGACCCGGGCGGCGGCATCCGTCGCCCGCCCTCGGAGAGCGGATGCGATCCGAAACGCGGTTAGCGTTGGAGTCATCATGCCGATGACCCCCGAGCTTCTCGCCCTGCTGCGCCAGCCCAGCCCCTGCTTCCTGTCCACCCTCATGAAGGACGGGTCGCCACAGGTGACGGAGACGTGGGTCGACACCGATGGCGAGAACGTCATCATCAATACCGTCGTCACCCACCTCAAGGTGCGCAACATCGAACGCGACCCTCGCGTCGCAGTCGCCATCCAGGACCCGGAGAATCCGTTCCGCTACATCCAGGTGCGCGGTCGCGTCACCGCGATGACGACGGAGGGCGGTGTGGAGAGCATCGAGGCGCTCTCGCAGAAGTACACCGGCCGCGCCTACCCCTGGTACGGCGGACGCGACCAGCAGCGCATCATCCTCACGATCGACCCCGAGAAGGTCAGCGGCCAGGGCTAGGCACCGGTCGTCGAGGCCCGGGCGCAGCCCGCGGCCGAAGCGCTCGCCGAGGGGATATTCCCCGTTCCGCGCCCGGCGAACCTGAGTCAACCCCCGGGTGTGTCCGCGGCATCCGTGGTGGGATGGATGACATGACGAACACCGTTCCCAGCATCACCCTCAACGACGGCCACACGATCCCGCAGCTCGGCTTCGGCGTGTTCAAGGTCGACCCCGCCGAGACCGAGCGCATCGTGACCGACGCGCTCGAGGTGGGCTACCGCCACCTCGACACCGCCAAGGTCTACGGCAACGAGTCCGGCGTCGGCAAGGCCATCGCCGACTCCGGCATCGCCCGCGACGAACTCTTCGTCACCACGAAGCTGTGGAACGACGACCAGGGCACGCAGTCCGCGCTCGACGCCTTCGATCGCAGCCTCGAGCAGCTCGGCCTCGATCACGTCGACCTCTACCTCATCCACTGGCCGAGCCCGAAGAAGGACCGCTACGTCGAGAGCTGGAAGGCCCTCGAGCAGATCCAGGCCTCGGGTCGCGCGCGCTCCATCGGCGTCTCGAACTTCCTCGTGCCCCACCTCGAGAAGCTCCTCGCGAACACCGACGTGGTTCCCGCCGTCAACCAGATCGAGCTGCACCCTGCCCACCAGCAGCCTGCCGTCACGGCGTTCGCCCGGGAGCACGGCATCCACATCGAGGCGTGGGGCCCGCTCGGACAGGGCAAGTACCCGCTGTTCGAGGCCGAGGCCGTCACCGCCGCGGCATCCGCCCACGACAAGACGCCCGCTCAGGTCGTCATCCGCTGGCACCTGCAGACGGGCAACATCGTCTTCCCGAAGTCGAACCGTCGCGAGCGCATGGCCGAGAACTTCGACGTCCTCGATTTCGCGCTGACGGATGCCGAGGTCGCCGCCATCACGGCGCTCGAGCGCGAGGGCCGCGTGAGCGCTCACCCCGACGAGGTCGAGTAGGCGCTGAGGCTTCGGCCTGCTCAGCCGGTGAAGCCCACTGGCGACCCTGACAGCGAGAACGTGCCGTCGCGGTTCCAGTGGGCTTCCACCTGCCACGGCGCCTGGGTCGGCGGCGGCGTCGACGTCGCGTTGTCGGCGAGCAGGCTGACGGCTCGCTGGGCGGGCACGACCGCCGTGATGCGCAGGCCCTCCTCCATGATCTGCTGCTCCGTGCCGCAGTTCGCCTGATACTTCTCCCCGGTCTTCAGCAGCACGAGGCAGTACAGGTCGCGACTCTTGCGCGCAGCGAAGATGTCGTAGTCCCCGCCATTCGTCGACGGGTCGTAGATGCGCTGCACATCGATGGCGTCGAACTCCGCGAGGATCTCGGTCGGCAGCGTGCGCACGTCGGGCGGCGTGCGATCGAAGACGGCCAGCACGGCGTGGTCGGCCGGCGGTTCGGCTGCTCCGAAGTACGAGACGGCCCCGGTGCTTCCGATCATGGTCGGAGGGGTGGACTCGTCGACGACGGTCTGGGCTCCGTAGGCGGCGATGAGCCCGACGGCGACGCCCGCTGCGACGAGGGCGGCACCGCGCCAGCCGCGTCTCGTGCGGGGCGTGGTCTCGGCGTCGGATGCTGCATCGTCGGCTTCGTCACCGGTGCCGGTGCGCTCCTCCTCGAGGGCTGCGGCGCTCACCGCGTCCCGTGCAGCGGCGTCAGCGGCAGCGGCAGCGGCAGCGGCGGCAGCGGCGGCGGCCACGGCCTGCGCCCGGTCGAACTCGCGCAGCGCCCACTCGCTCGGCCGCATCCGCAGTGCTTCTCCGCTGGCCTCGTCGACGAAGGATCGCTCGTCCTCGGCCTGCCCGGCGGCGGAGTAGACGCGGGCGAGCAGCGCGGAGCGCTCCTCGAGGCCATCGTCGGCAGCCGGCATGCGGCCAGAGTACGCCGCGAGGCCAGCCGTAGGCTGGGAACATGGCGCCCAACCGATTGGCCGACTCCACCTCCCCCTATCTCCTCGCGCACGCCTCCAATCCGGTGGCGTGGTGGCCGTGGGGGGCCGAGGCGTTCGCCGAGGCGAAGCGCCGCGACGTGCCCGTGTTCGTCTCCATCGGCTACGCCACCTGTCACTGGTGCCACGTCATGGCGCGCGAGAGCTTCAGCGACCCCGTCGTGGCCGCCTACCTCGACGAGAACTTCGTGGCCGTCAAGGTCGATCGCGAGGAGCACCCCGACGTCGACGCCAGTTACCTGGCCGCCGCCGGCGCCTTCACGAAGGAGCTCGGCTGGCCGCTCAGCGTCTTCACCACCCCCGACGGCCTGGCGTTCTTCGCCGGCACCTACTTCCCGCCGCGCCCGGTGCAGGGTGTGCCCGAGTTCCTGCAGGTTCTCGGTGCCGTGACGGATGCCTGGACCGACCGACGGGCCGACGTGCTGGGAACGGCCTCGGCCATCGGCGACGCGCTGGCGGCGGCCGGGGCGGCTTCGGCCGGCCCGCACGACGACACCGTCGACCTCCCCGACGCCGCGGCTCTCGACGACGCCACCGGCCGGCTCATCGCCCACGAGGACCACGAGCACGGCGGCTTCGGCACAGCGCCGAAGTTCCCCGTGGCCCCGGTGCTCGGATTTCTCCTGGAGGGCGGCGGAGAGGGAGCTGCGTCCGCCGTCCGCACCCTCAAGGCGATGGGCGCCTCAGCGCTCCGCGACTCCGTCGAGGGCGGTTTCTTCCGCTACGCCACCCGCCCAGACTGGACCGAACCGCACTACGAGCGCATGCTCTACGACAATGCGCTGCTGCTGGGCGACTACACGACGGCGTGGTCGCAGAGCCCGGAGCGGAACCCGTGGGCGGCGACGGTCGCTTCGGAGGTCGCCCGCTTCCTGCTCGAACGGATGCAGCTGCCCGATGGAGGCTTCGCCAGCGCCCAGGACTCCGAGAGCACCATCGACGGCAGACGCTCCGAGGGCGGCTATTACGCCCTCGACCGGGAGGCGCGCACCCACCAGACGCCGCCTGCCCTCGACCGCAAACTGCTCACGGGCTGGAACGGACTCACCATCGGAGCGTTGAGCCGCGCCGGTTTCGCCTTCGATCGCGCCGACTGGATCGCCGCCGCCGCCCGCGCCGCCGACCTGCTGCTCGAGCGGCACGTGCGCCCCGACAGGCTCGTGCGCTCCTCGCTCGACGGCCGGGCCTCCGGCGCCACGGCGACGCTCGAGGACTACGGCATGCTCGCCGGCGGACTCATCGATCTCGCCCTCGCCAGCGGTGACGCCCGGTACGCCGTCGCTGCGCGGGACCTCATCGACGCCGTGACCCCGACCAACGGCGGACTCTTCGCCGTCCCGGGCGGGCCGGACCCGGTGCTCGCCTCGCAGGGCATCGCCCTCGGCGTCGACCCGTCGGAGGGCGCCTACCCGTCTGGCCTCACGGCCACGGCCGATGCCGCGCACAGGCTGTTCCTGCTCACGGCGGACCGGCGCTTCCTCGACGCGGCGCGCACAGCGATCGGCTTCGCGGCTTCCGGCGCCCTCGCCAACCCGCTGGCCGCCGGCGGTGCGCTCGCGTTGATGCGCCGGCTCACGCAGCCGATCGTGCAACTCGTGACGGTGGTACCTGCAGACGCAGACGCAGACGCGAACGCAGGCGCGAACGCAGGCGGCCACGCCCTCGCGGCCGCCGCGCGTCGGCATCCGGCATCCGTCAGCACCATCGTCACGGATGCCCAGGCGTCGGCGTTCTCCGAGGCGGGGTTCGAGCTCCTCGAGTCCCGCACCAGCATCCACGGTGCCGCTGCCGCCTATCTCTGCAACGATTTCGTCTGCCGCCTTCCGGTGACGGAGTCGTCGGAATTGCAACGACAGCCGTAACAAAACGCACTCTTACGTCGTGTTGCTGGAGTGCTGGCGGCACGCCGGGCACGCGCCTAGCGTCGCTGCCATGCCCATCCTGAATGTCGTCGCCGTCTCCGGAAGCCTGCACGCTCCGTCGAAGACCACAGCCCTCGTGCACGAGATCGTGCGCGTGCTCGAGCGCACGCTCGACGGTGCCGTGGAGGTGCGCACGCGCTTCGTCGAGCTGAGCGTGAGCGGCCCCGCCTTCGCCGGGGCGCTGCGTCGCGATCAGCTCTCCCTCGAGGCCGAGGAGGAACTGCGAGCCATCGAGGCCGCCGACCTCCTCATCGTGGCCAGCCCGGTCTACCGGGCGTCGTTCACCGGGCTGTTCAAGCACCTCTTCGACTTCGTCGGCCAGTACTCGCTCATCGACAAGCCGGTGCTGCTCGCCGCGACCGGTGGAAGCGACCGCCACGCCCTCATCATCGAGCACCAGTTCCGCCCGTTGTTCTCCTTCTTCCAGGCACTCACCCTGCCGATCGGCGTCTATGCGAAGGACGCCGACTTCACCGATTACGTGGTGACCAACCCGGCGCTCGACGAGCGCATCGAGCAGGCCATCAACCGCGGTCTTCCGATCATCCGCACCATCGTCGCGCCCGAGGACGTCTCGGCGTACGTCGGAACCTGGTGATGACGGTGACGGTCGCCGACAGGTCGCTGCTGGGCGTCGTCGGCTCCTCCCTGCGCGTGCCGCTGGTGACGGGTGGCGAGAGCCGATACGTCAACCTCGACCAGGCAGCGAGCGCTCCGGCCCTCACGGCCGTCGCCGAGCATGTCACCGAACTACTGCCGCTCTACGCCAGCGTGCACCGTGGTGCCGGCTACGCGTCGCAGGTGTCGACCAGCGTCTACGAGAGCGCACGCGGCATCGTCGGCGGGTTCGTCAACGCCCGCGAGAGCGATGTGGTCGTCTTCACCCGCAACACGACGGAGGCGCTCGGCCTGCTCGCCAGCGCCGTTCCGGGTGAGACCGTGCTGCTCGACATCGAGCACCACGCCAACCTGCTGCCGTGGCAGCGCGGCTCCGGCCGCATCGTGCTCTCGGCCGACACCATCGCCGAGACCCTCGAGCGCCTCGACGCCGAACTCGCCGCCCGGCCGGCCGCCCTCGTGACGGTCACCGGCGCGAGCAACGTCACCGGCGAGACGCTGCCGCTGCGGGCCATCGCCACGATCGCGCATCGCCGCGGTGCCCGGCTCGCCGTCGACGGCGCCCAGTTGGTGCCGCACCGCCGCGTCGACCTGCTGCGCGACGGCATCGACTACCTGGCCTTCTCGGGCCACAAGATCCACGCCCCGTTCGGCGCCGGCGTTCTCGTCGGCCGCAAGGACTGGCTCGACGTCGCTCCGCCGCTGCTGCAGGGCGGGGGAGCGGTGGCCGAGGTCACCCTGCACGGTGCCACGTGGCATCCGGCCCCCGCGCGGCACGAGGCGGGCTCGCCGAACGTCGTCGGCGTCGCAGCGCTGGCCCGCGCCGTCAGCGAGATCGGACGGCTCGATGCCGACGCCTGGGCCGACCACGACCGCGCACTCCGCACCCGTCTCATCACCGGACTCGAGGCGCTGCCCGGCGTGCACGCTCACCGCATCTTCAGCGACAGCGCCGACGCCGTGGGCGTGGTGTCGTTCTCGATCGATGGAACGGATGCGCGCCTCGTCGCCGCCTACCTGTCGGCTGAGCACGGCATCGGCGTGCGCGACGGGCGCTTCTGCGCGCATCCGCTGCTCGCCAAGCTCGGCATCGACGGGCCGGCACTGCGCGCGAGCTTCGGGATCGGATCGACGGATGCCGACGTCGACGCCCTGCTCGGAGCCCTCACGCTGTTCCTCACCAGCGGCCCGGCCTGGCGGTACGAGTTCGTCGGCGGCCAGTGGGCACCGGTGGACGACCCCCGTCCCCGGCCCGACTGGGCGCCGGTCCTCGGCGGATCCGCCGTTCGATTCGGGTGCGCCGCCTGATGACCGCACCGGCCAGGGAACACATCATCATCGGAGCGATGGTGAGAGCCCTCGGCGCCTACCCGTCGGGCTGGCGCATCCCGGGTGCCCACGCCGACCCGCGCACCGACACGGCGGTGCTGCGCCGCACGGCGAAGCTCGCAGAGGCCGCCCACCTCGACTACCTCTTCTTCGGCGACTGGCTGGCGACGGGAAGCGACCTCGAGGTGCGGGACCCGTACCTGCTCGCGCGCATCGACCCGCTCTCGGCGATCACCTACCTCGCCGGCATCACGCGGCGCATCGGCCTGATCGCCACGGCCAACACCACGTACAGCGATCCATACACGCTGGCTCGGTCCACGGCATCCGTCGACGCCCTGAGCTCGGGTCGCGCCGGCCTCAACCTCGTGACCGGAGCCGAGCCGCGGGCGGCAGGCAACCACGGCCGCGACGCGCACTGGGGCAATGAGCACCGCTACGACCAGGCGACGGAGTTCATCGAGGCGCTGCGCCTGCTCTGGGACAGCTGGGAGGACGACGCCTTCGTGCACGATCGCGCGACAGGACGGCTCATCGACCCGACGCGGCTGCACAGCGCCGATTACACCGGCCAGCACGTGCGCGTGGCTGGTGCCCTCAACGTGGTGCGACCGGTGCAGGGCCACCTGCCGATCGTGCACGCCGGCACGGCACTGCGCTCGCGCCAGCTGGCTGCGGCGACGGCGGATGTCGCCCTCGTCGCCGTGCCGACCCTCGCCGAGGGCGTGCAGTTGAGCAGTGAGCTGCGCCGTCAGACCGTGGCGGCCGGCCGCGCGGCCGACGAGCTGCGCATCATCTCACCGGTGCTCCCCGTCGTCGCCGGCACGCAGGAGGAGGCCTGGGCGATCTTCGACCAGCTGCTCGCCCTGGTTCCGCTCGACGACGGCTCGGCCCTCTCGCTCTCACCGGACTTCCCGGCGGGTCGCGGCATCCGTGCCCTGTCGCAGGCCGTCGGCGTCGCGCTCGGTCCACAGGCTCTCGACGCGGTCGTGACCCGCCGTCTCGCCGAGAGGTTCAGCGACCTGGGCCAGCACCTCATCGAGCTGGTGGCCGCGCGCACCGGCCGCCGCATCGGCGACCACGAGAGGCCGATCACGCTGCGCCACCTGCTGGCGACGCACCTGGTGCCAACCGCGGCCATCGTCGGCGACGCAGGCACCGTCGCCGATCACCTGCAGGAGTGGTTCGAGGCCGGCGCCGTCGACGGCTTCAACGTGCTCACCGCCTTCCACGGCGATCAGTTCGAGGCGTTCACGACGCTCGTGATCCCAGAACTCCAGCGCCGCGGACTGTTCCGGGAGGCGTACGAAGGGCGCACCCTGCGCGAGCACCTCGGCCTCGAACGGCCGGCGAACCTGCATGCTGCAGCGCGCGAGGCTCGTGCGGCACAGGCCGAGCTGCGTCGCGCCTGAGCCGGGTCGCGCGAACTGCGGCGCGCCCGAAGCGCGTCGCGCGGAGGAGGACTACGCCGCGTGCGGCAGCCGGGCGAGCACGCCCCAGACGGCCGTGGAGAGCTCCGGATGCTCGAGGGCGATGGAGCGCAGCAGCTTGTACTCGAAGGCCTCGGCCGCACCGCGCGGCGAGGCCGGGTGGTGGGCACGGGCACGCTCACTGGTGAGACGGGCATCGGAGAGGCGCTCGGCGCGAATGGTCGCCACGACCTGCTCGTCGACGGAGGGCAGGTCGGGAAGGAACTCCCACGGGTCCTCGCCCTGACGGCACTTGATCTCGATGACGGCCGACAGTTCGTCGCGTGCCTCGTTGCGCAACTGCTCCAGCAGCAACGGTTCCAGCGGTGCTTCCCACATCTGAACATCCCTCCCCTTGCTCACACAGTACGCACGCCGTGTGACACGCACGTTAACGGGATTTCGTCGTGTGTCGGCCGGTCGGATTGGGCGGTCGGCGTCATCCGGGTTCGGTGCAGCGGGTCGTGCTCAGGATCGTGACATGCGGTACCCCTGTGTCGGCCGTCGCGACGACGCTGACGATGATGGTCTGGGGAGTGACCAGCCGCACCTGGGCATCGGCCTGCTGGTTGAGCTGTTCGAAGTCCGACGCCCAGCCCTCGCGCCCCCGGAAGGTCTCCTCGAGGTCGAGCATCCACTGCCGCCTGTCGAAGTCGGCCGGCACCGTGATCACGTGTCGCAGACGCACCTTCCGGGCGCCGGTGCGAACGCAGTCGACGGTCTCGCTCTCGTCGAGGGTGTCGACGACGGATGCCGCAGGCACCATGTCATGGATCTCATCGACCACGGCCATGACCTCGGCCTTCACCCCGGCGAGGGTGGTGGGGGTGTCGGGGCGCGTGTTCATGACCACGATCCACACTGCGAGCACCAGTGCCCCGGTGAGGACCGCGGCGACGATCGTGATGATCGTGTTCCTGGAGCGTCGCCCGCTCGTCATGGGCAGCATGGTACTCCGGCGCCGGGGCCCCGCGCGCCGCGACCGTAGGATCGATCATCATGAGCTCCGATGCGCGTCCCCTCCTCGATCGCCTTCCGGAGTCGACGGATGCCGACGTGATCTTCGAGGCGTTCGAGGGCTGGGTGGCAGACTCCGGCCTCAGCCTCTACCCCGCCCAGGAGGAGGCGCTCATCGAGATCGTCTCGGGAGCGAACCTCATCCTCTCGACTCCGACGGGAACCGGGAAGTCGCTCGTGGCGGTCGGCGCCCACTTCGCGGCGATGGCCTCGGGCAGGCGCTCCTTCTACACGGCCCCGATCAAGGCTCTGGTGAGTGAGAAGTTCTTCGCCCTCGTCGACACCTTCGGCGCGGAGAACGTGGGCATGATGACCGGCGACTCGGCCGTGAACCCCGACGCGCCCATCATCTGCTGCACGGCCGAGATCCTCGCGAACCAGGCGCTCCGGCACGGCAGCGACACCGAGGCCGACGTCGTCATCATGGACGAGTTCCACTTCTACGCCGACCAGGACCGCGGCTGGGCCTGGCAGGTGCCGCTGCTGCTGCTCTCCCGTGCCCAGTTCGTGCTCATGTCGGCCACGCTCGGCGACACCACCGAGATCGCCGACGACCTCACCCGGCGCACCGACCGCGACACGGCATCCGTCACCGGAGTGGAACGCCCGGTGCCGCTCAGCTACTACTACGAGACCACGCCGGTGCACGAGACCATCGACGACCTGCTGCAGACGAACCGCGCGCCGGTGTACATCGTGCACTTCTCGCAGGCCTCGGCACTGGAGCGGGCGCAGGCGCTCGCGAGCGCGAAGATCGCCAGTCGGGAGCAGCGCGACGAGATCGCCGAGCTCATCGCCGAGTTCCGCTTCACCACGGCGTTCGGCAAGACCCTGTCCCGGCTCATCCGCATGGGCATCGGCGTGCATCACGCGGGCATGCTGCCGAAGTACCGCCGACTCGTCGAGACCCTCGCCCAGCGCGGCATGCTGCGCGTCATCTGCGGCACAGACACCCTCGGGGTCGGCATCAACGTGCCCATCCGCACGGTGCTGCTGACGGCTCTCACGAAGTACGACGGCCAACGGATGCGGCAGCTCAGCGCCCGCGAGTTCCACCAGATCGCGGGGCGGGCCGGCCGCGCCGGCTACGACACCACCGGCACTGTCGTCGCGCAGGCGCCGGAGCACGAGTCCGAGAACCTCAAGGCCATCGAGAAGGCCGGCGACGACCCGAAGAAGAAGCGCAAGATCATCCGCAAGAAGGCGCCCGACGGCTTCGTGTCGTGGGGCGAGCCGTCGTTCCGCAAGCTGATCGACGCCGAGCCCGAGGCGCTGCGCTCGCACATGCAGATCACCAGCGCGATGCTCATCAACGTCATCGCCCGCGGGGGAGACGTGTACGCGAACGTGCACACGCTGGTGTTCGACAACCACGAGCCGTGGAAGCGCCAGCTCGAACTGGCCCGGCGCGCGCTCGGCATCTACCGCACGCTGCGGGCATCCGGGATCGTCACGCAGGATGGCGACGTCATCCGCCTCGCCGTCGATCTCGAGCCCAACTTCGCACTCAACCAGCCGCTGTCGCCGTTCGCTCTGGAGGCGTTCGAGCTCATCGAGCCCGAGTCGCCGAGCTACGCGCTCGACATCATCTCGGTGCTGGAGTCCACGCTCGACGACCCGCGCGCGATCCTCTCGCAGCAGCAGTTCGTCGCGCGCGGCGAGGCCGTCGCCGCCATGAAGTCCGAGGGCATCGAGTACGAGGAGCGCATGGAGCTGCTCGAGGGCATCACGCATCCGCAGCCCCTCGCGGAGCTCCTCGACGCCGCCTACGAGACCTACGCCGCCGTGCAGCCGTGGGTGCGCGACTTCGCGCTCAGCCCCAAGTCGGTCGTGCGCGACATGTACGAGCGCGCGATGTCGTTCGGCGAGTTCATCGCGTTCTACAAGCTGGCGCGATCCGAGGGCGTCGTGCTGCGCTACCTCTCCGACGCCTACCGCACCGCGCGGCAGACCATTCCGCTCGACCTGCGCACCGAAGACCTCACTGACCTCATCGAGTGGCTCGGCGAGCTGGTGCGCCAGGTCGACTCGAGCCTGCTCGATGAGTGGAACGAGCTGGCGCACCCGGATGCCGCGGCCCACCACGCGCTCGAGACCGCCGTCGTGCCGCCAGCGCCCAGCCGCCTCACCACGAACATCCGCGCCTTCCGCGTGCTGGTGCGCAACGAGTTGTTCCGTCGGGTGCAGCTGGCGGCCCGCGAGGACTACGCGGCGCTCGAGGAACTCGACGCCGCGCACGGCTTCGATGCGGCGGCCTGGACGCAGGCCCTCGACGGCTACTTCACCGAGTACGACGCGATCGGCATCGGTCCCGACGCCCGCAGCTCGGCGCTGCTGGTCCTCGACGAGAGCACCCGCGTGTGGACCGCCCGCCAGATCTTCGACGACCCAGACGGGCACCACGACTGGGCCATCGAGGCGACGGTCGACCTCGACGCCTCCGACGACGCGGGCGAGGCCGTCATCAGGGTCACCAGGGTCGGCCCGGCGTAGCCGCTGCTGGTCCCACTGGCAGGAGGACACGCGGGCGGCATGTGCCGCGCTGCTCCGATCTGAGGTGCCCGCAGCACCGATCTAGGGCATCCTCCCAATCCTGGCGGGGGTACTCAGCGGACAGTCTGGATACATCCGATCCAGGAGGTTCAGAATGCAGTTCGCAGCTCAGTACATGGCAGAGACGCTCCACCGTCACGAGTCGGCCGCGGCCGCTCACCGGCTCGAACAGCACCGCCGCCTGATGGAGGCCGAGTCCGATGAGGATGCCCGTCCCGTCCCCACCCGTCGTGGATGGGCGCAGCTGTTCGCATTTCGGAAGGCCGCGTCGACGCGTCTCGCGCACCGATGACAGATGTCGGCAGGTCGTGGCACGATCGAACCGTGCCTTCGTCGATGTCGAGTCCGCAGATGGTCGGGCGGGAGGGCGACCTCGAGCGCCTCCGCGGCCTACTCGATGCCGTGAACGACGGCGTGCCCCGCTCGGCCGTCCTCGGAGGCGAGGCCGGAATCGGCAAGACCCGACTGCTGTCGGAGTTCGCCGCATCCGTCCCTCCCGAGGCGCTCGTGCTGCGCGGGCAGTCGGTCGACCTCGGCACGGTCGCGGCTCCGTACGCCCCCATCAAAGACGTCCTGCGCAACCTCGTCGCCGCTGTGGGGGACTCCGCGGTGACGGATGCGGCCGGCCCAGGCCGCTCGGCCCTCGTCGCTCTGCTCCCCGAGCTCTCCCAGGGCGAGACCGACTCCGGATCAGCGGCGCAGCTTCACGAGGCCGTCGCCGTCGTGCTCGAGCACGTCGCGCAGGAGCGTCCGGTCGTCGTCATCGTCGAGGACCTGCACTGGATCGATGCGGCGAGCCTGAACCTGCTGCGCTTCCTGGTGCGCGCGCTCCGCAGCGGCCGACTGCTCCTGCTGATGAGCTATCGCAGCGACGACATCACCCGCGGGCATCCCGTGCGCGGATTCCTCACCGAGCTCGACCGCGGTCGCATCGTCGAGCGCTGGGAGCTCACCAGGCTCACGAAGGCGCAGGTGCGCCGTCAGGTGAAGGCCATCCTCGGGGAGTTCCCGACCGCAGACGTGCTGGCCCGCATGGCGGCGCGCAGCGAGGGCGTGCCATTCTTCGTGGAGGAGTTGCTCGGCCTCGACGGATGCGACACCGACGACGGCCTCCCCGACACCCTCCGCGACCTGCTCCTCGCACGCTACGAGCGGCTCGAACCCTCCACGCAGGCGGTCCTGCGGCTGCTGGCTGCCGGCGGCGTCAGGGTGCCGCACGTCATCCTCGAGCGCGTCCACGCCGGGGGTGCCGACGACCTCGACACAGCTATCCGCGAAGCGGTGTTCGCCAGCGTGCTCGTCATCGACGACGACGACTACGCCTTCCGCCATGCCCTCGTGCGCGAGGCGATCCACGCCGAACTCCTTCCCGGCGAGCGCACCCGCTTCCACGCGGGCTACGCCGAAGCGCTGGAGCAGACCGCGGGGCGGCGCCGAGTGGCAGCCGAGGTCTCCTACCACTGGATGGCCGCGCACGATCCCGAGAAGGCGCTCCCGGCCACGATCGACGCGATGTTCGAGGCCAGGGGGGCGTTCGCCTACGCGACAGCGGGCCAGATGGGGGAGCGCGCCCTCGAGCTCTGGGACCGCGTGGCGGAACCCGAGCAGGTCGCGGAGATGCCCAAGATCGAACTTCTCGGTCGCACCTCCTCCCACCTGCGCAATGCCGGCGAGAATGAGCGGGCCATCGCCCTCATCGACCTCGCGCTTGCCGAGAGCAGCCCCGACCAACCCCTGCAGTACGCCAGGGCGCTGCGGGACAAGGCGTTCTACCTCGCCAACGTCGGACGCCCCGGATCGATCGAGTTGCTGGAGCAGGCGGGGGAACTCGTGCCGCCGGGCAGCCCCGGAGATCTGCGCGCCACCATCCTCACCGCTCTCTCCGGTCGCCTGATGCTGGAGGCACGCCTCGACGAGGCCATCGCCATGGCCGCGAACGCGCACGCGGAGGCCAGCGCGATCGGATCACGACGGTATCTCTCCATCTCCTCGAACATCGCCGGGGTCTGCCTCGCGCACGCCGGCGACGTCGACGGCGGTCTCGGGCGCCTAGAGGAGGCCCGGGTCTTCGCCGACGGTGACGGCATATCCAGCCTGCGCTACTGGGTGAACGCCTCCGACCTGCACTACCTGCTCGGCCGCTACGATTCCGCCGTGGCGCTCGCCGAAGACGGCCTGGCACGCGCGAGGGAACTGGGCGTCGAGCGCATCTCGGGCGTCATCCTCGCAGCCAATGCCGTCGACCCGTACCTGGCCCTCGGGGAGTGGGCCCGTGCCGACGAACTCATCGCGCGCGGGCTCTCCCTCGACCCGCCGTTCGCCTTCAAGGTGTACCTGCAGCGTGCGCGCATGTGGCGGCTCCTCTGGGGCGGAGACGTCGCGACGGCAGCAGAGCAGCTGCGAGCTCTGCAGCCGACCGTCGCCGCGCTGGTCGAGGTGGAGATGCAGACCAGACTCGGGATCGCACTGGTGGCCGCGGAGATCGCGATCGCCCAGGGTGATCTGGCCCGAGCCTGGAACGAGGCGAGCGTGCTGTTCCGCCCGGTTCATCGTGCGATCCCCGGCTACGATCTGCCGCTGCTCTGGGTCGCCGCCCGTGTCACCGCATCCATCCGACGGGAGCGGGCGCTGGCTGCTGCCCAGACCGGCGCCAAGGCCACGTCCCACTCGACGTCGGCGACTCTGTCCGGCGTCGACCTCGACGAGGCCGACCGCGACATCCGTTCGGCGCTCGACGGTGCCACGTCCTGGCCGACGGCCCCGTTCTGGATCGCCCTGGTCGAGGCCGAACTCGGTGGAGCCTCAGCGGACGGTACGGATGCCGACCTCTGGCGACGCGCCATCCTCGCGGTTCGCGACTCGAGCGCCCCCGTCCACCTGCTGCCGTACGCGCAGTTGCGGATGGGCGAGGCCGCGATCGTCGCGGGGCACCGCGACGCTGCGCACGATGCCCTCACTGCTGCGGCGCACGACGCCGACGCCGCGGGCATCACCCTCATTGGCGATGCCGCGAGAGCCGTCGCGAAGCGCGCCCGTCTGGGCGTCGCAGCCCCGGAGCCGCTCGCGGACGACCCGGAGAATCCCACGGCCGAGCCGCTCACCCCGCGCGAGCAGCAGGTGCTGGAGCTCGTCGCCCGTGGCCTCAGCAACCGCGAGATCGGCACCGAGCTCTTCATCAGCGGCAAGACCGCGAGCGTGCACGTCTCGGCGATCCTGCGCAAGCTCGGCGCGTCGACGCGCACCGAGGCCGTGTTCCTCGCCGGCGCCTCCACCCGCTGACGGAGCCCCCTCGATCTCTCGCTTAGGATCGAGGGAGACCAACGAGGGGAGGCGGGTCCATATGACCGAGCATGCACATACGGGAGACCGGGTCGAGCGACCCGTCGCATTCGGGCGCCAGCCGACCCCGAAGCGACGCCGGGGATCGCTGTCGGCGCTGCCCGAGCCCCTGCTCATCGGCGCCCCCGATGGCCGCACCCGGTTCGGTCGCGACGACCTCGTACTCCGCAAGGGCCAGTACGCGCTCGCCACCGGCCACTTCACCCCCCGCGAGTCGATGATCGAAGACCTCATCGCGGTGCGTGACGCCCTCATCGCCGCCGGCATCGAGTTCCTCCTCGTGCGTGGCGACGGCGACCGCGCCGTCATCGCCGTCGATCGCCGCAGCCGCCGTGAGGTGTGCGCGGGCCTCGCCACGGCGTTCGCGAACGAACCGTTCTACTCGCAGACCGTCGACCACGATGGCCTCCGCGACGTCCTCGTCGCCGACGGAACCCTCTCGGCGAAGCGCAAGGCCTCGGTCTTCAGGCTCTACCGGCCCCGCGTCGAGCCGATCGGGCGCCTCCGCTACGGAGCCGAGACGGCGTTCCAGCTCGAGTTCTGGCGCTTCGGCGACGAGGAGATCGTCGCCCCGCGTCCCAACAGCCTGATGCGCGAGCGGATGCCGCGATCCGAGGCCGTCGAGGACTCGGTGGAGCTCTACGGGCGTCGCTGGCGCACCCTCGAGAACATGTTCGCCACCCACGCGAGCGACATCGACTTCGACATCGACATGGTGTTCTCGTGGGTCGACGGATCGAGCGCCGACTTCGTGCGCGAGCGCGCCAAGCGCATGCAGGCCTACGTGGTCGGCGACGGCGATGACAACGAGGCGCGCTACCGCCAGATCGACGAGCTCAAGTACGCACTGCGCAGCGTCTACATGTTCGCGCCGTGGGTGCGCCGCATCTTCATCGCGACGGACTCGCCCGCTCCCGAGTGGCTCGCCGACCACCCCCAGGTCACGATCATGCGCAGCGAGGACTTCTTCGCCGACCCGAGCGTGCTCCCGACGCACAACTCGCATGCCGTCGAGAGCCAGCTGCACAACATCCCGGGGATCGCCGAGCACTTCCTCTACTCGAACGACGACATGTTCTTCGGTCGCCCGCTCTCACCTGAGCTGTTCTTCTCGCCCGGCGGCATCACGAAGTTCGTCGAAGCGGCCACCCGCATCGGCCTCGGCGACAACGACCCGACGCGCAGCGGATTCGAGAACGCCGCCCGCGTCAACCGTCGTCTCCTCCAGGACCGCTTCGGCAAGGTCACCACGCGTCACCTCGAGCACTGCGCGGCGCCGCTCCGCAAGAGTGTCATGCACACCATGGAGACCGAGGAGTTCCCCGAGGACTTCTCGCGCACCGCGGCCAGCCGATTCCGTTCGGCCACGGACATCTCGGTCACGAACTCGCTCTACCACTACTACTCGCTCATGACGGGTCGAGCCGTCGTGCAGACGCAGGCGAAGGTCAAGTACATCGAGACCACCCTCGCGATGGCCCCCGACCAGATGTCGCGCCTGCTGAAGCGTCGCGACCAGGACATGTTCTGCCTCAACGACGGCTCGAAGCCCGAGATCTCGGTCGAGGAGCGCACCGCTGCCGTCACCGACTTCCTCGAGCGCTACTTCCCGTTCCCGGCTCCGTGGGAGAAGGTCAGACCAGAATCGGGATCGGAGTCGTCGGCGGAGCTGAGCGATGTGCGCTCTGCTGCACCAGGGGCCTGACGGGCTCCGAGATCCGGATGCCGACGGACTCGAGCCTGCGCTCGGTCTCCTGAGCATCGACGAAGTCCAGTGCGGGGAACTCGCCGAGCGGCACCACGGAGTGCAGCACCGTCGTCGGGTACACGTGGATGAGGTTGAAGGCCCGCGCGCCATCACGGGGACGTGTGCCGCCGACGGGAACCGTGAGGTCCTGCGTGTAGCAGCTGGCTGAGGCGACGGAGACGGGGATGCCCGCGAAGGTCGCCATCGACGAGTAGTGCAGGTGGCCGGCGATGATGCTGCGCACGTCGCTGCCGGCGAGAACCTCGGCCAGGTCCATCTGATCGCGGAGCTCCACGGAGACGGCCAGGTCGAGCACGGACGGAACAGGCGGGTGGTGCATTGCGAGGATCGTCCCGTCGGGCGCGATGGTCGAGAGCTCCGCAGCGAGCCAGTCGAGCTGTGCACTGGAGACCTCACCGTGGTGATGGCCGGGGACACTCGTGTCGAGCGTGATGATGCGCAGGTCGCCGAGCCAGGTCACGGCGTCGACGGGGGCCGTCGACGGCGCCTCGTCGAGCAGACCGGCACGGAAGGCAGCCCTGTCGTCGTGGTTGCCCATGACCCAGACCACGCGGGAGCCGAGCCGTTCCGCCACGGGGTCGACGATCGCACGGATGCGGCTATAGGCGTCGGGCTCGCCCTTGTCGGCGAGGTCGCCGGTGAAGATGATGGCCTCCGGGCGTCCGCCGGAGGCTTCGAGGGAGGCGAACAGGTCACGCAGGTGACGTTCGCTGTCGACAGTCCCGTACAACCTGCCGTTGCCGGCGAGCAGGTGCGTGTCGCTGATGTGGAGGATGAAATGGTCGGGCCGTGGGTGCTCGGCCGTTCTGGGGATCACAGGGAAACCAAACCAGACAAGACTGAACGGGCGGTGAATATAACCCCGCATGTCGGATGCCGGAGCGAGAATTCCTCACGGGATCTCCGGACGCGCCCCCAGGCGACGAGGGGTGCGCCCCGAGCCGCATGCGGAGCGCCGGGAGCACGCTGGAGGAATGCCAGCACTCAGCCAGTACACAGCCCAGGCCGTCTTCCGCACCGACGACGACGTCGCCGTCATCCGGGAACTCGAGATCCGTCGCCGCCGCGCCATCGCCGCTCGGCGCGAGTCGCGGCACCTCTTCCGCGCTCGACTTCGGGTGTGGGTCCTGGTGCCGGCGCGCGTCGAGCGTCATCGCGTTCAGGAGCACGGCACTCAGCTCGCCCACGGCTGAGGTTCAATAGGGGAGTGAACCCCGTCGAACTGCTCCGCTCCGACCTCTCCGCCGCCGGCTACACGGTGCCGGCCCTCGCCGGTCTCTGGGGCCCTGACGCCGCCGAGGCCCTCCACCGCGATCACCGCGTTCCCGCCCGTCGAGCCCTCGATGCGCTCCGGGCGGGCCGCTCCGACCTCCCGGCTGTCGCCGTTCTCGCTGATCTCTTCGTGCTCGGCCGTGCCGTCACCCTCCCCGAGCTGGCCGTCGCGTTCCCCGCCCTCGGCGTGCAGGGTGCAGCCGATCTCGGATTCGTGAGCATCGACGGCGGGCGGGCGCGCGCCGCCCTCGACCTGCGCCCGTACTCCTTCGAGGACACGGCCGGTGCCGGATCCTGGTGGATCGCATCCGATCTCGGCGAGTTCGCCACGGGAGGCGCACTCCCCGAAGACCACGTGCTGGGTGTCGGCGGAGCCTCTCTCACGCTGAGCGGCCTCATGTTCCAGGCCCCGGTCGACTCCGTGCTCGACCTCGGCACCGGATGCGGCATCCAGGCCCTGCACGCCGCCCGCCACGCCCGGCGGGTCGTCGCCACCGACATCTCGGAGCGGGCTCTCGTGATCGCCGCGATGAACGCCACTCTCAACGGCTTCGAGAACATCGAGTTCCGTCTGGGGAGCCTGTTCGATCCCGTGGCGGGGGAGCGCTTCGATCGCATCGTCTCGAATCCGCCGTTCGTCATCACGCCACGCGTCGACGGCGTCCCCTCCTACGAGTACCGAGACGGAGGCATGGTCGGCGACGCCCTCGTCGAGGCGGTGCTCACGGGCGTCGCCGAACACCTGGAGCCCGGCGGCACCGCCCAGCTGCTCGGCAACTGGGAGTACCACGACGGCGACGACGGGCTGCCGCGCGTGCGCGCCTGGCTCGACTCCGTCGGCCTCGACTACTGGATCGTGGAGCGCGAGGTGCTGAGTGCGGCGCTCTACGCCGAGACCTGGATCCGTGACGGCGGCACGATGCCGGCGACACCGGACTTCGACCGGCTGTACGCGGCGTGGCTCGACGACTTCGCGGAGCGCGGGGTCTCGGGCGTCGGATTCGGCTACGTCGTGCTGCGGATGCCCCGAGCCGGGGCATCCGTCACCCTCACGCGCACCGAGCAGCAGCACGGCCCGCTCGGCGACATCGAGCCGCGGGGCGTCGGCGCGCACCTCGAGGCCGGCCTGGCCGCGAGCGACTGGCTGGCCGGCACCGACGACGCCGCGCTGTCGGCCGCGCGGCTGACCGTGGCCGGCGACGTCACGGAGGAACGCCACTTCTGGCCGGGCGATGAGAACCCGACGGCCATGCTGCTGCGACAGGGCGGCGGCTTCGGGCGCGCCGTCACTCTCGACACCGCGCTCGCTGCGCTCATCGGAGCGTGCGATGGCGAACTGTCCGTCGGCGCCATCTGCGCGGCGCTGGCCCAGCTCCTCGAGGTCGATGAGACGGCGTTGACCGCCGAGCTGCTGCCGGCCGTGCGCGAGCTGGTGCTCGACGGAATTCTCAGCCCGTCGTCGTCCAGTCGAGGTTGATGACGGTGCCGATGTAGATGTCCTCGCCGAAGTCGGGGATGTTCGGGTTCATGCGCAGCAACTGCTGCTGCGGCAGGTCGAAGCGCTGGGCGATGTCGAAGAAGCTGTCGCCGGCCACGACCGTGTAGCTCAGCAACGCTCCGTTGCCGTCGGTCTCGGGGGCTGCCGAGGCTCCGTCGCGGGCGCCGAGGTCGTAGGCCGGTCCCTCGACGACCTCGGGGGCCGGGGCGTTCGGCACGGGTACGACGACCTCGAAGCTCGGCTGCGGCGCAGGGAGGTCCGCGACCGGTGTGGGGGTCGGCGTGGGGGTGGGGGTCGGCGTCACCGTCACGACCACGGTGACGGGAGGAGCGGGCGGCTCGGGAGTGCTGCAGGCCACGAGGGTCGCGATGGCGGTCAGTGCGAGTGCCGTCGCGACGACGGTGCGGCTTGCGATCATGCGGTCCCCCAGCGGAACTGATGCCCCACCCCGGTGCATCCTGCATGACTCTACCGGCTCCTCCCCAGATGTCGATGCCCCAGGCTGGGTTCACCGATTGCCCTCGTGACCAGCGGTTCACGGATGCGGCAGAGCAGGCTGGCCGCATGACTCTCAGTGCAGATGAAGCCACCCGACGCCCCATCACGACGGACGAACAGGTGCTCGAGAGGGTCGACGCCCTCATCGGGAAAGCTGTGCGGCGTCAGCTCTGGCTTCTGTTCATCGACGCCGCCGATCGCCAGATCCCGCTCGTCATCCCGATGGCGGATCATCCGGCGGCGCCGTACGGCGGCCGTGCCGAGATGCTGGCGTCCCGCATCGCCGACGTCGTCGAGAAGACCGGTGCCGCCCAGATCATCGTGGTGTGGGAACGACGGCTGCGGGCGACGTCCACGGAGGCCGACCGGGCATGGGCACGAGAGCTCGCGACGGCATGCGCCGACGTCGATGTGCGCATCCGTGCACAGCTCATCAGCCACCGAGACGGCACGCGCTGGTTCGCACCCGATGACTACCTGTAAGCGCGCTGGTTCGCGCCCGATGACAGCCTGTATGTGGGTTAGCCTCGATCAATGCCCGACAGTCCGATCTCGGCGACGCCCTACGAGGTGCTCGGCGTCAGTCCCTCTGCGACCGACCGCGAACTGAAGCGAGCGTTCCGCACCCTGCTCCGACAGACGCATCCCGACGCCGGTGGAACCGCCGAGCGCTTCCATGCCGTGCAGATCGCCTGGGAGAAGATCGGAACCCCCGAGGCTCGCGCCGCCTATGACCGCGCGCGCCCCTTCGCATCCGCAGACGCGCCTCCGGCGTGGTCGACTCCCCAGGAGCGTCCCCGCACCGACTCTCGTCCGACGGCCCGGTCCTTCGGTCACCCCGGCGGCTGGTCCCGCGAGTACTTCCTCGATCACATGCGCGAGTGGATCGGCCGCGGCGAGACCGTGCCCGATTTCTACGACCCGCAGCTCGTGCGCCGCGCGCCGCGCGAGATCCGACACCTGTTGGCCAACGCCCTCGCCGAGGAGGCGACGGCCCGCCAGCTCTCGACCCTCGGCATCGGCTTCACCATCTGGCATGACGTGGCGACGGATGCCGCAGGCTCGCACGTTCCGCCCAAGATCGACCACATCGTGCTCGGCCCGAGCGGACTGTTCGCGATCCAGAGCGAGGACTGGGGCGATCCCGTCAAGGTGAAGCGCGGCGAGCTCATCGGGCAGGCGCTCGGCGGCGAGCGGCCGATGCACGACCTCGCCACGAAGGCCAACTCGATCGCACGCGGGGCGAAGGTGAAGTTCACCGGTCTCGTCATCGTCGTGCCCGACGGCGCACCCGCCCAGTCGCTCGAGGTGCTGGGCCACGCCCGCGGTGCCGTGACTGCGCTCGTGGAGCAGTCGCGCCTGCCCGGCGTGCTGCGCGACGGCCTGCCCGGGGCCGCGCGCATCAACGGCACCGAGCTGTTCGAGGTGCGCACACGCCTGCAGGAGAACGTGCGGCACGTCTAGCCCCGGCAGCTCTGGCCGACGAGCAGCGAACCAGTCCGCGCAGCCTCCCGTCGGTCAGACCCCGGCGGGTACCCAGGCGCCGATGATGATCGCCATCACGACGACGGTCACGAGCTCGTGGGCGATGTTGAGGATGGTGAGCCCGCTCGGGCGCCGGTCGAAGGCGTCGTGGGTGATGAAGCGGGCGGCGGTGAATCCCGCCCACAGGATCGCGGCCGTGAAGACCGTGTTCCAGAAGAAGCTGCCACCGTAGAAGTCGTACGCGATGTACGCGGCGCCGGCCAGGACCCAGGCCGTGATGAAGCTCACGAACAGCGTCACGACGATCGGACCGATGGCGTCGGCGGAGTTGCCCGACGGCGTCACGCCCGACTGCTTCATCCAGTAGTTGCCGAACACTTTCGGGGTGTACCAGATCGATCCCACGATCATGCTGGAGAGCGTGGCGAGGATGACGGCCCAGTAGTTGATCTCGGGAACCATGATGGGGTCCTTTCGCGAGCGCGGCGGTGCGGTGGCCGCAGTCTATTCCCCGGGGTGCAGTTCGGTCGTGATCGCCGCTCGCAGCACGGTCAGCCCCTTCGCCAGCGCCAGGTCGGAGGGGGCCGCGTAGCCGAACACGATCCCGTGGTGAACGGATGCCGCAGGGTCGGCGGCGTAGTCGCCGAGGTCGGCGACGGCGACGCCTGCGCGGGCCGCGCGAACGCGCACGCGAGCGGCGGCATCCGTCGTCCCCAACTCGACCACGGCGTGCAGGCCGCCCTCGAGGCCGCGCAGACGAGCGCCGGAGCCTGCATCGCACACGTCGCCGAGCGCGCTGAGGACCAGGCCACGGCGGTGGGCGTAGTCGCGTCGCACCGCGGCGATGTGGCGGCGCACAGCTCCGCCGGCGAGCAGCGCGGCCATGGCCTCCTGGACGACTCCGGCGATGGGAGCCGTGACATCAGCACGGATGCTGCGGAGAGCGGCGTGCAGCGCGGGCCTGCGGGGCAGCACGATGTATCCGAGCCGCAACCACGGGGTGAGCACCTTCGAGAAGCTGCCGATGAGGGCGACGCTCTCGGAGCGGTCGAGGGTGGTGAGGGCCGGCAGTGTGGCGGCGCCGTGCCTGAATTCGCTGTCGTAGTCGTCCTCGATGATGAGGGCGCCATGCCTCTCGGCCCACGCGAGAGCCTCGAGGCGGGCGGAGACCGGCAGGCGTCCGCCGAGCGGGTACTGGTGGCTGGGGGTGAGCAGAACGGCGTGTGGAGCCGGGTCGAGGGCTGCGAGCATGTCCATCCGCAGTCCATCCTCGTCGACGGGCACGGGGACGACACTGCACCCGAAGCGCTCCAGCGCTCGCCGCGACGACGGGTAGCCCGGATCCTCCATGGCGACCGTCGGTCCGCTCGTCCTGTCCGCGCCTGGGGGATGCAACTCGCCCAACGCGAGCGCCAGCAGCATGACGGCCTCGCTCGTGCCGGCCGTCACGAGGATGTCGGCGGCGTCGCAGGCCACTCCTCTGGCCTGGCGCACGTGGTCGGCGATCTGCTCGCGCAGGCTCGCGGTCCCGAAGTCGTCGGCCTGCCGCGTCGGCACGGGCTGCGACGCGGCCTGACGCCAGGCCGAGCGCCAGGCGCGCGCGTCGAGGCGAGCCGTCGAGGGGAAGCCGGGACGCATGTCGACGGTGGGGAGGGCTCCGTCGTCGTCGGGTGCGGCGCGCGGCGTCGCCGGCCTGCTGTGGGCCGGTGCGGCGTCGACGGCCGCCACCCGAGCGGCGGCGCCCTGCGACACCTCGAGGTAGCCCTCGCCGGTGAGCTGGTCGTAGGCGGTGACCACGACACCCCGAGAGACGCCGAGGGACGCGGCGAGGGATCGGGACGACGGCACGGTGTCACCGGGGGCGAGGGCGCCGGCCAGCACGGCCGTGCGCACGGCGTCGACGATCTGCGCGGCGAGGGGGGCCGCATCCGTTCGGTCGATGGCGATGGCGAGGTCGCTCACGGATCTCCTCAGACTGGTCTTTTCGAATCCACGCGCACTGGTCTAAGCGCCGGACCAGTCAAGCGACGACACTAGCAGCATGACGACGACAGAGACCCAGCCGAACACCCGCATCCGCCGACTCTCGGAGCGGCAGGTGACCGAGCGCAGCGCTCTCGACGCCGTGCTCGACGAAGCCCTCATCGCTCACGTCGCGGCCGTGACGCCTGCCGGGCCGCTCGTCATCCCGATGGCTTTCGCGCGCGACGGCGACGGCCTGCTCCTGCATTGCTCGACCGGCGCCGGTCTCGCCCTGCGCTCCGGCGGCCCGGAGAGCAGGCTCGCGGTGAGTGTCGCGATCCTCGACGGGCTGGTCTACGCGGGCACGCTCTACGACAGCAGCATGAACTACCGCAGTGCCGTGGTGTACGGCGTCCCGGTCGTGCTCGGTGAGCAGGAGAAGGGGGCCGCGCTCGACGCGATCGCGGCCAAGCTCATGCCCGGGCGATCCGGAGAGGTTCCGACGTCGACCCGGCGCGAGTTGGCAGCGACCCAGGTGCTGCGCATCCCGATCTCCGACTTCGCGATGAAGGAGCGCACGGGGGATCCCTCGGCCAGTGATGGGGCCGACCCGTCGGCCTGGATCGGCGTGCTCCCCATGACGAGGGAGTGGGGAGAGCCACTCATCGCGGCGAGCGTCGATCCTGCGACCGTCGTCCCCGAGTCCGTATCTGCACGCACGGCGCGAGCAGCGGGAGGAGGGGCGTGATCGGTCGGTGGGGTTCTCGGAATCCTTAGGGGAGGGCACCCCGGGTGCACGGGGAGGCTCCCGATGCGCTCGGAGAGCCCGGTGGCGAGTGTGGAGGTGGGGGATCCGCAACACCTCCGAAAGGCACCACCATGAAACGCACCACCCACAGAAGTCTCATCACCATCGGCACCATGGCGGCCGTGGCCGCGGCCCTCGTGGCGGCAACCCCGCTCTCGGCCACCGCGGCCGTGCGCGACCCCAAGGCGCCGGTCATCGTCCTGGTCCGGATCGACGACAGTGCACAGGTCCGACAGGTCACCACCGCGCAGCAGTCGCCTCGGCTCACTCGCATCGGCGACCAGCTGGTGCGCGGCGACAACCTCACCGGAGCACCATCCGCCGCCTCCCTGAACAGGACCGCGGCAGTGCACCACTCGGCCGATGTGCACGAACGGCTCGCCGCCGGGAAGACCGCGGCACCGACAGCCGAGCACCACTCGGCCGACGTGCACGAGCGTCTCGCTCCGCGCCCGAGCACCACGGCGCCGACCGACCGACACTCGGCGGACGTGACCGAGCGACTCGCCACGAACGAGTCGCGCATCCCGAAGCCCGACGCCCCGCGCTGACGGCGATCCACCGAAGCGGGTGCTTGGATGGAACCATGTCCGACACTCGCACCTCCGAATACATCGACGGCCTCGCCCGGTTCATCCAGGCGGGGCCTTCGTCGTACCACGCTGCCCGGGAGACGGCCGATCGGCTCGTCGCGGCCGGCGCGGTCGAGCTCGACGAGAGCGCAGCATGGCCGACAGCGGCAGGACGCTACGTCGTCGTGCGCGACGGTGCCGTCATCGCCTGGATCGTGCCCGAGGGCGCCGGCCCGCTGACGCCGTTCCGCATCCTGGGCGCCCACACCGACTCGCCCGGCTTCAAGCTCAAGCCGCATCCGACCACCGTCGTGAACGGGTGGCTGCAGGCCGGGGTCGAGGTCTACGGCGGCCCACTGCTGAACTCCTGGCTCGACCGCGAGCTCGAACTGGCCGGTCGCCTCGTGACGACGGACGGAACGGAGCACCTCGTGCGCACCGGGCCGTTCCTGCGCATCCCGCAGCTGGCGATCCACCTCGACCGCGGAGTCAACAACGACGGGCTCAAACTCGACAAGCAGAGGCACACGCAGCCCGTGTGGGGCGTCGGCCTGGACGCTGCAGCGCAGCAGGGCACGCAGGATGCGCTGCTCGACCACCTCGCGGGGCTGGCCGGAGTGGCGGCATCCGACATCGCCGGCTACGACATCATGACCGCCGACACGGCGACCCCGGCGCGGTTCGGACTCGATGACGCCCTGTTCGCGGCCGGCCGCATGGACAACCTGACCAGCGTGTTCGCGGGGCTGACGGCCCTGCTGTCCGCTGCGTCCTCGGACGTTCCCGCTGCCCGGCACATCAGCGTGCTCGCAGCCTTCGATCATGAGGAGCTGGGTTCGGAGTCGCGCTCGGGAGCAGCCGGACCGTTCCTCGCCGATGTGCTCGAGCGCATCGGCGCCGGTCTCGGAGCATCGTCGTCGGACCGCCTGCGGGCACTGGCGTCGTCCTGGTGCGTCTCGGCGGATGCCGGCCACGCCCTCCACCCGAACTACGCCGAGCGGCACGATCCCGTGAACAAGCCCGTGCCGGGCGGCGGACCGCTGCTGAAGATCAACGCGAACCAGCGCTATGCGACGGATGCCGCCGGCGCAGCCCTCTGGGCACGGCTGTGCGCCGCCGCCGGGGTGCCGTTCCAGGAGTTCGTGTCGAACAACGCGATTCCGTGCGGGTCGACGATCGGCCCGATCACGGCGACGCGGCTCGGCATCCGCGTCGTCGACGTCGGAGCGCCGCTGCTCTCGATGCACTCAGCGCGCGAGCTTGTGCACGTCGACGACGCGGCGGCGCTCGCCGCGGCCGTGACGGCGTTCTTCGCGGGGGCGTAGCGGTCCGTTTCCGCGCCGCGCCATTTTCCGGGGATGTGCGCCACATGATGTGGCGCAGGCGCCCCGGAACTGGCGCGGGGTGAGGGCGCAGCGCGCGGCGTCGGAGAATTGGGGCGCGCGTGTTGCGGTGTGTGACGGGGGCACGTGACTCCGTCCTGACCGGTGCCTACCCTCGAAGAAACGCACCCGCCGACACCGCGGGTCACAGCAGGGGAACGGAGGAACGTGATGTCGAATCTCAAGCCTGGAGTGCCGCAGATCATGACCTGCGTCTCCGAGACCTGTGGGGCTCACGCCCAGGGCCACACGATCAGCCCCATCCGCGAGCGTGCGGCGAATGCGACTCCGAGCAAATGGCGCGACGCCTTCGTGGCGCACGTCGACGCTGACGGCTGGATCGCCGTCGACCTGTTCGAGACCGACGAACGCCTGTGGGCCTGGCACCACGACGACCTCACAGCCTCGGTGAGCATCGGGCAACCCGTCGCACTGCACGCCGTCTACGACGTGCTGTCCGTCGGCAGCGTTCGACTCAGCGTCCTGGTGACCGCCGCCTAGCAGCGCTGACCGCCACCTAGCTGTTGCCCTCGCCTAGCTGTCGGCCATCATCATCTGCATCGAGTCCATCATCTTCTCGCACGCCATCGCGGCCTGACGGCAGGCCTCCGCGCACACGCGGCAGTCCTCGTGCATGTCGGCGTGCTTCATGCACTCGTCGGCGCACAGGCGGCACTGGACCATGGTGGCGTCGAGCATCCGCATCATCGAATCCATCATCATGCCGCTCGGACGCAGCATCATGCGCATCATCGTGTTGCACATGTCGGCGGTGTTCATGCACATCTCCATGTGCATCGCCGTGCCCTCGCCCATCATGCAACTGGCGCACATGGTGCAGGCCTGTTCGCAGGCGGAACAGGCCTCGATACACTCGGCCATCAGCTTCATTTCCATCCCGGGCATCGATGACTCGGCGGCGTGCATCTCCATCATCTGCATGGTCATGTCCATCATCAGCGCTCTCCCCAGACTGTGGTCACCGAGCGCCGACGGGTGTTGACGCATTCAGGCGGCATTCCACGTTCTCTTCGCATCCTACGGACGCGCGCCGCTCCTGTCAGCGGATGGCGGCGTAAGTTCACCCGGCCGAAACACCGTCGCCCGCGACTCAGTGCTCAATGCTGAAGGCCGCGGATGGTGCGGCGTCGGTCTCCGTGACGTCGACGGCGGTGACGGATGCCTCAGACGGCCCGACTCGAAACCACGCGACCATCGCATCCACGGCGGCGTCAGCACCGTCGACGACGGCCTCGACCGTGCCGTCGTCGCGGTTGCGGATCCAGCCGGTGATGCCGAGTCGGGCGGCCTCCTCGCGGGCGAACCAGCGGAAGCCGACGCCCTGCACGCCGCCGTGCACCACGACGTGCTTCGCCGTCACGAGTGGACGACGCTGTAGGTGGTGACGAGCGCTCCGCTGGCGAGTCTCTGCACCTCGAGGAGGTCGAGCGCCTGTTCGCGTGCAAAGAGGGGGATGCCGGCGCCGATGGCGACGGGCTGCACGACGAGGCGCACCTCGTCGATGAGGCCGTCCGCGAGGAGCGACTGCGCCAGTCGAGCGCCGCCGGCGACGAAGATGTCGAGGCCGGGTTCGGCCCTGAGCTCGGCGATCTCCTCTGCAGGCGGTCGGGTCGCCAGCCGTGTGCCCTCCCACTCCACCCTGTCCAGCGTCGTCGAGAACACGAGCTTGGTGAAGCCGTTGAGCACCGGCGCGAGCGGCTCGTCGGCCGTCGGCCAGTGAGCCGCCTGGTCGAGGTAGTTCACCCGGCCCATGATCATCGTGTCGAAGCCCTCCAGGAACTCGGCCTGGGCGTCGAGCAGTTCCTCGTCGATGCGGTTCATCAGCCACGACAGATCGTCGTCGACTCCGGCGACGAAGCCGTCGAGCGACACCTGCATTCCGAGCACGATCCTGCGAGCGGTCATCCTGCATGAGTACAGCGCCGGTGGAGGAGCTGTCAAGGATGGGTGCGGCGGAAGACTGGCGTGAAGTCGTGCATCGTCGGCAGCCGAGGGGAGGCGCTGCAGGAGCGGCATCCGTCACCATGGACTCATGACGGACACCCTGGCCCAGACCGACCCGAACACCTCGTCGACGGCCCTCGCCGTCGCGCACTTCCGCGCCAAGCTGGCCCTGGAGACCGATGCGAGCGACGTCTACGCCGAGCTGCAGGAGGGCGCTGACTTCGTTCTGATCGACACGCGCAGCCAGCTCGCCTGGGACCAGGGTCACGCGGCCGGCGCCGTGCACCTGCCCACGGCGCGCATCACCGAGGAGGTGCCGGCTCGCTACCCGGCCGGCACCCGCTTCGTCGTCTACTGCTGGAGTCCGGGCTGCAACGGCGGCGACAAGGCGGCACTCGCCCTGGCCCTGCTCGGCTACGAGGTGAAGCTCATGATCGGCGGGTTCGAGTACTGGGCGCGCGAGGGCTACCCCGTCGAGACCGCCATCGGCACAGTACGCCGCGACGTCGACGAGCTCGTCGGGCCGCGAGCGACCGGGCTCACGACCTCTGTCGCCGGGATCTCCTGCGACTGCTGAGCGGCCCTTAGGCTTCCTGCGAGTCGACCGCAAGGTCTCGACGCGCCGCCTCGCGCCGTGCCTAGACTGACCCATGACAGTCACCCTGCGCGGACTCAGCACCGCCGTTCCCCAGACAGTGCTCATCCAGGAGCAGGTGCGCGACGTCTTCGCGGCCCAGCCCGGTCTCTCCCGGCTGGCCCAGCGCATCGTGCCGACCTCGTTCAACGTGTCGGGGATCGAGACCAGGCACACCGTGATCGAGGAACTCACCTTCGGCGACTACGACGGCGAGCGCGAGTTCTTCGATCCCGCCAGCGGCGAGCTGCTGATGCCGGGCACCAAGGCGCGCAACGAGGTCTACATCCGCGAGGCCACGAAGCTGTACGTCGAGGCGGGGCGCCTGGCGCTCGACGCGCTCGACGACGTGGCGGCATCCGACGTCACCCACGTGATCACGGTGAGCTGCACGGGCTTCTATGCGCCCGGACCCGACTACATGCTGGTGCGCGAACTCGGCCTCGAGCTCTCCGTGCAGCGCTTCCACCTGGGCTTCATGGGTTGCTACGCCACCATGCCCGCGCTGCGCCTGGCCAAGCAGCTCGTGGACGCCGACGCCGGCGCCGTGGTGCTGGTCGTCTCGGCCGAGCTCTGCACGCTGCACCTGCGCTCCTCGAACGATCCGGACACGATCGTGGCATCGTCGCTGTTCGCCGACGGGGCCGGGGCGGGCATCGTCAGCAGCCGGATGCCGGCGGCCGGTGAGACCGCCCTCGGACTCGACCGCTTCGAGACGGTCATCACCCCCGTCGGCGAGGCCGACATGGCGTGGAAGATCGGCGACAACGGCTTCGAGATGATCCTCTCGACCTACGTGCCGCATATCATCGACGAGCACATCGAGAGTGCGATCGCCCCGCTGCTGGCGCCAGAGCCCGACCTCCTCGCCGACCCCGCCACCGCGGTCGCGCACTGGGCCATCCACCCCGGCGGACGCAGCATCCTCGACAAGGTGGAGGCGAAGCTGGCCCTGAGTGAGGCGCAGCTCGTTCCGGCGCGCGAGACCCTGCGCGACTTCGGCAACATGTCGAGCGCCACGATCGCCTTCGTGCTGCTCAACATCCTCGAGAACGGTGCCGCCCACGGCGATCGGGTGCTCGGGATGGCCTTCGGCCCCGGCCTCACCGTGGAGACCGGCCTGTTCACCGTGCTCGAGGGCTAGCCGGTGCCGCTCGACCTGCGGAAGCGGGAGACCGGGCTCGCCGAGCTCATGGACGCGCCGGACTGCGATCCGCGCCTGCTCCAGAACACCTACGAGCAGTTCGCGGCGGTCAACGCCGTCTTCTCGGGGTGGCGCGGGATCTACCGGCGCAGCATTCGTCCTCTGCTGTCGACGACGCTCGTCACGAGCGTGCTCGACATCGGCTCGGGCGGAGGGGACCTCACGCGTGCGATCGCCCACTGGGCGGCTCGCGATGGTCTGCGGGCGCGGGTCACGGGCATCGATCCCGATGCCAGGGCCGACGCCTTCGCCAACGCCCTGCCGCCCATCCGAAGCGTGACCTTCCGGAGGGCGTTCAGCTCGGACCTGGTGGCAGCGGGCGAGAGCTTCGACCTGGTGGTGTCGAATCACATGCTCCACCACCTCACCGGTGAGCAGCTCGGAGGGCTCCTGCTCGACAGCGAACGGCTCGCTCCGCGGTCGCTGCATGCCGACATCACCCGGTCGTTCGTGGCATATGCCGGATTCGGCATGCTCACGGCGCCTTTCTTCCGCGACTCCTACATCCGGCCGGACGGCATGACGTCGGTGCGGCGATCCTTCACCCCGCGCGAGCTCGACGCCGTGGTTCCCCAGGGATGGCGGTCGGTGCCACGGAGCCCGTTCGGCTACGTGCTCGAATACGGAACGGATGCCCCTGAGACAGGCGAGACGGGCGCACCGGATGCCTGACGTCGTCGTGGTCGGCGGAGGACCCGTCGGACTCCTGCTGGCGATTCTGCTGGCGCAGCGTCAGGTCGACGTCGTGGTGCTCGAGGCGCGGACCGAGGGCTCGGCGCACTCGCGGGCCATCGGCATCCACCCTCCGGCGGTGCGCGTGCTCGAGGCCGCCGGCATCGCCGCGGAGGCGATCAGGCGCGGGGTTCCGATCACCCACGGCGAGGTGCTCTGCGACGGCCGGGTGCTCGGCAGCCTCGACTTCGCCGAGGCCGGTGCCGCCTACCCGTTCGTGCTCTCGCTGCCGCAGCGCGAGACCGAGGCGCTGTTGCGCGAGAGGCTGAAGGAGCTGGCTCCGGATGCCGTCAGACGAGGCGCTCGGGTGACGGGGGTGCTGCAGCACGGGGCCGGTGCCGACGTGTCGCTCGAGGACGGGAGCAGCGTCAGCGCGTCGTTCGTCGTCGGGGCCGACGGAACGCGCAGCGCCGTCCGGGCGGCATCCGGGATCGGATGGAGCCCTCGCGGCGACCGCGTGGATTACGTCATGGCCGATTTCCCCGACGACACCGGCCACCCGGAGCGCGCGCTGCTCTTCTTCGAGCGTGGGGGTGTCGTGGAGTCGTTCCCGCTGCCGCAGGGTGAGCGGCGCTGGGTGGCGATGACGGACCGCGAGTGGACGGGAGCCACGAGCGCCGAGCTCGCCGAGCTGATCGCCGAACGCACGGGCATGAGGCCGCAGCCCGGCGCCGGTGCCGTCAGCGCCTTCTCGGTGCGCCAGCACCTGGCCTCGCGCATGGTCACGGGTCGAGTGGCGCTGGTCGGGGACGCGGCCCATGAGATCAGCCCGATCGGCGGGCAGGGCATGAACCTCGGCTGGCTCGACGCGCAGATGCTGGCGCCGGCCATCGAGGCCGCACTGCGGCGAGACCGCGCCGGCCTCGACCACTCCGACCTCGACCGGTACGACCGGGCGCGGCGTCGCTCGGCCGCGATCGCATCGCGTCAGGCGGCGTTCAACATGGGAATGGGCAAGCCCGTGGCCGGCGTGCGGCTGGGCGCCCGGAATGCACTGGTGCGCTCGCTCGCCGTACCGCCGACGCGGGCGCTGGTGGCGCGGGCGTTCACGATGCGGTGGTTGTGAGTCCCGCCGCTCGGTGAGGGACGGACGGAGTCCGCGCCCGAAGCGCGCTTCGGGCGGTCGCTGCGCTCGGCCCTCAGCGAGCGGGTGAGGTCGCGCTCGTCGTGACCAGCGGCGCGTCGGCATCGGCCGCCCACTCGCCGAGCGACCCGTCGTAGACGGCGACGTCTGTGCGTCCCTCGAGGGTGAGCGCCAGCGCGCCGAGGGTGGCCGCGATGCCGGCGCCGCAGTACAGGATGATGGGCACCGCAGAGCCCGAGCCCGTCGCCGGTGCCAGGCGCTCGGCGAGGGCGTCTCCGCGCAGCAGAGTGCGGTCCTCGCGCTGCACCAGGCGGCCGGAGGGAACATTGACGCTGCCCGGAATGTGCCCGAGCCGCGACCGTGAGCCGGTCTCGCCCGCGAAGTCGCTGGGCGGAAGGGAACAGACCAGGGTGGCGTCGCGGTCGCCGGCGATGACGGCCTCGACATCGGCCTTGTCGGCCCAGAACCCGGGGAGCGCCGTCGCCGCGAAAGCGGCATCCGGACTCACGGAACCGGCGGGGACGTGCCCGAACTCGAGGGGGCGCTCGGTGGTGCGCCACGCGGTCAGGCCGCCGTCGAGCACCGAGACGTTCTCGAAGCCGAAGGAGCGGAACAACCACCACAGGCGGGAGGCCCACTGGCCGATCGAGGTGTCGTAGACGACCACGGTCGATTCCCGGCCGATTCCGAGCCCGGCCACGGCAGCGTCGAACCGCTCCGCACTCGGGCGGGTGAAGGCGAAGCGACCCGCCGGGTCGGAGAACTCCTCGAGCACCTCGGCGAACAGCGCCCCCGGCACGTGACCCTCGACCAGGTACTGGTCGTAGCCGCTCAGCCACGTTCGACCCCCGGCGGGTGAGGCCACGTCGAGCACCGTGGAGTCGAGCACGACGAGTCCCTCTGCGCCGAGGTGGTCGGCGAGCCACTGGGCGGAGGTCAGGTGGGTGAGTGCTGGCATGCCGCCACGCTAACCCCGGCGCCCCTCGCACCACGATCGATGGCGCAACGCTGCGTCACACGTGCCGATACGCTGGGCGCATGAGCGAACCGAGCCAGCAGTCGACCACGCCCCCGGGCTGGTTCCGCCTCTGGTCGGCTGTCGGCATCGCCGGGGCCATCGTCGCCCTCATCGGCATGATCGCGCTGCTGATCCCCGCTCCCGCGGCAACGTTCGGCTGGGTCGCCTACCAGCCGCTGGCCGAGACGGTGTTCCTGCCGCCGGCCCTGCTCACGCCGACGACGATCTGGGGTGCCCTCGCCATCACCGTGGGCCTCATCGTGGTGGCCTTCAGCGCCGGCTTCCTGGTCGGGCGACGCACGGGGAGCGCCGACTCACAGTGAGGCGGCCACCTCGCGCAGCATGTGCAGCGAGGTGCCGGCCATCTGCGGGAACGTGTCGCGGTAGTACGCGAGAGCGATCGACGCCTGCGCCACCGCCCAGCCGCGGCCTCGCCGCCAGGTCCCATCATCGACGCCGAGGCGAGCCCGCAGCCGGGCTCGGGCAGGCGGCTGCAGGATGCTCCACGCCGCCAGCAGGTCGCAGGCGGGGTCGCCCACACCGGCGCAGGCGACGTCGAGCACGCCGCTGAGCCTGTCGTCCTCGACGAGGAGGTTGCCGCTCAGGAGGTCGCCGTGGGTCCAGACCGGCGCACCGGTCCACGGCGCCGCGGCGAGGGAGTCGTCCCAGAGGCGGAGCAGGCTGGGAGCATCGACGAGATCGGCGACGGCGTCGATGCTGGTGCGCACGGAGGCGTCGAGTCCGTGGAAGGTGCCGCTGCGGTAGCCGGGAGGGGCATCGGCGGTGTCGATGCGGCGCAGGGCCGCGAGGAGGGAGACGAGGTCGTCGGCGAGAGCCGCGTCGGCGTCGGCTCCGGCGGCGCCGGGGACCGGAGGGGTTCCGGGCAGCCAGTCGAGCACCAGCCAGGGACACGGGTATTCCGCCGAGGGCGCCCCCGTCGCCAGCACCCGGGGGATCCGCACGGGCAGCGCCGGCCCGAGGACCGGCAGCCAGCGCTGCTCGAAGAGGATGTCGCCCCCCGCGCGTTCCACGAACGGCAGGCGAACCACCATCTCGTCGCCGAGCCGGAACATGGCGTTGACGGTTCCGGTGGCCAGCGGCGACACCGGCAGCGTCGCCCAGGCCGGGAACTGCTCCGCGAGGAGGCGGCGTACGAGGCCGGCGTCGACCGGAAGTTCGTCGGAGTGCATCCGTCGGCTCATCGCACCGGCCTCAGCATCGATGCGTCAGCACTCGATGACGTTGACCGCGAGACCGCCGCGGCTAGTCTCCTTGTACTTGGTCTTCATGTCGAGACCGGTCTGGCGCATGGTCTCGATCACGGTGTCGAGAGAGACGATGTGACTGCCGTCGCCGTGCAGGGCGAGGCGGGCTGCCGAGACGGCCGTCGACGATGCGATGGCGTTGCGCTCGATGCACGGCACCTGCACGAGACCGCCGACGGGGTCGCAGGTGAGTCCGAGGTGATGCTCGATGGCGATCTCGGCCGCGTTCTCGATCTGCTGAGGGGTTCCACCGAGCACGGCGCAGAGGGCTCCGGATGCCATGGCGCAGGCCGAGCCGACCTCCGCCTGGCAGCCGCCCTCGGCTCCCGAGATCGAGGCGTTCGCCTTGACGAGCGAGCCGATCACGGCCGCCGTCAGCAGGAAGTCGCGGATGCCCTCCTGCGAGGCATCCGGCGTGAACCGCAGGTAGTAGTGGGCGACGGCGGGGATGATGCCCGCGGCGCCGTTCGTCGGAGCCGTCACAACCCGTCCGCCTGAGGCGTTCTCCTCGTTCACGGCGAGGGCGAAGGCGTGCAGCCACTCCGTCGTGGTGTCACGGCGAGCCGATTCGCCGCTCTGCTCGTAGGCCTCGAGGCGCGCGCGCACCGCCGAGGCCCGGCGCTTGACCCCGAGACCGCCGGGCAGGATGCCGTCGGCCTCGAGGCCGGCGAGCACGCACTGCAGCATCGACGCCCAGATGAGGTCGAGGCCGGCGTCGAGAGCCTCGGCGCCGTGCATGGCCTCCTCATTGGCGCGGGCGATCTGCGCGATGCTGAGGCCCGTCTGCTCGCAGAGAGCCAGGAGCATCGCCGAGGAGGAGAACGGGTACGGCTGGGGGACCGACCCGGCGACCACGGGCGTGGCCTGCTCGCCCTCGCGGCGGATGAACCCGCCACCGACGGAGTAGTAGGTCTCCTCGGCGACGGGAAGAGCGGCATCCGTTCCCCAAGCCTGCAGGGTCATGGCGTTCGGGTGGGCCGGCAGCCTGGTGAACGGGGCGAACGAGATGTCGTCGCGCGCGAGGTCGATCTCGTGGGTCCCGTTGACGGCGATGCGGGTGTCGCGCCAGCTGCCGCGCACGGCGTCGGGATCGCAGGTCTCGGGGCGGAGGCCGGCGAGACCCGCGACGATCGCGTCGGGCGTGCCGTGCCCGATGCCCGTGGCTCCCAGCGAACCGTAGAGCGTGCAGGTGATGCGGGTGACCCGATCGAGAGCGCCCGAGGCGGCGAGGGAGTCGGCGAAGTGCAGTGCGGCCCGCATCGGGCCCACAGTGTGGGAACTTGAAGGGCCGATCCCGATCGAGAAGAGATCGAGGGCCGAGACGTACGCTGTCACGTCTCCAACCTACGCCGTGCCGGAGATGCCGCAGACCCCGTGCGCGAGTGAGCAGCTGTGAGCGGGTGTGAGCCGAGCGTGAGCGCCGTGTAAGCGGCGGCCCGCACCATCGAGACATGACATTCACATCACTCACCAGCGACTGGGCCGTCGAGGCCGATGGGCTGGTCAAGACCTTCGGCTCCAACCGCGCTGTCGACGGGGTGGACCTCCGCGTCAAGACGGGCACCGTCTACGGCGTGCTCGGCCCCAACGGCGCCGGCAAGACCACCACGATCAGCATGCTCGCGACCCTGCTCCGTCCCGACGGCGGCAGCGCCCGCATCTTCGGCCACGACGTGCAGCGTGAATCCCAGGTCGTGCGCCAGCTCATCGGCGTCACCGGGCAGTACGCCTCCGTCGACGAGACCCTCTCGGCCACCGAGAACCTCTACCTCTTCTCGCGCCTGCACGGCCTCAGCGGCGCTGAATCGCGCCGCAAGTCCGTCGAGCTGCTCGAGGAATTCGGACTGACGGATGCCGCCAAGCGTCCGCTCAAGAACTTCTCCGGAGGCATGCGCCGTCGCCTCGACCTGGCCGCCAGCCTCATCTCGCAGCCGCCGCTCATCTTCCTCGACGAGCCGACCACGGGCCTCGACCCGCGGACACGCATGCAGATGTGGGAGACCATCCGTCGCCTGGTGTCGTCGGGCTCGACCGTTCTGCTCACCACGCAGTACCTCGACGAGGCCGACCAGCTCGCCGACCGCATCGCGGTCATCGACCGCGGCCGTGTCGTGGCCGAGGGCACCGCCAACGAACTGAAGGCCTCAGTGGGGGCGTCCAGCCTCGAGCTGCGCCTCGCTCATCCGGCAGACCTCGACGACGTGCGCGTCGCGATCGAGCGCGTGCTCGGAGTCGCGGCATCCGTCTCGCCGGAGGCCGGCCGCATCACCGCCCCCATGAACAATCCCGATCTCGTCACCGAGCTGCTCGTGACGCTCCGCGACGAGGGCATCCACCTCGCCGAGATGAGCGTGCAGAAGCCGACCCTCGACGAGGTCTTCCTCACCCTCACCGGTCACGGCGTCGAATCAGACGATGCCGCGACCGGCGCATCCGCCGAGCTCGAAGGGAGCCGCGCATGACCACCACGCTGTCCCCGAAGGCGACTACAGCGTCGCCGATCACCCCGGGGGTGCAGCGCACCCTCAAGAACCGCGTCTCGATCCCCGAGACCATCTCGCACACGTTCACGATGGCCTATCGCGGCCTGCTGAAGATCAAGCGCACCCCCGAGCAGCTGTTCGACGTGACGCTGCAGCCGATCATCTTCACGGTGATGTTCGTCTACATCTTCGGTGGCGCCATCTCGGGCGACATCCCGAGCTATCTGCCCATCATCATCCCCGGCATTCTCGTGCAGACGGTGATCACGGGCTCCATCGTCACCGGCGTGCAGTTGCGGGAGGACATGGACAAGGGCGTGTTCGACAGGTTCCGCTCGTTGCCGATCGCGCGCATCGCCCCGTTGTCCGGCGCCCTCCTGGCCGATACCCTGCGCTACGCGATAGCCACCACCATCACGCTGGCCATGGGCTTCCTGATGGGCTTCGAGCCCGGCGGCGGAGCCGGTGGCGTGCTCGTCGCCGGACTGCTCGTGATCGCCTGCGCCTGGGGCCTCAGCTGGATCTTCGCCTTCTTCGGCGTGATCGCCCGCACGGCCTCGAGCGTGCAGGGCATCTCGATGCTCGTGCTGTTCCCGCTGACGTTCCTGTCGGGAGCATTCGCCCCGACCGACACCATGCCGGACTGGCTGCAGACCGTGGTCGCCTACAACCCCGTCACCCACCTGGTGAACGCGGCGCGCGAGTTGATGAACACCGGCGTCTTCGGCGCCGACGCCTGGCTCACCCTCCTCGGTGCCGCCGTCATCGTCGCGATCTTCGCACCGCTCACGGTGAAGGCCTACATGCGGAAGGCGTAGCCGGCCTCTATCACCTGAGTCGCCCGTCTTCGTCGCCACGACGCCCTCCGGGGCCGTCGTGGCGACGGATACGGGCGACTCGGCGTGTGTGGAGGGGTCAGGTGACGGGCCGCGCGACGAGCTCGTAGGCGCGCTCGGCCCGCTCGTCGAGGGTGAGGGCGGCGGCAGCGTCCTGGGCCGCGTTCACCCTGTCGGCACCGAACGTCCGGCGCGCGGCTGCGAGGTGCGGGGCCAACTGCAGCGCGGGCAGGTCCTGTCTGGCGTGCATGGCTTCGGCGAGGGCGAACAGCTCGAGGCCCCTCTCTGCAAGAGCAGGCTGCGTCATCGCCCAGGCCGACCATCCCAGCAGCGACGCCGCCAGCACGGGCTTGTCGATGTAGCCGGGCCTGGCGCGCCGCAACGCGAGGGTGCGGGCGCGGAGCCGTGCCGCCCAGCGTGCGATCTCGGCGGCGTCCTGATCACCGTCGACCACGGCCGAGGCGACCCGCGCCGAGAGCGTCATGGGGAACCATGGGGATGCCCGCGAGGCCGGGGTCGCGAACGACGCGATCGCGCGCAGGTAGCGCTCGGCTGCATCCGCCTGCCGGCCCTCGATGCGGGCGAGCTCGGCATGGCCGAACTCGCCGACCGAGACCATCTCCAGACCGTCGTCGATCGTCAGGTCGTTCGTGACCATGTCATCGAAGAGAGTGCGGGCCTCATCGAGCCTGCCGAGCGTGAGCAGGCTGCCGCCGAGGATCCAGTTGATCTGCTGCAGGTCCTGCACCACCCCCAGCTGCTCCATCCCGGCGCGCGCTCGATCGACCCACACCAGGACCTCTTCGGCGTGAGCGGACTGGCTGGACAACTGTGCGAGCGACATGGCAGCCATCGAACCGATCCAGATGTCACCTGACGTCAGCGACAGGTCGTAGGCGCGGCGTGCGGCCACACGGGCGGCCTCGGGGTCGCCGTCATTCTCGGCGAGCTGCGCCGAGATGATGCTTCCGATCAGGGCGGAGGGAACGTCGTCGGATGCCGCCATCTCGGCGAGCAGGGCGGATGCCCGGTTCATGTCGGGGAACGCCAGCAGGAAGCGGGCGGTCGCGGCGAGCCAGGGCGCGAGATCCACCCCGCTGCGTACGATCCCGCGCAGTCGCGACATCGCTCGGAATCCCTGGCGATTGCCGATCACGACGTTCGTGCCGGTGAGCACGATGAGGGTGAAGGCTGCGGCGTCGGCATGCTCGGCATCCGGAATGTATCCGGTCATGGCATCGAGCACGGGCTTGCTGAAGGAGAACACCTCCGTGTGCGCACCACGCACGCTCCAGTAGTAGCCGAGGAGGGCGAAGACACTCGCGACCAGGCGGGCGTCGCGCAGGGCGATGCCCTCTCGGAGCACGGCGACGAGATTGTCCTGCTCGATCGACACGTCGTGGAACATGGCCACCTGCCGAGACCCCATCGCGTTGCTCATGGCGCGCATGCTGAATACCCGAGCCCAGCCGAAGACGGCATCGCGGGCGGATGCCTCGTCGTCGGCATCGATGAGTGCGACCTGACCGAACTCCCGCACGGTCTCGAGCATGCGGAAGCGCGGATCCCCGGAGGACGGATCGTCGGTGACGGCGAGCAGTGACTGGGTCACGAGTGCGTCGAGGAGGTCTCCCGCGTCGCCGCCCGTCACCCGCTGGGCGGCCTCGAGACCGAAGCCGTCGACGAAGAGCGACAGCCGGCGGAGGGCGCGCTGCTCCTCGGGTCGGAGCAGCGTCCAGCTCCACTCGATGACGGCCTGCAGCGTGCGATGGCGCTCGGGAGCGGACCTGTCGCCGCTGGTGAGCAGGGCGAAGCGGTTCTCCAGGCGCGCCTCGATCTGCTCCACCGACATCGAACGCACCCGGGCGGCCGCGAGCTCGATCGCGAGTGGCAGGCCGTCGAGGTGGGTGCAGAGACGCGCCACGGCGTCCACGGGCAGGGCGACAGACGGTCGGGCGGCGCGGGCACGCTCGGTGAAGAGGCGCACGGCGGGGCCGGGCTCGCCCGCGGCATCCGTCGCCGGCAGGGATTCGAGGGCGTAGACCTGCTCGGCGCCGATCAGCAGCGGACTGCGACTCGTGGCGAGCACCCGCAGCCGGGGCAGGGAGGCCAGGAGATCGGCCACCCAGAGCGCGGCGCCCTCGATCACCTGTTCGCAGTTGTCGACGATGAGCAGGGTGGGACGCTCGCCGAGCTGGGTGACGATGCGCTCACGCAGGTCGGGTCGTACCGTCGTGTCGACGAGTTTCTGGCCGGGGGAGACCTCGCGGATGCCGAGGGTCGAGGCGAGCGCGAGGGTGACGTCGGCATCCGTCCTGACGCTGGCGAGTTCGACGAACACGACTCCGGGCGAGGGGGAGCGGGCTCCGAGCTCCTGCGCGACGCGGGTCTTGCCGAGTCCGCCGGCACCGAGCACGGTCACCAGACGGGAGTGCTCCAGCAGGCTCTGCACCGCCTCGATGTCGGAGTTCCGTCCGAGCAGCTCGTTGGGCGCGGCCCGCAGGCCGATGCGCACCCGGCTCTCCCGGGAACGGGTCGGGGCCGTCTCGTCCTGGAGCAGGCTGGTGTTCAGCGCCACCAGTTCGGGCGAGGGGGAGGTTCCGAATTCGTCGCGCAGCAGGGCGCGGAACGAGGCGAAGGCGGCGATGGCCTCCTGTCGCCTACCCGCCGCGGCCAGGGCGCGGAGGAGGGTGAGTCGCAGGTTCTCGCTGAACGGATGCGTCTCGATGAGGTTCTCGAGGTCGGCGATCGCGAGCTCCGGATCGCCTCCGTCGACGTGGCAGCGGGCACGGATCTCGAGCAGGCCGCTGCGCGCGGCCGCCGCACCCTCGATGAGCTGGGTGCGCACGGGGGAGTCCGGAAGGTCGGCGCCGGGCTCGCCGCGCCACAGGGCGAGGGCGCGGTCGAGGTCTGCGATGGCCGTGAGCGGATCGTCGGCCGCACGGGTGGTCGCCTCGCGTCCGAGCAGACGTGCCTGGCCGGCATCGGTCTGCTCGTCGTGGACCGCGAGGGCGTAGCCGCGGGCGGTCGAGACCACCAGTCCCTCGGCGGCCACGGCGCGCAGTCTCGAGACGAGGGTCTGCAGCGCCGCTCTCGCGTTGCGTGGCGGCTCGTCGCCCCAGAGTTCGTCCGTGATGGTCTCGACGCTCACGGCACTGCCGGCCGGGCGCCCGGAATCACCCACCAGAACGGCCACGAGAGCCTTCGCCAGGGCACCGGGAGGCTCGGTCATGCCGCCGTCACGACCCTCGATGAGCACGGGTCCGAGAACCGCGACCCGCGGGGTCTCAGCGAGGGCTTTCAGCACCCTGCCGAGCTTACTTGGCAGGGTGCGCCGCAGAGCGCAAGGGCCTGCGCGGGGCTGCAGGCTCTGCCTAGGGTGAACGGATGCGCCCTCTGACGATTCCGCTGATCGCCGCCGCCCTGCTCCTCGGCCTCACCGGTTGCGTGCCGGGCACCGGCGGCAACCCGCTGAACCCGGGCGGGGATCCCGTGTCGCCGGGCGCTCCTGCTGCCACGACGACGGACGGCCCGGACGCGACCGACACCGCCCGGCCCGACACCGACCAGCGCTGCGCCGACGGTCAGCCGCTCGAACTCGACGGGCAGGGACTCGAGTTCCGCGTCACCGGAGCCTGTGGCGCCGTGAGCGTGCGGGGCCAGGATCTCGACATCGACCTGGAGTCCGCAGCCTCGGTCCTCATCGAGGGACAGCGCAACGAGATCGAGAGCCGCGGCGGCATCGGGGGCCTCGAGATCCGGGGCGACGACAACGACGTCTCCTCCGACGACAGCATCGACGCCGTGTCGATCAGCGGTCAGGCGAACGAGATCGGGGCGCCGACGATCGGGTCGGTGGCGATCCAGGGCGGAGGCAACGTCATCGAGTCCGACAACGAGCCCTCGGGTTCCGTCGGCGACGGCGGCAACGTGGTGAAGCGCCGCGACTGACGACGCCGGGGGGCGGAGCGAGCCGGGCCGCTAGCGACCGACGGCTCCGCGGCGGCTCGAGATCTGGCCGGTGTCGAAGCCGAGCAGGTGCAGGCCGCCTCCGAAGCGGGCGTGCTCCACCTTGATGCAGCGGTCCATGACCACCGTGAGGCCGCGGGCCTCGCCGTCGTAGGCGGCATCCTGGTTCCAGATGCCCAGTTGCACCCAGATCGTCTTGGCGCCCACCGCCACGACGTCGTCGATCACGCTCGGGATGTCGCTGCCGCGGCGGAACACCACGACGATGTCGGGTACCTCGGGCAGCGAGGCCAGATCGGGGTAGGCCTTCTCGCCCAGGATCTCCGAGGCGTTCGGGTTGACGAAGTACAACCTGAAGTCGCTGGACTGCTGCAGGTAGGTGCCCACGAAGAAGCTCGAGCGGGCCGGATTGGGAGAGGCGCCCACGATGGCGACGCTCTTCGCGGCGCGCAGGATGCGCAGGCGTTCCTTGGCATCCGGGCCGACCCAGGTGCGCTGCGATTTCAACAGCTTCGCGAGAGGGGAATCCGAGGGCAGGTCGCAGCTCAGCCCGTTGACGAGCCGAACGGTCTCGGTGTCGTTGGTGTCGGATGCTTCGACGACGGTGCTCATCACTTGCCTTCCGTAGCGGCAGTCAGTGCCTGGTCCAGATCGTAGATGATGTCCTCGACATCCTCGATGCCCACGCTGATGCGCACGATGCCGGGAAGCACTCCGGCGTCGATCAACTGCTGCTCGCTCAGCTGCGCGTGCGTGGTCGATGCGGGGTGGATGATCAGCGTCTTGGCGTCGCCGATGTTGGCCACGTGGCTGGCGAGGTCGACGCCCTCGATGAGCTTCTGGCCGACGGATCGACCGCCCTTGACCTCGAAGCTGAACACCGAGCCCGGGCCCTTGGGCAGGTACTTGAGGGCACGGTCGTGGTGCGGGTGGGCCTCGAGGCCGGCCCAGTTGACCGCCTCGATGCGCGGATCGGCGTCGAGCCACTCCGCCACGATGCGGGCGTTGTCGACGTGAGCCTGCACGCGATAGGGCAGCGTCTCGACTCCCTGCGCCAACTGGAACGCCGCCTGAGCGGAGAGGGAGGGGCCGATGTCGCGCAGCTGCTCCGCACGAAGCCGCGTGAGGAACGCGTACTCGCCGAAGTTGCCCGACCACTCGAGCCCGCCGTAGCTCGGCACCGGCTGGCCGAACAGGGGGAACTTCTCCGAATGCCAATGGAAGCGGCCGCTCTCGATGACGACGCCGCCGAGGGTGGTGCCGTGCCCGCCGAGGAACTTGGTGGCGGAGTGGGTGACGACATCCGCTCCCCACTCGATCGGGCGGTTGAGGTACGGGGTCGCGATGGTGGAGTCGACGATGAACGGGATGCCATGCGCGTGGGCGACGTCGGCGAGGCCCTCGAGGTCGGCGATCTCGCCGGACGGGTTCGCGATGGTCTCGGCGAACAGCACCTTGGTCTTGTCGGTGATGGCCGCCGCGTAGTCGGCCGGGTCCGACGACTGCACGAAGGTGGTCTCGACGCCGAAGCGCCGCAGTGTGACGTCGAGCTGGGTGATCGAGCCGCCGTAGAGGTTGGCCGAGGCGACGATGTGATCGCCGGCGCCCACGAGGCTGGCGAAGGTGATGTACTGCGCGGAGAGACCGGAGGCCGTGGCCACGGCGCCGAGGCCGCCCTCCAGGCTGGCGACGCGCTCCTCGAAGCTCGCCACGGTGGGGTTCGCCAGACGCGAGTAGATGTTGCCGTACTTCTGCAGGGCGAATCGGGCTGCGGCATCCGAGGTGTCATCGAAGACGAAGGCCGTGGACTGGTAGATGGGCAGCGCCCGCGCCCCGGTCACTGCGTCGGGGATGTTGCCTGCGTGGATTGCACGCGTCTTGAAGCCGTACTCGCGATCTGCCATGCGGCCACGCTACCGGTGCCATCCGGCCAGACCTGCCGTGCGGCGTAACGCGCCGAAACGCATACGATCGAATGCAGTGACCCTGCCCGACCACGCCCCAGCCGCTCAGCGACGTCGCTTCGTCGACCTCGCACCGCTGCGGGAGTCTCCGGCCTTCGCCAGGCTCTGGATCGGTGCGGCCGTCTCGGGCATCGGGGCACAGCTCACCATCGTGGCCGTCGGCCTCCAGATCTACGACATCACGGCGTCGACGCTGGCCGTGGCGCTGGTCGGGGGCATCGCGTTGCTGCCGATGATCGTCGCCGGCCTCTGGGGCGGCATGCTCGCCGATGCCTTCGACCGCAGGCTCGTGCTCATCATCTCGGCGCTCGTCGGCTGGATCGCGACGATCGCCCTGGTCGTGCTGTCGGTGACGGATGCCGTGCTGGCGGCATCCGGAACCCGCGTCGAGGTCTGGCCGTTCTACGTCTTCACCACGCTGAACGCCATCGCCGCGACGATCACCAGCGCCACCCGGTTCTCCGTGTATCCGCGCATCCTGCCCGAGCACCTGGTGTCGCGGGCGAGCGCACTGAACGGCATCTCCTCCGGACTCCAGCTCACGGTGGGCCCGGCGTTGGCCGGCGTTCTCGTCGCCGTCGCCGGCTTCCCGATCACCTTCGCCGTCGACGCCGTGCTGTTCACGGCCGGGTTCCTCGGCATCCTGTCGCTGCCGAAGCTGCCCCCGCTCTCGCACACGGTGCGACCCGGCCTGCAGTCCCTGCGCGACGGCTACGCGTTCCTCCGGCGTGCGCCCAACATCCGCATGAGCTTCCTCGTCGACATCGTGGCGATGTCGTTCGGGCGGCCGTTCGTGCTTCTGCCGGCCGTCGGCGCCGTCGTGATCGGCGGCGGGCCGGTGACCGTCGGCATCCTGACCGCCGCTGCCGCCGTCGGCACCTTCGCGACCGGGCTGTTCAGCGGACCCGTCGCGCACGTCCACCGCTACGGCGTGGCCATCGGACGCGCCATCACCGTCTACGGCGCGTTCATCCTGCTGTTCGGCCTCGTGATCGCCGCGATGCAGACGGGGTGGTTCGGCCCCGTCGGCCCCGACCTGTCGCAGGTGAACTGGGTGGCGCTCGCCATCGCCGGGGTCGCTCTGGCTGGCACCGGCGCCTCCGACGAGGTCAGCGCCATCTTCCGCTCCACCATCCTGCTGACTGCAGCACCCGACGAGATGCGCGGGCGCCTGCAGGGCGTCTTCACCGTGGTCGTGACCGGAGGCCCGCGCATCGGCGACCTCTACGCCGGACTCCTCGCGTCGCTCGTGGCGCTCTGGTTCCCGCCCGTGCTCGGCGGACTGCTCATCATGGCGCTCATCGGGGTGCTGCTGCGGCTGACGCCGAGCTTCCGCGCCTACGACGCCCGAAACCCGACCCTGTAGGGCTCGCGCCGGCGGACGACGGCTCGCGCCAGGAGACCAACGTCTCGCACGGGTAGATTCGAGTCATGGAATCGATCACCCCGGCAGCACTCTCCGCCCTCGACGTCGCAGGCTCGATCATCGATGTACGCGAAGTCGACGAGGTGGCCGGCGTGCGCATCGCCGGCTCGGTCAACATCCCGATGAGCGCCTTCATGGACCGCATCGAGGAGGTTCCGCTCGATGAGACCGTCTACATCCTGTGCGCCGTCGGTGGGCGCAGCGCCCAGGTGACCACGTACCTCGACCAGCGCGGCTACGACGTCGTGAACGTCGACGGCGGCATCATCGGGTGGGAGCGCGCCGGACTCGCCGTCGAGCACGGGCCGGCAGCACAGGCGGCCGACGCGTGATCCTCGAGCACGTCGTGCTCCCGGTGATCCCGGGGCGCGAGGCCGAGTTCGAGGAGACCTTCGCCGAGGCTCGATCGATCATCGAACGGATGCCCGGATTCCAGCGCCTGTCGCTGTCACGCGGGGTCGAGTCGCCCTCCTCCTATCTGCTGCTCGTGCACTGGGACTCGGTGGAGGCGCACGAGGTCGGCTTCCGCGGCTCGGACGGGTACCGGCGCTGGGCGGAGCTGCTGCATCCGTTCTACGACCCGTTCCCCGTCGTCGAGCACTTCGCCGAGGTGCACAGGGCCTGATCAGGCGGTGTTGCTAGCCTGCGATCAGGTCGCAGAGCACGCGGCCCCGGACGAGGGATCAGTACCCGGAACGCGACAAGACTGGCCACAGGAGTGGATCAGTCATGGCATGGATCGTTCTCATCGTCTCGGGCGTTCTCGAGGCAGTCTGGGCCACAGCGCTCGGCAAGTCGGAGGGCTTCACGAAGCTCTGGCCCTCGATCGTCTTCGGCGTCTCGCTCGTGGCCAGCATGGGCGGACTCGCCCTCGCCATGCGCAGCATCCCCATCGGAACGGCTTACGCCGTCTGGGTCGGCATCGGTGCGGCCCTCACGGTCGGCTGGTCGATGATCTCGGGCGACGCCTCGGTGTCGTGGGTGAAGCTCGCCCTGATCGTCGGGCTCGTCGGCTGCGTCGTCGGGCTCAAGCTGGTCGACCACTAGCTGGCAGCCCGCGCCCTCGTTCGCGTGCGACGACAGGCCGGATGAACGAGAACAGGCCGGATCGGCCTGTTCCCGGGGGAATCAGCCGATCCGGCCTGTTCTGAGAGCGGATGCCGCTAGTGCGTGCGGAACCGCGCCGTCATCGGGCAATCGAAGGGGTCGCGGGCCGAGAGGCCGACCTTGTTGAGGTAGTCCACGACGATGGCGTAGCTCTGCACCAGCCCGGTCTCCGTGTAGAGGATGTTGTGGTCGCGGCAGTACTCGCGCACGATCTCGCCGGCCTTGGCGAGGTGCGGGCGCGGCATGTTCGGGAACAGGTGGTGCTCGATCTGGTAGTTGAGGCCACCCATGAAGGTGAGCATGCGCCAGTCGCCGCGGATGTTGCGCGAGGTGAGCACCTGGCGACGCAGGAAGTCGACCTTGCTGTCGTGCGCGAGCTGCGGCATGCCCTTGTGGTTCGGGGCGAACGACGCTCCCATGTACACGCCGAACACGGCGAGCTGCACGCCGATGAAGGCGAACGCCATTCCGAGCGGCAGGAAGTAGAAGATGACGGCGACGTAGGCGGCCAGGCGGGTGACGAGCATGGAGACCTCGACCCAGCGCTTGTCGACCTTGCCGCGGCCCATGACGGTGCGCAGACCGTGGATGTGGAGGTTGATGCCCTCGAGCATGAGGAGCGGGAAGAAGAACCAGCCCTGCTTGCGCGTGACGACGGCCTGCAGCCGGCCGACCTTGGCGGCCTCGGCCGGCTGGAAGACGATGAAGTCGTTGTCGATGTCGGGGTCTTTGCCCACGACGTTCGGGTTGGCGTGGTGACGCGAGTGCTTGGTCATCCACCACGAGTAGCTGATGCCGACGAAGGCGTTCGCCAGGATGCGGCCCGCCGTGTCGTTGGCCTTGCCCGACTCGAACACCTGCCGGTGGGAGGCCTCGTGCGCCAGGAAGGCGAACTGCGTGAGGATGATGCCGAGGGCTCCGGCCATGAGCAGCTGGTACCAGGTGTCGCCGAGCAGGATGAACCCCGTGACCGCGCCGCCGAGAGCGGCCAGCAGGATGCCGAAGACCATCCAGTAGAAGCCGGTGCGACGACGCAGGAGTCCGAGGTTGCGCACGGTGTGCAGCAGGGCCGAGTACTCGGTGGTCGGGTTCGAACGATCTCCGCCCGGCTTCGTGCGGATGATCCGGACTCCGGAGGAGGGTGCGGCGACTACTTCTGACACATCACTGCCTTCGATCGGTGTGACTTCCCAGTCGATTGGATGAGGCAGGTGCCGCGCATCGCGGGTGGATCCCCGGCGATCGGATGCTGTTCAGCGTAGGGGAGAAGGCTGGGTATTGCCCGGTTATTTTCGCGGATCGCATGCCGTGGCGAGCATATGTCACTTGATAGAAGGCCGCGCGGGAATGGGTCACGACGGCAGCATCGCCGCCCCGTACGCGAGCACCGCGATGAGGGCCCACGACGTGAGTCCGACGACGAGAGCGCGCCACCCGGTGCGGGCCAGTTGGGCTATGCGGATGGACGCTCCGAGCGCGAACAGTGCCATGGCCAGCAGCGCCGTCTGCACGGTGTCGGCGACGGCGAGCACGGCATCCGGAATCGGCAGGAACGAGTTCAGCAGCACGGCGACGAGGAAGCCCACGATGAAGAGTGGCACGACGGCCGGGCGCGGGCCCGCCGCCTCTGCCGAGCGTCGGCGTTCGACCACGGCCGTGACGGCGACCAGAGGAGCGAGCAGGAGCACGCGCGTGAGCTTCACGACCACGGCCACGGCGAGTGCTGCCGGTCCCGCGATCTGGGCCGTCGCGACGACCTGCCCGACGTCGTGCACGCCGGCACCGACCCAGTGTCCGAACTGCAGATCGCTGAGGCCGAGCGGATGCCACAAGGCGGGGAGCACTGCGATCGCGAGCGTTCCGCAGAGCGTGACCAGTGCCACGGGGGTGGCCTGCTCGTCGTCGCGGGCCTTGACGACGCCGCCCATGGCCCCGATGGCCGAGGCGCCGCAGATGGAGAACCCGCTCGCCACGAGCAGCGGCTGGTGCCCGGGCAGGCCGAGCGCGCGGCCGAGCCAGAGGGTGCCGGCGAACGTCAGCACGACGATGAGCACCGTCGTGGCAATGGTCAGGGCGCCGAGCCCGGCGATGTCGCCGAGGCTGAGCTTGAGGCCCAGGAGCACGATGCCGATGCGGAGCAGCCGGCGAGCGGCGATCCGCAGGCCGGGGGCGAGGAGCCCGTCGAGCAGGGCACGCGTCACGGGGAGCTGACCGACCACGATGCCGATGGCCACGGCCGCCGTCAGGAGCGGGATGGCCGGCGCCAGGGCATGGACGCCCCATGCGAGGAGGGCGGCCGCGCCCGCGACCGCCAGGCCGGGCAGCAGGCGAGTGACCACGCTAGCGCCAGCTCGGCAGCCAGATGTGCAGCTGCCAGTACCAGAACGGGATGCGCTCGCCGGTCCATAGCGGCCAGAAGAAGATCGACACCAGCACGACGACGGCGAGGAACACCGCGACGACGCCGATGCCGCGCTGACGTCGCCACGTCACGTCGTCACGCTGCCCGAGGATGAGCGCCAGCACCGCCGTCAGCGCGAGGATCAGGTAGGGCTCGAAGGCGATCGTGTAGAACTGGAACACCGTGCGGCCCGAGTAGAGCAGCCAGGGCAGGTAGCCGGCGGCGACTCCCATGAGGATCAGCCCCACCCGCCACTCGCGATAGCGCGCCAGCCTGTAGACGAGGTAGAACAGCGCGGCTGCAGCAGCCCACCAGATGATCGGGTTGCCGATCGAGGTGATGGCGTCGGAGCACGAGTCCGTGGGGCATCCGTCCTCGGCCGTGGTCCCGAGGTAGTACATGCTCGTCGGACGGATCATGAACAACCAGGTGAACGGGTTCGCCTGGTACGGATGCGGCGTCGCCAGCGAGATGTTCCACTGGTACGCCGCAGCCTCGTAGTGCCAGAAGCTCTGCAGCGACCGGGGAACCCAGGCGAGGGCGCCGGTCCAGGCGTTGCCCGGCTCATCCGCCCAGGTGCGGTAGTAGCCGGTGGCCGTGACGAACCAGCCGGTCCACGCCACGAAATACGTGACCACGGCGATCGGGACCATGAGAAGGAACGACACGGGACCCTGCTTGAGCACTGCGCTGCTCGCCCAGAAGGTCACGCCGGCGCGCCGGCGCGCCAGCATGTCGACCACGATCACGTAGAGCCCGAAGCCCGCGAGGAAGTAGAGGCCCGACCACTTGACACTGGCGGCCAGACCGAAGGCGAGTCCGGCGGCGAGCAGCCACGGACGCCACCACAGAGCCGGACCCCAGCTGCCGGCATCCGGGTCACCGGCCTTCTCGCGCTTCTGCTGCAGCCACAGGGCGATGCGGTTCTCATTCCACTCCCGGTCGAGCAGGATGGCGCCGAAGCCCAGCAACGCGAAGAACATGATCGAGTTGTCGAGAATGGCCACCCGCGACATCACGATCGTGTGGCCGTCGATCGCGAACAGGAAGCCGGCGATCACGCCGAGGAGGGTGGAACCGCGGAACAACTTGCGCGCGATGACGGTGATGAGGAACACCGCCAGGATGCCGACGACCGCAGTGCCGATGCGCCAGCCGAAGCTGTCGCCGGCGCCGAAGACGGCGAGCCCCAGGGCGATGATCCATTTGCCGAGCGGCGGATGCACCACGTAGGAGCCGTCGGAGTTGTAGATGTCGGTGTTGCCGGCGTTGAACTGCGCATCGGCATCGTCGGGCCACGTGCTCTCGACGCCGTTCCGCAGCAGGGTGTACGCGTCCTTCACGTAGAAGGTCTCGTCGAAGACGAGGCTGTGCGGGTGCCCGAGGTTCCAGAGCCGCAGCACTGCGGCCAGCAGGGTCACGGCGAGCGGACCGCCCCAGTACCAGAGGCGCAGCCGCCCCGGGGTGGAGAGCACGCGGCCCCACCAGGCGTCGAGGCGGGTGCCGCGGGGTTCGTCGGGTTCGGGCCCGGTGTCGCGCTGGTCGCGCTGGTCGCGCTGGTCGCGATCGTCGAGGCCGTCGGTGTTCTCCGCGCCTCGTGAACCGTCGATGAGGTCGTCGATGGCGGGTCTCGGGGCGTCGACACTCATGGCGCAATGCTAAACGAGCACGAGCCGCCTCGGGCACGACCCCTGGGCGAGCCACGGCGGCGCAGCCGCGCTCGCCGAGGTGCGAGAGACTGGGGGGCATGATCATCCTGGCCGGCACCCCCATCGGCAACCTCGGTGACGCGTCGGCCCGGCTCATCGAGGCGCTCGGCGCCGCCCAGGTGATCGCCGCGGAGGACACCCGCGTCACCCAACGCCTGCTGGCGGCACTGCACATCGAGAACCGCCCGCGCCTCATCCCGCTGCACGACCACAACGAGCGGCTGAAGGCGGCCGAACTCGTGGAGCTCGGCCGCGACGCCGACCTGCTCGTGCTGAGCGACGCCGGCATGCCGACGGTCTCGGATCCCGGGTTCCACCTCGTCGAGACGGCGGCAGCGGCCGGAGTGCAGGTCACCGTCATCCCAGGCCCGAGCGCGGTGCTCGCCGCGCTCGCCGTCTCGGGGCTCCCGACGGACCGCTTCACCTTCGAGGGCTTCCTGCCGCGCAAGCACGGAGACCGCACATCGACCTTCCGCGAACTCGTCGACGAGCGCCGCACCATGGTGTTCTTCGAGTCGCCGAACCGCCTCGCCGCCGCCCTCACCGACCTGGCCGCCGTCTTCGGTGACGACCGCACCGTCGTCGTCTGCCGTGAGCTCACCAAGTTCTACGAGGAGGTTCGCCGAGGGTCCGCATCCGAGCTCGCCGCCTGGGCCGCCGAGGGCGTGAAGGGCGAGATCTGCATCGTCGTGGCCGGGGCGCCGAAGCGCGTGCACAGCCTCGAGGACGGCATCCGCCAGGTGCAGGCGCTGGTCGCCGGCGGCGAGCGGATGAAGGACGCGACGGCATCCGTCGCCCTCACCACGGGACTCGGCAAGCGCGAGCTCTACGAGGGAGCGCTCGCAGCTCGCTAACCAGGTTAGAGACTCACCGGCCATTCCCAGCGGGGGAGCGCACTCTGGAGGATAACCACCACCTGGATCAAGCGGAGGTGCGCGATGGTGCGAGCAGTTCGATTCTCAGAGTTCGGCGGGCCGGAGGTTCTCGAGGTCGTCGACATCGAGATGCCGGTCCCGGAGGCGGGCGAGGTGCTCGTGCAGGTCGTCGCGGCCGGCACCAATCCCGTCGAGAGCGCCATCCGTTCGGGGGTCTCTCCAGACCGCTGGCCCGTGGTCTTCCCCGAGGGACAGGGTCGTGATCTCGCCGGCATCGTCATCGGCGTGGGACCCGGGGTCACAGACTTCCGTGTGAACGACGAGGTCATGGGCTACGTGGCCCGAGGCTCGCACGCCACTCACGTCGCCGTGCCGGCCGGTCAGCTCGCCATCAAGCCGCACAGCGTGCCCTGGGAGATCGCCGGCAGCCTCTACGTCGCCGGGACCACCGCCCTCGACGCACTGCAGGACACGGCGATCGGCCGGGGCGACACCCTCGTCGTCACGTCGGCGGCAGGCGGGGTGGGATGCCTCGTCGTGCAGCTCGCCGTGCGCCGCGGTGCCCGCGTGATCGGGACGGCCGCGCCGCGGAACGCCGACTACCTGCGCCAGATCGGAGCGACCCCGATCGACTACGGCCCCGACCTGGCGGAGCGCATCCGTGCCGTCGCCCCGGACGGGGTCGATGCCTTCGTCGATTTCCTCGGCGGTGACGGAGTCGAGACCGCGGTCGAGCTCGGCGTTCCGGCCGGGCGCATCAGCACCGTGCTCGACTGGCGCGCCGTCGACGAGTACGGCGTGCAGCGCGCGACGGCCGGCAGCGTGCGCGAGCTGCTCGTGGTGGCCGAGCTCATGGAGCAGCACGCCGTGCGGATGCCGATAGCCGACGTCTTCTCACTCGACGATGTCGCGGACGCCTACCGCAGGCTCGACCGCCGCGAGGCCGTCGGCAAGATCGTCATCGGCATGAACATCGTCGAGTACCGCAACCAGCGCCTCAAGGGAACCGCGCTCAAGCAGCAGGATGCGACTCTGGGAGTTCCGACTCCGCATCCTCCGACGGAATCGCACGAGGTCCTTCCTCCGGTGTTCGGTCACCGGAGAGGGTTCGTGCCCAGCCGGCCCGCGGATCCGCATCCAGCAGCAGGAGTCTGAGCAGGAGCGTCAGCGGCACGGCGAGGAGCGCGCCGAGAGCACCGAGCACGAAGCCCCAGAAGATGACCGAGACGAACGTGATGGTGAACCCGAGGTTCACCGCCACGGCGACGAAGCGCGGCTGCACCAGCACCTGGAGGGTCACGTTCACCACGCAGTAGACGGCGATCACGATGAGCGCGAGGCCCCAGCCGCCGGTCACCAGCGCCATGACCGCAGGTGGGATGACGCCGATCACGAATCCGATGTTCGGGATGAAGTTCGTGATGAACGCGAGCACGGCCCAGATGAAGGCGCCGGGGACCCCGAGCGCCCAGAGGATCAGGCCGTCGAGCACGGCCACGATCAGGCCGAAGATCGCGTTGACCACCATGTACTGCCTCACACCGTGCGCGTAGCCGGTCAGCGCGGCGATCACCGAGGCGTGAGTGGTGCGGAACCTGGCGAAGATCGGCGCGACGTAGGCGCCGTCCGCGGCCATGAAGAGCGTGTAGGCGAAGACGAGCACGATGGCCGTCACCGAGCTGAGGGCCGACTCGGCGATGGTCAGGGCGACGCTGAAGATGGTCGACGGATCGACGGCGCCCGTGACGGCCTCGGTCTGCGACTGGCTGAGGCCGAGAGTCGCGATCCAATCGGTCAGCATCGTCGCCTGCTCCGTGAAGGCGTCGGCGCTGTCGGCGACGAGCCGGGCGAACTGCGCCAGGGCAGTGGCCAGAAGCACCCCGAGCACGAGCAGGATGAGGTAGACGACCACGATGACGGCGGTGGTCGCGGCCCAGCGCTGCCAGCCCTTGCGCTCGAGCACGGCCCGCACGGGGTGGGCGATGATGACGAGCACGATCGAGAGCACGATCGGGCCGATGATCTCCTTCGCGTTCGCCATGGCGGCGATGGTGATCGCGGCCGCTGCGAGGGTGATGAGCACCCGAGTCGCGAGGCCGAGACCCACGGGGCCGACGGGCGGCGGTGGGGGAGGAGGGGCATCCGTCATGCCCTCATCGTCGCCCGGTAACACGGCGGAGTGGCCTCGGCGCGCCGAATAGGATGGTCAGCATGTCCGACGGCTCCTCCTTCTACATCACCACGCCGATCTTCTACGTGAACGACGTTCCCCACATCGGGCACGCCTACACGGAGGTCGCCGCGGACGTGCTCGCGCGCTGGCACCGCCAGAGCGGAGACGACACCTGGTCGCTCACGGGAACCGACGAGCACGGCCAGAAGATCCTGCGCACGGCGACGGCCAACGGCGTCACCCCGAAGGAATGGGTCGACAAGCTCGTCGCCGAGGCGTGGAAGCCGCTGCTCGAGATCGTCGACCTGTCGAACGACGACTTCATCCGCACGACGGATGAGCGCCACGAGACCAACGTGCAGAAGTTCCTGCAGCACCTCTACGACGCCGGCCACATCTACACGGGCGAGTTCCAGGGCTACTACTGCGTCGGCTGCGAGGAGTACAAGCAGCCGGGCGACCTCGTCGACGGCGAGGGCGACTACGAGGGCCAGAAGGTCTGCGCCATCCACTCCAAGCCCGTCGAACTGCTCAACGAGAAGAACTACTTCTTCCGCATGAGCGCCTTCGCCGACCAGTTGCTCGCCCTCTACGAGGAGCGTCCCGACTTCGTGCAGCCCGAGAGCGCCCGCAACGAGGTCGTCTCGTTCGTGAAGTCCGGGCTCGCCGACCTCTCCATCTCGCGCACCTCGTTCGACTGGGGCGTGAAGGTGCCGTGGGACGAGTCGCACGTCGTCTACGTCTGGTTCGACGCCCTGCTCAACTACATCACCGCCGTCGGCTACGGCGCCGACGACGAGGAGTTCGCCCGCCGCTGGCCGGCCACCCACATCGTCGGGAAGGACATCCTGCGCTTCCACGCGGTGATCTGGCCCGCCATGCTGCTGGCTGCGGGGCTCGAGGTTCCGAAGCAGGTCTTCGGCCACGGCTGGCTGCTGGTCGGTGGCGAGAAGATGAGCAAGTCCAAGCTCACCGGCATCGCGCCGTCGCAGATCATCGACACCTTCGGGTCCGATGCGTTCCGCTACTACTTCCTGCGCGCGATCTCCTTCGGCCAGGACGGCTCGTTCTCGTGGGAGGACCTCGCGGCCCGCTACCAGGCCGAACTCGCGAACGGCTTCGGCAACCTCGCCTCGCGGGTGATCGCCATGGTGTCGCGCTACTGCGACGGCGTCATCCCGACGGCAGGCGAGCTGACGCCGGCCGAGGAGGCCATCGTGGCTCTCGAGCGGTCGGTGACGGATGCCGCCAGCGAGGCGATCTCGCGCCTCGCGATCCACGAGGCGATCGCCTCGATCTGGGAACTCGTCGACGCCCTCAACCTCTACATCACCGAGCAGGAGCCGTGGGCCCTGGCGAAGGACCCGGCCAACCGGGCACGCCTCGAGACCGTGCTGGCCACGGTCGTGCGCGGCCTCGGCACTCTCGCCGTGCTGCTCTCGCCGGTGACGCCGAAGGCGACGGCGAAGCTCTGGACCGCCCTCGGCGGCGAGGGCTCCGTCGCCGATCAGCGGATCGACCGGGCATGGGAGTGGACCGGCGGAGCATCCGTCGCCCCCCTCGAGGCCTTGTTCCCGCGCATCGAGGCGAGTGGTGAGTAACGAGGAGCCGACAGGCGACTTCGTGCGCGTCCGCGAGCAGACCGCCGGACGCGACCTGAACTACCCGCCGCTGCCCGAACCGCTCTCCGTCGGCGTGTACGACAACCACACGCACCTCGAGATCGCCGATGGCGAGGGCCTCGACTACCGCGAGCACCTCGACCGTGCGGCATCCGTCGGCGTGCGCGGGGTGATCCAGGTCGGCGGCGACGTCGAGACCTCGCGCTGGTCGGCCGCGACGGCGGCGATCGAGCCGCGCATGCTCGCCGCCGTGGCGATCCACCCCAACGAGGCCGCCGAGTACGCCCGGCGCGGCGAACTCGATGACGCCATCGCCGAGATCGACCGGCTCGCCGGGCAGCCCAGAGTGGTCGCCGTCGGCGAGACCGGGCTCGACTACTTCCGCACCGAGAGTGCCGAGGGCCAGGCGGCCCAGCAGCGCTCCTTCGAAGCCCACATCGACATCGCGAAGAGGCATGGCCTCGCTCTGCAGATCCACGATCGCGACGCCCACGCCGCGGTCATCGCCACGCTGCTGCGCGTCGGCGCCCCCGAGCGCACGGTGTTCCACTGCTATTCCGGCGACGCCGAGATGGCCGCGGTGTGCGCCGAGAACGGCTGGTACCTCTCCTTCGCCGGCAACGTGACGTTCAAGAACGCCGACAACCTGCGCGAGTCCCTCGCCGTGGCCCCGCGCGAGCTGGTGCTCGTCGAGACCGACGCCCCCTTCCTCACGCCCACGCCACTGCGCGGGCGACCGAACGCGCCGTACCTGATCCCGCACACCCTGCGGGCCATGGCCGGCTACCTCGACACCGACGTCTCGGTGCTCGCCGCCCAGATCAGCTCGAACACCGAGATGGTCTATGGAACCTGGGACGCCGAGCCCGCGCGCGGCTCCGCCGTCCCGTCAGGAGGATTCGCATGAGCGGAGAGCACAGCGCAGGCGGGCCCCGCCTTCTCGGACCGGCGGAGATCCGCGATCTCGCCGAACTGCTGGGCGTCACGCCGACCAAGAAGCTCGGCCAGAACTTCGTCATCGACGCCAACACCGTGCGCCGCATCGTCAAGACCGCCGGTGTGCAGGCGGGCGAGCAGGTCGTCGAGATCGGGCCGGGGCTCGGCTCGCTCACCCTCGGGCTCACCGAGGCAGGGGCATCCGTCATCGCCGTCGAGATCGACGGACGCCTGGCCGAGCAGCTGCCGAAGACCGTGTCGCTGATGCAGCCGGATGCCGCCCTCGAGGTCGTGCACCAGGACGCCCTGCGCATCCTCGAGCTGCCCGGTGCCCCCGTGCGACTGGTGGCGAACCTGCCGTACAACATCTCGGTGCCCGTGCTGCTGCACTTCCTCGAGCACTTCCCGTCGATCCACGCCGGCATCGTCATGGTGCAGGCCGAGGTCGGATTCCGGATCGCGGCATTGCCCGGATCGAAGGTATACGGGAGCCCGAGCGTCAAGGCCGCCTGGTACGGAGACTGGCGCACGGCCGGCACCGTGAGCAGGCAGGTGTTCTGGCCGGTGCCCAACGTCGACTCCGTGCTCGTCGGCTTCGATCGGCGCACCGAAGCCATCGGGACCGAGGCCGAGCGTCTCGCCACGTTCGCCCTCGTCGACGGTGCCTTCCAGCAGCGCCGCAAGATGCTGCGACAGTCGCTCTCGAGCGTGCTCGGCGATTCCGCCACGGCATCCGCCGCCATGGAGACGGCCGGCGTCAAGCCGACGGCTCGCGGCGAGGAGCTGACCGTTCACGACTTCCTCGCCATCGCGCGGGCATCGCACCTGACCGACTGACTCGCCACCGCTATCCGGGCTAGGTTAGAAGCATGACCCTGCCTGCCGCATCGCCTGTCGCGCACGCACGGGCTCCGGGCAAGATCAACGTCTTCTTCAAGGTCGGCGCCCGTCAGGACGACGGCTACCACGATGTCGCCTCGGCTTACCAGGCGGTGTCGCTGTTCGAGGACGTGCGCGCCTACCCCGCCGACGACTTCTCGGTGTCGTTCACGGGCAGCGTCGACACCTCCGGGCTCGCCACGGACGGCAGCAACCTGGCCATCAAGGCGGCCCGCCTGCTCGCCCGCAAGACGGGATTCCGCGGGGGAGTGCGACTCGAGGTCGAGAAGCACGTGCCCATCGCCGGAGGCATGGGAGGCGGGTCTGCGGATGCCGCAGCCACCCTGCTCGCCTGCGACGCGCTGTGGGGCACCGAGCTCTCCCGCGACGAGCTCATCACCCTGGGCGCGAAGCTCGGCGCCGACGTTCCGTTCGCCCTGCTCGGTGGGACGGCCATCGGCACCGGCCGAGGCGACCAGCTCAGCCCGGCGCTGGCCAAGGGCACCTTCCACTGGGTGCTCGCCATCGCGGAGTTCGGCATGTCGACGCCCGCCGTGTACGAGGAACTCGACAGGCACCGCACCCGCAACGCCCGCGACATCCAGCCCGCCGAGACCGCGCCCACTGTCGACGCCGAGGTGCTGCAGGCGCTCCGAGCCGGTGACGCCCGCATGCTCGCCAACGCCCTGTCGAACGACCTGCAGGCCGCCGCTCTGCACCTGGCTCCCGGCCTCGGCCACATCCTCGAGCTCGGCGAGGAGAACGGCGCCCTCGCCGGCATCGTCTCGGGCTCCGGCCCCACGGTCGCGTTCCTCGCCCAGGACGCCGACTCTGCGCTCGAGCTGCAGGTCGCCCTCTCGGCGGCCCGCCTCACCGCTGTGCGTGCCACGGCCCCGGTGCACGGCGCGCGCCTGCTGCACGACTGAGCGGCGGCATCCGCTTGCCGTCTCATCGAGTACGGAGTTCTTGCGGGTGGCTGTCGCCGAGACCGGAGTTCTTGCGGGTCGTGCCATCGCAGCACCCGCAACCTCTTCGTACTGAGCGAGCAGACAGTGTCACCGCCCTGCGCCGGCGACGGAATCCTCCTCGGCGCGGGACGTGGCCGTGGTTTTCGACAGATCGAGCCGCACTCCGTCGACCAGAGCAGAGAGCCGACAGCGTCGATGGATGACTCGACGTACACCGCTGCCTGACTCTCTCGCGAACCGCCCGTTCACGACCGCCATTGCTCGCGCCGATGGTGTGACGCCATCGCGTCTTCGCGCGGCCGATCTGACGCGTCCGTTTCACGGGGTTCGTGTCGTAGAGGCGGCGACGGATGTGGTCGCGAGGGCAGCTGCCCTCGCCACGGTCCTTCCCGAGGGCGCCGTGTTCAGCCACGGAACCGCCGCTGTGCTCCACGGCGCTCCGGTTGCGGCCCGGATCGAGTACGGCCCAGTGCATGTCACCGTCGAGCGCCCGAACCGGGCGTCACGTCGAGCCGGGGTCGTGTGGCATGAGACCAGGGAGCCCATCGCTGCGGTAGTCGTGGGCGGGCTGGGCGTCACGTCCCCGGTCGACGCCTTCTGTCAGCTGGGCTCGGAGATCAGCCTCGGCGACCTCGTCGCCGTCGGCGACTTCCTCGTCACCGGAGACGAGCCGATATCGGGAGCGCCCCCGCTCATCGGAGTCGACGAGTTGCGTCGAGCCGTCGATCTTCGCGGCTCCGTGCGCGGCATCCGCACCCTGCGTCGTGCAGTCGAGCTGGTGCGGTGGGGGCCGTTGTCACGTCCCGAATCCCTGCTGCGCGTCGGTCTCGTCCTCGCCGGCCACCCTGAGCCCGCGATCAACTTCTCGGTGTTCCTCCCGAGCACAGGACGCTGGATCATGGTCGACCTCGCGTATCCGGAGATGAAGCTCGCGTTCGAGTACGAGGGCGACTACCACCGTACCGACCGGGCGAAATTCGAGGACGACATCCTGCGTCGCGAGCGGCTCAGTGCCCTCGGATGGACTGTGATCCGTGTGACGGCCCACGACCTGACTTCAGCGGGGTGGCCCGGGTTCCTCGCACGGGTGCAGCTGCACGTGCTGAGGGCTGGCGGCATCCGTCGCTGACTTCCGGTGTCGAAGCGCTGATCCTCCCACCCGGATCGGAGTTCTTGCGGGTGGGAGCCCTTCGACACCCGCACGACCTGCGTTCTCGGCATGGACGACCCGCACACTTTGCGTTCTCGAGGTGGGAACAGGGCGAGTGGCGGCGCAGCGGACCGGCCGGGCGAAGCGCACCCATCCCGCGCGGGTAGGGTTGACCGGATATGGCACACCTGCTCGGCGGCGAGAAGCTGCGACTCGAATTCCCCACGCGCGTCATCTTCGACGGCGTCACCGTCGGCCTCAATGAGGGCGATCGCGTCGGCGTCGTCGGCAAGAACGGCGACGGCAAGTCGACGTTGCTGCGCCTGCTCGCCGGCCGCATCGAACCCGACGGCGGGCGCGTCACACGCCGCCGCGGCGTCGACATCGGCATGCTCGACCAGTCGGACACCGTCGACCAGACGCTGACCGTGGCCCAGGCCGTCGTCGGCGGCATCGACGAGCACGTGTGGGCCGGAGACGCCCAGGCCCGCGACGTGATCGGCGGACTCCTCGGCGACGTGCCGTGGGACGCCGTCGTCGGCACCCTCTCGGGCGGCCAGCGCCGCCGCGTCGGCCTCGCCGCCCTGCTGGTCGCCGACCACGACGTCATCTTCCTCGACGAGCCCACCAACCACCTCGACGTCGAGGGCATCGCCTGGCTCGCCGGCCACCTCCGCAAGCGATGGGCGCAGAACTCCGGCGGGCTCATCGTCGTGACCCACGATCGCTGGTTCCTCGACGAGGTGTGCAACTACACGTGGGAGGTCCACGACCAGATCATCGAACCGTTCGAGGGCGGCTACGCGGCCTACATCCTGCAGCGCGTCGAGCGCGATCGCATGTCGGCGGCGAGCGAGGCGAAGCGCCAGAACCTCATGCGCAAGGAGCTCGCCTGGCTGCGCCGCGGAGCCCCCGCCCGCACCGCCAAGCCCAAGTTCCGCATCGATGCGGCCAACGAGCTGATCGAGAACGAGCCGCCGCCCCGCGACACCGTGGAGCTCAAGCAGATGGCGACCTCGCGCCTCGGCAAGGACGTCGTCGACATCCTCGACGCCGGCGTCGTCTACGACGGCCGCACCATCCTCAAGGACATCGAGTGGCGTATCGCACCGGGGGAGCGCACCGGCGTCCTCGGCGTCAACGGCGCCGGCAAGTCGACGCTGCTCGGCCTCGTCACCGGCACGGTCAAGCCCACCAGCGGCAAGGTCAAGCGCGGCACCACCGTGCGCATCGCCAGCCTCACCCAGGAACTCGCCGAGCTGAAGGACGTGCAGCACGAGCGCGTCTCGACCATCATCGGCAGGCAGCGGTCGAGCTATGTCGCCGGCGGCAAGGAGCTCACGCCCGGGCAGCTGCTCGAGCGCCTCGGCTTCACCAGCGCCCAGCTGGCCACGCCCATCAAGGACCTGTCGGGTGGGCAGAAGCGGCGCCTGCAGCTGCTCCTCATCCTTCTCGACGAGCCCAACGTGCTCATCCTCGACGAGCCCACGAACGACCTCGACACCGACATGCTCGCCGCCATCGAGGACCTGCTCGACTCGTGGCCGGGCACGCTGCTCGTCGTGAGCCACGACCGCTACCTCATCGAGCGCGTCACCGACCAGCAGTACGCCGTCATGGACGGCCACTTCCGGCACCTGCCCCGAGGCGTCGAGCAGTACCTCGAGCTGCGTCGTGGGGTGACGGATGCGTCGGCGGATGCCGCGCGCAAGCCCGCGGCATCCGGAGCCGGGGCCGCATCCGGAGTGTCGTCGAAGCAGGGCAAGCCGGCCCTCGGCGGTGCGGACAAGCGCAACGCCGAGAAGGAGCTCTCCTCGCTCGACCGACGCCTCAAGAAGTACCAGGGCGAGATCGCCGCGGCCCACGAGAAGCTCGCCGTGCACGACCAGAGCGACTACGCCGGCCTCGGCGCCATCACCGGCGAGCTGCAGAAGCTCGAGTCGACCGTGGCCGACCTCGAGGTGCGCTGGCTCGAGGTCTCGGAGTTGCTCGAAGGCTGACGTCGCGTCGGAGGTCGGCGACGGCTGGTCGGCGACGGCCGGTCGGCGACGGCCGGGCGGCGGCGGGCCGTCCCCCGTTTCGGACCCCGAGGTGACGAAGTGTGACCCGCCGATTCCGTCTGTGACGGAGACGCTGGCTAGCGTCGAAGACATGTCACGCAGCAGCAAGAAGTCCCTGTCCCTCGTCGCGGCCCTCGCCGCGATCCCCCTCGTCTTCGCCCTCTCGGGGTGCGCCAACGGATCCGCCAGCGCGTCCGGCGACGACGCCGACGACACCGTCACCATCGGTGTGGTCGGCAAGAGCGACCCGCAGTGGGCGCCCTTCGTCGAGGCAGCCGAGGAGGAGGGCATCACGGTCGACCTCGTCGACTTCGCCGACTACGCGCAGCCGAACCCCGCCCTCACCGAGGGCGAGCTCGACCTCAACCAGTTCCAGCACATCGTGTACCTCGCCGGCTACAACGTGTCGGCCGACGAGGACCTCGTGCCCATCGGCTCCACCGCCATCTACCCGCTCGGCCTGTACTCGACGAAGTACACCTCCGTCGACGACATCAAGAAGGGCGACACCGTCGCGATTCCGGATGACGACGCCAACCTCGCGCGTGGACTCCTCGTGCTGCAGTCGGCCGGTCTCGTCGAACTCAAGGGCGGCGGCAGCATCTACTCCGGCCTGAACGACATCGACACCGACAAGTCCAAGGTGAAGGTGACAACGCTCGAGGCATCGCTCACGCCGTCGTCGCTTCCCGACGTCGCCGCGGCGATCATCAACAACGACTATGTCGAGGACGCCGGACTGAAGGCCTCCGACGCCATCGCCCAGGACGACCCCGCCGACGCCTCGGCGCTCCCGTACGTCAACATCTTCGCCGCCAAGGCCGAGGACAAGGACAACGAGACGTACAAGAAGCTGGTCGAGATCTTCCAGGACACCCAGGCGGTGCAGGACGGCCTGCTCGAGGCATCCGGCGGCACCGCCGTGGCGCTGAAGACGCCGGTCGCCGACCTGGAGGCCTCCCTCGAGACCGTCGAGGCCGACACCCGGAAGAACGGCTGAGCGCACCGCGTGAGCCTCGTCAGTCTGCGCAACGTCACCAAGACCTACCCATCACCCGACAAGGGCGGTGAGCGGATCGTCGCCATCGACGACGTCTCTCTCGACATCGAGGCCGGCGACGTCTACGGCATCATCGGGTACTCCGGGGCGGGCAAGAGCACGCTCGTGCGGCTCATCAACGCCCTGGAGCCCGTGAGCGACGGCAGCGTGATCATCGACGGCGAGGAGCTCTCGGGGCGGCCGGAGCGGGAGCTCCGCTCCGTCCGCCTCGGGATCGGCATGATCTTCCAGCAGTTCAACCTGTTCAACGCGAAGAACGTGTGGAACAACGTCGCCTACCCCTTGAGGGTCGCCGGCTGGCCCAAGGACCGCATCGCCGCCAGGGTCGACGAGCTGCTCGACTTCGTGGGTCTCCGCGAGAAGGCCCGCAGCTACCCAGACCAGCTGTCGGGAGGGCAGAAGCAGCGCGTCGGCGTCGCCCGTGCGCTCGCGACCGAGCCGCGCATCCTGTTGGCAGACGAGGCCACCAGCGCCCTCGACCCCGAGACGACGCAGGAGGTGCTCGCGCTGCTGAAGCGCGTGAACACCGAATTCGGAGTGACGATCGTCGTGATCACCCACGAGATGGACGTGATCCAGTCGATCGCCACCAAGGTCGCCGTCATGGACGGCGGACGGGTCATCGAGAAGGGCGATGTGTTCGACGTCTTCTCCAATCCGCAGAACGCGTCGTCGCGGCGCTTCGTGTCGACAGTCATCAAGGGCATCCCGTCGCCCGCAGAGCTGGCCGTGCTGCAGGAGCGCCACATCGGGCGCATCGTCACCATCTCCTTCCGCGACGGCAACGCCGACCAGGCCGCGGTCTTCCTCGAGATCGTGAACGCCGGGGTCGCCTTCGAGCTCGTCTACGGCGGCATCAACGACATCCAGGGCCGCGCGTTCGGCCACCTCACGCTGGCGCTCCGCGGCGACGACGCGGCCATCGACACCGCCATCGTCCGCATCGGCCAGAGCACCCATGTGACGGAGGTGCGCTGATGGATGCCCTGATCGATCTCCAGGACGAGTTCTGGAAGGCGGCAGGCGAGACCCTGTACATGGTCTCGATCACCCTCCTCATCGGCGGTGCCGCCGGTCTGCTGATGGGGCTCGTGCTCTACGCCACGCGCGCGGGCAGCCTGCTGCCCAACAAGGCGATCTTCGTCGTGCTGAACGTCGTCATCAACTTCTTCCGCCCCATCCCGTTCATCATCTTCATCGCCGCCGTGCAGCCGCTCTCGCGCATGATCATCGGCACCGGCATCGGCATCAACGCGGTCATCTTCGCGCTCTCGCTGGCGGCGTCGTTCGCCATCGCGCGCATCGTCGAGCAGAACCTCGTGACGGTCTCACCCGGCGTGATCGAGGCGGCGCGGTCGATGGGAGCCGGCCCGTACCGCATCCTCCGGACCATCGTGATCCCCGAAGCGCTCGGCCCGCTCATCCTCGGCTACACCTTCATCTTCGTGGCGATCGTCGACATGTCGGCCGTGGCCGGCCTCATCGGAGGCGGCGGCCTGGGCTACTTCGCGCAGCTCTACGGGTACAGGCAGTTCGAGCCCGTCGTCACCTGGGCCGCCGTGCTGCTCATCGTCGTGTTCGTGCAGATCGCGCAGTTCGTCGGCAACAGGCTCGCGCGGGTGGCGCTGCGGCGCTGAGACGCTGACGCGGCCCCGACACGGACGTGCCAGGGTCGCCACGCACCGCAGCGCTCCGGCGCCGCTACTCAGAAGTCGTAGCGATGCCGGATGTGGTTGCGGTCGTGACGTGCCTGCCAGAACTCGATCTCCCGCGGTCGCACGGCGTAGACCTGCCACGTGGGGTTCGTCGCGGCGTCGGCGGCGGGGCGGGCCGCCCAGTCCGCTGCAGACACCTCGTCCGACAGCTCGACGGCATCGCCGGTCACCCGCACCTGCCGGCCGAGCTCGGCCCAGAAGAAGTTCAGCGCGACGGCCGTGTTCTGCTCGAGCTCCCGGCCCTTGCGCGACAGCCTGGAGGTGGCGAACCACCACCCGCTCGCGTCGATGTCCTTGAGGATGAGCATGCGCGACGACACCCGGGCGGCGGCATCCGTCGTCGCCAACGAGAAAGCATGGGGCTGGCGGATGCCGCGGACCACAGCGGCCTCGAGCCAGTCCCGGAACAGCTCGACGGGATCCGACGGCGCCGTCTCGGGATCGAACTCGGGGAGCTCGTCGGGGAAGTCGGGTAGGGCACGCAGCATCCGCCTGAAGGATTCACTCACCTGCCTCACCTTATGGGGCTCGCCCCATGGCCGATCGAATGGATCACCCACCGCCGCACATTCAGCGTCATCCGTCGCTACGACACCCCGCGGCGGCGCTCAGTCGAAGTCGAGACTGAGCTTGCGGAGGAGCCCCGCCAGACGATCCTGGTCCGAGGCACTGAGGGTGTCGAGGAGATCGGCCTCGGCCTCGACCAACTGGGTGATGGCGGCATCGACCTGGTCGAGGCCGGCTGCGGTCATCACGACGAGCACGCCCCGCCCGTCGCGCGGGTCGGTCTGGCGGGTCACGAGCCCGAGGTCGACGAGCCTGTCGATGCGGTTCGTCATGGTGCCGCTGGAGACCAGGGTCTGCTGCAGCAGCTGCTTGGGGGAGAGCTGGTAGGGAGCTCCGGCTCGGCGGAGCGCCGAGAGCACGTCGAACTCCCACGACTCGAGTCCGGCGCGCGAGAAGGCGCTGCGACGCTCGCGGTCGAGGTGCTTCGCGAGCCTGCCGACGCGCGAGAGCACCTGCAGGGGGGAGAAATCGAGATCGGGGCGCTCGCGTCCCCACGCATCCACGATGCGGTCGACCTCGTCATTGCTCGGCATGGCTCCATTATCCCGTTCGGATGCCGCCCGGCGCGTCACGGCCACGGCATCCGTTCTGGCAGACTGGAGGGCGCGTTGGACCAGCGGTCAGGCGTGGTCCGCCGTGGTGTAATGGCAGCACGACAGCCTTTGGAGCTGTTAGGTCCAGGTTCGAGTCCTGGCGGCGGAGCCCTTCGAAACACACCAGGGGAGACACCATGACCGACCAGAACCTCGCGATCGTCGTGCTCGCCGCCGGCCAGGGCACGCGGATGAAGTCGTCGCTGCCGAAGCTGCTGCATCCGCTCGGCGGCATGCCGATCGTCTCGCACGTGCTCGCGACGGCCCGCAAGCTCGACGCGGCCCACGTGATCAGCGTCGTGCGCTACGAGCGCGACCGCGTCGCCGCCGTGATCGGCGTCGACATGCCCGAGAGCGTCATCGTCGACCAGGACGAGGTGGCGGGCACCGGTCGCGCCGTGGAGCTTGCGATCGAGGCGCTTCCCGCCGGATTCTCGGGCGAGGTGCTCGTGGTGAACGGCGACGTCCCGCTGCTCGACGCCGACACCCTCGGCCGCTTCATCGAGGCGCACAGGAACGATGCCGCCGCCGCGAGCGTCATGTCGCTGTTCCCGCCCGATGTCACGGGTTACGGCCGTATCGTGCGCACCGACGCCGGCGCCTTCGACCGCATCGTCGAGCAGAAGGACGCGACGGAGGCCGAGCGCGCCATCGGCGAGGCCAACGCCGGCATCTACGTCTTCGGAGTGAACGAGCTGCGCGACCAGCTCGCCCACGTGACGACCGACAACGCGCAGGGCGAGAAGTACCTCACCGACGTCATCGGACTGCTGCGCGCCGCGGGCAGCGAGGTCGCGGCCGTCCCCGTCGACGAGGCGTGGCTCGTGGCCGGTATCAACGACCGCGCCCAGCTGTCCGAGGCCGCACTGCAGCTGAACGCGCTCATCGTGCGCGGCTGGCAGCTGGCCGGAGTCACCATCCAGGACCCGGCGACCACGTGGATCGACGTGAAGGCGACGCTCGCCCCCGACGTCACGGTGAAGCCCGGAACGCAGATCCTCGGGGCATCCGTCATCGCCACCGGAGCCGTGATCGGCCCCGACACCACTCTGGTCGACACCGAGGTGGGCGAGGGAGCGACGGTCAAGCGAACGGATGCGACCCTCAGCGTGATCGAGGCCGGCGCGACGGTCGGCCCGTTCTCGTACCTGCGCCCCGGCACCATCCTCGGCGCCGACGGCAAGATCGGCGCCTTCGTCGAGACCAAGAACGCGAACATCGGCGTCGGAAGCAAGGTCCCGCACCTCTCCTACGTCGGCGACGCGACGATCGGCGAGGGCTCGAACATCGGCGCCGGGTCGATCTTCGCCAACTACGACGGCGTCGAGAAGAACCGCTCCGAAGTGGGTTCCCACGTTCGTACGGGGTCGCACGGCGTCTTCGTCGCCCCCGTTAGGATTGGTGACGGAGCGTACACCGGCGCCGGAACGGTCGTCCGAAAGGATGTCCCGCCCGGAGCCCTCGCCATCTCGGTCGCGCAGCAGCGCAACCTCGACGGGTGGGTCAGCCGGAAGCGTCCCGGAACGGCCGCCGATGCGGCGGCCCAGGCCGCCACCCCGGCGTCAGATGACTAGCGGTCACCGTACCGTCGAGCAGAGCGGAGTCCGAGTGTCCGGAATCAATATCACCGGCCAGAAGCACCTCGTCCTCGTGTCGGGGCGAGCGCATCCGCAGCTCGCTGCCGACATCGCGGCCGAACTCGGCAGCGAGCTCATCCCGACGGATGCCCGCACCTTCGCCAACGGCGAGATCTACGCGCGCTTCGACGAGAGCGTTCGCGGGTGCGACGCCTTCGTGATCCAGTCGCACACCTCTCCCATCAACGAGTGGCTCATGGAGCAGCTCATCATGGTCGACGCCCTCAAGCGCGCCTCCGCGAAGCGCATCACCGTCGTCTCGCCGTTCTACCCCTACGCCCGCCAGGACAAGAAGGGCCGCGGCCGCGAGCCGATCAGCGCCCGACTCGTGGCCGACCTGTACAAGGCCGCCGGCGCGGACCGCATCATGAGCGTCGACCTGCACGCCGCCCAGATCCAGGGCTTCTTCGACGGCCCCGTCGACCACCTCTTCGCCATGCCCGTGCTGCTCGAGCACTTCCAGTCCAAGCTCGATCCGGCCACCCTCACCGTGGTCTCGCCCGACATGGGCCGCGTGCGCGTCGCCGACATCTGGAGCGACAAGCTCGGCGTTCCCCTCGCCATCATCCACAAGCGCCGCGACCCGCTGGTGCCGAACCAGGTCTCGGTGCACGAGATCGTCGGTGAGGTCAACGGCCGCGTCTGCCTGCTCGTCGACGACCTGATCGACACCGGTCGCACCATCGTGAAGGCCGCCGAGGCCCTGAAGGCCGCAGGCGCCATCGGCGTCGTCGTCGCCGCGACTCACGCCGTCTTCAGCGACCCGGCGACGCAGATCCTGCAGAGCGACGCCGTCGACGAGGTCGTCGTCACCGACACGCTGCCGGTGCCCGAGGAGAAGCGCTTCGACAAGCTCACGATCCTGCCGATCGCGCCGCTGCTCGCCCAGGCCATCGACGCCGTCTTCAACGACGAGTCGGTCACGTCAATGTTCGACGGCGCCGCGTAGGGAGCAACCGGGCGGACCCGCTCAGCCCCAGGCGTCGTCGGGAGCCTTGACGACGTCTGCGGGTCGAGAGCTCCAGTGCGAGCCGTTCGCGTAGTGGCTCGACGCCCACGGCGACGCCCAGATGGCCGCCTCGATCTCGCCCGTCGGGGCCGAGGCCGCCAAGCCCGCGGCGATGGCGGTGTAGCCCGAATTGCGGTGCAGGGCGTCGGCGCAGTTCTCCGCCGCCGTCACCAGCGAGTCGTAGCTGCCCAGACCGCTTCCGCCGCCGGAGCCCCACCCGTTGTTCAACGGGTTGTTGCGGTTCCACCAGTTGTCGACGCCGTTCTCCTGGCGCATCCACCGGGTGATGACCGTGATGTTGCTCTCGGTGGTCGGCCAGCCGGCGAAGACCAGCACGAGTTTCGCCCAGTCGTAGTTGGTGCCGTTCGCCGCGAGAGTCTGGGCGCCGTCGGTGGCGGTGTAGCCGTCGCGCACGACCGAGATGTCCGGAACCGTTCCGTCGACGGTGAGCGACTGTGCCGGTAGCTCGGCCGCGCTCGACTGCGCCGCCGTCTGGGCCGTCTCCGCGGCGCTCGGGAGCGGCGGGGGAGCCATCATCATGGCGGCGCCCCAGGCGATCACGGCCAGAGCCGCCGGGATCGCCATCCGATTGCGCGGATGCAGACGCTGCGCCGACGCCGACGCCGACGCCGGTGCAGGCGCAGCACGTCGCGTCGCGGAGTGCCGCGACGGGGGACGAGGACGGATGCGTTCGGGGGTCATGGGCCTTCGGGCGAGGGTAGCAGGGCGGCCTGAACACGGCCCCGGCGCTACTGTAAAGGGGTGATCACGACCCCACGCCCCTGGCTCGACTCGTACGCCGAGGGCGTGCCCCACGACATCGACCTGCCCGACGGTTCGCTGTACGACATGCTCGCCGCCTCGGTGCGGCAGTATCCCGACAACGTCGCGCTCGAGTTCTTCGGCCGCACGACCACCTACGCCGAGCTCGGTGCCCAGGTCGACCGCGCCGCAGAGGGGCTGCGCCTGCTCGGCGTGCAGAAGGGCGACACCGTCGCCCTGGTGCTCCCGAACTGCCCCCAGCACGTCGCCGCGTTCTACGCCGTGCTGAGGCTCGGCGCCATCGTGATCGAGCACAACCCGCTCTACACGCCGCGTGAGCTGCGGCACCAGTTCGAGGATCACGGCGCCACCGTCGTCATCGCGTGGAACAAGGTCGTCGCCACCATCCAGGCCTTTCCATCCGATGTCGCGGTCGAGACGATCATCTCCATCGACGTGACCAGGGCCATGCCCTTCCTCACCCGCACGGCCCTCAAGCTGCCCGTCGCCAAGGCACGCGAGTCGCGGGACGCCCTCACCACGAAGGTGCGCGGCACGACGTCGTGGGAGGAGCTGCTGAAGGCGTCGCCCGTCGACGAGCACATCGTGGCGCCATCCGTCGACGATGTCGCCCTCATCCAGTACACGAGCGGCACCACCGGCAACCCGAAGGGCGCAACCCTCACGCACCTCAACCTGGCCGCCAACGCGGCCCAGTCGCGTGCCTGGGTGCCCACGATCGAGCGCGGAACCAGCGTGGTCTACGCGGTGCTGCCGATGTTCCACGCGTACGGTCTCACCCTCTGCCTCACCTTCGCGATGAGCATGGGATCCCGGTTGGTGCTGTTCCCCAAGTTCGACCCCGACCTGGTGCTGGCCGTCATGAAGAAGCATCCGGCGACCTTCCTTCCCGCCGTGCCTCCCATCTACGAGCGCCTGCGGCAGGCCGCCGAGAAGGAGGGGGTGTCGCTGGCCGGCATCCAGATCGCCATCTCGGGCGCGATGCCGCTCTCGGCCGAGGTCGTCGAGCCGTGGGAGGCGCTCACGGGCGGCTACCTCGTCGAGGGCTACGGCCTCTCGGAGACGTCTCCCGTGCTGATGGCCAACCCCGTCGCTCCCACCCGGAAGGCCGGAACCGTCGGACTCCCGTTGTCATCGACCGAGGTTCGGGTCGTCGACCCGGAGGATCCGACGCACGACCGGGGCACCGATGAGGAGGGCGAGCTGATCGTGCGCGGACCCCAGGTCTTCTCCGGCTACTGGAGGAAGCCCGACGAGAGTGCCGCCGTGTTCGTTCCGGCGACGGATGGCGGTGCCGACTGGTTCCGCACCGGGGACATCGTGGCGCTCGACTCCGACGGCTTCGTGCGGATCGTCGACCGCATCAAGGAGCTCATCATCACCGGCGGCTTCAACGTGGCACCGAGCGAGGTCGAGGAGGCGTTGCGCACGCACCCCGACGTCGTCGACGCCGCCGTGGTGGGTCTGCCCGATGTGCACAGTGGTGAGAAGGTCGTGGCCGCCGTCGTGCTGCGGGAGGGCGCGGAACTCGACGAGCAGTCCATCCGCGACCTCGCCCGCGACCAGCTCACCGCCTACAAGGTGCCGAAGCGCATCGTGGCCGTCGACGAGCTGCCGAAGTCGCTCATCGGCAAGGTCATCCGCCGTCAGGTGCGCGATCAGCTGCTGAACGGCTGAGTCAGGCGGTCTGACCCGGCATGTGCGGCGCCGAGGGGATGAGGCCGAGCGAACCGAGGTACTCCTTCGGTCCGCTGGTGCTCACGGCGTAGCACTGCCAGCCCGGGCCGCCGGCCGCGAACAACTCGAAACCGACGGATGAACCGCCGGCATCCGGCCGAAGATAGGCGGCGTAGGTCGCGCAGGCGCGTGAGGCCGTGCCCTGGGCGACGCCCCAGGTCACCAGGATTCCCGGCAGCACGAGTGCGACGATGCCGACCCAGACGACGGCGCGCAGCATGCGGCCGCGACGGGCGCCGAGCGGGGGACGACCGGAATCGTCGTCGTCCTCGTCGGAGCCCAGCAGCTCCGGATGCGTCGTCATAGGGGCGACCCTAACAAACGTTCACGCCCGATCGCTAAGGTCACTCGGGTGAGTACCCTCGAACGCCGCATCGGCACAGGCCAGGCTGTCGGAATCGGACTGGCGTCGATGATCGGTGCCGGGGTGTTCTTCGTCTGGGCGCCCGCGGCGGCCGCCGCAGGGGGAGCGCTGCTCATCGGCCTGGTGATCGCAGGCGTCGTCGCATCGCTCAACGCGCTGAGCACGGCGCAGTTGGCCATGGCGCACCCCGTGTCGGGCGGCGCCTACGCCTTCGGGCGGGCTGCCATCGGGCCGTGGACGGGCTTCGCGGCCGGCTGGCTCTTCGTCTGGGGCAAGACGGCGTCGGCCGCCGCCATCGCGCTCATCGCCGGGAGCTACCTCTGGCCCGAGCAGGCGAAGGGCGTGGCCGTCGGGGTGCTGGTCGTTCTGGCCGCCGTCAACGCGACCGGAATCCGCAGCACGGCGCGGGTGAGCCTCGCGATCGTGACCGTCGTCGGCGCCGGACTGGTCGCCGTGCTCGCGGCGACGGCGCTCTCGGGAGCCTTCGGCGCCCCCATCGTCGATCTCGGGGCGACGGATGCCGGATGGTACGGCGTGCTGCAGTCGGCCGGCTTGTTGTTCTTCTGCTTCGCCGGATACGCCCGCATGGCGACGCTGGGGGAGGAGGTGCGCGATCCGCAGCGCACGCTGCCGCGCGCGATCATCACGGCCCTGGCCGTGGCGCTCGTGCTCTACGCCGTCGTCGGTGCCTTCTGCCTGAGCGTGCTCGGGGTCGACGGGCTGGCCGCGTCGACGTCGCCTCTCGCCGATCTCGCGTCGACAGCGCTCGGTGGCGTGGCCTGGCCCATCGTCGCGAGCGTCGTGGCGGCCATCGCCAGCCTCGGCTCGCTCATCGGCATCCTCGCCGGCCTCAGCCGCACCTCGCTCGCGATGGCGCGCGAGGGCGACCTGCCCGGCGGGCTCAGCCGCATCTCGACCCGCACCCACGCGCCCGTCGTGGCCGAGGCATCCGTCGCCCTGATCGCGATCGCGGCCGTGGTGCTGCTGGATCCGCGCGAGCTGGTCGGATTCTCGGCCTGCGCCGTCCTCGGCTACTACGCGATCGCGCACGCCTCGGCGCTGCGGCAGCCGCGCTCGGAGCGCTGGCTGCCGCGCGCCGTGCAGTGGACCGGGCTCGCCGGATGCGTGCTGCTCACGCTCACCCTGCCGTGGCAGGCGATCGTCGGCACCGTGGTGGTGCTGGCGATCGGGCTGATCACTCGCTCGCTGCGGCCCGGACGACGTGCGCGGTCGCAGCGCGCTTCGGGCGGTCGCTCCGCTCGGCCCTCAGCGAGCGGGTAGACGTCAGTGGCTGGACCCGGCCGACTCGATCTCGGTGCGGTCGCCCGACCACAGGGTGTGGAAGGTGCCGTCCTTGTCGACGCGCTTGTAGGTGTGGGCGCCGAAGAAATCGCGCTGGCCCTGGATGAGAGCAGCCGGCAGGCGGTCGGCACGCAGGCCGTCGTAGTACGCCAGGCTCGACGAGAACGCCGGCGAGGGGATGCCTGCCTGGGCCGCCACGACGACGACGCGACGCCACGCCTCCTGGGTCCCGGTGAGCGCCTCGGCGAAGTACGGCGCCGTGAGCAGCGCGACGAGACCGGGGTCTGCCGCGTACGCCTCGGTGATGCGGTTGAGGAAGCGCGCACGGATGATGCAGCCACCGCGCCAGATGGCGGCGATGTCGCCCTTCTTGATGTCCCAGTCGTACTGCTCGGCACCGGCCACGATCTCGTCGAAGCCCTGCGAGTAGGCGACGATCTTCGAGGCGTAGAGCGCACGGCGCACGTCCTCGACGAAGGCGTCCTTGTCGGCATCGGCCACGGTCCAGGCCTCCGACGGTCCGGGGAGGTCGGATGCCGCAGCCCGCTGGGCCGGCTTCGACGACAGCGAGCGCGCGAACACGGCCTCGGCGATGCCCGACACCGGGATGCCCAGGTCGAGGGCGGTCTGCACGGTCCACGCGCCGGTGCCCTTGGCCCCGGCCTGGTCGAGGATGACGTCGACCAGCGGCTGGCCGGTCTCTGCGTCGACCTGGCGCAGCACCTCGGCCGTGATCTCGATGAGGTAGCTCTCGAGCTCGCCGCGGTTCCACTCGGAGAAGATGTCGGCGATCTCGGCCGGTGACTTGCCCGTACCGCGACGGATGAGGTCGTAGGCCTCGCCGATCAGCTGCATGTCGGCGTACTCGATGCCGTTGTGCACCATCTTGACGAAGTGTCCGGCGCCGTCGTGGCCGACGTGGGTGACGCACGGCTCGCCCTCGGCGACGGCCGCGATCGACTTGAGGATGGGGCCGAGGGTCACCCACGACTCGTCGGAGCCGCCCGGCATGATCGACGGGCCGTTGAGTGCGCCCTCCTCGCCTCCGGAGATTCCGGCGCCGACGAAGTTGATGCCGGTCTCGCGCACGGCCTTCTCGCGGCGGATGGTGTCGGTGAAGAGCGCGTTGCCGCCATCGACGATGATGTCACCGGGCTCGAAGACCTCGGTCAGCGCATCGATGACGGCGTCGGTGCCCTTTCCGGCCTGCACCATGATGATCGCGGTGCGCGGGGTCGTGAGGGAGGCGGCGAACTCTGCGTACGTGGAGGCCGGCACGAACTCGGCCTCGGGGTGCTCGTCGAGGAGGGTCTGGGTCTTCTCGTACGACCTGTTGAAGATCGAGACGGTGTTGCCCTCACGGCTGGCGAGGTTGCGCGCCAGGTTGGAACCCATGACGGCCAAGCCGACGACGCCGATGTTTGCAGTTGCCTCTGGCACGATTTCGCTCTCCTTCGATAGTCGACTTCCAGCGTAGTGTCGGCTCCCCTTACGTGACGTCGTGCTGCGGCACGGCTCGGGCCTGATAGACTCACAGACTGGTTTCCCGTGCCGCTCGCGGTGCAGGGGACTGAAGACTTCGGCGAGGGATGCTCCGGCATCCGTTATCGACGCGGCGGATGCGGCTTCCCCTGGCTTTTCCTCACGCTGACATGCGTTCGAGTTGAACACACAGACCACTGATCTGGGCCACGGGCCCGCAAGGAGATACATCATGAGTGATGACAACAAGGTTGTCGCCGAGGTTCGCGAGTCCTTCGGCAAGGGCGCTGCCCGCAAGATCCGCGCCGTCGGCAAGATCCCGGCCGTCATCTACGGCCACGGCTCTGACCCCCGCCACGTGACCCTGCCCGCCCACCAGATCGGACTCATCCTCCGCAAGGCCAACGCCCTGCTCGAGCTCGACATCAACGGCAAGACCGAGCTCGTGCTCGTCAAGGACGTGCAGAAGGACCCGGTCCGCCAGATCATCGAGCACCTCGACCTCATCGTCATCCGCAAGGGCGAGAAGGTCCAGATCGAGGTTCCCGTGCACGTGACCGGTGAGAGCTTCTCCGGCACCATCGCCGACCTCGACGCCAAGACCCTCCTGCTCGAGGCCGAGGCGACGCACATCCCCGAGAACGTCGTCGTCGACATCGAGGGCCTCGAAGAGGGCGCTCAGATCTTCGCGAAGGACGTCGAGCTGCCCAAGGGCGCCTCGCTCATCAGCGACCCCGAGACGCTCGTCATCAACGTGCACGTGCCCGCTGCCGGTCGCGGCGAGGGTGTGGAAGAGGAAGAGGCTGACGCCGAGGCCGCTGCCGCAGCCGAGGCTGCCGAGTAGTCATTCTCGGTCTCTTCCGTTCACGACAGAACGTTCACGACGTGGACGAGAACACCTGGCTGGTAGCCGGGCTCGGCAACCCCGGGCCCGGCTACTCCGGCAACAGGCACAATGTGGGGCAGATGGTGCTCGACGAGCTCGCCGGCCGCATCTCGACGTCGTTCAAGACGCACAAGGCCAATGCCCTCGTCGCCGAGGGGCGCCTGCGGCCCGGCGGTCCGAAGCTCATACTGGCGAAGCCCGGAACCTTCATGAACCTCTCGGGCAAGCCCGTGGCCGCCCTGCTGAAGTTCTACTCGCTCGACGCCTCGCGGCTCATCGTGATCCACGACGAACTCGACGTCCCGTTCGACACCGTCAAGCTCAAGCAGGGCGGCGGCCACGGCGGCCACAACGGCCTGCGCGACATCATCGCCGCCATCGGCACCCCCGACTTCACCCGCGTGCGCGTGGGTGTCGGGCGCCCTCCCGGCCGGCAGGACGCCGCTGATTTCGTGCTGCACGACTTCTCATCGACCGAGAAGAAGGTGCTGCCGAATCTGCTGACGGATGCCGCCGACGCTGCAGAGCACATCGTCACCGACGGCCTCGCCTCAGCCCAGATGCGCTTCCACTCGCCGGCCTGACGCTCGCCGGCCTGACACTCGCCGGCCTGACGCTCGCCGGGCTGACACTCCCCGGCCTGAGCCTCGCACGCCTGACGCCCGGCGTGGCAGACGCCGCCAGACGCAGTGAGTCCCGGCTCCGAGGGAGCCGGGACTCTGCGAGGGCACTGCGCGTACTTCGACGACTGACGTTCCGCCTGAGTCGTAGGGGACTCTCGGCCCGCCTGAGTCGTAGGGGACTCCGGCGTCTCCGACCCTAGGGAAGGGCATCGCAGCTCTGCGCCTCCCAGATCGGGTGATGCCCATCCGGGTGATGCCCGTCCGGGGGGTGGGCGCGACAGGTGTGTCGGCGGTCGGCCGTAGACTCGTACGGTGATGCTCCAGGGCTTGTTGACCGCGCTCGAGCGCGCCTCCACCATCGAATCGGCCCTCGCGCAGGCGAACCGCGACGCCGACTTCTCGCTCCCCGAGGGGCTGAACGCACCGCTGCTCGCCGGCCTCCTCGATCGTCGCGCCACCGAGCACGGCGCTCAGGCAGCCTTCGTGATCACGGCGACGAGCCGTGAGGCCGAGGCGCTCGAGGCGAGCATCGCCGCCTATGCCCCCGGTGCCACCGTGCTCGACTTCCCCGCGTGGGAGACGCTCCCGCACGAGCGCCTCAGCCCCAGCGCCGAGATCGTCGGCCGCCGCATCGAGGCCCTGCGCACCCTGAGGGAGTGGAGCGAGGCGGATGCCGCAACGCGTGCTCCGCTCATCGTCGTCGCCTCCGTGCGTGCGGCGCTCCAGCCCATCGCCGACAACCTGGCCGACCGGCCCGCCGTCGTGCTCGCCCAGGGTGGCAGGGGCTACGACCTCTCCGCCCTCGCCGGCGAGCTCGTCGACCTCGCCTACACGCGCGTCGACATGGTGACCCGTCGAGGCGAGTTCGCCGTGCGCGGCGGCATCCTCGACGTCTTCCCTCCCGTGGCCGACCACGCCTATCGCGTCGATTTCTTCGGCGACGAGATCGATCAGCTCCGGGCCTTCTCCGTGGCCGACCAGCGGTCGCTTCCCGAGCCCGTGGCATCCGTCAGCCTCATGCCCAGTCGCGAGATGCTTCTCAGCGACTCGGTGCGCCAGCGCGCCCGCGAGATGCGGCACGAGTTCCCGAGCCTCGCGCAGATGCTGGAGAAGATCGCCGAGGGCATCCCCGTCGAGGGCATGGAGTCGCTGGCCCCCGCTCTCGTCGACCGCCTGGTGCCGGTGACCCACTACCTGCCGGCCGACGCCGTCGTCGCGGTCGTCGGGCCGGAACGCGTGAGCGGTCGGGCGCAGAGCCTCGCCGAGACGAACCGCGAGTTCCTCGCTGCGGCCTGGAGTGCCGCGACCGCCGGCGCCGAGGCCCCGATCGACCTGGACTCCGGCGACTTCCTGTCGCTGGCCGAGTTGCGCGACTCCGTGCGGTATTCCGCGCCCGGTGAAGAGGCGCCCGATCACCCGTGGTGGACCTTCTCGGCGTTCGACGCTGGCGACGCCGAGCTGTTCGACTACATCCGCGTGGCCGCAGACGCCGTGCCCAGCTTCGCCGGCAACGTCGAGGGTGCCCTGGAGCATGTCGGGGCTCGACTCACCGATGGCTGGTCGATGGCCATCGTCGCGGCCGGACACGGTCTGGTCGAGCGCGCCCGCGACGTGCTGGCCGACCGCGGCTTCGCCGGGAGGGTCGCCGAGGAGTTCCCCGAGAACCCCGAGCCCGGTGTCGCCTACCTGCTGCAGGCCGGCGTCTCCCGCGGCTTCGAGGTGCCGTCGGCGAAGATCGGCGTGCTCAGCGAGGGCGAGTTCTACGGCCGCACCGCCGGCTACGACTCGCGCCAGATCAAGAAGCTGGCGAGCCGGCGCAAGAACGTCGTCGACCCGCTGCAGCTGAAGCCGGGCGACTACGTCGTGCACCAGACCCACGGCATCGGCCGCTTCGTCGACATGACGCAGCGCACGGTGGCATCCGGTGCGCGCCCGACGGGACCCAGCCGCACTGCGGGCATCGCCCAGCAGCCCACCATCGTGCGCGAGTACCTGGTGCTCGAGTACGCGTCGTCGAAGCGCGGGCAGCCGGCCGACAAGCTCTTCGTGCCCACAGACCAGCTCGACCTGCTCACCCGCTACGTCGGTGGAGAGGCGCCCGCCCTGTCGAAGATGGGCGGCAGCGACTGGTCGAACGCCAAGAGCAAGGCCCGCAAGGCCGTGCGCGACATCGCCGTCGAACTGGTGAAGCTCTACTCGGCGCGCATGGCGTCGCGTGGGCACGCCTTCGGGCCCGACACCCCGTGGCAGCGCGAGCTCGAAGAGGCCTTCCCCTACGCCGAGACGCCCGACCAGCTGCAGACCATCGACGAGGTGAAGGCCGACATGGAGCGGCCCATCCCGATGGACCGTCTACTCTCGGGCGACGTGGGTTTCGGCAAGACCGAGGTGGCCGTGCGCGCAGCGTTCAAGGCGGTCCAGGACGGCAAGCAGGTCGCCATGCTGGTGCCGACGACGTTGCTCGTGAAGCAGCACGTCGAGACCTTCCAGGAGCGGTTCGCCGGCTTCCCGGTGCACCTCAAGGCCCTCAGCCGCTTCCAGACCGACAAAGAGGCACGCGAGACCCTCGCCGGACTGACGGATGGCACCGTCGACGTCGTGATCGGAACCCACCGCCTGCTCGCCGACGGCGTCATCTTCAAGGACCTCGGGCTGGTGATCATCGACGAGGAGCAGCGCTTCGGCGTCGAGCACAAGGACAAGCTCAAGAAGCTGCGCACCAACGTCGACTTCCTCGCCATGAGTGCGACCCCGATCCCGCGCACGCTGGAGATGGCCGTCACGGGCATCAGGGAGATGTCGACGCTGGCCACGGCGCCCGAGGACCGGCATCCGATCCTCACCTTCGTCGGCCCCTACTCCGAGAAGCAGGTGACCGCGGCCATCCGCCGCGAGATGCTCCGCGAGGGCCAGGTGTTCTTCGTGCACAACAGGGTGTCGAGCATCAACCGCGTGGCGGCCCAGCTGGCCGAGCTCGTGCCCGAGGCGCGCATCGCCGTGGCCCATGGCAAGCTCCCCGAGAGCGTGCTCGAGCAGATCGTCGTGGACTTCTGGGAGCGCAAGTTCGACGTGCTCGTCTCGACCACGATCATCGAGACCGGTCTCGACATCGCCAACGCGAACACGATCATCATCGACCGCGCCGACAAGTACGGCCTCAGCCAGCTGCACCAGCTGCGCGGTCGCGTCGGCCGTGGTCGTGAGCGCGCGTACGCCTACTTCCTCTACGACGAGAATACGCCGCTCAGTGAGACCGCCCACGACAGGCTGTCCACCATCGCAGCCAACAACGAGCTCGGCTCGGGCATGCAGGTCGCCCTGAAGGACCTCGAGATCCGCGGAGCAGGCAACCTGCTCGGCGGCGAGCAGGCCGGCCACATCGCCGGGGTCGGCTTCGATCTCTACCTGCGCATGATCGGCGAGGCGGTCTCGACCTTCCGCGGCGACGTCGCCGAGGGTCAGACCGAGCTCCGGCTGGAGCTCCCCGTCGACGCGCACATCCCCGAGGACTACGTCGACAGCGAGCGGCTGCGCCTCGAGGCCTACCAGAAGCTCTCCACGGCGAGTTCCCCTGCCGCCAAGGACGGCCAGATCGACAGCGTGCTCGAGGAGCTCACCGACCGCTACGGCGAGCCGCCCCAGGCCGTGCTCACGCTCATCGCCGTGTCACGACTCCGTCGGCAGGCCCAGCGGGCGAGCCTCGGCGAGGTCGTCGCCATGGGGTCGAACCTCCGCGTGGGGCCGGGAACCCTGCCCGACTCGATCCAGGTGCGCCTGCAGCGCATGTACCCGGGCTCGCGCTACTTCACCCAGACCGGCGTGCTGTCGGTGCCGCTTCCCGACAAGCACGGCCAGCCGCTGGAGGACGCCGAGCTCATCGCGTGGGTCACGCAGTTGCTGACGGCGATCTTCCCGGCTCCGGTCGCGGAGAAGCCTGAGGCTGCCGAGACGCCCGCGGGCTGACACGCTTGTAGTGCCTGGCACGCAGGCTCACCAGGACCGCAGCGATCACGATCGCGATGGCCGAGCCGAGCAGCACGGCGAGCACGCCCTCGTCGGCGACCTCGCGGTTCCCTCGGAACGCCAGCTCGTTCATGAGCAGCGAGACGGTGAATCCGATGCCGCCCAGTGCCGCCACCGGGATCAGGTCGGCGATCGCCATGCCGCCCGAGCGCCGCCGGAAGATCACCCCGCCCAGGATGCCGCCAGCGGTGATTCCGATGAGCTTGCCGACGGGCAGTGCCACGAGGATGCCCCAGAACGCCGGGCTCAGCTCACTCGGGGCGACCGACGGGATCACCACGAGGGCCGCCGAGAACGCGAAGACGGGCAGGATCACGCCGTTCGACCACGGCTCGATCGCGTGCACCGCGCGGCCGCCCGGACGACGGCTGATCACGAAACCGAGCGCCACACCGGCGATGGTGGCATGCACTCCCGACTGGTAGGTGAAGAACCACGCCGCGACGGCGAGCACGATCATCGTGACGATGATCGGCCAGTGCGCACGCCGAGCGAGCACCCAGGGCGAGCGTGCGCGGAGCAGGCGGCTCATCGCGCCGAATGCCGTGATGGCGATCGCCGCGAGACCGATGGAGGCGAACTCCACGCCGGTGGTGAAGAAGAACGCGATGATGAGGATGGCCACCAGATCGTCCAGAACGGCCAACGCCATCAGGAAGACCCTGACCCGCGTCGGCAGTGCCGATCCGAAGATGGCGAGAACCCCGAGCGCGAAGGCGATGTCGGTCGCCGTCGGGATGGGCCATCCGTCGACCACATCCGTCCCGGCCGTGAACAGCAGGTACACGAGCGCCGGAACCACGACCCCGCCGATGGCGGCGATGGCAGGGAGCGCGGCCTTGGACAGCGAGTTCAACTCGCCGATCACCAACTCGCGACGGAGTTCGACGGCGACGATGAAGAAGAAGACGGCGAGGAGGCCGTCGCTCACGACATGGCTCACCGAGATGTCGAAGGCGATGGCCTCGATCGTGACGTGCGCGCCCATGAATTCGAGGACCGCTGGCCCGATCACCACGTTCGCCACGACCAGGCCCAGCACGGCGGCGAGAAGCAGGAGACCGGCCGCCACCCGCTCGGACCTGAAGGGCGACGTGCGGTGGTCGTCGGTGTGCTGGATGGTCATCGGCTGGGCTCCTCGAGGGTCGTTCTGCTGCGCTCAGAGCGGCGCCGCCGCCCGCCGACCAGACTTCCCGGCGCACCGCGGCCAGTCTAGCGACGGGCTTCCGCCGACGGCGAGAGAGCCGCCTAGCATGAAGGCATGACCAGCGAACTCGACGGCCTCATCGCCACAGTCGCCCTGTTGCGCGCCCCCGGCGGCTGCCCCTGGGATGCCGACCAGACCCACGAGTCCCTTGTGCGCTACCTCGTCGAGGAGAGCCATGAGCTCATCGACGCGATCGAGGCCGGCGACCGCTCCGAGATGATCGAAGAACTCGGCGACGTGCTCTACCAGGTGCTGTTCCACGCCGACATCGCCGCGCACACGGCGGGGGAGGACTTCGACATCCAGGACGTCGCCGCCCACATGAACGCCAAGATGATCGGGCGGCATCCGCATGTCTTCGGCGGTCGCGAGGCGTCGACGGCCGACGACGTCGTCGCCTTCTGGGACGACCTCAAGGCCGAGGAGAAGCCCCACCGCACCAGCGTGCTCGACGGGGTTCCGCAGGGGATGCCCGCGCTCGCGCTCGCCGACAAGACTCTCGGCAAGGCCGCCAAGGTCGGTGTCGAGCGTGCCGATGCCGCTCTTGCGGCGGCCGTCGATCTCGACGACGAAGCAGCGCTCGGCGCCCACCTGCTCGCTCTCGTCGCCAACGCCCGCGCGAAGGACCTCGACCCCGAACGCGCGCTGCGGGCCGCCATCCGTTCGCTCCGAGACGACGTGCGTGCCGCCGAGGCCGCGGCTGCGGGCGTGGCATCCGAGGCGCTCTAGCCGCACCGGCGCGACACAGGCTCAGGGCAGCCTGTCCTGCCTAGCGGCGGGCCGGATGCCGCCGCTAACGTCGGAGCCATGACTGAGCAGAGCTTCAACGACCTCCTGACGGCCCAGATCGGCAACGAGTTCTCGGCGTCGCAGCAGTACATCGCGATCGCCGTCTGGTTCGACGACCACGACCTCCCGCAGCTTGCGCGCCACTTCTACCGGCAGTCGCTCGAGGAGCGCAACCACGCCATGATGCTGGTGCAGTACCGGCTCGACCGGGACCTCGGCGTGACGATCCCGGGCGTCGATGCACCGCAGACCGCCTTCGGCTCGGTCGTCGAGCCGATCGCCCTGGCGCTCGCCCAGGAGAAGCAGGTCACCACGCAGATCGAGGCGTTGTTCCGGGCGGCGCGGGCCGACGGGGATGCCATCGGCGAGCAGGCCATGCTCTGGTTCCTCAAGGAGCAGGTCGAGGAGGTCGCCTCCATGTCGACCCTGCTCACCGTCGCCCAGCGCGCCGGAGACAACCTGTTCGACCTGGAGAACTTCGTCGCCCGCGAAGCCATCGGAGACGGGGGCCTCGACGCCGACGCACCGGCGGCTGCGGGCGGAGCGCTCTAGGACCGGAAAGCGAGGAACCTTCCGTCGAGTCGGACCTCCCTGGCGTCGTTTCCGGGCGTTTCGGCCCGGGGTTCCTCGCTTTCCAGCGTGCACTCCCGGAACTGGAAGAATGGACGCATGGCTCAGACTGTGACCCCGCCCCGCGGCATGCGCGACTTCCTCCCGGCCGACAAGGCCCGCCGCGAGCACGCCCTCGGGGTCATCCGCGGCGCCTACGCCCAGCACGGCTTCGACGAGATCGAGACGCCGGTCATGGAAGACGCCGCCTACCTGCACTCCGGCCTCGGCGGCGACAACGAGAAGCTCGCCTTCGCCGTGATGCGCCGGGGGATCACCACCGAGATGCTCGCGGCGGCGGCAGAGGCCGACGATGCGCTCGGTCTCGCCGACCTCGGGCTGCGCTTCGACCTCACGGTGCCGCTGGCCCGCTTCTACGCCAGCCACCGGTCCGAGCTGCCCGCCGTCTTCCGTGCCATCCAGATCGCTCCGGTCTGGCGAGCCGAGCGCCCGCAGAAGGGCCGCTTCCGTCAGTTCCTCCAGTGCGACATCGACATCATCGGCGAGGCCGGTGCCCTCGCCGAGATCGAGCTGATCACGGCCACGGCCGCCGCGATCGGAGCCCTCGGTCTCGACGGATGCCGCATCCGCATCAACGACCGACGCATCCTGACCCGCCTGCTCGAGACCTGGAGCGTTCCGGCCGAGCAGCACGAGCGCGCCCTCATCACGATCGACAAGCTCGACAAGATCGGCGTCTCCGGTGTGGTCGACGAACTCGGATCGCTCGGCATCGCCACCGACGGCATCGCAGACACCCTCGCCTCGATCGAGAACGCAGGCTGGCACCTGCACGATCGCCAACCGTCGGAGACTGGGCAGAGCGTGCCGCCCCCCGCCTGGCTCGACCTCGAGGTCTACGCCGAACTCCAGGCCATCCGCGACGCCGTCACGGGCATAGAGCTCGACTTCGACCCCACCCTGGTGCGCGGCATGGGCTACTACACGGGCACCATCTTCGAGATCTCGCACCCCGAGCTCACCTACTCGCTCGGTGGGGGAGGGCGCTACGACGGGATGATCGGGCGCTTCCTCGGAACCGACGTCCCCGCCTGCGGCTTCTCGATCGGCTTCGAGCGCATCGTCGACCTGCTCGACACCGATGAGGCGGGCCGCGCCGACGCCGTGCTGCTCGTGCACGACAAGGATGCCGAGCCGGCCGCCCTGGTGGCGCTCAAGGCATCGCTCGTGGCATCCGGTGCCCGCGTCCGACTGGCCAGGCGCAGCAAGAACGTACGTGCGCTGCTCGAGCGCGCCGAAGCCGACGGCTTCACCCGGTACGCCTTCGTCGCCACAGGCGACACGGATGCCGCCGCCCTCGAGTTCAAGACGATCGGGGCCTGACGGCAGCTCGACGGGTTCGCTGCCGCCGCTCGGAATGCGCGCCCCTGGGCCGCGCCCTAGACTGACCAGCGAGGAACAACGACGTTCTCGTTCAAAACACACCCGGTTCCAAAGGAGATAGTTGTGGCTCTCATCGAGGCTGTAGGCGCTCGCGAAATTCTTGATTCCCGTGGCAACCCGACCGTTGAGGTCGAGGTTCTGCTGGACGACGGCACGGTGGCTCGCGCCGGCGTTCCGTCCGGTGCCTCCACGGGCGCCTTCGAGGCGTACGAACTGCGCGACGGCGACAAGGCACGCTACGGCGGCAAGGGCGTGCTCAAGGCCGTCGACGCCGTGATCGGCGAGATCTCCGACGAGATCGAGGACATGGAGTCCACCGAGCAGCGCCTCATCGATGGCGCCCTCATCGCCCTCGACGGCACCGAGAACAAGAGCCGCCTGGGCGCCAACGCCCTCCTCGGCGCGAGCCTCGCCGTCGCGAAGGCCTCGGCCGACTCGCTCGACCTGCCCCTGTTCCGCTACCTCGGCGGCCCGAACGCGCACACGCTGCCCGTTCCGCTCATGAACATCATCAACGGCGGATCGCACGCCGACAACGACGTGGACATCCAGGAGTTCATGATCGTCCCGCTCGGTGCCGAGTCCTTCAGCGAGGGCCTGCGCTGGGGCGTCGAGACCTACCACGCCCTCAAGGGCCTCCTGAAGTCGAAGGGCCTGGCCACGGGCCTCGGCGACGAGGGCGGATTCGCTCCCAACCTGCCCAGCACCCGCGCCGCGCTCGACCTCATCGTCGAAGCCATCGGCATCGCCGGCTACGTTCCCGGCAAGGACATCGCCCTCGCCCTCGACTGTGCAGCCACCGAGTTCTTCACGGACGGCGCCTACCACTTCGAGGGCAAGCAGCTCTCGTCGACCGAGATCGTCGCCGTCTACGCCGAGCTCGTCGATGCCTACCCGCTCGTCTCCATCGAGGACCCGCTGGAGGAGGAGGACTGGGAAGGCTACACCCTTCTCACCGAGCAGCTCGGACACAAGGTGCAGATCGTCGGAGACGACCTGTTCGTGACCAATCCGGAGCGTCTCGCCAAGGGCCTGAAGCTGAAGACGGCCAACTCGATCCTCGTCAAGGTGAACCAGATCGGTACCCTCACCGAGACCCTCGACGCCGTCGCCCTCGCACAGCGCGCCGGCTACACGGCCATCCTGTCGCACCGCTCGGGCGAGACCGAGGACACCACGATCGCCGACCTCGCCGTCGCGACCGACTGCGGCCAGATCAAGACCGGAGCGCCTGCCCGAAGCGAGCGCGTCGCTAAGTACAATCAGCTTCTGAGGATCGAAGAGGAGCTGGGCGACGCCGCCGTCTACGCCGGACGCAGCGCGTTCCCCCGCTTCACGGTCTGAGTCGACGAACGGAGGAGGGGCACATGCCGACCTCTCCTGACGGAACTCTGAACCAGCAGTCGACGCGCATCCCCGCCGCCCTCCGCCGTGAATCGGCGGCGGGCGGCTGGATGCGCGGTCTGCGTTTCTCGGGTTTCTCGCTCATCATGATGGGCCTCGCCGTGCTCGCCGTCATCGTGCTCGCTCCAGCGGCGCAGTCGTGGGTGGCGCAGCGCCAGCAGATCGCAGCACTGCAGCAGGCCGTCGCGGCCGAGAAGAGCGAGGTCGAATCCCTGACGGCCGAGCGGGAGCGTTGGAACGACAAGACGTTCATCACCACCCAGGCACGGGAGCGCCTCGCCTACGTCATGCCGGGAGAGGTCAGCTTCCTCGTCATCAACGACCTGCCCGCCGCCGCAGCGGCCGAGCCGGCCCCGGTGTCCACCGAGGTGCAGGCCACGAAGTCCGACTGGATGCAGTCGCTGTTCGCGTCGACGATGGCCGCGGGTCTCGCGCCCATCGCCCCGGAAGGATCCACGAAATGACCACGCCGCCGTTCGACCCGCCGTCGAAGCGCGACATCGCGATCCTCTCGGCTCAACTCGGCCGTCCCGTCCGCAGCGTCATCGGGGTCGCCGCACGCTGCGTCTGCGGTGCGCCGACAGTGGTCGCGACTGCGCCGCGGCTGGAGGACGGCACACCGTTCCCCACGCTGTACTACCTGTCGCATCCTGCAGCCACGGCTGCCATGTCCTACCTCGAGGCAGCGCACGTGATGGTCGAGTTCCAGGACCTCCTGGGCGAGGATGCCGAGGTGAAGGCCGCCTATGAGAAGGCGCACGCCTCGTACCTGTCGGACAGGGAGTCGATCCTCGTCGTTCCCGAGATCGCGAACTTCTCGGCCGGCGGCATGCCCGAGCGGGTCAAGTGCCTGCACGCCCTGGCCGGACACGCTCTCGCGGCGGGCCCCGGCGTGAATCCGATCGGCGACCTCGCCCTCGCCCAGTCTGTGTGGAGCCCCTCGGTGTGCGCGTGCGTCGACTACCCCGGAATCGACGAGATCGGGGACGAGTGAGACGACGACTGAGGCGCACGGCGGCGGGGGCGCTGATCGTCGCAGTGGCCCTCCTCGGTGCGAGCCCCATCGCGTTGGACGCGACGGCGGCCCACGCCGACCCCGTGCGCGACCTCGAGTACTGGCTGGGCGACTACGGCTTCACCCAGGCGTGGACCACCAGCAAGGGCGCCGGGGTGAAGGTCGCCGTCATCGACACCGGCATCGACGGCTCCGTCGCCGAACTGAAGGGCGTCGTCGTCGGGGGAGCGGATGTGTCGGGCATCGGGTCGGCGAACGGGCAGAAGCCCGTCGGCGACGACGATTCGCACGGCACCCAGGTGGCGTCGCTCCTCGCGGGCCGCGGCACGGGGGAGGGCAACGGCGTTCTCGGAGTCGCCCCGGAGGCGCAACTGCTGAGCGTCTCCGTCGCCTTCGGCAGTGACAGCAAGTCGAAGATCTCGACGGACGACCAGATCGCGGAGGCGGTGCGGTGGGCGGTCGACAACGGCGCCTCGATCATCAACATGTCGCTCACCCGCAACACCGTGGACTGGCCGCAGAGCTGGGACGACGCGTTCCTCTACGCGTTCCAGAACGACGTCATCGTCGTGGCGGCCGCCGGCAACCGTGGCGGAGGCACGTCGCAGGTCGGCGCCCCGGCCACCATCCCCGGCGTCGTGGTGGTCGCCGGAGTCGACCGCAACAAGGAGGCCAGCTTCGACGCTTCCTCGCAGGGCATCACCATCTCGGTAGCCGCCCCCAGCGAGCAGCTCGTCGGCGTGGTCCCCGGCGGAGGCTACGTGTCGTGGAACGGCACGAGTGGGGCCACTCCGCTGGTCTCCGGCCTGCTCGCCCTCGTGCGCAGTGCGTATCCCGATCTGAATGCGGCGGATGCGATCAACCGCGTGATCGCCACGGCGAACCCGAACGGTCACGAGGTGCCGAGCCCCATCTACGGCAACGGGCTCATCGACGCATCCGCAGCTCTCACGGCCATCGTCGAACCGGCGACCACGACCCCCGAGGAGCAGCTCACCGACTGGATCCGCATCCACCGTCGGGCCGAGCCGCCTGCCGCGGAGACCACGGCGCCCACCCTCACGCCGACGACCCCGGTGCCCGACCCGGCCCCCGAGGTCGAGGCCGACGAGCCGTCGTTCACGGCCAGCGCGTGGACTCTGCGCTATCTGACCGTGCCGTTCGCCGTGCTCGCAGGGTTTGGTAGTCTTGCTGTGCTGCTGGGCATCGGCGCCACACGGCATATCAAGCGGTCGTTGCGAAAACAGTGACGGTCCGCACCAACGTGATCATGTAGGAGACCGTTCCACTGTGCCCAGAATTCTGATCGTCGGCGGAGGCTACGCCGGGTTCTACACCGCCTGGAAACTCGAGAAGCAGCTGCGCAAGGGCGAAGCCGAGGTCACGATCGTCGACCCGCTGCCCTACATGACGTACCAGCCGTTCCTCCCCGAGGTGGCTGCAGGCTCCATCGAGCCCCGTCACGCCGTGGTCTCCCACCGTCGTCACCTCAAGAAGACGACGATCCTCGCGGCCAAGGTCACCAACATCAACCACGCCGACAAGCAGGTCACGATCGAGCCCATCGCGGGCGAGCCGTACCAGCTCGACTACGACATCATCGTGGTCACCGCCGGTGCCGTCTCGCGCACCTTCCCGATCCCGGGCATCGCAGAGAACGCCATCGGTCTGAAGACGATCGAGGAGGCGGCCGCGATCCACCAGCGCGTGCTGACCAACTTCGACAAGGCGTCGATGCTCCCGGCCGGTCCCGAGCGCGACCGCCTGCTCACCTTCACGGTGGTCGGCGGCGGCTTCGCCGGCATCGAGATCTTCGCCGAGCTGCGTTCGCTCGCGAGCGCCCTCATCCCGAAGTACCCCACGATCTCCTTCGAGGACACGCACTTCCACCTCATCGAGGCCATGGGACGCATCATGCCCGAGGTGTCGCTCGAGACCAGCTACTGGGTCATCAAGAACCTCGACCAGCGCGGTGCGCAGATCCACCTCGACACGCAGCTCGCCAGCGCCGTCGACGGGAAGATCGAGCTCTCCACCGGTGAGTCGTTCGAGTCCGACCTCATCGTCTGGACCGCCGGCGTCATGGCCAACCCCACCATCGTGCGCAACACCGACCTCCCCATCGAGGAGCGCGGCCGCCTCAAGGTGCGCGCCGACCTCCGCGTCGGTACCGAGGACGAGTGGATCGAAGGCGCCTGGGGCGCCGGGGACGTCTCGGCAGTCCCCGACCTCTCCGGTGGCGGCGTCGGCGGCTACTGCGTGCCGAACGCGCAGCACGCCGTTCGCCAGGGCAAGCTGCTCGCGAAGAACCTCGTCGCAGTTCTGCGGGGCGAGGGTCCCCAGGAGTACAACCACAAGAACCTCGGAGCCGTCGCCGGTCTCGGCCTCGGCATCGGCGTGTTCCAGTCGGGCAAGCTCGCGATCAAGGGCTTCCCGGCCTGGATCGCCCACCGTGGCTACCACGGCCTCGCCATGCCGAGCTGGGAGCGCAAGCTCCGCGTCGTCGGCGGCTGGGTCGCCAACTTCTTCCTCGGCCGCGACATCGCCGCCATCGAGGCAGTGCAGCACCCGCGTGCCGTCTTCGAGGAGTTCGCTGCTCGTCCCAAGCCCCCGGCAGCAGCTGCTCCGGTCGAGGCGCCGGCCCCCGCCGCCGCTCCCGCCAAGAAGGCTCCGGTCAAGCGCAAGCCTGCTGCCGCGAAGGTCGCTCCGGCGGCCCCCGCCGGTGAGGTTGCCGAGCCTGCAGCCGAGTCGACGGCATCCGTCGAGCCCGTACGCGCGAAGTAGCAGTCACCACGCGAGTCGCCCCGTCCGTTCTTCGTCGCATCGAAGGACGGGCGGGGCGCTTCTTGTAGGTTGGCCTCGGAACACCACCAGCTCCCGTAGCCCAATCGGCAGAGGCAGGCGACTTAAAATCGCTTCAGTCAGGGTTCGAGTCCCTGCGGGAGCACCGATCGTCCCACCGAGTGCCGCATGGGCGCCTCGCGCGCGCGTGTCAGGATGCCACCCATGACGCGTTTCGTGATCGGGCCGGATGTCGCCCTCCATCTCGCGGCCGAGCGTGCCGTCGTCTCGCCCGAGCATCAGCTCGTCGCGCCGGCCCTGCTGCGCTCGCAGGTGCTCACCCTCCTGTACGAAGCCGTCGCACGCGGGGAACTCAGCCGGAAGGACGCCTCAGCGAGGCTCGACCATCTGCGGGGGTTGCGGATGCGGCTGCTCGGCGACCGCGTGCTCCAGGCGAATGCGTGGCGCATCGCTGATGAGCTGGGGTGGGCCGACACCTACACGGCCGAGTACATCGCCGTCACGCAGCTGCAGGCCGACGCCTTCGTGACGCTCGATGCGGCGCTGGCGGAGGCCGCGGCCGGCGTCGTGCGGGTGGCGCCGGTCGACGAGTTGCTCCGAGGGCGTTGAGCAGCCGAATCCGTCGCCGAGAACGATGTTGTGGCGGGTGAAGGTGGCCGCGCACCCGCATCTTCTCCGGTCTCGGCGTCGCGGAGCCACGAGAACGACGTTCTCGACGCCCCGCGCGGGATCACGACCCGATCACGACGCACGCGACACGTGCGTGCGCATCCGTCGTCATGGTGCATACTGAGTCATCGCCTCCGAGTGGGTCGATCGTCCCACTTGTTGCCCGTAGTCGTGTGAGGAGTCGCCATGCCCCGCATCCCCGCATCAGAGCGCCGCGTCGCGCTCGTGCTGGCTGCCGTGCAGGTCATCGGGCGTGGGGGAGTCTCCGCCGCGACCACCCGCGCGATCGTCGCCGAGGCCGGGATGTCGCTCGCGAGCTTCCACTACGCCTTCACCTCGCATGACGAGCTCATGGCCGAGGTCGTGCGCTGGGTCATCGCCGAGGAACGCGGAGCCATCCTGCCCGAGGGAATCGAGATCGGCTCCCTCGAGGACGTCGCCCGCGCCGGCCTGCAGCGCTACTTCGACCTGCTGCGCGCCGACCCGGAACGCGAGCAGGCCGTCAACGAGCTCGCCCTGTACGCCCTCCGCACTCCCGACATGCAGCACCTCGCCCGCCAGCAGTACGAGGGCTACCACGCCCTCGCCGCTGCAGCCCTGACTTTCGCCGCCGAGCACACGGGCAGCGAATGGACACGCCCCGTCGACGAGGTCGCGCGCCTGCTGGTCGCGCTCACCGACGGTCTCACCCTGGCGTGGCTCGTGGACCGTGACGACACGGCCGCCGGTCACCTCATCGACAATGCGGCCGCACTGGTCGCAGGAATGGCGCACACACGATGACCACGACCTCGACAGCGCAACCCGCCGTCTTCAGCGAACCGACCCAGCGGGTGACGGGCGCCTGGATCGCGGCGTTCGGCGCGGCCTGGCTCGGCATCTGGATGGCGCAGCTGACGCCCATCCAGCTGCTCCTCCCGCAGCAGATCGACGACGAACTGCATCCGACGAACTGGATCGACAGCGTCGTGGCGTTCGGCATCATCTCCGGCATCGCCGGCCTCTTCGCCGTGATCGTCTACCCCCTCACCGGAGCGCTCTCCGACCGCACCACCTCGCGCTTCGGCCGTCGCCGCCCCTGGATCGCCGGGGGAGCGCTAGGCTTCGCCGTCTCGCTCGTGCTGCTCGGCCTGCAGCACAGCATGGTGGGCATCGGCATCTTCTGGGTGCTCGCGCTCTCGGGCTTCTGCGTCATGACGGCAGCGCTCACCGCCACCATCTCCGACCGGGTGCCGGTCAACCAGCGCGGATACGTGTCGGGCTGGCTCTCGGCTCCGCAGGCGATCGGCACCATCCTCGGAATCCTGTTGGTCGCCGTGTTCGAGCTGACCGTGTTCGCCGGCTACACCCTCGTCGCCGTGCTGCTTCTCGTCTTCACCATCCCCTTCCTGCTGCGACCGGATGCCGTCCTGGCTGTGGAGCAGCGTGAACGCGTGAGCGCCCGCGGGGTCGTGGGCAGCCTCTGGATCAGTCCGCGCGAGCACCCCGACTTCGGCTGGACCCTCCTCGGGCGCATCCTGGTCAACTTCGGCAACGCGTTCGGCACCACCCTGCTGCTCTACTTCCTCATGTTCGGCCTGAAGCGGGAGGACGCCGAGGACGACCTGCTCATGCTCACCGCGGTGTACATGGTGTTCGTCATCCTGGCCGCCCTCGTGCTCGGCCGTCTCTCCGACAAGCTCGCCCGCCGCAAGCTCTTCGTCATCGTCGCCTCGGTGCTGCAGGCCGTCGCCGCGGTGCTGCTCGCCTTCTTCCCCGACTTCACCGTCGCCCTGGTCGCGGCCGGCCTTCTGGGCCTGGGCTACGGATGCTTCCTCTCCGTCGACCAGGCTCTCGCCACCCAGGTGCTCCCCGACCCCGAGCACCGCGGAAAGGACCTCGGAATCATGAACATCGCCTCGGCCGTCCCCCAGGCCATCGCCCCGCTGATCGGAGCCGGCCTCGTCGCCATGATGGGCGGCTTCACGGGACTGTTCCTCGTGGCCGCCGTCTGCGCGGCACTCGGCGCCATCGCTGTCACGCGCGTGAAGAGCGTCCGCTGATGCCCGCCGTGCAGAACGCCGCCGACGCGGCTCAGGGCGCAACGCTCCTCGGACTCGACCGCATCCCCGAGGCTCAGCCGTGGCTGGAGACCGGGCCGTTCTGGTCGAGCCTCGACCGCGCCACCGCCGAACTCGACCCGCCGTTCGGCGTGCTGAGCCTCGACGCCCTGCGGCACAACGCGCACGACATGCTGCGTCGAGCCGCCGGCACGCCCATCCGCGTGGCGAGCAAGTCCATCCGGGTGCGCAGCGTCATCGAGGAACTGCTGCAGCTCCCCGGATACCGGGGAGTGCTCGGCTACACGCTTGCCGAGGCCCTCTGGCTCGCCGAGACCATCGACGACGTCGTCGTCGGCTACCCCACGGTCGATCGCGCAGCCATCCGTCGCCTCGCCACCTCACCCGAGCTGGCCGCCCGCGTGACGATCATGGTCGATTCGCCCGCACAGCTCGACGTGGTCGACGCCGTACTGCCCCCGGCCCTGCGAGAGGACATCCGCGTCTGCCTCGAACTCGACGCATCGTGGAACTCCGCAGTGCTCGGGCACATCGGCGTGCTGCGCTCGCCCGTGCACGACGCTGATGCCGCCGCCTCGCTCGCGCAGTACATCGAGGGCCGCCCCGGCTTCACCCTCGTCGGCATGATGGCCTACGAGGCGCAGATCGCCGGCGTCGGTGACCGGCCCGTCGGCAAGCCCCTCGACGGAGCCGTGAAGCGCTGGATGCAGTCGCAGTCCATCGAGGAACTGCACGCCCGACGGGCCGCGGCGGTCGCAGCGGTGCGCCGCATCGCCGACCTCGAGTTCGTCAACGGCGGTGGCACGGGCTCGCTCGAGTCGACGCACGAGGACGGCTCGGTCACCGAGATCGGAGCGGGCAGCGGCATCTTCGGCGGCCACCTGTTCGACAACTACAGCCGGTTCACGCCGGCGCCGGCGGCGTCGTTCGCGATGTCGATCGTGCGGCGCCCGGCACCGGACACCGCGACGATCCTCGGCGGCGGCTGGATCGCCTCCGGCCCACCGGCACCCGATCGACTCCCGAAGATCGTCTGGCCGGCCGGACTCTCGATGGCGCCGCGGGAATCGGCCGGCGAGGTGCAGACCCCGGTCACCGGACGCGCAGCCCGCACTCTCCGACCAGGCGACAGGGTCTGGATGCGGCACACCAAGTCGGGGGAGCTCGCCGAGCACCTGAACGACTACGCCCTCGTCGACGGCGACACCGTCGTGGGCACCACCCCCACCTACCGTGGAGAAGGGAAGGCCTTCCTGTGAGCGCGACCGGCGCCGTGTGGCGCAACTGGGCACGGACGGAGTCCGTGCGTCCGGCACGGGTCGAGCGACCCGCGACGACGGGAGCCGTGCAGCGCGCGGTCGAGGCCGCGGCGCGCACAGGCATGCGCCTCAAGCCCGTCGGAGCAGGCCACTCCTTCACCGGCATCGCCGTGGCGCCCGGGGTGCAACTCGACCTGACCGATCTGAGCGGCATCATCGACGTCGATGCCGAGCGACAGCGCGTGACCTTCGCTGCCGGCACCCGGCTGCACCAGCTTCCGCGCCTGCTCGCGCCCTACGGCCTGGGCCTGACGAACATGGGCGACATCGATCGGCAGTCCATCCTGGGGGCTACATCGACGGGCACGCACGGGACGGGCGGGCGCTTCGGTGGCATCGCCACGCAGATCCGCGCGCTCACCCTGGTGACGGCATCCGGTGAACTCCTCCGCGTCAGCGAGACGGAGAACCCGGACCTGCTCGGCGCCGCCGCTCTCGGGCTCGGCGCCCTGGGCGTCGTCGTCGATGTGACCCTGCAGCTCGTCCCGGCCTTCGCGCTGCACGCCGTCGAGCGTCCCGAGCCGCTCGAGGGCGTGCTCGAGGACTACCTCGAGCGCAGCCATTCCGCCGATCACTTCGAGTTCTACTGGTTCCCGCACACGGCCACCGCCCTCACCAAGACGAACACCCGGCTGCCGGCCGACGCGCCCCTGAAGCCGCTCGGCAGGTTCTCACGCTTCGTCGACGACGAGCTCATCGCGAACGGCGCCTACAGGATGCTCTGCGCCCTCGGCACCTCGTTCCCGGGCACGGTGCCGGCCACGGCGCGCCTGGCCGAGAGGTTCTCGGGCAATCGGGACTTCACGGATGCCGCCCCCTCGGTGTTCGTCACGAACCGCACCGTGCGCTTCCGGGAGATGGAGTACGCCCTGCCGAGGGAAGCCGTGCCCTCGGCGATGCGCGAGGTCCGACAGCTCATCGACAACAACGACTGGCGGGTGTCGTTCCCCCTCGAGGTGCGCTCCGCCGCAGCCGACGACCTCTGGCTCTCGACGGCATCCGGTCGCGACACGGGCTACATCGCCGTGCACCGCTACTACCGCGAGGACCAGCGCCCCTACTTCAGCGCTGTCGAGGCGATCATGCGCGCGCACGACGGCCGCCCGCACTGGGGCAAGATGCACGACCTGGAGGCCGCGGAACTCGCGACGATGTACCCGCGTTTCGACGACTTCGTGGCGCTCCGCGACAGGCTCGATCCCGCAGGGATGTTCGCCAACCCCTACCTCGACCGTGTTCTGGGAGTTGCGCCGGGACGTCCCAGTCCGGGGGGTGCGGAGTTCGCTCACCACTCGGGCTGAAACGAGTCGTGACCGGGGCTTCCGTTCAAACTGAGCAGATCTCGATTAACCCCCTCTTCGGGTGATGGGTGCGCGGGCTGCTCGCACGGGGGCGTTGACAGTGTTTTCTCCGCGCTGGCACCCTGAGGCCACCGGCACCCCCTACAGCGCCGGTGGCACTGCCTCCCGACTCCCTACAGTTGCGTGGCGACCGCAGGTCGCCCGAATGGAGACCTGATGTTCCCGAACCGCTCCGACGACTCATCGACCGAGCGCACCAGAAGCCCGCTGTTCACGGTCGTGGCGATCCTCCTCGCCACGACCGTGCTCACGGCCGGCACGACAGCCGCCGCCGCTGCGCAGGCCGCCGAGCGCACCGAGCGCGTGGCCGAGGCCAGGACCGCCGCGATCGGCGAGGTCTCCCACCGGGTGGGTGTCGGTGCCGGCAGCGTCGATGTCTCGGCCTCCCGCCTGTCGTCGGCGCTCGACCTGGCGACGTACGAGCTCGGACTCGCCGACACCGCCCTCTCGCTCAGTGCCGGCAAGGCGACGGATGCCACCCGCGCCGCCCTTCAGACGTCGACGGATGCCGCCACCGAGCTGACGGCCGCGACGACCGACGTCGACGCCGTGCTCGCCGCGGTCTACCGCCTGCGAGAACTCGAGAAGAAGACCACCGGAGAGGTCGCTGCCTGGCAGAAGGCCGAGGACGCCCGCATCGCTGCAGAGGCCGCGGCTGCCGCAGCAGCCGCGGCTCAGGCGGCCGCCGACGCTGCCGCTGCCGCAGAGGCCGACGCCTCTGTGTCGTGGAGCGACGAGTCCTCCTCCGACAGCTGGGCCGAGCCGGCCGCTGCCGCTGAGCCCGCTGCCTCCGAGCCCGCCGCCAGCACCCCGGCACCCGCCGGCGATGCCCCGGCGAACGACGACTGCGGCCCGTGCCCCGGCGCCACCCTGGTGCCGGTCGTCTACGACGGCGTGACCTACTGGGGCTGCCCGTAGGCACCTGCCTATGGCGTGCGACGCCGCAGCGTGATCGAGCCCAACACGATCGCTCCCACGATGAAGGCGCCGAGGATGGCGATCTGACCCCAGATCCACGCCGCACTCTCGCTGTCGGCCGCGACGGCATTGAGGGCGTCGATCGCGTGCGACAGGGGAAGCCAATCGCTGATGGCCTCGAGCACCGGCGGCAGTTGATCGCGGGGCAGGAAGATGCCGCCCAGCAGGATCTGCGGGAACACCAGCACCGGCATGAACTGCACCACCTGGAACTCCGTGCGGGCGAACGCGCTCGCCAGCAGGCCGAGGGCCGTGCCCAGGATCGCATCGGCCAGCGCGACCGCCAGGAGCAGCCAGATGCTCCCCTCGATCGTGAGCCCGCACACCCAGACGGCGAAGGCGACCGCGATCGAGGCCTGCGCGACGGCGAGGAGGCTGAAGGCCAGGGTGTACCCGAGGATGAAGTCGCCCCTGCCGAGAGGCATGGCGAGCAGTCGCTCCAGAGTTCCCGAGCGGCGCTCCCGCAGGGTGGCGATGCTCGTCACCAGGAACATCACGATGAACGGGAACAGGGCGATCATGGCCGGCCCGATGGTCTGGAAGACGTCGGTGTCGACGAAGATCCACGCCAACAGTCCGATCAGGAGTGTCGGCACCACCAGCAGCAGGACGATCGTGCGGGGGTCGTGACGGATCTGCTGCAGCACGCGTCCTGCCGTGGCGAGGGTGCGCCGGGCGTTCATCGCTCGCCGTCCGACCGCGCGTGCCGCCGGTGCCGGCGCCGACCCGGTCCGTGGCGGGCAGGGGGAGGAGCGGCATCCGCCTCGACGTCACCGCGTGAGGCGATGATGGAGAGGAAGGCGCCCTCGACGTCGGAGGCGCCGGTCGCCCCGAGGAGTGCCTGCGGGGTGTCATCGGCCAGCATCGCGCCGTCGCGCATGAGGAGCAGTCGGTCGCAGCGGGTGGCCTCATCCATCACGTGGCTCGAGACGATCAGGGTGGTGCCGGCATCCGCCAGCCTGTGGAACAGCTCCCACAGCTGCACTCGCAGCACGGGGTCGAGGCCCACCGTCGGCTCGTCGAGGACGAGCAGTTCAGGGGCGCCGAGCAGGGCGGCGGCGAGCGAGACGCGGGAGCGCTGGCCTCCCGAGAGTGTCGCGACCACCCTGTCGGCGAAGGGAGTGAGGTCGGTCTCGTCGATCACGCGGGCGATGTCGGAGCGTGGAGCCCCCAGCACCGAGGTGAAGTAGGCGATGTTCTGCGCGACGGTGAGGTCGTCGTAGACGCTGGCCGCCTGGGTCACGTAGCCGACGCGGTGACGGAGCGGTACGCTGCCCGCCGGCGCGCCCAGCACGGTGACGGTGCCGGATTCCACGACCTGCACGCCCACGATGGCGCGCATGAGCGTGGTCTTGCCGCTGCCGCTCGGGCCCAGCAGGCCGACGACGCCACCGCGCGCGATGCTCAGGTCGAGGCCGTGCAGCACGTCGGTGGTTCCCCGACGAACCTGCAGATTCCGGATGTCGACGGCCGGAGCCGCGCTATTCATCATGTGATGAATTATTCGCCCGCCGACACCGCTCCGTCAAGGGGATACCCGGTGAGATGCCACTGCACTGCCGGACCGACCCTGGCGACGAGATCGTCGATCGGAGCGCTGGCCAGGGGCTCCAGACGCAGCACGTAGCGCGTGAGCATGATGCCCACGATCTGCGACGCCGCGAGGTTCGCCCGCAGGTCGGCGTCGGGGGCGTCGAGGGCGGCGGCGATGCGCCGGAACACCTCGCGGACGAGGAAGTCGCGCAGCAGGGTGGTGCCGTCGGATCCGACGACCGAGCGGATGAGGGCGGTCCCGCGAGCCCGCACTCCCGGCTTCTCGAACTCCTCGAGCAGGAACCTCACGATGTTCACGCCGATGTCCTCGCGAGGCCCGGCCAGCACGGCCTTGATGGCACGATCGGGGCGGAGAGGTGCGGCGATCACCTCGGCGAAGAGGTCGGCCTTGGCGTCGAAGTAGTGGTGCACGAGGGCGGCGTCGACGCCCGCCCGTCGTGCCACGGCTCGCATCGAGGTGGCGTCGTAGCCGCGAGCGGCGAACTCCTTCTCGGCCGCGGCGACGATGCGTCCCCGGGAGTCGCCGGCTGCACTCAGCCGAGGGCGTCCGCGGCGGCGTGCACCGGCCTCGGCCGGGGGTTCGGCAGCACTCTCGCTCACGAGTGCAGAGCCTACGCCTGCAGTGTTCCTTGGAGTGTGATGGGAACGCGCTGCGAGCCGAGTATGCCCCGTTTAGGATGAAGGAGTCGCGTCCTCGCGCCATTCACGCCCAAGGAGTCCTCGCCATGGAATGGCTCATTCCCCTCATCATCGTCGTCGTCCTGATCGCCATCGTCGGCATCTACCTCTGGGCGACGTACAACTCCCTCGTCACGCTGAACGTGCGGGTGGATGAGGCCTGGAGCGACATCACGGTGCAGCTGAAGAGGCGTGCCGACCTGATCCCGAACCTCATCGAGTCGGTGAAGGGCTACGCGGCGCACGAGCGCGGCGTGTTCGAGTCGGTCACGCAGGCGCGTGCCGAGACGCTGTCGGCGCAGGGGCCGGTCGAGGCATCCGTCGCCGAGAACCACATGCAGCAGGCGCTCAAGTCGATCTTCGCCGTGGCCGAGGCGTACCCGCAGCTCCAGGCCAGCCAGAACTTCCTGCAGCTGCAGGCCGAACTCGTCGACACCGAGGACAAGATCCAGGCCGCGCGCCGGTTCTACAACGGCGGAGTCCGCGAGCTCAACACCAAGATCAAGGTGTTCCCGAACAACGCCTTCGCCAAGCGACTCGGCTTCTCCGAGCGGGACTTCTTCGAGGTCGCGGATGCCGCGGCCATCGCAGAGCCCCCGCGCGTGCAGTTCTAGCCGTCAGGAGCCCTGAGGCCCCTTGTACAGCGCTATTGCCAGGAACAAGCGCAACACCGTCTTCATCGTCATCCTGTTCATCGCGATCATCGCCGGACTCGGGCTGCTGGCGGGATACGTCTACAACAGCCCGACGATCGTGGTCGTCACCATCCTCGGATCGAGCGCCTACGCGATCTTCCAGTACTTCTTCGCCGCCTCGCAGGCCGTCGCCATCTCGGGCGGCGTGCAGATCGAGAAGTCCGACAACCCGCGCCTCTGGCGCATCGTCGAGAACATCGCCATCTCCCAGGGCCTGCCGATGCCGAAGGTCTACATCGTCAACGACCCGGCCCCGAACGCCTTCGCCACCGGGCGCGACCCGCAGCACGCCGTCGTGGCGGCCACCACGGGCCTGCTCGACCTGATGGACGACCCGGAGCTCGAGGGCGTCATGGCCCACGAGATGGGCCACGTGAAGAACTACGACATCCGCGTCAGCATGATCGTCTTCGGGCTGGTCGTGGCCGTCGGCTTCATCGCCGACATGTTCCTGCGCATAGCCTTCTTCGGCCGGGGGCGGGACAACAACAACCCCCTCGTGCTGGTCTTCGGTCTCGTCGCGATGCTGGTCGCCCCGCTCGTCGCCGGGCTCGTCCAGGCTGCGGTGTCGCGCCAGCGCGAGTACCTCGCCGACGCCACCGGAGCGCTCATCACACGCCACCCCGAGGCCCTCGCGAGCGCCCTGGCCAAGCTCGGAGCCTACGGCCGGCCGATGCAGAAGCAGAACAGCTCGATGGCCCACCTCTGGATCTCGAACCCGCTCACCGGCGGCGGCATCGCCAAGTTGTTCAGCACCCACCCGCCGCTCGAGGAGCGCATCGAGCGCCTGCACGCCATCGGCGGCACGTTCTAGCAGCGCTTCGGCCGCGCGCTCCGCGCGGGCCTCAGCGAGCGGATCTCGAGTCACCGCTCGTTGAGGGCAGAGCGAAGCGACCGCCCGAAACGCGTCAGCGAGCAGCCAGCTCCGCCTGCAGCGCAACACTCAGGGTTCCGCGCCCCACGACGACGATCTCGCCGAGGCCCTGCCACGCCGTGATCTCGTGCAGCGCCGCTGCGACCCGAGCGGCGATCTCGGGAACCGATGCCGCGGGCACGCCCTCCTCGAGCCAGGCCGACTGCACCCGCAGCACCTTCGCCTGCCTGTCGTTCTTCAGGTCGATGCGGCCCACGAGGGCGTCGTCGACGAGGATCGGCAGGCTGTAGTAGCCGAAGATGCGCTTCTCGGCCGGGGTGTAGATCTCGATGCGGTAGTGGAAGTCGAACATGCGCTCGGTGCGGGCACGCTCCCACACCACGGGGTCGAACGGCGAGAGGAGCGCCGTGGCCTCGATCCGGCGGGGGAGCCGGGCATCGCGGTGCAGCCAGGCGGGCGAACGCCATCCGTCGACCGTGACGGGGAGCAGTGTTCCGGCCTCCTCGAGTTCGGCGATGGCCGCGCGGGTGTCGACCCGCTTGAGGCGGTAGTAGTCGGCGAGGTCCTTCTCGGTCCCGATGCCGTGAGCGGCCGCGGCACGCTCCACCAGCTGCACGTGGGCGTCGTGCCGGGGGATGACGCGCTCGATGATGGCGGCTGGCAGCACCTGGGCGGGGAGGGCGTACGTGCGCTCGAAGCGCGTGCGTCCGGCTGACACCACATCGCCCTGTCGGAACAGAACCTCGAGTCCGCGCTTCACGTCGGACCAGCCCCACCACGGTCCGCGCCGCACGTTGGAGTCGTGCTCCATGGCACTCGCGGCCATCGGTCCGTTGGCCGCCAGCTCGCTCGTGAGCCACTGGAGCATCTGCGGGTTCGCCGCAGCCCAGGAGTCGCGCCCCGAGAAGTAGTCCCGGTAGTCCTCCATGCGCCAGCGCCACGACGACCAGGTGTCGACGGGGATGACGGCCGCCTCGTGCGCCCAGTACTCGACGTAGCCGCCACGACGAGGGAAGGTGAGCTTGTCGAGCAGCGCCTTGTCGTAGCCGCCGAGCCTGGCGAACACGGGCTGGTAGTGCGAGCGCTCGTAGACGTTCACCGAGTCGAGCTGGAGCAGCCCGAGCCTGTCGATCAGGCCGTTCAACTGGCGGGTGCCCACGGATGCCGGCCGCGGCCGGCCGAATCCCTGGGCGGCCAGCGCGACACGACGGGCGAGGGCGGGGGAGACGGACTCAGGCATGATGCTGAGACGATAACAGCCGGTGCCGACACCGGCGGGGAGCATCCGTCGGCGCCGTCAACCCCGGGCCCGGCGGCATCGGCGACCGTAGACTGAAACGATGAGCGAATCTTCGGGTGACCAGCGCGGATGGCGTCCGTTCGGACGTCGCAAGCCCGAGGGCAAGGTCGAGGGCGAGCCCCAGTTCAGCGTCGAGGAGTCCATCCCGAACGGCGTGCGACTGGCCGGCGGCTGGTCGTGGCGTCTGCTGCTCATCGGTGCCGTCATCGCGGTCGTCATCTTCCTCGTCATCCAGCTGCGCCTGATCGTCATCCCGCTCTTCGTCGCCGTGCTGCTCGCTGCCCTCCTGGTGCCGTTCGTGGGCTTCCTCAAGCGCCACCGCTGGCCGGCCTGGCTGGCGATCACCGTGGCGATGCTCGGGACCCTCGTGCTCGTGGCCGGCCTCCTCGTGCTCGTGGTCACCCAGATCCAGCGCGGAGCCAGCGACATCGCCTCCCACGCCCTCGACTCCTTCGACGAGCTCAAGGCCTGGCTGTTGGCGTCGCCGTTCGAGATCTCCGAGACCGACCTGAACGGCTTCCTCACCCAGGCCTGGGAGAGCATCCAGCAGGACAGCCAGGTCTACGTCACCGGCGCCCTCTCGCTCGGCTCCTCCCTCGGCCATCTCGTCGCCGGGGTCTTCCTCACGCTGTTCAGCCTGCTCTTCATCCTCATCGACGGTGGAGGAATCTGGCGCTGGATCGTCAGCCTGTTCCCGAAGCGCGCCCGCGCCGCGGTCGACGGCGCCGCCATCGCGGGCTGGACGACCCTCACGAACTTCGCTCGCGTGCAGGTGCTCGTGGCCGCCATCGACGCCGTCGGCATCGGCCTCGGTGCGTTCCTGCTGGGGGTTCCGCTGGCCATCCCCATCGCGGTGCTCGTCTTCCTGGGCTCCTTCGTGCCGATCGTCGGCGCCGTCGTGACGGGAACCCTGGCCGCCGTCATCGCCCTCGTCTACAACGGACCGTGGATCGCGCTCTGGATGATCGTGGTCGTGCTCGCCGTGCAGCAGCTCGAGGGCCACGTGCTGCAGCCCCTCATCGTGGGCAGCGTCGTGAAGGTGCATCCGCTCGCCGTCGTGCTCGTCGTGGCGACGGGATCGCTGCTCGCCGGCATCCCCGGAGCACTGTTCGCGGTGCCGGTGGCGGCCGTCATGAACGTCATGGTGCGGTACATTTCGAGCGGGGTCTGGAAGACGAGACCCCCGGTCGAACCACCACTGCCGCAGTCGATGCTGTGGCAGACGGTTCCCCAGCCCCGCCCGGGCTATCGAAAGGACGACACGACGGATGCCTGACACCGCGAACACCCTGCCTGCACCGACCGGGGCAGCCGGCATCATCGCGGGACCGCAGCTCGCCGACTTCGAGGCGGCCCGCATCACCGTGGGGCAGGTCGTGCGGGTCACCCCCGTCGAGAGCTCGCGTCACATCGCCGAGGTGCTCGGAGCACCGGTGTACCTCAAGTGCGAGAACCTCCAGCGCACCGGCTCCTACAAGCTGCGCGGAGCGTTCAACAGGCTCTCGTCGCTCAGCGACGACGACCGGGCGCGCGGCGTCGTGGCGGCATCCGCCGGCAACCACGCGCAGGGCGTCGCCCTCGCGGCGCGGGAGCTCGGAATCAAGGCCACGATCTTCATGCCCATCGGCGTCGCCCTGCCCAAGCTCGAGGCCACCCGGGACTACGGCGCCGACGTCGTGCTGCGCGGCAACGTGATCGGCGAGACCCTCGAGGCGGCCGCGGCCTTCGCCGCCGAGTCGGGTGCCGTGCTCATCCCTCCCTTCGACCACCCCGACGTCGTGGCGGGCCAGGGCACCCTCGGACTCGAGATCCTCGAGCAGGTTCCGGATGTCGACACTGTGATCGTGCCGATCGGCGGCGGCGGACTCGCCTCCGGCGTCGCGAGCGCCATCAGGCAGCAGTCGCTGGCGACGGGGCGCACCGTACGCATCGTCGGCGTCCAAGCGGCCAACGCCGCGCCCTACCCCGTCTCGCTCGCCGCGGGGGAGCCCGTGAGCATTCCGGTCGTTCCGACGATCGCCGACGGCATCGCCGTGTACCGGCCGGGCAACCTCAACTTCGAGATCATCCGCGACACCGTCGACGAGATCGTCACCGTCACCGAGGACGACGTGGCCCGCGCCATCATCGTGCTCATGGAGCGCGCGAAGCTCGTCGTCGAGCCGGCAGGAGCCGTGTCGGTGGCAGCGATCCTCTCGGGCGCCGTGAAGGCCGACGGGCCCACCGTGGCGATCCTCTCCGGCGGCAACATCGACCCGCTGCTGATGCAGCGGGTGATCAGCCATGGCCTTGCGGCATCCGACCGCTATCTCACCATCTCGATCATGCTGCCCGACCGCCCCGGCCAGCTCGCCCGCACGGCCGAGCTCGTGGCGGCCGCGAACGCCAACGTCGTCGAGGTGCTGCACACCAGGCACGGCGCCGGGCGCGAGATCAGCGACGTCGAACTGCAGCTCTCGATCGAGACCAGGGGCCCGGCGCACAAGGACTTCGTCGTCGAGACGCTGCGCGCAGCCGGCTACGACCCGCGCATAGTCTGACGCCCCGTCGGGTGCTCGGTGACACCCCCGGAACGCCGAACTGCCCACTTCCGCCAGTGGCGAGGCTCTCGCACTAGCGGAAGTGGGCAGTTCGATGGGGATGGTGTGAGCGCGGGCACGCGCTCCGCGACCGGGGTGGGGGCTACTGGCCGGTCCAGGTATCGACGGCGGTGATCGTCACGGCGATCTCGCGGCCGTTCGGGGCGGTGTAGCTGGTGGAGTCGCCGACGGCGAGGCCGATGATGGCGGCGCCCAGCGGGCTCTGCTCGCTGTAGGCGTCGAGCTCGCTGCCCTCGGCGATCTCGCGGCTGCCGATGAGGAAGGTCGTCTCGTCGCCCGCGATGGTCGCCGTGATGATGGTGCCGATCTCCACGACGCCGTGGCTCTCGGGAGCCTCGCCCACCTCGGCCGTGCGCAGCAGCTCGGCGAGCTGGCGGATGCGGGCCTCCTGCTTGCCCTGCTCCTCCTTGGCCGCGTGGTAGCCGCTGTTCTCCTTGAGGTCGCCCTCTTCGCGCGCCGACTGGATGCGGTCGGTGATCTCCTGGCGACCCGTGGTGCTGAGGGTCTGCAGCTCGAGGTTCAGGCGGTCGTAGACCTCCTGCGTGAGCCACGTGACGGTTGCGTCCTGGGACATGTTTCTCCTCGAGAAGATGCGTGCTTCATGGTGCTGCTGCGGATAAGACGACGCCCCAACGATGCCGTCGGGGCGAATGAGCCATGTTAGGTCGCCCAGCAGCTCGAAATCAAACCGGTGTTGCTCTGGCGCGACGTGCGCACCTCTTCGGTGAAGGAGCGGGTGTAGACGGAGGCTGCCGGGATGTCGACGACCTTCCAGCCGACGATGGAGAAGTCCTCGTTGAGCGCCTGCACCGCGCAGCTCGCCCTCGTGCCGGCCGGCATGGAGACCTCGAAGGTCACGCTCACGGTGCGGGAGTCGATGATGGAGTGCTTGGTGTCCTGCGCCTCGATGGTGGGCTTGGCGCCGTCGAGGCCGGCCCAGATCACCCATGCGCCGAAGACCACGACGAAGGCGGCGGCGACGATGCCGATGATCCAGCCGTCGCGGCGCTTGCGCGAGTGCGTGCGGCCGTAGCGCGCATCGAGTTGCGTGGTCATGGAGCTCCTGGCTGTCGGGGCAGGCGCCCCGCAAAGGTTAAGCTGGTGACTCAAGGCTAACAAGAGTGAATCAAGGAGTTGTCCCCCGTGCTCGTGAGCATCACCGACCTGCTGGTACGGGCATCCGTCGTCACGTCGACGACAGCACCGACTCCTCCCGATGACGACCTCATCACTCCGGGCGTCGTCGGCTTCCTCGTCACATTCCTCGTGGCCGTCGCCACGGTCCTGCTCGTCATCGACATGGTGCGCCGCGTGCGTCGCGTGAACTACCGCGACCAGATCCGCGAGAAGCTGCTGATCGAACAGGCCGAGGCTCAGATGGCGGCCGAGACGCCGGCGACGGATGCCGCGACTCCGGATGCCGCCCACGATGCGACTCCGGCAGCGTCAGCCCCAGCCGCCGATCCGGCGACGAGCGTCGACGACCAGAAGTAGCGTCTAGCCCCCGACGGAGCCCGGCAGCGGATCGAGCACGATCAGCAGCACGGCCGTCCAGTGGCAGAGGAACGCGAACAGCGTGCAGGTGTGGAAGATCTCGTGGAACCCGAACCGGCCGGGCCAGGGGTTCGGCTTCTTCAGCGCGTAGACGATGGCGCCGCCGGTGTAGAGCAGCCCGCCGATGACCACGAGCACCATCATCGCGACGTTCGCGTTCAGCAGGTCGACGATGTACATCATCGCCGCCCAGCCGAGCGCGATGTAGATGAGCACGTAGAGCCAGCGCGGCGCTCCGATCCAGAACACCCTGAAGCCGATGCCGAGCAGGGCTCCGGCCCAGACCAGGGTGATCAGGAGCACGCCCTTGTCCGCGGGCAGGGCGAGTATCGCCAGGGGCGTGTAGGTGCCCGCGATGAGCAGGAAGATGTTCGCGTGGTCGATGCGCTTGAGGAGGACCTTGGTGCGCGGGTTCCAGTCGAAGCGGTGGTAGAGCGCGGAGTTGCCGAACAGCAGCAGCGAGGTGAGCACGAACACGGCCGCCGACCACTTGGCCGCCGCGCCGTTCGCGACGGTGATCAGTACGATCCCCGAGATGAGCGCCAGCGGGAACGTTCCAGCGTGGATCCAGCCGCGCCAGGTCGGTTTGACGTCGTCGGGAGCAGCGGGAGAGGCGTCGAGCAGGGGGATGTTCGGCAGCTCGGTGCCGCGGCTCTCGTCGAGTGCGACGGCGGCATCCGAGGCGTCCAGCATGGCGGTGGGCTCATCGAGGTGCTCCCGCACATCCTGCGGTTCTCGGGGATCGACGGGGCTCATGAGCCCAGCCTACGACAGCACCTGTGCGCCCCTGCTGTGAGGCCGGGGCGGCTCGTGCACTACCGTTGACTCCGTGCAGAAGAGGGAAGAACCGTTGGGGAGAGGTCTCCTCTACGACCTGTACCAGCGGCGTCTGCGGCGGGGCCTGACCTCCGAGACCATGCCGCGTCACGTGGCCATGATCATCGACGGCAACCGTCGCTGGGCTCGTCAGCTCGGACTCGCCACGGCGGCGCACGGCCACCGCGCCGGGGCGGCGAAGATGAGCGAGTTCCTGCAGTGGTGCGATGAGCTCGGCATCAGCGTCGTCACCCTGTACCTGCTCTCGAGCGACAACCTCTCCAACCGCGCCGGCGAGGAACTCGACGCCCTCGTCGAGATCATCGCGGAACTCGCCGACGACCTCTCCCGACATGGCGACTGGCGGGTGAAGCACGTCGGGTCGACCAGCGGCCTCCCGCAGAACCTGATCGATGCTCTCGCCGCGGCCGAGGCACGCACTGCAGATCACGCCGGGCTGCACATCAATCTCGCTGTCGGCTACGGCGGACGCACCGAGATCACCGACGCCATGCGATCGATCGTCGCGAGCCACCACGCCGAGGGCCGCAGCCTCGAGGACCTCGCCGAGAGGCTGACTCCCGAACTCATCGGCGAGCACCTCTACACGGTGGGCCAGCCCGACCCCGACCTGGTCATCCGCACCTCAGGCGAGCAGCGTCTCAGCGACTTCATGCTGTGGCAGGCAGCGCACAGCGAGTTCTACTTCGTCGAGGCGCTCGGCCCCGACCTGCGCGAGGTCGACTTCCTGCGTGCACTCCGCGACTACGCCACACGGCACCGGCGCTTCGGCGCCTGAGTCGGAGCGCGCCGCAGCGCCCGACTCCACCGACCCCCACGAAAGGCAGGCGCGATGACAGCGCTCGACGACTACCGCGACGGCTTCCTCGAGGAACCCGGGTACCTCGACTTCGGCCGGGTCGGTCCGCTCTCGGCCCGCGTGATCGCCGAATCGCAGGGGATGCACGACATCCTCGCCAAGGCGCGCTTCGGCTCCCTGGGCGACTTCGAGGCGCAGGAGGACAGGGCGCACGCCGCCGTGGCTGCCGCAACAGGTTTCCCGGCCGAGCAGGTCGTCACGCAGCCCAACACCTCGATGGGGGTCACGCACGCCATGTTCGGCCTCACCGGCGACGTGCTGCTCTCGGCGGGGGAGTTCCCCACTCTCCCGATCTCCGCCGTGCGCGCGGCCGAGGCGCTGCACGTGGTGAGGCCGGTCTGGCTCGAGACCGACCATGGCCGCGTCACCCCGGGCCAGGTGCGCGACCAGCTCACCTCGTCGATCGAGGCCGTCGCCGTGACGCTCGTCGATTCCCGCACCGGCTACCTCGCCGACCTCGACGGCATCCGTCAGGTGATCGGCGATCGCCTGCTCATCGTCGACGCGATCCAGGGCTTCGGGGTCGTGGATGCGGCCTACGAGGCTGCGGACGTCGTGGTGTCCGGCGGCCAGAAGTGGTGCCGAGCAGGATGGGGCACCGGCTTCATGGCGCTCAGCGACCGAGCGATCGAGCGGTTGACCCCTGTGATCAGCGGATACAGCGGAACCGGCACCGCCGAGACCTGGGACGAAGTGCCCCCGCCGGCCCCGGGAGCCCGTGCCTTCAGGGTCACGAACCCCGACAGGATCGCACAGGGTCGCTTCGCCGCAGCCCTCGAGGAGATGAACGAGGTGGGCGCCGGCGAGATCCAGGCGGCGATCGCCGAGAACGTCACCCGCGTCATCGACCTCGCCGACGAGTTCGCCATCCCCGTGGCCTCATCGCGCACCGAGGACGAGAGGTCGGGGCTGGTCGTGCTCGAGCCGCCGATCGACCAGCTCACGCTGCTCACGGCGTCGTTGTTCAATCACGGTGTCACGGCCACCACGAGGGCCAACTCGGTGCGACTCAGCGTGCACGCGGCGCTGCACGAGGACACCGTCGAGATGCTGCGCGGAGCCTTCACCTCGTACTCCTCGGCCGCCATCTACTGACGTTGTCCGGCGTGTCATGTGACAGGCCGAAGTCTTCCCGCGTGTCGTGACCGGCATCCGTCACCACCGGACGTACGTTGCCCTCATCAGATAAGGCATCTGATCGAGTCGGCCACATAAGACGGCTCGAAACCCGCCATGTGGCCGCTCGCGATTCCGAGTGCGAAGCTCGGGGTGGGAGCGGTTGTGACCTCACTGGATATCCAGAAGTCGGTTCAGCACGGCACGGATGCCGGGACCCGAACGCTCGAGCGCACGTACGTGCTCGACACGTCGGTGCTCCTCAGCGATCCGGGTGCTCTGTTCCGCTTCGCCGAACACTCCGTCGTGCTGCCGGTCATCGTGATCGCAGAGCTCGAAGCCAAGCGCCACGACCCGGAGATCGGCTTCTTCGCCCGCAAGGCGCTCCGTACCCTCGACGACCTGCGCGTCGAGCACGAGCGACTCGACTTCCCGATCCCCGTCGGCGACGACGGCGGCTCGCTCCGAGTCGAACTGAACCACTCCAACACGTCCGTGCTGCCGAACGGCCTCCAGCTGAACGACAACGACACCCGGATCCTCGCCGTGGCGCTCAACCTCGCCAACGAGGGCCTCGACGTGACCGTCGTCTCCAAGGACCTTCCGCTGCGCGTCAAGGCCGCCTCGATCGGCCTCGCCGCCGAGGAGTACCGTGCCGAGCTCGCCGTCGACTCCGGCTGGACCGGCATGGCCGACGTCACCCTGAGTGCCAGAGAGATCGACGACCTCTACGAGCAGGACTACCTCGAGACGCGGATGGTGGCCGACCTGCCGATCAACACCGGCGTGGTCGTGCACTCCGACCGTGGCAGCGCGTTGGCCAGGGTGATCCGCAAGGGTGAGCTGCGGGTCGTGCGCGGCGACCGCGAGCTGTTCGGACTGCACGGTCGCTCGGCGGAGCAGCGCCTCGCCATCGACATGCTGCTCGATCCCGAGATCGGCATCCTGTCGCTCGGCGGAAGCGCGGGAACCGGAAAGTCGGCCCTCGCCCTCTGCGCCGGCCTCGAGGCCGTGCTCGAGCGCCAGCAGCACAAGAAGATCATGGTGTTCCGACCGCTCTACGCCGTCGGAGGCCAAGAGCTCGGCTACCTGCCCGGTGACGCCGGCGAGAAGATGAATCCGTGGGGCCAGGCGGTCTTCGACACCCTCGGCTCGGTCGTCTCGGACAACGTGCTCAACGAGGTCGTCGAGAGGGGCATCCTCGAGGTGCTGCCGCTCACGCACATCCGCGGGCGCAGCCTGCACGACGCCTTCGTGATCGTCGACGAGGCTCAGTCGCTGGAGCGCAACGTGCTGCTCACCGTGCTCTCCCGCATCGGCCAGAACTCACGGGTCGTGCTCACCCACGACGTCGCCCAGCGCGACAACCTGCGCGTCGGCCGCCACGACGGAGTCGCCTCGGTCATCGAGACCCTGAAGGGCCACCCGCTGTTCGGCCACGTCACACTCACCCGCTCGGAGCGCAGCGCGATCGCGGCTCTCGTCACGCAGATGCTGGAGGGCAACGAGCTGGCCTGACCCGCCGCATCCATCGCATCTGGAAAGCGAGGACTTTCCGCCCGAAACGCCCCCGTCGAGTCTCGGACGGGGGCGTTTCGACGCGAGGATCCTCGCTTTCCAGACCTGCGCTGGGCGGGTGACCGTGGCCGAGACGTCATTGTGTCAGGATGACGCCATGGGGAGCAGGGGAACGGAGCAGACCGATCACGCGAACAGGCGTACGCGTTGGGGGTTCACCCTCCTCGCGTCGGGGCTGATCGTGGCCGGTGCCGTCGCGGTGCTCGGACCGAGCTTCTCGGAGTTGGTCGGCGGCGGCATCGCGGTCGCTGCGCTGCTCGTCTTCGGCGTCGGGCTGACGCAGCTCTGGCTGGTCGCCCGCGTCATCGGTCGACTGGCGCAGGTCGCGGTGATCGTGCTCCTGGTAGCCCTCGTCTGCCTGCTGGCTTCTCCGATGCTCACGGCCTCGGGCATTCCCTCGGTCTCGGCCGCGGCGGCCGCTGTCGCGAGCGTCGCGATGGCCGGCGGTTTCGTGCTCCTCGTGATCGCCGGCATGCTGCTGCTCGTCGCCTGGGCGCGTGCCGGCGCGCACGACATGCTCGTCGCGATTCCCCGATCGACGGATGCCGCTCCGTCGAGCCGTCGCTCCAGGTTGATCACCGCCTCCGTGGTCTTCGGAGCCCTACTGGTCGTCGTCGCCGTCGGCATCGTGGTCGAACTGGTGTGGAACCCGCTCGCGATGGGGCCGGGCTACACGCTCTCCGAGATCTACGGAATGCTTCCCGCGGGCGAGGGGGCGTCCGGCATCGCGAGCGTGCTCACCTGGGCCGGGATCGTCGTCGTCGTGGCTGCAGGGCAACTGATCCGGGTCGTGCTCGCCGCGCGGCGAGGTGGGGCATCCGTCCCCGGGAGACGGCAGGTCGTCACGGCGCTTCTCACCGGGAGCATCGCGGTGTTCCTGCTGTTCTTCTTCGCCTTCGGCCTGGGCAACACGATCTCCGACACCGTGCCGCCCATGGTCGGGCGTTCCTCGGCCGAGGGCGTGCTCTACGGCCTTCTCACTCCACTCGGCCTCATCGGCGCGTTGCTGGTCTCGGCGGGCCCGTGGCCGCGGAGCGAACGGCGCCGGCTCGAGGCCAGCGCCGCTCGCTGAACCCGAGACCGCTCGCTGAGGCCCGGACGGAGTCCGCGGTCGAAGCGCCGTGGCGGCGCTTCGGGCGGTCGCTCCGCTCGGCCCTCAGCGAGCGGGCGGCTGAGCGGGTGCCGCTACTTCCGGACCGGCGGACGCGTCATCGACAGCACGTCGAGGGCGGTGTCGAGCTGCTCGAGCGAGACCTCGCCACGGTCGACGAAGCCGAGGTCGACGACGGCCTCGCGCACGGTGATGCCCTGCGCGACGGAGTGCTTGGCCACCTTGGCTGCGGCCTCGTAGCCGATCACCTTGTTGAGCGGGGTGACGATCGACGGCGACATCCCGGCGAGGGCGGCCGCGCGCTCCACGTTGGCCTCGAGCCCGTCGACGGTCTTGTCGGCGAGCACGCGAGCGGCGTTGGTCAGCAGGCGGATCGACTCGAGCAGAGCCGTTCCCATGACCGGGATCTGCACGTTGAGCTCGAACGCGCCCGAGGCACCGCTCCAGGCGATGGTGGCGTCGTTGCCGATCACCCGGGCGGCCACCATGAGCACGGCCTCGGGGATGACGGGATTGACCTTGCCCGGCATGATCGACGACCCGGGCTGCAGGTCGGGGATGCTGAGCTCGCCGAGGCCTGTGTTGGGGCCCGAGCCCATCCAACGAATGTCGTTCGAGATCTTCGTGAGGCTCACGGCGATGGTGCGGAGGGCGCCGGATGCGTCGACGAGGCCGTCGCGGTTGGCCTGGGCTTCGAAGTGGTCGGCCGCCTCGGTGATGGGCAGCTCGGTCTCCTGCTGCAGCAGCTCGATGACGAGCTGCGGGAAGCCGGCCGGGGTGTTGATGCCGGTGCCGACGGCGGTGCCGCCGAGCGGGACCTCGGCGACGCGGGGGAGCGCCGACTGAACGCGCTCGATGCCGAGGCGCATCTGGCGGGCGTAGCCGCCGAACTCCTGGCCGAGGGTGACGGGCGTGGCATCCATGAGGTGGGTGCGGCCGGCCTTCACGACTCCGGACCACAGCTCGGCCTTGGCCTCGAAGGCCACGGCGAGGTGGTCGAGGGCGGGGATGAGATCGTCGATGAGAGCGCTGGTCACGGCGATGTGCACGGAGGTCGGGAACACGTCGTTCGAGGACTGCGAGGCGTTCACATGGTCGTTCGGGTGCACCGGGCTGCCGAGGCGCGAGGTGGCGAGGTTCGCGAGGACCTCGTTCATGTTCATGTTCGACGAGGTGCCCGAACCGGTCTGGTAGACGTCGACGGGGAACTCGGCGTCGTACCGACCCGTGATGACCTCGTCGGCGGCCCACGCGATCGCGGTGGCGACGTCGCTGCTCAGCACGCCGAGGCGCTCGTTGGCGATGGCCGCCGACTTCTTGATGCGTGCGAGGGCGGCGATCTGCGCCGGCTCAAGCGTCGATCCGGAGATCGGGAAGTTCTCGACGGCACGCTGGGTCTGGGCGCTGTACAGGGCGTTGACGGGAACGCGCACCTCTCCCATCGTGTCGTGTTCGATGCGGTATTCGGACTCAGCCGCGGTGCTCACGTTGTGTGTCATGCCTTTCGAAAGGAGGGGTTCGGCACTAGACCGTGCCGACGACGATGTCGGTCTCGGCGCGGCCCTCGACGAGCCTGTAATTCGCGCCGACGATAGCCAATCTACCTTCTGCGATGGCCTCGCTGATCATCTCGCTGGACTCCAGCAGTTCGGCGACGGTGTCGCGCAGGTGCTCGCGCCCGACGAACGACGCGTCGATGTCGGAGGGGTCGATCGGCTCGTCGGCCGTCGGCCCGGCGACGCGGGTGACGGCCGGCATGATCTTGTCGACGAGCGCCTGGATGTGCACGGGCAGGGGAGCGGCATCCGCAGCCACCGAATTGATGGCGGCGCTGACCGCACCGCACTCGTCATGGCCGAGCACGAGGATGAGGGGGACGCCCAGCACCCCGACCGCGTACTCCAGGGAGCCGAGCACGGACTCGGAGATGGTCTGGCCGGCGTTGCGCACGACGAACAGGTCGCCGAGGCCCAGGTCGAAGATGATCTCGGCCGACAGGCGGGAGTCGCTGCAGCCGAAGAGGGCTGCGATGGGAGCCTGCCCCGCCGCGATGACTCCGCGTCGGCCGACATCCTGGTTCGGATGCTGCGGCTCACCCGCGACGAACCTCTCGTTGCCACGGCGGAGTTCCCGCCACGCGCTCGACGGGGTGTGCGTCGTGTGTTCGGGAACAGTCGTCATCCGGTATTACTCCTCAGCGGTGATCGTGGGGGTGAGAGATTCGGCCAGCGTCTCGAACTCCGACGGCGTGCCCGTTCCGGCGAGCACCCAGGTGCTCTCGCCCGACGTCGTGACGAGAGCGTAGCGGGCGTTGCCCAGGTCGTCGGTCGACGCCCTGTTGTCGTAGACGGTCCAGTCGACACCGTCGATGGTGACCGAGCCCGTGGCGATGGTGTTCTTCAGCTCGGTGGCCACCCAGGTGTCGTTGGCGTCGAAGGCCTGGCTCATGCCGATGAACTCGTCGCTCGGGGTGAGGAAGCCGATGAACCAGACGTCGACGTCGTCGGCGGCGTTGGACCTGTAGACGGCCGTGTTGGAGCGCCAGCCGTCTGGCAGGTCGGGGCTGGCGAGGGTCTCGGGAACGCCGGTCTGCGCCGTCTCCGAGAGGGCCTTCCAGTCGACGGTGTTGTCGAAGTTCATGTCGCCCCGGGGTACCGCGAGGAAGATCACGAAGGCGACGGCGACGCACACGATGAGCGAGAGCACGAGGTTGTTCGGAGTCTTGCGCGCCCGGTAGAGCCGCGAGTTCTCGGCCTTGCGGGCTGCCGTCTCCTCCGGAGTCTCGGGGCGGCCGAGCTCGGCGACGACGCGGGGAGGTCTGGCGGCCATCAGTGGGCGTCCGATGCGACGGGCGCTCCGGATGCCGCGGCTGAGGCGGATGCCCCTGCGCGTGCAGCCTCGAGGCGCGCCTTCGCACCGATCAGCCATTCCTCGCAGCGCCGGGCGAGCAGTTCGCCGCGCTCCCACAGCGCGAGCGACTGCTCGAGAGTCGACGATCCCTGCTCGAGCGCGCTCACGACGCGGATGAGCTCGTCGCGGGCCTCTTCGTAGCTGAGGTTCGCGGTGTCGTCGTTCGTGGGCATGGCATCCATTCTATTTCGTCGCCGACGGCTCACTCGCCGAAGGCTCAGTCGCCGACGGCTCACTCGCCGACGCCGACCCTCTCGTCGCGGGTCCGGTGGAGTCGGCCCCGACGACGCCCTCGGCGAGGGTGAGCACGAGCGGGGTGCCCGCAGGAGCCTGGTCGGCCCGGCGGAGCACGTGGCCGTCGGGCAGCTGGGTGATGGCGTAGCCGCGGTCGAGAGTGGCCTGCGGTGACAGGGCGCGGAGGCGCGTGGCGAGTTCGGTGGTGGAGGCCTGCGCCCGTTCGATGGTGCGATCGAGCAGGTCGGAGCCGCGGGCGAGGTAGTACGTGAGGTCCTGGGCACGCTGGTCGATGATCCAGCTCGTGCTCGCCAGCACCGGACGACTGCGCAGCTGGCCGATGCGGTCGGCCTCGTGCGTGAGCAGGTGGGTGAGACGGGTGCCCAGGCGGGCGCGTGCCTGCTGCACCCTGGCGAGCTCGTCGGCGACGTCGGGCACGACGCGCTTGGCGGCATCCGTCGGCGTCGAGGCACGCAGGTCGGCGACCTCGTCGAGCAGGGGGCGGTCGGCCTCGTGCCCGATCGCGCTGACGATGGGGGTGCTGGCGGATGCCGCAGCCCGGAGCACGCGTTCGTCGCTGAAGCCGAGCAGGTTCTGGAAGTCGCCGCCGCCGCGCGCCACGATGATGACGTCGACCTTCGGATCGGCGTCGAGCCGGGCGATGGCGGCCGTCACCTCGGGGGCGCAGCGGTCTCCCTGAACTGCAGCGTGCACGACACGGAAGTCGACGGCCGGCCAGCGCAGTTGGGCGTTGCGCAGCACGTCCTTCTCAGCGTCGGAGTCCTTGCCCGTGATGAGTCCGATGCAGTGGGGGAGGAAGGGCAGCGGCTTCTTGCGGGCTGCATCGAACAGGCCCTCGCCGGCGAGCTGCTTGCGCAGCCGCTCGAGACGCTCGAGGAGGTCGCCCAGACCGACATGCTTGAGCTGCACGACCGTCATGGTGAGGCTGCCGCCCTTGGTCCACCAGTTGGGCTTCACGAGCGCGACCACCCTGTCGCCCTGCGTGAAGGTCTCGCTGAGGCGGGCGCGCACTGACGACCAGAGCTGGATGCTCACGGTGACGTCGTTGTGCAGGTCTTTGAGCTTGCCGTAGACGTTGCCGCCCGAGACGCTCCACTGGGTGAGCTCGCCCTCGACCCAGACAGTGCCGAGGCGGTCGATGTAGTCCCGGATCTTGGTGCTGAGCACCGAGACGGACCAGGGAGTCTCCATGCTGGGACCGGTGGAGGCGGGCGGAGCAGTCGTCGCATCCGTCGTCGCATCCGTCATGAAAGCCCCTCATCAAGTCGTGCCGAAACACCCCGGTAGAATCGGAAGCGTGACCAGCAGTACGGAAGCCCCGCCCATCGGCCTCGGAATGCCGCGAATTCCCGGCGTGCGGGGGCGGCTCAAGAATACCCCGGTCCTCGGACAGAAGAAGGTGCTGCTCGCGGCCCCCCGCGGATACTGCGCCGGCGTCGACCGCGCGGTCATCGCTGTGGAGAAGGCCCTCGAGCACTACGGCGCCCCCGTCTACGTGCGCAAGCAGATCGTGCACAACATCCACGTGGTGACCGAACTCGAGAAGAAGGGCGCGATCTTCGTGGAGGAGGTCGACGAGGTGCCCTCGGGTGCGCACGTCGTCTTCAGCGCTCACGGCGTCTCGCCCGCCGTCGTCAACGCTGCAGCCGATCGCGGACTCCTGGCCATCGATGCCACCTGCCCGCTCGTCACCAAGGTGCACCGCGAGGCGGTGCGCTTCGCCCGCGACGACTTCGAGATCCTGCTGATCGGCCACGAGGGCCATGAGGAGGTCGAGGGCACGGCAGGCGAGGCACCGGACCACGTCACCATCGTCAACAGCCCGGCCGACGTGGACGACCTCGTCGTGCAGGACCCCGACAAGGTGGTGTGGCTCTCGCAGACCACGCTCTCGGTCGACGAGACGATGGAGACCGTGCGCCGGCTGCGGGAGAAGTTCCCGAACCTGCAGGATCCGCCGTCCGACGACATCTGCTACGCGACCCAGAACCGCCAGGTGGCCATCAAGAAGGTCGCCGCGAATGCCGAACTCGTCATCGTCGTCGGCTCGGCGAACAGCTCCAACAGTGTGCGCCTCGTCGAGGTCGCCCTCGAGTACGGCGCCAGCGCCGCCTACCGCGTCGACTACTCCAGCGAGATCAAGCAGGAGTGGCTCGATGGCGTGGCGACGGTCGGTGTCACCAGCGGCGCTTCGGTTCCCGAGGAACTCGTCGAAGAGGTGCTGCGCGACCTCGCCGACGCCGGCTACGGAGACATCGAGGTCGTGAAGACGGCCGAGGAGGACCTCATGTTCTCGCTGCCCAAGGAACTTCGCAAGGACCTCCAGGGCAAGCAGGACGAGCGGGCGCTCGGCGGGCGCGTCTCCTCCTAGCCGGGGCGCGTCTCCTCCTCGTCACGGCACGTCGCCGTGGCACGTCGCCTCCTCGCTGAGGAGGCGACGTGCC
>LMOK01000002.1:992771-1077573 GCA_001423545.1 Leifsonia sp. Leaf325
AGCTCGGCGAAGTGGTTGAGCAGAGTGGCATCCGTCAACAGCACCGTCGTCATCACGAAGATGACGGCGATCGCCGAGAGGACGCCGACCACGATCGGAATCCAGAAGGCTCGACGCCTGCGCCGGATCTGCAGCAGCGAGAGCCCGGCGGCGAGCAGCCACAGGATGATCTGCACGACGCCGCCGATCATCACGATCGTCGACACGGCGGAGACCGGCGTGTAGGCGCCGATGCCCTCCTGCTCGTGGATGATCGCGATCGACTGCGTGATGCCCGACTGCAGTTGGATCGAGAGGATGACGCCGAAGATCCCGAGAACGAGCAGCGCGAGCGTCACCGGGCGGTCCCAGGCGGGGGCGGCCTGCGCATCGGCCGGGAGGGCGGATGCCGCTCCGGGAGCGGGCGGCGCCTCGGCACCGAACAGGGTGCCGGACGGGGCTTTCTGCTTCGGTGCCTTAGCGGCCTTCGGAGCCTGGGGGTCCTTGGGCGGGGTCTGCGGGGCGTTCTGCCCGTGCGCGGGCTTGTGAACGACCATCGGCTCCTGCTGGTGACCGGTCTTCGAGTCGGCAGGAGGGGTCCACACCCAGCCAGGAGGGGCGAGTTCGCCGAACTGCGGCTTCGGTCGCGTGTCGACGGGCTGGGCCGGGGTCTTCCGGGCTGCGGATGCCGCGCTCTCGGGCGCGGCATCGGGCTGCGAACCCGACCCTTCCACAGGGTCCGGAGTCGGGTTCTCAGCCATCAGCGACCTACGCCGAGTGCCCGGCGGAGCCGAGCTGCTTGGTGGACTCGACGACGCGAGCGGCCATGGCGGACTCGGCGACCTTGCCCCAGGCGCGGGGGTCGTAGAGCTTCTTGTTCCCGACCTCGCCGTCGACCTTGAGCACGCCATCGTAGTTCTTCAGCATGTAGTCGGCGATGGCGCGGGTGAACGCGTACTGCGTGTCGGTGTCGATGTTCATCTTCACGACGCCATTGGCGACGGCCGCGGCGATCTCGGCATCCGTCGAGCCCGATCCGCCGTGGAAGACGAGGTCGAGCGGCTTGGGTCCGGTGCCAAACTTCTCGGCGATGCCGGCCTGGATCTCGCCGAGCAGCTCGGGACGCAGCTTCACTCCGCCGGGCTTGTAGACACCGTGCACGTTGCCGAAGGTGAGGGCGGCGATGTACCGGCCGTTCTCGCCGAGACCGAGGGCCTCGACGGCCTTCGTGACATCGCCGACAGTCGTGTAGAGAGCCTCGTTGCTGCCCTCGTGCTCCACGCCGTCCTCTTCGCCGCCGACGACGCCGATCTCAACCTCGAGGATGGCGTTGATGGCCTGGGTGCGCTTCAGCATGTCCTGCGCGATCTCGATGTTCTCATCGAGGGGAACGGCCGAGCCGTCCCACATGTGCGACTGGAAGATGGGGTTGCGGCCCGCCTTCACCTCCTCCTCGGAGGCGGCGATGAGCGGCAGCACGAAGTCGTCGAGGGCGTTCTTGGGGCAGTGGTCCGTGTGCAGGGCGACGGTGATCGGGTAGTTCTTGGCGACCTCGGTGGCGAACTTCGCGAAGGCGAGCGCACCGGCAGCGCGGTTCTTGACGGTGTGGCCCGCGAAGTAGTCGGCTCCACCCGTGGTGACCTGGATGATTCCATCGGATCCGGCCTCGGTGAGGCCCTGGAGCACGGCGTGGATGGTCTGCGACGACGAGACGTTGAAGGCGGGGTAGGCGAATCCGCCGGCCTTGGCCTTGTTCAGCATCTCGGCGTACTGCTCGGGTGTTGCGACGGGCATGGCGACTCCTTCGGGAATGTCTGCGGGGTGTCCTCGAAGTCTATCCAGTCGCCGCGAGGGCGGATGCCGGGGCAGATGTGCGTCCGGAGTCCGGGAGTATGGACCCATGACCGTCATCACTCCGGCACTCGAGCAGGCCTTCGTCGATGCCACCCGGGTGGCGGCCCGCGCCGTACGTCCGCTGGTCGGATCCGGCGACAAGGACGCCGTCGACTCCGCGGCCGTCGTCGCGCTGCGCGGTGCCCTCGACGGCGTCGACGTCGATGGTCGCGTCGTGGTGGGCGAGGGCGAGAAGGATGCGGCTCCGATGCTGTTCGTGGGCGAGCTGTTCGGCGCCGGTTCTGCGGCTGCCGCTGACGGGCCTGCGGCATCCGTCGTCGCCGTCGACATCGCGGTCGACCCCGTCGACGGAACCCGCTCGGCCGCAGTCGGGGTGTCCGGAGCCATCGTGGTACTCGCCGTCGCCCCACGCGGCGCGCTGCTCGACCTCGGCCCCGCCTACTACCTCCAGAAGCTGGTGTCGTGGGTTCCGGATGCCGCTCGCTCGCTCGACGAGCCCGTCGCCATCACCCTCGAGCGCCTCTCGGCACGCACGGGTCGCCCGATCTCCGACCTGACGGTGGCCGTGCAGGAGAGACCGCGGAACGCCGCGTTCGTGGCGGATGCCGCGGCGGCCGGCGCCCGCGTGGAGCTGTTCGCCGACGGCGACGTCGAGCGCGCCTTCCGGGGACTGCTCCCCGGCGGCGACATCGATCTGCTGCTCGGAATCGGCGGTGCCCCCGAGGGCGTCATCACCGCCGCGGCCGCCCGCATGCTCGGCGGCACCATGCTCGCCCGCTTCGCCCCGCAGAGCGCGGCGGAGGCGGAGAGTCTCACTGCGGCCGGTCTCGACTCCGAGCGCACGTACGATCGCGATGAGCTGTGCTCCGCCGATGCCTTCGTGGTCGTCAGCTCGGTCACCGGGATCGACCTGGGGGAGGGCGCCCGACTCGTGCCGGTGTCGGCCGCTGGCGCCGTGCACACCTGGACGCTCGGCGTCGACGGTACGACGGTGTCGCTGGGCTGACGGCATCCGTCAACGCGTCGATATTCGTGCTGGAATGCGCGCTTCTCGAGCTCAGGTTCGGATGAAACGTTAACATCGGGCGATCTTTCGGCGACGGCTCGAGATTTCGCCCGCTGCACGATGAGGCCGGTGGCTAGGCTCGAAGAGGCGGTGACCTGCCGGTCGACCGCGGTCCGATGACGGGCCTTCAGCTTCGATGCGTCCGGGAGGACCCATGAGCACCACGGAAACCGCCAGCCTCGATCAGCACCCCGATCGCAACCTCGCCCTCGAACTCGTGCGGGCCACGGAGGCCGCATCGATCCGAGCCGTGCCGTGGATCGGCCGCGGCGAGAAGAACAGCGCCGACAAGGCCGCCGTCGACGCGATGCGCGCCTTCCTCGCCACCGTCAACTTCGACGGCCTCATCGTGATCGGTGAGGGCGAGAAGGACGAGGCGCCGATGCTCTTCAACGGCGAGCACGTCGGAAACGGCCGGGGGCCGGCCTGCGACATCGCCGTCGACCCGATCGACGGCACCAGCCTCACCGCCGCGGGCCGACAGAACGCCCTCTCGGTCATCGCCGTCTCCGACCGGGGAACCATGCTCGACGCGTCATCCGTCTTCTACATGGACAAGATCGTCACGAACGCTGCCGGCGCCGGCGTCATCGACATCGAGCGCCCGATCGGTGACAACATCCGCGCGTTCGCGAAGGCGATCGGCAAGGACGTCGGCGAACTGCGCGTCGCGGTGCTCGACCGTCCGCGCCACGAGGGGCTCATCGCCGACATCCGTGCCGCAGGAGCCGGCACTCGCCTCATGCTCGACGGCGACGTCGCCGGCGGCATCAACGCCGCGCGGTACGAGTCGCGCATCGACATGTGCGTGGGCATCGGCGGCAGCCCCGAGGGCATCACGACGGCCGCGGCCATCAAGGCGCTCGGCGGATTCATGCAGACCAGGCTCGCCCCGCGCGACGAGGAGGAGCGCGAGAAGGGCATCGCGGCCGGCCTCGACATGGACCGCACCTATGAGGCCGACGACCTGGTCGCCGGCAACAACACCATCTTCGTGGCCACGGGCGTGACCGACGGCGGTCTCGTCGCCGGCGTGAGCCGTCGTGGACCGACCCTGCGCACCGAGTCGATCGTGCTGCGGTCGCACTCGGGCACGATCCGTCGCATCGTGGCCGACCACCTCGCGTCGAAGTGGCACTAGAGCGCTCATCGATGGCTGTTCGTCCCTCCCGCTGGTCGGTGGCTCTGTGTAGCGTGGTTCCGTAGCGCTCGCACTCAGCGCACACCACGCTCGACGGGGGAACCGACATGGCGACGACGGATGCCGCGACGCGTCTCCCGCGTGCGCTGAAGCCCTTCGCCGACGGCCAATACAGACTCCTCGTCGTCGCGCTCACCTTCTCGCTGTTCAGCGGCGGGTGCTGGCTCGTGGCGTCCGTCTGGCAGGTGGTGCAGCTCGGCGGCAGCCCCGTCGACCTGTCGCTCGTCGCCGTCGGCGCGAGCGTGGGCCTGGTGCTGGCCGTCCTGTTCGGCGGGGTCGCAGCCGACCGCATCCCGCAGCGCCGCATCCTGCTCGCCTGCGAGAGCCTGCGTGGGTTGGCCTTCGCCGCAGCCGCCGTCCTCGCTCTCACCGGCACCATCGAGGTCTGGCATCTCGCCGTGATCGCCTTCGTGCTGGGAGTGGCCGACGGGTTCTTCTACCCGGCCTACTCCGCCTGGCTGCCCGCGATCATCCCCGCCGACCAGCTGCTCGCTGCCAACGGCATCGAGGGCGTACTGCGGCCGGCCGTCATGAACGCGGCCGGCCCCGCCGTGGCCAGTGGGCTCATCGCCATCTTCGCCCCGGGGCTGGCCTTCCTCGTGATCGCCGTGCTGCAGGTCGGCGCGGCCATCTCGTTGTACCTCATGCGCACGACTCCGGTGCGGCGCGACCTCGACGGTGAAGGAGGCGGCGAACGCCGGCACCTCCTCGTCGAGACGTTCCTCGACCTGCGGTCGGGCTTCAGCTACATGGTGAAGACGCGCTGGCTGTTCGCCACTCTCATGTTCTCCATCCTGTTGATCCTGGTGATCATGGGACCCATCGAGGTGCTGCTGCCGTTCGCCGTGAAAGACCAGACCGGCGGGGGTGCGGGTGCATTCGCCCTGGCGCTCGCGGCCTTCGGCGTCGGCGGTGCCATCGGTTCGCTGACCGTCGCCTCCCTGAAGCTTCCGCGCCGCTACCTCACATTGATGATCCTCGGCTGGGGCGTCGGGTGCGCCCCGCTCGCCGTCATCGGCTACACCAGCCAGCTCTGGGTCATGGTGATCGCACTGCTGATCACGGGCTTCCTGTTCTCCGGCGCCAGCGTGGTCTGGGGCACGCTGCTGCAGCGGCGCGTTCCGCCGTCGATGCTCGGCCGCGTCTCCAGCCTCGACTTCTTCGTCTCGCTCGCCTTCATGCCCATCTCGATGGCGATCGCCGGCCCCATCGGCGAGGCCATCGGCATCGCCCCGGCCTTCCTGTTCGCAGGCCTCGTCCCGGTCGGCCTGGCATTGGCCACGCTGCTCATCGCGCGGCTCGGGCCCGACGAGTTGGCACATCCGCTCGACGACCTGCCACCGGATGCCGACGGCGCAGATGATGCCGTGACGGGTGCCGGTGCTGCGGCCGGATTCGACGCGCCCTCCGATGAGGAGGCCGGACGTGAGCGGCGGGCTGGCGGCTGACGCCCACCTGGTCGCTGAGATCCTCAGCGCAGCCGAGGGCGCCGCGCTCGCCTCGGGTTCGGCCCGCATCGATGCGGAACACCTGCTGATCGGATGCCTCACCACGGCGGACCCGTCTGCCAGGGCCGCGGTGGCCGCTGACGGGATCGACGATCGGGCGGTGCGTGCGGCATTGGCGCGCGTTCTGGATCGAGCAGTGTTGGCGGGCGCGGCCCCGGCTGCGGCCTCTGCCCCGGCCGATGCTGCCGATCCCGATGTGCTCCTCGGTGGGATTCCGCCGCTCGCAGAAGACGGTTCGGCGGTACTGCGACGAGCACGGGAGCTGTCTCGGATGCATCGACCGCGCGGCCTGCAGTCAGCCGACGTGCTCGTGGCTGTCGCTGAGCTGGAGGACGGCACCGCTCGTGCTGTGCTCGACGAGCTGAGCGTCGATCGGCAGCGGCTGTTCGACTTCCGCGACTGGGCGGCCGGACGCTGAGCACCAGCTGGAGCCGGAGCCCAGGCCGTCTCCTGAGCGCAGGACGCGGCCTCGTGCTGCCCGTCAGCCGGCCTCGTGCTGCCCGTCAGATCGAGCGGATCTCCTCGTCGATCTCGGCGAGCTGCTCCGTGACGCGGGCTGCCTCGAGCTCGCCGACGAGCTCGAACGCCGTCAGCTCGCGGGGGCTCTCCTCGATGGGGGTGAGGGGCGCGAAGACCTTCGTCTCGTCGAGCGCGCCGAGCTTGCGGGCCGTCGGAAGCACGCGGCTCTCCAGCGAACCGACGAAGGTGTTGTAGTCCTTGACGGTGCGTTCGATGGTGCGGCCGAGCTTCTCGATCTGAGTGGCCGTGGTCGAGAGCCTGGAGTACAGCTCGCGGCTGAGGTCGAACAGAGTCTTCGCCTCGTTCGTCAGCACGTCCTGCTGCCAGCTGAACGCGACGGTCTTGAGCACGGACCAGAGCGTGACCGGAGAGGCCAGCGCGACGCGCTTGCTGAAGGCGAACTCCATGATCGACGGGTCGGCTTCGAGGGCGCTCGAGACCAGCGATTCACTGGGGATGAACGCGATCACCAGTTCGGGCGAGGATTCGAGGCCGTTCCAGTAGGTCTTGCTGCCGAGGGTCGTGATGTGGTCGCGCACGGCCTTGACGTGGTCTTTGAGCTTGGCCTCGCGCTGCGCTCCCTCGGCACCGGTCGCCGTCGCGGGGATCTGGCTGGCCTCGAGGTAGGCGTTGAAGGGCACCTTGGCGTCGACGGCGATGTTCTTCCCGCCGGGCAGGTGGATGACCATGTCGGGTCGGCCGGCGCCGGCATCGGTCGAGATGCTCGCCTGGGTGTCGAAGTCGACGCGCTCGATGAGGCCGGCTGCCTCGACGACGCTGCGCAGCTGGGTCTCACCCCAGACGCCGCGTGTGCTGTTGGACCGCAGCGCCGATGCGAGCGTCTCGGCGGTGGACCGGAGGCGCTCCTCGGACTCGCTGGCCTGGCGCAGCTGCTGCGACAGCTCGCCGTGCTGGAGGCTGCGCTGGGTCTCGAGTTCGGTGACCTTGAGCTGCATCTCGGACAGCGTCTGCTTGACCGGGGCGAGGGCCTGGAGGACCTTGCTCTCGGCCTTCTCGCGGTCTTCGCGGGCCTGCTGCTCGGTGCGGTGCTGCTCGACGACCTCGCGGTACTGCGACTGTGCTGCGCCGATCTGCTCCCGCAGACCCATCACCGTCGCGTCCATGGCGGCGAGCTGGGCACGCAGCTCGGACTGCACGGCGTGCTCGGTGGATCGGATCTCGGCCTGCACGGCCAATTCCGCCGCGCGCACCTCGGCCAGCTGCGCCTGGTGACGCATCTCGACGACGGCGGGGTCCTCGACTATCACGCCGGACTGCGCGGCAGCCTCACGGGCCGCTGCAGCGCGCCGCTGCAGCAGGAACGCCGTCGCGAGGGCGCCGAGCGCGATGCCGACGACGAGGCCGATGATCAGTCCGAGGATGTCCATGGCTCCAGTGTCGCCTGCCCCGCCGACACTCGGCGTTCGCCGGCCCGCGAGCCGCGGCATCCGTCGGCCCGAAGCTACCTACGCCAGCGCCATCGGGCCGTGCGTCGCTGCCTTCGCGGCCGTGGCTACGGGGCCGATGGCGCCGAACCTCACACCGACGACCCGGGCGAGGGCGTCCATGTCGTCGACTCCGTGGCGGGCGGCCGCGTCGATCATGATGTGCGCGCACGCCTCGGCGTCGGCCAGGGCGTCGTGGTGCGTGAAGCCCTCGAACCCGGCGGCCATGGCGGCCACAGGCAGGCGGTACGAGTCGAGCGAGTAGGTCTTGCGCGCCACCTGCAGGCTGCAGAGGTAGCGGAAGTCGGGCACTGCTGAACCGACGAAGGTGGACGCGGCCTTGATGACGCCCATGTCGAAGCCGGCGTTGTGCGCCACGAGCACGTCGCCCTCGGCGAAGGCGAGCAGGTCGGGGAGCTGGTCGCCCCACTCGAACGCGTCGGCGCACTGCTCGGGCTGGATGCCGTGGATGCGGATGTTCCACTCGTTGAACTCGTCGTGCGGGAACGGCGGGCGGATGAACCAGCCCACGCGTTCGACGACCTTGCCGTCGCGCACCTTGGTCATGCCGACGGAGCACGCCGAGACGTTCGATCCGTTGGCGGTCTCGAAGTCGATCGCGGTGAAGTTCACTGGCACCCTGCCATCGTTACACGCTCCGCCGACACGGCCGGCACCGGCGGCGGCCTGTCGGCATGAGCCCGCTCGAGACGGATCACGCAGACAAGGACCGCAGACGGATGCCGCCTCAGAATGGGCGGCTGCCGCATCCGTCACCCCTCGTTCAGATGGATGTCAGGGGGCCGCCGTAGGGTGATCGCACCCGGTCTCCCGGCCCCGCCGGAAGTAGGGGAGAGACAGGAGCTGCAGTGCATCAAGACCACGGTGATCGCCTCATCGAGACCCTGTTCCTCGACCTCGACGGAACGATGCTCGACTGGAGTCGGCTGCGCGAGGCCATCAGGTCCACCTGCGAGGGGCTCTCCGCGGCGCACCCCCGGCTCGACGCGCTCGAGATCGAGAAGGTCAACGACTCCGTCTGGGACACGTACTGGCCCGAGATCGAGCTCGACTGGTATCGCGGCGAGCTCGACAACGACGAGCTCGGACTCGAGGCCTGGCGCCGCACCTTCGAGCAGTTCGGCCTGCACGACGCCGAGCTGTTGCAGGCGACGGCGGATGCCTATCACCGGGCCGAGCGCGGCGGGCACACTCTGTTCGACGACGTCGTGGACACCCTCGCCGAGGCGCGCGCGGCCGGCATCACGCTCGCCGTCGTCACCAACGGACCCACGGGGGCGCAGCGAGCGAAGCTCGAGGCCCTCGGCATCGAGAACAGCTTCGACGCCGTCTTCGTCTCGGGCGAGGTCGGAGCGGCCAAGCCCGACCGTGCCATCTTCGACCACGCACTGGCCGAGCTCGACGCCGACCCCGCCACCGCCTGGCACGTGGGCGACCTGCTCGACAAAGACGTGGCCGGGGCCCAGGCCGCCGGCATCCGGGGCATCTGGCTCAACCGTCTCGACGAGACCGCTGCTGCGACGGATGCCGTTCCCGACCTCGAGATCACCTCGTTGCGCGAACTGCTGCCCGCCCTGCAGCTGCCGGCCCGCAGCGGAGCCCGATCGTAACCGCGCTGCCCGACCCGGTCGATGCCTTCTTCGGGGCGACGAACGCCGGCGACGTGGATCGTTCGTCGAGGCCTTCGCGGCCGACGGCGTGATCGACGACCGGGGGCGCACCTTCACCGGCCACGACGGCGCCGCCATCGAGCGGATGGTCCTCTCGGCGCAGCCGCTGCCGGAGGCCCGCCCGCTCCCGCAACCCGCGTGCACCCGCGACCGGTACGATTGACCCCCGTGGCTCTTACACTCGGCATCGTCGGCCTGCCCAACGTCGGCAAGTCAACCCTCTTCAACGCACTGACCAAGAATCAGGTGCTCGCAGCGAACTACCCGTTCGCCACGATCGAGCCGAACGTCGGGGTCGTGAACCTGCCCGATCCGCGCCTCGAGACCCTCGCCGGCATCTTCGGCAGCGAGCGCATCCTCCCCGCCCCGGTCTCCTTCGTCGACATCGCCGGCATCGTGCGCGGCGCATCGGAGGGCGAGGGCCTCGGCAACAAGTTCCTCGCGAACATCCGCGAGGCCGACGCCATCGCCCAGGTCGTGCGTGGCTTCACCGATGACGACGTGGTGCACGTCGAGGGCAAGGTCGATCCCAAGTCCGACATGGAGACCATCAACACCGAGCTCATCCTCGCCGACATGGAGACCCTCGAGAAGGCCATCCCGCGGTTCGAGAAGGAGCTGAAGACCAAGAAGATCGGCTCCGACGTTCTCGCCGCAGCACAGGAGGCACTCGCCGAGTTGCAGAAGGGCACGCCGCTCTCGGCCTCCAAAGTCGACATCACTCCCATCAAGGACCTCGGCCTGCTCACCGCCAAGCCGTTCATCTACGTCTTCAACGTCGACGAGGCCGTGCTGACGGATGCCGCCAAGCGCGCCGAGCTCGAGGCCCTGGTCGCTCCCGCCCAGGCTGTTCTCCTCGACGCGAAGATCGAGTCGGAGCTGATCGACCTCGACCCGGCCGACGCCGCTGAGCTGCTCGCGTCGACGGGTCAGGACGAGTCGGGCCTCGACCAGCTCGCCCGCATCGGATTCGCCACGCTCGGCCTGCAGACCTACCTCACGGCTGGACCCAAGGAGACCCGCGCCTGGACGATTCCGACCGGTGCGAAGGCGCCCCAGGCAGCAGGAGTCATCCACACCGACTTCGAGCGCGGCTTCATCAAGGCCGAGGTCATCTCCTTCGACGACCTGGTGGCGACGGGGTCCATCGCCGAAGCCCGTTCGCACGGCAAGGCCCGCATCGAGGGCAAGGACTACGTCATGCAGGACGGCGACGTGGTGGAGTTCCGCTTCAACGTGTAGCCGGGTCGGCGCGCCACTGTCGGGAGCAGCCGTCGTGCGCGGTGTGACTGCGGGACGCCGCGTCAGCTGAGGGGCGCGATCCCGGTCCGTGCGCGGTCCGCGCGGAGTTCGGCGGCATCCAGTGCGATCATCGCTGCACGACGACCCTCGGCGATGAGGCGCGGTGCGTCGGTCATCGTCCATTGCGCCATCCCCTCCATCTCGGGCTGGATGAGTACCACTGACGGGTCGTTCCTGAGGTCGCCGGTGCGCGTCGTGGTGCGCATCATCCGCACGTTCTCCCACTTCGCGTGCAGGCGCACCACGATCACCCTGGTTGCACCGAGCTCTCGGGCGGCCCCGACCGGAACGTTGTCGACGATGCCGCCGTCCGCCAGGAGGGCGCCGTCACGGCGCACAGGGGCGAGCAGACCGGGTACGGCGATCGTGGATCTCAGGGCCACGCTCAGCGGACCGCTGTCGATCGTGACGGCCCGACGCGTGCGGAGGTCGGTGGCGACGGCACCGAACCGTCGCGGAAGGTTCTCGATGAGCGGATCGGTGCCGAACACGCTGTGCACGGCGTCGTCGACGGCGCGGGTGTCGAGCAGGCCCCAACGCGGAGCGAGCGACCACCGTGCGATCGCGCGCCAGCGGAACTCGAGAACGGCTCGCTCGATCTCCGCTGCCTCGAACCCGGCGGCGTACGCGGCCGCGACGAGAGCGCCCGAGCTGGTGCCGGACGCTATCCCGGGGAGGATGCCGCGCTCTGCCAGCACCTGCAGCACGCCGACATGCGCCGCGCCGAATGCCCCGCCGCCGCCGAGAGCGAGCCCCAACGTGTCGTCAACACTCACAGTCGTCCCCGCAATCGTCCTCTGCCCTGGTGGCTTCGGCGAATCTAGCGGGACTGAGTGGAAGCTATCTGAGCGGTGCCTGAGCAGTAGCTGGGTGCCTGCTGATCATCGCAGCGCCGCCGCCCTCGGCGGCATCCGTCAGGAGAAGTCGAAGGTCGCCGGAGGGCCGTCGTCGCTGCGTTCCACGCCGCAGAGAGCACATTCGTGGTACGCGAGACCCGTCTCCTCCTGGTGCCTCAGGACCCACTTGTGCAGACCCAGGCTGCAGCGGAGAGCCTTCGTCGACGCCATGGTGCACCCCCGCTCTCGTGCGGTGCGTCCCGATGCTGAGACGCGCCCGGTGATGGGCTCTGCCGACATGCTATTCCGAGCACGGACACGTGAGCGTCGGCATCCGGGCTCACCGAGCAGGATCGGAGAAGCCGGCGCCCGACCGCCGCAGTACCGTGGGGTCATTCGCACACCAGGAGGACCCATGCCGCACGTCGTCGACTTCGTGAACGTCTCCACGGAGGGCCTCGAGTCCTCTCCGGTCACGGATGCCCTCGCCGGGCTCCGTGCCAACGAGGCGCGGTACTACAGGAACAAGTTCGACCACACGTTCACCGTCGAGACCGCCGAGGAGAACCCGGCGGCACTCGAGCGCGTAACACGCATCCTCAAGGAGGAGCGCGACATCGTCATCGCCTCCCGTCCGCTGGAGGTCACCGACTTCGAGGTCGATGGCACGCGGATGACCTACGCCTTCTACGAGTCCGGCCTCTCGATCAACGTCATGTACGGCATGGAGGAGGGCGGGAAGCGCGCCGTCGGCTTCAAGCTGTCGGATGGGATGGAGATCCCGGAGGAGCTGGCCGAGCGATTCAAGTTCGCGCGTCAGAGGTCGAAGCTGGCCGGAACCATCCGCGGCTCGTTCTTCGTGATCAAGGGCGAGTACTGAGCTCGACCTGCGCATGACTCAGGCGTGATTGCGTTCGGAAGGCGTGTCTGCACACGACACGCCCTGCTGAAGGCGATCGAGCCTGAATTGCGCCAGCCCCGAACTTCGTCGCACGCCCGTGCAAGACTCGCGGCAGACCCGACATAGTCAAGGTGTGAGGATCGCCAGCACCGCAGCAGACGCCGACGTGACCGAGGGAGTGGGAATGCCCGAGAGCGCCGACCCGCCCCGTGAGGGCGATGCGGCCGACCACGACGTCGCGTGGTTCACCGAGGTCGTGCGCGAGCACTCCACCGCCCTCGTGCGCTACTTCGCCCGCCGCGGGCCACGACAGGACGCCGAGGACCTCGCCGCCGAGGTGTTCGCCACAGCTTGGCGCCGCCGCAGCGACGTACCCGTCGACGCCTTGCTTCCGTGGCTGTACCGCACCGCCGGATTCACCCTCGCCAATTACCGGCGCAAGGCGATCGACCTCCCGGTCGAGGAGGTGCCGGAGGTCGGCACCGTTCGCGTGAGCGAGGACCCGGAGCTGAGCGCCCTGTTCGACGCCGAAGTGCGGGGGGCGTTGGCGACGGTGGGGGAGCGCGACCGCCACGTCCTGCTGCTGCACGCCTGGGAGGGCCTCGACGGCGAGGAGCTCGCAGTGGTTCTCGGCATCTCCCGGTCGGGGGCGGATGCCGCTCTCTCCCGTGCCCGCAAGCGCCTGCGTGAGGCGTGGGGCGAACGGATGTCGTTCTAGACGATCGTGCAAGGTTCGGCCCCCTCTGCACATAGGTATCAGTAGGCGCACGCACGAAAGGCTGAAGCGACATGAGTGATGACAACGGACTCGACCGGGACAACGGAACGGGTGGCGACAGCGGACTCGACCCCGAGGCGCGACTGCGCGCCGCCGACCCTGCAGCCGATGTGGAACCTCGCGCGGGATTCACGGACGAGGTCATCGCAGCGTCGACGGGGGTCGTCCCCGGCTCCGAGACGGCCACGGGTGATCCGGCGGGGGAGCCGGCGCCCGTGACCGACCTCGGCACCGAGCGGAGGCGGCGTCGCCCGCGGTGGATTCCGATCGCGGCGGTCGCCGCATCGATCGCGATCTTCGGTGCTGCCGGGTACGCCGTCGGGGCGTCGACCGGAGGAACGTCGACACTGGCGGACGGCGTGGCACCGCCCATCTCCCTGCAGGGGATGTCGCAGGGGATGTCGGAGGGCGTGCCGGAGGGTGCCGCTGCGGATTCCGGCGCGGCGCCGAGCGTGCCGTCCGCGGGGGCTGCCGCCGACAGTCGCAAGATGGTCGCCGGCTCGACCGCCGACATGATGTACCCGTCGGGGTTCGGTCGCAACGACTTCACCTCGTCGGGCCTGTCGACCTCGGGTGGATCGGCGCCGGGCTATGCCTACGATGCCCGCGCGGCCTCGAACGTCGAGACGGTGTCGGCTCTGGCCGCAGTGTTCGGGCTCGATGGCGTGCCGGAGCTGAAGGACGGCATCTGGTTCGTCGGCAGCCAGGACGGGACTGCCCCGCAACTCACGGTGTCGCTCGACGGCACCCTCTCGTTCTCGTACTCGAACCCGGTCATCAACCCCTGGAACTGCACGGAGACCGACGAGACCGGGGCCTGCGTGCCTTCGGGCGACGGCACCGTCCCGGGGGAGGAAGCCGCCATCGAATCCCTGCGTTCCCTGATCGCGGCAACCGGGCGAGACCCGGAGGCGTACCAGTACAGCTCGGAGACCTGGGAGGGCGCTCTCACCCGCACCGCCCAGGCCTGGCCCGTCATCGACGGCCAGCGCGTCGACCAGCCGTGGACTCTCGAGCTGGCGACCGAGGGCATCGTCAGCTCCTACGGGGGACTGGCGCCGATCGTTCCCGTGGGCGACTACGAGGTCGTCAGCGAGCAGGAGGCGTTCGAGCGGCTCTCCGACCCGCGCTTCGGCGCCCAGATGACGAACCTCCCGATCGCTATGCGCACGACCGCCGACGCCGCCGAAGGCGACGCCGCGGCCGAGTGGGTGCCGCCCACGGAGCCGCCCGCGACACCCACGGCCGGAGCTGCGCTGTCGTGGCCGGTGAACCAGGTCGACATCGTGAGCGCCAGGCTCGGGCTCGCGAGCCAGTGGCAGCCCGACGGAAGCGTGGTCGTCGTGCCCGCCTACGAGCTCACGGATGCCGAGGGCGGCACCTGGTCGGTCATCGCCGTCGCCGACTCGATGCTCGACTTCGCCACGGAGTAGGGCGCCGGAGGGCGGCATCCGGTAGACGGATGCCGCCCTCCGGCATCCCGCTGGCCGCATGTCGGCGGCGTGTGGGAGGCTGGCGTCATGCCCGAGTCACCTGAGGTGCAGGCGCTCGCCGAAGAACTCGGTGCGCGGTTGACCGGCCATGCGTTGACCGGGGTCGACGTGCTCGAGTTCCGCACCACGAAGACCCGTTCCCGTGCGCCGGAGTCGCTCGTGGGCGAACGTGTCACCGCGGTGAGTCGCCACGGCAAGCTCCTCGATCTGGCCTTCGGGGCGCAGCATCTCGTGGTGTCGCTCGGCAGGCACGGCTGGGCCCGGTGGGGCGGGGCGGATGCCGCCATCGACGACGCTGCAGCGCCACCGAGCGCGTCCGCGCCGGGAGCGGCAGCCGTGCAGGCCGACGCGCCCGCGCTGCCTCCCGCCCTGGTGACTTTCGCCTTCGATGACGCACCTGTGCTCGAGCTCACCGACGCCGGTGACTGGGTCTCGCTCGGTCTCTGGGTCGTCGACGCCCCGGCCGAGGTGCCGGCCGTGGCGAAGCTCGGACCCGATCCGGCCGATCCGACGTTCACGCGCGAGGACTTCGACGGCGCCGTGGTCGGCCGCCGCAAGCAGGTGAAGGCGGTGCTGCAGGAGCAGGAGTCGTTGGCCGGCATCGGCAACGCCTACTCCGACGAGATCCTGCACGCTGCGAAGGTGTCTCCCGTCGTGCACGCCGCCAGCCTCGACGCCGACGCGCTCGACCGCCTCTTCGATGCGACGGTCGCGACCATCACCGGCGCGATGTCCGACCGCCGAGGCGTGCCGATCGCGAAGCTCAAAGAGACCAAGGTCGCGGCCATGCGCGTGCACGGGCGCGCGGGCGAGACCTGCCCGGTGTGCGGCGGCACCATCCACGACTTCAGTTTCGCCAGCACGACGGCGCAGTACTGCCCGAGCTGCCAGACCGGAGGCGAACTCCTGCCGCTGAAGTGACCGGCATCCGTCGCCCGAGGCATCCCGATCCGAGGCCCGTGTTACAGATGAAAACCACTGTGACGAGCCGACATCGCTCGGTGCGACGACGACGGGACACGCCCGAGCGAGGGAGATCGGCTCGAAAAGGGGCTTCGCGGGGGCGGAGTGCGGGTCGTACACTGCGAGGAGCGCTCGGTGTTCCCCTACGTCGCCGGCCGCTCGGGGAGGTTTCATCATCATGCGTTCACTCATGCGGATGAACGCTGTCGCAATCGCGGCGGCGGTCATCATCGGGTTCGGTGCGGTCGGTCCGGCAGTCGGTGCGGAGCTCGCACCCGGCTCGTCGCAGACTGCGGCGACGACGGATGCCGTCACCACCACCGAGTCGACCGGAGATCCGACGGCGCCGCCGGCCGAGACGCCCGATGCGGATCCGGCGCCCGACGCCTCGACGCCCCTGCCCGAGCCGTCCGCCGAGCCCACGGCCGAGCCGAGCGCCGAGCCGACCACCGAGCCTGAGCCCACGACCGAGCCGACGACCGAACCGACAGTCGAGCCCGCCCCCGCCCCGTCCGCCGAGCCGACGACGGAGCCGTCCGCCGAGCCGACGCCCGAGCCGTCGGCTCCCGTCCTCTCCGACGAGAAGACCAACGGACTCCTCGGCCGGGCGGCGCCGGTGGTGCAGACCGTCATCAAGCCGTTCGCGCCCGGGGCTCAGCGTCTCTCGGGAGCCGACCGCTACGAGACCGCCGTCTCCATCTCGCGGCGCTTCTCCCCGAACGTGCCCGTGGTCTACGTCGCGACCGGGGCGACGTTCCCCGACGCCCTGTCCGCGGCCGCTGCGGCTGCGGCGCAGGGCGGACCACTCCTCCTCACCCAGACCGCTGTCCTGCCCGAGGTCGTGCGGGCCGAGATCGTGCGTCTCGCCCCTGCTCGCATCGTCGTGGCGGGCGGAGCGGCCGCCGTCAGCGCCGACGTCTACAAGACCCTGAGCACCCTGACGCCGAGCATCGAACGCGTCGGCGGCGGCAGTCGCTACGAGACCGCCGAGCTCCTCATCGGCGGTGCGTTCACGTCGTCCAGCGAGGCGTTCATCGCCACGGGACGCGACTTCCCCGACGCCCTGGCGGCCTCCGCAGCTGCGGGAAAGCTCCGCGCGCCGGTCTTCCTCCTCGACGGCGTGTCGACCTGGGTCCCCCCGAGCACCTTCACGCTCCTCAGTCGGCTCGGAGTGAAGACCGTACGCATCGCCGGAGGCAGTGCCGCGGTCAGCGACGCGATCCAGCGCCAGATGACGGCCCGCGGCTACGTGGTCAAGCGTCACGAGGGCCAAGACCGCTACCTGACGGCCGCGGCCATCAACGAGGCCGTCTTCCGCACCTCCTCCGCACAGCCTCTCGCCAGCGCCTTCATCTCCACGGGCACCGATTTCGCCGACGCCCTAGCCGGTGCGGCCCTCGCCGGCGGACTCCGCTCGCCGCTCTACATCACCCGTGCGCAGTGCATCCCGCAGCCGGCATCCGTCGCCATCAACGAACTGCAGCCCGTCTCGCGGGTGATCCTCGGCGGAGAGGCCGTCGTCGGCGACGCCGTACTGAAGAACACGGCCTGCGCCGCAATCTGGGCCAAGCCCGCGTCCGGTCGCATCACCGGGTCGTTCGGCCCCCGCGCTCCGATCTGCACGCCGGGCGGATGCTCGCAGTCGGTCCACCGCGGCACCGACATCGGCACCGGATGCTGGGCGCCGATCTACGCGGCATCCGGAGGCCGTGTCAGCTACGCGTCGCCGCTCGGCACCTACGGCAACTTCGTGAAGATCGCCCACGGTGGCGGAATGGACACCGGTTACGCCCACATCGTCACGGGCGGAACTCTGGTCCGAGTCGGAGAGCTGGTGGTCGCCGGCCAGCAGATCGCCTGGTCGGGTGCGACGGGCGCCGCAACCGGCTGCCACCTGCACTTCGAGGTGTACAAGAACGGTACCCAGATCGACCCCGTTCCCTTCCTGGCACTCCAGGGCATCAAGATCGGCTGAGGTCGTCATGACGGAACGCCGCCTCACGCTCGCCTGTCCACGCTGCGCGTCGACGGCGAACGTCGGCGTCGCCGTCGTGCCGACCATGGGGGACTCCGGTCTCGCCGTGGTCGACTACGACTGCCCGGGCGGATGCCGCTACGACGACATCAGCGACGCCGTCGACGCCGCCCTCGGCATCCGTCGCGACCTCGGCTGACGGGTTCCGTGACGCCGCGGTGACATGTTCCGGCGCGACGCCGCTCCGCCGGAGTAGCCTCGGAATCACCCCGCACCGCCGTGGTCGCGGGCCGACGGGAGCATCATGAGCAACCACACCTATCGCGTCACCGAGATCGTCGGAACCTCGCCGGAGAGCACCGACACCGCCATCCGCAACGGCATCGCCCGTGCCGCCCAGACTCTGCGCAACATCGACTGGTTCGAGGTCGTCTCCACGCGGGGCGAGGTCGCCGACGGTGCCGTCGCGCACTTCCAGGTCACGCTCAAGGTCGGCTTCAGGCTCGAGGACTGACCGGACGTGCCGGTGACGGATGCCGACCGCCGGGTGCTCGCCCGCGCGGTCGAGCTGGCACGCGAGTCGATCGACGCCGGTGACGAGCCCTTCGGCTCGGTGCTGACGGATGCCTCAGGCCGGACCCTGTTCGAGGATCGGAACCGCACCTCGGGGGGCGATGAGACCCTGCATCCGGAGTTCGAGATCGCTCGATGGGCCGCGAACAACCTCGCCCCCGACCAGCGGGCGCTGTCCGTCGTCTACACCTCGGGTGAGCACTGCCCGATGTGCTCGGCGGCGCATGCCTGGGTCGGGCTCGGTCGAATCGTGTACGCGGCATCCGCCACCCAGATCAGCGGGTGGCGCTCCGAGTGGGGTCTCGCGCCGAGCGCCGTGGCCGTGCTGCCCATCACGACCGTCGCCCCGGGCATCCCGGTCGACGGCCCGGTCGAGCCGTTCGCGTCTGAAGTGAAGGAGCTCCTGCGGCGGGCGGCGCTCGGTTGACGTCAGCCGACGTCGGCTGATCTCGGCTGATCTCCGACGGGCGCAACCCCCTCCCGGATGTCGCACCGTCACGCCAGACTGGAGGCGTGCCCGAGATGCCCGAGGTCCACGCGCTCGTCGCCTTTCTGGCGGAGCGCACGGTCGGCCACGCCATCAGCCGGGCGACCATCACCTCGTTCTCGGCGCTGAAGACCTTCGACCCGCCCATCGATGCCCTCGACGGGGCGAGGATCACCGGCGTCACGCGACACGGCAAGTTCATCGACGTCGAGACCGACGCCACCCACCTCGTCTTCCACCTCGCCCGCGCCGGCTGGCTGCGCTGGTTCGACGCCGTGCCGGCGACTGCGATCAAGCCCGGGCGCTCTCCCATAGCCCTGCGAGTCCGACTCGACGACGGCTCCGGATTCGACCTCACCGAGGCCGGCAGCAAGAAGTCCCTCGCCGTCTACCTCGTGCGCGACCCGCACGAGGTGCCGGGCATCGCCCGCCTCGGTCCCGACGCCCTCGCCGACGACTTCACCGAGGCCGAGTTCGCCGAGGTGCTCCGAGGGCGGCGCACCCAGATCAAGGGGCTGCTGCGCGACCAGTCGATCATCGCCGGTATCGGAAACGCCTACTCCGACGAGATCCTGCACGTCGCGAAGCTCTCTCCCTTCGCCATCGCTGCGACGATGTCGCCCGAGACGGTCGCGCACCTCTACGACGCCATGCGCACGACGCTGACGGATGCCGCGGCCATCGCCTCAGGCAAGCCGCCCGCCGAGCTCAAAGACGCCAAGCGGGCCCACATGAGAGTGCACGCGCGCTCGGGCCAGCCGTGCCCGGTGTGCGGCGACACCGTGCGCGACGTCAACTTCCACGACTCGAGCCTGCAGTACTGCCCGACGTGCCAGACCGGAGGCAAGGTCCTCGCCGACCGCATCCTGTCGCGGCTGCTCAAGTAGGCAGGCAGGCAGCTGGGCACGTAAGCACGTAGGCACGTAGGCACGTAGGCACGTGGGCAAGCAGGCGGAAACGGAACCGGTCAGATCCCGGCGACCAGGGCCACCTTCAACTCCTCGCTGATGCCGGGGGTCTCGTCCACGTCGACCGCGAGAGCCTGCACGGCACGGCTGTAGTAGTTGCGTGCCGCAGCGGCCAGGGTGATGTCGAGGATCTCGCGGTCGCTGAACCCGACGTCGCGCAGGCGCTGACTGTCGGCATCCGTCATCACCGAGGCGTCGACGCTCACCTGCTCGGCGAAGGCCATCATGGCCACCTCGGCCTCGGTGAGGTCGGCGTCGCCGTAGTCGCGTGCGATCCGGATCAGCTGGTCCTCGTCGAACAGCGCGAGGGTGAGGGTGCGGCGTCCGTGGGCCAGTCGGCAGTGCCGGGAGTGCGACCCGCGCGCCGCCGCGAGCGTCACCAGCTCGTACCGGCGCTTGCCCATCGGCCGACCGATGGCGGTGATCAGCGCCTCCCACGCGTCGTAGGCCTCGGGATGCAGCCCCATCACCCGCGTGTGGGCGGCGACGAAGCCCTGGTCGGCGATGTCGTCGGCGTAGAGCTCGGCGAGGCGCCCTGTGGCCTCGTCATCGGGAACAGTGCGGATGATCGACATGCTCGTGCCTCCTCGAACGGATGCCGTCCATCGTGGCACCGAGCACCGCTCGGCGGAAGGGACCGCAGGTCCGTCCCTACTCCGGCTCCGTGAGCAGCCTCGCGTAGTTCGCCATCGATCGCCTGTAGCGCGGCAGGTGCGGCACGAGCGCTTCGAGGGCGACGCGCAGCGCCTCATCGGGTGAGCCCAGGTCGTGGAGGATCAACGCCCGCACGGCGCTGGGAGCACCGCCGAGGGCGTGCGGGTCGGCGTTCGCGATGATCGCGAGGGCGGCATCCGGTTCGCCGAGAACCCGTCGCGAACTCGCCATCTGCACCAGGGTGCGGGCTCGGCGCACATCGTCGAGACCGGCCGCCAGCCCGGCCTCGTAGTGATCGACGGCCTCGCCGGTGCGGCCTGTGGAGTCACGGATGCAGCCGCGCTCGAACTCGGCGCGACCGTCGTCGGCCGGGCAGCAGTCGGCGAGGGCGTCGAGGCGTGCGACGAACGGATGAGCCTGCTCGTCGCCCTCGGGAGGGGCGGAGTCGAACGCCTCCCAGAAGTCCGCGACCTGCTGTTCCCACTCGTCGATCGTCATGCCTCAACGCTAGCGAGCCGCCGGCAGGCCCAGGTGCAGCCGCTACTCCTCAGGGTGCTGGTCGAACACGAACCACGCATTCCCGGCCGGATCGACGAGGCCCGCGACGGCGCCGTCGGGGATCGGCCGCGGGGGAGTCGTCACCGTCAGCCCGGGCGTCTCGGCGAGATACCTCTCGAGGTCGTCGACCTCGTACATGGGGCCGGCCGGGTCGGGGTCGACCGAGAGCATGACCTGGATGTCGCTGTCGGGGATCTGGAACGCGACGGTGTCGTCGCCCTCGCGCCACGCCTCCTCCCAGCCGAGAACGTCGCGATAGAAGGCGTCGGCCGCGGCCAGGTCGGTGACGGGGTTGTGCAGGAAGCGGAGCTTCACGGGTGCCTCCGGTCGTCGGGATGAGGGGTCTGCGTCGCCACCAGACCATACTCGGGTCGAGCGGCGTCGGGTAGGCCCGGCGTCGCCATCACCGTCGCCCCGGCATCCGCAGGCGGACCCGATCCTGTGTACCTGCCGGTGATCCATGGCCATCGGTGCCGTGACGTGGTTCGCTGGCCTCATGGCCGAGCTGGCGATGTTCCCCCTGGGTTCCGTGCTGTTCCCGCACATGCCTCTGCTCCTGCGCGTCTTCGAGCCGCGCTATCTCGTGATGCTCTCGCGTCTGCTGGAGAGCGACACGGCCGAGTTCGGTGTCGTGCTCATCGAACGCGGCCAGGAGGTCGGCGGGGGAGAGCACAGGTTCTCGGTGGGCACCGTGGCGACGGTCACCGAGATGGGCACGGCGGACGGCACGCTCGCGCTGGTCGCCCAGGGCGGTCGCCGCATCGAGGTGGTCGACTGGCTGCCGGAGGATCCGCACCCCGTGGCCGAGGTGCGCGCGCTGCCGGAGCTGATCTGGTCGGAGGACGACCGTGGTGCCCTCGAGAACGCGGAACGGGTGGTGCGCCGATCCCTCGCCCGGGCGAGCGAGTTCGTCGAAGGATCCTGGTCTGCCGACGTGGCGCTCTCCGATGATCCGGCCGAGGCATCGTGGCAGCTGGCGGGCATAGCCCCGCTCGGCGAACTCGACCAGGTCGCGCTGTTGCGATCGACGAGCTTCGCCTCCCTGCTGGCTTCCCTCGCCGAGCTCACCGCGGCGGCGGGGGAGATCGTCGCACCGGCCTGGCTCGATCCAGTGACGGATGCCGGAGCCGCCGGCGACATCGACGACGGAGACGACGGAGACGACGATCCGCTCGGCGAGCCCGATGACGACGACGATGAGGATGACGACCGGGGTGGCGAGGGCCGCTACGGACTGGGGGGATGACATGCCGACAGACGACATCGCGACGCTCGCGATCTACTCCGACCATCTGAGCGCGGCGGCGGTGACCGCTGCGCTCGGGGTCGAGCCCACGTCGATCCACGAGATCGGCGATGCGCGCCGACGCTCGCGCTCGCGGCGGGCGGGCAGCCACTCGCCGACGCAGTACACCCACTCGCTCTGGGAGCACACTGTGCGCAGTGACGCGAGCCGGGCCGGAGTGGCGGATGCCGCCGGCTCGACCAGCATCCGTCTCCTCGTCGACGTCTTCCGCGAGAAGAAGGAGGAGCTGGAGACGCTGCGTGCGGACTACGAACTGCGGCTCTGGTGGTCGGCGATCTCATCGAGCACGCAGGCGCCATTCGTCTTCGACGCCGAGCTCATCCGCGGCCTCGCGATCATCGGCTGCGATCTCTACGGCACCGCATACCTGGAGGCCGACGGGATCGACGCCGTGCTCTAGCGCGGCCGGCGCCGGCCTGCGGTGCCGGCCTGCGGTCCGGTCACGAGACCGCGCTGGCGCTCGGGCCCGCGTCAGGCCACCCGAGGGGCGGCATCCGGCAGCCGCGTGCCCGTGAGCGACTCGGCGACGCTCCAGAGCGACGCCGCCAGGTCGACGCCCCTCGCCGAGCGTGGCGGGTCGATGCGCTTGGTCGGGCCGACGAGGCCGAGACGGTCCGGCCCGTAGTAGGCGCCCTGCGGCGCGTGGGGATAGGTCGCAGCGAACAGCAGCGGCTCGGTTCCCTGCTCCACGTCCTGCGACGGCACGATGGTGTGGTCACCGGCGAGGAAGGAACGGCGGGGCGTCTCCCTTCCGAGGTTGGCTCCGGCGCTCTGCAGGTTGGTGCGGGTGAAGCCCGGATGGGCGAAGGTGCTGATCAGGTTCCAGCCGCGCTGGTCCGAGACGCGCGCCAGGTGCTGGGCGGCGAGCATGTTCGCCAGCTTCGACTGCGCGTAGGCGAGCATCGGCACGTAGCGACGGTCGACGTACTGCAGGTCGTCGAAGTGGATCCTCCCGGCGTTGGCCACGCCACTGGTCATGGTGGTGACCCGCGGATCCTTCGACTCGAGCACGAGCGGCAGCAGCAGGTTCGTCAACGCGAATGGGCCGAGGAAGTTCGATCCGAACTGCAGCTCGAAGCCGTCGCGGGTCTCCATCCGCTTCGGCGGGGCCATCACGCCGGCGTTGTTGACGAGGGTGTCGACGGCTCGGCCGTCGGCGATGAGCGAGTCGGCGAAGGCGTGCACCGTCGCCAGCTCGGACAGGTCGATGTGGCGGACCTCGAGACTGGACCCGGGGAACTGGTCGAGGATCTCGGCACGCGCCGCCTCGCCCTTCTCGATCGTACGCACGGCCATCACGACGTGGGCTCCGGCCGCGGCGAGCCGCCTCGTGGCCTCCTTGCCGGTTCCGCTGTTCGCGCCGGTGACGACGACGAGGCGTCCGGACTGATCGGGCACGGTGTACATGGAGACTCCTTCGAGGAATAATAGACCGGTGGTCTCTTATGGAGTCAAGATAACAGACCGTAGTTCTGTTATATCGGGATGATGGGGAAAGACTCAGCATGACGTTCGCAGCACCGTTCCACCGGGCCCGCAGCGACGTGCAGCGCGCCGAGCGCCGACAGGCCATCCTCGACGCCGCTGCCGGCATCCTCTCCGAGTCGCGCGTCTCCGAGCTGAGCCTCACCGCGCTCGCACACCGCGTCGGCCTCGCGAAGTCGAACGTGCTGCGCTACTTCGACTCGCGCGAAGCCGTGCTGCTCGAGCTCTACGATCGCGAGTTCCGCGCCTGGCTGAGAGACCTGCGTGCGCTGACGGATGCCGACCCTCGGTCCGCGGCCACGATCGACGGCCTCGCCTCCATGATCGCCGCCGCGGCCGTCGCCCGGCCCGTGTTCTGCGACCTCTGCGCCAGCGCCGCCGTCGTGCTCGAGCGGAACGTCTCCGTTCCTGCCGCCGCGGCGTACAAGCGATCGTCGCTCGAGACCGCGCACGACCTGGCCGGGTTCGCGCGGCCACTGCTGGGGGAGAGGGGCGATGCGGCCGCGCTGGCGTTCGCCGGCGGCACGGTCATCGTCATCGGCGGCCTCTGGGCGGCCTCGCAGCCGTCACCGGCCATGGCCGAGGCGTACGCCGGCGATCCGGCGCTCGCAGCCATGCGCATCGACCTGCGTGTCGGCATCCGGGAGCTCGTGGCGACCCTCATCGCGGGTCTGCGTGAACGGACTCCCACGCTCGACTGAACGACCTCTTGCGCTCCGGCGCCCGTCGGATACACTGACGTCGGCCCCCTCACGGGGGTGACCACAACTGGACGAATCCTGGCTGCTGACGGCCTCGTATCGACAATGGAGTCTTCGTGGGACGTCACACAGTCAAACGACGCCGTCCGGGCCTGATCTGGGGCTCCGTCGCCGCACTCGTCGCCGTCTGCCTCGTCGCCGGCGGCGGCATCGCGTGGGCCGGCGGCTCACTCGACGACCTCCTGCCCACAGGGACTCCGACCGCATCCTGCGAGTCCGTCGGTGCGCTGTCCGTCGTCGCCGATCCGGCCATCGCCCCGGTCATGGAGAGCATCGCGACCGACTTCGACGCGGCCCACCCCTGCACCCAGACCACTGTGAAGGCCCAGGACTCCGCCGACACGGCATCAGTCCTCGCCGCGGGGAACGACGTGCACGCCGACGTCTGGGTTCCGGATTCCGCCGCGTGGCGAACGCGCACGGACGCAACGGCGGCCTCTCTGGGGCGGCCGGCGCCCACGGCGGAATTCGGTGAGGCCGTCGCGACCACGCCCGTCGTCTTCGCGGCCCCCGCCGCGCAATCGGCGGCGTTCGCCGAGGATCCCGTCGGGTGGTCATCGATCCTCGACGGCTCGCTGTCGGCCTTGCTGCCTGACCCGGAAGGCAGCGGGGCGAGCCTCGCCGCACTCGGAGCCCTCGGTGCCCACGCACCCGGGGACGACACCCGCCCGTTCGCCGGGGCCATGATCGCCCTCGGCAAGACGATTCCGCGTTCGCTGGATGCCGCGCTCGTCTCGGCGGAGTCCGCGTCTGTCCCGACAGTCGTCGTGACGACGGAGCAGGCCGTGGCGTCGACGAACTCCGCACCCGACAGCGACCAGTTCCTCGCCCTCTATCCGGCCGACGGCACGGCCGGGGTCGACTTCCCCTTCGTGCGCGTCGGAGGGGAGTCGACGGGCGACACGGAGCTCGACGCCCTCATCGCAGACTTCGAGGAGGCGGTCCATGCCTCGCCCGACGCGATCGTGGCGGCCGGATTCCGAGAGGGCGACGGTACCGGCGTGCTCGACGCACCGGGGGTGGTCGCCCAGCCCGTGGTGCTGATGGCCGGAGCCGATGGCGCGTCGCAGCTCAGCATCCTGCGCACCTGGGGTGTGCTCAACCTGCGGTCGCGGATGCTCGCTGCGATCGACGTCTCGGGCTCGATGGAGGAGCCGTCCGAGAGCGGGCTCCGCCGCATCGACATCTTCCAGCAGGCGGCATCCGGCGCACTGCAGAAGTTCTCGGGCGAGGTGGAGCTCGGCGTGTGGGTGTTCTCGACCCAGCGAGACGGCGACAAGGACTGGGAGGACCTCGCTCCCATCGCCCCGCTCGGCGACGCCGCGCACAGCCAGCAGATCGCCGGCATCGTCGCCTCGCTGCCCGACCGTCTGGGAGGAGCGACCGGCCTGTACGACACCACCCTCGCCGGCGTGAAGAACGTGCGCGACGGCTACGACGCCTCGAAGGTGAACTCGCTGCTGGTGATCACCGATGGCAAGAACGAGGACGACAACGGCATCTCGCTCGACGAGCTGCTCGCGCAGCTCGAGAAGCAGGCCGATCCGGACAAGCCCGTGCCCGTGATCATGATCGGCTTCGGCCCCGACACCGACCTCGATGCCATGGCCAGGATCGCGAAGGTCACCGGCGGTGCCGCCTATTCGGCCACGAAGCCCGAGGACCTCGGCGACGTGCTCGTCGACGCCCTCTCCCAGCGATCCTGCCGACCCGACTGCTGAGGTCGTCTTTTTGGTCAGGAATGATTCTCCCGGTGGATCAGGGAGTTTCCTTCGAGAGCACTGGGAGCTGTTGAGAAGGGATGCGCCCCGAACGGGGGATTCGGTACTGTGACCATAAATGGTCACAGAAGGGATCAACGAATGACCGACGAGTACACCCGACGTCTCGCCTCTCAGTTCGCAGTCGATCGCACGCAGATCGATAATCGCCGGATACTCGGCGACGACCTGTCCCGGGTTCGCGAGGTGGAGCACTTCGCCTCTTTCCCCACGGATGCCGACGCCCAAGCCGCCGTCGCCGAGCTGGAGCGGCTCTCGTTCCGCTGCTCGACGATGTCGACGACCAGTTCGCACGTGATGTGCGCCGTGCGCCTCGATGCTGTCGACGAGGAGAGCGCGCGGTATTTCGTACGCGCGGTCACCGCCGTCGTCGATGCCCACTCCGGCGACTACGACGGATGGGGTGCTCCTGTCGTCACAGCCCGCCGCCCCCTCGTGCACATCCCCGACTCTCCCGAGGAGATCCACTGGTCCTGAGGGACCGCATGCTCTGACGTCCCGGAGCCGCCACGACGGATCGTGGCGGCTTCTCGACGAAGGATGACCCTTGTCCGGCTGCCTCCCCGCGCCGGCGCTGGCAGAGTGGATCACCATGAGCATCGTGATGGTCCCGGGGATCGACGGATCGGGCGCGCAGCACTGGCAGACCCTCTGGGGGAACGACGATCCCGGCATCCGGGGCATCGCCCCGTCGTCGTGGGCGCATCCCGAGATCGAGGACTGGATCGCCGCCCTCGAGAACGCCGTCGACCGAGCGCGGGAGTCCAGCGCAGAGGAGGTGCTCGTCGTCGCCCACAGCCTCGGCTGCATCGCCGCTGTGGAGTGGCTCGGCAGAGGGCGTGCCACCGGGATCGCCGGAGCCGTGCTGGTCGCGCCGCCCGATGAGGCGATCGCCGTGTTCCCGGAGCGCTGCCCCAGCTTCATCGGCATCGCCAGGCGGGCCGCATCCGTTCCCCTGCTGCTGATCGCGAGCAGCGATGACCCCTACTGCTCCGCGGATGCCGCAGCGGAGCTGGCGACACGCTGGAACGCCCAGCTCGTCATCGTGGGTGCCCTCGGGCACATCAACAGCGACAGCGGTCTCGGCGCCTGGCCTGACGGGCGCGCGCTGGTGGACGCCTTCGCCGACCGGGTGCTCAGGGAGCCGGTGCCGGGCCGTCCGACGGCTCCGCGTCCGGCAGCCATTCCTTGAGGATCTCGGGCTCGGGCGAGACCTCGTCCTCCTCGCGGTCGAGTTCCTCGCGGTCTGCAGCTGTGTTGTCGCTCATGTCCTGAGCCTAGCCAGACATCGGGGCTGATCGACCTGTGCCGTCCGTCTCGCTCGAGGCGACCGGTCAGTGCGCGATGACGCCCTCGGGGGCATCGACGGGCTTGCGGATGAAGAGCGCCGCCACGATGCCGAGCATCGAGATGATCGCTCCGGCCAGGAACGCCGCCTGGACTCCCCCCGCCGCTGCGGCGTTCGGCGCATCGCCTGCCGCCGTGAGAGTTGCCGTCTGTGTGGCCATCAGGGTGATGAACAGGGCTGTTCCCGTGGCCCCCGCGACCTGCTGCACTGTGCCGATCACCGCACTGCCGTGCGAGTACAGGCGCGGTTGCACCGATCCGAGGGCGGCGGTGAACAGCGGAGTGAAGAGGAAGGCCAGCCCGACGCTCAGCGTGACGTGCGCGGCGAGGATGAGGAGCGGCGAGGTGTCTTCCGACACCGTCGTGAGGGCCCAGAGCACGCCGCTGACGACGATGGCTCCGGGAACGAGCAGCACGCGCGGGCCGACCCTGTCGTACAGCCGTCCGACGAGCGGAGCGAGCAGGCCCATGACGAGACCACCCGGCAGCAGGATGAGGCCGATCTGCCAGGTGGGCAGACCCAGGACCTGCTGCATGTAGATGGGCAGCACGATGATGGTGCCGAACAGCGCCATCATGCTGACGGCCATCATGATCACCGAGAAGGTGAAGGTCGATGAGCGGAACACGCGCAGGTCGAGCAGGGCACGGTCGCGTCGCTGAAGGAGCAGCTGGCGGATGATGAACGCGGCCAGCGACACGGCCCCGACACCGAGCGAGATCCACATGGGCATCGCGGCCATGGCGGCGTCCTCACCCGCAGCCGGAGTCTCTCCGATGCGGCTCAGGCCGTAGACGAGGCCGCCGAAGCCGAAGGCCGAGAGCACGACGGAGAGGGAGTCGATGGGCGCCTTGCGCGTCTCGCCGACGTTCTGCAGGCGACGGTAGCCGAGCACCAGCATCGCGAGTGCGATGGGCAGCACGATCCAGAACATCCAGCGCCAGCTCAGCAGGGAGAGCACGACGCCCGAGATGATCGGGCCGATGGCCGGAGCCACCGAGATGACGATGGAGACGTTGCCCATGGTCTTGCCGCGTTCCGAACCGGGAACGACGGTCATGATCGTCGTCATCAGCAGCGGCATCATGATGGCGGTTCCGGAGGCCTGGATGATGCGGGCTGCGAGGAGCACCTCGAATCCCGGTGCGAGGGCGGCGAGGAGCGTTCCGATGGAGAACAGCGTCATCGCCGAGATGAACATCGAGCGCGTCGTGAAGCGCTGCAGCAGGAATCCGGTGACGGGGATGATGATCGCCATCGTCAGCATGAACGACGTCGACAGCCACTGGGCCGCGCGGGCGTCGATGCCGAGATCGACCTGCAGCGTCTTGATCGCGACGCTCATGATCGTCTCGTTCAGGATGACGACGAAGGTGGCGACGAGCAGCACCCAGAGCACGCTGCGTTCGCGGCCGGCACGAGATGCGCGGGCGGCATCCGTCTGGGCCTGATCCGAGGGAATGCGGTCAGTGGGGCCGGAGGCCAGATCACTCGGCGCGACGGCCTCGGAGGTGGTCTTGTCGGTCACAGGGGTCCCCTTAAGGATGGGAGGTGTGGGCTGGGCGGACGAGGGCGGCGTCGGCCCCGAACCGCTGTCGCGTGTACTGAGTGCGAACCGGATCGAGACCGACGACATTCCCGGAACCCGCAAGAATTCCGGATGTCGGCCGTGAGTGTTCCGCGAGGGTACCGCGAGCCGCCGACACTGCGGCGTACTCTGGGGCCGTCCGTCCGCTGCACCGAAGGAATCCATGGCCGTCATCGACAACGCCGTCTACGTCGACGGGAAGCGGGTGGCGACGCCCGAGACCCTCGATCTCACCCTGGAGGCGAAGGCCGAGCTCGGCGGATTCGCCTGGATCGGGCTCTACCGACCGAGCGAGACCGAGCTGAATGCCGTGGCGGAGGAGTTCGAGCTGCACCATCTGGCCGTCGAGGACGCCAGGAACGGCCATCAGCGGGCGAAGCTCGAACGCTACGGCGACACCCTGTTCGTGGTTCTGAGGCCCGCACGCTATCTCGACGATGTCGAGGAGGTGGAGTTCGGCGAGGTGCACATCTTCATCGGGCCCGACTTCGTGGTCAGCATCCGTCACGCGGAGGCCCCGAACCTGGCCGCCGTCCGGCACCGGCTCGAGGCGGCGCCCGATCTGCTGGCGCAGGGCCCGGAGGCCGTGCTGTACGCCATCCTCGACGAGGTGGTCGACGAGTACACACCGGTCATGGCCGGGCTCGAGAACGACATCGACGAGATCGAGGACCAGATCTTCGACGGCGACAGCGCCGTGTCGCGCCGCATCTACGACCTCTCGGGCGAGGTCATCAAGTTCCAGCGCGCGACGCAGCCCCTCGTCGGCATGCTCGCCGGCCTCCAGGCCGGGTCGGAGAAGTACGGCGTCGATCTCGAGCTGCAGCGCCACCTGCGCGACGTGAACGATCACGTGCTGCGCATCATCGACCGGGGCGACAGCTATCGGCAGCTGCTGCAGAGCGCCCTCACCGTGCAGCTCACTCTCGTGGGACAGCGACAGAACGACGAGATGCGCAACCTCTCGGAGACCAACATCGCGCAGAGCGAGGAGGTCAAGAAGATCTCGAGCTGGGCGGCGATCCTGTTCGCCCCCACGCTGGTCGGAACGGTGTACGGCATGAACTTCGACTACATGCCCGAACTGCACTGGAGGTGGGGCTACCCGTTCGCCCTGGCGCTCATGGTGGCGATGGGGTTCGGCCTCTACAAGGTGTTCAAGAAGCGCGGGTGGCTCTGAGGCTCAGTTCCGGATGCCGCTGACGGCGTCGACGGCCTGTGCTGTCGCGGTGGCCGCCGTCGCGAGGTCGTCGGGCGTCGTCGTGCTCGCCAGGGTGAAGCGCACGGCGGTCTGGGCGACCTCCGCGTCGAGTCCGAGAGCCAGCAGCACGTGCGAGGCCTCGTCGCTGCCGGCGGCGCACGCCGATCCGCTCGAGCACACGACGTCGCGCTGTTCGAGTTGCAGGAGGACGGCCTCGCCGCTCGTGCCCGGGAACACGAACGACGCCGTGCCAGGAAGGCGGTGCGTCGCGTCGCCGGTGAGTCGTGCCGTGGGAATCGATGCGAGCACGGCCGCGATGAAGTCGTCGCGGAGCGCGCTCACCCTGGCGGCGGCATCCGCTCGCTCGGACTCGGCGAGACGCAGGGCAGTCGCGAAGGCCACGGCTCCGGCGACGTTCTCGGTGCCGCTGCGGCGTTCGCGCTCCTGTCCGCCGCCGTGCAGCACGGGCTCGAGCGGGATGCGTCCGCGCACCACGAGAGCTCCGATGCCCTTGGGGGCGCCGATCTTGTGGCCCGCCAGGGAGAGGGCGTCGACGCCGAGGTCGTCGATGCCCAGGGGGAGCCATCCGGCGGCCTGAACGGCGTCGGTGTGCACGGGGATTCCCCGGGCGGCAGCGACGGCGGCCAGCTCGGGTAGTGACTGAACCGTGCCGATCTCGTTGTTCGCGTACTGGATGCTGACCAGCGTCGTGTCGTCGCGGATGGCCCCGGCGAGGTCGTCGACCGAGACGATGCCGGCGGAGTCGACGGGCAGCACGGTCACCTCGAAGCCGTGCACGCGCTCGAGGAACGCCACGGACTCGAGCACGGCCTCGTGCTCGATCGGCGTCGTGATGATGTGCCGACCGCGGGGCGTGGCCAGCGCGATGCCCTTGATCGCCAGGTTGTCGGCCTCGGTCCCGCCCGAGGTGAAGACGACGTCACCGGCACGCCCACCGACGATGCGGGCCACCTCGGCGCGAGCCTCGCGCAGCCCGCGCGCGGCGCTCTCGCCCAGGCCGTGAACGCTCGACGGGTTGCCGAAGCTCCCGGTGAGGTAGGGCCACATCGCCTCGATCGCCTCCCGGCGCACGGGAGTCGTCGCAGCGTTGTCGAGGTAGATCACGGTGTGGCCGGAGCAGTGGCGCGAGTGCGGGCCGGGGCCGATTCCGGGACGGATGCCTCGATGACGACATCGAGCCCGAGGTCGAGCGAGCGCACCGAGTGCGTCAGGGCGCCGACCGAGATGACGTCGACGCCGGTGGCGGCGATGGCGGCGACGGTGTCGAGGGTGACACCCCCGCTGGCCTCGACGATGGCGCGGCCGGCGACGACTGCGACACCCTCGCTCAGCTGGTCGGGGGTGAAGTTGTCGAGCATGATCGTGTCGATCCCGGCCGCGAGCACGGGCTCGATCTGGTCGATGCGATCGACCTCCACCTCGAGGTGCGTCGTGTGCGAGAGCCGGGCGCGCACGGAGAGCAGCGCATCCGTCACCGACAGGCCACCGGCGGTGAGCACGGCGAGATGGTTGTCCTTGGCCATCACGGCGTCGGAGAGCGAGTGCCGGTGGTTGTGTCCGCCGCCGTCCCGCACGGCCTGGCGCTCGAGAACGCGCAGGCCCGGGGTGGTCTTGCGGGTGTCGACGATGCGCGCACCGGTGCCCGCCGTCTCGGCGACGTAGCGGGCCGTGAGCGTGGCGATGCCGGCCATGCGCTGCACGAAATTGAGGCCGATGCGCTCGGCCTGCAGGATGCCGCGGGCGGGCCCGGTCACCTCCGCCAGCACGGTGCCGGTCTCGAACACGTCGCCGTCGGCGGCGTTCAGCGTCACGACGACACGCGGATCGGTGAGGCGGAACGCGGCCGCGAAGACGTGGGCCCCGCTGAAGACACCGGGCTCGCGCGCCACCAGCTGGGCAGTGGCGGTCGCGGCCTCGGGGATGAGGGTCGCCGAGGTGATGTCGCCCCAGGGGGCGTCCTCCTCGAGCGCCGCGGACACGATGCGGTCGATGGCGGCGGGGGTCAGCATGCGAGGGAGTCCTCTCGGAGGGGTGTGCGAACGGCGAACTGCGGATTCGCGACGGGGAAGTCGGAGCGGAAGTGGGCGCCGCGCGATTCCTCGCGGGCGAGGGCTGTGCCGACGATGAGGCGGGCCAGGTCGAGCAGGTTGGCGTCCTCGAGCACCGATGCGTCGCACACGGCGCCAGTGTCGGGCCGCTGCAGGGCGGCCAGCGCTTCTCGGGCGTGGCGCAGGCCGTCGCCGGAACGCAGCACGCCGGCGTGCTCCCAGAGAACTGCCTGGATTGTGCGGCGCAGTTCGTTGTCCGTGCTGGAAAGCGAGGAGTCCCTCTCCGACACGCCGTCCGAGGAGGTGGGTGAGGGGGCGTGGGAACCCGAAGTTCCTCGCTTTCCAGCACCGCCGGCGAGGAGCGGGGCAGCCCCCAGGTCGCGTACCGCCCGATCGGCGAAGACCGCCGCCTCGAGCAGCGAGTTCGATGCCAACCTGTTGGCCCCGTGGACTCCCGTGCAGGCCACCTCGCCGATGGCGTAGAGGCCGGCGAGCGAGGTGCGCCCCCAGGTGTCCGTCGCGACGCCGCCCATCCAGTAGTGCGCAGCGGGGGAGACGGGAACGGGGTGCACCGCCCAGTCGTAGCCGGCCGACCGGCAGGCGGCGGTGATGGTCGGGAACCTCGCCTCGAGCGCATCGCGTCCGAGCCCCGTGGCGTCGAGCAGCACGGGTTCACCGCCCTGGGCCGCCATCTCGACGGCGATCGCCCGGGCCACGACGTCGCGGGGAGCGAGTTCGGCGAGCGGATGCACGTCGAGCATGAAGCGCTCGCCGTGGGCGTTGAGCAGCACGGCGCCCTCGCCGCGCACGGCCTCCGAGACCAGCGGCGTGCCGGGCACGGCCAGCGCGGTCGGATGGAACTGCAGGAACTCGAGGTCGGCCATGCGCGCTCCGGCTCGCCAGGCCGCCGCTGCTCCGTCTCCGGTCGCGACCGCGGGGTTGGTCGTGTGACGGTACAGCCGGCCGGCGCCGCCGGTCGCGAGGATGACGGCGTCGGCGCGGAGTTCCGCGCGCGTCCGGGAGGGTGCCTGCACGATCGCGCCCACGACGCCGTCGGCATCCGTCAGCAGCTCCACGAGCATCGTGTGCTCGTGCACGACGGCCGCACGGTGGTGTACCGTCGCGATCAGCGCCTGCTCGATCGCGAAGCCCGTGGCGTCGCCGCCCGCGTGCAGCACACGCGCCCGCCTGTGCGCCGCCTCGAGGCCGCGGGCCAGGCCGGAGCCCGACTCGTCGCCGTCGAAGGCGACGCCGAAGCGGATGAGGTCGCGCACGCGAGCCGGCCCGTCGTCGACGAGCACGCGGGCGGCATCGACGTCGCAGAGACCGTCGCCGGCGCTCAGGGTGTCGAGCAGGTGGGCGTCGGCCGAGTCGTCGGGGAACAGCGCGGCCGCGATGCCGCCCTGGGCGTAGGCGGTGTTGCTCTCGGCGAGGGCCCCCTTCGTCACGAGCGTGACGCTGTGTCCGGCATCCGTGGCGCGCACGGCCGCGAACAGCCCGGCGAGGCCGCTGCCGATCACCAGGACGTGCATGGTCAGGCTCCGACGAACGAGGCGACAGGGGCGGGAGCAGGGGCGGTGACGGATGCGGATCCGCCGCCGGATGCCGGAGGCCTGGCCGCCAGCATCCGTTCGAGCGCGACGCGGGCGGGCGCCGCGACGTCGTCGCTCACGGTGATGCGGTTGAGCACCTCGGCCGGGCGGTCGGCAGAGCCGACGAGGGCCTCGAGCACCCAGGCGAGGTAGCCGGGATGGATGCGGTACATCGTCGAGCAGGGGCAGATCACCGGATCGAGGCAGAAGATGGTGTGCTGCGGGTACTCGGCCGCGAGACGCTGCACCAGGTTGATCTCGGTGCCGATGGCGAAGGTCGAGCCGGCCGGAGCCGCCGCGATGGCCTTCGTGATGTAGTCGGTCGATCCGTACTCGTCGGCGGCGTCGACCACGGCCATCGGGCACTCGGGGTGCACGATCACCCGCACGCCGGGGTGCTCGACGCGGGCCTGCGCGATCTGGTCGACGGTGAAGCGTCGGTGCACGCTGCAGAAGCCGTGCCACAGGATGACCCGGGCATCGAGCAGGTCCGCCGCGCTCGACCCGCCGAGGGCCTTGCGCGGATTCCACATCGGCATCTGCTCGAGCGGAACCCCCATCGCCTTCGCGGTGTTGCGGCCGAGGTGCTGGTCGGGGAAGAACAGCACCCGCTGGCCGCGCTCGAACGCCCATGCCAGCACGGTCTCGGCGTTCGAGGAGGTGCAGACGATGCCGCCGTGCTCACCGCAGAAGCCCTTGAGGGCTGCCGACGAGTTCATGTACGTCACGGGGATGACGGGAACGCGGCCGTCGGCATCCGGCTCCGTGCCGTAGAGGGCCTCGAGCTGCTCCCAGCACTCCTGCACCGAGTCGATGTCGGCCATGTCGGCCATCGAGCATCCGGCGGCGAGGTTCGGCAGGATGACGGCCTGCTCCGGACGCGACAGCAGGTCGGCGGTCTCGGCCATGAAGTGCACACCGCAGAAGATGATGGCCTCGGCGTCGGGCTTGGCCTGGGCGGCGTTCGCGAGCTGGAACGAGTCGCCCACGAAGTCGGCGTAGGCGATGACCTCGTCGCGCTGGTAGAAGTGCCCCAGGATCACGACGCGCTCGCCGAGGGTCTCCTTCGCGGCGCGGATGCGGGCGTCGAGTTCATCGGCGGATGCCGTGCGGTACGCGGCGGGCAGCTCGCCCTGCCGCGGCGAGCCGACGGGGATCACGTCGCCCATCGACGATCCCGGGCCGTAGCTCAGGGGGCCGGCGTCGAACTCCCACGGGTCGGCAGCCAGGTCGGGGGAGCAGGTGCTGCCCTCGGCCCGACCCGCCTGAACCAGCTGGATGGTGCGGTCGACGGATGCATCGACGGATGCACCGCCGAGCTCGATGCGCGAGATTGTCATCGCTGTTCTCCTGTGTGTGGAACGGACGGAAGGGAAGAGGGGGCGGACCCAGCGGCGGAGGTGGCACCGGATGCAGCCGTGCCGGGCACCGACTCGGGACCGAGCGGCCCGCGGTCGGCGAGGTCGATGGACGCGTCGTAGCGGTAGAGCCGTGGAGGGCGATGCCGGGTCCCGGCGACGACCTCGCCCGTCGCCACGACGGTTCCCGAGGCCTCGACGGTGCGCCGGAAGTTCGCGGGATCGATGTGCCGCTGCAGCACCGCCTCGTGCACCTCGCGCAACTCGGCGAGTGTGAAGGTCGCACCGAGGAACGCGTGCGCGATGGCGGCGTACTCCACCTTGGTGCGCAGGCGCCAGAGCGCGTACTCGATGATGCGGTTGTGGTCGAAGGCGAGCAGCGGCAGTTCGTCGGCCACGAACCAGCGCACGTTCTCGCTCTCGGCGGCGCGCTCTGCCTCGGCCGACTGCACCATCGCCCAGTAGACCACCGAGACGACGCGACGGCCGGGCGAGCGCTCCAGCTCGCCGAAGGTGTACAGCTGCTCGAGGTAGGTCGGGGCGAGTCCCGTGGTCTCGCCGAGAGTGCGGGCGGCGGCGCTCACGAGCTCCTCGTCGACCGGGAGCCAGCCGCCGGGCAGCGCCCAGAGCTCCTTCTGCGGATCGCGCGTGCGGCGCACCAGCGGGATCCACAGCGTCATGCGCCCGGTCGTCTCGTGCGGACGCAGGGCGAAGATGACCGTCGAGACGGCCAGGGCGGCATCGCTCGCGCCGCCCGGGGCCCGCTCAGGGGTCGCATCCGTTCCGGTCATCTCCGGCATCCGTTCCGTCGGATCGAGTAAAGGTCAGAGTGACCGTAACTCACTGGGACCACCTTACAGTCATCTCGACCCGAACTCCAAACCGAGCACACCCGCCGACCCGGTAGACTGTCCGCACAATCGCATATCGGGCCATCGACGCCTTGCGGGAGAGCCGGATCAGCCGGCACCGACGGAGCAAGCCTCCCCGCCAATCTCTCAGGTCACTACACCGCAAGAACGAGGCCGCTCTGAAAAGCGGATGCCGGGTCACCGGCATCCCGCCGACGGTGAAAGTCCGTGCGCCTCGTGCGCCGGGTGAAACTCTCAGGCCAATGACAGAGGGGGAGTTCCCAGCGACTACGGTCGCGCCTTCTGCGCACACTCTGGAGAACTCGTGTCCGATCGTCTCAGCCCCCTGCACGACCTGCACGTCACAGCCGGCGCCGGCTTCACCGACTTCGGTGGCTGGCAGATGCCGGTCCGCTACTCCAGCGATCTCGCCGAGCACCACGCCGTGCGCACGACCGCCGGCATCTTCGACATCTCCCACATGGCCGAGATCCTGGTCGAGGGCACGGATGCCGCCGCCTACCTCGACCACGCCCTCGCCGGAAAACTCAGCGTCATCGCGCTCGGCCAGGCGAAGTACAGCCTGCTGCTGGCCGAGTCGGGCGGGATCATCGACGACCTGGTGGTCTACCGCCTGGGCGAGGAGAAGTTCCTCGTGGTCGCCAACGCCGGCAACCGCGGTGCGGCCGTCGCCGCCCTCACCGAGCGCGCCGCCGACTTCGACGTGCGCGTCGAGGACCAGAGCGATGACATCGCCCTCATCGCCGTGCAGGGGCCGAACGCCCGTGCCATCCTCGAGGCCACGACGGCCATCACCGAGCTCGGCACTCCTCTCGCCGACCTCAAGTACTACTGGTCGAGCGACGGCTACTTCGAGGGCGTCCCCCTCTTCGTCGGCCGCACGGGCTACACGGGCGAAGACGGATTCGAGCTCTACATCAAGAGCGATGCCGCTGCTCGTCTCTGGGTCGCCCTCACCCAGGCCGGTGCCGAGCACGGCCTCGTGCCTGCCGGCCTCGCGAGCCGCGACACCCTGCGCCTCGAGGCGGGCATGCCGCTCTACGGACACGAACTCGGACTCGACACCTTCCCGGTGCAGGCCGGTCTCGGCCGCGTCGTCGCGCTCGGCAAGGACGGCGACTTCGTCGGACGCGCCGCCATCGAGGCCGGTCCTGCCGCAGACGCCCGCGTTCTCGTCGGCCTCGTCGCCGAGGGCAGGCGCGCCGGACGCGCCGACTACGAGGTCTACGCATCGACCGAGTCTGATGCCGCTCCCGTCGGCGTCATCACGAGCGGCGCCCTGTCTCCGACGCTCGGCCACCCGATCGCGATGGCCTACGTCGACGCTGCGGTGTCCGAGGTCGGCAGCGAGGTGTTCATCGACGTGCGCGGTACGCGGATCCCGGCATCCGTCGTCGCCCTTCCGTTCTACAAGCGCCAGAAGTAACTTCCACCCCCAGAGCTCCATCCACCCTGAGAGGACGCCATCATGGCTGACAAGACCACGCTCCAGTACACCGCCGAGCACGAGTGGGTGCTCGTCGATGGCGACACCGCCACCGTCGGCATCACCGCCTATGCCGCAGACAAGCTCGGCGACGTCGTGTTCGTCGACCTGCCCGCCGTCGGTACCGAGGTCGAGGGCGGAGTCGTCGTCGGCGAGATCGAGTCGACCAAGTCGGTCGGTGAGCTGTTCGCCCCCATCGATGGAACCGTCGCCGAGATCAACGACGCCGTCGTCGACACCCCCGAGCTGGTGAACTCCGACCCCTTCGGCGACGGATGGCTCATCAAGGTGACCTTCACCGAGCTCCCCGCCCTGCTCTCGTACGACGAGTACTCGGCCATCGTCGGCGAGTAGCCGAGCCTCCCCACCCCGCATCCTCGAACCTGATCGGATCACGCGCGCAATGACTTCAGCCTCCTCGGCCTTCGACATGGACGCCTTCGGGCGTCGCCACATCGGCGTCGGCCTCGACGCCCAGGCCGAGATGCTCACCGAGCTCGGCTACGACTCGCTGGAATCACTGATGTCGGCCGCGGTCCCGGCGTCGATCGCGATCGGCGAGCACCTGACCTCGGTCATCCCCGAGGCGGCCACCGAGAGGGAGGCCCTGGCCGAGCTGCGGTCGCTGGCCGACCAGAACACCGTGCGCACCTCGCTCATCGGCCTCGGCTACTACGGCACCATCACGCCGGCGGTCATCAAGCGCAACGTGCTCGAGAACCCGAGCTGGTACACGGCGTACACGCCCTACCAGCCCGAGATCTCGCAGGGCCGCCTCGAGGCCCTCATCAACTTCCAGACCATGGTCACCGACCTCACCGGCCTCGACACCGCCAACGCGTCGATGCTCGACGAGGGCACCGCGGTGGTCGAGGGCATGCTGCTGGCCCGTCGGGGATCGAAGTCGAAGAGTCCGCGCTTCATCGTCGACGAGGACGCCTTCCCGCAGACGGATGCCCTTCTCGCCTCACGCGCCGAGGCCGTGGGCATCGAGCTCGTCCGTGCTCCGCTGGCGCGCCTCGACGAGGGCGGATTCGCCGAGCTCGGCGAGCACTTCGGCGTCTTCGTGCAGTACCCGGGAGCCTCGGGCACCCTCTGGAACCCCGCCGCGATCCTCGCGGCATCGAAGGCGCAGGGTGGCCTCACCGTCGTCGCCGCCGACCTGCTCGCCCTCGCGCTGGTGACGAGCCCGGGCGAGCTCGGTGCCGACGTCGCCGTCGGCACCAGTCAGCGCTTCGGTGTTCCGATGGGCTTCGGCGGACCGCACGCCGGCTACATGGCCGTGCGCGCAGGACTCGAGCGCCAGCTTCCCGGCCGCCTGGTCGGAGTGTCGCAGGATGCCGATGGGCACCCCGCCTACAGGCTCAGCCTGCAGGCACGCGAGCAGCACATCCGCCGCGAGAAGGCCACGTCGAACATCTGCACGGCGCAGGTGCTCCTGGCCGTCATGGCGTCGATGTACGCGGTCTACCACGGCCCTCGCGGCATCCGCTACATCGCGACGAAGACGGCCCTCTCGGCTCGCGCCCTCGCGGCTACCCTCACCGAGTACGGCCTCACGCTGGCGAGCGACGACTTCTTCGACACCATCCGCGTGAACGTGCCGGGCCTGGCCTCGACCGTCGTCGAGCGCGCCCGCGAACTCGGCTACAACGTGCACCTCGCCGGCGACGCCACGGTCGGGGTGTCCGTCGACGAGACCACGACGACGGATGACCTCGCAGCCATCGCGCACGCCTTCGGCCTGCCCGAGCGGCTCGACATCTCCCTCGACTACTCGGTCGACGCCGTGAAGGCCGCCGTTCCGGCCGAGCTCGCCCGCGACGGCGGGTACCTCGAGCACCCCGTGTTCAACACGCATCACTCCGAGACTGCGATGATGCGCTACCTCAAGCAGCTGGCCGATCGCGACTACGCCCTCGACCGCGGCATGATCCCGCTCGGCTCCTGCACCATGAAGCTCAACGCGGCCACCGAGATGGAGGCCGTCACCTGGCCGGAGTTCGGCTCGCTGCATCCGTTCGCCCCCGAAGCCGACGTCGTCGGATCGCTCGCCCTCATCGAGCAGCTCGAGAACTGGCTCGCCGAGGTCACGGGCTACGACTCGGTGTCGTTGCAGCCCAACGCCGGCAGCCAGGGCGAGCTCGCCGGCCTTCTCGCCATCCGCGGCTATCACCGTGCGAACGGTGACGAGCAGCGCACGGTCTGCCTCATCCCGTCGAGCGCGCACGGCACCAATGCGGCGTCGGCGGTGCTGGCCGGCATGAAGGTCGTCGTCGTCGCCTGCGACGAACTCGGCAACGTCGACCTCGACGACCTGCGCGCCAAGATCGCGGCTCACGCCGACACCCTCGCAGCGCTCATGATCACCTACCCGTCGACGCACGGCGTCTACGAGCACGAGGTCACGGCCATCACGCAGGCCGTGCACGACGCCGGCGGACAGGTCTACGTCGACGGCGCCAACCTCAACGCGCTGCTCGGCTTCGCACGCTTCGGCGACTTCGGCGGCGACGTCTCGCACCTGAACCTGCACAAGACCTTCTGCATCCCGCACGGCGGCGGCGGACCCGGCGTCGGTCCCGTGGCGGCGAAGGCGCACCTCGCGCCGTTCCTGCCCGGCCACCCGATGGCCCAGCGCCGCGACCACGGAATCTACAACCACGACGGCGGACCCATCTCCGCGGCTCCGTACGGCAGCCCGAGCATCCTGCCCATCTCCTGGGCCTACGTGCGCATGATGGGCGCCGAGGGCCTCAAGCAGGCCACCGGAGCCGCCGTGCTCAGCGCCAACTACATCGCCGCCCGCCTGCGCGAGCATTACCCGGTGCTCTACACGGGCGACAACGGCCTCGTCGCGCACGAGTGCATCCTCGACCTGCGTCCGCTCACGGCGGCCACGGGCGTGAGCGTCGACGACGTGGCCAAGCGACTCGTCGACTACGGCTTCCACGCGCCCACCATGTCGTTCCCCGTCGCGGGCACCCTGATGGTCGAGCCGACCGAGAGCGAGGACCTCACCGAGATCGAACGCTTCATCGAGGCCATGATCGCGATCAAGGGCGAGGCCGACGCCGTCGCTCGAGGCGATTGGCCGGCCGACGACAACCCGCTGCGCAACGCCCCGCACACGGCCCGATCGGTGATCGAGGGGGAGTGGACGCACCCGTACACCCGCGAGCAGGCCGTCTACCCCGTGCACTCGCTCATCCGCACGAAGTACTGGGCTCCCGTGCGCCGCATCGACCAGGCCTACGGCGACCGCAACCTCGTGTGCGCCTGCCCGCCGATCGAGGCGTTCGCGGAGTAGTCCCTCGCTCGCTGAGGTCGGCCGAAGCGCTTTTGGCGAGGGCTTCGCCCTGCCCTCAGCGAGCGGTTGCTCTGGCCTTCCGGCCCCTCCCGGCGTACCGTTGCGAATCTAGCGACGTCTACGTCGGGAGGATGCCATGAACGTCTTCGATCTGCTCTGGACGACGGCCTCGTTCGGTTTCGTCGGCCTCATCGCCGTGTTGTCCGTGATCGGCAATCGGATGAGCCTCGAGTCGCGGGCTGCGGAATTGCAGCGATCCGACCCGGGACGGGCATCCGCCCTGATGCAGGCGCAGGCCGTGAGCGACCATGCCTACGGTCTGGGTGCGTGGATGCCGGAGGTCATGGTGGTGTGCACGCCGTCCCGCCGAGCAGCCCTCGCACACGACGACGAGGCCGAGCGACCCGTGACACCTCCGCTGCCCGTGCTGCCGCTGCACGTCGCGGCCGAGGAGCACGTCGCAACGGGCAGGGTCAGAACAGTCCAGGCCACCACACGACGGCCAGCGGATACCCGACGAAGGACACCACATCCAGAATCGTGTGAGCGATGACGAGCGGCATCGTGCGCCCCCAGCGCCAGTAGCACCAGCCGAAGACCACGCCCATCGCGGCGTTTCCGATGAACGGACCGAAGCCCTGGTACAGGTGGTAACTGCCGCGCAGCACCGCGCTCGCCAGGATGATCTGCCACGTGCCCCAGCCGATCTCGCGCAGTCGCGTGAACAGGTAGCCCACGACGATGATCTCCTCCGACAGGGCCGAGCGCAGCGCCGCGAAGACGAGGACGGGGATCGTCCACCACGCGGTGTCGAGGGGGGACGCCTGCACGTCGACGGTGATGCCGATCAGACGACCGCCCGCGTAGAGCGCGAGCCCCGGGATACCGATGGCGGCCGCCAGGCCGAGACCGCCGAGGGCGTCGCGTCCCGGACGCGTCAGGTCGAAGCCGATGCGGCGGAACGGGTTGATGCCCGGCTGCCACAGCAGGTAGAACACGAGCGCCACGGGCAGCAGGTCGAAGAAGATCCCGAGGAACTGGTACGTGAAGTCGAGCCACTCACGAGGCGACTGCGACGGATTGAGCGCGGTCGACTGATCGCCGAGAGCGGTCTCGGCTGTCACCCGAGCGATGATCGCCACGATGGAGTACACCGCGCTGGCTCCCAGCGAGAGACCCAGAACTATCGCGATCTCGATCCAGAGGCGACGACGGATGCCGCGAGACGCTGTACCCCGATCGCCATTTCCGGCCTCTGATCGGCCTGAATAGGCGTCCTGCATGTCGCTCATGTGGCCATCCTGTCATTCTCGAGCGCGAAACCACCGACACCGTTCGGCAAACGCGCGTGGGGCGCAATGATCTTGCGAGGAACCGTCACCAGCTGCAGATTCACGGTCGGCCAGGTTTCTGATCTGTAACGTTTCCCGGCACAGTTTGGTTTCTGTCTCCCCGCTCCATATTTTGTAGGTACTCAGGCCATCGTGCGCGCTCGAATAACGAGGCGGCGAAGCCCTTTTCACCAGGAGGAACATTGAGAACCAAGAGATTTGGCGTTGCAGCCATCGCTCTTGCCGCGGCGGGAGCACTCATCCTGTCCGGCTGCAGCACCGGCGGCGGCGGAGACGAGGCGCCCAAGGGCGACGCGACCGCGATCATCACCACGGACGGCACTGAACCCCAGAACCCGCTGATCCCGACCAACACCAACGAGGTCGGCGGCGGAAAGATCCTCGATGAGATCTTCGCGGGCCTCGTCTACTACGACGCCAAGGGCGCCCCGGTGAACGACATGGCCGAGTCCATCGAGTCCGACGACGCGACCACCTACACGATCAAGGTCAAGGCCGACCAGAAGTTCACCAACGGTGAGCCCGTCACGGCCGAGTCCTTCGTGAAGGCATGGAACTACGGTGCCGCTCTCGACAACGCGCAGCTCTCGAGCTACTTCTTCGAGTCGATCAAGGGCTTCAGCTACGACGTCAACGTTCCCGAGCTCGAGGGCCTGAAGGTCGTCGACGACCTCACCTTCACGGTCGAGCTGAACCAGCCGGAGTCCGACTTCCCGCTGCGCCTCGGCTACTCGGCGTTCTACCCGCTGCCCGAGGCAGCATGGGAAGACATCGCCGCGTTCGGTGAGAACCCGATCGGAAACGGCCCCTACAAGCTCGCTGAAGAGGGCGCGTGGGAGCACAACGAGAAGATCTCGCTCGTGAAGAACGACGACTACACCGGTGGCCGCAAGCCTGCCAACGGCGGACTCGACATCATCTTCTACGCCACGCAGGAAGCGGCTTACGCCGACCTCCAGGGTGGCAACCTCGACGTCCTGACCGCGATCCCCTCGGGCGCGCTCGGCACCTACGAGGACGAGTTCGGCGACCGCAGCGTCAACCAGGCTGCTGCTGTCTTCCAGTCGTTCACCATCCCGGCGCGACTGCCGCACTTCTCGGGCGAAGAGGGCAACCTCCGTCGTCAGGCCATCTCGATGGCCATCAACCGCGACGAGATCACCGACGTGATCTTCTCGGGCACCCGTACGCCGGCCCACGACTTCACGTCGCCGGTCATCGACGGCTACTCCGAGGACCTTGAAGGCTCCGAGGTGTTGGACTACAACCCCGACGAGGCCAAGAAGCTCTGGGCCGAGGCTGACGCCATCGCTCCGTGGGACGGCACCTTCAAGATCGCCTACAACGCCGACGGCGGCCACCAGGGCTGGGTCGACGCAGTGTCGAACAGCATCAAGAACGTTCTCGGTATCGACGCCTCCGGCGACCCGTACCCGACGTTCGCCGAGGCTCGCACGAAGATCACCGACCGCTCGATCCAGACGGCGTTCCGTACCGGATGGCAGGCCGACTACCCGGCTCTGTACAACTTCCTCGGACCGCTCTACGGCACGGGTGCAGGCTCGAACGACGGCGACTACAGCAACCCTGAGTTCGACCAGCTCCTCTCGGACGGCCTCGCTGAGACCGACCTCGAGGCTGCGAACAAGAACTTCCAGGACGCACAGGTCATCCTCTTCAAGGACCTCCCGGCAATCCCGCTCTGGTACGCGACCGTCAACGGCGCATGGAGCGAGACCGTCGAGAACGTCGAGTTCGGCTGGAACTCGGTGCCTCTGTACAACGAGGTGACGAAGACCGCCGCAGAGTAATTCTCGTGGCACACCGCTGAGGGGTTAGTATTCCTGAAGCACTCGTGGGGCGGTAGCTATCAGCTGCCGCCCCACTCCCACGCTCGACCTCCGAATGGCGTCACAGCGCTACTCTGAGATGATCGAGCTTGAAAGACAGATTGGTTCTCTCATGCCAAAAACCCCGGATTGCGGGGCCTGATCCATGGCCGGCTACATCCTCCGTCGAGTGCTCCAGGCAGTGCCTGTCCTCCTCGGCACGACGTTCCTCATCTACTTCATGGTCTTCGCCATGCCGGGTGACCCCATCGTCGCCCTGTTCGGAGACAAGACTCCGAATCCGGCGGTCATCGAGCAGCTGCGTGAGCGCTACCACTTCGACCAGCCGTTCATCGTGCAGTACCTCCTGTTCCTCAAGGGGATCTTCGTCGGCGACTTCGGCATCTCGTTCTCCGGTCAGCCCGTCACCGAGATCCTCGCGAAGACCTTCCCGGTGACGCTGCGTCTCGCAGCACTCGCGATCTTCTTCGAGATGATCGCCGGCATCGGCGTCGGCCTCATCGCGGGTCTGCGCAAGGGCAAGTTCTTCGACTCGAGCGCCCTCGCCGTCAGCCTCATCCTGATCTCGGTTCCGGTCTTCGTCATCGCGTTCGTCGCCCAGCTCGTCTTCGCGATCAACCTCGGTTGGTTCCGGGCGACGGTGGGGCCCGGTGCGCCCCTGCAGGACCTGATCCTGCCGGCCCTCGTGCTCGCGACGATCAGCTTCGCGCAGATCCAACGACTGACACGGTCGTCAGTCATCGAGACCAGCGGACAGGACTTCGTTCGCACTGCGGCGAGCAAGGGCCTCAGCCGCCGTCGCATCGTTCCCGTGCACATCCTGCGCAACTCCCTCATCCCCGTCGTCACCTACCTGGCCGTCGACTTCGGCACGCTCATGGTCGGCGCGACGGTGACCGAGGGAATCTTCAACGTGCCCGGAGTCGGGCGCACCCTGTACCAGGCCATCATCCGAGGAGAGCGCCCCACAGTCGTCGCGTTCGTCACGGTCATGGTGCTGATCTACCTCGTGGTGAACCTGCTGGTGGATCTGCTGTACGCCGTTCTCGACCCGAGGATCCGTTATGCCAAGTAGAAACTCCCAGCAGAATCACTTCGTCGCGCCTCTCGAGGAGACGCCGCTCGTCGCGATCGACCAGGTCAAGACCGAGGGCAAGCCCTCGAATCTCTGGATCGACGCCTGGCACGATGTGCGCAAGCGTCCGATGTTCTGGATCTCCTCGGTGATGATCTTCGTGATCGTGACCGTTGCGCTCTTCCCGTCGCTGTTCACTTCCGTCGACCCGACGTTCTGCGAGCTCTCCAAGAGCCTCGACGGCCCCGGCGGCGACAGCGTGCTCGGCTACACCAAGCAGGGCTGCGACATCTACTCGCGCATCATCTACGGCACCGGCACCTCGTTGTCGGTGGGAATCATCGTCACCGTGCTGGTCTTCGTGCTGGGCATCGTCTTCGGGGCGTTCGCCGGGTTCTACGGCGGCTGGGTCGACGGCGTGCTGTCCCGCGTCGGAGACATCTTCTTCTCGATCCCCTACATCCTCGCCGCCGTGGTCATCATGAGCGTCTTCTCGGCGTACCGAAGCGTGTGGGTCATCTCCCTCGCGATCGGTATCTTCGCGTGGCCGTCGACGGCCCGCGTCCTGCGAGCCGAGATCTTCAGGGTGAAGAACGCCGACTACGTCATGGCCGCCACGGCGATCGGAGTCTCGCGCTTCCGCATCCTGCTGCGTCACGTCCTGCCGAACTCGATCGCGCCGGTCATCGTCGTCACGACGATCTCGCTCGCGGCCGCCATCGTCGCCGAGGCGACGCTCTCGTTCCTCGGTGTCGGGCTCCCGAGCACGACCATGTCGTGGGGCAACGACATCAGCCAGGCGCAGAACGACCTCCGGGTCGCTCCGCAGACCCTGATCTACCCGTCGATCGCTCTCTCGCTCACCGTGCTGAGCTTCATCATGCTCGGCGAGGTCGTGCGTGACGCGCTCGACCCGAAGGCGAGGGCCGCACGATGAGCTCAGTGACGAGGCAGAACGACGGGAACACCGTGAACTCACAGAACGACGAACGCCCCATCCTCGAGATCAAGGATCTCGAAGTGGGCTTCAACACCCAGAACGGCCTCGTGAAGGCCGTCGACGGTGTGAACATCACCCTGTACCGCGGGCAGTCGCTCGCGATCGTGGGGGAGTCCGGCTCGGGCAAGTCGACGACGGCGCACGCCATCATCAACCTGCTCCCGGGAACAGGCAAGATCACCGGCGGGTCGATCAAGCTCGACGGTCAGGAACTCTCCACGGCCACGCCCAAGGAGATGGAGGACATCCGCGGTCGCCGCATCGGCTTCGTGCCGCAGGACCCGATGTCCAACCTCAACCCCGTCTGGAGCATCGGCTTCCAGGTGGAGGAGGCCATCCGCTCCAACGGCATCGCCAGCGGGAAGAAGGATGTGCGTGCGCGCGCCATCGAGGTACTGAAGCAGGCAGGTCTCGGCGACGCCGACCGCCGTCTCAAGCAGTACCCGCACCAGTTCTCGGGCGGTATGCGCCAGCGCGTGCTCATCGGAATGGGCCTGGCCGCGAACCCGCAGCTGCTCATCGCCGACGAGCCGACCTCGGCGCTCGACGTCACGGTGCAGCGCGTCATCCTCGACCACCTCGAGACCCTGACGCGCGACCTCGGCACCACCCTGCTGTTCATCACGCACGACCTCGGCCTCGCCGCCGAACGCGCCGAGCAGCTCGTGGTCATGTACAAGGGCAAGGTCGTCGAGTCCGGGCCGTCGGTGAAGATCCTGAAGGATCCGCAGCACCCGTACACGCAGCGACTGGTCGCCGCAGCACCGAGCCTCGCTTCCCGCCGCATCCAGGCGAGCGACACGCCTCTCGCCGAGCTCGACATCCACGCGCCGGCCGAAGCCGAGGTCGTCGACCTCATCGCGACGGCCGAGGCACGTGCTGAGGCCCGCGAGAACTCGGCGACGCTCCCGCCGGCGATCGTGGTCGAGGACCTGACGAAGGTCTACAAGATCCGCGGTTCGGGGGAGTTCAAGGCCGTCGACAGTGTCTCGTTCCAGATCGCCAAGGGCACCACCATGGCGCTCGTCGGCGAGTCCGGTTCGGGCAAGTCGACCGTCGCGAAGATGCTGCTGAAGCTCGAGGACGCGACCAGCGGCAAGATCATCGTCGGTGGCCAGGACCTCAACGCCCTCGGCGGCAAGGAGCTGTTCAACCTGCGCAGCCGCATGCAGCCGGTGTTCCAGGACCCGTACGGATCGCTGAACCCGCTGCGCAACATCGGCAACACGATCAGCGAGCCGATGTCGGTGCACGGGGTCGGAACGCGCAAGTCGCGCCAGGCGCGGGTGTTCGAGCTGCTCGACCAGGTGTCGTTGCCGAAGATGCTCGTCAGCCGCTACCCGAACGAGCTGTCGGGCGGACAGCGTCAGCGCATCGCCATCGCGCGTGCTCTGGCACTCAAGCCCGAGATCGTCATCCTCGACGAGGCCGTGTCGGCCCTCGACGTGCTGGTGCAGGCCCAGATCCTGCGCCTGCTCGCCGACCTGCAGGCCGAGCTCGACCTGACCTACCTCTTCATCACGCACGACCTCGCCGTCGTGCGCGTGATCGCCGACCACGTGGCGGTCATGCAGAAGGGCAAGATCGTCGAGTACTCGAGCACCGACGAGGTGTTCGAGAACCCTCAGCAGCAGTACACGCAGGATCTCCTGGCGGCCATCCCCGGGGCGAGCATCGAGCTCGCCTCCTAGGTTCAGGCGTCCGGTTGGTGAACGGCGGGTCCGCATGGACCCGCCGTTCAGCATTACAGGCTAAACTCGAGGGATTGGGCTGTGCGCACTTCAGCGCGCCGACCCGCAGACCCCATTGAGCGCCGCATCCGCGACGCCTGCGCACCCGACACCGAGCTTCAGCCCGATGTTGTGACAGAGCGCGAACCGAAGAAACCCAAGGACAAGACTTATGGCAATCGCCCTGCGCTCAGACATCCGGAATGTGGCCATCGTGGCGCACGTCGACCACGGCAAGACGACTCTCGTCGATGCCATGCTCGGTCAGACCCACTCCTTCTCCGACCACGCCCACGTCGAAGAGCGCGCGATGGACTCCAACGAGCTCGAGCGTGAGAAGGGCATCACGATCCTCGCCAAGAACACGGCGATCACGTACAACGGCGTTCACGCCACCGAGGGTCCCATCACCATCAACGTGATCGACACCCCCGGCCACGCCGACTTCGGTGGCGAGGTCGAGCGCGGCCTGTCCATGGTCGACGGCGTCGTCCTGCTCGTCGACGCGTCGGAGGGCCCGCTGCCCCAGACGCGCTTCGTGCTGCGCAAGGCCCTCGAGGCCAAGCTCCCCGTCATCCTGCTGGTCAACAAGACCGACCGCCCCGACGCGCGCATCGACGAGGTCGTCGCCGAGAGCCAGGACCTCCTGCTCGGCCTCGCCTCCGACATGGCCGACGACGTTCCCGACCTCGACCTCGACGCCATCCTCGACGTCCCCGTCGTGTACGCCTCCGGCCGTAACGGCGCCGCGAGCCTCACCAAGCCCGAGAACGGCACCCTGCCCGACAACGACGACCTCGAGCCGCTGTTCGGCGCGATCCTCGAGCACATCCCCGCTCCGAAGTACGACGACGAGGCGCCCCTACAGGCCTGGGTCACCAACCTCGACGCCTCGCCGTTCCTCGGCCGCCTCGCCCTGCTCCGCGTCTTCAACGGCACGCTCAAGAAGGGCGAGACCGTCGCCTGGGTGCGTCACGACGGGCAGGTCAAGAACGTGCGCATCACCGAGCTCCTGAAGACTCGCGCGCTCGACCGCTACCCGGCCGAGAGCGCGGGCCCCGGCGACATCGTCGCCGTCGCCGGCTTCGAGGACATCACCATCGGCGAGACCCTCGCCGACCCCGACGACGTGCGTCCGCTTCCGCAGATCCACGTCGACGAGCCCGCCATCTCGATGACCATCGGAACCAACACCTCGCCGCTCGTCGGCAAGGTCAAGGGTCACAAGCTCACCGCGCGCATGGTCAAGGACCGCCTCGACCGCGAACTCGTCGGAAACGTCTCGCTCAAGATCGTCGACATCGGACGCCCCGACGCCTGGGAGGTCCAGGGTCGTGGAGAGCTCGCTCTCGCCATCCTCGTCGAGCAGATGCGCCGTGAGGGCTTCGAGCTCACCGTCGGCAAGCCGCAGGTGGTCACCAAGCGCGTCGACGGCAAGCTGCACGAGCCGTACGAGCACCTGACCATCGATGCTCCCGAGGAGTACCTCGGCGCGATCACGCAGCTGATGGCATCGCGCAAGGGCCGCATGGACAACATGGCCAACCACGGCACCGGCTGGGTGCGCATGGAGTTCATCGTCCCCTCGCGAGGCCTCATCGGCTTCCGCACCGAGTTCCTCACGACCACGCGCGGCACCGGCATCGCCAACGCCATCTCGCACGGCTACGAGGAGTGGGCCGGTGAGATCGTCACCCGCAACAACGGCTCGATCGTCGCCGACCGGTCCGGTGTCGTCACCCCGTTCGCCATCATCGCGCTCCAGGAGCGCATGAGCTTCTTCGTGAACCCCACCGAAGAGGTCTACGAGGGCATGGTCATCGGCGAGAACTCGCGCTCCGACGACATGGACGTGAACATCACCAAGGAGAAGAAGCTGACCAACATGCGTCAGTCGACCTCCGACACCTTCGAGTCGATGACGCCGTCGCGTCAGCTCTCGCTCGAGGAGTGCCTCGAGTTCGCCCGCGAGGACGAGTGCGTCGAGGTCACCCCCGCCAACGTGCGCATCCGCAAGGTGGAGCTCGACGCCCAGTCGCGCGCCCGCTCGACCTCGCGTCTGAAGAAGCAGAACCAGAACTAGTCGTTCGCCGTCACCTCGGGTGCCGCGAGTACGCTGGAGCGACCCGAGCCTTGGAGAGATCATGCCGTTCCGCACCCGCCTCGCCGTGCCCGCCATCGCCGTCGCCCTCCTGCTGACGCCGGCCCTCGCCGGCTGCGGTGTCGTCGAGTCGGCCGTCGACCAGGCCACCGGAGGGCAGGTGAGCGTGGGCGGCAAGCTCCCGAAGGGCTGGCCCGAGGAGGTTCCCGTCGTCGACGGGAAGATCCTGGTGGGTGCCGGCGGACAGGGCGACGGCGGCAGCGGATGGATCGTGACCGTCGACGCGACGGCGGCCGATCCCATCGCTGAGGCCACCACGCAGCTGGAGGATGCCGGCTTCAGCGTCGACAGCGCCGCCGAGGCCTCGACGGACGACGGCGGCTTCGTGGCCATGAAGAACGAGAACTACAGCGTGCTGGTGGCGGGCACCAAGGACGGCCTGCTCTACACGGTGACGCCCCTGCCGGCTGGCTGAGCTCGGCGCGCAGCGACCGCGCTCAGGCGAACAGCGGAGCGCCCACGTACGAACCCTCGCGGGCTCCGGGCGGGATCGCGAAGATCGCCGAGCCGACGTGCTTGATGTACTCGTTGAGGGCATCGGCCGCGAGGCTGCGCTGGATGCCGATGAACTGCTCGGGTGAGCGCTGATACGACATGAAGAACAGGCCGGCGTCGAGGCGGCCGAGCTCGTCGTTCCCATCGACGAAGTTGTAGCCGCGACGCAGCAGGCTGGCGCCCTTGTTGACTGTCGGATGGGCCAGGCGCACGTGGGCGTCGGTGTCGATCGCCGGCGTGCCCGCCCCGGTCTCGGCCTCGAAGTCGGGCTCCGTGAACTCCGTGCCGCCCGAGAGCGGCGCTCCCTCGCCCTTGTCTCGTCCGATCACGCGCTCCTGTTCCTCGAGCCTGGTGCGGTCCCAGGTCTCGATGATCATGCGGATCTTGCGGGTGACGAGATAGCTGCCGCCGGCCAGCCACGCGGGCGAATCCGTCGATCCCACGAAGACCTGATCGTCGACCAGCTTCGTGTCCTCCGACTTGACGTTCGCCGTGCCGTCCTTGAATCCGAACAGGTTGCGGGGGGTGAGCTGAGACGTCGACGTCGAGGACGTGCGGCCGAAGCCGAGCTGCGACCACCGGATGGAGGCGCGGCCGAAGGCGATGCGGCTGAGGTTGCGGATGGCGTGGACGGCCACCTGCGGGTCGTCGGCACAGGCCTGGATGCAGAGGTCGCCCCCGCCGAGTTCCGGCCGGAGCGAATCGCCGGAGAATCGCGGAAGTCTGGTGAGCAGCTCGGGGCGCTGTGCGGCGATTCCGAATCGATCCTCGCCGTCCTCGGTCGAGAAGAGTGTCGGGCCGAAGCCGAACGTGATCGTGAGGCCGGCCGCCGGAAGTCCGAGGGCCTCGCCGGTGTCTGCGGGCGGCGCCAGCGGCGAACCGCCGACGGCCCCGCCATCCGTCACCTCGAGCCCCTGAGTCATGCGGGCGGCGGCGTACGTCCAGTCCTGCAACAGCTCGATGAGGTCGTCGCGGCCGGCTCCTGCAGCCATGTCGTAGGCGGCGAAGTGCAGGCGGTCCTGGGCCGGTGTCGTGATGCCGGCCTGTCTGGCGCCGTAGAAGGGGTAGATCGCATCGCGCTGCGATGAGGCGGATGCCGCAGCCGCCCCGGCCGCAGCCCCTGCTGCTCCACCGACGACGAGCCCGGCGGCTCCGGCGCCCACGAGGCCGAAGAGACCGCGGCGCGAGAGCCCGGACGGGCGGCCGACCGTCGCGTCGGCAGCACTCTCGGCCGGCTCGGCAGCGCTCGTGTTCTCGGGCGCCGAATCGGGGCCGGCGTCAGGATTCATTCCGCTCATGGTACTTCCTGTTGCCGTGGAAACGCCTGACGGGCCGGACTGCGGATGCTCTCCGCAGACCGGCCCGTTTCGGGCGGTCGGGTTACGCGCCGAGCACCAGCGCGGTGAGCTGCGAGAGCGGCTCGGAGAGGGCGTTCACCTGGTCGGAGAGCTCCTTGCGCTGCGCATCCGTCACCGTCGTGTAGTCGACGAAGCCGTCGTCGATGCTGCCGTACTGCGCGAGCAGCGCATCGAGGGCGTCGAACTCGCTCTGGATGTCGTCGACGAGCTTCTCGCCGTCGTCGCCCTTGCTGCGGGCGATGGCCTCGACGTTGCCGAAGGCCACCTCGGCGCCCTGCACGTTGGCCTGGAAGTCCGTGAGGTCGGTTCCCGACCACCAGTCCTCCTCGCCGCTGATCTTGCCACTGGCGACCTCGTCGAGCAGGCCGATCGAGCCGTTGCTGATGTCGGCGACGCTGACCGTGAAGTCGTCGGCGTTGACGAGGTCGTGCAGCTCCTGCGTGTCGGCGACGAGCCCGGCCGCGAATGCCGTGCGCTCGGCCGTCGTCGACGGTGCCCAGTCGAGGAAGGCGCTGGTGCCGTCGGAGTTGAGGTCGCCCTGCGCCGGCGGCCAGAGGTCCTTCTCGATGCGGTGGAAGCCGGTCCAGTCGAGGCCCTCCGCCACGGCGTCGACCTCGCGGTAGTCGATCTTCGGGTCGAGATCGCCGAACGCCTCCGCCGTGGGTTCGATGCGCTCGTAGAAGGCGCGGGTCTGGGCGAACAGGCCGCGCGCCGTCTCGTCGTCGCCCGACGCGTACGCCGCGGTGAAGGCGGCGACGGCGGGGATGAGCTCGCCGACCTGCGAGCGGATGTAGGCGATGTAGTTGGTCACTGCGGCGTCGTTGAGCTCTGCTGCATCGGCGTCGACGGCCGTGGCATCACCGGTGACGGTGAACTCGGCCAGGCCGATGGGGGAGCCGATGAGCTGGAACTTGCACGCGGTGTAGTAGGTGCCCGGCTCGAGCTGGGCGACATAGGAGACCGTCTGGCCCGGCGTCACGTTCTCCTTCTCGCCGACGATGCGCAGCTTGTCCTCGGCGAGGATCTCGAACTCGTTCACGTCGGTGCCGGTGTTGCTGAGCTCGAACGTGACGGCTCCGGATGCCGTCGTGTCCGTCGCGACGTCGCAGGCGTCGTCGGTGATGGCGACGGCGACCGCGGAGCCCCCTGCATTGTTGGGCACGCAGCCCGTGAGGGTGAGGGCGATCAGCCCAGCGCCGGCCAGGCCGACGGACAGAGTTCTCTTCATGGATGGTCTCCTGTGATGGACGTGCTGCTGTGGAAAGGGATCAGGCCGAGCGGGGTGCGGCGCCGCTGTCGGCGAGGGCGGCCTCCGGAGTACGGATGGCCGTCGGTGCCGGGGCTGCCGGCGCCGTGCGGGTGAAGACCTGCCGCAGGAAGAGCGCGGTGACGATCGAGGCGTACCCGACCCAGCCGATGACCTGGGCCCAGGTGGGCTCGGGCGTGAAGTTGAACACGCCCCCGAGGATTGTGCCGTACCAGCTCGAGGGCGGGATGGCGCCGGCCAGGCTGTACGCGGGCTGGCCCCATCCGGGGATGACGCCCGCCTCCTGCAGGTCGCCGATGCCGTAGGCGAAGACACCGGCGGCGACGAGGATGAGGAACAGGCCGGTCCAGGTGAAGAAGCGCGACAGGTTGATGCGGATGAGTCCGCGGTAGATCAGGTACGAGATGGCCACGGCGCTGACGATGCCGAGCACGGCGCCGATCGTGGCGATTCCGGCGTCGCCGCTCGAGTTCACGGTCGCCCACACGAACAGGGCGGTCTCGATGCCCTCGCGGCCGACACTGAGGAAGCCGAGGACCACGATGCCGGATGCCGCGCCGGTGAGGGCGACGTCGAGCTTGGACTGCAGGTCGTGCTTCAGTCCGCGGGCGTGGTTGCCCATCCAGAAGATCATCCAGGTGACGAGGGCGACCGCGAGGATCGACAGTGTGCCGCCGAGGATCTCCTGGGCCTGGAAGCTCAGGCCGTACGGGCCCCACGTGAGGATCGCGCCGACGCCGAGTGACAGCACGACGGCGAAGCCGATCCCGAACCAGAGCCGCGGGAGCACGTCGCGACGGCCGAGCTTCGAGAGGTACGCCACGAGGATGCCGACGATGAGTCCGGCTTCGAGGCCTTCACGCAGGCCGATGAGAAAGTTTGCGAGCACGCTGATTCCGAGGGGAGCAGGAGAGAGGGGGAGGATGGTAAGGCTTACCTAACCGGCTTCGACTCTAACCCGCGCTTCCGATGGTGTCCAGCCCGGGTCCTGTCCACCCGGCTTAGAATCCATCCTGGGCGTACGCCCACGATGAACTTCCAGGGGAACGGGGCAGCCATGGCGAATCGAGCGGATCGAGCCGTGTTCGTCTTCCCCGACGCCCGCTCCGCCGTCGCCGTCGCTGGCGGGACCATGGCCCGTGTGGTCGAGGAGGGCGGCACGTCCACGCTCATCACGGCCCTGCCTCTCTCGGCGGGCGAACTCGACGCCCTCGCCCGTCTCACCGGCGGCGACCACGTCGTCGCGACGGGTCCGAGCGATGTCGTCGACGTGGCGGAGAGCCGTGCCGCGACGGTGCTGATCGCGCCCGGGGTCGCGACGCCGGCCGCCTCGGCCGTGGCGCGCGCCGCCGGAGATGCCGCGCTGCTCCTCGGGGTTCCCCTGTACCGGGTGACGGATGCCGCTGCCCCCGACGGCCCGGTCCCCGATGACCGCCTGCCTGCCCGCCGCATCGACGTCGGGCTGCAGCGCGACGCCAAGCTCGACGCCCTGGCCGTGCTGGGTGGCGCGACGGCAGCCACCACCGCAGCGGCCGGCGCGCCCACCGAGAGCTTCGAGAGGGTCGAGGAGCGCACGTCCGGGCCGAGCGCTGCTCCCGGGAGAGCGGCATCCGTCACCGAGACCAGCACCCTCGGCAACCGTCTCGGCACGGCCGCTCTCGCCTTCGTCATCGGCGTCGTGTTCGGAGCGATCGGTACCGTCGCCCACACGACAACGGTCTCCGTCGCCGGCATCGACATCCCCATCGGGCTGATCCTCTCCGTCATCGCGGTGGTCTCGCTGCTCGTGGGTCTGCGCCTCGTGATCCACGACAAGCTCGTGGTCGGTGCCTGCGCCGTCGGGGTCATCGGCATCGTGGCCCTGTTCACCCTTCCGAGTACCGGCGGTTCCGTCCTCATCCCGCAGGGGATCGCCAGCGTCATCTGGACCGTGACACCGGCGTTCACCGCGGCTCTGGTGCTGGCCTGGCCGTCGCTCCCACCGCGCGCCGAGCGCCAGCATCGCGCGACAGCGTGACGTGTCGCCTCGCGCGGGACGGCGGCCCTGCCGCGACTCCCGTTCGGGTTGCGTAGACTTGCCCGTACGCCGTTGAAGGGACTCCTGCACCGTGACCTATGTGATCGCTCTTCCCTGCGTGGACGTCAAGGACCGCGCCTGCATCGACGAATGCCCCGTCGACTGCATCTACGAGGGCGAACGCTCGCTGTACATCCACCCCGACGAGTGCGTGGACTGCGGAGCCTGCGAGCCGGTCTGCCCCGTCGAGGCGATCTACTACGAGGACGACCTGCCCGAGCAGTGGGCCGACTACTACAAGGCCAACGTCGAGTTCTTCGACGACATCGGATCTCCCGGTGGAGCGGCCAAGATCGGTGTGATCCCCAAGGACCACCCCGTCATCATGGCTCTGCCGCCCCAGGCCCACTAGAGCCGGCGTCCGCGTGCTGAAGCCGCTGCCCGACTACCCCTGGGAGTCCATGGCGCCGTTCGCCGAACGAGCACGTCGTCATGCCGACGGGATCGTCGACCTGTCGATCGGGTCACCGGTCGATCCGACTCCCGCCGTCATCCGCGATGCCCTCTCCGCGGCGACGGATGCCCACGCCTACCCGCTCACGGTCGGCACCCCGGCGCTGCGTCAGGCCATCATCGACTGGTTCGAGCGTCGCCGCGGGGTCACCGGGCTGACCGAACGCAATGTCCTGCCGACGATCGGTTCGAAGGAACTCGTCGCGCTGCTGCCGTTCATGCTCGGCGTCGCCGAGGGTGATGTGGTGGTGCACCCGCGGGCCGCGTACCCGACCTACGCCATCGGCGCCGCGCTGGCGGGGGCCGAGGCTCTCGCCTCCGACGACCCGGCCGAGTGGCCGGAGGGCACGAAGCTCATCTGGCTCAATTCCCCAGGCAACCCCGACGGCCGGGTGCTCACCGTCGAAGCCCTGCAGGTCGCCGTCGCCCGAGCGCGCGAACTCGGCGCCGTGATCGTGAGCGACGAGTGCTACGCCGAGCTCGGCTGGGACGCCCCGTGGAGCGACGAGCGCATCCCGAGCATCCTCGACCCGCGGGTGATCGGGCAGAACCGCCGCGGAACCCTCGCCATCTACTCGCTCAGCAAGCAGTCCAACATGGCCGGCTACCGAGCGGCCTTCGTGGCGGGATGCGGCGACATCGTCGCGCAGCTCACCACCGTGCGCAAGCACGCGGGCCTCATGGTGCCGGCACCCCTGCAGGAGGCGATGGTGGCCGCCCTCGGAGACGACGAGCACGTCGACCATCAGCGCGAGCTCTATCGGGCCCGTCGGGCCGTGCTGCTGCCAGCGGTGCAGGCAGCGGGCTTCCGCGTCGATGCCAGCGAGGCCGGCCTCTACCTCTGGGCGACCGAGGGTCGCGACGCGTGGGAGAGCATCGACAGGCTCGCCGACCTCGGAATCCTGGCCGGTCCCGGCCACTTCTACGGCGACATCTACCCCGAGCACGTGCGCTTCTCGCTCACGGCGACGGATAAGCGCATCGCGGCTGCGGCCCAGCGCCTCTCCGCTCGCTGAGGGCCCGCCCTGTCGCATCCGTCAACGGATGCCGCCCCGCTTTGGCCGATGCGACAGTATGCCGCCGTGCCGATTAGGCTGTATGCGGGGTTCTCACGGGTGCTTCACAGAGCACTGTCGTGTTCCCCGCCATGATCTTCAAGCGCTCAGGAGGCGATGTGGGCAACGAGGCACTGGACGGCCAGTCACAGAAGGCTGTACTCAGCTACCCGGGCGGTCAGGCCGAGTTCCCGATCCTGCCGAGTGCAGACGGGGCATCGAGCATCGACTTCTCGACGCTGACGAAGCAGACCGGCCTGACGAGCCTCGACTACGGGTTCGTGAACACCGCGGCCACCAAGTCGGCGATCACCTACATCGACGGCGACGCGGGCATCCTCCGCTACCGCGGTTACCCGATCGAGCAGGTCGCGAAGAACGCCACCTTCCTCGAGACGGCCTGGCTCCTCATCTACGGGGAGCTGCCGACGGCGAGCGAGCTGAGCGACTTCGACAACCGCATCCGTCGCCACACGCTCCTGCACGAGGACCTCAAGAAGTTCTTCGGCGCGCTCCCTCACGACGCCCACCCGATGTCGGTGCTGTCGAGCGGCGTCTCGGCACTGTCGACCTACTACCAGGACTCGCTGAACCCGAAGAACCCCGAGCACGTCGAGCTCGCCACGGTGCGCCTGCTCGCGAAGCTCCCGGTGATGGCGGCGTACGCCCACAAGAAGTCGATCGGCCAGGCCTTCCTGTACCCCGACAACTCGCTGAGCTTCGTCGAGAACTTCCTCAAGCTCAACTTCGGAAACCTCGCCGAGATCTACGAGGTGAACCCCGTGGTCTCGCAGGCCCTCGAGCGACTGCTCATCCTGCACGAGGACCATGAGCAGAACGCCTCGACCTCGACGGTGCGCCTGGTCGGCTCGACCGAGGCCAACCTGTTCGCCTCGGTCTCGGCAGGCATCAACGCCCTCTTCGGCCCCCTGCACGGCGGCGCCAACGAGGCTGTCCTCACGATGCTGGCCGAGATCCGCGACTCCGGCGAGGGCGTGGCACGGTACGTGGAGCGGGTGAAGAACAAGGAGGCCGGAGTGCGCCTCATGGGCTTCGGCCACCGCGTCTACAAGAACTACGACCCGCGCGCCAAGTTGGTCAAGGAGAGCGCGGATGCCGTGCTCGAAGCTCTCGGAGTGCAGGACCCGCTGCTCGACATCGCGAAGGAGCTCGAGCAGATCGCACTCGAGGACGACTACTTCAAGGAGCGGAGGCTCTACCCCAACGTCGACTTCTACACCGGCGTCATCTACAAGGCGATGGGCTTCCCGACGCGGATGTTCACGGTGCTCTTCGCCATCGGTCGTCTTCCCGGCTGGATCGGCCACTGGCGCGAGATGAACGAGGACCCGCAGACGAAGATCGGCCGCCCGCAGCAGCTCTACACGGGTTCGGTCGAGCGTGACTGGCCCGTGCGCTGATCCACTCGCCAGTCCAGGAGACGAGAACACCATGCCCCAGCTGATCACCGAGGACGACCTCCAGAAGCTCGACGAGAGCTATGAGGAGATCCTGGACCTTCCCGACGACCTCGCCGAGGCCGGGGACGAGATCCCGCTCTCTCCCGACGAGCACCGCGAGATGGCCGACGTCATCGAGGCGTGGGCCACGGACACGGCCGCCTACACCCTCGGCGGCGAGCTCACCGCTCCGCTGCTGCTGCTCATCGCGGCCGAGCACCGGCACGCGGCCGGCGACACCGAGCACGCGCACAGGCTGGCCGGCCAGGCACGCGACCATGCCGATGCCGAGCCGTTCGAGGCGCACCCCACCTTCATCGAGTTCGCCCTCGTCGCCGGAGACGGCGAGACGGCTGCAGCCCTCGCGGCCGAGGTGCTCGATGCCCGCCCCGTCGATCTGGCCTTCTACACGATGATCGGCGAGTCCTACGAGGACAACGGCGACGAGACCACCGCAGAGCGCTGGTACACCCTCGGCCTCGAGATGATGGCGAGCACGGAGAACACCGACGACCCGGAGTACCTGGGGCTTCTCATCAGCCGCTCCATGCTGCGTCGCGACCTGGGACTGCCCCTCGACGACTTCGATCAGCAGCTCGAGCGTTTCACCGAGGACTGAGCTCCAGTCCTTCCGGGCGGGCCCACTGGGCACGGCCGGATCTCGGGCGATTCGTCCGGCTCAGCCTGCGCGGGCTGTCTTCGGCGTGCGCTCCGGCACCGCAGACGGAATCCCCCGCGAGAACAGCAGGGACAGGACCGCTATGACGATCAGCCCGAAGAAGGCGACGCGGAGCGACGACACCTGGGCCGCGCTGTAGATCGTCGTGAGGCTCGCGGCATCCGTCGTCGACAGGCCGGCCTCCACTGCCACTGAGTCGACCGTTGATGCCGGGATGATCTCCACACCGTTCTGGGTCTGCTCCGCGATGGTGCTCTTCACGTCGGGCGGAAGGTCGCTGTCGACGACGCCCGCCGCGAACGACGTCGACAGCGCGCCGATGAGCACCGAGCCGATGAGTGCGGTTCCGAGCGACGAGCCGAGGTTCTGGAACACTCCCTGCAGCCCGCCCACCTCGCTGGTCTGCTCGGCCGGCACGCTCGACATGTTGACGTTTCCGAGCTGGGAGGCGAGCAGGCCGAGGGCTGAACCCGCCGTGAACATTCCGATGCCGAAGATGACGCTGCGGAGGTCGTCCGAGACCGAGGCGAGCAGGACGACGGCGCTCACGACGAGGATCACCTGGCCAGTGCGCACGATGCGCCGGGGAGACCAGCGCTTCGAGAGCACGGTTCCGAAGAACGAGAAGATGATGAGAGAGATCGACAGTGGGAAGATCTTGATCCCGGTCTCGAGGGCGTCGAGGCCCAGTGTCATCTGCAGGTAGACGGGCACCATGAAGAAGAGGCCTGCTGTGATGGCGTACTGGGCGCCGAGAACCGAGAGACCGCTGCGCAACTGGGTGATCGAGAACATCGAGACCTGCAGCAGCGGCGGTCGGCCGGCGTCGACGAGGTGCCGCTGACGGACGAAGAAGGCCCAGATCAGGAGCGCGGCGATGAGGATCAGCCAGGCCGAGGGCGAGATGCCGAACGGCGCGATCGGCACGCCGTTGATCTCCGGGGGAGTGAGCGGGATGATCCAGCCCCACACCTTGGTCTGGAGCAGTCCGAGGACGAGGAGCACCAGGCCGGCGGCGGAGAGCAGCACGCTCGCGATGTCGATGCGCACCGCGCGCGGAGGAGTGGCATCCGTGATCACCCGGGCGAAGAGCACGACGACGGCCATGATGACCACTTCGGCCACGAAGACGTAGCGCCAGCTGAAGTAGGTCGTGACGAAACCGCCGATGAGCGGGCCGGCAGCGACGGCGGCACCCGAGACGGCGCCGATGACGGCGTAGGCGGTCACGCGAGCGGCGCCGGTGTAGTTGTCGGCGATGAGCGCGGCGATGGCGGGGATGACGAGCACGGCACCGAGGCCCTCGATCACCGACCAGCCGAGGAACAGGATGCCGATGTTCGGCGCGATCGCCGTGGTGAGGGAGCCCACGGCGTAGATGATGGAGCCCACCACGAACGCCCGCCGACGACCCCAGACATCACCGAGCTTGGCGCCCAGCAGCATGACGGACGCCATGGTGAGCGTGTAGAACGTGATGGCGGCCTGCATCGCCGAGACCGTGGTGTCGAGGTCGACCACCACAGTCGAGATGGAGACGTTCATGACGGTGCCGTCGAGTACCATGACGAACTGAGCAGCACCGAGGATGATCACGACGGACCACTTCTTCACGAACCGTACCTGGCTTCCCGAGCTGGCGCTCCCGGTCAGTATGGCAGCGCCGGACGGCACGAAAGGACATCGGAGGACCGCGCGTCCTCGCGCCTGCGGAGGCGCTACTGCTTCGCCTTCAGGACCAGAGTGTCCTCGGCTGACTTCTCGACGGCCGACACCGTGAACTTCCACGGACGGGTGCGGTTGTCCTGCCAGAGCGGGGTCTGGTCGTCGTAGTTCGGGTGGAAGGCGTGGCCCGATGCCCCGGTCAGGTTGACCCACGTCGAGTCGTTGAAGTCGGCCAGGCTGATCACCTGGCGCATCGACGGAACCCAGTGCACGTCGTAGCTGCTCTCCTGGGCGTCCCAGCCGACGGCGTTCACGACCGACGAGCTGCCGCCGACGGAATAGGGTCCGCGGTTGAACAGCCATTCGATGGGCGCGATGCCCGACTCGCCGAAGCTGGCGTGGGTGAGTTCGAGGGTGTGCAGGCTGCCCCACGACCAGCGTTTCGGATCCGTCCCCATCGACTCGACGCCCTCGTCATAGGCCTGCTCCGCCGCGTAGGCGAGCATGGCGTCCCGCCCCTCGATGCCGAGCTTCTCGTTCGTCCACCACGGGGACTCCGGCTCGTCGAGCAGCGATCCGACGACGCCGAACCACCTGTCGCCGCCTGCTGGCCTCGTGCCCTCGGGCAGCTTGTCGTCGAACATCGCGCCGAGGAGGTGCCGCCAGGTCATGTTGAAGTAGGCGGCTGCCGCGCTGTCGACGTCGTCGCGGTGGTCCCACTTCGCGAGCAGGGCCGCGCCCTTCTTCGCGTCGCCCGACAGCTTCAGCTTCGCGATGATCGGCGCCAGGGCCACGGCGTTCAGGTCGGTGTTGTCGGCCTGGATCGAGGCCATCGTCTTCATCGTGATCTTCTTCTTCGCCGCGACGACGTCCTGCAGGCGGGTCGTGATCTGCTGGGCCCTGTAGCCCAGGTCCCAGTCCTTCGTGATGAGCGAGGGGTAGTCCTGGCCCACGGCGGCGTTGTTCGCCGTCACGATGAGGCCGCTGGCCGGATTCAGCAGGCTCGGCAGCGAAGCGAATGGGATGTAGCCGCTCCAGCCGTTCTCGCTCGTCCAGCCGGGCAGCGGAAGGGTTCCATCGCCGGCCTTGCGCACGGGAATGAGCCCGGGCGCCTGATAGCCGATGTTGCCCTCGACGTCGGCGTAGAGCAGGTTCTGCGACGGCACGTCGAACACCGCGGCCGCAGCCCGGAAGTCGTCCCAGTTCCCGGCCCTGTCGAGGGCGAAGATGGATGAGGCCGTTCGGCCGGGGGTCAGGGCGGTCCACTGCAGCGACAGCTGGTAGTCGCCCTCCGGCAGGTCGGCGGATGCCGGATAATCGGCCGCGATCGTGCCGAAGGCGTCCGTGATCCCGGTGATGAGCGGCCCGCGCTCGGTCGCGCGGATCTCGATCTCGACGGGGTCGCCGCCGGCCACGTTGATGGTCTCGGTGCGGGAGCGCAGGGCGACCTGAGCTCCGTCGAGCTCGTACTCGTCGCCCGAGACCTTCTCCAGGTAGAGATCGGCGACGTCGGGCCCGAGATTGGTGAAGCCCCACGCGACCTTGTCGTTGTGGCCGATGATCACGCCGGGAACGCCGGAGAAGCTGTACCCGGCGACGGCGAACGGGCAGTCCGCGGTCACCTCGACGCAGCGCAGGCCCACCTGGTACCAGACCGACGGCATCACGGCGCCGAGGTGGGGATCGTTGGCGAGGATCGGCGACTCGGTGTCGGTGAGGGCGCCGGCTGCGACCCACGAGTTGGAGCCGATCTCGTTGCCGGCCGGTCCGATGAGTTCGGGGAGGGCGGCGAGGGTGCTCTGCAGCTGGCGGAGGACGGGGGCTGCTGCCGCGGCGGCATCCGTCGTCTCCTTGTTCGATGGGGGAGTGTTCGACGGGGGAGTGTTCGACAGGGGAGTCGACGAGACGGATGCCGGTGCCGCGACGGCGCCGCCCACGATGGTGGGGTGGGTGTCGACCGGGTACTCGGGGTGCAGTTGCGCCACCTCGGCCGGGCTGAGGGCGGTGGACAGAAGGGCGCGGTCGATCTCGTCCTCGAGGTTCGAGCGCAGGTCCCAGGCCATGGCCTTGAGCCAGGCGAGCGAATCGGCCACGGTCCACTTGTAGGGCTCGTAACCGGGGTTCTGCAGGCCGAGCACGGCGTACTCGAGCGAGAGGTCGGCGCCGGAGTGCGACTTCAGGTAGGCGTTCACGCCGTCGGCGTAGGCCTCGTAGTAGCTCAGTGTGGTCTCGTCGAGGAGCTCCACCTCCTTCTCGGCGACGGCACGCCAGCCGAGGGTGCGGATGAAGGTGTCGGTGGGCACCTGGCTCTCACCGAAGAGCTCGGCGAGCCGGCCGCTGGTCACGTGGCGGCGGAAGTCCATCTCCCAGAAGCGGTCCTGGGCCGTCACGTAGCCCTGGGCCATGAACAGGTCGGTCGCGGTCTCCGCGACGATCTGCGGGATGCCGGCGGAGTCGCGGTAGACGGTGACGTCGCGGTGCAGAGCGGGGAGGTCGACACGACCCGACATCGTCGGGAAGGACCGCTGCACGGTCCAGATTCCGACGCCCGCGGCGATGACGGCCAGCACGAGCACGCTGACGAGGAGGCCGATCAGCACCTTGATGCCACGGTGCCTGCTCGTGCGGGGGGAGTCGGTGCCCACGTCACTCCTTCGTGATCATCGCCTATGCAGTCTGGGCAGCCTATCCGTTCACCGCGGTGTCGCCGGGGAAGCGATCGGATGAGTCTCGCGCACGCGGTGAGTCAGGCGTGCAGGGCCTCGTTCAGCAGGATGCCGTGACCACTGCGCGCGAGCACCTCGACGGCGCCGGACACGGAGTTGCGGCGGAAGAGCAGGTTGGGCACTCCCGAGAGGGTCGCCGCCTTCACGCTGCGCTGGATCGGGTTCGACGGGTCCACCACGACGACCTTGGTGCCCGCGGTGACGTAGAGGCCGGCCTCCACCACGGTGTCGTCGCCGATCGAGATGCCGATGCCCGAGTTCGCCCCGAGCAGGGCGCGCGCTCCGATGCTGACACGCTGGGTGCCGCCGCCAGAGAGGGTGCCCATGATGGAGGCGCCGCCACCGATGTCGCTGCCGTCGCCCACGACGACGCCCTGCGAGATGCGGCCCTCCACCATGGAGGTTCCGAGGGTTCCCGCGTTGAAGTTCACGAACCCCTCGTGCATGACGGTGGTGCCGGGGGAGAGGTGCGCGCCGAGGCGCACGCGGGAGGCATCCGCGATCCGCACCCGCTCGGGCACGACGTAGTCGATGAGCCGCGGGAACTTGTCGAGGCCGAGGGCGCTGATGCCGGCGCGCTGCAGCGTCGGGCGCAGGCGCGCGAAGTCATCGGGGTGCACGGGACCGGCCGTCGTCCAGGCCACGTTCGGCAGGTGTCCGAAGATGCCGTCGAGATTGAGGGTGTTCGGGGCGACGAGCAGGTGCGAGAGCAGGTGCAGCCGCAGGTACGCGTCGGGAGTCGAGGCCGGTGCCGCATCCAGGTCGATCTCGACCGTGACGACCTCGGTGCGCACGTTCCTGCGATCGTCGGGGCCGCCGGCGTTCTCGAGATCGAGGGGAACGGATGCCGCATCCGGTCGCGTGCCGAGCTGCGGCGCCGGGAACCAGGTGTCGAGCACAGTGCCGTCGCCGGAGATGGTGGCGAGGCCGTGGCCCCAGGCTGCGCGGGCGGACGAGGGTGCGGAGGCGTCGGTCTCAGGCATGCCCTCCAGCGTAACGGCGGCGGGAGGCGCAGCATCGCGTCAATAGACTGGATGCATGCCGGTGAACGACGTCTCCACGCCCGTGCTCGACCTGTCGGCTGACGTCGTCGCCATCACCCGGGCCATCTGCGACATCGAGTCGGTCTCCGGGAACGAGACCCCGCTGGCGGATGCCATCGCCACCGCGCTCGCGGGCTACGCGCACCTCGAGGTCATCCGCGACGGCGACACCATCGTGGCCCGCACGAACCTCGGTCGAGACAAGCGGGTGGTCATCGCCGGCCACATCGACACCGTGCCGCTGAAGGACAACCTGCCGACCCGGTTCGAGACCGAGGATGGCGTGGACTACCTCTGGGGTCGGGGGACCGTCGACATGAAGGGTGGAGTGGCCGTGCAACTCGCCCTCGCGCCGGAGCTCACAGACCCGGTGGTCGACATCACCTGGCTGTTCTACGACGGCGAGGAGGTCTCGTCCGACAAGAACGGCCTGGGGCGCCTCGCCCGCAACAGTCCCGAGTTGCTCGAGGGCGACTTCGCGATCCTCGGAGAGCCGAGCAATGCCTCGGTCGAGGGAGGCTGCAACGGCACCCTGCGGGTGGAGCTGCGGGCCTTCGGGCAGCGCGCGCACTCCGCGCGGTCCTGGGTCGGCGACAACGCCATCCACAAGGTCGGCCCACTGCTCGATCGCCTGGCGGCCTACGAGCCGCGCTCGGTCGAGGTCGAGGGGCTCGTCTACCGGGAGGGCCTCAACGCCGTCGGCATCACCGGTGGCGTCGCCGGCAACGTCATCCCAGACGAGGTGATGGTGCACGTGAACTACCGATTCGCACCGAGCCGCACGGCGGCCGAGGCCATCGAGCACCTGCGCGAGCTGTTCCCCGAGTACGAGCTCACCGTCGTCGACCAGGCCGAGGGCGCGAGGCCCGGCCTCGACGCCGAACTCGCCCAGGAGTTCCTCGCCGCTGTCGGTGCCGAGGCGAAGCCCAAGTACGGCTGGACCGACGTGGCACGCTTCAGTGCCCTCGGCATCCCCGCCGTCAACTTCGGTCCAGGTAACCCGTTGCTGGCCCACCACGACCAGGAGCGCGTGCCCGTCGAGGAGATCACCGAGTGCGCCCGGGCGCTGCGTACATGGCTGAACGGGCGTTGACCCGGGGTTCCGAGCGGCGCGCCTCGGAACGGCCGCAGAGGCGGATCCTGCCCATCGCCGTGGTCGTGCGCTGGCGGGTCATGCCGTGGTGGCTGCGGGTCGTCATCGTCTACGCCGCGTCGCGCGTGGTCACGACGGCTCTCATGCTGGTGCTCGCCGACATGCAGGAGGCGAACCCCTGGACTGGGGCGCACCCCGCGTACGCCGCCTTCGCCAACATCTGGGACGGCCGCTGGTACGAGATCATCGCCGGCTACGGCTATCCGAGCGAGCTCCCGGTGACGGATGACGGCCACATCGGCGAGAACGCCTGGGCGTTCATGCCCGGCTACCCCGCGCTCGTGCGTGTGCTCATGGAGGTCACCGGCCTGCAGTGGAGCGGCCTCGCGGTGTTCGTCTCCGTGGCGTTCGGGCTGGGAGCCGCGCTGTTGTTCCACCGTCTGCTGCGCACCCGCCTCGACGCATCGACGACGCTGTTCGCCGTCACCCTGTTCTGCTTCGCGCCGCTGTCGCCGATGCTGCAGGTGGGATACGCGGAGTCGATGTACCTCTTCCTCCTCACGCTCGCCCTGCTGCTTCTCGTGCGGCGGCGCTACTGGCTGCTGTTCCCCGTGGTCGCCGTCATGGCGCTCACCCGTCCGAGTGGGCTGGCGTTCGCCCTCGCTCTCGGACTGCACGTCGTCCACCGCTGGTTCACCCGTTCGCGCGACCCGTTCCCGGCACGCGAGATCGTCGCATCCGTCTCCGTCACGATCTTCACCGGGCTGATGGGGCTGGCCTGGCCGGCTGCCGCCTGGATCGTGACGGGCAGCATCACGGCGTACACCGACACCGAGCTGGCCTGGCGCGCGCCCTACATCGGCTATCAGGAGCTCATCCCGTTCACGGCGTGGTTCCAGAGCGGAGCCTGGTGGCTCGGGTCGCCGATCGGCTACATCGTGGTCTCGGCTCTGATCGTGGGATTCGGAGCCGCGCTGTTCCTTCCCGCGGTGCGGCGGTTGGGCGTCGAACTGCGGTTCTGGGTGGCGAGCTACGCGCTGTACCTGCTCGCCGTGTTCTTCCCGCAGTCGAGCACCTTCCGGCTGCTGACGCCGTTGTTCCCTCTGCTGGGAGTCCTCGCGCAGCCGCGCTCGCGGCTCTACAGGACGGCCCTCGTGCTCGTCTTCGTCGCTCTGCAGTGGGGCTGGCTCTACATCTGCTGGGCCTATATCGGCTACGACTGGAGCCCGCCGTGACGGCACCGCGACGGCCCGGTCGTACTGGGGGCACGGTCGTGATTTCGGATAGTACTCCCAGCAGGGGATAATAGAAGCAGTCTTGCCACGAAAGGGGAACTCAATGGCGGCGATGAAGCCACGTACTGGTGACGGACCGATGGAGGCCGTGAAGGAGGGTCGTCTCATCATCGTTCGCGTTCCACTGGAAGGCGGGGGACGACTGGTCGTCTCCGTCAACGACGCTGAGGCGAAGGAACTGCACGACGCTCTCGAGAAGGTCGTCGCGCCGGTCTAGCCTGCGCACATGTGAAGCTGGTCCGGAGCCGAGAGGCACCGGGCCAGCTCTTTGCGTCTCATCCGCGCTGTGGACGCCTTCGGGTGCGCAGCACGGTACCGGGTTCGGGGAAGTTCCCGCATCCGGAGCCATGTCGGCACACCGTGTCGACGGATGCCGCCCTGCCGGGACTGCCCACGGCTGTTCTGCTCGCGGCTGGCTGCGTGCCGGCTAGGAGAGCAGCTTCGAGATCTGCAGGAGCCCGTCGCCGGCCGGTGACAGGGCGCTCAGCACGGCGCTGGAGCCCGAGATCTCGGTGATCAACGAGCGGAAGCCGCTGGCCACCTCGTCGCGCTGAGCTGGATCGGCGACGCGTCCGCGCCAGAGGGCGTGCGGAACCAGCACGGTGCCGCCGGGCTTCGCCAGGCGCAGGCCGTGCTCGACGTACTCGATGACCGACTGGGGGTCGGCGTCGACGAAGACGACGTCGTAGGAGTTCTCGTTCATGCGGGGGAGCACTTCGCCGGCGCGGCCCGCGATCAGGCGGATGCGGTTGGCGGCGATCCCGGCATCGAGCAGATTCGTGCGGGCGTGCTGCTGGTGGTCGACCTCGGAGTCGATGGACGTGAGGGTCGCATCCGGAGCCCCGCGCAGAAGCCACAGCCCTGAGACGCCGACGCCGGTGCCGATCTCGACGATCGCCGATGCCGAGTGCGCTGCGGCGATGACCGCTGCTTGGGCTCCGATGGCGGGGGAGATCGGTTCGATGCCCAACTCCAGCGACTGCTGACGCGCCTTCGCGATGGATTCGGGCTCGCCGACGATGTCGTCGACGTACTTCCAGTTGAGGTCTTTGTCAGACACGTTAGCTCCCAAGATGATCGGTCCCAGCCTAGAGCCGGCCCCGAGCGACGGGAGGATGCCTCGCCGCGGGTTATCCTGATGGCATGTTCGGGCTGACCTTCGAGAAACTCCTCATCATCGGGGTCATCGCTGTGTTCCTGCTCGGACCCGAGCGCCTGCCGCACTATGCGGCCCAGCTCGGACGGCTGGTCCGTCAGCTCCGCGACATGGCCAACGGCGCCAAGGATCGCATGCGCGACGAGATGGGCCCCGACTTCGACGACGTCGACTGGAAGAAGCTCGATCCGCGACAGTACGACCCGCGCCGCATCATCCGTGAGGCCCTGCTCGACGAGGAGCCCACCACACCGACGGTGTCGCGTTCGGGGGTGTCGGTCGTCGCCACGGCCGGAGCCGCTGGCGTCGCAGGGGCTGCTGGCGTCGCAGGGGCTGCTGGCGTAGCAGGGGCTGCTGGCGTTGCTGGCGGCGACGCTGCTGCGAGGGCATCCGGCACCATCGGCGTCAATCCGAACTCCGCGTACCTGCAGAAGAAGCGGTCGGCGGAGATGGCGGCCGTGCCCACGCCGTTCGACTCCGAGGCGACCTAGGCTCTCGGCTCGCGCTGTCGTTCGCCACCGCTGGTCGAGTAGCGACCGAGCGAAGCTTTCGGCGTTGGTCGAGTGGCGACCGAGCGAAGCCTTGGCGTTGGTCGAGTGGCGACCGAGCGAAGCGAGGACGCGTATCGAGACCAGCTCCCGCCCGCGCGCCGTGGTCACCGCCCTGCCAGTCCTACTCCTCCACACCCTCCGTCGCGTCGCCGGGTTTCCACAGCCTGTTGATGGAAATATCCCGGTCACAGTGTATATTCAGGGCCTTGAATGTCGGTGGGTGTCCGTAGTGTCGAGGTATGGAAACACTCCAGTCCCGGATGCAGGAGGCGATCGCCGCGGCGACGCCGCTGCTGGCCGAGACCACCGCGGTGGGAGTGCTGCCGGCCGCGACGGATGCGGACCTGCTGTCCGGGGCGGCGTTCATGGAGGAGCTCGGGCGGCTGGTCGATGCCGGGCGGATCGCGTACGCCGGGGAGATCGCTGACAGGTCGCGGAAGATCCTGGGCCCGCAGGCGCTGCCCGACCGGTTCGGATGCGCCACCCCGGTGGAACTGCTGGAACGCGTCGCCCGGGTCTCCCCGCAGACTGCTCGGGCACGGCTCACGTTGGGTACCCAGACCAGGCCGGAGCGGTCTCTGACCGGGGAGGCGTTGCCGGCCCCGTTCGATGTCGTCCGCCGCGGCCTGGCCACCGGTCGATTGGGCGTGGACTCGGCCACGATCATCACGTCCGCCCTCTCCAAGGCGATGGTGGGTCTGCCGACGGACACCCTGTCGAGGTTCCTGCCCGCCGAGCACGAGTTGGTGTGCTCGGCGATCGGCGCGGCCCCGTCGGCTGATGCTCCGGCGCTGCCGCCGGTGACTCCGTCCGAGACCGAGGTGCAGGCGTCGGTCTGGGTGCTGGCGGTGAATCCTGATGGTGCCGAACCGTCCGTGACGGAGTTCGAGTCGCGGGCTTTCCGTCTGCACCGGCCCCGCAACGGCATGATCCCGGTCAGCGGATCCCTGCTCCCCGAAGTCGCCGGGCAACTGCAGGCGGTGTTCGACGCGATGTGCAACCAGCGCTCCTCACTCACATTCCTCACCGACGAGGACCGTGCCGCCCTGGATGCAGCCGAGGGCCCGCGGGATCCACGGAGCCGGGCGCAACGCCAACACGATGCCGTCGCCGCCGTGTTCGCGTTGGCCGGCCGCTCCGAGGAACTCCCTACCCTGAACGGCGCGTCAGCGACGATGGTCACCCATGTGCTCGCCACCGACCTCGACGACACCACCGGTGCCGTCACCGGTCCCGGTCACATCGACGGCCTCGACGTGCCGATATCGGCCGGAGCGGTGGAGCAACTCTGCTGCGCGAACGGCATCCAACCCGTCACCCTCAGCGCCGACGGGGCCATCCTCCGGTTGGGCACCACGGAGCGGTGCTTCAACCGGGCACAACGCCGCGCCCTCGCCGCCCGTGACGGTGGCTGTGTCATCTGCGGCATCCCACCCCAGTACACCGAAGCGCACCACGTCGTGCCCTGGGCGGAGGTGAAGGCCACCCATGTGTCCAACGGGGTGCTCCTCTGCTGGTACCACCACCGCACCATCACGACCAGCGGATGGCAGATCCGCATGACCCACGGCCACCCCGAGATCAAACCCCCGCCAGCCCTCGGACCCCCGGTCTGGCGGCCAGCTCGAGCATCCAGAACCCGACAAGCAGACACCCTCCGCCGACGGTTGCGGGAGTGATCGTGCTCTCGGCACGAAGACACCCGTGTCGAGCCGCGCGGTTCACCTTGTGCTGGCCACCCTCCGCCATCAGCGCTGGCGGGCGCCCTTCATGACGCGGGCGAGGAGGATCATCGGGCCGGCCATCGAGGAGAACTCGGTGCCCGTGCGCGGGAGCTGCATCAGGCCGGTCGAGCGTGACACGGTGACGGCGTCGACGAACCGCAGCAGGCCCTCCCGGCCGTTGCGGCGGCCGAGTCCCGACTGCTTGATGCCGCCCATGGGGGCGTCGACCGTCGAGAACGACCCTCGGTAGCCCTCGTTGATGTTGACGCTTCCGGCGTCGATCACCGAGGCGACGGCGCGGGCACGTGAGGTGGACCCGCTCATGACCGAGGCGTTCAGGCCGTAGTCGGAGTCGTTCACGGCGATCACAGCCTCGTCGTCGGTGTCGACCGTGTAGACCGAGACGACGGGACCGAAGGTCTCGCCTGCAGCACAGTCCATGTCGCTGGTCACATCGGTCAGCACCGTGGGCTCGTAGAAGAACGGGCCGAGGTCGGGGCGTGCCCTGCCTCCGGCGAGGACTGTGGCGCCCTTGGCGACGGCATCATCGACGTGAGCCTGTACCCGAGCGAGTTGGGTCGCGCTGGTGAGCGATCCGACGTCGGTGGAGTAGTCGAAGGCCGAGCCCAGCCGCAGCGACTCCACCCGGGCCGCGAAGGCCTCGGTGAAGGCGCGGGCGATCCCCCGCTGCACGTAGATGCGCTCGACGGAGACGCAGAGCTGTCCGGCGGAGGCGAAGCATCCGTAGGCAGCATCGGCTGCAGCCTTGAGGGGGTCGACGTCGTCGAGCACGATCATGGCGTTCTTGCCGCCGAGCTCGAGTGAGGCCCCCACGAGGCGCTCGGCTGCGGCGACGGCGACGCTGCGTCCGGTGGCAGTCGAGCCGGTGAAGCAGATGTAGTCGGCGTTGCCCGTGACGGCACCGCCGATGACGGGTCCGTCGCCCGTGACGACGGACCAGAGCTCGGGCGGGAGGCCGGCGTCGACGAACGCCCGGCGGAGCGCGAGCACGCTGAGCGCACCCTGGTCATCGGCCTTCTGCACGACGCCGCAGCCGGCGGCCAGAGCCGGCACGACGTCCATGGCCGCGAGGCTGAGGGGGAAGTTCCAAGGGGTGATGATGCCGACGACGCCCTTGGCCCGGTAGCGCACCGTGGTGTCGACGATGAGGGGGAGGGCGGAGCGTCGGCGTCCGCCGCGCAGGGCCTTCGCGGCGGAGAGCGCGTTGTAGCGGGTGACGGTGGCCGACTGGAAGACCTCCTCGAACGCCTGACCGCGGGTCTTGCCCGTCTCGGACTGCAGGATGTCGAGGAGTTCCTCGCGACGCTCGAGGATCAGGTCGTGTGCGCGCAGCAGCACGGCGCGACGGGCTGCGAAGCCGGCGCGGGCCCACTCCAGCTGTGCGAGTCGAGCGCGGGCGAAGGCATCCGCGACGTCCTCGGGGGTGCTGACCGGAAGCTCGTGGAGTACTGCCCCGGTGAGAGGGGCGATCACCGTCGTCGAGGCGCCAGAGGTCGAGCAGACGTCGGCGTCGAGGTCGTTCAGGATCGCGAGATCCGGCATCGTTGCGGGCATTGCGCCATTCTAGGACAACTGTCCCACTTCATCGGCCCCTCTTCGCGGGTCGAATCCGCGGGCGGTCGAGCACTCGGATGCGGCGCATCCGCCACGAGCTTCACTCACGTTCGCCGGGGTGTCGGTGAGCGCCCGAACTGGCGGATACACTGCCGCAATGATCGCAACGCCGCGGGTGCTCACGCGCACCACCGTCGCCGGGTATGCCGCCGGATCCCTGGGGACCGGAGGCTTCGCCACGCTGCCGGGACTCGTGCTGGTGTTCTACCTCACGGACACCCTCGGAGTCGCCGCCCTGCTGGCGGGCCTGCTCGTCACCCTCGCTAAGGTGTGGGACGTGATCATCGACCCCCTCATCGGAGCGTGGAGCGATCGCTGGCTGCTGCGCACGGGGAGCCGCCGCGGGTTCATGCTGATCGGGGCATGCACGCTCCCGCTGTTCTTCATCCTCACGTTCTCGGTGCCGGCATCGCTTCCGCCGTTCGCCGCCGGCATCTGGGTGTTCGTCGCCTTCCTGCTCACAGCCACCTCCTTCAGCCTGTTCCAGGTGCCGTACATCGCGCTCCCGGCCGAGATCGCCGACAGCTATGACCAGCGCACGCGTCTGCTGACCTGGCGCGTCGTCGTGCTCACCCTGGCGATCCTGCTCTTCGGGGCCGGGGGTCCGGCCCTCCGCACCGTCACCGAGGACGAGTACGTCGGCTACATCGTCATGGCGGTCGTCGCAGGAGTCGTGATCGGCCTCGGCATGCTCGTCGCCGTGTTCGTGTCGGTTCCGCGCCGGGCCAGGGGATCTGTCGGCGGAGAGTCGGCGACGGATGCGTCCGCGACGGATGCGGCATCCGGAACCTCGCCCGACAAGGTCTCGCTCCGCCGGTATTACGCCGAGGGATTCGGCGCCCTGCGTCGGAGCCAGCCGTTCCGCGCGCTGCTCGCCACCTTCCTGCTGCAGGGCCTCGCGACCGGACTCATGCTCGCCGCGGCGAACTACGTCGCGGTCTGGGTGCTCGATTCCGAAGACGCCCTGACGTTCCTCTTCGTCGCCCTCATCGCCCCGGCGCTGCTGTTCGCGCCGCTCTGGGGCGTGATCGCCCGCCGGATCGGCAAGGAGCGGAGTTACCTCTACGCGAGCATCCTCTACGGCATCGCCGCCTTCTCTCTGATCGGCATGCTGTGGGCGCCGGGCAGCTGGGTGTACGTGCCCGTCGCACTGGCCGGAGCCGGCTACGCCGGGATGCAGTCGCTTCCGATGGCGATGCTTCCCGATGTCATCTCGCACGACGCGGCCACGGCCGGGCCGGGACGAGCCGGCACCTTCGGCGGCATGTGGACGGCCGGGGAGACCACGGGAATGGCGCTCGGCGCGACGGCCCTGTCGATCGTGCTCGCGGTGACGGGCTACGTGCAGTCATCGGGCGCCGAGGTCGTCACCCAACCCGCATCCGCCGTCGCCGGAATCGTCGTGAGCTTCAGTGTCGTTCCAGCCGTCATCATCCTCACGAGCCTCATGACCCTCCGCGGCTATCGCCTGCGCCGGGCGGACATCGACCTCCTCGGTGCGTCGAGTTCCGACGCACTCGCACCACAGACAGGACTGTGAAAGCGTGACCGCCTTCGCCCAGAACCCCGCAGAGATCCTCGACCGACTGGCTGAACTCCGTCGAGCGGATGCCCCGACGCACGGCGGGCGCGTGCTCTCCTACGTCTACGACTCGGGGCTGGCCGAGCTGGATGAGCTCGCAGCAGCCGCGATCCGAGCCGTGCAGCCGCTGAACGGCCTCGACCCCACCACCTTCACCTCGATCGCGGTGATGGAGCGCGAGCTCATCGGCTTCGCGCGCGACGTGCTGCATGGTGACAGCGACGTCGTCGGAACCATCACCACTGGCGGCACCGAGAGCTGCCTGCTCGCCGTGAAGACCGCTCGCGACGTCTGGCGTGCGGCAGGCGGCAGCGGGGTTCCCCGGCTCCTCGCCGCGACCACGGTGCACGCTGCGTTCCACAAGGCGGCGCACTACTTCGGCCTCGAGCTCGACCTGGTGCCCGTCGACCCGGCGACGGGAGCTCCGGCCGTCGATGCGATCGCCGCTCGACTGGATGCATCCGTCGCCCTCGTGGTCGTGAGTGCCCCCTCCTACCCGACAGCCACCTTCGACCCCATCGCCGAGGTCGCAGCCCTCGCCGCCGAGCGCGGTGTCGCCTGCCATGTCGATGCCTGCATCGGCGGCTTCGCGCTGCCGTGGTGGCGTGGGGGAGACCTGCCGGCCTGGGACTTCAGGCTGCCCGGAGTCACCAGCATCTCGGCCGACCTGCACAAGTACGGCTACGCGCCCAAGGGCGCATCGGTGCTGCTGCAGCGCGGCCGCGACAGGCAGCGCATGCAGTACTTCGCCACCACGCGCTGGATGGGTTACCCGGTCGTGAACCCGACCATGCTCGGCTCCAAGTCGGCTGCACCACTCGCTGCGGCCTGGGCCATCGTGCACGCGCTGGGCGCGGCCGGCTTCGCTGAGCTCACCGCCACGGCCGAGCGCGCGACGGACGCTCTGGTCGCCGTCGTGAACGGCATCGAGGGCCTGCGCGTGGTCGGAGACCCTGTCGGCCCGCTGTTCGCCGCCGCTGTGGACGAGAGCGTTCCGGCGGACCGTCGGGTGGACCCGCACCAGTGGGCGGATGCCGTTCGCGGGCACGGCTTCATCATCCAGCTGCAGCCGGGCCTCAGCCAGGCAGACGGCACTCGGGTACCGCACACGACGCACCTGACGATCACGCCGGTGACCGAGGCGCAGCTGCCGGCGCTCACAGCCGCCCTCGTCGACGCCGCTGACGAGGTGCGCGGTGTGCCGCAGGCCTCGGCCGCCGGCATCATCGAGGCGCTCGGCCCGGTGCTCGACAGCTTCGGCGGCGCACTGCCGAATTCGGAGCAGGCCGCCGGGCTGCTCGCCGCGGTGGGCATCGGGGCCGATGGCGCCGGGCTCCCGTCCGAGCTGGCGCCCCTGCTCGCCCTGATCGAGGCGCTGCCGTCGGCACTGGCCGAGCGCCTGCTCACCGAGCTGCTGGCGCGGTTGGTGGAGCCGGTCGCCGCCGGTCGCTGAGGCCCGGACGGAGTCCGCGGCCGATGCGCCCTGTGTTGATACTCCGCGTGATGCGCTTCGAACGCGGACTCCGTCCGGTTCTCAGCGAGCGGGTTCAGCCGCCGCAGACCACGGTGATGTACTCGTAGACCTGCGCCTTCACGGCCGGGGGCAGCGGCAGCAGGTAGCGGCCCTCTCGACCGGTCGACGTCGTCGCATCGATCACGAGCACAGTGCCGACCTTGTCGTCGGCCAGGGCGTGCGGATCGCAGCGGGTCGGTCGCATCGGCAGGGTGACGTCCCGCACCCCGGATGCGGCATCAACGGTGAAACCGAGTGGCCAGCCGTCCGCGCCGTCGGCCGGTGACATCAGGGTGGTCGACCGAACGGCCGTGAAGGTGGCGCTCCCGTCGGCTCCTGTCGGCGCGAACGTCAGGTCGATGAAGGCCCGGGCGTCGGCGCCAGTCCCCTCGACGCGGAGCGCCGTGGGCGGGGCGACCGTCACGACGGCGTCGACATCGTGCACGAGGCAGCCTTCACGCAGCAGCCGGTCCACGGTCTCGTTCGGGTCGGTCGGAACGAGTGACAACTCTGTCGGCGCGGCGTCGGAGGAGCCATCCGTCACCGTCAGATCGATGGTTCCGATCTCGCCGGTGCCGTCGGCCGCTGCGGCGTCGCAGGCGAGGGGCGGGATGGGCGCCCGCAGGTCGATGCGCTGCCCGGAGGCCAGCGCCACGGGGTCGCCCGTGCGCTCGGCGGCCTCTGCGAACCGCGGAGACGAATACACGGCGTCGAGGATGGTGAGAGCCTCGGCCCCGGTGTTGGTGATCGCCATCGAGAACACCCCGCGCGTGTAGTCGGTGCGGCCCTGAACCACGGCGGCCTCGACGCTGAACGAGGAAGCCGCGGCCGCGGAGGCCGATACAGACGCAGGCGGCGTCGGCCCGGCGCCGGAGCATCCGACGAGGCTGGCACCTGCCGCCAGGGCGACGAGCGCGACCGCCACCGCGAGGGCAGGTGCGGGACGGGTGCGCTCTCGAGCCATGCTGCTACCGCGGCGAGAAGGGGAGCTGGCGTCCGGCGAGGTTGCGCGAGCGAGTGGCCAGGGAATCGGCGACGGCCCGGATGGCGAGGCTCGCCGGCTCCTCCGGATGGGCGAGCACGACGGGCTCGCCCGTGTCGCCGCCACTGCGCAGCGCGATGCTGAGCGGGATCTGCGCGAGCAGCGGCACCTCGGCGCCGGTCGACGAGAGGCGTCGGGCCACCTCGGCTCCGCCACCGGAACCGAACAGCTCGAGCACGCTGCCGTCGGGCTGGGGCAGGCCCGACATGTTCTCGATCACTCCGTAGACGTGCTGCCCCGTCTGGCGCGCGACGAGGGCGCTGCGCTCGGCGACGTCGGCCGCGGCCGGCTGCGGGGTCGTCACGACGATCACCTCGGCGTGCGGCAGCAGCTGCCCGATGGAGATGGCCACGTCGCCGGTGCCGGGCGGAAGGTCGAGCAGCAGCACGTCGAGGTCGCCGAAGTAGACGTCGGTGAGGAACTGCTGGATGGTGCGGTGCAGCATCGGCCCACGCCAGGCGACGGCGACACCGGCGCCGTCGGCTCCGGGCTCGACGAACATGCCGATGGAGATGACCTTCACGCCGTGCGCGACGGGCGGCAGGATCATCTCGCCCACCTGCGTCGGACGCGTCGCGCGCAGCACTCCCGTGGCGGCATCCGTCTCGACGAGCCCGAGGATGCCCGGAATCGAGAAGCCGTGCACGTCGGCGTCGACGATGCCGACCCGCAGGCCCGACTCGGCGAGGGCGACGGCCAGGTTGGCCGTGAGGGTCGACTTGCCGACCCCGCCCTTGCCGCTCGTCACGAGGTAGACCCTCGTGAGCGATTCCGCCGTGAACGGGATGCCGCGCTTCGCCTTGCCGCCGCGCAGCTTCTCGGTGAGAGCCGTCCGCTCCTCGCGGGTCATGATCGTGACGTCGACGGATGCGAGCCCGGCGCCCACCACGGCCTCGGCGGCCGCCAGCACGTCGCGCTCGATGCGGTCTGCAGCCGGGCATCCGACGATGGTCAGCTTGATGCCGACGTCGACGCCTCCGTCAGCGCGCGCAGCGACACCACCCACCATGTCGAGTTCGGTGATGGGCTTGCGGATCTCGGGGTCGATGACACTCGCGAGCGCGGCCAGCACGCGACCCTCGAGAGCTGCTCCGGCGGACGCGTCAGCGGGCATCCGGCTCGGCGTTCGTGGTCTCGTCGTCGCGGTCGTCCGAACGCTCGTCGAGCTGCTCCAGCAGCGCGCGCAGCTCGGAGCGGATGAAGTCCTTCGACGCCATGTCGCGCATGGCGAGCCTCAGGGCGACGACCTCGCGGGCGAGGTACTCGGTGTCGGCGAGGTTGCGCTCGGATCGCTGACGGTCCTGCTCGATCTGCACGCGGTCGCGGTCGTCCTGGCGGTTCTGCGCCAGCAGGATGAGGGGAGCGGCGTACGAGGCCTGCAGGGAGAGCACGAGCGTCAGGGCGATGAAGCCGAGCGCGATGGAGTCGAAGCGCCAGGCCTCGGGAGCGAGCGTGTTCCACGCCATCCAGGCGATGACGAAGAGGGAGAGGCCGAGAAGGAACCAGGGAGTGCCCATGCCTCGGGCGACGCCCTCGGTGAAGCGCCCGAAGCGGTCTTTGGAGGCGCGGTTGCGCTTCGCGGAGTTGCGCAGGCCCTTCGGGGCGTCGAGACGCTGGTCGGATCGGCTAGCGCGTGCCATTGGCGTTCCTCCTTCCGTTCTTCTGAGGCTGGCCCTGGATCGGGATGCTGCCTGTCTTCAGCTGCGCTCGGGCGGCCGCGCGTCTCGAGACGTGGTCGTCGTCGGCGTGAGACCGCCAGTCGTCAGGGAGCAGGTAGTCGAGGATGTCGTCAATGGTCACCACCCCGACGAGGCGATGGCTGTCGTCGACAACCGGAACCGACACGAGGTTGTAGCTCGCCAGGATGCGGGAGACCTCTGCGGCGGATGCGTCCACGGTGACGGGGTCGAGACCCTGGTCGAGCAGGGTGCCGAGGCGTTCGTGCGGCGGGTAGCGCAGCATCCGCTGGAAGTGCACCATGCCGAGGAAGCGACCCGTCGGAGGCTCGAACGGCGGCAGCGTCACGCAGACGGCGGCGCCGATGGCCGGAGCGAGTTCGTGGCGACGGATGAGCGCGAGCCCCTCCGCCACGGTCGCATCGGCCGACACGATGATCGGCTCGGTGGTCATGAGGCCACCCGCCGTGTCGGGCGCGTAGCTCAGCAGCATGCGCACGTCGTCGGCCTCTTCGGGCTCCATGAGCTCGAGCAGGTGCTCGCCGCGCTCCTCGGGCAGTTGCGCAATCAGGTCGGCCGCGTCGTCGGGCTGCATCTGGTCGAGCACGTCGGCGGCGCGGTCGTCGTCGAGACGGCCGATGATCTCGACCTGGTCGCTCTCGGGCATCTCCTCGAGCACGTCGGCGAGCCTGCCGTCGGAGAGCTCCTCGGCGACCTCGTGGCGGCGTTCCTGCGGAAGGTCGAGCAGGGTGTTCGCCAGGTCGGCCGGCTTCATCTCGGAGTACGTGGCGATGAGCTGCTCGGCGGACTGCGCCTCGCCGACGACGGCACTCTCGCGCACCTCGCGCCAGCTGACGAAGGCCGTGGTGCCCTTCGCGAAGGGGGAGCCGCCGCTCTTGGGCCGTCGAACGAAGAGCTGGCTGACCTGCCACTCGTTCGGAGCAGCCTCCTCGATAGCGACGTCCTCGACGATCGCCTCGCCCGAATCGTCGGCGAACAGCACGCGACGGCCGAGCATCTCGGCGATCACGCGCACCTCGCCGCCGCGCTGCTCGAAGCGGCGCACGTTGATGAGTCCGGTGGTGATGATCTGGCCCGCGCTGATGCTGGTGACGCGGCCGATGGAGACGAAGACGCGGCGCTTGCCCGGGATCTCGACGATCAGGCCGACGACGGTGGGGGCGTCAGCCCGCCGATAGACCACGAGGACGTCGCGAACCTTGCCGACCCTGTCGCCTGCGGGGTCGAAGACGGCGCACCCGGCCAGCCGGGCGACGAACACTCTCGTGGCACTCACGAGACAAATCTATGCCCTCGAGCTCCACTCGGCCGCCGCTGCGCGCGTTCCCGCTCCCGGCTCGCCGTCGTGACGCGTGGGAGAATCGGAGGCATGAGCAACCAGAACCCCTTCGCTGGTCGCCGACCGGCCGCGTCGCCCGTGCTGCCACGCGGCGAGATCGTGGCGACGTACGACACCTACGCCGAAGCCCAGAACGCCGTGGCCGTGTTGGCGCGCGCCGACTTCCCGGTGAAGTCCCTCTCCATCGTCGGCAACGACCTGAAGACCGTCGAGAACGTCACAGGACGTATGACGTACGCGCGGGCGGCGCTCGCAGGAGCGGCATCCGGAGCCTGGCTCGGTGTGTTCTTCGGTCTCCTGATGTTCATCTTCGTGGCGACCGGCGTCAACCTCGCGCTGGTGGTGGCCGCGGTGCTCATCGGCGCCGGTTTCGGCATGCTGTTCGGCATCGTGACCTACAGCGTCAACCGCCGACGTCGCGACTTCACCTCGACCATGCAGGTGATCGCCTCGAACTACCAGGTGATCGTCGACGGCGAGCTGGTCAACCGTGCCCGCAACGTGCTCTCGGGGGCCGCGGATGCCGCAGCCACCGAAGCCGTCGTCGAGGCGGACCCGGAGCCGGTGTTCGGTGACCCCGTGCCGGTGGACCCGGGCGTGGACGAGCCGCGCCCGACCTGATTCAGCCGCGTTTGGCCGCCATCCACGCCTCGACCTCGTCGGCCGTGCGCGGGATGCCTCCCGAGAGGTTCTCGGCGCCATCCGCCGTGACCAGGATGTCGTCCTCGATGCGCACGCCGATGCCGCGGAATTCGGCGGGAACCGTGAGGTCGTCGGTCTGGAAGTAGAGGCCGGGCTCGATCGTGAAGACCATGCCCTCCTCGACCACGCCGTCCTTGTACATCTCACGCCGGGCCTGTGCGCAGTCGTGCACGTCGATGCCGAGGTGGTGGCTGGTGCCGTGGACCATGTAGCGACGGTGGTGCTCGTTGTCGGGCTTCAGCGCCTCCTCGGCGCTCACGGGCAGGAAGCCCCACTCGGCGGTGCGCTTGGCGATGACCTCCATGGCCGCAGCGTGCACGTCGCGGAAGATGATGCCGGGGCGCACGATGGCGAAAGCGGCATCCGCTGCCTCGCGCACGGCCTCGTAGACCAGGCGCTGTTCGGCGCTGAACTCGCCGCTGATCGGCAGGGTGCGGGTGATGTCGGCGGTGTAGAGGCTGTCCACCTCGACGCCGGCGTCGAGGAGGATGAGCTCGCCCGGCTTCACGGCGCCGTCGTTGCGGGTCCAGTGCAGGATCGTCGCGTGGGCTCCGGATGCCGCGATCGTGTCGTAGCCGACGGTGTTGCCGTCGAGCCGGGCCCGGGTGTTGAAGACGCCCTCGACGACGCGCTCGCCGCGCTGCACCGAGGTGGCGCGCTCGAGCTCGCCCAGCACGTCCTCGAAGCCGCGCCGCGTGGCATCGACGGCGAGACGCATCTGCTCGATCTCGTAGGAGTCCTTCACGAGCCGCATCTCGCTGAGCACCTCCGCGAGCTTGGCGTCGGGAGCGTGCTCGGAGCCGACCTCGATGCTGAACGCGCTGTCCGAGGCGTTCGTGGAGAGAGCCTGCTCGGCCGCGAAGCGGAGACGCGCGTCGTCGACGTGTTCTGCGATGGCGGCATCCGCCTCGCGCAGCACGAGCGTGGCCGTGTCGACCGAACGGATGACGGCGTCGAAGGCGGCGATGCCGCTCGTCGTCACGGCGAGGTCGCCGGAGACCTGGGCGAGGGAGGGGCGGGGGCCGATCCAGAACTCGCCGATCTCGGGGTTCGCGTAGAACTCGTCGGAGTCGCGCCCGGCGCGCTCCCGGAAGTAGAGGGTGACGTCGTGTCCGTCGGAGATGGGCTCGAAGACCAGCACGGCGCCGGGCTCGGAGTCGGAGCCCCAGCCGGTGAGGTAGGAGAAGGCCGAGTGCGCCCGGAAGGCGTAGTCGGTGTCGTTCGAGCGCTGCTTGGGGCTGCCGGCCGGAATGATCAGGCGCTGCCCCGGGAACGCGGCCGAGACGCGCGCACGGCGTTCTGCGGCGAAGGAGGCCTGTTCGCGCGCAGGTGGCACCGACTCGACGCGTTCGGCCCACTGGCCGCCGATGTACGCCTTGAATCCCTCGGAACCCGGCGTCGTCGACCGGTTCGACGTGGCGCGGGGCGTTTCAGTGGTCGCCTCGGGAGTCTCGGCGAGGCCGGTCTCGGGGCGGGCGGATACAGAGGTGTCGGTGCTCGTGGCCATGCGTCCATTCTCGCACCGCTCGCTGGGCGCGTGGGGAGAGGAACCCGCTGGCACTGTCCCGCTCAGGAGCGGGTGAGCGTCGACACGACCGGTCTGTGGTCGCTGCCCAGAGCATCGAGGCTCGTGATCACCTCGAAGGAGGTGGCCGTCCATCCCGACGTCGCCATGATGTGGTCGATGGGAGCGCCGAGGGGCATCGGGATCTCGCTCGGCCAGGTGCCGAGGGCGGCGGCACCGTTCGCGGCGGCGGCGTCCTGGCAGGCGCCGAGCTCGCCGCCATCCGTTCCCCGCCCGATCATGTGGTCGAGGGTGGCGTTGAAGTCTCCGGCCATGATCACGTCGCTGCCCGAAGCACATTGGGCAGCGAGCCAGTCGAGGTCGCTGCGCCAGTTCGTCATCTCGCCGCGCAGGGGCGAGACGGCGTGCACGGCCACGATCGTGGGGCCGTCGCCTGAGTCTGGCGTGGCGACCACCGTCGGCGACACGTTGGTGTTGCCGGGCGGCCCGGTGCCGCCGGCCGACTCCACCGTGTACTCGCCCAAGTCGGGGCTGATCAGCACGGCCGTCGAGCGGGCCTCGTAGATCTCACTGAATGACAGGCCGAGCGCCCACATCGGCCTGCCGCCTGCACGCATGAGTTCGGCGACCTCGGTGGCGAAGGCGTCGGTCGTCTCCGGAAGCGACACGATGTCGGCGCCATGATCGAGGGCGAGCTTGGCGACCTGGTCGGCGCCGGGGGAGCCGCCGAGGGTGTTCCAGCTGAGCACGGTGACAGTGTCGGCCGACGACGTCTGGGCGGCGGATGCCGGCTGCTGGGCGAAGCCGCGGGCGCCGAGGATGCCGGCATTCGCGATGGCGAAGGCCAGCAGTACGACGCCGAGCAGGACGGCCGTGCGGCGGAGCACACGCACCAGGGCCAGGAGCGCCAGGACGACCACGGCGACGATCGCGCCGATGGCCATCAGGGCGCGGAAGGCGACGAGCTGCGCGACGACGAGCTGATCCTGCAGACCGAACAGTGCCGGCCACACCAGCACGAGAGCCACGAGGGCGGCGACGAGGGCGACGACGGGGGCGACGAGACGGGCGACCATGGCCAGCTCACCCTAGGCGAGAAGGCTGGACGGATGCCTCAGCCACGCGAGAGCGGACTCCAGCGGTTGACCCACTTCCGGGCACGATCCGGGGCCGTCGATGCCCCTGGTGCCGGACAGACCGGTCGGGTCGATCGGTGACAACGCCTCGAAGAAAGTGACAGGCCTTCCTCGACCGCCTAACGTGTGCCTCATGGGCGATGGGGGTGTCGGCGGCACCGCGAGGGCGGCAAGCCGACTCGGTGAGGCTTACCGGCGCTGGGCGAGCGGTCGGCGATTGACGGACGTTGCCGATGTGCACGCCTGGGCGATGAGGTGCATCCGCCGACAGCGGTATTGCATCGTGGTGACCGGTTCGGCCGGGGCCAACAGCGCCCGCGTCGTCGAGCCGTTCCGCCCCGACCGCTACGGGACGGTGAGATTCGGAACCGACCCGAGCAGTCGAAAGGTGCGCGACATCCGCGAGGACGGGACGGTCCTGCTCGTCTACCAGGATGACCGACGCAGATCGTGCGTGAGCATCGAATGTGCGGCCAGTATCGAGCCACAGACCACGCGGCCCAGGTTCAAGCCGTTCTGGACGGCATTCTGGCCGGATGGCCCCGGCCCCGACTATGTCGTCATCAGCTGCGTCCCACGTGCCATGGAGATCTGGGCCGGCTACGCGGTCATCGCACCCGATCCGTTCGGACGCCGATCACAGCGGCTGGAGCACCGTGACGGCGAGTGGGTGGAGGCCGCTGGGCACGGGTGAGGCTGCAGTCAGGTCGGCTGTCGGGAACTCGCCCCACCTCGGGTCATGGTCGCCGGAGGTCCTCTGATCGGCTCAACGGCCGAGGTCGTCGAACTCGCGCCGCAGGTACTTCGGAGCCTGCACGCGCCACGCCTCGGTCACGAGCTCGGCGAGATGATCGTCGTCGATGCCGGCCATGCGGAATGCGACCTTCGGCTCTCCCCATGCTGTCGTCGTGCGCAGGAACACCTCGGGCGCCATGTCGACGAGGGCGAGCGCGTCCAGACTATCGGCGACCTTCACTCCGACGACCAGTTCGGTCGCGAGGATCTCGCGTATGTCTGCCGGGATGCTCGGCCACGGAGCGCACTCCCACGCGTACACCTTGCCGCGAACGAACCAGGCGGCGCCGCCCGTCGTCGCGCGCTCCTCGCTACCGGGCAACCCGACGGTGGCGCGGCGCAGGTCATCGAGGGTGGCCATGGTGTGAACCTATACCGCGCTACCGACAGGGCCTCCGAGAGCTGGGCGGGCATCCCTGCCTCATGACATCACGGGCAGACGCGGACCCTGCGTCCATCGAAGCTGACGACGTCTCCGAGCTGCAGCTGGCGTCCGCGTCGCAGGTCCACCTCACCGTTCACGGCCACGTGGCCGTTGACGATCGCTTCCTTCACGTCTCCTCCGGAGTCGAGGAGCCCCGCGAACTTCAGGAACTGTCCGAGGCGGATGACCTCACCGCCGATCGGGACGTCGTCGGGCGGGGCTGAATTCGTCATCCCCGAATGCTAGTCGGCCGGGTGCCGTGAGCCGGAGATCGCGGCGCGCGGCGGGCGCCGCGACGGCCCGGTCCTAGCATGGGAGGATGCAGCGTTTCCGGGGTCCGATCGACCTGCACGCCCACTCGAGCGTGTCGGACGGAACCGAGTCGCCCACGCAGCTCGTACGGCAGGCGGCCGAGGCCGGTCTCGGCACCGTGGCGATCACCGACCACGACGCGACGTCGGGTTGGACCGCGGCCTCCGATGAGGCACGCCGGGTCGGCGTCACCCTCATCCCCGGGATGGAGTTGTCGACGCAGGTGCAGTTCTCCAGCGTGCACATGCTGGCCTACCTCTTCGATCCGGCGAACGAGGCCCTGCAGATCGAGACGGCGCGGATCCGTGCCGCCAGGCTCACGCGGGCCGAGGAGATCGTTCGGCGCATCTCGCGGGACTACGACCTCACCTGGGACGACGTGCTGGCCCAGACCACCCCGAACGCCACGGTCGGGCGACCGCACATCGCCGACGCCCTCGTGGCGCGCGGGCATGCGCCGAACCGGTCGGATGCCTTCGCCGGCATCCTGCACTGGCGACGCGGGTACTACCAGCCGCACTACGCGCCGGACCCTCGCGAGGGCGTGCGCCTGGTGCGCGAGGCCGGGGGAGTGCCCGTGCTCGCGCATCCCGGCACACGAGGGGCGGAGGCCGTGATCCCGGCCGCGCGGCTGCGGGTGCTCGTCGATGACGGCCTGTTCGGCCTCGAGATCGACCACCGCGAGAACATGCCCGATGCGAAGGTGCGGCTGCGCGAATTGGCCAAGCGGTTCGGACTCGAGATCACCGGCTCGAGCGACTGGCACGGCTCGGGAAAGCCGAACATGCTCGGGGAGAACACGACGGCTCCCGAGGTGCTCGAGAAGCTCATCGCCGAGGCGACGGGGTGGGCGCCGGTGTACCCGGACGCCTCCGGTCGCTGAGGCCCGCGCGCAGCGCGCGGCCGAAGCGTCCCACGCGGCGCGCT
>LMOK01000002.1:1077629-1099032 GCA_001423545.1 Leifsonia sp. Leaf325
GCCTCAGCGAGCGGCGGGGTGGATGCGGGGTGACCGCTACTGCGGGGTCGACGTCGGGCGCGGGCCGCGACGACGACGGCGGCGCGGCGCGCTGTTGCCGTCGTGGTGCTCGTGGCCCTGGCCGTCATGGGTGCCCGCTGCGACGTTCGTCTCGACGGATGCGGCATCCGTCGTCGCGTCCGACGACCCCGAGGCAGGAGCCGTGGTCGATGCGCCCGGGCCCGAGGTTCCCTGGCCGCCGCGGGTGCGACGACGGTTGCGGTTGCTCGTGCCCTCGGAGGAGCCGGAGCCGGAACCCTGCGAGCCGGAGCCCTGACGACCCGAGCCGCGGTTCTCGGCTGCGGCGCGCGGCGCCGTCTCCTTGACCGGGGTCGCCTTGAGGCGGCCCTTCGAACCGGCGGGGATGTCGAGGTCGCTGTAGAGGTGCGGCGACGAGGAGTAGGTCTCGACGGGCTCGGGCTGGTTCATCTCGAGCGCGCGGTTGATGAGCGCCCACTTGTGCATGTCGTCCCAGTCGACGAACGTCACGGCGATGCCGGTCTTGCCCGCTCGGCCGGTACGACCGGCACGGTGCAGGTAGGTGTCGTGGTCGTCGGGCACGGTGTGGTTGATCACGTGCGTGACGTCGTTGACGTCGATGCCGCGGGCTGCGACATCCGTGGCGATCAGGACGTCCTTCTTGCCGGCCTTGAAGGCGGCCATGGCGCGCTCGCGCTGGTCCTGGTTGAGGTCGCCGTGCACGGCAGCGGCGTTGAAGCCGCGATCGTTGAGCTCCTCGACGAGCTTGGCCGCCGCGCGCTTGGTGCGCGTGAAGATGACGGTCTTGCCGCGACCCTCGGCCTGCAGGATGCGCGAGACGACCTCGTCCTTGTCCATCGAGTGCGCGCGGTAGACGACGTGCTTGATGTTCGCCTGCGTGAGGCCCTCATCGGGGTCCGTCGCACGGATGTGGATGGGCTTCGACATGAAGCGGCGCGCCAGAGCCACGATCGGACCGGGCATCGTGGCCGAGAACAGCATGGTGTGGCGGGTGGGCGGAGTCTTGGCGAAGAGCTTCTCGATGTCGGCGAGGAAGCCGAGGTCGAGCATCTTGTCGGCCTCGTCGAGCACCATCTCGGTCACGTTGCCGAGGTTGAGCAGGCGCTGCTGCGCGAGGTCGAGGAGACGGCCCGGGGTGCCGACGACGATCTGCGCGCCGGCCTTGAGCTGCTCGACCTGACCCTCGTAGGCCTTGCCGCCGTAGATGGCGACGACCGAGGTGGCGCGATTGCTGGTGGCCAGCTCGAGGTCTTCGGCGACCTGCACGCACAGCTCGCGCGTCGGAACGACGACGAGAACCTGCACGCCCGGCTCGGGGTTGAGGCCGATGCGCTGGATGATGGGCAGACCGAAGCCGAGGGTCTTGCCCGTTCCGGTCTTCGCCTGGCCGATGATGTCCTGGCCGCTGAGGCCGAGGGGGATGGTCTGCTCCTGGATGGGGAACGGTTCGATGATGCCCTGGGTGGCGAGGGCGTCGACCATGTCCTGGTCGATCTGGAGATCTGCGAAAGTCACGTGTGCCTGTCAGTACTTGAAGAGGAATGCGCCGTTTCATGAGAGGCGCACGGCTGGGATCCATCGCCCGCAGCCCGATCAGTCTATCCGGGCGCACCTGACTAGGCTGTCAGCGTGATGAAGTGGTTCCCGCAGGGTCGACGGCGCACGGAGGCGCCTCGACGGCAGCCCCGCGTGGCCGCTGTCGCGACGACGAAGGTGGAGTTCGGCGAACTCACCCCCGAGACCCTTCCCTTCCTCGGACAGGCCGCCTACATCCAGCTCGAGCTGTTCGAGAACCTGGCCCGCGCCATGGCCACGGCACCGACGCTGGCCGACAAGGCGAGCCTCAGCACGGCCGCCCGCTTCACGTTGCGCAAGCACCACCGCCTGGCGGAGGAGATCCGCGCCCTCGACGAGGAGCCGGCGCTCGTCATGGCACCGTTCGCTCCGGCCATCGACGCGTTCCGAGCGGCGACGACGGGCGCGACCTGGCACGAGCTCATGATCACGAACCTCATCACGGCCGGCATGCTCGACGACTTCTTCATCAGCCTCTCGGGATCGCTCCCCGACGGCGTCGGATCCCGGGTCGCGGCGATCCTGTCGCGTCGTCCGCGAACGGATGTCGTCGCCGACGCCCTCGCCGCGGCCATCGTCGCCGATCCCCAGCTGGCATCGCCGCTGGCCATGTGGGGCCGCCGACTCGTCGGCGACACGCTGCTCGTCGCACGCTCGGCGCTGCGCGATGCGAACGCACGCGGCCCCGTCGACCAGAGCATCGAGCCGGCGTTCACCGATCTCATCGCCGCGCACACGCGCCGCATGGACAGCCTCGGCCTCACAGCCTGAGCCGCCGGCCTCCTCAGACGCCAGCCTGCTCGGACTCCGTCCTGCTCGGACTCCGTCCTGCTCGGACTCCGTCCTGCTCAGACGCGAACGGCTGCCCCACCGGTCGGTGGGACAGCCGTTCGCGTCTTGCGTGAGCGTCAGTGCATCGTCGCCGTGGCGGCCGAGCCCGTGAGCTTCGTCAGCAGGGCGGCATCCGTCTGCACGCGGTGTCGACCGATGGCCAGGTCGGCCACGACGACGGCGACGACGGAGGCGCCGAGGCTCACCCACCAGATCCAGCCGCCGTCCCACGCCCAGCCCAGCCAGGTCAGCGCGACCCAGACGACCGAGGCCACGACGGCGCCGATGGCCGGGACGAGCACGGAACCGTGCTCATCGCGGTGCGGCAGGGTGTAGCGGGCGATGGTGCCGAAGATGGCTCCGCCGAGGAAGACGAAGAGCAGCTCCATGTCAGCCGACGAATCCGATGCGACGGGCCTCGTCGCTTCCGAGTTCGACATAGGCGATGGTCGCCGTCGGAACGATGTACGTGGTGCCCTTGGAATCGAGCAGCTTCAGGTAGCCGGTCTTCTCTGCGAGGGCGGACGCGACCGCCGCCTCGAGTTCTGCAGCCGGCTGGCTGGTCTCGAAGCTGATCTCACGAGGGGAGTTCTGGATGCCGATGCGGATTTCCACAGGTAAGCGCCTTTCGTTGCGTTCTTCGCTCAGGTTACGACAGATCGACCACGGCGCTGCGCGGGTTCACTGTCGGCGGAACCGCTTAGCGTTGTGAGCGTGACGATCACGGGATTCCAGAGCACCGCCGCGAGTACCGCGTTCGCAGCCGCCGTGGTCCCGGCGACCGACGATGTGGATCTCGATCCCGCGCAGCTCGCCGTTCTCGCGCTCCCCGACGGGCGGTCGGCCGCCGTCATCGGAGCCCCGGGGTCGGGCAAGACCACCATCGTCGTCGAGCTCGTGCGCGACCGCATCCGTCGGCGCGGCTACGCACCCGGCGAGGTGCTCGTGCTCGCAGCGACGCGCGCATCGGCGACCCGGCTGCGCGATCGCATCGGGCTGCGCGTCGGTGTCCCCACGAACGGCCCCCTGGCCCGCACCGGCAACTCGCTCGCCTTCCAGATCGTGCGCGGGGCGTCGACGGATGCCGACAATCCCGTGCTGCTGACAGGGGGCGAACAGGACCAGATCATCGCCGAACTGCTGGCCGGTCATCTCGAGGAGGGCACGGGACCGAGCTGGCCCGATCCGCTGACTCCCGAGGTGCGCGGCCTCCGCGGCTTCCGCACGGAACTCCGCGACCTGATGGCCCGGTGCACGGAGTACGGCGTCTCGCCCCACCGCCTCGCAACGCTGGGCCGCGAGCTCGACCGCCCCGAGTGGGAGGCAGCTGCCGAGTTCCTCCACGAGTACGAGGCCGTCACCGATGCCTATCGATCGCGGGCCTTCGACTCCGCGTCGCTCGCCCAGGAGGCTGCCGCCACGGTGCGGGAGGCGCCTGCCGGTGCCGCGGCATCCGTCACCCTCGGCTCTCTCGCCACGCTGAAACTGCTGATCGTCGACGATGCGCAGGAGCTCACCCGGTCGACCCTCGCCCTGCTCCGCCGGTTCGCCGAGCGCGGGGTCGCCATCGTGGCCGTCGGCGACCCCGACGTGAGCACTGGATCGTTCCGCGGCTCCCATCCCGACGCTCTCGGCAGGCTCGCTCAGCATCTCGCGCTCGACTCCGTCGACACCATCGTGCTCGACACGGTTCACCGGCACGGATCCGAGATCCGGGGCATCGTCGCTGCAGTGTCGGGCCGCATCGGAACGGCGGGCACCACCGGGCGACACCGCCGAGCCGGTGCCGCGGATGCCGCTGCCGGTGATCCCGCCGCCTCGCCGCCGGCCGTGCGTGCTCGCATCGCCGGCAGCCCGGCGCAGCAGCTCGAACTCATAGCCCGGTCCCTGCGCGAGCGGCACGTCTTCGACGGCGTCGCGTGGGGAGACATGGCCGTGGTCGTGCGCAGCGGATCGCTCGTCGAACCGCTGTCGCGGGGTCTGGCGGCCCTCGAGGTCCCCACGACCGTCACCACGGCCGGATCCGCGCTCCGCGACGAGCAGGTCGTGCGTGCCTTCGTGCTCGCCCTCGACGTCGCCATGGGGCGTCGACAGTTCGACGCGCTCGCGGCCGTCGACCTGCTGTCGGGGGTGCTCGGCGGTCTCGATCCCATCTCCCTCCGACGTCTGCGTTCCGCGCTCCGCCGTGAGGAACTCGCCGCCGGCGGAACGCGCGGTGCAGACGACCTTCTGGTGGAGGCGCTCGACAGGCCGGGCGGGCTCGCCACCATCGACACGGCGACGGCGCGGCGCGCGACCCGGCTGGCCGAGAGCGTGCGTGCGGCCTCGGCCGAAGCCGCAGCCGGAGCCACCATCGAGGAACTGCTGTGGGGGCTCTGGCAGCGCAGCGGGCTCGAACGCACCTGGACCGCCCAGGCGAAGGAGCCGGGCATCGCCGCCGACGAGGCCGACCGCCACCTCGACGTCGTCGTCGCGCTGTTCACCTCGGCCCAGCGTTTCGTCGAGCGTGCGCCGCTGGCGCCCCCTGCGCTGTTCCTCGACGAGCTCACGGCGCGAGACGTCGCCGAGGACACCCTCGCCCCGCGTGCCGTCGCCCAGTCGGTCACCGTCTCCACGCCGACCGGTGTGGTCGGCCGCGACTTCGAGATCGTGGTCGTCGCCGGAGTGCAGGAGAACGTCTGGCCCGACATGCGGGTGCGCGGCTCGCTGCTCGGCTCCGGCGATCTCGCAGCCGCGGCCACGGGAGCATCCGCCGACACCACCGATGCCCGCACCGCCGTGCTCCACGATGAGCTGCGCCTGTTCGCGCAGGCCGTGTCCCGCTCCCGCAGCGAGCTCATCGTCACGGCGGTGAGCGACGAGGACCAGGCGCCGTCGGCGTTCTTCTCGCTGCTCCCCGAGCCCGACGACACGCCTCCCGAGCGGCATCCGCTCTCCCTCCGAGGGCTCACGGCCCGGCTGCGCCGCACCCTGACCACCGAGACCGACCCGCTGCGCAGCAGGCAGGCGGCCTTCGACCTCGCCCGCCTGGCCGCGGAAGGCGTGGCCGGAGCCGACCCCGTCGACTGGTACGGAATCGCCGACCCCTCGACCGAACTCCCTCTGCACTACGCGGAGGGCGGCGACGGACCCGTGCGGGTCTCGCCCTCGCGCATGGAGGCCTTCGAGACCTGCGAGCTGCACTGGCTCATCGATCAGCTCGGCGGCTCGGCACCGAACACGGCCTCCAGCCTCGGCAGCATCATCCACTCGGTCGCCGAGCACGCCACGCCCGAGTCCGACATCACCCCCGACGGCCTGCTCGCGAGCGTGCGCGAGCGCTGGGAGGAGATCCCGTTCGAGTCCGAGTGGCAGTCGGGCCTCGAGTCCGCACGCGCAGCCGACCTCACCGAGCGGCTCTCGGCCTACCTTCGCGATTTCCGTGCGGCGGGTGGCGAACTGGTGCAGGCCGAGGGCGGCTTCTCGCTTCCCGTCGGCGACGCCGTGCTGAACGGCAAGATCGACCGGGTGGAGCTCCGGGGCGGCGAGCTCTACATCGTCGACCTCAAGACCGGGCGCAGCGAGCCGACGAGCGATGACGCTGTCGCCGAGCACGCGCAGCTCGGCGCCTACCAGCTGGCGTACGCGGCCGGAGCCCTCGGCGAGCTTCCCGACGCGCCTCTCGGCGGCGCCAGACTCGTGGTCGTCTCCAGTGGCACGCGGGCGCAGCCCTGGCGGCAGCCCACCCAGGCGCCGCTCGACGACGAGCAGCTCGCGGCCTTCCGCATGCGGGTGGAGGAGGATGCCCGCCGCATGGGGGGAACCACGTTCATCGCCCAGATCGGATCGCACTGCGTCGACCCGTACTCCCACGGTTCCTGCCGCATCCATGTCGTGGGAGCGGTGAGCTCATGACCGACGTCACCCTCGACGGCCTCGGTGACGAGTTCGCTCCGCTCGATCCGGCGCGGGTCGACCTCGCTCCCGACGAGCTCGCCCGCCGCATCGGCGACCCGTTCTCGCCCACGGCCGAGCAGTCCGCCGTCATCCGCGCCGCCCTCGCGCCGACGCTCGTCATCGCCGGAGCAGGCAGCGGCAAGACCGAGACGATGGCGAACCGCGTCATCTGGCTGCTCGCGACCGGGCGTGTGCGTCCCGAGCAGGTGCTCGGCCTCACCTTCACCCGCAAGGCGGCCGGCGAGCTGGCCGAGCGCATCCAGCGTCGCATCGGCCGTCTCGACGAGAGCGGCTTGCTCCCGCGACGCCCGGCGAGCGGCGGCGATGCGGGTGGTGATGCCGGCGCGAACTCCCTGTTCGACCGCCCCACGGTGTCGACCTACAACGCGTTCGCGAACAGCATTTTCCACGACAACGCCGTCATCCTCGGCCGTGAGCCCGAATCGCAGCTGCTCAGCGAGTCGTCGGCCTGGCTTCTCGCCCGCCGCGTGACCGTCGAACACGGTGACGACCGCCTCGTGCGCATCGGCAAGCGCGTCGACGACGTGACGGATGCCGTCCTCCGCATCAGCCGCGCCCTCGCCGAGAACGAGGCAGACAGCGCCGAGGTGCGCCGCTTCGGTCAGGAGTTCCGACGCCTCGGCGAGCTGCCGTACAACGAGAAGACCGGCGCGGCCAAGCAGTACGCCGACGTGACGAGCGCCCTCGCCCACGTCGAGTCGCTCGACGTGCTCCTCGACCTCGCCGCCCGCTTCGACGCCGAGAAGCGCAGGCTCGGCCTCGTCGAGTTCTCAGACCAGGTCGCTCTCGCGCGGGCCGCGTGCGAGCGCAGCCCGCGGGTGGTCGACGGCTACCGCGAGCGGTACAAGGTCATCCTCCTCGACGAGTACCAGGACACCTCCGTCGGCCAGACGCGGCTGCTGTCGACCCTCTTCGCCGGTCAGGGCGTGATGGCGGTCGGAGATCCGCACCAGTCGATCTACGGATGGCGCGGCGCGAGTGCCGACAATCTCAGTCGCTTCTCGGCCGACTTCGCCGCCGAGGGCACCAGCGCAGAGACCCTCAGCCTCTCGACGAGCTGGCGCAACCCCACGATCGTCCTCGACGCAGCCAACCGCCTCGTCGAGCCGTTGACCGCCGTCACAACGGTGGGCGTCGCGACCCTCGCCCCGCGGCCGGCTGCCCCGGTCGGCGTGCTGACGGCATCGTTCCACGAGCAGATGGCCGACGAGGCCGATGCCGTCGCCGAGTGGTTCTCGGGCCGGCTCGACCCCGCGCTTCCCGACGCCGAGAAGCCCACTGCGGCGATGCTGTTCCGAGCGCGCCGGCACATGGAGTTCTTCGCCGAGGCGCTCCGGCGCCGCGGCATCCCGTGCCACGTCCTGGGCATCGGCGGTCTGCTGTCCACTCCCGAGGTGGTCGACCTCGTGGCCACCCTGCGCGTGGTGCACGACCCGGCTGCCGGCTCGTCGCTGCTGCGTCTCCTCGCCGGCGCGCTGTTCCGCATCGGGCCACGTGACCTCGCAGAACTCGCACGCGTGGCCGGCTGGCTGCAGAGCCGGGACTGGCAGCAGAAGGACGTCGGCGACGAGGTGAGGCGGGCGCTGCGCGAATCCGTCGCCGTCGACGACGCCGCGTCCATCGTCGACGCGCTCGACTTCGTGTCGACCGCTCCGGCCGATCACCGCCAGCTCGCCGGCTTCAGTGACCTGGGTCTCTACCGCCTGCGCGGTGCCGGTGCGCGGCTCGCCTTCCTGCGTTCCCGCGTCGGCCTCGCACTGCCCGATTTCGTGCGACTCGTCGAGCAGGAGCTCCGGCTCGACATCGAGGTGAGCGCCAATGAGCGCAACGAGCGCGGCATGGCGAACCTCTACGCGTTCCACGACGAGGTCGCCGCCTTCGTGGCAGCTGACGAACGCGGAACCCTCGGCAGTTTCCTCGCCTGGCTGGCCCGTGCCGAGAAGGCCGACGATCTCGGACCCCGCAGCGATCCGGGTGAGCGAGGCGTCGTGCAGCTGCTCACCATCCACGGGTCGAAGGGCCTGGAGTGGGACTACGTCGTCGTCCCGGGCATGACCGAGGCCGGTCTGCCCAGTGCTCCACGCGAGGGCGGCGGCTGGGTGTCGTTCGGCCAGCTGCCCTACGAGTTCCGCGGCGATCGCCTCGAACTGCCCGTGCTGCCCTGGCGCACGGTGTCGACCCAGCAGCAGTTCCGCGACGAGTTCGTGGTGTTCAAGGCCGCGCTCGCCGAGCGCAGCTCGCTCGAAGAGCGCCGGCTCGCCTACGTCGCCGTCACCCGGGCCCGCGAGCAGCTGCTGTTGACGGGGTCGTTCTGGGCCGACGGCACCCGGCCGAAGCAGCCCAGTCGCTACCTGCGCGAGCTCGCCGAGGTCGGCATCATCGCAGACCTCCCCGAGGCCCCCGAGAACGAGGAGAACCCGTCCGATCGCGCCGGGCGCACGGGGGAGTGGCCGTTCGATCCACTCGGAACACGTCGGGTCGGCGTGGAGCGGGCGGCGGATGCCGTGCGCTCAGCCGCCCGCGAGCGCTCGAGGACTCTCGTGCAGCCGGCCACGCCGTGGAGTCGCGACATCGACCTGCTGCTCGCCGAGCGGAGGCGTCGTGCTCAGCCAGAACCCGTCGCGCTCCCGGCGCGCATCCCCGCGTCGCGGTTCAAGGACTACGTCGATCGCCCCGGCGAGGTCGCCGAGGGCCTGCGCCGGCCGCTGCCGCAGCGCCCCTACCGCGCCACACGTCTCGGCACGCTGTTCCACAGCTGGGTCGAGCACCGTTCGGCGGGCGTCGGCTCGTTCGACCTCCTCGATGTATCCACTGACGAGTCGGATGCCGACACCACCGTCGAGTTCGACGTCGTCGACGCCACGCCCGAGAGCGACCGCCTGGCGCAGCTCCAGGCCACCTTCGAGCGTTCGGAGTGGGCGGATCGCGCGCCGGAGGACGTCGAGATCGAGATCCACCTCGCCCTCGCCGGCCAGGTGTTCATCTGCAAGCTCGACGCCGTCTACCGCACCGAGACCGGCTACCAGGTCGTCGACTGGAAGACCGGACGCGCTCCGACCGATGCCCGCGACCTCGAGCTCAAGCAGACCCAGCTCGCGCTCTACCGTCTCGCCTACGCGCGGTGGAAGGACGTCGACCCGTCGACCGTCGACGCGGTGTTCTACTTCGTGGCCGACGACGTGGTCGTGCGCCCCGAGCGCCTCTACGAGGAGGAAGACCTGCTCGAGCTGTGGTCGTCGGTCTCGTCCGACACCCGGCGGGAGCCCGAGCGCGCCTCGAGTTCGGCGTCGAAGGCCGCCGTCGCATCGGGGTCGTCGTCACCAGGGCGGTCGTCGGAGGCGGCATCCGACGCCTCGCCGTCGTCCTGAGGCATCGAGAACAATTCGATCGGGCCGGTCTCCAACTCGTCGTGAGACGCGAACGGCTCCCCGGTCTTCGACAGCGTGTGCCAGGCCGGCTTCTCGGGCTCGCCGTAACTCTCGAGCTCGAACGAGGACTGGTCGTAGCTGTCGGTGTGCATCTCGGCACCGCCGCCGCGCCGCAGTTCGGTGCGCGGGGTGTCCTGCAGCATCGCCTCCACGTCGGAGACGGCCATCACCGGGCCCGTGAGCGGGGAGATCGGATTCATGACGTCGGCGTGCACGCTGTCGACCAGGCCGTCGAGCATCGCCACCGCGTCGGCGATCACGGCCTCGTCGTGGGTCTCGACGCCGTGCAGCAGCCAGCGGGCGAGTTCGAGCTCGGCGTAGAGCATGGCGCGCTGCGTGATCAGGCGATCGGATGCCGAACCTCGGCCCGCCGTGTAGGCGGCGATGGCGGTCTCGGCGGCCTCGCCCCGCGAGGCGAGCAGCCAGTGCAGATCGCGCGCGCTGTCGCCCACCCGCAGGCCCGACCAGCCGATGATCGCCGAGATGGCGTCGTCGGAGACCAGCAGGGACGCGGCGCTCAGCGAGCCGTTGATCACGACGGGGGCGAACTGCCAGAGGCTGTCGTCATCCGTCGCCTCCTCCCAGCGTCGCAGGAGTGCGGCGGGCAGGTGTCCGGTGTCCGCGGCGCGCCCGACGAGGGTGATCGCGGCGGCACGAGCGTCCGGAGCCGTCTGCACGGGCAGGCCGGCGTCCGAGATGAACGAGGTGGGCAGGGAATGCACCGCGGCGATGGCGCGGCCGACGCTGCCGGCGAGGCCGGCGTCGGAGGTCAGGTGGTCGAGGCCGACGGGATGCCCTGGCAGGAAGCCGTAGGCCAGAGCGCGGGTGCCGTTGATGGGCGCCTGGCCCAGGTACTCGGGCACGTCGAACGGCAGGCGGCTGCGCACACCCGTCGTGAGCGCGCGCAGCGCCACGAGGTCGGCGGCCTGCTCGGTCTCGGCGGCCTGCGTGCGCGGCATCCGCACGATGACCTCGCGGCCGTCGCGGTCTGTCACCACGGCTGAATCGAACTCGCCATGACCGGAACCGCTGTGGCTGCGTGCCGACTGCACGTCGAGGCCGGGAACGGCTGCGGTGGCCAGCGCGGCTAGAGTGAGATGGGTTCGGGCCATGCCTTCAGGGTACGTCCTCGTGCTTCTGCTCGGCCGACCGCCACGCCTTCGCCGAGAGCCTCGTTGACCGGCTTTCGCGGCCGGCGTGACGACGACGGACCGAACCGCCGCGCGGAGGATCGGTACCGCGCACATGAGTTGAGGAGATGCCCGGTGAGTGATGGCCCCCTGAGCATTCCGCTCGCCCGCCACCTGCTCGACCGCGACGCCGATTCCCGGTCCCGCGAGGGGCTCATCGAGTCGCTGCTGGCCGATCCGCTCACCCGGGTGATCGCGGTGCACACGGGGCGGGCGCTGCTGTCCGGCGGAGGCGAGGGCGCTGGTGACGGCGCCGCTCCCACTCTCGCGCTTCTCGATCCGGATGCCGCGACGGGTGCCGAGCAGTACCTCTATCTGGGCCGCAGCACCGGGGGGCCGCGAGCAGGAACCCCCCTCGTCGCCGCCATCGTCGGCGACGAGGTCGCCGCGCGCATCGAGCCCGACGCTGCACGCTGGGCGACGTTGCGCGCCGCAGCACCACAGCTCTCCGACAGCGATGCCGGACTCTTCGCCGAGATCGCGTCCGTCGCCAACTGGCACGCCTCCCACGGCTTCTGCCCGCGCTGCGGAACCGCGACCATCCCGCAGCAGGCCGGCTGGGTGCGTCACTGCCCGAAGGACGACATCGACATCTTCCCGCGCACCGATCCCGCCGTCATCGTGCTGATCACGGATGCCGACAACCGTGTACTGCTCGGATCGAACGCCACCTGGACCCCGGGTCGGTACTCGCTCCTGGCCGGCTTCGTCGAGCCGGGCGAATCGCTCGAGCACGCCGTCATCCGCGAGATGAAGGAGGAGTCCGGCGTCGACGTGGTCGATCCGGTCTACCGCGGGTCGCAGCCCTGGCCGTTCCCGGCGTCGATCATGCTCGGCTTCCACGCGCGCCTGTCGGATGCGCAGGATCCCGAGAGCCTGGTTCCCGACGGCGTCGAGATCGTCGATCTGCGCTGGCTCACCCGGGAGCAGCTCGCATCGCCGGGCAGCGGTGTCCTCCTCCCCGGCGCGGCGTCCATCGCCCGTGCGCTGCTCGAGGACTGGTACGGCGGGCCGATCCCCGACCACGAGGGTCGCTGGTGAGTCCCGACGACCTGCTCTCCGGGCTCGACGTGCAGCAGCGGGTCGCGGCCGAGGCGCTCGTCGGCCCGGTCAGCATCCTCGCGGGAGCCGGCACCGGCAAGACCCGCGCCATCACCCACCGCATCGCCTACGGGGTGGCCACCGGGGCGTACGCGCCGAACCGGGTCATGGCGCTCACGTTCACGGCCCGCTCCGCCGCCGAACTGCGCGGACGACTCCGGATGCTCGGTGCCGGGGGAGTTGCGGCCCGCACCTTCCACGCGGCGGCACTCTCGCAGCTCGGCTTCTTCTGGCCGCAGGTCGTCGGCGGCAGCGCCCCGGCCATCATCGACGCCAAGGCTCGCGTGCTCGCCCACGCTGCCGAGACCGTGCACCTCAAGGTCGACACCGCCACCCTGCGCGACGCGGCCGGCGAGATCGAGTGGCGCAAGGTCAGCGGGTTGTCGATCGAGCAGTACGCGGCCGTGTCGCACACGCGGTCGTTGCCCGGTCAGCTCGACCTCGAGCGCACGATCGCCCTGCAGCAGGCCTACGAAGACCTCAAGGACTCCCGCAGGCAGCTCGACTTCGAGGATGTGCTGCTGGCCGTCGCGGGCATGATCGAGCAGGAGCCCGCTGTCGCCATGCAGGTGCGCGAGCAGTACAGGTTCTTCGTGATCGACGAGTTCCAGGACGTCTCGCCGCTCCAGTACCAGTTGCTGAAGCTCTGGCTCGGCGACAGGCGAGACCTGTGCGTCGTCGGCGACGCGAGTCAGACCATCTACTCCTTCGCGGGTGCTCGATCCGAGTACCTCCTCGACTTCCCCAGCAGGTTCCCCGATGCGACTGTCGTACGCCTCGAGCAGAACTACCGGTCGGCTCCGCCCGTGATCGACACGGCGAACCGGCTCATGCGGGGGCGCCCGGGGGCGCTCACCCTGCTGCCCACCGTCGGTGATGGGGCAGTGACCGGCCCGGAAGTCGCAGAGAAGAGCTTCCAGACCGACATGGGGGAGGCGCGTGGGGTCGCCCAGCGCATCCTCGAGTTGCTCGACTCCGGTGCCAAGGCCGAGGACATCGCGGTGCTTTTCAGGGTGAACGTGCAGTCGGCCGCCCTGGAGCAGGCCTTCGTCGAAGCCGGCCTGAGTTACCTCATCCGTGGCTCGAAACGGTTCTTCGACCTGCCCGAGGTCAAGCAGGCCGTGCTGGCGCTGCGTGCTGCGTCGGTCTCCATCGTCGGAGAGCCGCTGTTCAAGTCCGTCAGCGACGTGCTGCGGTCGATCGGGTGGAGCCAGAGTCCGCCCGAGGCCCGTGGAGCCGTGCGCGACCGCTGGGAGTCGCTCGACGCGATCATGGGCCTCGTCGACGTGGCCGCTCCCGATACGACCTTCCGCGCCTTCACCGACGAGTTGCTCGAACGCCAGCGCTCGCAGCACGAGCCCACGGTCTCGGCCGTCACCTTCGCCACGCTCCACTCCGCCAAGGGCCTCGAGTGGGATCACGTCTTCGTCGTCGGTCTCAGCGAGGGTCTGGTTCCCATCAGCTACGCCAAGTCGTTCGAGCAGATCGACGAGGAGCGGCGTCTGCTCTACGTCGGCATCACACGGGCCAGGCGATCGCTCACGCTCAGCTGGGCGCAGGTCGGTCAGCATCAGCGCGCACCCCGGGAACCGTCGAGATTCCTGACAGAGCTCGGCACCCGCACTCCGCGTGCGGCTGGAGCGTCCGGAGCGAGCTCGCGCCGGTCCGCGCGTCGATGACGATCGCAGCAGCGGCCAACCCCGAGTCGCCGGTCCGCAGCCAGCGGTCGATCGCCGTTCCCGTCACGGCCGCCCCGAGCAGGCGGGCCACGGGCTCCTCGGACGACGGCGCCCGATAGGCCAACTGGGTGGCGATCGCCTGCCACGCGGGGTCGGCATCCTGGCGGGCGAGGTCGAGGCAGCAGAGGCACGGCCCCTCCGACCCCGGCTGCACGAACGGGCCCACGGTGAGGGTCGTGTCGCCGAACACCACGGCGAGGTGCGGAACGTCGCGGCGCAGCCACTGGCCGTAGCGGACCGGCCGCACGACGTGATGGGCGACCAGCACGACGACGTCGGGCGCGCTCCGCGAGGCGACGGCATCCGGGAGACCATCGGTGCGGCGGATGCCGTGACCCAGCGCCGCGAGCACGTCGGCGATGGCGTCGGCCGTCTCCCCGGCGCCGTCGACGATGACGTCGCCGGTGCGTGGCATCGCCACGACATCGCTGTCGAGGATCGCCGGGGCGAGCTGCGTCAGCAGGGAGTCGACCTGGGTCGGGTCGCTGCCCACCAGGGTTGCGACGACATCGAGGGTGCTCCGCGGCAGCCCGGACTGGAGCGCCGCGATGATGCGTTCGTCGGTGCTCGTGACCCCGCTGATCGTGGCGACGGGCTCATCGACGCCGACCTGCAGTGTGTCGGGAGTGCGCCAGACGAGCGGGATGCGGGGGTCGAGTCGGAGCGACATCCCAGCAGTGTGCTCCGGTCGGCGCGGGCGCGCGCCGAATCGTCCACAGGGCGGCATCGCGCTTCGGGCGGTCGCTTCGCTCGGCCCTCAGCGAGCGGATCTCATCAACCTGCTCGCTGAGGCCCGGACGGAGTCCGCGGCCGAAGCGCCTCGAGTTCCCTAGACCTGCGGTTCGCTCGGCCTCTCGGGTCCGTCGTTGCGCAGCAGGTCCTCGAGGGCCTGATCGATGTCGTCGAGAGCGGGCTCGCCGCCTTCGGCCGTCTGAGTGAGTCGGGTGACGAGGCCCATCGGGTCGTCGAGGTCCTCCGACGTCGGCAGGATGTCGGGGTGCGCCCAGAGCGCGTCACGCGCTTCGCCGCCGACGGCATCCGTCACCGCCTGCCACATGGCAGCGGCCTCTCGGAGTCGACGCGGACGCAGCTCGAGACCCACGAGCGTGGAGAACGCAGACTCGGCCGGTCCACCCGACGCGCGGCGGCGACGCACCATCTCGGCGATCGCGACGGACTTGGGCAGACGTGACGTGGCAGCGGCCGTCACGACGTCGACCCAGCCCTCGACCAGCGCGAGCATGGTCTCGAGACGGGCGAGCGCGGCCAGCTGGGCGTCGGTCTTCGGCGGGATCAGCGAGCCATTGGTGAGGGCGTCGCGCAGCTGCTCGGGGCTCGACGGGTCGAACTGCTCGGCGAGATCCTGCAGCTGCTCGTTGTCGATGCGCAGCCCACGGGAGAACTCCGTGATCGAGCTGATCATGTGCAGGCGCAGCCAGCGGGCGTGCCGGAACAGTCGGGCGTGGGCGAGCTCGCGCACGGCCAGGTAGATCTGCACTTGGTCGTCCTCGACGTCGAGGCCCTCGCCGAATCCGGCGACGTTCTGCGGCAGCAGCGCTGCCTCGCCATCGCCGAGGAGGGGGATTCCGACGTCGCCGCCGGAGACCACCTCGCTGGCGAGCTGACCGACGACCTGGCCCAGCTGCATGGCGAACATCGTGCCGCCGATCGAGCGCATGAGGGAGCCGGCATTGGCCACCATGCTGCGCATCTCCTCGGGGGCCTGCTCCGAGAGCGCTCGAGTCAGGGCATCGGCGATGCTCGAGGCGACGGGCTCGGCGAGCTGGGTCCAGACCGGCATGGTCCTCGTGACCCACTGCTTGCGGGTGATGAGCTGGGGCGCGTCCGAGAGTTCACTCACGGAGACGACCTCGTCGAGCCACAGCGACGCGATGTTGAAGGCGGCATCGAGCTGCGCGCGCTGCTCGTCCGTGGGGAAGAGCTGGGTGGCCGCTGCACGGTCTTCACCGGCCTTGAGCGCGATGCTCCAGTCGATGCCCTCGCCGGAGTTGCGCAGGGCTCCCTGCAGCTGGCTCATCAGCGCGGCGATGGATGCAGGGTCGTTGGGGAGCCCTGCTGCACCGGCGAGCTGGCTCGGATCGAAGCCGGACCCACCAGCCAGGAACTGCTGCAGCATGTCGCGCAGTTCGTCCTCGGATCCGGGTTCGTCGTCCCGCTCGGGGTTCTCGGCCACTTCAGGCACCTCTCAGTCGCGTATCTCTACGCTAGCCCCGGAACCTTGGTAACTTGTCGGGAAATGCGTCCGCAGGCGGGCCTGGGAGTCCGCCCGTCGCGAACAGCGAGAGCGCGGGGTCGTACTGATGAAGGGAACCCGTTGTCACTGTTCACGGATGCCGCGACCGACGACGGCGCGCGCCCGCCGCGCCGCACGAGACCGGGCTGGATCATCCTCGGTGTCGCGCTCGTCGCCATCATCGTTCTCGGCGCCATGCCGGCGCCGTACGTGATCGACCTTCCCGGCCCCGTCTACAACACCCTCGGCACGGCCGAGCACGACGGCGAGCAGGTTCCGCTCATCAGCATCCCCGACGAGAAGACCTACGAGACCGAGGGTTCGCTCGACCTGCTCACGGTCTCGCAGAAGGGCAACCGCGAGCAGCAGCCCGGGTGGTTCGAGGTGGCCACGTCGTGGTTCGACCCGACCCGCGCCGTGCTTCCCCTCGATGCCGTGTTCCCCGATGACGTCAGCGACGACCAGATCCAGCAGCAGAGCCAGGCCGCGATGGTCGACTCCCAGCAGGACGCCATCGCGGCAGCCCTCGTCGAGCTCGGCTACGACTTCCCGCGCGAGGTCACCGTCGCCGGCATCACCGAGAAATCCCCGGCCGAGGGCGTGCTCGAAGAGGGCGACATCATCACCGCCCTGAACGGCACCGAGGTGCACGACACCCAGGCGCTGCGTGACGCCGTCGCCGACAACGGCACCGACAAGCCCGCGACGGTCGAGTACGAACGCGATGGCGTGCCGGCATCCGCCGAGATCACGCCGATCGACGCCGACGGAACCGCCCTCATCGGCGTCGGCGTGCGGATGAACTACGAGTTCCCGTTCGACGTCGACATCCAGCTCGACAACGTCGGTGGACCGAGCGCCGGGCAGATGTTCGCGCTCGGCATCATCGACAAGCTCACTCCCGGCCTGCTCAACGGGGGAGAGAACGTGGCGGGAACCGGCACCATCGACGCCGCGGGCACCATCGGGCCCATCGGCGGCATCCGTCAGAAGCTCTACGGGGCCAAGGATGCCGGAGCCGACTGGTTCCTCGCACCGGCGTCGAATTGCACCGAGGTCGTCGGGCACATCCCCGATGGGCTCACCGTGTTCAGTGTCAAGACCCTCGACGACTCGATGACCGTGCTCGACACCATCGCGAACGGCGGGGACACCAGCGCATTGCCGTCCTGCTCAGCGGCATCCTGAGTATCGGCTGGGCAAACGCCGTAGGGCCGTAACCTCAGGGAAACGTTATCTGCCAGTGCCTAGGATGAATCCTTGAAGCAGTTCAACAGACGAGCAATGAGGCATCTTTCGTGACATCAGCCACCTCCGACCCCTCCGATCGCCGCAGACGGGCACCACTCGTCATCACGATCGTGATCGTCGCCGCCCTCGTGGTGGCGTTCTTCGTGTTCGCGGGCGTCTACGCCGACGTGCTGTGGTTCGACGACCTCGGATTCCTCTCGGTGCTCACCACGCAGTGGATCGCCGGGGCCTCGATGTTCCTCATCGGGTTCTTCGCGATGGCCGTCCCTGTCTGGGTCGCCATCCAGGTCGCCTATCGCTCGCGACCCGTCTACGCGAAGCTCAACTCCCAGCTCGACCGGTACCAGCAGGTCATAGAGCCGCTGCGCCGCCTCGCCATGTGGGGCATCCCGGTGCTGCTCGGCCTCTTCGCCGGCGTCTCCGCGTCATCGCGCTGGGAGCTCACCGCCCTCTGGCTGAACCGCACGCCCACGGGAACCACCGACCCGCAGTTCAACCTCGACATCTCGTTCTACCTGTTCGACCTGCCGTTCTTCCACGCCGTGCTGGGCTTCGCCTCGGCCGTCGTGCTGCTCGCTCTCCTCCTCGGCGTCGCCACCAGCTATCTCTACGGAGCCATCAGGGTCAGCGGTCGTGAGGTGCTCATCGCCAAGGCGGCCCGCATCCAGATCGCCGTCACGGCCGGTCTGTACCTGCTGCTCCAGGCCGTCAGCGTCTGGCTCGACCGCTACACGACGCTCACGGATGCCAACGCGAACATCACCGGTGCGGCATACACCGACGTTCACGCCACGATCCCGGGCCGCGCAATCCTCGCCGGCGCGGCGCTGTTCGTCGCCATCCTGTTCTTCGTCACGGCCTTCATCGGCCGCTGGCGTCTGCCCCTCGTCGGCACTGCTCTCCTCATCGTGACCGCGCTCATCGCCGGATCGCTCTACCCGTGGATCACCCAGCGCTTCACCGTCGACCCGAGCGAGAAGACGCTCGAGGAGCCGTACATCCAGCGCAACATCGACCTCACCCGGCAGGCGTTCGGCGTCGACTCCGTCGAGGAGATCCCGTACAACGCGACGACGGATGCCGAACCCGGCGCCCTGCGCTCCGACGCCGAGACCACGGCGAGCATCCGCATCCTCGACCCCGCCATCGTCAGCGACACCTTCTCGCAGCTCGAGCAGTTCCGGCAGTACTACCAGTTCCCGAAGGAGCTGAACGTCGACCGTTACACGATCGACGGCAAGAGCCAGGACACCGTGGTGGCGGTTCGCGACCTGAACCTCGCCGGCCTCGACGACGCCCAGACCTGGGTGAACTCCTCGCTGGTCTACACCCACGGTTACGGACTCGTGGCCGCCTACGGCAACCAGCGCTCGGCCGATGGCCAGCCCGTGTTCCTCGAGTCCGGCATCCCGACCTCCGGCGACCTCGGCGACTTCGAGCCGCGCATCTACTTCGGCACCAATTCGCCGACGTACTCCATCGTGGGTGCGCCCAAGGGCGGCAAGCCGGTCGAACTCGATTACCCGTCGGGCGATCAGGGCGCCGACCAGAAGTACAACACCTTCGACGGCGACGGCGGGCCGAAGCTCGACAACGTCTTCAAGAAGCTGGTCTACGCACTCAAGTTCCAGTCGGAGCAGATCTTCCTCTCCGACTCGGTCACGACGAGCTCGCAGATCCTCTACGAGCGCGACCCCAAGTCGCGTGTGCAGAAGGTCGCCCCGTACCTCACGCTCGACTCCGAGACCTACCCGACGGTGGTCGACGGACGCATCGTATGGGTGGTCGACGGCTACACCACGAGCGAGAACTACCCGTACTCGACGAAGCTCAGCATGAGCGACGCCATCGCCGACACCGAGACGCCGACGCCGACCTTCGCGATCGACAACGTGAACTACATCCGCAACTCGGTGAAGGCCACCGTCGACGCGTACGACGGCAAGGTGACGCTCTACGCATGGGATGACACCGACCCGCTGCTGGAGAGCTGGCAGAAGATCTACCCGTCGACGATCAAGCCGCTCACGGCGATGTCGGGTGCCCTCATGAGCCACGTGCGCTATCCGTCCGACCTGTTCAAGCTGCAGCGCGCCACTCTCGGCCGCTACCACGTGACCGACGCGTCGTCGTTCTACTCGCGCAACGACGCCTGGGTGGTGCCGGATGACCCGACGGCTGCCGAGGCATCGAACACGCTCCAGCCGCCGTACTACCTGACCATGCAGATGCCCGGCCAGGATGCTCCGTCGTACTCCCTGTACTCCACGTTCATCCCGGAGTCGAAGGGGTCGGTCAGCCGCAACGTGCTCACGGGCTACCTGGCCGTCGACTCGGATGCCGGTGCCGACAAGGGCACCAAGGCCTCCGGCTACGGCAAGCTCAGGCTGCTGACGCTGCCGAAGGACGACACCGTTCCCGGCCCCGGCCAGGTGCAGGCCAACTTCGACGCCGACACCAGCGTCTCGCAGCAGTTGAACCTGCTGCGCCAGGGCCAGACCACGGTGCTGAATGGAAACCTGCTCACGCTTCCCGTGGGTGGCGGTCTGCTCTACGTGCAGCCCGTCTACGTCAAGTCGAAGGGTGGCGACGGCTACCCGCTGCTGCAGAAGGTGCTCGTGGCGTTCGGCGACAAGATCGCCTTCCAGGACACCCTCGACGAGTCGCTCGACGTGCTCTTCGGTGGAGACTCCGGAGCGGCTGCAGGTGACCAGGGCTCCGAGGCACCAGGTGAGACTCCGACCGATCCCGAGACCGATCCCGAGACGGATCCCGGCACCGGATCCGAGACGGATCCGGGCACCACGCCCACGACCGGCGACCCCGCTGTCGACGCCCAGCTGAAGGACCTGTCCAACCAGGCCAAGCAGCAGCTGAAGGACAAGCAGGACGCCCTCAGCTCAGGCGACTGGGCCGCGTACGGTGTCGCCGACGCCGCGCTCGCCCAGACGGTCGGCAAGATGATCGCGCTGCTGAACGACTGATCGGCGGAGGACTGATGGTCGACCTGCGAGACGGCGACTGGCTCGACGACAACCGGGCGAACTGGAACGAGCGGGTGCCTGTGCACCTGGCCAGCGGGTTCTACGACTCGAGCCCGCTGCGTGCCGGAGGCAGCGTGCTCGACCCGATCGTGGCCGCCGAGATCGCCGAGTTGTTCCCCGACGGTCTCGACGGCATGAGGGTTCTGCACCTGCAGTGCCACTTCGGCTCGGACTCGCTCTCCCTCGTGAACCTCGGTGCCACGGTCGTCGGGCTCGACTTCTCGCGCCCGGCAGTGCAGGAGGCGCGGCGCATGGCCGCGGATCTCGGTGTCGCCGATCGTGCGCGCTTCATCGAGGCGAACATCTACGACGCCAGGCACATCCTGCCCGAGCCCGAGTCGTTCGACCTGGTGTTCACGACGTGGGGAACCATCGGATGGCTCCCGGATGTCGCGGAGTGGGCTCGCATCGTGGCGTGGTTCGTGAAGCCGGGAGGGCGGTTCTACTTCGGCGACGGGCATCCGACGGCCTTCGTCTTCGACGGCGATTCCGCGGCCGACGGCATGCCGGCCTTCGCCTACCCGTATGTGAGCGATGAGCCCGACGTCATCGACGACCCCGGTGACTACGCCGACGACGAGGCCGTGCTCGAGAACGCGCGCACCTGGGAGTGGATGCATCCGCTCGGCGAGGTGATGGCGTCGCTCCGAGAGGCCGGCCTCCGCATCGACATGTTCCGCGAGCACTTGCAGGTGCCGTGGCGCATGTTCCCGGTGCTGGTCGAGAAGGAGTCGGGGATGTTCGGCTGGGCCGATCAGCAGTGGCTGCCGTTGGCGTACTCGCTCGTGGCGGCGAATCCGGCTCCGGATGCCGGTCGCTGAGGCACGGCTGCCGGCCCGCACTCGCCCCACTCTCTGAGGCACGGACGCAGTCCGCGGCCGACGCGCCCCCTCGATTCGTCCTCTGCGCGAAGCCGTGATAAGTTATTCCTTGTGCCGCGGGGTGGAGCAGTTCGGTAGCTCGCTGGGCTCATAACCCAGAGGTCGCAGGTTCA
>LMOK01000002.1:1099097-1099299 GCA_001423545.1 Leifsonia sp. Leaf325
AGTAAGACCCTCGGATTCGCAAGGATCCGGGGGTCTTTTTCTGCCCGGACCCATGTCCACGTGTCGCGTTTCGGCCCGCCGATCGCCTGAACGAACCGGTGTGGTCGAGTGGGCTCGATCGGTGGCGTAAGCTGATTCCTGTGCCGCGGGGTGGAGCAGTTCGGTAGCTCGCTGGGCTCATAACCCAGAGGTCGCAGGTTCA
>LMOK01000002.1:1099368-1298065 GCA_001423545.1 Leifsonia sp. Leaf325
GATGAGTCCCTCGGATCCGCAAGGATCCGGGGGACTTCTTCTTTGCCGCGACCCGGACGTCGGGACGACCCGATAGCCTCGCGCTATGACAGCCGTTCGAGAGCCGCAGCGCGATCGGGTCTGGCGGCCGGGAACCGTCCGTGACGCCGCCGGCGGCATCGTCGCCCTCACGATCGCGACCTTCTTCGCCATCACCACCGAGATGCTGCCGGTCGGGGTGCTGCCTGCGATGGGCGACGACCTCGGCGTCTCGGAATCGATCGCCGGGCTCCTCGTCACCGTCTACGCGTTCATGGTCGCCGTCCTCGCCGTGCCGTTGACGCTCTGGACCCGACGGATGCCGCGCAAGGGCCTGCTGCTGGCGACCCTCGCCGCGTACACGGCAGGCAACCTGGTCGTGGCCCTGGCGCCCACGTTCGCTGTGGTCGCGGCGGGCCGCGCACTCGGCGGCATCGCCCACGCGCTGTTCTTCTCGTTGAGCATCGCGTACTGCTCTCGTCTCGTCCGGCCGGAGTTCACCGGGCGGGCACTCGCACTGGTCACGGCCGGGGCATCGGCCGGTTTCGTGCTCGGCGTGCCCCTGTCGACGTCTCTCGGCTCGGCCGTGGGATGGCGGGTCGCCTTCGGCGTCCTGGCGGCGGGGTGCGCTCTCGCATTCGTGTCGGTGGTGGTTCTGCTGCCAGCCGTCTCCGTGGACGCCGGACACGACCGCGACCATCCCGAGCGTCGAGCACGACGAGGACGCCTTGCAGCGGTCTCGGTCACGAATGCGCTCGTCTATCTGGGCCAGTACTCGGTCTACACCTACATCGCCGTCATCCTGCTGGCATCGGGCCTGTCCTCGGCCGGCGTGGGGCCCGTGCTGCTCGTGCTCGGCGGCCTCGGTCTCGTCGGAACCTGGTTCGCCGCCGTCAGTCTCGACCGCCGCCCGCGGTCGAGCCTGCTGATCGCGCTCATCGCGATGGTCGTCGGGCTCATGGCGCTCGGGCTCGCGTTCCCCGACCTGGTCGGGGTGCTCGTGGCATCCGCTCTCTGGTTGACCGGCTTCGGTGCTGTCGCCTCCAGCTTCCAGACCGCAGCGATCCGCACGCGTGGTGCGTCGCCCGACCTCATCGGGGCTCTCGTCAACGCGACGGCGAACGTCGGCATCTGCGCAGGAGCGGCCATCGGTGCAGCTGTGCTGGCCGGCATCGGACTCGACTGGCTTCCCTACTGCGGCGCGGCTCTCATCCTGGCCGGCGTGATCGTCATCGTCGTGGCCCGGCGGGCGTTCCCGTCATCTCCCGTCGCAAGCTGACCCGACGATGGTGACCCCCCTGCTCCGAGACGACGCCTTCGAGGCTGTCGCCGCCGAGATCATGGCCGATTCGGCGAATGCCGATCTCACAGCGCGCGGCTGGGCTCCGCTCTTCACCGGCTCCCGCACCTCCCGCGTCGTGATCATGAGTCAGGCCCCTGGGCGTATCGCCCAGGAGTCCGGCATCCCCTTCGATGACGCGAGCGGGCGACGCCTCACCCGCTGGCTCGGCGTCGATCATGCGCAGCTCATCGATCCCCGGCGCTTCGCGATCGTCCCGATGGACTTCTACTACCCCGGCAAGGCTTCGTCGGGAGATCTGCCTCCGCGCAGTGGGATCGCGGAGACGTGGCATCCGCGCATTCTCGAACTGATCACGGATGCCCGGCTGACGGTGCTGGTCGGCTGCTACGCCCAGCGCCATGTGCTCGGCAGTGAGCGCCGCGCGACGCTCACCGAGACCGTGCACGATTGGCGCGCCTTCGCGCCGGCGGTCGTCCCGATCGTGCACCCGTCACCGCTCAACACCGGTTGGCTCGTGCGCAATCCGTGGTTCGAGTCCGAACTGGTGCCCGAACTGCAGGCTCGAGTGGCAGAGGCCCTGGCGTCGGATTCGACTGCGCAGGCGCACGCTGGCTGAGCGGAGAACCGCACACGACCGCCCGTCAATCACCCCATCGAGGTGATCCCCTCCCGGTGGTGGATCCCTAGTCTGGGAGCGTCCGAACACGGTGCGGAGGCGGCGCATGAGAATCGAACTCTCGACAGGGCTCAGGCTGAGCGCAGGCGCCGCAGGCGTCAGTCTCGTGCTGACCGCCATGCTCACCGGCTGTTCCGGCACGCTCGACGCGGAGAAGGTCGCCGAGGCTCGGGTGACCGCGGCGGAGAAGGCGACGGCAGAGGCCGAAGCGACACTGGCGGAGGCGTCGAGCACCTTCTGCCACCAGAGCGAGACCTACATCGTGGCTCTCGACCGGTACGGCGACGTCCTCAACGCCACCGAGCCCACCGTCGGGGACGTGACCACGGCAGGCGCCGACCTCGCCAAGCCGCGCGATGATGCATTCGATGGCGCCGAAGCCGCGCTCGATGCCCGTGAGGCGCTGGCAGCCGCCCAACAGGACCTCCTCGGCGCACAGCTCGAGCTTGACGAGGCCAAGGCCGGCCCGACCGGTACGCCCAGCATCCCGGCCACGGTCCCGCCGAGCCCGCCACTGGTGCCGACCGCGACGGTGGAGGCGGTCGAGCGGGCCGAATCAGACCTCGAGGCGGCGCAGAACGCGGTGACGGACGATACACCGCTGGCCTTCGCCTCCGAGCAGTTCAACAGCGCGGCGGTCGCCCTCGAGATGGCGTGGCTGCGCCTCTTCGCCGATGCCGGTTGCCTCACGGAGGAGCAGGAGCAGCAGGCCGCAGAGGTTGTGGGAGCGTATTCGGCGGCGCTGCAGCAGAGCCTCGCCGACACCGGCTACTACAGCGGTCCGGTCGACGGCGTCTCCGGACCGGAGACCGTTGCGGCGGTCGAGGACCTGCAGGCCGCACACGGATTGCCGGTGACCGGGACCGTCGACAAGGCGACGGCCGACGCGCTGCAGGCGGAGCTCGAAGCGATCCACGGTGACGCCACCCAGGAGGCCGTGGCGGTGACGGCATCCGTCCAGCAGACCCTCAAGATCGTCGGATTCTGGGATGGCCCGGTCGACGGCATCTGGACGCCGGAGCTGACGGATGCGGTCGTGGCATGTCAGACGAAGCTGGGGGTCGAGCCGACGGGCACCATCGACGCCGCCACCATCAGTGCATTCGAGAAGGCGATCGCCGATCTCACCGAACCGGCTCCGGACCCGTCACCGGTGTCGACGACCACTCCGACCTCGACCCCGGCGAGCTGACATCGGCCCGATGCGACGGCACCCGCCGGTGACGAGCACGCGATCCCCATCGGATCGCCCCTACTTCGGGTCGGATCCGGCCGGTCGTCAGTGAGGGCTCCTCAGCCTCAATAGAGTGGGACATGTCGAACGGAGTTGCAGATGACCGACGCGCCCTACCGCGTCCTCGTTATCGAAGATGACGAGGACGTTGCGCTGTTCACGCGCACCGTGCTCGAGAAGCGCGCAGGATGCGATGTGCGGGTCCTCTACTCGGGCATCGGCGCGATCGACGTGGTGCGCGAGTTCCGGCCCGACGTGCTGGTGACGGATGTCGAACTACCGGGCGCCAGCGGACTCGACATCCTCGAGCAGGCGCGCATCATCGATCCCTCCCTTCCCGTCATCGTCATGACGGCGCACGCCTCCGTCGACTATGCAGTCCGGGCCCTGCGAGATCGCGCCGACGAGTTCCTCACCAAGCCCGTGCCGAGCACCGTCCTGGTCGAGACCGTCCACCGCCTCGGCGCGAGGTCGCGTCAGGCGGCCGCGGCACGTCAGAAGCGCACAGTGCTCGCGATCGGCGCCCACCCCGACGACGTCGAGATCGGCGTCGGAGGGGTTTTGGCGGCCCACGCAGCGGCCGGCGACCCGATCGTCATCCTCACGCTCTCCCGCGGTGCCCGCGGAGGTGCCGCAGACGACCGCCAGCACGAGTCGCTGGCGTCAGCCGAGATCCTCGGTGCGAGGCTCTTCATGGAGGATCTCGAGGACACCCGCATCCCGAACTCCGACCCGACGGTCGGCATCATCGAGCGGGTCGTCGCCGAGGTGTCGCCGGGCATCGTGTACACGCACACGAAGAACGAGAGACACCAGGACCACCGCTCCGTCCACGAGGCGGCTCTCATCGCCACGCGCAAGGTCCCGACCGTCGCGTGCTTCCAGTCGCCGTCATCGACCATCGAGTTCCGGCCCAGCCGATTCGTCACCATCGACGGTCACACCGACACGAAGCTCGCCCTGCTGCGAGCGTTCGCGTCGCAGGCCGGCATCCGCGACTATCTCGAACCCGACTTCGTTCTCGCCACCGCCCGCTACTGGTCGCGGTTCGGCACCGGCCGCTACAGCGAGCCGCTCGAGATCATCCGTGACAGCGCCGCGATCGGCGCTCCGTCATCCATCGACACCTCGGCCGGCGCTGTGGCGTCGAGTCCGAGACCTGGGGAGGAAATGTGACCATCTCGCGAGTGCTCGTGACGGGGGCCGGGGGGCCGGCAGGAGTGGCGGTCATCCGCTCGCTGCTCGAGCGCGACGACCTCGAGGTCTTCGCAGCCGACATGGACGGCTGGGCCAGTGCCCTCTACCTCGTTCCGGCCGAGCGACGCCGCATCATACCGGCCGGCCTCGCGCCCGAATTCGTCGACGCCATCATCGAGCTCGTCGCCGAGGACGCCATCGACGTGATCGTGTCGACGGTGGATGCCGAGCTCCCCGGCCTCGCCGACAGGCGCGCTGAACTCGGCGCCGAACTGGCGGCACCGTCGGCCGAGGCGCTGCACACCACGCTCGACAAGTGGCTGCTCATGCAGGCGGTCGATGGCAAGGCACGCATCCCGCACACCGAGCTGCTCACCCAGGAGGGCGCCGAGTACGACTGGGTCTTCCCCGTCATCGTGAAGCCCCGCAGCGGCGCCGGCTCCCGGGGAGTGCACCTCGTGCACACGCGCGCCGAGCTCGAGGCCGCGGCGGGCGACACCAGCCAGATCATCCAGGAGAACCTGCCCGGCGACGAGTTCTCGGTCGACGTCATCCTCGGTGCCGACGGTCACGTCATCTCGGCCGTGCCGCGCCTGCGAGCCCGCGTCGATTCCGGAGTCGCCGTCGCCGGTCGTACCGTGCACCGCGCGGAGCTCGAGGACACGGCCGCCGCGTGCGCGATCGCCGCCGGACTCGTCGGCGTCGCGAACGTGCAGTTGCGCTACGCCACCGACGGCACTCCGGCGCTCCTCGAGATCAACCCGCGCTTCTCGGGCTCCATGCCGCTCACCGTGGCGGCCGGCGTCGACATGCCGTCCCTCGCCGTCGATCTGGCTCTCGGGCGTGAGCTCCCGCACACCGTCCCGTTCCAGGAGATCGCCGTCACGCGCTTCCTCGAGGACATCTTCCTTCCCGTCGACGAGATCATCGCGTCCTCATGAGCGTGGCATCGCATCCGGAGCTGAACGGCGACTGGCATGTGCACTCGCAGTTCTCCGACGATGCGACGAGCACGATGTCGGAGAACATCCGAGTGGCGGCCGAGCGCGGCATCCGTCACCTGCGACTGATCGATCACGTGCGGGTGAGCACGACCTGGGTGCCGGAGTTCCTCGCTGCCGTCGCCGCTGAACGCGTCTTCGCGCCCGAGTCGCTCACCGTGCACACCGGGGTCGAGGCGAAGATCCTCGACGCGTCCGGACGGCTCGACATCCCCTCCGACCTCGTGATCGGGCCGGGCGGTGTCGACGGCATCGTCATCGCCGATCACCAGTTCCCGAGTCAGGACGGCCCATGGACACCCGAGCGCACGCGTGCCGAACTCGCTGCGGGACTCTCGACGACGGATGCGCTGGCCACGCTCGTGCACGCCACGATCGGCGCCATGAGGCTCGCGCCCGGCGGCCAGCTCGCGCATCCGTTCTCGATCGTCCCGAAGATCGGGCTCAGTGAGGACGAACTCCCTGACGAACTGCTCGCGGAGTGGGCGGATGCCGCAGCCGCGACGGGCACGAGCATCGAGGTCAACGAGAAGTGGGCCTGCCCGGGCCCCCGCGTGATCAGGGCGGCCCGAGCGGCCGGTGCGACGGTCGTCGCCGCCACGGACAGTCACGTGGCCGAGGACGTCGGACGCTACGACCGCGTCATCGAACTGCTGGATGCCGCAGTCGCGGGGGAGACCGCATGACGCCGGCCGACTGGGGGAACACCCTCGAGACGATCCTCGTGGTCGTGCTCGTCATCTTCGTGGCGCTCGGCATCGTGCCGGTGCTCATGATGGCGTACCAGTTCCTGCTCATTCCCTTCCACGCCTTCCGCAACCACTACCGGAAGGCGGCGCCCTACCTGCCCAACGTCGCGGTGATCGTGCCGGCCTGGAACGAGGGCGCTGTGATCGGAGCGTCGATCGACAGGCTCATGTCGCTGGAATACCCGGAGGGGCGCCTCCGCATCTACGTCGTCGACGACGCGTCGACGGATGACACCCCCGACGTCGTGAAGGCGAAGGCGCTGCAGTACCCCGGCGCGGTGTTCCACCTGCGACGGGACGTGGGCGGTGAGGGCAAAGCGCACACGCTGAATCACGGCATCCGCGTCGTGCTCTCCGAGGACTGGATGGAGGCGTTGCTCATCATGGACGCCGACGTCATCTACCTGCCCGACTCGCTGCGCCGCATGACGCGGCATCTCGCCGACCCCGAGGTGGGCGCCGTCACGGCCTACATCCGCGAGGGCAGCACCGACAAGAACTTCCTCAACCGCTTCATCGCCTTCGAGTACGTGCTCTCGCAGATCGGCAGTCGCCGCGCGCAGAACGTGCTCGGCGCCCTGGCCTGCCTGGCCGGGGGTGCCCAGCTGCACTCGCGCTTCAACCTCGTCGACATCGGCGGCGCCATCGACACCAGTTCCCTGGCCGAGGACACCGTGACGACGTTCAAGACCCAGCTGGCCGGCCGACGGGTGGTCTTCGAGCCCTACGCCGTCGTGCTCGCCGAGGAGCCCCACGCCATCGCAGCTCTCTGGAAGCAGCGGCTGCGCTGGGCACGCGGCAACGTGCAGCTCACCAAGCGCTACAAGGACGTCTGGTTCCGCCCGTCGAGGAAGCACAACCTCGGCAGCATCTCGTTCGGGCTGTTCTGGTTCAGTGTGTTCCTGCTGCCGGTGCTGATGATCCTCTCCTCCATCGGTCTCATCGGGCTCCTCCTGCTGGAGTCCAACCTGGCCTCCGAGGTGTTCCGCATCCTCTGGGTCACGGCGGCATGCACCTACATCTACACGATGCTGCTCGCGTCCCAACTCGATCCGGTCACCGGACGCTCCAGCTGGCGCGAGGCGATCCTGTTCCCCGGGCTCATCTCGATCGTGATCATGGTCTCCGCCCTGCTGCCCGGATTCTTCGAGGTGGTGGTTCCCGCCTGGTTCGGCTTCCACATCACCGAGACCGGCCTCTTCCTCTGGACCCTGTTCACGTACATCTGGATCTCGGTGTCGATGCTCGGGGCGTGGCTGACGAAGGCCGTCGACGGCACCCGCGCGGGGCGCTGGTTGAGCCCGCTCCTCACGTACATCGTCGGCTACGGCCCCATCCTCTGCGCTGTAACCTTCGACTCGTACATCAAGGAGGCTCGCGGAGCCGCCATGGTGTGGGACAAGACCGAGAAGACAGGACGGGTGATGGGATGACCGAACTCGGTGAGCGCGCCCTGCAGCGCGAGATCGACGACAACCGGCGCTCCGAGCGCCGCCTGATCCCGCAGGCCCTGCTGGCATTGCTGATCGTGGCTGCCATCGTCTTCGTGCGGCAGGTGTACTTCCTGTGATGGCCGACGCTCCGATGGCTCCGTGCCGCGTGCTGGTCGTCGACGACAGCGACGACCAGCGTGAGCTGCTCGGCAAGCACTTCACCAAGGCCGGATGCGTCATCGAGCTGGCTGAATCCGGGGAGGACGGCCTCGCCGTCGTGCTCGACTTCGCGCCGGACATCATCGTTCTCGACCTGTTGCTCCCCGGTGCCGACGGCTGGATGATCACCACGCGGATGCGCGCGCTCGCTCCTGAGGCCGCCATCGTCATCTCCTCGGTACTCGACGCCCACGACTACCCGGTGGCTGATGCCGTTCTGCCCAAGCCGTTCACCGGTGATCAGGTGCGCGCGATCGTCGAACGCCTGCGCAGGGAGCACCCAGTTGCCGACTGAGAACCGGGCGCTTCGCACCCTCGTCGCCGACGACGATTCCGACATCCGTTCACTCATGGAGATCACCGCGATCATGGCCGGCCTCGACGTCGTGTCCGTCGTCAGCGACGGCAGGGCAGCACTCGAGGTGATCGAGCGAGGGGGCATCGAGCTCGCCATCCTCGACGTCTCGATGCCCGAGATGAGCGGCCTCGAAGTCCTTGCCAGCATCCGGTCATCGCGACCCCGGACGGAGCCGCGCGTCGTCATCGTGTCGGCCAGCGTCGATGCCGCTTCCCTCGCGGCCGGACTGGAGTCTGGCGCCGACGACTACGTGACCAAGCCCTTCAGCCCGCGCAGGTTCGCGGAGCGGCTGAAGGAACTGATCGGGGAGTGGGAGCAGTGACCGGCCCCTCGTGGATCAGCCGCCTCGTGCTCGACTCGCCGACACCGGGCCTCAAGCAGATCCCGTCGGTGATCGGTCTCGTCCTCGCGTTGTTGACCATTCTGATCGTTCCGAACGTCGAGATGTCCGACCCCTCGTGGGCATGGTTGGGCATCGTCGTCGTGGTTCTCGCCACGATCGCGGCGTTCCTGCTGCCGTGGCGGCGCATCCCGCACGTGTGGACCATGGCGCTGCCTCTCGCCACCCTGGTGGGTTTCGGCTTCTTCCGTGTGGGAACCGGTGGCGCATCGTCGCTCTTCGGTGCCCTCGTCGTGCTGCCCGTCGTCTGGATCGCCTCGGAGGAGGGCCGCCGCTACGTCGCCATAGCCGCCCTCGCCGCGTGCTTCGTGCTCCAGTTCCCCTATCTGCTGGGAGAGGCATCGTGGACAGACGGTCTCGCGCTGCGTGGATTCTTCTCGCCGGTCATCTACCTCATCTTCTCGGCCATCCTGAACGATCTCGCACATCGTTCCCGGCTGCAGATCGCCTCACTGAGCTCTCTCGCGGAGCAGCGCGCGACGCTCCTCGCCGAGGCGGAGCAGCAGGCGCGTGATCTCGCGGCGAGCGAGGCCCGACTGCGTGAGTCCGAGCAGTTCAACCGCAGCATCTGGGAGGCCATCGTCGCGGAGTCCGTCATCGCCGTCGACCTGCGCGGGGAGGTCGTCGCCTGGAACCCCGGGGCCGAACGGATGCTGGGCCACACGAGCGACGAGACCGTGGGCCATCGCTACATCGTCGACTTCATCGATGCCGGCCAGTTGGTCGAGCGCGCCGCGGAGTTCGACTCCAGCATCGATCCCATCAACGACCACGACCATTTCGTCGACCTGGTCTCGGCCGCGCGCGAGGGATACGGCGACAACGCGGAGTGGACCTACGTGCACGCCGACGGCACGAAGATCCCCGTGCAACTGTCGGCGTCGCCGCGCATCGACCAGACGGGCCAGGTGGTCGGCTTCATCTTCATCGGCACCGACCTCACACAGGCGCGCGAGGTGAACAAGCTCAAGGACGAGTTCGTCGGCATGATCTCGCACGAGCTGCGCACGCCGCTCAGCTCGATCCTGGGCTACCTCGAGCTCATCCGCGACGAGGCCGAGGAGCCGCTCACGGCCGAGCAGCTCGCCTACCTGGCCGTCGCCGAGCGCAACGCGAACCGCCTGCTCTCGCTCGTCGGCGACCTGCTCTTCACGGCACAGGTGGAGGCGGGCAAGTTCCCGCTCGAGCGTCAGACTGTCGAGCTCGGCGAGATCGTCGCCGCTGCCGTCGAGTCGGGGCGTCCGGCCGCCGAGCGCAACGGCGTGAACCTCGTGGCCGAGCTGCCGCAGAACCCCGTGGTGGTCGACGGCGACCCGACGCGACTCGCCCAGGCCTGCGACAATCTGATCTCCAACGCGCTGAAGTTCACGGGCCGCGGCGGATCCGTCACCGTCTCGCTGACCGAGTCCGAGACCGAGGCCGTGATCGCCGTGCAGGACACCGGGATGGGTATCCCGGCCGCCGAGATCGACAGGCTCTTCACCCGATTCTTCCGCTCGTCCACGGCGATGCGTCAGGCCGTGCAGGGTGTCGGGCTCGGGCTCAGCATCACGAAGGCGATCGTCACGGCGCACCATGGGCTCATGGGCGTCTCGAGCGTCGAGAATGAGGGAACGACATTCACCATCGCGCTGCCCCGACCACTCGAGGTCCGGCGCGGGGTCGAGGTCAGAGGGAACCAGATGAACGAGGAGTCGACTGCATGAGCGAGACCAGCATCAGGCGGAACGACGATGGCGGGCGCTACGAGCTCTCCATCGACGGCGAGATCGCCGGCTACGCCGAATTCCGGCAGAGCCCGGGCGAGATCATCGTGACCCACACGCAGACCCTGCGCGACTACAAGGGCCAGGGCGTCGCGACGCGGCTCACCGAGTGGCTGCTCGCCGACGCTCGAGAGCGCGGCGAGCGGGTCGTGCCGAAGTGCCCCTTCCTCGTGGAGTACCTCGAGACCCACCACGAGTTCGACGACATCATCGATCGAGGCTGACGGATGCCGCCATTCGACGAGACGCCGGCTGCCGGTGCTGCAGACCTCGGCGTCGCGGTGGCGCAGTTCGCGCCCACCGACGACGCCGGGTCCAATCTCGCCGAGATGACGAGGCTCGCCCGACTCGCGGCATCCCGTGGCGCACAGCTCGTCGTCTTCCCCGAGTACTCGGCCTTCTTCACAGCCGAGCTCGACCAGGACATGGTCGATGCGGCCGAGCCCCTCGACGGGGAGTTCGTCCGCGCTCTCGCCGACCTGGCCGCCTCACTCGGGATCCACATCGTGGCGGGTGTCCTCGAGCAGACGACGGACGCCGCCCGCTTCTCGAACACCCTCGTCGCCCTGAACCCGCGGGGTGAGCTGGTGGCCACGTACCGCAAGCAGCACCTCTACGACGCCTTCGGTCAGACGGAGTCCGCGCGGGTCGTGCCCGGTGCCATCGGCGATCCCGAGACGTTCGTGGTGGGCGGCATCCGCGTGGGAATGCAGACCTGTTACGACATCCGTTTCCCCGAGGTGACCCGTCGCCTCGTCGACGCCGGCGCCGACCTGGTGCTGGTTCCCGCCGAATGGGTGCGCGGGCCGCTCAAGGAGCACCACTGGCGCACGCTCGCGACCGCGCGCGCCATCGAGAACACCGTCTACGTCGCCGCGGCCGATCACGCGCCGCCGGTGGGAGTCGGCACCAGCTTCGTGATCGATCCGATGGGGGTCGAGCTCGCCACGATCGGTGAGACGACGGATGCCGCTCTCGCCTGGGTCAGCGCCGAGCGCATCGCGGCCGTGCGTCGCACCAACCCGGCGCTGGCGCTGCGGCGGTACGCGGTCGTACCGCGCTGACGCGTCTCCGTCGCCGAGGCGCTTCGGCGGTGGTCGGCCGGCCGGTCAGTCCTTCTGTCCTTCAGCCGTTCAGCCGTTCAGCCGTTCAGCCGCGCGAGTCTCGCGACGGCGTCCTCGAGCACGCTCGTGCGCTTGCAGTAGGCGAAGCGCACGAGGGAGGAGTATTCGTGGCGCCGATCCTCGTGCACGAAGGCCGTGATCGGAACTCCGACGACTCCGGCCAAGGCGGGCAGCGATCGGCAGAACTCCACGGAATCCGGATGTCCCAGCGGACCGGCATCCGCCACCACGAAGTAGCCGGCCTGGGGGAGAGAGACCGTGAATCCGGCATCCGTCAGCCCCGACGACAGCAGGTCGCGCTTCGCCCTCAGGGTGTCGGCGGCCGCCGTGAAGAAGCTGTCGGGCAGGCCGAGCCCCACAGCGATGGCGGGCTGGAAGGGTGCGCCGTTGACGTAGGTGAGGAACTGCTTGACGGCGAGCACGGCCGTGACGAGCTCGGGCGGAGCGGTGAGCCAGCCGATCTTCCAGCCCGTGGTGCTGAAGGTCTTGCCGCCCGAAGAGATGGAGATGGTGCGCTCGCGGCCGCCGGGCAGGGTGGAGATCGGGACGTGCTGCGCCTCGAACACCAGGTGCTCGTAGACCTCGTCGGTCACGATGATGGCGTCGTGGCGGTGAGCGAGCTCGATGATCAGCTGCAGAACCTCGGGGCCGAACACGGATCCCGTCGGGTTGTGCGGCGTGTTGACGATGATCAGTCGCGTGCGGTCGGTGATCGCCGCACGCAGGTCGTCGAGGTCGGGCTGGAAGTCGGGAGCGTGCAGGGGAACCGTGCGATGAATGCCGTTGGCGAGTCCGATGATCGCGCCGTAGGAGTCGTAGAACGGCTCGAAGGTCACCACCTCGTCGCCAGCCTCGACCAGCGCGAGGATTGTCGCGGCGAGGGCTTCGGTCGCTCCCGCCGTCACCAATACCTCGCTCTCGGGGTCGAGGGTGATGCCTCGGAAGCGCAGCTGATGTGCCGCGATGGCCTCGCGGAGCACGGGCATGCCCCGGCCGGGCGGGTACTGGTTGATGCCGGCCGAGATGGCGTCGCGGGCGGCCTCGAGCACCTCGACCGGGCCGTCCTCGTCGGGAAAGCCCTGGCCCAGGTTGATGGCGCCGGTGCGGGTGGCGAGGGCACTCATCTCGGCGAAGATGGTCGCCGCGATGCTGCCGTCTGCGCCGAGGAGGCCGGCTCCGCGAGCCGCGCGCTGCCACGGTGCGTCGGCCGTCATCGGTCTCCTCCCCGAGTGATCGTCGCGGGAGTCCGGGAGGACAGGTCACCGTCGGGAGAAGGGGTCTCGTGCTGCGGCGTGGCCGGCACGGCGGGACTTCGCTCCGGCTTCCGCCGACGGAAGATGACGTCTCGGCCATACTCCACGGCGCCGACGAGTCGACCGATCGAGCCGTCGAAGAGGCGACGCCAGGTGGTCCTCAGATTGATCTCGATGAGACGGTGGACGCCGTAGGCGGCGAGGATGACACTGCCGATCAGGAGGGGATAGACCAGGAGCTTGTTCGAATCGGTCGCGAAGCGCTGCAGCATCATGTAGCCGATGTGGGCGTGCAGAAGGTAGATCGGATAGGTCAGCCCACCCAGCAGTGCGGAGGCGGGGAGGGCGATGGCGCTGACGCGACGCGAACGGGTGAGGAGCATCGCCGCGAAGAACGTCGTGGTGAGGGTGATGATCGCGATGTTCGGAAGCGACAGTCCCCGATCGACCTCGATCAGGTGTGCGCGATGCAGTTCCAGCTGGAGGCCGCCGACATACGACGCGGTCAGGGCGATCACGCGCAGCGGGCTCCAGCCGTTCGCCCGGATGGCGGCGATGATCGCGCCTCCCGCGAACAGCAGGTAGTAGTTGCCCAGGAAGTCCCCGCGGCTCGCGAGGGCCGGAGCGGCGAAGGTGAGAACCGCCATGCCGATCGCCCAGACCGACATGATGACGTCGAGGCGCCGGCCGAGGCCGAGGAAGACGAGCACGGCCACCAGTGCGTAGAACTTGAGCTCATAGAGGAGGGTCCAGTAGACGCCGTCCACCGGCGCATAGCCGAACACCGTGGGCATCATGGTCAGATTCGCGATGAACTGCGGCCACGTCACAGACATCAACTCGCCGCCCCATCGCAGCGCGAAGAGCGACGTGATGATCAGGCACACCCAGAACGCCGGGTAGAGGCGCACGACCCTGCCGACCACGAACTGCCGGGTGGTCTTGCCGAGGGCGGACTGCGCGATCACGAACCCGCTGATCAGGAAGAACAGGTCGACGCCCATGTAGCCGTACTTGACGATCTCCACCGCGATCGGCATCGTGTGGATCGACGTGACCTTGCCACCGGCCATGCCACCGAAGAAGTAGTGGTAGCCCAGGACCATCGCGGCAGCGGCGAATCTGTAGTAGTCGACGATGGCGATCCGCTGGGGGAGGGAAGCCGACGCTGATGGGACTGACGGCACTTCGCCTCCGTAGCTGCAGGATGAACAGAGATCAGAGTACCCGGCCATCGGATCCGGGCTCCCGTCGGTCCTGTGGATTGTCGCCGCAGCCGCGACCGATGATGGCCTACCGTGACTGCATGCGCGCCGCATCGCACAGCTACACGCTCGTCGGTGCGGTGCTGCTCGCACTGGGTCTGTCGACGATCGCGCTCGCCGGATGCGCCGCGTCACCGAAGCCGCTTCCGTCGGCCAGCAGCACGCCAACGGCTTCCCCGGTGTTCGCGTCGGACGAGGAGGCGCTCGCTGCGGCGGAGGAGGCGTATGCGGCGTATCAGAAGGTCAGCGATGCGGTTGGGCACGACGGGGGTGCCGAACCCGAGCGTTATGAGGCGGTTGCGACTGGGGATGCGCTTGAGAATGCGCTGAAGAGCGCGCGCCAATATCGCGACGCCGACGCCACTTTAACCGGATCCACCTCGTTCTCGACTCAGGAGTTGCAATCGGCGGAGTATGCGAAGTCAGAAGCTCTCGAGATCGTTCTGTACGTGTGCGACGACGTATCGCTTGCCGACATTGTCGATGCGACGGGAACTTCTATCGTTAAGCCCGATCGGCAAACTGTGTTGCCATTCGTCCTCACGGTTGTAGGAAGTGCAGACCAACTTCAAGTCTCGGAAAAGGTGCTCTGGGACGGAAAGAACTTCTGTCCATGAAAAGGGCCGTGTTCCTAATCGCGCTAGTACTGGCGATTTCGTTGGGGTCTAGTCCTGCGTACGGGGCGGGCGGCCCGTGTCTTGATTTTGATTCCATTACAGGTGGCTGTCCGACATCCTCGGGCTCGATCGGAGACGACAGCGTCGACATCGACGCGCATAGCAGCGGCGGCACCGACGGCGACGGCGGGGCATCCGGTGGCGGTGGAGGGGGAGGCGAGCCCGGTGGGGGCGACACCGCACCCCCGTCCGACCTCATCATCAACCCGGCGGTGGGTGACGACGGCGTCGACGTGAGCCTGCGCACGCTCACCGGCGGTGACGGCGATGGTGGAGCCGTCACCTGCGGTGCGATCGTCGATTGCACCCCGCAGGAGCCGACACCGCCCACCGTCGTCACCCTCGACGACATCGCCTCGTTCCGGCCCATGACGCCGTCCCAGGCGATGGAACCCGATGGCTGGGCCGTCATCGGGCTCCCGGCCAACTTCTTCACCACGGCCGCCGCCGAGACCGAGGCGGGCACCCTGCTCGGCTTCGACGCACGGGTGCGTTTCACGCCCGTCGGCTACAACTGGGCCTCCAGTGACGGCGCCTCGGCGTCGAGCGGCACCGGCGGTGCCAGCTGGGCGGCTCTCGGGGTGCCGGAATTCACCGCGACCCCCACCAGCCTGACCTTCACGACGACCGGGCGCATCACCGTGAGCGCATCCGTCGACTATGCAGCCGAGTTCAGCTTCGCCGGCCAACCGTGGCGGCCGATCGCCGGTACGCTGACAGTGTCGGCGAACGACATCATCGTCACAGCAGCACAGGCTGAGACGGTGCTCGTCGCTCGGGACTGCGAGCGGAATCCATCGGGTCCAGGCTGCTGAGCACCGGTCGCTCGCGGGTCATAGGGAACTCTTATGCTCGCGCAAGTCTGCTCACAGTCTTCACGAAACCAACGCACAGCTTCGCCCGCCAAGCTGACATCGCTTGGAAGGAGCAACCATGACCGAGAGCAACACCCCGGACGGCACGCCGGAGCAGATCGCTTCGCACGACGCCCCCGAGCAGACTTCCCCCGAGGCGACGACGCCCACCGGACCCACCGAGGTCATCGAGCCGACTGTCGAGCACTCCGCTCCCGTCGTTTCCGAGCCCACGACTCCGGCCGCCGCGACCACCCCGATCGCGCCCGTGGTCCCCGCCGCACCCGCAGCACCCGTGACGCCGCCGGCAGCAGCCGCCCCCGTCACGCCGGCCGCCCCCGTCACCCCGACATCTGTCGCCGCAGCCCCCGCCGCGGCTCAGCACCCGGGTGCACACCCCCAGACCACCGACGCGTTCGGCCAGCCCGTCGCTCCGGCTGCCACGGTCTACGCTCCGGGCACCGCCCCGCAGCCGTACGCCCAGCAGACGCAGCCCACGCAGCCCTATGTCGGCGTTCCCGGAGCAGCCGGTGGCAACGGTGGCGCCGCCGGCGGAACCACCGCGACCAAGCGCCGTGCAACCCTCCCCATCGTTGCCGCGCTCATCGCCGGCGCCCTCATCGGAGGAGCGTCCGGAGTCGGCGTCGCGGCCGTGCTCACGAGCAACGACGACACGACGCAGTCCTCGACCTCGGCGGAGCCGCAGAACGTCGTCGTCAACAACACCGACTCTGTCAACGAGATCACGGCCGTCGCGGCCAAGGCCTCGCCGAGCGTCGTGACCATCTCGGTGCAGTCCGATGCGGGAGCTGGAACCGGCTCGGGCATCGTGCTCTCGAAGGACGGCTACGTGCTCACCAACACGCACGTCGTCACCCTCGACGGCAGCGCGAGCGACACCCAGATCCAGGTGCAGATGTCAGACGGAACCCTCTACGCGGCGAAGCTCGTCGGCACGGACCCCGTCTCGGACCTCGCCGTCATCAAGCTGACGGATGCCTCGGGCCTGACCCCCCTCGAGTTCGCGGACTCCAGCAAGCTCAACGTCGGCGACTCCGCCGTCGCCATCGGTGCACCGCTCGGCCTCGCCGGCACTGTCACCAACGGCATCGTGAGCGCGCTCAACCGCTCCATCCAGGTCGCGTCCTCTGCAGCTCCCGACGACTCGACGCAGGACCAGCAGGACCCCAACGACGAGAACGGCCAGGGCGGCGACAGCCCGTTCAACTTCTGGAACCTGCCCGACGACGGCAGCGGCCAGCCGCAGGCGCAGCCCCAGGCCACGTCGACCATCTCCCTGCCCGTGATCCAGACGGATGCCGCCATCAACCCGGGCAACTCGGGCGGTGCGCTGCTCAACTCGAAGGGCGAGCTGATCGGCGTGAACGTGGCCATCGCCAGCGCTGGAGCCACTACTGAGGGCAGCCAGTCGGGCAGCATCGGCGTCGGCTTCGCGGTCCCGTCGAACCTCGCCGAGCGCGTCGCCAACGAGATCATCAAGGACGGCGCAGCCTCCCACGGTCTCCTCGGAGCGAGCGTGCAGGATGCGACCAGCGCCGAGGCCGGTGTCGTCGGTGCCCTCATCAAGGAGGTCTCCTCCGACGGAGCGGCGGAGAAGGCCGGCCTCGAGTCCGGTGACATCGTCACCGAGTTCAACGGCGTGCCGATCTCGAACGCCACCGACCTGACGGCCCAGGTGCGCTACCTGGCCGGCGACGCGAAGGCCGACCTCAGCTACGTGCGCGACGGCAAGAGCGAGACCGCCACGGTCACCCTCGGCGAGTACACGGCCGGCTGATCCGAACCGTCCCATCCTGAAGCCGCCGCACCCCCGGGTGCGGCGGCTTCAGCCGTTCCTGCTGCGGTGTTCCCAGAATCCCTGCGATAGGCTCAATCGACCGTCTGACGAGTGGATGCAATGACCGAGAACGCCCCCAGCGGCCCAGCAGAGCTGCTGCCTGGCGTCTCCTACGTCATGCCGGTGCTCAACGAGGTGACGCATGTGCGCGCCGCGGTGAAGAGTCTGCTGGAACAGGACTACGCCGGTGAGTTCGAAGTGGCGATCGCGCTCGGCCCGAGCATCGACGGCACCACCGAGCTACTCGCCGACATGGCGGCCGAAGACCCGCGCATCAGGGTCATCGACAACCCCGTCGGGTCGACCCCCGCCGGCCTCAACGCGGCCATCCGGGCGTCGCAGCATCCGATCGTCATCCGCGTCGATGCGCACTCCAGCCTGCCGAGGGACTACGCGCGCATCGCGGTGGAGACCATCCTCGCCACCGGCGCGGCCAACGTCGGCGGCATCATGGACGCCCGCGGTCACAGTCCGTTCCAGAAGGCCGTCGCTCTCGCCTACACGACCAAGGTCGGACTCGGCGGCTCGTCGTTCCATGTCGGGGGAGTCGAGGGACCGGCCGAGACCGTGTACCTCGGATGCTTCCGTCGTGAGGCCATCGAGGCCGTCGGCCTGTTCGACGAGGGCATCAAGCGCGGCCAGGACTGGGAGCTCAACCGACGGCTGCGGCTGGCGGGGGAGACAGTCTGGTTCACCCCGCGACTGAAGGTCGTCTACCGCCCCCGACCGAGCGTCTCCCGTCTCGCCCGCCAGATGTTCTCGACCGGCCTGTGGCGCGGCGAACTCGCGCGGAGGTTCCCGGCCAACAACGGTCTGCGTTACTTCATCCCTCCGCTGATGGTGGTGGGAGTGACTCTCGGGGTCCTGTTGGGCCTCGCCGGCGTGGTCCAGGCCCTCGTGGGAGCCCTGCCGTGGATGCTGATCGGCTTCGCCGTGCCGGCCGTCTATGCGCTGTTCGTGGTCGCGGCCACCATCCTGTCAACCACGGGCGCCGGAATTCGCGTGTCCCTGTGGTTTCTCCTAGTCTTGCCGTGCATCCACTTCTGCTGGGGGCTCGGCTTCCTGCCGGGCTATCTCTCACTGACCAGCAACATCGCGGCGCACACGGGGAGATGAGCTTGGCGGCAACACACGAGTCGGCGGCGTCTCCCGAGCGTCCGGCGCGACCGTCGTCGATCGCCGAGCTGCGCGCCGTCGCGCAACCGCCGGAGGTGCGGGGCCGTCGCAACGCCGAGCACTGGACCGCGTCGCTCTACCTGCGCGACCTCTCGCCGTACCTCACCTGGATGCTGCTGAAGACGCGTATCTCGGCCAACGGCGTGACCGGACTGATGATCCTCGTCGGCTGGTCGACGGCCGCAGCCCTCCTCATCCCCGGCATCTGGGGCGCGCTGCTCGCGCTCGTCCTCGGTCAGCTGCAGATGCTCGTCGATTGCTGCGACGGAGAGGTCGCCCGCTGGCGCCGTACGTCCTCCCCGGCCGGTGTCTTCCTCGACAAGGTGGGGCACTACTCCACCGAGGCACTCATCCCCATCGCCCTCGGCATCCGTGCCGCCGCCTGGCCGTTCGACACTCCGGAGGACTACCTCTGGACCACACTCGGCACCCTGCTCGCGCTGCTCATCGTGCTGAACAAGGCATTGAACGACATGGTGCACGTCGCCCGAGCGAACGCCGGGCTCACGAAGCTCGCCGACACCCACGGAGAATCTGCACCCACCCACAGCCTCGTCGCCACCCTGCGTCGGGCCGCGCGCTTCGTGCCGTTCCACCGTCTGTACCACTCCGTCGAGCTCACGATGATCGCCTTCGTCGCGGCCGTGATCGGTCTGTTCGTCGGCCAGCCCGAGGTCGACCGCATCCTCGTCGTGGTGCTCGTTCCCCTCGCCTTCCTCGCACTGATCGGTCACTTCGTCGCGATCATGGCCTCCAAGCGTGTCCGTTCCTGACCCCACGGTCGGGGTCGTCGTGCTCACCCAGGGCACGCGTCCCGACGACCTGGCTCGCGGCATCCGGTCCCTCCTGGATCAGACCGGCGTGAGCCTCGACATCGTGTGCGTCGGCAACGGATGGGAGCCGACCGGGCTGCCCGCTGGAGTCGCCGCCCTCGCCCTGCCCGAGAACCTCGGGATCCCGGCCGGGCGCAATCGCGGAGTCGCGCAGGTGAGCGGTGAGTTCCTGTTCTTCCTCGACGACGACGCGAGCCTGCCCGATCCCGGTTTCCTCGCGGCGGCGGTGGCGAAGCTGCGCGCCGACACCTCGCTCGGCCTCATCCAGCCCCGAGTGGTCGATCCGAGCGGCACCACGCCGCCCAAGCGCTGGATCCCGCGCATCCGCAAGGGCGAAGCCGAGCACTCGAGCAACGTCTTCTCCGTCTGGGAGGGCGCCGTCATCCTGCCGCGCGCGGTCTTCGACGCGACCGGCGGCTGGGCGGAGCCGTTCTTCTACGCCCACGAGGGCATCGAACTGGCTTGGCGGGTCTGGGACCAGGGCAAGCGCGCCTGGTACGCCGGCGACCTCGTCGCGAATCACCCGGTGATCACGCCGACACGGCACAGCTACTACTACAGGCTCAACGCCCGCAACCGGGTGTGGCTGGCCCGGCGCAACCTTCCCGCGGTGTTCGTGCCGTTCTACGTGGCCTCCTGGACCGGCGTGCAGCTGCTGCGTTCGGTGCGCAATCGCGACGGCCTCGGCGCCTGGTGGGGCGGCTGGCGCGAGGGGTGGAGAACGGATGCCGGTGAGCGTCGGCCGCTCCGCTGGCGCACGGTGTGGCGCATGACGCTGGCGGGGCGCCCGCCCGTCATCTGAGCGAAGCGCTCAGGTCGCGGGACGATCGTGGGCGGCATCCGTCGTCGACCCCCATCACAGTCACCCGGGTAGGCTGGAACCGTGGGTGTGATGAAGGACGCGAAGCTCGGCTTGCGCTATGTGAACAGCGTCTTCGCCAACCGCCGCGCCCAGTCGGTACTGCGCCAGAAGCTCGCGCTGAAGCCGCCGCTCGAGCCGCACCGGTTCAAAGTCGCGGTCTACTTCGCCGACGGCAAGGTCAACCTGTACCAGATGCGGCAGTGGTACAAGCCGCTGGCCGAGCTGTCGAAGACCTGGCCCGTGCTCATCCTCAGCCGCGCGTCGGGGTCGGCGTCGATTCTCCTCGACGAGGCGCCGATTCCCGTGGCGTATGTGCGCAAGGTCGCCGACCTCGAGCGGGTGATCGACGAGCAGGACCTGCACGTCATCTTCTACGTCAACCAGAACGCCAAGAACTTCCAGATGATGCGCTACGGGCGCCGCTGGCACGTTTTCATCAACCACGGTGAGAGCGACAAGATGTACATGACCACGAACCAGTTCAAGGCGTACGACTACGCGCTGGTCGCCGGCGATGCCGCCCTGTCCCGGCTGAACAAGGTGCTGTGGGACTACGACTTCGCGAAGCGTGCGCTGCCCATCGGCCGGCCGCAGGCGGACCACTACTCGGGCGACCTGCCCTACACTCCGGATGCCCGCGAGGTCGTGCTCTATGCGCCGACGTGGGAGGGCGACCGGGCGGCTGCGGCCTATGGATCCGTCGCCACCCACGGCGTCGCCCTCGTGCGCGCCCTGCTCGCGAGCGGTCGGCATCGGGTGATCTATCGCCCGCATCCGCGCTCCGGAGTGGTTGACGACGCCTACGGCGCCGCGAACCGCGAGATCATCCGCATGATCGCGCAGGCCAACGCCGCAGACCCGACGGCGCAGCACATCTTCGACCAGGGCGCCGACCTCGGCTGGCAGCTCGCCGCTGCCGACGTCGCCGTCGTCGACATCTCGGCGATGGTCTACGACCGTCTGGCCACAGGCAAGCCGCTCATGATCACGCGACCGGTGAACCCGGCCGCCGAGATCGACACCGGCGGTTACCTGTCGGACTGCGAGTGGCTGACGGCCGCGGATGCCCCGGGCATCGTCGCCTTCGTCGACGAGCTGTCGCACGGCGATGACGCGCGCGAGAGGCTGCGCGTGTGGGTCGAGCGCTACTTCGGCGACGCGACGCCGGGGGCGGCCACGGCACGGTTCCACGCGGCGGTGCAGCACCTCATGGACGAGTGGGAGCGCAACGCGGCACTGCACGCGGCCGATGGAGAGGTCGACGAGCACGATGTCGGCGAGGACGACGACCCGGGCATTCTCGGCCAGTAGACGGCGCCAGCGGTCGGGGGTACCGAGCTCGGCGGCGGATCAGCGTGCTTCGGGCTCCGGCTCGCCGAACGGGTCGTCGAGGGGGTCGGGCTCGAGAGCGGCATCCGGTGCCGTCAGGCTCTTGCGGCGGGGACGGATGGCCCGCATCCGGCCGTTGATGACGTTGCTGGCGCGGGAGACGCCGCCCTGCACTCCGCCGAACGCACGGGTGGCGATGTTGCCGCGCGAGTCGCCGACCACGATGTCGTGCGGTTCGAGTTCCTGGGGGAGCGTCTCGGGCGGCATGCCGAACGCCAACCGCGACGACTGCACCACGCGGCCCGACACGATGCGGTTGCCGACCCCGCCGATGACGGCGCCGATTCCGAAGGGGATGGCCTTGGAGAAGACGCTGGCGCCGGCTCCCACCACGAACTTGCGCAGGAACATCGACTTGAGCTTGTCGGCCAACGGCCCGACGAGGGCGCGCGGCAGGTTCGCCGTCACGAGCTCGCCCCAGTAGGCGCTGCGCACGGCCCCGCCGCCGGACACCTGTCCGGCGAGCTGCCGCACCAGGTTCGAGCCCTCCGAGCCGAGCATCATCGTCATGATGAGGGCGCGGGCACGATCGGGGTCGGCCACGGCGATGCCGTGCACCTCGGCGACGGACTGCGCGTACAGCGCCGTCGCCTCGAGGAAGCCCGCGGTCTCGACACCCGAGAGCACGATCGTCATGCCCGTGCCGATGCCGGGGACCACCGCCGTCGCTCCGACGGCCGCGCCGCCGGTGGTGGTGGCGGCCATGTAGCGGCGCTCGAGGATGCGCACCAGCTGTGCCGGGGTCGCATCCGGATTCCGTCGACGGATGCTGCGGATGTGCGCGAGCACAGCCGGACGCTGCACGCCCAGTCCGAAGTCGATCGTGCGCACCAGGCGCGGCGGCAGCTCGCCGCCGACGGGGGTGCCGCCGGTGGAGGAGACGATGGGCTTCGGTGTGCGTGCCATAGAGCACGAGCCTATTGCGAGAGTCTGAGGGATCCCCCTCCCTTGCGGATGGCCGCCCGATGTGGCACGAGGCGCTACCCGTTCCAGGCTGGCGCCTCTGCAGCACGCGATCTGCACCGGCGCATCCGCGAACTAGATTCGAGGTATGACGCAGCTCATCACCTGGGAATCCATCGAGGGCATCGAGCGCCGGGCCCCCCGCCTCGTCGCGACTCCCGACCAGCATCGCGCAGTCGCCGAGACCGTCACGTCCTGGGCGACGGATGCCGCATCCTTCGACGTCGACGACGGCATCACGCGGGCGCACCTCCTTCTCGTGGGGGCCGAGCACCTCGAGATGGCCGGAGACCTCGACGAGGCGCGCCGGCTGGCCGAGACTGCCGCCGCGCATCCGACGGCGGAGCCGTTCGGGGCCCATCCGACGCTCATCTCGCTCGCCTTCGCGAGCGGCGACAGCGAGCGGGCCGTGGCCCTCGCCGACGAGGTCAGGGCGGCGCCGGATGCCGGCCTGCACATCATCCTGATGATCGCCGAGACCTTCGAACTGAACGGCGACCTGGCCCGGGCCGAGCGCTGGAACACCATCGGTGCACGGAGGGCGTCGGCCGCCGGCCTGTCGCCCACCGAGCAGTACCTGACCTTCCTCGGCGGGCGCTTCCGGGCGCGACGCGACGCCGGCAAGCCGCTCGACGGCCTCGACGACGAGGCGCAGGAGCTGCGCGCCGAGGCCGGGCTCGACCCGCTGGTCTGAGCGGCATCCGCGGCCCGAATCGGCCAGACGGATCGAGCGGCCCGACCTGCCCGGTCGGCCCTGCTCAGGCCTTCGGGGGCTTGGCCACTCCGTAGTCGGCGTTGTAGGCGTCGAGCACGTCGCCGATGGGGCCGTCGAGCACGAGCTTGCCCTTGTCGAGGTAGAGGCCGCGCGTGCAGAAGCGACGCAGGTCGCGCTCGTTGTGCGACACGAAGAACAGCGTGCGTCCTCCGGCCAGCAGTTCCTCGATGCGGGCGTAGCACTTCTCGCGGAACGCCTTGTCGCCGACGGCGAGCACCTCGTCGACGAGGATGATCGGCTCCTCGAGACGCGAGATCACCGAGAAGGCGATGCGCACCTTCATGCCGCTCGAGAGGTGCTTGTAGGGCGTGTCGAGGAAGTCGCCGATATCGGCGAACTCGATGATGTCGTCGAAGCGCTCGTCGATCATGCTGCGCGTCATGCCGTGCAGTCCCGCCGTGAGGTGGATGTTGTCGCGCACCGTGAGGTCGTCGACGAAGCCGCCGGTGATCTCGATGAGCGGCGCGACGCCGCCGTGCACGGTCACGCTGCCCTCGTCGGGGAGCATCACCCCGGCGACGAGCTTCAACAGGGTGGACTTCCCCTGGCCGTTGCGCCCGACGACTCCGATGGCCTCGCCCTTCCTCACGTCGATCGACAGCCCGCGCAGCGCCCAGAACTCGCCGGGCCGGCTGCGACGGGCGCGCCCCGCGAAGAGATCTTTGAAGTTGCGCCGGCCGCGCTTGTTGCGGCGGAACCTGATGCCGGCATCCGCCACCCGGATGTCGATGTCTGCGGCGCTGGATTCGGTCTCGATGGCGGCGTCGCTCATCAGATCTCCTTCAGGACGGAACGCTCGAGCCGCCGGAACAGCAGCAGCCCGACGACGAGGAAGGCGACGGACACGAGGGCCGAGATGCCCACGTCGAACCAGTTGAGCTGGTCGGGGAAGAAGCCGGCGCGGTAGAGCCCGAAGATGCCGGACAGCGGGTTGAACGCCGCCCACACCTGCAGGTCGGCCGGCAGGTCCGTCGTGCCGTAGATGATCGGCGATGCGTAGAACAGCAGGCGCAGGATCAGCTTGACCGCGCGCTCGATGTCTCTGAAGAACACCACGAGCGGAGCCACGATGAGTCCGACGCCGACGGTGAGCACGGCCTGCAAGAGGATCGCGAGGGGGAAGTAGAGCAGGTCGATGTTGACCTGCGCGCCCGAGAAGATCGCGAACAGTGCCAGCACCGGCAGCGACGCCACGAACTCGATGCCCTTCGAGAGCACGATGCGATTCACCCAGATGGTGCGGGGGATCGTGGTGGAACGGATCAGCTTCGCTTCACGCAGGAATGCGCGCGTGGAGTCGGAGATGGTGCCGTTGAACCACATCCAGGGGAGCAGAGCCGTGAGAAGGAAGACGATGTAGGGCTCGGCGCCGACGCTGCGCTCGAAGATGACGGTGAAGACGAACCAGTAGATGGCCGACATGAGCAGCGGGTCGAGGATCGACCAGACGTAGCCGAGGGCCGACGTGGAGTACCGCACCCGCAGGTCGCGGCGGGTGAGCAGCCAGAGGGAGTGGCGATAGCGCGAGAACGGGGTCCACTGGGGGCGCGACTCGGCGTAGGAACTCACGCGCTCCATCGTATGCGCCCGGGCGTCGTGCTCCTGCTCACGCGACCGTGCCGCGTCGCTGTGCCGCGTCGCACTGCCGCGGCGCCACGCGCCGGCATCCGGAGGCGGCACCAGGGCTGAAACGACGCAAGCAGGCCGAAACGACGGAAGCAGGCCCGATGGGCCTGCTTCCGTGAGGTTCAGCCGATGCGGCCTGTCGTGGCGATCACACGAAGTGGTTCGCGCGCTCCAGGTCCTCGGCGAAGTCGATCTCGACAGCGTAGAGGTCGGTGATGTCGACGGGCTCGACCAGGATGCGCTCCTTCTCGATCGCGAGCTCCAGGCCGCGCTCGAAGTAGTCCTGGTCGTTCACCTTGGTGAGGTGGCGGATGAAGGTGGCCTTGTCCGCGCTCGAGATGTAGTTGATGCCCACGGCCTCGCCGAGTCCGCCCTTGACGGTCTTGGAGAGCTCCTTGATGTAGCCCTCGGCGCTCATCGTGTACTTGACCTCTTCGTCGGAGACCTTGGAGTGGTTCACGGTGACGAAGGACTGGTCGCGCGCGATCATCTCGGCGGCACGGTCGAGAACGGTGGGGTCGAAGACCACGTCGCCGTTCATCCAGAGCACGCCACCGGCCTGCGATGCCTGGAGGGCACGCAGCAGGCTCTTCGAGGTGTTGGTCTGGTCGTACTGCTCGTTGTAGACGAACGCAGCGTCGGGGAAGGCCTCGATGATGTGCTCGAGCTTGTAGCCGACGACGATCGTGACCTTGGCGCTGCGGCCGAAGGCATGCTCGATGTTGTCGAACTGCTGCTTCATGATGGTGCGTCCGTCGCTGAGCTCGGTCAGCGGCTTCGGCAGGGAGCGGCCGAGACGGCTGCCCATGCCTGCGGCAAGAATGACGACCTGGGTGGTCATAGTGATCTCCTCGATGGAATTCGGGTCGACCGTACGTTTCATGAACATCCACCATCGGACGTTCACCCACGGTTCACCCACACGTGTATGTGAAGACACGCCTTCATGCCCGGTTCACCTTATCGTGCCGGGTCGGTCGGGGGCCAGACACGGGGGACGGCGTGCCTCGATTGTGACCTGCTGCTGAGCGTATTCACAGGGACGGGCGTCATCTGCCGTTCGGCTGTCGCAGGGGAGTTGGTAGGTTTGCTCCGTGAGTTCTGCGCAGCGATTCCCAGACCCGCACGACCAGGGGGAGATGGCCGAAGAGGCCTCGATCGAGGGCGCTTCCGCGACGGAGGATTCGGCGTACACCGCACGTTCTCGGGGGACAGCGACGGAGACCCCGTCGGTACCGGATGCCGGTTCCGATGCGGCATCCGACGCCCCGGCTGCTCCTGCCAAGCCCGCGGCACGCAAGCCGGCCGCTCGCCGACCCGCCGCTCGCAAGCCGGCGGCGTCGAGAAAGCCGGCGGAGACGTCAGCTGCGGTGGACGCAGATGCGTCATCCGAGGCTGAGGTGACGAGCGAGAGCGCGGCCACGGCCCCCGCCGCCTCCGCGGTCAAGCGACCGACCCCCGCTCGGAAGACGACCACGCCCCGCAAGCCGGCAGCGAAGACCGCCGGCGCGAGCGCCACGACAGCGAAGACGACGTCCGCCGCGCCGAAGAGCCCGGCAACGGCGAAGACTCCCGCAGCGAAGACGACCGCCGCGGCGAAGACGCCGCGGGCGACCCCCGCGCGCTCGACGAGCACGCCGGCACGAGCCGCGGCTGCCGCCAAGGCCGCAGCCGCGAAGGCTGCCGAGGCCGCAGCCGCCGAGACGACGGAAGCGGCGACCGCTGCTTCTGCGAACGACACGACGGGGAGCGCCGCAACGCCCGCGGCGAAGGCTGCGACCCCGCCCCGCAAGCGCCCTGTGCGCGCCCCCAAGGCTCCGCCGGCCATCGTCAAGGCCGCGCCGACGGTCGCCGCCGCCGAGGTCGTGCGCGATACGGCCACGGCCGAGCCGCGGCATCCGTCGACGATGCAGAAGGATGCCGCAGGCACCCCGGTCGATGCTGCAGCAACCACAGCCCCCGAGCGCGAAGCACCATCCGCCCCCACGGAGACCGAGCCGGCGACCGCGCCGGAGCCGGAGACCGCGCCGGTGACGGAGCCGGAGACCGCAGATGAGACCGCCGTCATCGAGGCCTCGGAGGCCGAGTTCCCCACGGACGACGACCTGGTGGCCATCGGTCTCGTCGACGCCCCTCCGGCCGAGCTGACGGTCGAGGACACCGCTGCGGCGGTCGCCGAGCTCGAGCTCATCGAAGAGCTCACGATCGAGCAGATCGATGAGGACGAAGCCGAAGCCGAGGCCGAGGCCGCAGCCGCCGCTGCGAAGGCCGCGGCCCGCAAGAAGCGTGCGACCCGCAAGCTGCCCACCGCGACGAAGGCGCCGCCGGCATCCGCCCCCGCCGTACTCACCATCTCGGGACTTGCCAAGAGCTACGGTGCGACGCAGGCCGTCGCCGGCATCGACCTCGAAGTGCGCACAGGATCGTTCTACGGGATCGTCGGCCCCAACGGCGCCGGAAAGACCACGACCCTGTCGATGGTCACCGGACTGCTGCGGCCGGATGCCGGAACGGTCGTCGTGCACGACGTCGACGTCTGGAAGGAACCGGAAAAGGCCAAGCGCATGACCGGCGTGCTGCCCGACAGGCTGCGCCTGTTCGACAGGCTCACCGGAGCCCAGCTGCTGTACTACTCCGGCGTGCTGCGCGGGCTCGACGCTCAGACCGTGCGCACGCGCTCGGCCGATCTCGTCTCAGCCTTCGGGCTGGAGGAGGCCATCAACCGCCTCGTCGCCGACTACTCCGCCGGAATGACGAAGAAGATCGCCCTCGCCTGCGCCATGATCCACTCGCCCCGCCTGCTGGTGCTCGACGAGCCGTTCGAGGCGGTCGACCCCGTGTCGGCGGCCAACCTCATCGAGATCCTGCAGCGCTACGTCGCCGCGGGCGGCACGGTCGTGCTCTCGAGCCACGGCATGGACCTCATCGAGCGCGTCTGCGACAGCGTCGCCATCATCGTGCAGGGCAAGGTGCTGGCAGCCGGAACCCTCGACGAGGTGCGCGACGGCGAGCGACTCGAGGACCGGTTCGTCGAACTGGCCGGCGGCCGCAAGGTAGCAGAGGGGATGGAATGGTTGCACAGCTTCTCGGACTGAAGGTCCGGCTCTTCGGCAACCTGTTCCGCCGCGGCCCCTGGCAGATCGTCGGCATCATCGTCGGACTGATCTACGGCCTGGGCATCGCGGTCTTCCTGATGGCACTGCTCATCGGCCTGCGCTTCGCGCCCGACGTCGAGTTCCTGCGCGACGGCATCGTTCTCGTGGGATCGATCGTCACCGTCGGGTTCATCGTGGTCCCGCTGTTCATGGGCTCGGATGACTCCCTCGATCCCCGGCGGTTCTCGCTGTTCGGCATGCGCAACCGCGACCTCTCGTTCGGACTCGCGTTGTCAGCCTTCGTCGGCATCCCGGCCCTCGTCCTGGCGATCACGCTCGTCGGTTTCGTCGTCACCTGGACGCGCGGCTTCGGTGAGGCCGTGGTCGCGCTGATCGCCGCAGTGCTCGTGCTCGCCACGTGCATCATGCTCGCCCGCGTCTCGACCTCGCTCGCCAGCCTCTTCCTCGCCACCCGCCGCGCCCGCGAGGTCAGCGGCGTGCTCGGCGTGCTCGTGCTCGTGCTCATCTCGCCGATCATCGTGCTGCTCGCCCAGGTCGACTGGGCGACCTCCGGTCGGGGTCTCGTACGCGAGGTCAGCGCCATCCTCTCGTGGACGCCCCTCGGTGCGATGTGGGCCATTCCGGGCGACGCGGCCGCCGGCGAGTGGGGAGCATCCGTTCTGAAGCTCCTCATCGCCCTCGCCACGCTCTGGCTGATCTGGCTGGCGTGGCAGGCTCTCGTGGCGAAGACCCTGGTCACCCCGGGCCGTCAGACCCAGTCGCACGCCTACCACGGCCTCGGCTGGTTCGACAAGATGCTGCCGGGGGCCACCGGCGCCGTCGCCGCCCGCTCGCTGACCTACTGGATCAGGGACGCCAGGTACTGGGTGTCGCTCATCATGATCCCGGTGCTGCCGGTACTGCTCGTCGTGCCGCTCGCGGCGGTTCAGGTGCCCACAGGGGTGCTGGCCCTGCTGCCGGTGCCGGTCATGTGCATCTTCCTCGGTTGGACCGTGCACAACGACGTCGCCTACGACTCCACGGCCGTCTGGCTGCACGTGGCATCGGGCGTCAGCGGCTTCGCCGATCGCATCGGCCGGCTCGTGCCCGCGTTCTTCCTGTCGATCCCGCTCATCGCCCTCGGCACGATCGTGAGCATGCTGCTGTACCGCGACTGGAGCGTGCTGCCGTCGTTCATCGGGGTCTGCGCGAGCCTGTTCCTGGTGGGACTCGGATGCTCCAGCTACACCTCGGCGCGCTTCCCGTACCCGGTTCCCAAGCCCGGCGCCAGCCCGTTCGCCCAGCCGCAGTCCTCGGGCACGGCCGCAGCGACCGTGCAGTCGCTGACCTTCCTGGTGGCACTGGTGCTCACGCTGCCTGCCCTCGTCTTCGGCTACCTCGCCCTGTTCGTCGACCCGGCGTGGCACATCGCCACGCTCATCGAGGGCGTCGGTGTCGGCCTGATCGCACTCGTGCTCGGCGTCGTCTGGGGGGCGCACACGTTCACCAAGCGCGGCCCCGAGATCCTGGCCTCGGCGATCCGCGCGTAGCGTTCGCCTCGACGACCTCGGCGCGGCATCCGACCCCGCCGATGCCCGCTCGAGCGTTCTACACTGGAACCCATGAGCGAAACCTTCCGTGCGAGCATCGCCGACCCGGGTCAGCCCGGAGGCGGCACGTCCACCCTCGACCGCGAGCTCGAGGAACTGCTCGAGCAGGAGTCGATCGAACCCGGCGACCACGAGCGCTTCTCGCACTACGTGAAGAAGGAGAAGATCCTCGAGTCCGCCCTCTCGGGCAAGCCGGTCAAGGCTCTCTGCGGCAAGAAGTGGACGCCGGGGCGCGACCCCGAGAAGTTCCCGGTGTGCCCCACCTGCAAGGAGATCTACGAGAAGCTGAAGGCCGAGTAGAGCGTCTGACGCACCCAGCGGCCACTGCGGCGGCCGCTGCTCCTACTTGTAGACGGTGGGAATCGCCGCTTCGCCGGCACCCAGCCGGAACGCCTCGATCGGGAGCTCCTGCATCACCGCGGCACGGTGCTCGCGTGCGGCCTTCGTGCCCGCGACGCCGAGGAAGGCGGGATCAGCGACCCCGTCGCGCATGAGGGTCGCCTGCAGCGGGCGCTCCCGCGACTCGTCCTGGACGCCTTCGGGCTCGCCGTCGGGTCCGTCGCCGAGGTAGACGATCTCCTCGCGGGCCGTGCGCGTCGAGTCGATGCGCCGCACGGCGGTCTTGCGGCCGCCGACGCTCACCTTCTGGGCACTGGACTTCGCGACCGACACCCACTCGTGGTCGTCACCGCGGCGGGCGACCAGCTTGTAGACCATGCCGGCCGTGGGGGACCCGGAGCCCGTGGCGACCGAGGTGCCGACCCCGTAGGCGTCGACGGGGGAGCCCGAGAGGGCGCCGATGAGGTACTCGTCGAGGTCGCTGGTCACGGTGATCTTCGTGTTGACGGCGCCGAGGCTGTCGAGTTGCTCGCGAACGGATGCCACGACCGACGGCAGATCGCCCGAGTCGATGCGCACGGCTCCGAGGCCGGTGCCTGCGACGCGCACGGCCGTCTCGACGCCCTTCTCGACGTCGTAGGTGTCGACGAGCAGCGTCGTGCCGGCGCCGAGGGCATCGACCTGTGCCCTGAAGGCGTCCTCCTCGGTGTCGTGCAGCAGCGTGAAGGAGTGCGCCGCGGTTCCCATCGTCGGTACGCCCCACGTGCGACCGGCCTCGAGGTTGCTGGTCGCACCGAATCCGGCGATGTAGGCGGCGCGCGCCGTGGCCACGGCCGCGTACTCGTTCGTGCGACGCGAACCCATCTCGGCGAGAGGGCGGCCGAGCGCGACCGACACCATGCGGGCGGCAGCACTGGCCACGGCGGAGTCCGAGTTCAGGATGCTGAGGATGAGGGTCTCGAGGATGACGCCCTCGGCGAAGGTCGCGTTCACGATCACCAGCGGCGAGCCCGGGAAGTACGCCTCGCCCTCGCGGTAGCCCCAGATGGTGCCGCTGAACCTGTAGTTCGCCAGCCAGTCGAGGGTCGACGGATGCACCACGTCGGCGGCGCGCAGCCAGCCGAGCTCGGCATCCGTGAACCGGAATCGGCCGATCGCCTCGAGGAGCCTGCCGGTGCCGGCAACGACCCCGTAGCGGCGTCCTGCCGGCAGGCGGCGCGCGAAGGCCTCGAACATCGACTCGCGATGAGCCGTGCCGTTCCGAAGAGCGGCGTCGAGCATGGTGAGTTCATAGCGGTCCGTGAGGAGCGCAGAGGAGCTGGTCACGAAAGATCACCCTATCCCGCACGACTAAGCTTGCACGTCGTGACGGATGCGCCGATTGGAATCTTCGACTCCGGCGTGGGCGGCCTCACGGTGGCCCGCGCAGTGAAGGACGCCCTGCCCAACGAGTCGATCCTCTACATCGGCGATCTCGAGCACTCGCCGTACGGCCCCAAGAAGATCGCCGACGTGCGCGGCTACGCCCTCGACGTTCTCGACGATCTGGTGGACCAGGGCGTGAAGATGCTCGTGATCGCCTGCAACACCGCATCCGCCGCCATGCTCCGCGATGCCCGCGAGCGCTACAGCGTGCCCGTGGTCGAGGTCATCCAGCCGGCAGTGCGCCGCGCGGTGGCCGCGACGCAGAACCGCCGCGTCGGCGTCATCGGCACCGAGGGCACCATCAACTCGCGCGCCTACGAGGACGCCTTCGCCGCGGCGCCCGAACTGCAGTTGTTCACGGCCGCGTGCCCGCGCTTCGTTGAGTTCGTCGAGTCGGGCGTCACGACCGGTGCCGAGGTGCTGGCCGTGGCCGAGGAGTACCTCGCTCCGCTGCGGGAGGCCGACATCGACACCCTGGTGCTCGGATGCACCCACTACCCGTTCCTGCGCGGCGCCATCTCCTACGTCATGGGCGAGAAGGTGACCCTGGTCTCGAGCGACACCGAGACGGCCAACGACGTCTACCGCGTGCTGGTCTCCCAGCAGCTCGAGCGCACGGCGAGCACCCCGCCCAGCTACCACTACGAGGCGACCGGACCGAGCGTCAGCGCCTTCCTCGACCTGGCCCACCGCCTCATCGGCCGCGACATCGACGCCGTCGATCTCGTGCAGACCGGCACCATGCACATCATCCGCTGAGAGGCCTGACGAGGCTCCCGCCTCGCCTGCCGCATCCGTTCCACCCAGAGACAGGAATCCACCGTGACAGACCTCATCCGCGTCGACGGCCGCGCCGCCGACGACCTGCGCCCCATCACCATCGAACGCGGCTGGAGCGACCAGGCAGAAGGCAGCGCGCTCATCTCGTTCGGACGCACCAAGGTGCTCTGCACGGCCTCGTTCACCAACGGCGTTCCGCGCTGGATGGCCGGCAAGGGCAAGGGCTGGGTCACGGCCGAGTACTCGATGCTGCCGCGCTCGACGAACAGCCGCATGGACCGCGAGTCCGTGAAGGGGCGGATCGGCGGGCGCACGCACGAGATCAGCCGCCTGATCGGCCGGAGCCTCCGCGCCGTCGTCGACATGAAGGCCCTCGGCGAGAACACCCTCGTCATCGACTGCGACGTGCTGCAGGCCGATGGCGGCACGCGCACGGCCGCGATCACCGGCGCCTACGTGGCCATGGTCGACGCCATCGAGTGGGGTCGCCAGCACAAGTTCATCGGCCAGAAGGCCAAGCCGCTCATCGACAGCGTCTCGGCCGTCTCGGTCGGAATCATCGACGGCACCCCCATGCTCGACCTCGCCTACACCGAGGACGTGCGTGCCGAGACCGACATGAACATCGTCGTCACCGGACGCGGGCTCTTCGTCGAGGTGCAGGGAACAGCGGAGGGAGCCCCGTTCGACCGGCGCGAGCTCGACGCCCTGCTCGACCTCGGGGTCGCCGGCGGCGCCACGCTGCGGGACCTGCAGACCGCAGCCCTCGCGCCCGTCGGCGACGCGGCATCCGTCACCGCCTGATGGCACTCGAGGTGGTGCTGGCCACGCACAACCAGCACAAGGTCGAGGAGTTCCAGCGCATCCTCGGTGCCGCCATGCCGTCGATCACCGTCGTGGCCTACGACGGACCCGAGCCCGTCGAGGACGGCGTGAGCTTCGCCGAGAACGCCCTCATCAAGGCGCGCGCCGCAGCAGCCCACACGGGACTCGTGGCCCTCGCCGACGACTCGGGCATCTGCGTCGACATCCTGGGAGGTGCGCCCGGGATCTTCTCGGCGCGCTGGGCCGGTGGCCGCGACGCCACCGAGAACCTCGAGCTGCTGCTCGCGCAGTTGAGCGACATCGCCGATCCGCATCGCGCGGCGCACTTCACCTGTGCGATCGCGATCGTGGCTCCGGATGCCGCAGGGCGGTCGGGCTTCGAGGAGGTGGCGTCGGGCGAGTGGGCGGGCCGGCTGGCCTCTGCGGCATCCGGTGTCCACGGCTTCGGCTACGACCCGATCTTCGTGCCGGACGGCCACGACGTGAGTGCCGCCGAGTTGGCGCCCGAGGTGAAGAACGCCGAGAGCCACCGGGCCCGGGCGTTCACCGCCGCCATCCCCATCCTGCAGCGCCTGGTCTAGCTCACACGCGGCTCGCTACCATGAGGCATCCCCAGCAAAGGAGCGCCTCGTGGGCACGGTGGTCATGTACGGCTCGGTGTCGGTCGACGGCTTCATCGCGGACGAGAACGATCAGCCCGGGCCTCTGTTCGACTGGCTGCTCACCGGTGACGTGCCCTTGGACGACAGCGGGGTCCTCAAGGTGTCGCAGGCGTCCTACGACCACATCCGGGCCTACTGGGACAGCATCGGGGTGACGATCGCCGGCCGCCACGTCTTCGACCTGACGGACGGTTGGGACGGGAAGCCTCCGAGCGGGATCGACCACGTGGTGGTCGTGACGCACCGCCCGGCGCCCGAGGGCTGGGACCCGGAGGCCCCGTTCCACTTCGTCGCCGGCATCGAGGCGGCCGTGGCCCGGGCGCAGGAGCTCGCCGGTGACCGCGTCGTCGAGGTCGCCGCCGGTGACGTCGGTGGCCAGGCGCTGGCCGCGGGACTCGTCGACGAGGTGCGCATGGACCTCGTCCCCGTCGTGTTCGGGTCGGGCAAGCGCTACTTCGGGTCGGTGGACGCGCAGCATCTGCTGGAGGGCCCCGACGAGGTGGTCCAGGGCACCGGGGTGCTTCACCTGCGCTATCGGGTGCGCCGTCCACCGCTCTGAACGGGAGTAGCTGATAACGATTCCCGGAGTCGTTCCCAACTGCGCGGATGGGGCCGTTCGGACGGAATTCCGGCCTACCCTTGAAGGGACATGGCCCACGATCACGCCCACCGGAGCTCCACCAGGTCCCGACTTCTCATAGTCATCGGGATCGTCTCCGTCGTGCTCATCGCCGAGGTGGTGGGCGCGGCTCTCAGCGGATCGCTGGCCCTGTTCGCCGACGCCGGCCACATGCTCTCGGACCTCACGGGACTCGTCGTGGCGCTGGTCGCCGCCATCGTGGCCGCGCGACCGGCATCAGAGCGCCAGACCTACGGGTACCAGCGTGCCGAGGTCTTCGGGGCCCTCATCAATGCGCTCATCCTCATCGTCGTCGCGCTGTTCGTCGGTGTCGAGGGCATCCGCCGCCTGATCGAGCCGGGCCCGGCAGAGGTGCAGGGTTCGCTCATGCTGCTCGTCGCGGGCATCGGCCTGGTGGCCAACGTGATCGCCTTCCTCGTGCTGCGACGCGGCGACACCACGTCGCTCAACATGCGGGGTGCGGCTCTCGAGGTGCTCGGCGATCTGCTGGGCTCCATCGCCGTCATCGTCGCTGGCATCGTCATCATCACGACGGGGTTCGCCGCAGCAGACGCGATCGCCTCGCTGCTCATCGCCGTGATGATCGTGCCGCGCGCGTCGTCGCTGCTGCGCGACGTGGTGCGGGTGCTCAACCAGTCCGTGCCTGTCGACACCAGCATCGCCGAGATCCGCCAGCACATCCTCGAGACCGACGGCGTCGTCGATGTTCACGACGTGCACGTGTGGGCGATCACCTCGGGCGAGTACGTCTTCAGTGCCCACGTGGTGGTCGAGCCGGACGCCCTCGTCGGCGAGGGGTCGAGCTGCCTGCTCGACGAGCTCAGCGACTGCCTCGCGCATCACTTCGACGTGGAGCACTCCACGTTCCAGCTCGAGCCGGCCGAGCACGCGGCGCACGAGCAGCCGCACCACGCGTAGCCGCAACGCTCGCTGGACAGACCCGGGCGAGCGGATGCCGCCCTGAGACTAGAAGCCGTCGGGGCGCTTCTCGAACACGTCGGGGTCGAGGGCCAGTTCGGCTGCCTCCTCGGCATCCGTCACCACGTCCTCTCCGGCCTCGGCCGCCTTCTTCGCCTGGTGGGCGGAGTGGAAGTAGTGCCAGAGCGTGGGGATGAGCGTGAGGACGACGGCGCCTAGCAGGATGATGTCGATGTAGTTCTGCACGAACTCCGCGACGGGCGGGATGTACCCGATGAGGAAGCCGAAGTAGGTCAGGCCTGCGCCCCAGATGAGAGCGCCGATGGCGTTGTACAGCGAGTACTTGCGGTAGTCCATGTGGCCGATACCGGCGGCGACGGGGGCGAAGGTGCGCACGATCGGAACGAAGCGGGCGAGGATGACCGCGAGGGCGCCGAACCGGGTGAAGAAGGCGTTCGTGCGTTCGACGTTCTTGACGCTGAACAGGCCGGATTCCTTCTTCTCGAAGACCCGTGGCCCGAATCTGTGGCCGATGAGATAGCCGACCTCGCCGCCGAGGAACGCCGCGACGGCGATGGCGAGGCACACCCACCAGATGTCGACACCGAACACCAGCGAGGTGTGGGTGAGCAGGCCGGAGATGACCAGCAGGGTGTCGCCGGGGAGGAGGAATCCGACCAGAAGGCCGGTCTCCGCGAAGACTATCGCGCACACCACCACCAGGGCCCAGGGGCCTGCGCCGGCGATGATGGTCTCTGGGTCGAGCCAGGGGATCAGGGCGGTGTGCATGCGCCGCAGTCTACTTGGCCGAGGAGACGTCAGCCTGTGCAGACGCTGCGCGATCGGCGCGCTCCAGACGCCACGCCCTGATGCCCGCGATGACGGATGCCGTGATGAAGACCCCGGCGATCACGTAGGCCAGAGCCTTCACCTCGGGGATGGATGCCGCGTAGTAGCCGATCACGGTGATCCCGACGCCCCACGCCAGGGCACCGACGATGTTCGCGGTCACGAAGCGGGCGTAGCCCATGCGGCCGACGCCCGCGATGACGGGCACGAAGACGCGGCCCCAGGGGATGAACCGGGCGATGACCACCGACCACCAGCCGAAGGTGCGGTAGAAGTGCTCGGTGCGGGCGATGACCCCCTGCATCCGCGGCCCTCCGCGCTTGTCGAGATAGGGCCTGCCGTATCGTCGCCCGAGCAGGAAGCCGACCTGGTCGCCGAGGAAGGCGGCGATGCCGATTCCGATCGCGAGAACCCAGATGTCGACACCGGATGCGCCTGCCGCGATGATCCCCGAGGCGAAGAGCAGCGAGTCACCGGTGACGAACGGGACGAAGACGCCGACGAAGAGCGCGGTGCCCGCGAAGACGAGGCCCCACACGACGAGGTAGAAGACGATGACACCGACCTGGCCGAGCAGGTCGGTGAGCTGGCCGTCGAGCGCCGCCGTGCGGAGCACGATTCTCAGCCGTCGAGCGCGTCGAAGACGGCGCTGTTGAAGTCGAAGGCCGCGTCGGCCTCCGTGACGAAGGCATCGACCTGGGCGGCATCGAAGCCGAGGGCGTTGAGGTTCTCGCGGTAGGCACGCTTGTAGTGCACGATGTCGGCGATCTCGGTGAAGCGGAAGAAGCTCAGCTGCTCGGGAGTGGCGTCGTAGTGGCGCGCGACGAGGCGCGCGATGGCCTGGCCGCCCGAGAGGTCGCCGAGGTAGCGGGTGTAGTGGTGCGCGAGGTAGCGGGGGAGGTCGTCGGGGGCGATCGCGCGCAGGTGCTCCGCGTAGGCGGCCGTGGCCGGCAGAGCCGGGAGCTCGGTGCGCCAGGCGGGGGACCCGAGGGCGGCGAGGTCGCTCTCCATCGCGGCGAACCTGTCGAGGCTGTGGGCGTCGATGATGGCCGGGTCGTTCGGCTGTGCCGGGCGCGACTCGAGCGCTTCGTAGATCCAGGCCAGCTGGGCCAGGTAGCGCGTGTAGGCGGCGAGGTCGAGCTCGCCCTTCATCAGGGCCGTGATGAACGGCTTGCTCTCGGCGGACCGGTGGGCGTCCATCGTGCGCTCGCGGACGATGGCGGCGACATCCGTCGCGTCGACAGTGAGGTTAGGCATACCTAAACAGTAACGGACGCACCCCCCTCGTGTCTCACCCCCGAAGCGGGCATCGGCGTGGCGCATCGCACTCCAGTAGCCTTCGGGAGTGGCCTGCATCCGTGCGGGTCACGCTCCGTGTACTGACGAAAGGCCCTCCGTGCTCGACTTCCTCTTCGAGAACCCCGTCCTCGCCACGATCGTGATCGCTGTCATCGCGCTGATCGTGGTGTTCCTGTACGCGAAGGTGCTCTACCGCAACGTGTCACCGGATGAGGCTCTCGTGGTCACCGGCAAGCGGTCGAAGCGCCGGGTGGTCGACGGGGTCGAGGCCGAGGAGTCTGGCCAGCGCGTCGTACATGGCCAGGGCGTGTGGATCACGCCGTTCTTCCAGAAGGCGCACAAGATCTCGCTGCGCTCTCGGGCCATCGACATCAAGGCCGAGGCGCAGACCAAGAACGGCATCACGATGAACGTCGACGCCGTGGCGATCGTCAAGGTCGGCGACGCGGACGAGAAGATCCGCGCTGCAGCCCAGCGCTTCCTCGGGCAGGACAAGAACATCGACATCTTCGCGCTCGAGGTGCTGTCGGGATCGCTGCGCTCCTCGGTGGGTGCCACCGACGTGCTCACCATCATCAACAAGCGCGACGAGCTCTCGACCGCGGTGCTCGACATCGCACGCCAGTCGCTGCTCAACCAGGGTCTCGACGTCGACTCCTTCGAGATCAAGGGCATCTCGGACAGCAACGGCTACATCGAGGACCTCGGCCGCGCCGAGCAGGCCGAGGTGCGCAAGCAGGCCGAGATCGCCGAGTCGCGCGCCAAGAAGGAGGCCCGCGAGGCCGCCGTCGCGGCGGAGACCGCCATCGCCGAGGCCGAGAACGCCCTCGCCCTGCGCAAGGCCGACCTGCAGAAGGAGACCGACAAGGCCGCGGCCGAGGCGGCATCCGCCCGCCCTCTCGCCGAGGCGCAGTCGCAGCAGGCCGTCGTCGCCCAGCAGGAGATCACGGCCCAGAAGCGCGCATCGCTGCGTGCGGCCGAGCTCGAGTCCGAGGTCAAGGCTGTGGCCGATGCCGAGGCCTACCGGGTGAAGACCATCGCGCAGGCGGCCGCAGACTCCAAGCTCATCGAGGCGCAGTCGGCCCGCGACGCCCGCAAGGCCGCCGCCGACGCGCTCGAGGCCGAGGGTCTCGCCGAGGCCAAGGCGATCGCCGCTCGTGGTGAGGCCGAGGCATCCGCCACCAAGGCCGCTGCCGAGGCCGTCGCCCAGCAGTCCGAGGCGCTGCTGCAGCTCAAGGTGATCGAGGCCCTGCCGCTCATCGCCCGCGAGCTCGCCGCGCCGATGTCGAACATCGACCAGCTCACGGTGATCTCCACCGACGGCGCCTCGCAGCTCGCCAAGAACGCGGCGTCCGGACTCACCGAGGTCGATGGCGTGCTGAAGTCGACGATGGGCCTCAGCATCCGCGACCTGCTCGGATCGTTCGTGGGCGGCGCTGCGGCCGGCCAGACGTTCGCGGCGAACTCGAACGGTGGCGCTGCTGCCCCGCGCACGAACCACGTCGTCGCCGTCGACCTCGACCCCGAGCCCGAGTCGGAGACGCTGCCGGTCTCCTGATGCGAGAAGGGCCCACGCGTCACGCGTGGGCCCGATCCGTGCGGAAGGTGGGACTCGAACCCACACGCCGAAGCACAGGAACCTAAATCCTGCGTGTCTGCCAATTCCACCACTCCCGCTGGTGCCGTCCCAGTGTAAACGGCGCCGCCCTGTGGACAGTTCCGGCGACCGGGCGTGATGCCGGGGCACCATGAACGGATGACCGAGGCCGTTCGCACCATCACGGAGCGGGTGCGCGCCCGGGTGCGGGACGACGGCGTCGACCTGGCCTCGGATGCCGCCCTCGCCGAGCGTTACGCCCGCGACGCCCTCCGCGACTACGTCGAGCGCTCGGTCGCGGGAGCCGGTCCGCTCATCGCCGATGAGGAGCAGGCCACCCGGGAGGTCATCGCGTCTCTCACCGGGTTCGGTCCGCTGCAGCCCTACCTCCACGACCCGACCATCGAGGAGATCTGGCTCAACTCTCCGTCCCGGGTCTTCGTGGCGCGCAACGGCGTGCCCGAGCTGACGCCCACGGTGCTCACCGAGAGTGCCGTGCGCGATCTGGTCGAACGGATGCTGCAGTCCAGCGGCCGCCGCGTCGACCTGTCGAGCCCGTTCGTCGACGCCTCCCTGCCCGACGGGTCGAGGCTGCACGTCGTGATCCCCGACATCACGCAGAAGCACTGGGCCGTGAACATCCGCAAATTCACGAGGCGCCTGCGCGACCTGGGGCGCCTCGTGCAGCTGGGATCGCTGTCGCTGCAGGCCGCGGAGTTCCTGCGCATGTGCGTGCTCGCCGACCAGAACATCCTCGTGTCAGGCCCGACGCAGGCGGGCAAGACCACCCTGCTCGGTGCCCTGCTCTCGAGCGCCCGGCGGGATGAGCGCATCGTGACGGTGGAGGAGACCTTCGAGCTCGACATCGACGCCCGCGACATCGTGGCCATGCAGTGCCGCCAGCCGAGCATCGAGGGCACGGGGGAGATCAGCCTGCGCCGCCTCATCAAGGAGGCGCTGCGCATGCGCCCGGACAGGCTGGTCGTCGGCGAGGTGCGCGAGGCCGAGAGCCTCGACCTGCTCATTGCGCTGAACAGCGGCCTTCCCGGTATGTGCAGCATCCACGCCAACAGTGCTCGCGACGCCTTGGCGAAGCTCTGCACGCTGCCACTGCTCGCCGGGCGCAACATCGACTCGGCCTTCGTCGTACCGACCGTCGCGGCCTGCGTCGACATCGTCGTGCAGTGCGAGATCGATCGGGCCGGCGCTCGCCGTGTGACGGAGATCCTCGCCCTCAGCGGATCTGTCTCGGGATCCGTCGTCGAGGCGAGTCCGGTGTTCCAGCTGCGCGATGGCCTGCTGCAGGCCACAGGAAGCCATCCGCTCAAACTCGCAAAGTTCCGCGCGGCCGGTCTCGACCCGTCGATCGTCCTGGCTCGGAGCGCCGCGTGATCTCGGCCCAGGCCGTGGCCGTCGCCTGCGTGGCGGGAGCCGGCGTGCTGCTCGTGCTGTCGCCCTGGCTGTGGCCGCGGTCGGATGACCGCCCACGCCGATCGGACTCGGCAGGCGAACGGATGCGCGCCCGCCTCGCGCTCGCCGGTCTCGGCGGCGTGCCACCGGCCGTGCTCCTGCTCATCTCAGTGCTCGTCGGTCTCGCGACCGCCGGGCTGATGCAGGCGATCGTGGGAGTGTCCGCGCTGTCCCTCGCAGCCGGCCTCGTGGGTTTCGCCGCTCCAGCCCTCGTCGTGACCCTGCGTGCCCGAGCCCGCCGAGTGGCAAACAGAGCGCTCTGGCCCGATGTCGTCGACCACATCCTGTCGGCCGTACGCGCCGGCATCGCGCTGCCGGACGCCGTCGCATCGCTGTCGCAGTCGGGTCCGGCAGGCTCGCGTGCGAGCTTCGCCGCGTTCGAGCGCGAGTACCGCGCGACGGGCAACTTCTCGCACTCGATCGACCTTCTGAAGACCGACCTGGCCGACCCCGTCGCCGATCGCCTTCTCGAGACCCTGCGCATGGCGCGCGAGGTCGGCGGAAGCGACCTGGGCGAGGTGTTGCGCTCGCTCGCCGCCTACCTGCGCGACGATGCCGTGGTGCGGGCAGAGCTGCGCGCCCGGCAGTCCTGGATCGTGAACGCCGCCAGGCTCGGAGTCGTGGCTCCGTGGATCGTGCTGCTCATGCTCGCGACCCGTCCCGAGGGGGCAGCCGCGTACAACTCGCCGGCCGGTGCCGTGCTCATCCTGGTCGGACTCCTCGTCTCGGCGTTGGCCTACCTGCTCATGATCCGGGTCGGGAGGCTGCCGGAGGAACAGCGTTGGTTCCGATGACTGTGGATAAGTCGGGCATCACAGCCCGCGATCGCGCCATGATGCCGCAATGACCGGCGTCGATGCGGTGGCGGGCCGGCGGAGCAGCCGATGAGCGCTCCGCAGGCGTTGTCGCTGGTGCTCGGCTGCACACTCGGCCTCGGCCTGTGGTCGCTCGCGGCGACGCTTCCGAGCTTCAGGCGCCCGCGCCTGGCCGACCGGGTCGCGCCCTACATCCTCGACGTCTCGCCGGCGGCGCGCGAGCACGTGCGACGACGCACGGTCGATCCGCTTCCCGTGCTCGGCTCCCTCGCCGCGCCCGTGATCGGCGCCTTCTCGGGCCTGCTCTCCCGTCTCTTCGGCGGCCCCGAGACGGCGGCGCTGCGGTTGCGACAGAGCGGGTCCGCGGCATCCGTCGAGCGACTGCGTTCCGAGCAGGTGATCTCGGCGATGCTGGGCGCCGCCGTCGGCATCGTCGTGGTCCTCCTGTCGGCCTCGCGCCTGCCGCCGGTGCTCACCGTGGTGATCCCGGTGCTCGGTGCCTTCAGCGGAGCGGCGTTGCGGGATCAGGTCCTGCGGCGGGCGGCATCCGCTCGCGTGTCCCGCATGACGGACGAACTCCCGACGGTCCTGGAGTTCCTCACGCTGAGTCTCTCCGCCGGCGAGGGCATCCACGATGCCCTGCGTCGAGTGGCCCGCACCAGCTCGGGCGAACTGGCTGCCGAGTTCGCCGGCGTGCTCTCCCGTGTCGGTGCTGGGGTCCCGCTCACGCGCGCGCTCGACGAGCTCTCGACGGGGCTGCGGATGCCGCCGCTCAGCAGGGCGATCGATCAGATCACCGCGGCGGTCGAACGGGGAACACCCCTCTCCGGTGTGCTTCGCGCCCAGGCACAGGACGCCCGCGGCGAGGCGAAGAACCGGTTGCTCGAGCGCGCCGGACGGAATGAGATCGCGATGCTCATTCCGCTCGTGTTCCTGATCCTGCCGCTCACCGTCGTGATCGCGATCTTCCCGGGCCTGTTCGTGCTGCAGTCGGGGTTCTAGGCCGATGGAACACGAGACGGCTCGACCTGGGCGATGGAGAAGACCGCTGGACGCTGGACGACCGAGTGACGAACGAAGCGATGACGGATGCAGGAGCGATGACCGATGCAGGAGAAGGGTGTGGCGATGACGACTCTGATGGTGGGTGCTACGACGGCGCTCAGGGGACGCTTGGCGCGCGAATGGGATGACGAGCGTGGCGACGTGCCCCCGGGTTCTATGGAATGTCAGCGTGTCGTTGTGCCTCGTGTTGTGAAGGTGAGAGACTTTCCGCTCAATGGAGCAACTGTTCGATAGCGACTCGGCTTGGCTGCTAACCGCAACCGGCGGACCTTCCGGCGTCCCTATCGGGTGGCACCGGCCCGCAGACGAATGGGCTGACATTGCGGAGCGAGAGAAGAGGGTCGGGATCGCTGAGGGACAGCCGATCCTGCTATCTGCCCTGATGATCGACTACAGGCTCGGGGACTACTTCCGCGAAGCCTTTCGCACAGATCGTGGCTCAACCGCTCGCACGTACGCATCCGAGCTCCGGACGTGGTTCCGTTTCCTCGACCGCGATGAGCTTTCGTGGGAGGAAGCCAGCAGGGAAGAGGTGCGGTCATTTCAGATTTGGCGGGTGTATGACGAGGACAATCCTCGGCGGGTCTCGCCAGCGACGTGGAACAAGGGATGGGCAGCTCTTCGGCACTTCTACGAGTGGGCGGCCCGTCGCGGGTGGGTGTCGGAGAACCCGGTGGGGGATCAGGATCGGCTGCGTGATCCAACGCAGCCGTCAGGCTACCGGGAGAAGAACGCGCGAATCTCCCGAGATCGATGGATTCTGCCAGCCGAATACGTTCTATGGCGCGACGTTGGTTTTCGCGCGTACTCAGCTGTGCGCGAGGCCGACGGCAAGATACGACCAGGAGTGCCCGATGAATGGGCGCGACCCCGGAATAGTTCCCGCAACGCCGCGTTCTCGGACTTCCTAATCACCACTGGTCTCCGACTCGACGAGGGAGCTTCCCTATTGACGTGCGAACTTCCGGCGCAGGTCGACGAAGAGGCACTCGTGCTGGGGAAGGGCGGGTACCGGCGTCACTATCGAGTCAAGCACCAGATGGGCATACAGGCGATCGACGAGTACAAGGTAGGCGAAAGGCGATCGGCGATCCGCGCTGCGCAACGCTCTGGCGCGTACGCCGCAGTCGTCAATCCACTCGAGGTCGTTCGGACGACTGGTCAAAGCACAACCCAGATGGTGCATCTGACCGATGGCCGCATGCTGAGCGTTGCAAACATGAAGAGGTCTGACCGCCTGCGACTGTTCGTGAGAAAGGAAGGCTCACTCGAGCCTGCTTGGTTTTGGCTCACGGAGAGTGGCACGCCCATAAACCCCACCTCCTGGGAGAAGCCGTTCGCGGAGGCGAACCGGCGGGTTACGGCGGCTCGCGCATCTCTCGGTATCTCCTCGCCGGGAGTACGGGTCACACCCCATTCGCTCCGGTTCACGTTCGCTCTCCTGTTGCTTCTCGCGGGCGTGAGAGCAATCGATAGCGAACTCGGAATAGGCAAGGCCGGCGCGTTCAACGCCCGTAACTACACACAAGCTTTCGATGACGTTCAGGACCTGCTGGGGCACGCGTCACAGGACACCACCCGACGCATCTATCTCGAGCCGTTGAAAGGATTGCGGCGATCATCGATCCTTTCTTCCGGGTCATTGGACGAGATGTGGGACCAACTGGCGAAACTGGGATCGCTCGTCGGGTTCGGGAGTTGACGATGACCGGAAAAAGGGCGGCGCTGCCTTCAAGGGGTGGTCGGAAAGCTATATCGCAGGGTGAAGCATCGAGCATCACGCTTCACCTTGAAGATGCGCGGCAGTACGAGTTCAACCTCTCGCGTCTGGCGGGACCGTACGAAATGCGGCATCAGATCGGGTCAGCCATCCTCGCTTGGTCCGCTGAGGACGGTGGGGTCAGACGCACTAGCTCGCTACACAGCCTTCGCCGCAGCATGTCTGCGTGGCTCCGGTGGGTGGAAGCCTGGAACAAGGTGGGCGAGGGTGCCCTGGCAAGACATGCCGATGTCACTTCGTTCCATGTCAAGCGCTACCGCGACCATCTGGCTGCGAATCACTCTGAGTCCACTGCACGCGGCTACATTGTCGACCTTCGCGGTGCACTTCGAAGAATCCCGGGGATCTCAGCCACGACATACCGGGCGACCTACGTTTCGTCGCCGAGCAACGCGCCGGCCGCGATCAGGAGATATCCCACGACCGAGTTCACGGCCATCAGAAACGCCGCTCGACGGGTGGTCGAAGCGGCCCATTCCCGGATACACGCTTCCCACATGGAAGCGTTGCAAAGGTCTGAAATCGGAATGACTCGCACAGTGCGCGAGCAGGCGCTGTACGAAGTTCTGACACTCGGTCGACCGCAGACCACCGCGTCCTTTGAAGCACTCGGTGCTGTTCATCCTCAAAACGGAAATGCCAACGTCCATGTAGCGAGGCGGTTGATGTTTCTCGATCCCGACGAAGCGTTCGCAGCGGCAGTTCTGCTTGCTTGCCACAGGGGCCTCAATCTGTCGTCCGTGGTCAACGCGGCAGGTGTCCGTCTGCAAGGCGACGACTTCTGGCAGATCGATATGGACAAACCGAGGCGCGGGACTAAACGTTTTTGGCCCGAGTTCATCGACGGCGTATCGGACCCGAAATCTGCGCGGGCACTTCGCATGATCGTCGAGTGCACGGAGCCAGCCAGGACTTTCCTAGCGTCACAGGGTAAGCCAACGACCACCCTCCTTCTTCGGTGGGGAACCAACGGGCTAAAAGCTGGCGTTCCACAGACTAAGACAAGAGCAATCAGTCGGTGGGTGCCTCCCGGAACGGCCATCGACTTTGGCAGGCTTCGTCGCAGCGTCCCAGGGGAGGGCGTGGCAAAAGAACCCACCGATCACGATCCTGAGACCTACCTTCACTACGTGAAGTCGGACCCTGTGGCGCTCGAGGAACATCAGCGTCTCGCCGCTGAAGGAATACAGAACGCCATGGACTCAGCGCGCAAGAACCTACGGGTCACCATGCGCAACGAAAACGAATCTAAGCCCGAGAACGACGCCCTGATCGTCAACTGCTCGGATCCGAGCCACAATCCGGAGACGCGTATGCCATGTACGACTGCGTTCTACTCATTCTTGGACTGCTTGGATTGCGGCAACGCAGCCACCGTCGCACGGCTAATTCCGCGGCAACTCGCGGCCGTGACTGTCCTCGAGCAACTGCGCGACGCCTTGGGAGACGTCTGGGAATCGCGGTTCGCCAGACGCTACTACCAGCTCCAGGCAATGCTCGACCGGTACTCGCAAACCGAGCTCGATAGGGCCGCGGAGACCAGCGCCAACCATATTCCGGCGATCCTCGCTGCTCTTCGTCATGAGGTACCAGCTTGAGCGACGCGGCCGTTCGGCGGCCCCCTGAGGATCTACCTGTTGATTATCCTGATCACGGGTCACCGAGCATTGAGCGGCACAGGGTTCACAACCCGAATGCACCCATCGCCGCCTTCGCTGCCAGTCGATGGCCGCTCACGGCGCTCGATGAACCAGAGCGACCCCGTTACACGCTGAATTTCGAGGGTTGGCCGCCGGGCTTCGTCGAGTTCGCGAAGCATGTCGCGTACGTGCTTATCAACCACGGGAATCCGCCCTTACTGAGTGAGACCGAGGGCATCCCGTACGCCAAGTGGCCCGCAAGTGGCAGCATCTACTTTCGGATGGGCTTGCTGCGTTCGGCCGTTGTCTGGCTCACGGGACCGTGGTCGGAACTTCATTCAGAGACCCCAGTTGAGAAGCCCCGCGATGTGGACGGTGACCATCTCAACGACCTTCGGCAGTGGATCGACGGGCGCACGGACCTCAAGGACCCCCACTCTGACCGACTCGAGACGCTCCTAAGGGTCTGGTACCTCAACCCGTGGCTACCCGAGGAGATGCAATGGCCCGAGCCGCCATGGCGGCACGAACAGTGGCGGCCCAAACGGAAGCAGCAGGAGAACCAAACGAAGCGGATCGATCCGTTGACCATGGGACCTCTACTCGAATGGTCGATCGCGTTCGTGACAGAGTTCGCCCCCGACATCTTCGAGGCCGTCGATGCGTACGTGTCCATGATGAAATCAGTCCCAGGCGATCGCGGACAATCGGATGCTTGCCGAGACGTTCTCGACTCCTACATTCGCGACGGCAAGCCCCTCCCGGGTGTCGAGCTCCCCGGACGCCGGACCATCAGCTGGTTGACAATGTCCCTCCGGCATCAGCTCCCGGCCGCGCGTTTGGCGCGCGTGTTCCACACGCAATATGGCGACTCCGGACTCGTGATCGACTACATCCCCAAGCCGTCGGATTCCGTGATTCCTATCCGCGGCCAGTTTCAATCGCGCCCCTGGATCCCGGCCCTTACTGGTCACGACCTCGCTGGCACGAATAGGTCGAGGGACGGGCAGCTCCCGCCCATGGTTAGAGCGCTCAGAACAGCCTGCCTCGTGGTGATTGCGTACCTCACCGGTGCTCGGCCTGAAGAAGTCGTTGCGTTGCGTCGTGGAGCCGCCAGTGAACCGATCCTTAGCACTGGCGGATCAAAGTTGTTCACGATCCGGGGTCATGTATGGAAGGGAGTCCTGCGAAGTGAAGATGGCTCCCCAGCGAAACCGCGCGAGGCGGTCTGGGCCTCGCTGAGTGTGGCCCACCAAGCAGTCCTGATTCTCGAAAAGATCGGCGACATGACTGGCGCCTCCGGCGACTATCTGTTCGGTGCGAGCCAACGTCCGATTCACGTGACCACCGCGACGGGGTGGCTTCGCGAGTACATCGACTTCATCAATGAACGTCTCGTGCCTTACACGGCGAACCCAGACTCGCTCACCATTCCGCCCGATCCTGATGGGAACATCACCCTCCGTCGCTTTAGGAGAACTCTGGCCTGGTTCATCCGGAATCGTCCCGGTGGCGAGGTCGTGCTCGCTATCCAGTATCAACACCTTGGCGAGCTAATCGGCAGTGGCTATGCCGGAACGAAACAGTCAGGCATGAACGATCTACTCGCTGAAGAGGACTGGCAACGACGCCGTTCCACGATCGTTCACCTGGCCGAACTCATCGAATCGGGAAAGGGAATCTCAGGGCCAGCAGCTCAACGGGTCGTCGATGCCATCAGACCCCTCCCACGGTTGCTTACTCCGGCCGACGAGCGGCGGATGCGGAAGGATCCGGATCTTGAGATCTACGACAACGAATCGTCCGTGACGCTCTGCGCTTACGACCCGCCATCTGCCCTGTGCCACCGACGGTCTCCAGACAGTAAGAACCGCGCGCTACGAGGCGACCGTCCGAACCTGTTGGCATGCGTCGTTGGATGCAAATGCCGCGCTCGCACTGACAGTCAACTCGACGAGCTGGCACAGCAAGCGCGATCGTTGAGGGCACAGGCGGACGTCTCTCCGATGCCAATGGCGCAATCGCTTATTGCGGAGGCCGAAGTTCGTGAAATCCAAGTAGCGGATTTCACCGCGAGTCGAATAATTCCGGAACCAGCAGAAGATGAGGAGCAGTGATGCAGGGCATCCCATCGAACGACGAGATCCAGGGAGAGGTAGACCCGATCCGCCGTGCGCTGCTTGCTGGGATGCAACGCATGCTCCTCGGTCAGCCCCGGACCCCGGCTGGTGGCGCATTGAACGTCAAAACCTTAGCCATCGAATCGGGCGTACCGCGCCACCACCTGTATCAAACACATCCCGACCTTCGCGATCGATTTGAATTTCTCCGTGACCACAGCTCCATGCCATCTGCGACTGAAGCAACTCTGCAGGAGCAGCTAGCGCGGATGAAGACTGAACTTGAGGAGCTTCGCAATCGGCACCGCGAGTCCCTCGATGAGCTGCGCAACTGGAAGGCGCTCGCGGAGACCTTCGGACGTGCGATCAACGTGCTTCAAGAAGAACTTCGTCGAGAACAAATCAAGTCAGGACGGCTTGCCAAGAAGGTCGCGAATTTCGAGACGCAAAATCACCCTGCCCCGGTGGTCCATATAAGACCGAGTCGGAGTGGGCAGTAGGTGCAATCAAGGCCGTGTGGCTTCGGCAGTCGAACTCATGCAGGAGCCAGCTACTTGTCTTCTAAATGCCTAAAAAGTGCGCTCGGGGACAGTTCAAGGGCCTGAGCTAGTTTGAACCAATGGGTGATTGAACCTTCCCGGTGTCCATGCAGCATCCGGTTAATCTGGCTACGCGAGATCTCTGCGCGATCCACGAGGTCGTCAACGTTTATTCCGAGTTCTACGCGACGGTCGATCGCTGCCAGTCGAAGGGCATCGAAGTTCGGCTCACGCATGTTCCTTTGCTACGGCAATTCACTCCCAATCTAAGGTTGCCTCTACCAAAGGCGCCAACTGGCGCCTATTCTGGAGAGACCCGGCGGCGTTGGAACTGCCGCATTGCGCAGTGACGGTTTCGGGAATCTCCCGGCCCGGCCATTCGGACACGTGGTGGAACGTGGTCCGTTCCGGTCAAACAGAGTCCGATCATTCGCGATTTTCAGGACTCGCAGCCGAGCCTGTTAACCGATGCGATTTCACTTCCGGAGAGACTGGATGTCCAACCCCAACCCGCTTCCATCCGCCCACCAGATCGGCATCCTCGGCGACGCCCATGGCAACCTCGGCGACGTTCTCGACGCTGCGCGGGCGCTCGAAATGAGAGGCATCCAAGCGATAGTCCAACTTGGCGACCTAGGCATCCCCCACCCAGGCGAAGGGTGGGCACGCCCGTTGGACCGCCTCAACAGTCGACTTGAGAAGGCAGGGCAAACTATCTACTTCGTGGACGGACACCACGAGTGGTTCGACAAGCTCTACGAGTTCCCGATCGGGGACGACAACCTGAGATGGTTGCGACCGCACATCGCGCACCTGCCACGCGGATATCGTGGCCGTCTCGCCTCTGGACACAGCTTCGCTACGCTCGGCGGCGCAGGTTCGATCGACTACTTCACGCGGACCGAAGGTGAAACCGTGTGGAGCGAAGAGGTGATCACCGATGAGGACTTGGACTGGCTCGGCTTCGAACCCGTCGACGTACTGTTCGGACACGACGCCCCAACCTGGACCCCGGGGCTGACGGACTTGACGAAGGTCCGCTACGAAGGGGAGTCCGACGAAGCCATTTCCTACGTCGAGCGTGCCCGTCAGATCTTCACAACTGGATTCCTCCAAGTCGCACCCAAGCTCTACATCGGTTCGCACTTCCAGCACCATGTCGACCAGGTTGCTGGCTTCTGGGGTGAGAGCAGTTTTGCCTGTCGAGTCGTTCTCCTCGACCAGCTTCCAAACCATGAAACTGAAACTGTAGCGATCCTCGATACGGACACTCTTCACCTCACCTTCGCCACTACAAAAGGCATGGATCGGCCGACGGGAGCCCGGCAGATTACGAACCTCGCCACTCAGGCGGCGGGGCAGTGGCGGGTACACACGCTCACGAGCCAGCACGTGTTCGACTTCGATGCTGGCACAGTCACGCGACTCCCACAGTTCCGCACCGTGCCGGTAGCCGAACGGCAGCCGATGAGTCTTGGAACGATCGAGGACGCGACGATTGGCCGGCCCGGCCGTTGGACTGTGAAGATCGCGGACCCGCGACGGTTGTCGATGCGGTGCTTCGCCTCGGTGATCACGTATATCGAGCCCGTCGAGCCCGCATCGGCCGGCGCATGAGTCCGGCAATCCAAAACACAACTCGAATAGGGTTCCTCGGTGATCTTCACGGCAACCTATCGCTGGCCGGGACGCAGTGCGCACTGCTTCGCGAACACGGAGTCACCTCCGTGATCCATGTCGGTGATTTCGACCGCAGCGCCGTCGACCCAGAACTTGAGACGTTCGCGGATACGCTCCAACATCTCGGGTTGACGTTCTACTTCGTGCTCGGCCACGACGAGATCTTCGATTCATGGAGGCTGGTCCCGGCGAAAGGCGATGGTATCCGGTGGCTGCACCGACGCATCGGCAACCTCCCGCGGGGATTTCGCGTCACCCTTTCGTCCGGAAAGACTTTGGCTGCGTTGGGTGGTGGCGGGTCCTACGACCGAACCAGAAAGCAGCGGCTCGGCATCTGGTCCGCAGACGAAATGATCACCGAGGACGACATCACCCGACTCGGAACGGAGCACGCGGACATCCTTATCGGCCATGAAGCACCCTCGGGTCTATTGGCGTTGGATGCACTACTCGAATCGACCCAGAATCGATGGACCGATGACGACATCCAGTACCACGCCGATCAACGGGATCTCTTCACTCAGGGGTTCCTCCACGTGACACCGAACCTGCACGTCGGCGGTCACTATCACCGGCACGTGGATCAGGTTCTTGGCTGGTGGGACCCGGAAGAGCGTCGACCATTCGTGTGCCGTTCCGTGCTTCTCGACCGAACCGACGGTGCGGAGGCGAGCACCGCCATCCTCGACGTTGAAACGATGGGCATGGTGTTGTTCAACTCCGACGGTGACCAGTTGCCCGCGCCGCCGGAACAGGTGACTGACTTGACGATGCAGACTTCAGGCAGATGGCGGGTGACGAGTGTCGGCAGTGTCCACAGCTTCGATCTGGATTCTCGCACCTGGTCACGAGTGCCTGGGCCTGAGGCGGATTTTCTCGACTACGCCCCCGCCGAGCGACCGCTCCGCACTCTGGACCGTTGCGAACTGGGGCGTAGCGGCTTCTGGACTATGCCGGACGATTACGTCGGCCCCTCCTGGCACCGTTCCAGTGTGGTTCGGCTGATCGAACGCATGCCCGAGAAGGAAGGGATCGACCATGTACCTGGCTGACACCGGCTCACAGCTGCTCGGCGAGACCACCGCGAAGCTCATACGACGGGTGGCGTTGTTCGGTCAGGGCATCGGGCTTGAACCGTTGGCGATCGTCCTTGGCTGGACCCCGGAAGCCACCGCGAAAGAGGTCGACCGACTGTTAGACGTCGGGCTCTTGCAGGCTCCTGAAGAGGGCTTGATCTCCGCGAACCGCCACAGTCTCTACTGGGGTGGGGTGACTCGCCTCCTCGACACGCGATTGGCTCTAGAAGAGCTGATCACATCGATCGCTCAGCAGTTGGGCGGCCCAGGAACACGCGCGCTCCTCTACGGGGCGCCCGTCGTCGAGTCCCGCCTGTACCTGCCGATGCAACGGTTGGTGCTGGTCTGCGCCCCGGATGACGACCGCCAGAAAGTGCTACTGGTCGACGAGTTCAAGCTCATGCTCGACGAAGCAGAACAATCGATGGTGATCTCATTCGAGGACGGCGAGAAGCTGGCTGCAATCCTCCGCACCGGTGACCCGGCAGCGATCCGCAGCTACCTGGACGCCGACGACATCCGGGCACACTGGGCGGAAGACTCCGACGAGAAGCTCACCGACGCTAGCCGCGAATACCAAGTCCACGGAGGTACAGGCGATGCTCACAGACCCCCGTCAACCAGGTGAGAAAGAGCGCACGGTATCTCCTGCGCCTGTTCACGTGCCCATCCCGTCCACCACGTTGGGAACTCACCGTGCTACTTCATGACCCCGGAGCCGACCTGCTCACTCCACAAGTAGCAAGCATCCTTCACGCGCTCCTTGAGGAGCCGAAGTCGACGGCAGAACTGGTCGAAGCCACCCATCTCGCTCGATCACGAGTGAACGCGACCCTGGTCGGCCTCATCAGCCTTGGGCTTGTTATCAAGGTCTCGGAAACCAGGATCAACCGGTACCGGATCAACGAGCAGCACATTGCGTTGCCCGGCGTCAGCATGCTGTTGGACTCCCGCAACAAGCTGATCACACACGTCCGAACGCGATGCCGCACCCTCGCCCCGGCAACGTCGATCGTCGCTCTCGCCCTGCCCGACCAAGAGCGACTCAGGCACGGCGCACACTTCGTCGTCGTGCACGACGACACCACCGGCCCGGCCGCCCTCACGGCGTTGCTCGAAGTCCTGACCGAGGAGGTCCCCATCCTCGTCGGCGGGCAGACAACGGTCGACACGATGAGCAGGACGGAATTGGAACAGCTGGTGCGAGAGAAGGACCCCGTGACGACGGAGGTGTGGTTCAGGTCGCTCACCGTGCACGGACCAGACCTGAGCCGACTTCTGCTCGACCTGACCGCGGCCGTCGCCGGCGGCGAAGGCGACCGTACTGGCGACCCTTCCTGATGGAGGACGAGCACGGCTGGGAGGCCGTCAAGCTTTATGCCGACGTGGTTGGAACTGACTCCGCCTATCTGACCTCCGAGGCGGTGCGGTACGGGGTGTCACCGGCAGAGCTGGTTGGCACGTTTGAGCGGGCGTTGATCGCTTTCGACCCGACTCCGGAGTTCGAGCACTTCGGGTCCTTTCCACCAGGGTGGTTGGATCTGCGCGTCTTCGATCAAACCGTCTGGTGGGTTGACGTTTTTCGGCGCCCGCACCGTATCTCTAGCCGCGAACACTTCCATGACGACCATCTGATCAACGTCATCGCGTACCTGCGCACCGGCGCACAACGGTTCCACGACGAGTACTTCGCATACGCCGACCAGGACAGCTGTTGGCCGGATGCCCACGGATGGCTGCACCATACAAATTTGATGGGCGCATTGGCTGCGGAGTTCGAACACCGCGAACTCGGCGGGTAGCGAGCTCGGCCACGCATGAACCCCCTGGCAGTTGGCGGAAGAACATCGAACCGGTGCTCAGCCAATACGACGCCGGTCAGATCGCAGCTGACACCGCTCTCGCGACCATCCGGGAACATTTGGACGACATCACTGCCGCCGGTCAACGAAAACGGTTCGAAGCGGCGACGCGTTTCATCTACGCGGAACACATCACCCCTCTAGGGCGGCTGGTCCTCGAGCAGGTCTTGGCGGATTGATGATGTTCGACGGAGCGAGGTGGCCGAGCGGTCCTGTTGCCACGGTCGCCGCCTCACGTCTGCACGTCCTTGAGGAGGTCGACGGCGCGCGCCCTGGGCGGCGATTCGATTTGGCGGAGCTAAACGACGCTGAGCGGACCGCCACGGTCTGGCTCTGGACGCGCGAGATCATCGATGTCACCGACGACGCGGTCGGTGAAGGTGCGGGCCGTCAAAGATCTTGACGACCCCATGGGCGGTTCCACGCCCGGGTTAGTGCGTCGTGCAGCATGAAACCGTGGCGTGTTGTGAATCCAGCACCTCCGACTCTTCGGTAGACGAAGTCGACGAACTTGCCATTACGAACACCGATTCCGCCGATCTCGAACATCTGCTTGAGAAGTTGCTTCACCTCTACCGGCTCAAGTTCGCCCTTGACCTCATCGCAAACGAACTCGAACGAGAAGTATCGGCTCGGCGATGTCCGGAGCGCATCTTTGAAGGCCTCGACGTGGCGAGCCCGGCTAAGGGGAAGAACGCCGGCGAGATTGTCGAAAATCTCGCCTACGAAGTACTCTTCGCAATAGGCCCGGACTGCTACTTTCGCGTTCTCCTCAGGGACCTTTCCGTTGCCTCGATAATTCCGCTGCAAGTACCGCATCAGCGCTACGGCATCCCTTGGCAATAATCGTGTGTGATCGAGTAGGTACTCAGTGAGTTCGGTGTGGGGGCCGATCGACACCCGGCGATTGAGGTATTGAGCAACTATGTTTGTGACCTCGGGGTGAACGACTCGCGCCTTTGTGCTCAGCAGCTCCCAAAGGTGATTCCGTGAGCCGATACCGTTCGCGTGCCAATCCAAGTAGACCGCGTGGGACTTGAGCCTATTGATTTCCGGACCCGGCAGGACATCGACGACGTCAGATCGAGCGGCGATAACTACCGAGACGGGCAGCCCCTGGTCCTTCATCTTCCGGTTTAGGGCCAGAGTTGCTTGCATCAGGCCGGCGAGGGATGTCCATTCGTCGGCCTGTTCAAAGAAGAAGGAATCCAGTCCATCGAGCGCTATGACGTGGCGACTCTCGGTCTGGCACCATTCGATCATTTGCCAGAGGTATGCGTTGGCTTCCAGAGGCGTAATCGACGCGACGTCGACCCGCGTTTCGGTCGAGAAGATCTTCAGGTCAAGCTTGAAGGAGCTGCTGGACCACGCAGCCACTGAACCGGACCAGTCGCTGGACAATAGTCCCTTGGTTCGCAGATTCTTGACGATCCCGTAGAACTTGGCGTCGACGTGCATGCCCTCGTCGGAGGCCAGCGATTCAACTACTCGGAGCAAGAGCAGAAACTCCCAAGCAGCTTGGTTCCGAGAGCTCCCCGCGGTCTGGCCCATCGCCATACGAGTTACGTCATTTACTGGAAAGCCAGCAAGGTCCCATCCCGTATAGAACCGATTCCATTCGGTTTTCCACCGCAAACGTATGTGCTCGAGAACCGCGGACTTTCCAGAGCCCTTCGGACCGAGAATCAACCAAGTCCGACCGTCCAGGATGTGTTGGACCGCCTGGTTATAGTCGTAGTATCCCGACACCAGTAGGTCGGGCATCTCTTGGGCCTCGAGCGCGGCGTCGATTTGCCCGAAGTTCAGCAGCTCGAACTTCGGCAATGCGGAGGTCCCCATGATGGCCGAGCATATACGCCGCTTGGAGAGCTTTCGCGAACCCGACCACGAATCCGACAATCCACAGCGGATTTCGTGACGCGACAGCCTCGCGCGCGCCAACATCAGGCCGACCACATCGACGGGAGTCGCTTCGACGGTCCGTTGTTCGGACTCTACGGCCTGCAGTGCCCCACTTATTTCGGGTGCACGGCAGTGTCAGCGGTCAGGCGTATCGTCTGGTCAGAAGCCGAGATCCTTCGCTTCACGAAGTTGGGAATGACATGCGAGTGAACCCGTACTACTCCAGCAACCTGTCCGACCCTGACGTGCATCACACCCACAACGATTGCCCGACGGGGCAGCAGATCCCGGCTCAGAACAAACGGTGGGGGACGAACGGCTATCGCAAGTGTGAGCAGTGCGCGGTTAAGGGATAGCTGCGGCCGTCGGAGCGGGCGCTGCGTCAGCGTCCGCTCTGGTCGATAGCTGTGCGCAACAGCCAACAATCCATGGCCCGATCGCTGGGCGGTGCAATGCGACAAGGCGTCGACAAGATGAAGTGGCACCCGATCCTCGCCGCAACCGAACCCGAACCGGGTATATGGGTGTTGATCGATGCGCAAGATCATGAGTACGGTCGCGTCGCCGTCGTGCGAGTGGATGGGGAAGTTTGCTTTCGTGCCGAGTTCCGGGGCGAACTACTCGGATACGGAACCACACTGCGTGGGGCTTGTGAACGGGTGCACTACGAGTTCATCCGGAGCCATGGACCAGCGCCGTTTCAGGGCTACCCGGACTTCAAGCGCAAGTAGATCCGGACATGTGAATAGGTTCCGGCGAACGAACTCCATGCGATGTAAGGTCGGGGGATGGCAGCCCCTACCGCCAAACCACACATGCTGTTGCTCGTTGTCGAGGATCATCACGATGACGACATCGGCGACGAGTACGACGTGCTCGGCGAGCCGTGGATTAGCAAGCTGACTTGAGGCTTGACCTTTCATTGAGCGTGTCCCGCTCGGGGATCCACATAAGGACGTCCGATGAGGGACCGCTCAACGAGACGCTCCTCGTCTCGAACCGGATCGGCCACGGATAAACCCGAATACCTGGTCCGGCGTCGCTGCACGCGTGCGGACTGGGCTGTGCGTTACCGTCTCGATTATGACGCTGGAGAACCTGAGGACGCCCGTATCGGGGATGACCGGCCCCCGTCCCACGTACGGCTGGGTGGCCTCCGCATCTCTGTGGGTTGCCGCGTCGGGTTACGCGGTGGTGATCGTCGGGGCGCTGCTTGGGGGAGCTATGAACCTTGCAGAAGCCCGTGAGCTGCAAGACCTGCGGACGATTTTCGGTTGGCTCGGTGTTCTTATCGGAACGGGATGCGCCCTCACAGCAGTCGTGACTGCTGTCGTCGCGTTGTCACACTCAGGCTTAACGAGACGATTGCGTGTGCGGGCCGTTGTTGGTCTGAGCGCATCTGTCATATTCCTCGCGTTGTGGGGAGTCATCTTCTCGGCCGTTTTCGCGCTCGTCCTTTACCCCGACTACTACCTCTGAAACAACTGGTCGGAAAATAGGCCGATCGCCCACCGGCTTACGGAGCGCTCAGCGGTCGTCCTCTGCCCTAGAGAGTGCGCTTTCGATACCGCAAATTCCCGAGTTCCCATACGGGTACCGCCGCGATACCGGCGAGGGAGCCGACAATTCCCAGCCAAATGGCCGCCTGGGCGTTCCAACTCTGTAGGAATACGCCCACGTACATCAGGATCACCAACCCGATCCCGATACACAGCAGCGCGATGGAGAGCACCCGTATCCACCGTTCGAGAGTATCCATCCGATTCCACTGCGGAGGCAGCTGCCGGATCGCCCGAACTTCAGGCGAGGTGGGTCTGGCATCAAGATCTGCTTCACGTCGCTGCCAGCTCGCCGTGATGACACCAGCGAGGCCGCAGCAGAGAATCAAGTTGTGCACCCAGTCAGGGCTGTGCCATATCTCCTCAGCCATGATGTTGAGCACCGCCGCCACACCGATGACCGCCACGGCGACACCAGTCCAGACCCACCGACGCGTACGACCACGGCTGCGCCTAGCTTCATCGGATCCGCGTAAACCAGAACCTACTGATCCCATCCGTTGAGTTTGATCAAAAACCGTCTGCCTGTCGACCCGGTCTTTACATAGTGGGCCTCTAGGGCACTGCCGGTCCGGCCCGGATAGGGATCCCTTAACGGGATAGATCTGTCGCGGTGAGCAACCCCTCTGCGGCAACGCTTGTCACGTATTTCGACGCAGTCGCTCCGTCAGACCGTTCTCGATTTGCCTGTCTCGTAGAGCAGCAGACCGCGCGACTCGCACTGAGCCAGATACTCGGCGAGTTCCTTCGCGTGCTCAAAGTCGCGAGCATCGATTGCCACCAGACTTTGTGACGACCACTCCAGTAACGCGCCCAAGGTACTTAATCCTTGAACGACCTTCTCCTGCGTCCGGAGCATCAACGAGTCGAAGAAGGCCCGAAACACGTATCGTCCTGATGGATTCGCCACCTGCTCGACCATGTACGCCGAGTCGACCTGAACTAGATCTCCCAAGGCGAGATCATGGGCAAAGAACGGGATACAACAGAGCTCGAAGTGTCGATCATCGATTCTCCTTGCCCACAGTTGCTCGGTCACGATGTCGGTGTCCGCCGGATCAATTGAGGTGGCGATGATGAAATCGGATTGAGAACGCCAAACCGGAACACGATGCACCGCTTCACGACCTGGCACTTGCCACCTCCGCCCACCATTCTGGCGGCCGAACCCTCGACACGTGTGCACTCCTGCAACGCCACGCGCCCGAAAGTCGATCTTGCACTGGTCACCCCACGTTGCGCCTGTTGTCGGAACGCGAATTGAATTCTTCTCACGCGTGGCGCTCATGCTCGCAAAGGACACGACTCATTGAGCTCCGAGGGATTGCAGAAGCTCGTGTGCTTCAGCGTTGTCAATCTCACCGTCGACTACGTCACCAATCTCGTCCAACCTCGAGATGACCATGGCTATGCCGTCCTCCCACTGCTGGTCGTAATCAATGTCGATTGATTCGATCGGCCCTTCGGCGGCACGTGCAACATACCCGCGGCGCATAAGAGACGCCCACGCCTGCACCGCTGAGGGTGAGGTACGGCCGTTCAGCAACTCTTGCAGGATGCGAATCACGCTTGCGCGCCTGACTACTAGCGGAGTACCGATGGCGTGGGCAGCTTCTTTGAGAGACGCATGACTAGCCCCAACGATGTCGCTCACGGCGCTCGCATCCCCTTGTACAGCATCCTTCAGTGCGTCGGATAGTTCGCGGATCACCCGGTCACCCACTTCGTCTCGATAGATCCTGCGGACAATTGTCTAACCGTTCAACGTGGATGCCGCGCCTGTCAATGACGGGTGGCGACGTTTAGCCGGGCGCCTGCTGCAACCGCTGATGGATCCCTCATTGCACATTCTTGGCTGTGTCAGACTCCGTTCATGAGTGAGCAGCCCGTTTCCGGGAGAGCCGAAGTCAACTTCGGACTGAGCGCACGGGTGTCCGTGCAGCACACCGGAGGGTGGACCTGGGAAAGTCGCTGGCTGCTGGTGACGAAGTACTTGGCCCGCCTTCAAGAGATCTACAGCGGCTCTCAGATCGAGTCAAACACCGATCTTTGGGCGATTACCAACAGCTTCATGATCGATGGCTATCATCTAGGCGAAGCGTTCAGCCATCAGTTTTCATTGCGCTCGCAAGTCGCTTCGGCTGTGGCGAACAGCGTCGACCTTCAGCTGTGCCGTGACTACGCCAACACTTGGAAGCACTTCAGTCGGGATCGCAATGTGCGAATCGCATACATCTGGGAGGACGGCGATTCGGCGGCCGGCGGGCAGTTCGTGACGATCGCCCATCGACTACGGGATGACCCTCAGTCCAGTCAGACGACTGTCGACGCCCTCGCTCTGGCGCGCGCTGCATGGGACACATGGCGCGCATTCATGAGCGCGAACGGCATTCCAGAGCCCACTGGTCTGACGCAGCCATATCTGGACATATTGATCGGCCCGGACTCTCCTGGGTGAGTAATGTTCCTCGAACCTGTGGGGCATCGACGTGCCGCCCTCGTATGCGCGCGTTGCGGTAGCGCCGAGAGTTCAGAAGTTGCCGCCGATCGGGCGTACGAATGCGGATCCCTTACGTGCAATCGTCGCGCAGCTTGCGCCTCGGCATGCTCAGAACCCGAAGTCGCCGAAGGAGTCGCCCTCGCTCGGATCGCTGCTCATCTCGGAAGGTGCTGCCGTGTCGGCCGATGCGACCTGGCTGATGAAATACGCGGTGGACAGGTCTGAGGCGATGGAGTAACTGACGAACAGGTAGAACATGGAGTTCGGGTCGCCCCAGAGGGGGTTGGCACCCGCGTTGCCGAACAGGCGCTTGATCGACCCCGGCTGCCTTTTCTCCACCAGCGTCGCGGTGGTTGCGAGTGAAGCTGGTGTGGCATCGGCCGGTTTCTCGTCGTTTGCCGCGACGCGGGCGACGAGTTGGTCGAACATCAGGTCGCGTTGCGCGTAGCTGAGTTTCGTGAATGCTTCGGTGTGGACCTGTTCGACCGTTTCGGGGTCGGCGTTGCGCAGAAGGTATTCGTAGCGTTGGACGGCGAGTTCGTCTGGTGTTCCCGCTTTCGGGGTGAAGGGTGCGGGTGCGGCCGGTTCGCGGAGCTTGCGGCCGAAGAGGGCGTCGATGATGCCCATGAGGTTCTCCTGCATGTCGTGGGTGCGCCCGCGCCGATCTGTTGTGCGGATCGACGCGGGCGCGGGTGGGGTGGCGAGGGTATTGGCTACGGGCGGGTGGGGTCAGCGCCGGGGATGTAGTTCGGGATGGCGTAGAAGTACGGGCTTATGACGACGAAGCCGGCGCTGTTCGCGAGGTAGGCGTAGCTGATGAGGCCGCCGACGCTCATGAAGCTCCATCCGCCGAACCAGCGATTCAGGGCGGCACGGATTCTGCCCTGGTTGGCGTGCTGGGGAGTGCTCTGCAGGCCGGACTCGGTGAGGAGGTTGTGGAACTGCGGGAGGGTGAGGTCCTGGAATGCGTCTGCGGGGGCCTGGGCGGTGTTGTTGTCTGCCGCGGGGAGTGCGGCTTGGAGCTGGTTCATGAGAATCGGTTCTCGGATCTGAGTTGGTGTTACTGGGTTGGTTTAGCTGTTGAAGGAGACGTTGCTGAGGGCGAGGGTGATGGGGACCCAGGACAGGTCGGGGGTGCGGTCTTCGTTGCGGATGTGCACGTACCGGAGTGTGGGAACCGGGAGTCCGTCGATGAGGTCGGTCTCCTGGATGTAGTGGGCGGTGGGGGAGAAGCCGTTCACGACGGGCTGGTAGTCCATGCGGCGCAGGAGGCCGGCCTGGTTGAAGTAGTACAGCTCGACTTCGTTGTGGGCGTCGATGGTCTTCGGGTAGGTGACCTGCAGGACACGCCAGGTCTCGTCGCCTTCGGTCCACGGCTCGATCTCGTGAGCTTCGACACCGGGGAGGGTGAAGACGATGGGTTCGGCGAGGTAGTGCCAAACGGCGTAGCTGCGGAAGTAGCCGGCCTGCGCGGCGGTCCATTTGGTCTCCGTTGTGTAGCCGTCGAAGCTGGCGCGCGGGTTCTCGAGTTCGTCGATGACCTTGCCGTCGGCGTCCATGATGACGACCTTGTCGGCCTTCTTGTAGTACTCGATCACACGGCCGGTTTCGGGTTCGGTGTGGCGGATCCATTCCTGGTAGAGGTCGGCTTCGACGATCTCGGTGACGGCGAAGTCGGCGTTTCCCTTGAACTCCCAGAACGGGCCGCCGTAGGTGATGGTTGCCTTGACGGTCTTGAGAGAGTCCCAGCGGGCTTTGCCGCCGTGTGCTTCGAGAACCTTGGCGAGTAGTGCGTCCATGATATTTACTCCTTGTTTAGTAGTGCGTAGTCCTAAAGTAGCACCATGTGGTGCGTTTAGGGTAATCTTTTTTTATGAGCGAGCGAAGTTATGCAGATGAGTGCGGTGCAGCCTTGGCATTAGATGCCGTCGGTGAGCGCTGGGCGTTGCTCATCGTGCGCGAGTTGATGTTCGGTCCGAAGCGATTCGCCGACCTTCGGTCGGGGCTTCCGCAGGCAAGTCAGAACGTTCTAAGTCAGCGGTTGAAGGAGCTGGAAGGGGCAGGAGTCATCCAGCGCGTCAAGCTCGGCCCTCCTGCCCGAGCCCAGGTGTATGAGTTGACTGCGGCCGGCGTCGCACTTGAGCCGGCAGTGGTTGCGCTCGCACAATGGGGCGCGCGTCTGGACGTCCACCACGGTTCGAAGATGAGTGCCGACTCATTGGCGTTGCTACTGAAGGCGCTCTACCGTCCAACCGAGGAAACTGCGGTCTCGGTAGCTCTTCAGCTCGGCGATGACCAGTTCGACATTCAGCTCACCGGTGACGGCATACAGATCAGGAGAGGAGCAGCGCACTCTCCCGACGCGGTGTTGCGCGGGTCTGTGCAGACTTGGTGGGATGTGCTTTTCGGTGGCATGGATGTGGAGGCGTCACTCGGTACTGGATCGATCGAGATCATCGGCGACAGAGCCGTCGCCGATCGGTTCCTTCATTCATTCCCAGCGCCGGGCGTTTTCACCGGGACTGGATCGCTCGTTGATCGTGCGACGGGCTAGAAGGCAGACGTGTTCGTCTGGTGCTCACGACACTAGATCTCGACGGCCGGTTAACTCCTTGGGGCAGGAGCATGTTCGCGGGACCTTGGGCGGGGGCAGAACGCTCAACTCCGACAGCACGTCAAGGGGTTGACCGCAGAGCCATTGTGTTGTCACTTTCCGGCCGATAGCCTGAATACGGAGTTCTAAATTGTCCAAAGCACGGAGTGTTCGGCCCGACGACTAGACCCACACCGGGGGCAGACTCAGCGGATCGAGACGACCAATGGTGACAGACAACAAGGATGATGTCGTCACCTTCGCGGGCGGCGTCCTCGATCAGCACCGCCATGTGTGTGCTTTCGTCAACTGGCAGGACGAAGACCTAGCGGTACTTGATTCGTTTGTACGCCAAGGGATCGACAGTGGCGACCGGGTGGTGTACCTCGTTGACCCCGCCGACATGGCCGAGCCCGTCAACCGTCTCCAGCACCTCGGATACGACCCTGCCGAGCTTCTAACGCGTCGTCAGTGCGAAGTTCACAGCTGGGCTGACACGTATCTGGTCGGTGGTCGGTTCGACCCAGACGCGATGCTCACCCTCCTCGATCGAATGTTCGACGATCGTGATTCCCCCCGCGTCCGTCTCGTCGCCAACATGGGCTGGGCAATCGGCGAACCTGGCTTCGCCGATCAGCTCATCGAGTTCGAAGCGCGAGCTAATTTCGTCAACCTGCGCCACCGACACATCGCCATCTGCGCCTACGACACCGCTCAGTTCGATGGCGCGCTGATCATCGACATTCTCCGAACCCATCCGATGGTGCTGGTCGGTGGGGTGCTTCAAGAGAACCCGTTCTTCGTGCCCCCTGCAGAGTTTCTGCGGCAGAAGGGCTTCCCGGAAACCGGATCGATAACACCACCGTGAATAAGGATGCGAGGCTGGCCGACAACCCGTACGGCCAAAGCGAGGGCGACGTTTCCGCGTCGGAATCTCGACGATGGATGCGGGACTTGGGCGCACTCCTCGCACTTCCCGCTATGTGGGTCGATCAAGATCCAGTCGAAATCGTCACCGGCCTGCTGAGCGTGCTGTTCGGCATGCTGCAACTGGATGGCGTGTACGTGCGATTCGATGAACAGCAACCCGCTCTGCTCGTGGAAGGTTGGCGGCCGCTAAGCCCCAACATTCCAGCTGAACTACGGGACCTAAGCGCTACGAACTCGACACTGGTATCCGGAGTGAAGACCATCGCCGTACACTCTTCCGATCTGGGAGCGGTTCGCGTTGCCAGTCTCCAGATCGCATTGCCTTGGGAAGCGGGCGTCGTCCTTGTGTCGTCCGTCCGCAGCGACTTTCCGACAGTTACGGAGACCCACCTGCTCCGTGTCGCGGCCGGCCAAGCGGCGATCGCCATCCACACTGCCCGGAGCCTGCAACGCGAACGCCAAGCCAGAACTGCAGCCGAAGCGAAGCTTGCCCGCCAAGCCGAGATCCTGCGGACTCTCATCGCCGAGGTCGAACCATCGCTTTCGGCGGTCGCAGACCGCATCCTGGAGGCAGCCGCGGCCGTCGCCGAGCCCGCTCCTTCTTCAGGCGAAGCCTCGCCGTCCTCGCACGCAACGGGGCCGTCAGTCCCGGCCTTGGGAACGGTTCACATCAGCGCGCCGGGCTTGCCGTTGACCCGCCGTGAAACTGAAGTACTGGGACTTCTCGCGCAGGGACTCACCAATAAAGAGATCGCTGCGTTGATGTGGCTGAGCGACCGGACGGTGGAGCGCCACGTCACGAGCCTCTACCGGAAGATCGGTGTACGCCGGCGCAGCGAAGCAACGGCCTTCGCTCTCAGGCACGCACTCATCTAGCCGAAATCCTGCAGTAATCACCGATCCCAAAGATGGGGGATTCACGCCACTCGCCAGCTTCTCACGCACCTTATGCCGACGGATAGTACGGATGCCGGGCCGATAGGACGGCGAGATATTGGTGTTGCAGGTTCATCTGAACTGAGGACGCAACCACCCAGGTGCCCTCACGCCGCGTGTAGGTCGACGGACCACCCACCGCCGACGGCAACCGGCGACCTGCGCTCCGCTTGTCCTGTCGAGCGGCTGTCCCGTCCGCACTGTCGGACGGCTATTGAAAGGGGACCAGCGTGTCCCAGTACACGGCACCCAACCTTCACGTCGACGGTCCGAACGGCAGCGTCTACGCGTACCGAAGGTTCGGCCGGACGGGCACCACCCCGGTCATCTTCTTGCAACATTTCCGCGGCAACCTCGACGGTTGGGACCCTGACCTTGTCGACCCGATCTCGGCCGAGCGGGAAGTTGTTCTCTATGACCCGAGCGGTATCGGGCTATCCACCGGTGCGATACCGGACACGTTCCGCGACTTCGCCCGAGACGCCCTCGCCTTCATCGACACCCTCGGCTTCGATCAAGTGGACATCTTCGGCTTCTCGATCGGAGGAATGATCGCCCAGGAAGTCGCCCTCCAACGGCCAGCACTCGTCCGCAGGTTGATCCTCGCGGGCACAGGCCCACAGGGTGGCCGCAACATGCACGGCTGGTCCGACATTCCCCGCGCCCATGCCATGAAGGACGAGCAAGGCGCCGAAGACATCCTTTACCTCTTCTTCGCGCCCACCCCCGACAGCCAAGCCCGAGGGGCGGAGTTCGTCGGCCGCATCTTCACCCGCACCGATGACCGTGACACCCTCCCCAGCCTCGCCGTCCGTGACGCACAAGCAGCAGCCGCCATCGAATGGGGGATCAAGGACTACTCCCGCTTGGCCCGACTGGAGAACATCCTCCAGCCCACCCTGGTCGCCAACGGTGACAACGACATCATGGTGCCGACCGAGAACTCCTACCTCCTCGCCGGGCATCTGCCGAACGCTCGCCTCACGATCTACCCCAACGCCAACCACGGGTTCCTGTTCCAATACCCCACCGAGTTCGCCGCAGAAGTGAACGCCTTCCTCTCCGAATAGCCGGCAACGCCCACGCACCGCCCAAATGAAAAGAGCCCCATCATGGACATGAAACTAGAAGTCGTCGTCATCCCAGTGACCGACGTCGACCAGGCCAAGAACTTCTACGAATCACTTGGCTGGCGCCTCGACGCCGACTTCGCCGTCAGCGACGACTTCCGCGTCGTCCAGCTCACACCACCCGGCTCAGAAGCCTCGATCATCTTCGGCACCGGCCTCACCACGGCCGCTCCGGGCTTCGTCCAAGGCCTCCAACTCACCGTCTACGACATCGAAGAAGCCCGCCAAGAACTCCTCGACCACGGCGCCGACGTCTCCGAAATCTTCCACGACGCCGGTGGCATCTTCCACCACGCCGGAACCGAGCAGCGCCTTTCCGGCCCGCACCCCGAACGCGCCGACTACGGCAGCTTCGCCAGCTTCGAAGACCCCGACGGAAACGGCTGGATGCTGCAGGAAATCAAGAAGAGGGCGCCCGGACGATGAACGACACCTCAGCTCCGCTCACACCGGAAGCCACCCTCACCGTCATCCTCGACATCCTCAATAAGGCTGCCGAAGCCCACGGTGTGCACGAAGCCACCGTCCTCGGCGGCGTCCACGACGACGAATGGCCGCAATGGTACGCGGAACACATGGTCGCCAACCTCGAAGCCCGCGGATACCAGATCGTCGGTCCAACACCATGAACCGGCAGCAGGCCCACCAGGCCTCCCCTCTGGGAACGTCACCTCCCCGCCACCCGGCTCGGGAGGACCCTGTTGCAGAGCAGCTCATGAACCTCGGCCAAGTCCGTCAGTACCAGCGACGCTTCAGCACAGGCCACCACAACACGATCACCGCCACCCAGATCGACGCATACGAGCGCCTCACGCTCGCTCAGTTCGACCTTCTCTACAGACGTGCATTCGAGACAACCTCAGCCCGTCATGAACGAGTCCGTTCGATCCTGCGCACGATGCTTCGGTACGTCCGCCTCCTCGGATGGGATCTGACCGCATCAGGTGTCGGCCAAGCACTCCTTGTCAACACTGGCTACGGATACCTGGTGCTCCCCGGCTGCCAACCGCCCACCCCCACCACCGGCAAGTGCTAATCGAGCCCCGTCCAGGAAAAGGACCCACCATGGTTACGAACGAATACGACCTCATCGTCCTGGGCGCTGGAGCTGCAGGCGAGAACGTCGCTGATTACGCCGTCCAAGGCGGGCTGACCGCACTCCTTATTGAGAGCGAGCTCGTTGGAGGTGAGTGCTCCTACTGGGCATGCATGCCATCCAAAACGCTTTTGAGGTCAGCGCAAGCACTTCGCGCAGCTCAACATGTCGACGGTGCCGCGCAAGCAATCACCGGGACCATCGACGTGCAACGAGTCCTTGATCGCCGCGATTCCTTCACCCATCACTGGTCGGATGCCAGCCAAGTCGCCTGGGCGGAAGGTGCAGGCATCCGCGTTGCACGCGGAGTGGGTCGGCTCGTCGCCCCGAAGCAGATCGCCGTCACGACCGCAGACGGTGCCGTCACCCAATACACGGCTCGTCACGCCGTCGCCATCGCCACGGGTTCCCGACCTCTCATTCCTCTGATTCCCGGCCTCGCGGAAGCGCAGCCGTGGACGAGCAGGGAAGCCACCAGCGTCAAACACCTTCCCGCCCGGTTCGCGATCATCGGCGGCGGCGTCGTGGCAGCCGAGATGGCAACCGCGTACGTCGGGCTGGGATCGACAGTCACCCTCATCTCCCGCGGCGGACTCCTGGCCGGAATGGAACCTTTTGCCGGCGAGATGGTGCACCAGTGGATGAAGGAGCAAGGCGTCACCGTCCTGCTGAACACGGAAACCACAGGCGTCACCAGAAGGGATGGCGAAGTCACCATCACCACGAACAGTGGGGACACGATCGTCGCCGACGAATTGCTCGTCGCCACAGGCCGCACACCAGCAACATCCGACATCGGGCTCGAAACTATCGGCCTCACACCGGGCGACTGGATGAACACCGACGACACCCTCCGCGTTGACGGATTTGACTGGCTCTACGCAGTTGGCGACCTCAACCATCGTGCCCTGCTGACCCACCAAGGCAAGTACCAGGCACGGGCCGCGGGCAGTGTCATCGCCGCCCGCGCACTGGGCGAGACGATACTCGACCAGCCCTGGGGCGAGCACGTCGCGACAGCCGATCATCAAGCCGTTCCTCAAGTCACGTTCACCGAACCCGAAGTCGCTTCCGTGGGTCTCACCTCTGAAGCCGCCACGAAGGCCGGCTACGAGACCCGTGTCATCGACTACGAGATCGGCTACCTCGCCGGCTCCAGCGTCCGGGAAGACAACTACAAAGGCACCGCTCGCATGGTCGTTGACGAGAAACGACAGAGGCTCCTCGGGGTCACATTCGTCGGTCCCGACGTCAGCGAACTCATCCAAACCGCCACCCTGGCAATCGTCGCAGACGTACCCATGGACCGCCTCTGGCACATGGTCCCCGCCTACCCCACGGTCAACGAAATCTGGCTCCGCCTGCTGGAAACCTATGGCCGGCCAGCACAACACCGACAAGACGAACAACGCGAGGCTGACTATTCCGCCGAAGCCGTCGGATAGCCCTCATAGGTATCAACGCACCACGAGGAAACGGAACAAGATCATGCCCACCAAAATCACAGTCCTCTACGACAACCCAACCGACCCCGTCGAGTTCGAACGAGCATACGAGGCTAACCAGTTGGTCGAACTGGCCCGCAAGATGCCAGGGCTGGAGCGATTCGAAACATCCAAGATCTGGCCCAAGGAAGACGGGACACCGACTCCCGCCTACCGTCAGATCGACATGTACTTCTCCGACTACGCATCCGCATCCGCCGCAGTCACGACCGCGGAGGCCGGTGCACTCTTTCCGGCGCTAGGCGAAGTGGCTACAGGCGGCGTCAAGTTCATGTTCATGGATGTTGAAGAATCAGAGCTCAACGCGGCCGCATCCAATCGAGGCGCTGGCGCAGCCTGACGCACGAAATGTCACTCCGCATTGAGGACTACGCACTGATCAGCGACTGCTACACAGGCGCACTCGTTGGCAGTGACGGCAGCATCGACTGGTTGTGCATGCCCCGCTACGACTCGTTGTCACAATTCGGTGCACTCCTCGGTTCTGAGGAGCACGGGCGTTGGCTACTCGCCCCCGCTGATGCCGCCGCTACATCCACACGGCGATATGACGGTGACACGATGATCCTCATCACACGCTGGACAACTGACACGGGAACAGTGGAAGTCACCGACGTCATGCCCATGGAGGACCGACGCGCGAACGTCATCCGCCGAGTGGCAGGCGTCACAGGGAAAGTCCGGATGAAGGTGGACCTTCGATTTCGCTTCGGTCACGCAGCCACCGTCCCGTGGCTACGCAAAGACCACTCCGAACAGCCAGCCTCCATCATCGCCGTCGCCGGACCAGACTCGATTGTGGTCCGAGGTCCACTTCTTCACCCGGCCGGGCATAGCCACATCGGTGAGTTCGACATACGGGCGGGGGACACCATCGACTTGAGCCTGACCTGGTTTCCTGCGCATCGTGAAACTCCCTCCGCCCCTGACGTCGACGCTGCAATGCTCCTCACACACGCGTGGTGGAAGAAGTGGGCGGGAGATTGCGATCACGAAGGACCGTACCGGACTGCCGTCGTTCGGTCGCTCCTTCTTCTGCGGGCGCTAACCCATTTGCAGACCGGAGGCGTCGTTGCGGCCGCCACCACATCGCTCCCCGAGAGCTTCGGCGGAGAACGCAACTGGGACTACCGCTACGTCTGGCTCCGGGACGCATCACTGGCAATCTCCGTCCTCCTCACCCACGGGTACAGCGACTATGTGAGCTCGTGGCGCGGGTGGCTACTCAGAGCTGTCGCCGGTGACCCTGCAGACCTGCAGATCATGTACGGCCTGTCGGGGGAGCGAAACCTTGCCGAGAGCATCATCACCACCCTTCCCGGCTACAAAGGAGCCGCCCCGGTTCGGATCGGCAACGGCGCATCGACCCAGTTCCAAGCCGACGTCATCGGCGAGGTCATGATCGCTCTCGACGACGCGCGACGCAGCGGCGTGCCAGACACGCGGTTCTCCTGGGCGCTACAGCGCTCCCTCATCACATACCTCGAGGACCACTGGGAGGACCCCGACCATGGCATCTGGGAGATCCGCGGAAAACAACAATCCTTCACGCACTCCCGAGTGCTCGTCTGGGCCGCCTTCGACCGCGCAATCCACGCCGTCGAGGAGTATGGATTAGACGGCGACCTCGCCCGGTGGCGCGTGCTCCGCGAAACGGTACGAGCGGACATCGACGAGAACGGGTTCGATGCGTCGCGAAACACATACACCCAGACCTACACCAGCCCAGAAGTTGACGCCTCGCTGCTGCAGCTCGCGCAGGTCGGCTACCTGGACTGGGCCGATCCCCGGATGCTCGGAACCGTTGCCGCCATCGAAGCGGACCTCCTCCGTGACGGCCTTGTCCTCCGCTACCGCACCGAAGCCGGTGTCGACGGGCTCCCGGGAGATGAACACCCCTTCCTCGCTTGCTCCTTCTGGCTGGTCGAGCAGTACGCGCGATCGGGGCGGCCGGATGATGCCATCGAGCTCATGGACCGGTTGGTGTCCTACTCCAACGATGTGGGAATGCTCTCCGAGGAGTACGACGTGAGCGGTCAAACTCAAGCAGGCAACACCCCTCAAGCACTCACGCATCTCACGTTGGTTCGCGCGGCTGACGCCATCGCAGCGATGGCGGCGACCCCGGCTCCACGCCTGTCCACCGCTGTGATGTGAACGAACGCCGAGGAGTGCGACGTGATCCAGTTCGAATCTGTCTCGAAGACTTACCCGGACGGCACCACCGCGGTCGCCGACGTCAACCTCACGGTCCCCAGCAGATCCACGGTCGTGTTGGTGGGGTCGTCCGGGTCGGGAAAGACAACGCTCCTACGGATGGTCAACAGGATGATCGACCCGACTGCGGGACGAGTCCTCATCGACGGCGCGGACCTCGCCACGACGGACCCAGTGCAACTGCGCAGGTCGATCGGATACGTGCTGCAATCCGGGGGACTGCTCCCACATCGAACCCTCGTGGAAAACATCTCCGTCGTACCTCGCTTGAACGGAGCATCCAAACCAGACGCGCGCACCCGCGCCTACGAGATGCTCGAGTTAGTGGGCCTCGACACTGAACTGGCACAGCGGTACCCGGCACAACTCTCCGGCGGACAGCAACAGCGGGTCGGGGTGGCTCGAGCATTGGCGTCCAACCCGAACATCCTGCTGATGGACGAACCGTTCGGTGCTGTCGATCCAATCGTGCGACGCACCCTGCAACAGGAACTGATCGCTCTGAAACGCGAGCTCTCCAAGACCATCCTGTTCGTCACTCATGACATCGACGAAGCATTCGCCCTGGCCGACGAGATTGTGATCATCAAGGCTGGCGGGGTCATAGCCCAACGAGGAACACCCACGGAAATCCTCGCGCAACCTGCCGACGAGTTCGTAGCGCAGTTCGTCGGTGTCGACCGTCCAGAACGGCGCCTTCAACTCCACACTCGGAATGGTGTCGAGTTGGTCCTCGACGCAGAGGGCCGGCCCATTGGAGCGCTGCAACGATGAATTGGCTCAGCCAGAACCTCGATGGAGTCATTCAACTCTTCATCGTTCACCTCGCCTTGGCGATACCGGCGGTGATCCTCAGCGTCGTCATCGCAGTGCCGATCGGGTGGGCTGTGCAGGGTCGCGGGTGGGCGCGCGAACCATCCCTCGCCGTCGTCGGCCTTCTGTACGCCATTCCTTCTCTACCGCTTTTCGTGTTGATTCCGGCGATATTCGGGGTCGGGCTGAGGTCTGCATGGAACGCCATAATCGTGCTGACCATCTACGCGACGGCGATCATGGTCCGCGCTTCAGCCGATGCCTTCTCTTCCGTGCCTGAGCACGTACGACTCGCGGCGTCCGCAATCGGCTACTCGTCCCTCGGCCGGTTCTGGGCGGTCGACCTCCCTCTTGCGGTGCCGGGCCTGATCGCAGGCTTGCGGGTCGTTGTTGTCAGCACGGTGAGCCTGGTCACAGTGTCGTCCGTCATCGGCATCAGCAGCCTCGGCACACTCTTCACGGACGGGTTCCAACGAGGGATCGTCGCTGAAGTCATCACAGGGATCTGCCTCGTTGTACTCATCGGCGTCCTCCTCGATGGTCTGTGCGTGCTCACCGGACGAGCGGTCGCTCCGTGGGCGCGTCGCCAGAAGGCTGCGTGATGGGACTTATCGCTCAGGCATTTCAATGGCTCGCGGACCCCGCATCGTGGACCGGGGACGGGGGAATCTGGACGCGGCTCGCCGAGCATCTTGCGATCACAATCGTCGTCGTGGTCGTCTCAGCTGCAATCACAATCCCTATCGGCGTGGTCGTCGGCCATCGACGTCGAGGGACTGTCGGCGTTGCCCTCGTCGCGGGAGCTGCACGGGCAGTTCCAACTCTCGGTCTCCTGACTCTGCTTGGACTCGCCGTTGGTATTGGATTGGTCGCTCCGATGATCGCGCTCATCGTCTTGGCCGCACCATCTATCCTGGCCGGGACGTATTCCGGTGTCATGGCCGTCAGCAGCGACGTCGTCGATGGCGCCCGCGCCCAAGGCATGTCTGAAATGCAGATCGTCTTCGGCATAGAGATCCCCTTGGCTGCACCGGCATTGCTCGGCGGTGTTCGCTCCGCCACTCTCCAAGTTGTCGCCACCGCCACCCTCGCCGCGTACGTCGCCGATGCGGGCCTCGGTCGATACATCTTCATGGGCTTGAAGACCCGCAACTACGCCGAGCTGATCGCCGGCTCCCTGCTGGTGGTCGCACTCGCCCTTCTCCTCGACGGCATCTTCGTCCTGATTCAAAAGCGATTCTCGTTGCGACCAAACGGCCCCCGGAATCAACTCGTAGGGAGAACATCATGATCATCAGAAGCCGCCGGCGCCTCACAGCCCTCCTAGGCGTGGCGGTCGTGTCCGTCGTCCTGACGGGGTGCGCCACTGAAAACCTCGATGGTGATTCCGGGGGATCCGGGGATGCCATCGTCGTCGGATCTCAGGACTACTACTCGAACGAGATCATCGCCGAGATCTACGCACAAGCCCTCGAAGCTGGTGGTTACTCAGTCGAGCGCGACCTCCGAATCGGTCAACGAGAGGTTTACATTCCGGAGATCGAGAGCGGAGCCATTGACCTTTTCCCGGAATACACAGGCCCACTCCTCCAGATCTGGGAACCGGAAACGCCAGCTCGGCTCGACGCCGACGTCTACGACGCACTGGTGGACGCTGCTCCGGCAGGCGTACGCATTCTTGAAGAGTCGTCAGCAACCGACCAAGACGCGTTCGTGGTCACGGAGGAGTTTGCCGAGAAGTGGGAGCTCACCACAATCAACGACCTCTCCAAGGTCACCGAACCACTAACGCTCGGTGCCAACTCCGAAGCAGAGACGCGTCCGTTCGGACCCGCCGGACTAGAAGCGACCTACGGAGTCGATGTCGCTTTCACTCCGATCGAAGACGGCGGTGGACCCTTGACGGTGAAAGCACTGCGCGACGACTCCATTCAGCTTGCCGTCATCTATACAGCTGATCCGTCTATTGAGGAGAACAACCTCGTCGCACTCGAAGACACCGAAGGCCTATTCCTGGCCTCACACGTCGTCCCCGTCGCCAGCGACGCTCTCGATGAGAAGGCCACCGCCATCGTCAACGCAGTGAGCGCCGCACTAACCGCCGATGGCTTGGTCGCGCTGAACGCGGAAAGCGTAAACGAGCAGGCGCCGGCCGAGAGCATCGCAAAGAGTTGGTTGGCGGACAATCCGTTGCCCGTAGATTGAACCGGCTCGACGATCGCTCGGGCTCGGGCTCGGGCTCCGGCTCGTGCTGTGCGGATAGCGGCTGTGGATAAATGAGCACGGCAGCTCTCACCTCGCCGTAATATCGCCCGATGGCACTCCCTACAGCCAGGCCGCGCATGTTGCTGTTCCTTGTCGAAGACGACACAGCGACGGTGGACGACGATGCGTACGACATACTCGAACAGGAGTGGATCAGCACACTCTCGAAACCGATCCATCACTCGATTCGCTAGAGTCGCCGTGTGACGACGACGCCCGCAGACTGGCACCCCGACCCAACCGGCCGATTCGAGCGGCGCTACTGGGACGGGGATGCGTGGACCGGCCACGTGTGGAGCGCCGGCCAGCAAGGAGTCGATCCGCTCGCCCCGGCTGAGAACGAGCACGATGCTGGCGTAAGCGTACGAGACACCGTGATGAGCATCGAAACGACCGAGACTAAGTCCGCAACGACTCAAGCGGCTGTCATGGAACCCGTCAAGAAGCTGTCCCGCCGCGAAGCGAAACGACAAGGACGCGACGAGTTTGAGTCCACAGCGCTGGCCGCGGCGCACGGTGACAGCAACGCACTGTCGGAGCTTCCCGCCGCGATCGACGCCGCGGCCAAGCTCTACCGCGGCAAAGCTCTCGAGGACAAGAAGTGGGAAGTTCTCACCCTTGGCATTCGCGATGTCCTCGACGACGACCTTCTCAATGACGAAGAAGAACAACATCTTTTCCACCTGGCTACCGCGCTCGGCCTTGATCTCCAACAACTCGCAGTCCGGGACCTGCCCGCATTCGAGGAGCTCGTCATCGCCGGTCTCAACGACGGACGCCTCCCAGAGGTTGAGGTACCCGTGATCTTGAAGGCCGGCGAAGTTGGCCGGGCTGCGGTCAGAGCGTCGCTGATGAAAGAAGTTGCTCTGCGAGAGACACGAGGCGGAACAGCAGGCGTCAGCATCCGCATCGCGAAAGGTGTGACCTACCGGACAGGTCAGATCCGAGCGCGAAGCGTCGTCGTTGGCACGGAGCTGCAGGTGCAAGACACTGGTGTTCTCGCAATCACGAATCAGCGCGCAGTTTTCGTTGGCAGCGCGCGAACCCTCGAGTTCCGCTACGACAAGCTAGTCGGGATAGAGCAATTCAAAGACGGCCTACGTCTAAACGTCTCGAGCCGGCAACTTGCTTCACTCTTCCGGATCTCACCACCGGCATCGCCGCTGATCGCAGCGGCCGTGATAACTCACTCGCTCTAGCCTGCGCCGGGCTGGCACCCTGTCGACGGCGCATAAGGCCAAACGTGCTGAAAGTTCCGGGAACGCATGAATGCTGGTGGTTAGGCTGCCCGTTCTCGTTCGTTGATCAGCTTTACCCGGATGTGCAGTGTGCAAAGGTCGACCACCCACCAGATGAACATGATGATGAGCCCGAGGATCCCAACCCAGAGCAGGAAGTTGAGGGATGCGGTGCCATACCCGGCGATGAAGCAGACGATGACACCCAAGGTAAGTGCGACTTGGCCGGCGGCGACCGCCCACCGGTTCAGGTACCAGTTGTGGGCGCCGGCGAAACCGAGGAAGACAGCGAACACGTAGGCGATCGCCATGTTCTTCGTTTCGGACGGGGCAGGTGTTGGTGCCGCTGCGTACGCGGGACCGGATGCGGTGGGTTGCGGGTGGTACGTCGGTGTTGACGGTGGCGGTGCAGTCACACCCCAGTTGGTTCCGTCCCACCAGCGGAGAGTGCCGGACGGGTCGCTGTACCAGCCGGGCGGTGTCGTCGGTGGTGTTGTTGTCGGGTCCGTCATGCGTTCAAGGTACCGAAGTCGCAGCAGCTGCGGTAAACCCCTTTGTGGGCGTTCCACGATGGGAGAGTGAGCGGAGTGCCGGCCGAAATCGGCCGTCGACCTACGCTCTGCCAGCTTGCCAGTGGTCACACCTTGGCCTTCAATCTGTCCCTATCTGATCGCCAAATCAGCCGACGAAGGAGCACGCCCGTGAGCAGCTGCATTAGCCAATCCACCTAAAAGGGGAATTCCCGCCGCATCTTCGGACCTGTGAGACTGCCCGGATGAGCTCATACATCGGGTACAACTTGACCGGGATCTTGAATGGGACCGGCACCTCAACGCTGAAGTCTTACTTCAACGACCGGTACCCGAACACGTTGAAGCTGCGGAAAGAATTCGCTGCACAGTCCGGGCCTTTGCTAGTGGACGGCGGTGATGCCAACCCGGGGACGGTCGGGACAGCGTTCGACTTGTTGATGAAGTTGACACTGAACAAACAGCATCACCCTCTCCCGCTGAAAGCCGGCGGACTGCTCACCGACGGTCACGTGCAAGCGGTGGACGACCTGGTGGTGATGACTCGAGTTGCTCAACTCGAAGCTGGCGCCGACTCCGACGACATGCTGTTCCGATGCTGCTGGGTACTCGCGTTGATCACGGAGGTGTACCGGTCCCAGTACGTGTACGAGACATCCGAGCTGAATGCATCCATCCGCGCCGGCAGCTACTCCATGAAGACGGAGTTGGCTGCAGTCCCTGGTGACGCCTTCAGGCAGCTGAGTGAACTCCGGGCTCTGGCGAAGGAGCGCCTCCTCCCGAAGCTTAGACAGCCGTTGCTGCTCGGCCCGACATTCTCAGCGTCCAGCTTGATCGGCGCGGACGGTGACTTGATCGCTGGCAGCACCATCCTCGACATGAAAGTGCAGCTGGGCGCGAAGAACCCGAAGACAGGGTTGCGAGCGGACGAGCTCAAGAAACAGGCAATGCAACAGATTGTCGCCTATGCGCTGCTGGACAGCTTCGATCAGTACGAGCTCGACACCATCGGGTTCTACTCCGCCCGGTACGGGAACCTGACCGTCTGGCCGCTCGAGGAAGCGTTGGCGACGCTGGCCGGGGAGCCTGTTGATGTGGCCGCTGAGCGGGCGCGCGTGCTGGGAATCCTCAGAAGCTGATGCGGGACAGGATCGGTAGGTTGAGCGGATGGTGACCGACGATCGGGCAACCCTATCCTTCTACAGTCAGGACATGACGGTTGCGGAGATCACCGAGGTCCTCGGCTTGAACCCCACCATCTCCCATGACGTCGGAGACCGGAAAGGCCGGCACAGCGACCTTGTCCATGACAACACCCACTGGGGTTACAGAGTTGAACACCAGGACGCGAACATGCCTGGTACCGGCAGTCTGCGTGAACTGCTTCGCATCTTCGCAGACAAGACCGAGCAGATCGATTCGTTGCGCCGCAGCTGCGAGATCCGCCTCTGGTGGGCAGGGTTCTCCGACAACAGCCAAGGCGGGTTCGTCATTGACCCTGACACCCTCCAAGCGGTTGCTGCTATCCGTTGCGCTCTGTTCGGCACCGTCTACATGACCGACCACTCCGATGATTGAACGTCCCGAACCCAACATCATGAACGGCGCAGTCCGCAGCCTTCCGGCTACGCCGTCACCTCCCACCTTCCATGTGTATCCAGACGTTGACCGGCGTTCTGCCTCCCACTCCGAATCGCGGCATCGGCGGTGCAACCGGGCGCGTGACCGCGCGCCCGGAGAAAATGCGGGAGCGAAGGCTCGCTAACACCATATGACGAATGCCGCCATAGTCAGGACAGCAATTCCGGCGAAGAGGAGCACGAGGACCGCTCGCCGGCTGTTCACGACTCGGTCGGGAGAAGCGCCCAGTCGACCCAGACCTCGCAAGCAGCGCACCACCATGACGAACTGCGGGGCCGGCATCGGGTGCCACAGCTCGGACAGTTGGGATCTGTCACCTCATCCACGACGCCGACAATAGCCCGGCTTGCGGCGAGGCCGTCTGATTCCTCCAGACCCCTGCGTCAGCGCGAGACGATGGTGACGTCCTGAACATCAGTTGCTACGGCCACGCCATCCTTCACGATCCATGCCTGAACCCAGTGGTTCCCTGGGAAGTTGCTCGTTTCGGTTATGCGGAGTCCTTCCTTGCGAATTTCTCCACGGAAGTTCTTGCGGCTCGCGGCCTCTTCCCCTGCATTGCGCACCTTCCAATACACGTCGAACGGCTCAGGCACCGTGCAACCTTCCACTGTGAAGTTGAGATCCCTGCCGGTACGAACGTGGTTGCCCGAAGCGCTCAACGGCCGAGGCCGGCTGCGGGCGCGCATGGTTCCTGCTGCACGACCGACGACACGGAATCCGTAGCGCGGGTTCAGGCGGATGGGGATGCCGTAGTCGCGGTCGAGCCATTGCTCACCTGGCGCTGCGCTCTTCTCATACGTGTCCACCTGCGCGGAGGCTAGAAGCCCCTGCTCTTTATTCTCGGCGCCGAAGTTGTCACCGAACACCGTGCGCCACTTCTCGACGCTGTCCGCCGAGTCGGCGTCAAGGGCTTCGCGCATCTTGCGCGCCCACGTCTTGACCTGGCTCTGAAGGTTTTTGAAGCCGGTCTCGGTCAGACGATCCGCGAGATTCTGGCCGATGCGGTCGTCAACCCATGGCCGAGTTGTCATCGGTCCGATGTAGTCGTCCAGGTTTTCGAGGAGAGCGACCAACGTCGTCGCGACGTTGGTGTAGTAGTCGACACCGGCGAAGCTATGCACCCGTTCCGCGAGGAGGGCTGCAAGGACCACCGACGGTACCTGGATGGAGCTTCGGTCACGGAGGAACTTAACCAGTCGGATGACCCGGATGAGGTGACCATTCGTGGTTCGCGCACAATCCTCGACCCACGTTGTGAACGCGACCGGGTCACATCGAACGTACTCGTTGTCCGTACGGTTCGTGATGTAAGTGTTGCCATCGCCGCGCGTGATGAACGGCACCACGTCAATGTGGAAGTCGTTGGCATATTCGACCGTGACACAGCGTTTCTTTAGAACGGTCTTGCCCACATACCGCGAGGAAGCCTCCAGCGCCTTCTGTAGCTGAATGGTGTACTTCTTCGGCTCCCACTCGTCCTGCTCCTCTATCGGCAGCAGCACATCCGCATCGAAGTCGTTGCCGCTGTAGGGACGGACGATCGTCTTGTGCGCAAACGATCCCTGCGGAATCAGTCCATCAGCGACGACATCGGCAAGGGTCGAATCCTCTACAAGGAAGTCATCGAGGCTCCCCACGCGAGTTTGGAGCGTGTTGATGCGGGTCTGATTGAGGTTTACATAATCCCTTAAGAACAGATTGAACTCACGAACTCGAGCGGTCATCCCGCCACCTCCAACGCCCTCTTGTACTCGCCATCAGCGTTCCGTTGGTATGTCACGAATGTCGGGTGGGCGTCGCGCATGCGATGGCGTCCGAGCGTGATGGCAGCAGTTGCAGGAACCGCCGCGATCACGTGAATCCGTCGCGCTGCGGGCCAGCGTGTCTCGACCTTCGCAAGGAGATCTCTCCACGCAGCAGCGAATGCGTCGAGGTCGTTTCGCGTAGTGATGGCATCTGGACTTGTTCCTCCAGCTACGGTGAGCCGAACCAAAGGCATGCCGGTGAGTTCCGTCGGGATTCGTGACGTGGAGACAACTGCAGAGACATCTATGAGCGCCACGATGTCCGTCGCATCCTCATCCTGATCCTCGTGATCGGGAATTGTCGATTCGAAAGTACGTGTGTCCACATCTTCGATAGCCCAGCCCCACACATCGACATCGTCGCCGCGCGCTCGGCGGAAAAGATGGGTTTCGGTCTTGTCGTCGAGCGCTGCCCCGAAATGTACAAGAGTCGGTATCGGAGCTAGCGCGAACACCGCCAACACACCGGCGTCCTGGGCAGCCACAGCCTCTTGCGCGCGTGCCACGATGCGGTCAACCTCGCGCGCAGACGCGTCCCATACCCAGGCACTCTCCTCCTCAACCGTGATGTTAATGTCGAAGGTCCCAGTTCTGGTGTCCGCACCCATACCGGTCAGCCCCGTACGTCGCAGAGCCTCACCAACCTGGGCCGGGGTGGCAGCGGACGTGGTACCGCGAACGGGGGCAGTCAGCCGGATGACCATTGCGGGGCGCAGCGTCGCGAAATCGGTGACCTCGCGGACGCGACGCTCGTGCTGCGCCTTCTTTTTCGACAGAAACTCGATCGAATAAAGATCTCGGTACTGCGGAGAATCGATGCGTCGATGGCAGTCCGGGCATAGCAGCAGGAGATTCTCTTCGGCCGCGCGTTCAGGAGCCGTCAGCGAGGAATTGCCGCGTGGCGCCTTTGGCCCGCTCTCTGCGGCGACGTTGTGCGCTATCTGTCCGATGGGAAGCGAGTGCCAGTACCCGCGCTCATCGACCAGCCACTTTGAGCACAGCACACATCGCGCGGCCGCCCTACCCCAGATCCGTTCCCGCACCGGGGCAGGAATCTTCGCTCGCTTGACTTCAGTGTTCCGCTCCTCCACCCAACTCCCCAAACTCGTTGGCACACCCGCGTTCATGCGTTGACTGAGAGTAGCGGAGCGGTCCGACACCCGACCGAACACGTGTGGGCGTGGGCGCATGGGCGGGCACGGATGTGTCGTCCGTCCCGAGCGTTGCCTCTGGTCGCCCGATCCGCGCCACCACCATAGGCCGCGGGACCGGTGCCGCACGAGGATCCTCGGCTACTCGTGGTTGAACAGGTCGGGGTTCGTCTTCTTGATGTACGCAAGCCGCTTAGCGGTCTCCTCGGGATTCCGGAGTGCCCTCTTCTGACTCTGCGCGGCGAGGAGGCCTTCCGCCCATGGGGTATCGAGAAAGAAGAGGAAGAAGAGGATGCCCGTGGTAATCCACACCAGGTACGCGCCCAATCCGATGATTGCAGCGTCAATACCGCGCGGTATCTCGCCCGACGAAACCGCGACAATACATCGCTCGACTGCGAACGCGCCCAGTAGTACGGCCAGGATCATAGCTACTCTCCCGGCCCACATCGTCATGCTTGCAAACCGGCCGGTGGGCAACAATCGCGTGACTAGACGTCGTTCTATCACGATGATCAGGAGACCAACGGGGATCACTTGGGCGAGGAGGCCGGCGCCTTCGAGGCTGATCATGCCCTGACTATAGCGACCACCCCGAAAGCACTCGGCCGCCCGGCGAACGTGTAGCTGCTGATGATGAAGGTCCGGAGTTCTGGCACAGGCCACATGCTGGCGGACAGTCGGGGTTGAGACGGCATCGACACGACTACATTGCGTGCGAGCGGACGGGCATCAATCATCGCTTCCATTCGCCCGCAGAGCGAATTTGCACCGACCCCCACTAGTGGGGAGTTCATAGGAGGCTGGGTGGTTACTTACAGTCAAGCAACTAGAACGATCAGGTTCCTGAGATGGTGACATTTTCTCGTCGCCGGGGGTGGGCCTGATGGGGGGTTCACGTGCGTCATTTGCCGCCGTGCTGACGTGTGTACTTGGGGTGTTTGGGTGGGTTCATGGTTGAGCGCTCATTGGCGTGTAAGCGTCTCGATTGCTTCCTGTCTCGTGGTCGTTCTCGGCGTCTCGCTGATCGTCGCGTTGAACTCAGGTTGGGGCCGCGCCTCTGCTGACTGCTCGGTCGTGGCCGTCGAATCGGTCGATGCCGCCGCACCGCTGGCTGCTGAGTGCGGGACTGTCGTGGAGGCGACGGAGGAGCGGACGCCATGGACGACGACGTCCGTGAACGCCGACGGCTCGATGCACTTGGAGTACACCATCTCTCCTTCAAGGACCAACGTGTCCGGGGAGTGGGCGTCCATCGACACGGACTTGCTTCTCGATGAGGATGCTGACGTGATCGTGCCGGAATCACCGGTGTACGAGATCGAGTTGAACGCAGGCGGTAGTGCGAATAGTGGCGATCCGCTGGGGTCGATCACCCGGGAAGGCCAGCGTCTGGAAGTTGGGTTCCCGCTTCCGTTGCCGGAACCAGAGCTCGACGGCTCGCAAGCCATCTACATGCTGGGCGACGGAATTCGATTGATCGTGACCGTGATGGGAGACGGCACCGGCTTCTTCCCAATCGTCGAATTGGAGTCGGCTGCTGCTTCTGCACGGTTCCAAGCCATGCTCGCTGCCTCGGCGGCAGGGAACGGCTCGACGGCTCTAACATTCCCGGTGACGGTGCCGGATGGGTTGCAGATGGTCCCGGACGGTGCTGCGATCCAGATCGTTGACGACGCCGGTGAGGCCATCTTCGTCATTCCTGCACCGATCATGTGGGATTCCTCCGCAGATGAGATGCAGAACGCGGATCAACTGGAGTCCGTCGGCGGTGTGAGCGCCTCGAGTGTGGCCGACCGCACGGCCACTCCACGTCCAGGGGATCAGGTGGCGTCCATGCCGGCGGTGATTGCCGGTTCGAGCGTCGTCGTGACTCCCGATGCGGAAATGCTGGCCTCGGAGGACACGGTGTGGCCGGTGTACATCGACCCCGGCTTCGACGCCGGCACAGCGGCCGAGTGGGTCGCCGTTCGCACCGGCGGCTACACGGGCACCCTCTATAAGTGGGGCGACATGAGCTCCACCATGCCCGGAGAGGGTGTTGGACGATGCAGCTCCATCTCGTCGTGCAACGTGGACTACACGTCTCGTCTGGCATGGGAATTCGGCGGCATGGACCTCATTCGCGACCTCACCGGGGCTCAAATCAACAACGCCTCCATGAAGGTGAACGGGGTGTCTTCCTACAACTGCACTCCTGCCAAAACCAGCGCATACACGACAGATAGTGTGTCCGCCGGGTCAACATTCGGACTGAAATTCGTGGTCTACAACGGCTCCGTCACCAGCGCGCAACGCCCAGAATGCGATTCCGGGTGGAAATCGTTTGACGCCACGGAGGCTCTGGTGGCGTTCGCTGAGGGCGACTTCCCGACAATCACAATCGGGCTGCGCGCCGTGGACGAGACCAGCATGGCGGGCTGGAAGCGGTTCCGCCACGACGCCACGCTCACCGTCAACTATGACCGTCCACCCAGTCCACCGACCGCGATGATGATCGATGGACCGCCTGCACGTGGGTGCGCGACCGGAGCGTCGGCGAGGCCGTGGATCAATGACCTGACACCGACACTCTCGGCGGTTGTGAAAGACGCAGATGGTGGAACCGTCTCCGCGGTGTTCCAAATCATCCCGACGGGGGAGACGGAGCCGGTCTGGCAGAGCGCGACCACCGCGCCGGAGGCATCTGGAACTCGAGTGTCAGCGACGGTCAGTACGGCGGCGGCGCTGAAGGCGAATGTGTCATATTCCTGGCACGTCACCTCGGTCTCCGGAGGGCTATGGTCCGGCTGGGGCGCGTGGTGCGAGTTCATGATCGACAGAACATCGCCAGCTGCTCCCAAAATAACGCCGATCCCGTCAGGGACTGGCATCCAAGCCGTCTACGAAACTGGCCTAGAGCGTGGCGGGCTGGGCTTGAAGGGCATGTTCGCTATCGATCGGAACGGGTCGTCCGATGTCGTCCAGTTCCTCGCGAACTATGACAACCCGAACCCGATCACTGTCAAGACACCCGCGACGGATGGGACCTACGACATTCAATACGTTCCGTCCGAGGCCGGTGTCCACTCGCTGTATGCCCAGTCTGTGGACAGAGCAGGAAACAAGTCCCCGGTCACTGAATACGCCTTCGACGTCGCGTCACCCGAAGAAGACGCGATCTGGAAGCTCGACGAGGGGGCCGGGACTACAGCTGCCGACACGGGAAACGCTGAGGCCGGTCCGCTGAAGGTTGCAGGACCCACATGGGCCGCGGGACCGCACGAATTGTTTGGATCCCGCTCCGGGGATAAGGCATTGAAGTTCGACGGCGTCGATGACTACGCATACTCCGGCGCACCCGTCCTCGACACCACAAAGTCGTTCACCGTCGTAGCTCATGTGTGGCTGGACCCGACCGCAGCCACCAAGTCGCGAACTGTGCTCTCACAGGACGGCACGCTGCATTCCGCGTTCAGGCTGCGATACAACTCCTCCGACTGCGTCGAGACAGTCGGTCAGGGCTGCTGGGAATTCCTCATGAAGGCCGCTGACGTGCAAGGCAACACCGCCTACTCGAACACCCGTTCAACCGCGGAGGTGAAAACCGGCGAGTGGGTAATGCTCGTGGGCGAGTACGACTCCGGTGACGACAAGGCGCGATTGCGAGTCTGCAACTCGGGCACACCCGACGAACCATCAACAGCCGTACCGGTGAAAACCGAGGCCACGACGTCGACGCTTGTCCCATGGAAAGCCGGTGGCGCGTTCACGGTCGGTCGTGCCATCAGCAACGGCGTACCGGGCGACTTCTTCCTGGGCCAAATCGACAACGTCCGGGTGTTCTCCGGGGAAATCGTGGACGAGGCAAAGGTTCGCCGGTTGTGCCAGGGCGCTGAAGCAGAAGCGTTCGGTGGCGGCAAGGCCGGGAACAACGCGATCGACCCGACCGGGCCGAGGGAGTAGCCATGCGATCCAAGACGAAGTTCGAATCAGGTGGACTCCTCATGAACCGTAAAACATCCGCACGGCGCCTCGTTCTCGTGCTCGCTGCGGTTCTTGTTGTGACACTGTCTGTCGACCCGGCCTCACTGGGTGGGGCGGGCCTCGGGCTCGCACAGGCTGCGGAAACGGTGCCAGACGAGAGCCGCGAGGAGAACTTCGACGCCGCCGTCGACGCCCTCACGCTCCCTGAACCGGAGGATGCGGTTCCCGTAACACCGCCCGCAGTCGATGGCGACGAAGCGCTGACCGCGTTGGAGCTGCCAACGGAGTTGCCTGCCGAGAAAACCGTGCCGGTGGCCTTGGGTGAAGGCGCGCCGGAATCTGTCGCGATCGACTTGGGTGGCATGGAAGTGTCGGTCGCGCCAACCGACGACGGAACATCACCGACCTTGATGGATGTGCATGTCGAGGACCAGGCGGCGACTGCAAACGCGGGCATCTCGGGGGTGCTTCTCGACGTCGTCGACACCTCACCTGACCCGGTCGAGGGTGACCAGTCCGTCGAGCTCACCGTCTCCTACGCCGACTTCGCCGGCCTGAGCGGGGGAGATTGGGCCGACAGGCTCCACGCTGTCTGGTACCCGGCCTGCGCCGTCCAAACCCCGGACGCGGCGGGATGCCTCCCCACATTGTTGCCGAGCACACACGAGGTCGTTGACCAGACGGTTACCGTCGATGTGCCTGTTAACGACCCCGAACCAGCAGCAGTCGCCACGGCCGCAGTCCACACCGTAACCGCAGCGCCCGGCCGCACCACGGGCGGCAGCGTAGCAATCACCGCAGGAGTCGCCGGACCGATGGGCAACTGGGGTGCCACATCGCTCGCCCCGTCCTCGACCTGGGCAACGACCGGCGCGACCGGTGGCTTCACCTGGGCGTACCCGATGCGCGTGCCGCACGTTCCTGCCGGGCCAGCCCCCGAACTTTCAGTGTCCTACGCGTCGCAGGTCTCCGACGGGCGCATCCCGTCAACGAACAACCAGTCCGGTCTCCTCGGTGAAGGCTTCGACCTCGGAGCAAGCTACATCGAACGTAGCTACACACCCTGCAGTGAGGATGAGACTCCGGGCGCCAACAATATTGGTCTGTCCGCTCCCGACCTCTGTTGGGGTAAGGAGAACGCCACCCTGTCACTCAACGGCGCCGGCCTGGAACTGATTAAGGACAAGAGCACTTCGGTCTGGCATCCCAAACGGGACGACGGTACCCGCATCCAATACAGTGCCAGCGGCGGAGCCGCCGGAGAACACTGGACAGTCACCACGACCGACGGTACCCGCTACGTTTTCGGGCAATCCGCCCAGGCTGCCTCCGCATGGACGGTCCCCGTCTTCGGCAACAACCCCAACGAACCCGGCAACGCCGCCACATTCAAGGCTTCCGTCCAACCACAGGTCTGGCGCTGGAACCTCGACCAGGTCATTGACCCCTCCGGCAACACTGCCTCCTACTTCTACGCCAAGGAGACGAACCGATACCGGCCCTACTACGGCGGCAAGGCATCCCTCGAATACGTCTCTGGGGGGCACCTGACCCGCATCGAATACGGTACCCACCCGGACGACGGCGTCTCCAACGCTCCCGCGAAGGTCGAACTGACCTACGCACCTCGCTGTATTACGAACCTCTCGGTCCCTAACTCTTGGTGCAGTGACGCCCAGACATCACCGAAGGAGAATCACTGGTCCGACACCCCTGTGGACTTGATCTGCACAAACGACACCGACTGCGCAACAAAGAACTCACCAACGTTCTTCGACCGAGTCCGCCTGTCGAAAATCACCACCTATGCTCACGATGGCAGCACGTTCCAACCCGTGGACTCCTGGACGTTGGAGCAGAGATTCGTGGCCCAGGGCGACGGCGTCGAACTCGACGCAGCAACAGGCATCATGATGCGCCTGGACTCGATCAAACACGACGGCCTGGGCGGCACACTCGCCGACATAAAGACACTCCCCGCAACGACGTTCGACTATGTCGCCCTGCAGAACCGAATCCCGTTCGGGGGCGACGACGGCAACGGCGCTACCCCTTCGTACCGTCACCGCGTGAGCTCGGTGCGTACCGAATCCGGTGGACGGATCAGCGTCACCTACGACACCGGCTGCAAGGGGGCGGGCTTCAGCCGTCCCGAGAACACTCATGACCTCTGCTACCCCGTCAAATGGCATGACCCAGCTGAGGTGGAAGAGCGCACTGACTACTTCAACAAATGGGTAGTCACCTCGGTCGTCCAAGGCCACACGAGTCGAAATGAAGACGGGAAGGAACTGATCACCGGCTCTCTCGCCGTCGCGACCACCTACGACTACACGAACGCGAACTGGGAATGGGTAAAGCCCACCACCCCGCTAATCGACGACGGGGACAAGACCTACTCCGAGTTCCGTGGCGCGGAATCGATCGCGACCCTCACCGGCCAAGGCGACGACCCGATCACCAAGACCGTCACCACCTACTACCGCGGCCTGGGCGTGCCACTCACTCTTGGTGGTGACATCTCCGTACCCGACACCTCCGAGCGCCTCGTCGGGCAGGTGTTCTCCGAGACGGTCTACGACGGCGACGGCAGCGAGACGCTTGGCGGGACCGGGAAAAAGATCACCGAGACAGTGACCGAGATCGGAACCCCGGTCATCGTCGCGACCAGTGCCCTCAATCCAACGTTCACGTCATCCAGAATCGCAACACAGACCACACACAAATACACGTACCTGAAGAACGGCAACGTGCAGTTCCACACGAAGACCACGAACACCTTCAACGAGTACAGCCAGCCCACCACCGTCGACGACCTCGGCGACATCAGCATCGCCACCGACGATACGTGCACCCGCACCAGTTACGCTCACGAGAGCTCGACTGCACTGCGCGACAAGCACTTGGTGGCGTTGCCCGCCACGGTCGAAACCGTCGCGAAGAAGTGCAGCGCGACACCAGCCCGCCCTGCTGACGTCATCAGCGCATCAAAAGCGGTGTACGACGGCGCCGGACGCCCTACCGCCGCCAAGGTGATCAACCCCGAGCCGACAACATTCGACCCACAGAATGACGCCGACTATGTCTCCGCCGGAACGGTCGAATACGACACTCGCGGCCGGGCAACCAAAACCACGGACGCGCAGAACAACGCAACGACGACCGCATATACGGCGTCCGCCGGTGGGTTGCTCGCCTCGACCATGACCTTGAAACCGCTCGGGCACAGCACAACAACTGGTTTCGATCCGATCCTCGGAGTACCCACAGCGTCCACGGACGCCAACGGTCGGGTCACGACCGGAAAGTACGACGCGCTCGGACGCCTGACCGAGGCGCGATACCCCCAGCACCCTGCATCAGCAGGATTCGCGCCGTCCGTGACCTACGCCTATACCGTGTCCGAGACTGGTCTGAACGCTGTCGTGACCAAGACCATCGCCGCCGACGGCAAACATCAGCACACCAGCAGCACCCTCTATGATGCCCTTCTTCGCCCCTTCCAGACTCAGCAGGAAGGGAAGGTCCGCCGCGCCGACGCCACCGCAATCACCAGGCTCGTCACGTTCACCAAGTACGACTCCGCCGGACGAGTCATCGATCAGTACGAGCCTTGGCACTCCAAAGGCGCGCCCGCCGCAATCCCCGCCGAAGTGCCCGGAGACACTGGCGGGCACACCACATTCGTCTATGACCGGGCCGGCAGGCAAACGGAACAGACATTCTGGCAAGGGGCCTCCACCAAGAAGTGGAGCACCCTCACCAGCTACGACGGCGCCACAACCCTGCAAATACCACCCCTGGGAGCAACACCCACGGAGACGATCGTCGACGCCCGCGGACGCACGACGACGCTCACCCAATACAGCCGCGACCCCGACATCGAAGCCCAAGCATCAGCAAACACTGCAAAGACAGTGCATGAGGACCTTAAGAGCACCGCCACGACGTACACGTACGATTCAGCTGGGTTGCTCGCGACGATGAAGGATGCCAACACCAACACGTGGACTTACGGCTACGACAAATCCGGCCGGCAGATCACAGCCACAGACCCGGACGCTGGTACGTCCTCCACTAAGTACGACCTGCTTGGACGCGTGACGACGAAAAGGAACGGCAACGAGAAGGTCCTGGCGTACACCTATGACGCACTTGGCCGCACCACCAGTGTCCGCGACGACACAGTGACCGGCCCAGTCCGCGCAAGCTGGACCTACGACACGCTGTGGAAGGGAGTTCTCTACTCAGCGATTCGCAAGGACGGCTCGAACCTCTACGAGAATCGCATCGACGATGTTGATCTCGCCTACCGCCCACTCAAGACGACCGTGGTGCTGCCCGCGACCCCTGCCGTCACGAAGCTAAAGGTGGCGGCCTACTCCACCTCATACACATACACAGCTGACGGTCAGACCGCATCAACGACCTACCCTGCCGTCGCCAAAGCTGACGGTACGAGCATCCTCAACCAGGAGAAAGTCACCACCGGCTACAACGCATCCTCAATGCCATCCTGGATGGGCGGCGGATTCGGCTGGGGCATCTACGTGGCATCCGCGAAGTACAACTTCGACGGAAAAACTCTCGCCACCGACCTCGGCAGCACATACGGCGCCGCCGTGACGTACAAATACGACGCCATCACCCAACGACTCTCCAACATCAACCTCGACCGTGCGGGCATCAGCGCCACCGAGGTGGACATGTCCTACACGTACGACCCAGCCGGCAACGTCACCTCGCTGAAAGATCAACCCAAGAACACTGCCCTCGATACCGAAGCTCTCCGCGACAACCAGTGCTTCAACTACGACGGCTACAGCAACCTCGAGCTCGCTTGGACAGCCAAGAGCGGCGTCTGCAACCAAACTCCCTCTGCCAGTGCGATGGGAGGCGCCGCGCCCTACTGGACCCGATACTTCTACGGCACCGATGAGAAGGGCAGCATCCTCGGCAATCGCACGAGCCAGGTCACTCACACCGCCACCGGCACCGCCACAACCACCACCTACGGCTACGGTGCTGATACGGCTGGACCGCACGCCGTCACAAGCTCGAGTACGGGATCCACGCCTACGACCTATACCTACGACAAGGCCGGGAACCGCATCTCATCAGGTAGCGGAACACCCGTGGTGTCCACGTGGGATCCCGAAGGTGAGCTAAGCACCGTCGGGGCCACAGCCTTCATCTACGACGCCGACGGCAACCGCCTCACCCGCACCGACACCACGGGAACCACTGTCTACCTTGGTAGCCAGGAACTGCTCATCACCCCGGCCGGTGACGTCAAAGCCACTCGGTACTACAATTTCGCCGATCAGACTGTCGCCGTCCGCACTGGACGGGGCCTCGGAGACCAGGTCACCTCACTCGTCAATGACGCACACGGCACTCCTGTCGCAGCGATTCCCAATGGCGGCCACCCCAAGACGACTGCTGTGAAACGCTTCTATACCGACCCGTTCGGAGCAACGCGCGGAGCATCAAACGCAGCGACGGTACCCGGTGACAACCAATTCCTGGGCAAGACCAGAGACGCCTCCACCGGGCTGACCCTGGTAGACGCCAGATACTATGACGAAGTTGTTGGCGGGTTCATCAGCGCCGACCCTCTCCTAGACCTGCGCGACCCTCGGCAGTGGAACGCCTACGCCTACGCGAGTAACAACCCGGTTAGTCGGTCTGACCCGTCCGGCCTGGCCGCGATCGGTGGGACCGACGACGTCGACGTAAACGGAAAGACATTCAAGGGAACCGGCGGGGGGACTGTTCAAGCTTCGCCCCCGCAGACGGTCGACCCACCAGTCACCCCGGATCCCCGAGAGGGGGCTCTGGAGGAATACGACGAGTGGAGCTCGGCTCAAGAGGCCGGAATTCACGGATACGGGGAGTTTGCGGCGCTATGGCAGTCGCAAAACGCTCCGTCGACGGAGTGCATGGACCCCATCGCTTGCGAAGCAGGCGCTCTGATGTTGGCCGATATCGTGTATGCAATCACCTTCGGCAAGGTGGCGGGCGCCGTTCGATCGGGCGGCACCGCCGTTGTACGAACTGCCGACGGCGTCGTCGCAGTAGGGCTCGGCGCTGATGCCGCAAGCGCGGCCTTCCAAGGTATGCGAGCAGAGGGCGGTCACGCCATTCGCCACTTACGTGAAGAAGGTCTGATCCCGAATACCGGTAGTCTCTCCTCGCAGGTATCCAAGTTCGAGCAAGCGACTAGCCCGATTCTGACGTCCCCGTCCGCCACGTTCGACTGGCGAGTAGGTTCGACTGAAGCGCATGCATTTGCGGGGAAAGTTGGCGGCCGGCAAGTCGTCGTATTCGTGGCGGCGGAGGGTGCATACGAAGGAAAAGTGCTCTCGGCCTACGTACCCACGTCAGACCAGATCAGCAAAATGGGGCTCAAGTGAACGAACTCTTGAACGCGATTTCTTGGAACGCGCGCGACGTCGAACTGCTTCTCTTCGTGATCTGGCCCTCCAGAAATACGGCAGGAATCCCGCTGCTCACGGCGGAACCCACGCCCGATGGCCTACGGAGCTACTTCCTTGAAGACCCGGACATTCACCTTCCTGGTCGAGACTGCTTCGAGTACGACTTGGTTTTCGAATCGATGCCAGACGATCTGGCGTCTGTGGTGACTGCTTGGCTTTCCGCTGCGATCAAGACTGGAGCCGTGATTGCATGGTTCGCCTTCGAAGGGTCGTTCAGCTTCGAACATCTACTGAAGGCGGATGTGGCTAATCAAGTTTACGCGATGGCGGATTCCGACGGAGTTCAGCTGGCGCTCGACGATGCAACCAGGCACAGCATGGAATGGATTTCGGCACAGTCAGATGCTCGAACTCGAATCGGCCTATAAAGGGGTGGAAGGCGCAATCGGGGCCGCCGCGGAAGTTCGTTGTGAGCACGCGCCTTACTGTGAGCATCCCGAATGTGTGCCATCAGAAAGCTGAATCGGATAAGCCTGACTGGCTACTCCCGGTAAGTCATTCAAGTACCAGTGGTACGCGAACGGTGTCGCGGTCAGCAAGGCCACCTCGTCATCGTTCAAGCTGACCACCGCCCAGCTCGGTAAGACGATGAAGGTGAAAGTCACCGGCACCCTGTCCGGGTACCCGACCATTGCTCGGACCCCAGTGGCGACCGCGAAGGTTACCAAGTAGGAGCTCGTCCATGAAGGGTTTCTCGAGCGACAGCTCCTCCTCCTCCTCCTCCTTCTCCTTCTCCTTCTCCTTCTCCTTCTCCTTCTGCTAACTCTGAGCTGTCAGGATGACCGCATGGCCGACACGAAAATGTCCAAATCCGCTGGTGAGCATTGGACGTGCGCCGCCCTGTCCTTGCTCGGGTGGGGTGCAGCTTTGACCCGTGACGGGTTGGAACGCACCGACATTCTCGCCGTTCAAACGACCGGTGACCGGCGGATGATCGAAGTGCAGGTGAAAGCCTCACGCGGCACCTCCGACAACACGTCATGGCTGTTGGGTGTGAAATCCCAGAAACCGGCAATCTCCGACCGGGAATGGTTCGTGCTCATCGGGTTGCCGTCAACACCGGTGGAGCAGCCGCGCGCGTTCATCGTCCCCCGGAACCATGTCGCGGCCGCCGCCTGGATTGAACACATGGCCTGGCAAACCGACCCGACCGTCGCTCCCGGGAAACGGAACACCGACGTGGACCAAGCCCGAGTGAAGGCCACGGTGTGGGCTGGGTACGAGAACCGGTGGGACCTGTTGGACGGCAGCGCCTACGACGCACCCGTCCTCCTGCCGAAGCGGATCCGTGAACTCGCGCTGGAACAGCGTGTGGGTTTGCCGCCGGAGCATCTGTGGCATGACGGGCTGCCGGTCTGGTGACAGGATGCTGTCCTGCGCATGTTGTTGGCGGATCGCCAACGGGCATCCGCTGACCCGATGACTGCACCGAGATGGAAACACAACATGGACGCATCCCCGACTGACGGGCGTCCCGCGGACAGCGCGACCGTGTATCGGTGGGCCATGCCCGCCTGGTGGCTTCCGTTCTCGACCGCGATCCTGATGTGCATGATCGTCGCCGCTGCCTGGCAAACTCCCCGAATGATCGAGAAGAACGGGTGGCCGCTCGCCCTGTTTATGGCTGTATGGTTCGCCGCTCTCCTCTGGAATGTGTACTGGTGGTATTTCCGGGTCGCCTACCGGCTCGAGCTGGACGGTGACACCCTCCGCTGGTGGGCGCCGTTGGCCCACGGTGAACTGTCGGTGCAGTCGATCACCGAGGTCACCCAGTTCTTTAACAGCGGGGAGCAGATGCCGACCATCCGTGCCATCGGCCACCGCAGCATTCCTGTGTTCGCCCGCGGTGACCTTTCCTCATTCCTGGCACGCCTGAATGTCGTGAACGCCGCTGTTCCGGACCGGGTGCGCGGTGCCGCGGCCTTCTTCGACAGGGTGGGCGGCCGCAACAACCGCTCCTAACCCGGCTGGGTCACGTACACACCTGCAGGGCTCACTTTGCGTACGCCACCGCCAGCTCATCCCAGTGTGTGGTCGCCCTCGGCGACAGCTACCGAAGTCGCAGCGGCTGCGAAGCCAGATGCGCGGGTGAGCTGTGACAGCGACAGCTACAGGTCCGCGAACGTGTGCAGCGGCATGGTGTCGGGAACGCGGGCAGCCCGCTGCTCCCACCCGTCGAAGAACTCTCCATGTAGGAGATGCCGGGGTTCACCGTCGCCGCGGTACTCATCGCAATCTGGGCTACCTTCCGCGCGCTCGAGGAGGAGCGGAATCTCGGCTGAAGGAAGAACTGCGTGCAGTTCGTGAGTCTTACCCGGACTACCCGTTGAACGCCGTCTCCACGGTCCCGTCGTCTTTGTAGATCATTGTCTGGTGCAGTCCGAACGGGTCAACGCCCAGCCCGCATGCGTACGTGCCCCCGGGGTATGAGCCGCGGACGTCGATCGACCCGCCTGGCGTTTCGAGGTATTCGGTGATCGTCAGATCCTCTGTGCTGATCCCGAGGTAGTCGGCGGCCGACTTGTTGCATACGCCCTGCGGGTCGTTCCCGGACCCTTGCATGGAGACGATGAACCCGACGATCATGCCGACGCCCACGAGGCCGGCAATCCATGGGAGGCAGCCGAGCGATGCACGTTGTGGGGCGGCTGGCTGCGGCGGGTCCGATGCGGGTTGCTGTTCCCAGGGGCGGTCCGGTGACAGGTCGTTCACGCGGCAGACTCCCACTCTTTCGCACGCTCGAATGTCGCCGTCCACGCGTAGACGGAGTTCATCGCTGTGTGCGGGACGGGCGGCCCGACCAGCTTCCAGCCGTGCTGCGCTACACGGTTCAGCTCGACGGTTAGATGCTCGATCGGGTTCGGCAGCTGCCGGACGATGATCTCAACGGCGACGTATTCAAATCCTTCGGGCATGCGCTCATCGTGGCAGACAGAGTCTGCTTGTGGGATTCCCCGTTCCGGGGCCGCACTCGGTGGCAATGCGGCCACGGTCCTGGCCTAGACCCGGTGCGCCCAATTCGCCTTTTCGATCTCGTTGAACCAGTATCGGGTGTTCTTGATGGACACGCGTCTCATCGGAGCTCCTTCTCGAGGTCGAACAGCAACTGCCTGTTGTTGACAGCGTGCATGACCAATCACTGGCCGAGAGCATCGCTAAAGACTGGTTGGCGGACAACCCGTTGCCCTAGGCCGCACACACCAGACGACCGGTTCCAGCGTCCGCTCGCCGGGTTCAGGACTTGGCACACATCGTCGGTTGGTGGGAGCAGACCTCGTGGGAGGATCAGCCGCGGACCATTGTTGCTTGGTCCCTCGGCTGGTAAATTCAGCGCCGTGCCCAGCGAAGAGCAGTCGGAGTTGCCAGACGAATCCGCACTTCTCGACTGGATTCGGGAAGTGTGGTCCATCGTCGAGCGCGATGTTTACCACATCCCAGCAGGCTGGAAAACGATCGCGTTCGAGCGGCTCTGGGGGATCTGCATCCAATCCATTCGGCACTCACGCGCATACCTGATCCTTTTGGACGCAGGCTTCGAGCGCGAGGCGTTCACCAACGCACGCGCAGCCTTGGAGCATGCGATCACCGCACAGTGGGTTTTTCATCGCCACGATGGTCTGGATCGACTCGCGGTGGAGATGATCGGCAAAGAGAAGCAGTACTACTCGGACATGGCCGTTTGGTTGGACGATGCTCAACTCGCCGGTAAGGCCGACGCTATCGATGTCCCTACCGGGGCGGCGATGCCGAAGTTCATGCAGATACTGCGCGAGGTTGACGACGGGGAGTTCCTGGAAACCACCTACGCGAACCTGTCTTTGCCGACACATGTGCGCGCGGGTTCGCAGACCGAGTACTGGCAACGGGACGGCGACACTTTCCGAATTCGATTCGAGCCACACCACCTGATTCGGTACCCCGGAACTCACGCAGCCGCGCTTGCAGCAATGTTCGCAGTTGCTATCCTCATGGAGCTCATGGAGCTCATGGAGCTCACGGAAGATCACGCGGCGCTCGTGCGTATTGATGCTGTCTCAGAAGATCTCCTACTCGCGGTCAGCTTGCGCCGCTACCTTCCTGAGGACAACCGCCGACACGGCACTGGCGGGGGGACACCGTGGGAAGGACTGGACGAGTAGCGTCACGTCGAGTGCTCTCGCAGCCCAGGACTGAGCCGCCCGAGCATCTGTCTTCATCGCCCGTTCTGATTCGCCCCAAGTTGGGGAATGGCTCCCAGGCGATGCTAAGTCAAACTCAAAGGATGACGACCACATTGCCTGCGGGCTCGACCCTCGCGGTTAAGTTGCTTGCGGTAGCCGCCGCCTCGGCTGTTCCAGCGATAGTGGGTTCTATCCTCTACGGCCTCGCATTGGGCGTTGACGACACCAGGTTGGAGCTGGCGTTTCGGGCGATCGCACTGTCCGTTCCGGTAGCAGTGCTCGTCGGAGCGTCAATTGGTTTGCCGCTGTTAGGCGCGCTCGGCCAGCGCAGCCGATCTACTGGCCGCCAGGTGGGAATCGTTGCACTATGCACGGCTGCCCTCGTGATCGTCTTACTCGCGGCGACGGTGCTGACAACGTCGATGCTGATTCTCTATGGTTTAGTCCTCACCATTGCCGCAGGGTTTTGTACTGCAGGTGCGCTTCTCCTCTACCCGAAATTCGTGACGCGCTGGGGCATCTCAACTGTGTTTCTAGTAGGTGCCGCCATCTCGGTTCTGACAGGGTGGCTGACGTACTGAGTTGCGGGGCAAGACGCAATGCGGATGCCCGTGACGGCAGCATCGGCTCTGCTCCCAGTCGGAAGGGAGCGTTGGACGTCCCTAATGCGTCGACTGCACCAGCAGGATACGTTCCGGAAAGCGTTCACATCCGTGGGGATAGCGTCGATTGAATTCGGATGGGGTGGATGAGAAGTCAGATGCTTACGAAGCGTCTTCTATGAACTCACCGGCAAATCGGTTGTTCCCGCGATTCGTACCAATTTCTTCCACTCGGCCCAGTCGCGGGTCTACCCTGCCGGAAAGGCCGTTTCACCTGACCCGAAGGCAGAAGCCGATGACACCAGGTCACGCCAAATGAGGACGCCCGGGTGGGTGCTCATCCTTCTCCTCGTGTGTGGTGCTCTCGTGCTCTGCGCCGGCCTCCTCTGGATGTAGAGTTTCGCCGGTTGATTAGATGCGATCACGCGATTTCAGACGATAGGCGGGGGCAGTCCTCCTTCCCGACGTGCACCTTGCTTCTCCGTTCACGGTGGCGGGGTGTGCCCCTCCTGAACTCAGATAGCTCGCCGCCGGGGCGGGGGCCGACACTTGCGCTGTGGCACACCAGAAGGCGTTGACCCCAGAAGAGGGGTTCCGAGGCGAGAGAACACACCGGTAGTCACCATAGCGCCGGGCACGACCTCCCATTCGTCTTGGTATCCCTTCGATCCAGGTGGAATACAGCGCCCCCAGCATTCATCGCAACACGCGTGAACCTTCCGAAGAACGGCTGGGTGCTGATCACCCTCATGACGGCCGGGCTCGTCGTCCTGATCTGGGCGCTGGCCGGCCCAGCACTCACGGGCGTGTTCCAGGACGCGATCGACCGCGTCTCCGACTTCTGAGCCGTACCGTGACGCGTGTGCAGGCGGCGCAGCAGACGAGACGGTGCGCACTCGGGCGCCGGCTGAGGCCGTTCGTTCGCGACGAGCGCGGTTCTGCTGTCGTGGAGTTCACCCTCGTCTCCGTGCTGCTCACGACCCTTGCCCTCGCCGTGGTGCAGTTGGCGCTCGCGCTGCATGTGCGCAACACGGTGATCGACGCTGCCGCTGAGGGAGCTCGCTACGCCGCGCTCGCCGACAACACCCTCGCCGACGGCGAGGAGCGCACGCGGATGCTCATCTCGACGGCCCTCGGTGCCGCCTACGCCCACGACATCTCAGGCAGCTACTCCCGCACGGCCGGCTTTCCCAGCGCCGAGGTCCACGTGACGACGCCGCTGCCCCTCGCGGGACTTCTCGGCCCCGATCGCGCCATGGAGGTGGTCGGCCGTGCGGCGGTGGAGTCGGCGCCATGACGCCGGTGCGACGCTCGCGCAGGAGACCGGCTCCGCGTCGCTCGAGTTCATCACCGTCGGCCTGATCCTGTTGGTTCCGCTCGTCTACCTCGTGCTGGCGCTGTCGTCCATCCAGGCGGGTTCGCTCGCGGCCGAGGGGGCCGCGCGCCAGATGGCTCGCGTCTACGTGCAGGCGACGACGCCCGAGGAGGGCCTGGCGAGCGTCGACCGGGCGCTGGCCGTGGGCTTCGACGACTACGGGCTGGCATCCGCGGAGTCGGCCGCGACCATCGCCTGCGATGATTCGGCGAACGGATGCCTCTCGCGGGGCAACTCCGTCACGGTGACGGTGCGCGTGCAGATCACCCTGCCCCTCGTTCCCGACGTGCTCGCCCTCCGCAACGTGGTGAGCATCCCGCTCGAGGCGCAGGCGACCCAGCAGGTGTCCCGCTTCTGGAGCGATACCGGAGCGGCGGAGGGAGACGGGGGATGAGACGCCTCCCCGAACGTCTGCGCGCGGCATCCGTCGACGAGACGGGGTCGACGCTGCCGCTGGCCATCTTCTTCATGTTCCTCGCAATGGTGGTGATCCTCGGGGTGATGGGTGCGACCAGCCTGTACATCGAGCGCAAGCGCCTGCTCACCCTGGCCGATGGTGCTGCGCTCGCCGGAGCAGAGGCCTTCGACCTGACCGCCGTCACGGCGACGGACGACGGGCTCCGCGCGTCCCTCGACTCGTCCGACGTCGGCGCTGCGGCCGCGGGCTACCTTGCAGCCGCGCCGCACGGCTCGCTCGAGCAGCTCCGAGTGGAGTCGGCCGCGTCTCCGGATGGCCGCAGCGCCGAGGTCGCCCTGTCTGCGTGGTGGCGACCGCCCGTACTGGTGCTGGTGCTGCCCGACGGCATCCGTCTCGATGTGGAGTCGACGGCGCGCTCAGTGTTCGGGTAGGGGCCTCGACGATCGTCGTCTACGCGTCGGCGGGTGGGGCCGCTCGCGCGGCGCGTGGACGCTTCGGCACGTAGCGCGGGATGTAGCGCGCGAGGATCCCGGCGCCCACCAGGCCGAGTACACCCATGAACCCGGCCGCTGCCGAGATGGAGACGACGGCTGTGATTCCGGCGACGGCCAGCGGCGCGGCTGCACCGCCGAGGTCTCCCGTGAAGCGCCAGGCTCCGAGGAACGGCGCCGGGTTGGCCGGGGGCGCGAGATCTGCCCCGAGAGTCATGAGGATGCCGCTGCCGATGCCGTTCGCGAGGGAGAGGAACATCGCGACGCCGATGAACCACTGCACGTTGGTCGACAGGTCGTGGGTGAAGGCCAGCGCGAGGAGCCCGAGCCCGAGGCCGATCATCGAGGGCAGGGCGCTCCAGAGGCGGCCGAAGCGGTCCATGATCTGGCCGCTGGCGTAGAACAGGGCGAAGTCGATGGCGCCGGCGAGGCCGATGATGATGGCGGTGTCGCGCTCGGAGATGCCGATGGAGAGGGCCCACAGGGGCAGGATCACCGTGCGGCTGGCCCGCAACGCTCCGATGAGTCCGGCCCCGGTGCCGAGACGCATCAGCACGCCTCGGTTGTTCCAGAGGGTGCGACCCAATCCGTGCGACTCCTCAGCGGCGAGCTCCTCACCCGGAGTGCGCGTGGCGCCGTCCGGAGCGGTGATGCGCTCGGCACGGCCGAACATGGCCTCGGGGTCCGGAAGCACGAGCAGCACGACGACGGCACCGAGGCATGCCGTGATGAAGATCCAGAACACGATCTGGGTGTCGTCGACGAAATGCAGCACAGCCGCCGACAACAGCGGACCGATGAACCAGCCGGCGCGGAAGATGCCCCCCAGCGTCGACAGCGCACGGGCGCGGTAGCGCTGAGGCACGTAGCTCGTCATGAAGGCATGCCGAGCGAGGGCGAAGACAGCGGTCGCGATGCCGATCAGGAAGATCCCGATGCCGAGCACCCAGGCGTTCGTCGCCACGAGGCAGAGGATGGTCGCCGCGATGGCGAGCACGGCACCGCCGATCATGGCCGTGCGCTCGCCGATACGGCTCACGATCCAGCCGCTCGGGATGTCGCCGACCAGTTCGCCGAGCATCACCATGGAGGCGATGAGGCCGGCCACGGCGAGGGTGGCGCCGAGGTTGTTCGCCACCGTCGGGATCAGCGGGATGATGGCGCCCTCACCGACCGAGAACAGGAACGTCGGCAGGTAGGCGGCGAGGGCGACCGAGCGCAGGCTGAAGGGGCGCTCGGTATCCGTCATGACCGTTCCACCCTATGCCCGGCTCGAACGGCGCCCTGCCGTGCTGCGGCTGGAGCTGATCGTTCGGGGAGCTCCAGCCGCCGGCGGTTAGGGCTCGATGGCGGGGGCGGGCGTGGGGGTCGGTGAGTGCGTGGGCGTCGGAGTCGGAGTCGGCTCACCTGTCGGCGCGACGGGCGGCTCGACCGTCGGGATCGGCGTCTCCGCAGGCGGGGTCACGGATTCCGGCGTGTCGGCTGTCGGGGGCGCCGGCGTCAGGAACGGCGTCTCCGTCACGGGGGGCATTGGTTCGTCGGGCGCACGGAGCTTGGCGGCGGTGCCGCTCACCGCGATGCTCACCGGGTTGCCGAGCACGGAGTTGCCCCGCGGATCGGTCACCCTGATGCGGTAGTTGTAGGTGGCACCGGCGGTGAGGTTGGTGTCGGTGAAGCTCATCGACGGAAGGGTCCAGAAGTTCGAGTCGACGGTGGTCGTGTACACCGGGGCCGCCGTGTTCCCGTTGCGGATGACCGCGTAGGTCAACCTCGTGTTGTCGCGGTCCCAGTTCGCCTTCCACGTCACCTTGGCCGTTCGGGAGGCGGGCGACGTCACCGTGGGGACGTAGTTGGCTCCAGCGAGCCTGGGTCCGTCCTTGTTCGGAGCGATGCTGCTCACGGCGAATCGCACGATGCCCTGCTGCTTCACGCTGTTCACCTGCGTGAACTCGCCGCCGTAGAGGATGTACTGGCTGTTGCCTGCCACGGACCAACCGCCCTGGCTCACCCCGGTGAACGTTCCGGCGTTGATGTCGGGGAACCACTGCAGGAGCGCGGGTCGCGGGGTGCCTGCCCAGTTCGTGTAGCCGAGCGGATCCTTCGTGATCACGCCCTGCACGGTCTTGGTGAACGCGAGGCCGCGGTGCATTCCCCATGGATTCGTCTGGGGGAAACCGCCGATGTTGCCGCAGTAGTGGGCGTGACTGGTGGTGTAGACGACGTCACCGGCCGGATACACGGAGTACGTGTCGCCGTGGCAGTCCTCGACCCAGATGATGTCGCCGTTGGTCCAGGAGGCGTAGAACGTGCCCTCCAGAGTGCCGGTCCCGTAGTGCTGTCCAGTGCCGTAGACGCCGTTCGCATCCGACGCGAGGCTCGAGATGGCCGCGTTGCTCCCGGCGTTGCGCACCTTCGCGTTGACGTTGAAAGGAAGCATCGTTCCGGTGACGCCGTCGACCATCGCGAGCCCGTAGCCGGGGTTCGAGGATCCGTTGACCTTCTGGAAGTAGCCGCCGAGAACGACCTTGCTGCCGTCGGACTTCACCGTGACCGCGATCGCCTGTCCTTCGGTGACGGCCGGCGCCCACGTGGGGATCCGCGCTCCGGTTACGGCGTTGTAGGCGGCCGCGCCCGAGACGCTTGCGCCGTTCGCCACGGTGAACTGTCCGACGAGATACACCGCGGTGTTCGTCGCGGCCACGGCGTTGACCTTGCCGTTGAGGATGGGCTTGAACGAGGTGAGCGCCCCGGTGGCCGTGTCGAACGCGGCGATCCGGTAGCGGGAGGTCCCTGCGATCGAGGTGAAGCTGCCGACGACGTAGAGACGCGTTCCGTCGGGCGAGAGCGCCATGTTCCTGATGCGTGCGTTCGGGTTCGGGCCCCACGAGGCGTTCATGACGCCGGTCTGGAGGTTGTACGACAGCAGGTACGGGCGCGACACGGTGTTGACGCCGGGAGCGGCGCCGGCCGGCCGGGCTGTCTGGAAGTCGCCGCCGGCGAAGACGGTGTTGCCCGCGATCTCCTGGTCCCAGACCACGCCGTCGATCTGCACCGAGGGCAGGACGTCCGTGGACACCGTCGGCGGGGTGCCGGCCACGGGCGGTGAGGTGTCTGCAGCCGAGGGTTGGGCCACCAGCAGGAGGCCGACGACCAACGCAGCGGCGCCGGTCAGGGAGATGGTTCGGGTGAGCGCGTGCTTGTGCATCGGGATGCCTCGGTTCAGGCGTGCTTCATCGACTCGGGTGTCGTAGCTCGAGCTTACTGAGAAATGCTCACCAGCAGAATAGGCGGGGAGGAATCCATCGGGCAGGAGAGGGAGACCGAGTCAGTCCTGCGTCGACGCGCGCGCCGGTAGGCTGGCAGCAACATGATTGACCTTGATCTCTCTGAACAGATCGCCGCGTTGCGCGTCACCTTCGGTGACATCAGCTCCGTCGTCGATGTCGAAGCCCTCCGCACCGAGATCGACCGCCTCAGCGAGGAGGCGGGCGTTCCCGACCTGTGGGACGACACCGTCAACGCGCAGCGTGTCACGAGCGCGCTCAGCCACCGGCAGACCGAGCTCGCGAAGATGACGAGCGTCGCAGCCCGTCTCGACGACCTCGAGGTGCTCATCGAGCTGGCCAACGAGGCCGGCGACGAGGAGAGCGCCGAGGAGGCCCGCGTCGAACTCGTCAGCCTGCAGAAGGTCATCGGCGAACTCGAGGTGCAGACCCTCCTCGACGGCGAGTGGGATTCCTACCCCGCCGTCATCACCATCCGTTCCGGAGCTGGGGGAGTGGATGCCGCCGACTTCGCCGAGATGCTCTTCCGCATGTACCTGCGCTGGGCCGAGAAGCACAAGTACCCGGTCACCGTGATGGACACGTCCTACGCCGAGGAGGCCGGCATCAAGTCGGCGACCTTCGAGGTCTCCGCTCCCTACGCCTTCGGCACCCTGAGTGTCGAGGCCGGTACCCACCGCCTGGTGCGCATGAGCCCGTTCGGTGCTGCAGGCAAGCGTCAGACCAGCTTCGCCGCCGTCGAGGTCATCCCGCTCATGGAGGAGGCCGGCGAGGTCGAGATCCCCGAGAACGACATCCGCGTCGATGTCTTCCGCTCGAGCGGCCCCGGAGGCCAGTCGGTGAACACGACCGACTCCGCGGTGCGCATCACCCACCTTCCGACCGGAACCGTGGTGTCGATGCAGAACGAGAAGAGCCAGATCCAGAACCGCGCCGCTGCCATGCGCGTGCTGCAGTCCCGCCTGCTCCTCCTGCAGAAGGAGGCCGAGGCCGCCCAGAAGAAGGAGCTCGCCGGCGTCATCACGGCCAGCTGGGGGGACCAGATGCGCTCCTACGTCCTGGCGCCGTACCAGATGGTCAAGGACCTCCGCACGGACTACGAGGAGGGAAACCCCTCGAAGGTGTTCGACGGCGAGATCGACGGCTTCATCGGCGCCGGCATCCGGTGGCGCAAGCAGAAGACCGACGACTAGGACGCCCGACTGAGCGAGTCGCTAGCGACATTGCGGCATCCTCTGCTTAGCATCGAGTGAAATGATTCGCTTCGACAACGTCTCCAAGAAGTACCCGGGCACCAGCAGGCCGGCGCTGAACAGCATCGACCTCGAGATCCTTCGGGGCGAATTCGTGTTCCTCGTCGGTGCATCGGGTTCGGGCAAGTCCAGCTGTCTGCGCCTGATGCTCAAGGAGGAGAAGCCCAGCACGGGCTCCATCCACGTGCTCGGCCAGGACCTCGGCTCCATCTCGAACCGCAAGGTTCCCTACTTCCGTCGCAATCTCGGCGTGGTGTTCCAGGACTTCCGCCTGCTGCCCAACAAGACCGTCGCCGCGAACGTCGCGTTCACGCTCCAGGTCATCGGCAAATCGCGCGGCTTCATCCAGGAGGCCGTGCCCGACACGCTCAAGATGGTCGGACTCGAGGAGAAGGCGCAGCGCCTGCCCCACGAGCTCTCCGGTGGTGAGCAGCAGCGCGTCGCCATCGCGCGCGCCATCGTCAACAAGCCCCAGGTGCTCCTCGCCGACGAGCCGACCGGAAACCTCGACCCCGTCACCAGCGCCGGCATCATGACCCTGCTCGAGCGCATCAACGCCTCGGGCACCACCATCGTCATGGCCACGCACGAGGCCGGCATCGTCGACCAGATGAAGCGCCGCGTGATCGAGCTCTCGGCCGGCCAGATCGTGCGCGACGAGCGTCGCGGCGGCTACGGCGCCACCACGGCCATCCCGGTCGTGACAGAGGGCCAGATCGCCACCGCCGCCCAGACCGCTGAGGCGCCCGTCGCCGTCGGTGCCGCCGTGGGTGCGGCATCCGTCGCCCCGGTGCCTCTGTCCGAGCAGGCACCGGCCGCAGCAGCCCCGAAGGTCCCGACCTCGGTCATGGAGAACGCCCAGCCGCTCTACATCGAGCCCGAGGTGACCGATGACGTGACGGATGCCGCCGCCGCGATCACCGCCGCCGCGACGAGCTCCATCCCCATCGTGCCCGTCGAGCCGCCGCCCACGACGATGTCGCGGCCGGTGCTGCCCGTCGCGACCGAGAACGACGTGCCCGCCCTGACGCTGGCCGAGAAGCTCGGACTCAGAGCGCCGGGCGCGAAGACGAACGACACCGGTGAGCAGGAAGTTGGGCCGACCCGATGAGACTCGGTCTCGTACTCACTGAGGCCGCGAACGGCCTGCGACGGAACGCGTCGATGGTGGTCTCCGTCGTTCTCGTCACGTTCATCTCGCTCACCTTCGTGGGCACGGCCGTCCTCATGCAGATGCAGATCGGCCAGATGAAGGACTACTGGTACGACCGTGCACAGGTGGCGGTCTACATGTGCACCGACATCTCGGGCTCCTCCAACGAGAACTGCGTCGGTGGCGAGGCGAACGAGGACCAGCTCGCGGCCATCAAGGCCGAGCTCGAGGGCCCCACGCTGTCGCCGTTCATCAAGAAGTTCTACTTCGAGGACCACGACCAGGCCTACGAGAACTTCCAGAAGCAGTTCAAGGACAACCCGGTCTCGGCCTACGTCACCCCCGACCAGCTCAACCAGACGTACTGGGTGAACCTCAAGGACGTGTCCCAGGCCGACGTGCTCGTCGAGAGTCTCTCGGCCCTGCCGGGAGTCGAGGCCGTCACCGACCAGCGCAGCTACCTCGACCAGATCTTCGCGGTGCTGAACGCGGCCAGTTTCACGGCCATCGCGATCGCGGCGATCATGCTCGTCGCGGCCGCGCTGCTCATCGCCACGACGATCCGCCTGTCGGCGTACTCGCGCCGACGTGAGCTCGGCATCATGCGTCTCGTCGGAGCGTCGAACAGGTTCATCCAGACCCCGTTCGTGCTCGAGGGCATCTTCGCCGCTCTCATCGGCTCGCTGCTGGCGGGAGGTGCCATCTGGGCGATCGTGCACTTCTTCATCCAGGGCTGGCTCAAGGACCGCCTGCAGCTGACGTCGTTCGTGACCGAGGGGAGTGCCCTGGTCGTCGCACCGATCCTGCTGCTGGTCGGCATCATCCTGGCGGCGTTCTCGGCCAACTTCGCGATCACGCGGTACCTCAAGGTCTAGAGCCTGTCCGGGGGGCGCGGGTCAGCGGGTCGACGGCGACCGGATGCTCCGCCGCGTGTTCCGGGTCCGTTCACCCGGTTCGCGCGCAACCGCCTGCTGGCGGCATCCGTCGCCCTGCTGGCCGTGACCCTGCTGGCCACGGCCGGTCTGCAGAGTGCTGCGGCGACCGCCTTGCAGGCCACTCTGGACGACCACTGGCGAGGCGCCTACGACATCCTCGTGACGTCGAAGAAGGCAGCGCAGGACGACCTGCTGTCGCCGAATTCCCTGATCGGGGACGGCGAGCGGATGCCGGCAATCGATGTGGAGCGCATCCGAGCGATCGGCGGCGTCGACGTGGCCGCGCCGATCTCGCAGCTCGTGGTGCCGTCGATCGACTCGACCCGCCTCGACTTCGCCGCGCCCGTCGACGAGGCGAAGACGACCCTCGACCCGCAGAACTACAGGCTGCGCGTGCAGTACCTCACCGACGACGGTCTGGGTGAGCGGCTGGCCCTCTCGAAGGTCTATCGGCTCACCCTCGACACCACGAACGCACCGCGCGACATCCCGGTCGACCGGAGCGCATACGACGATCAGGGCTGCACGACCGAGATCGACGGCATCAGTGTCGACTGCAGCTACGAGTACCCGCCGACCGAGATGCGCTACACGGCCATGATCCAGGACGAAGCGCCGACCGACGCGATGAGGGAGATGGGGGCGGGCTCGAGCCTCACCAGCACCGTCGTCGATGGACAGGTCGTGTTCCAGCTTCCGGGGGTCGCCCTCCCACCGACCCGGATCACCCTCATCGACCCTGTGGCCGAGCAGGAACTCCTCGGCGACGGGGGCGACTTCCTCGATCCGCTCGTCAGCGTCGGAGCCGGGTTGCAGCATGACATCGACGAACTGGCGGCGTGGAGCGCGACGCGGCCGGAGGACGAGTTCTCGAGCGTCATCGACAAGGCCCTCCAGCAGCAGGAGGCGAGCGTTGCCGGGTGGAAGTCCAGCGGCGAGTACCGGGAGTACGTGTCCAAGAAGGAGGAGCTGGGCGAGGAGCCGCTCCCGCCCGAGGAGATCTTCCCTCCGTCGCGCTACGTTCCGGTCCTGGTGGCCCCGGTGAAGGACGTGCCGCTGTCACTGCGGGTCGACGTCGAGGGGATGGGCCCGGGAGAGCTTCCCGACGTCGCCTCCGCGTACTGGGACGTACCCGAGATCGACGATGCCGGAGTAGCCGGCGTGCCGCTCGGCAGCATCACGGCCGACGTGCAGTCCCTCCTCGATCCGTTCTCGACCCACGCACTCGTGCTGCCGTGGCTGGGGGAGACGGATGCCGTTCCGGAACCCGGTGATGCGGGTTACGCGGGCGCATACCTCGGCCAGGCGGCGCGGTCGACGATGACGGCGCCCGTGGAGAGGAACGGCGTTCCGACGCTGGAACCGACCGGGTACCTCGGCACCTCCATGGAGATCTACTGGGGAGGGGATCCGAGCTACTGGATCCAGAAGGATGCGGGGACCGTGGCGGGAGCACAGTCCGCGTACGCCACCGTGAAGGCCGAACAGCTGCAGCAGCCCAGCGAGGGCGGTGGCACCTTCATGCTGCCGATCGCCGGATTCGACGCCGACGCCATCCCCCTGCCCGACGACCCGCTCTCCTCCGTGCCCCTCGGCGCCTACGACCCGGTGACGACGACGCGGGTCGCCGACGCATCGGGGGAGGGCCTCGAGCCGGTCGACCTGCTCCCGGCCGCCGGCGGTCTCGGCCTCGTCGGCGCTCGCACGTCGGCGATCGCCGACATCGGCGCACTGTCGGAATCGCTGAACGACCGCGATGTCGACGCCGTGCGGGTGCGCGTCGCCGGGGTCGACGGCTACGACAGGGAGGGAATCGCGAAGGTCGGCGCCGTCGCCGACGCGATCGAGAGGCTCGGGCTCGCCGCCACGATCGTCGCCGGTTCCAGCCCGCAGGCTGTGGCGCTGGCCGTCGACGGCTACGCCTTCGGCACGACGGATCCCGATGGAGAGCAGAACGTCGGTCCGCTCGGAACCGTCGAGCAGCAGTGGACGGCCCTCGGCGCCGCCGCCCGCCTCGGGACCAGCGTCTCGGCCTCCACCCTCGCCCTCCTGGCCACGGTGATCGCCGCCACCCTCGCCCTCTTCGCCGTGGCCTCGCTCTCATCACCGGGCAGCCGCCGGTCCGAAGCCACCACTCTGCGCAGTGTCGGCTGGCCGCGTGGCCGCATCGTGCGCTGGTTCCTGGCCGAGCAGTGGCCGGCCCTCGCTGCCGTGCTGGTCGCCGGCGGTCTGGCCGCCGTGCTGGCCGCCGACGACGCGCTCGTGCTCTCGACGACGGCATCCGTCGTGCTCGCCGTCATCGTCATCGCCGTCGTGCGCGCGGTCTCGGGATCATCAGGCGAACGGATGCGGCTGGCCACGGCAGTCGAGCTGCTGCGGGAGCGCCCGGAGGAGCGGCCCGAGGTGCGCTGGACCAACGCGCCGGCTGTCGAGAGCCACGGCGGCTACGGCCTCCCCGACGAGTCGATGCCCGAGAACGAGATCATCCACGATCGCCCGCGCTCCCACGGACGGATGCGGCTCGGCGCCGAGTCGCTCGTCGGCTTCGGTCTGCGGCTCGTGCGAGGTGACGTGGGCAGCGCCATCGGCAACGCCGCTGCCGTGCTCGTCGTCATGGCGACGACCGCCTGTTTCGTGCTGAGCCTCGGACTCGGCCAGACGGGGGCAGGAACGAGTCTCGTCGCACAGTTCGGCACGGCTCAGGCTCTCGCTCCCCAGCTCGCCCTCGGCGTGGTCGGAGTCGTCGCCGGTGTGCTGCTCACCTTCCTCGTCAGGACCCAGGCGCTGCACCGTCGCCGTCGTTCGCGGGCCGTGCTGCGCGAGCTCGGCTGGGTCGGGAGCGACATCCGCCGGGCCGAGCGTTCCGAGGTGCTCGTCATCGGGCTCCCGGCGGCGCTGCTCGGCTGCTACCTGCTCTGGTTCGCCCTCAATACCGCCGGGCTCGCCGGCATCGACGCGGCCGTCTCGGCCGCTCTTGTCGCAGGGCTCGCCGTCGTGGCGCTCCTGCTCGTCACCACCCGGAAGGCCGCCACAGCTCCATGAGCACTGTCCTCGAGTTCGACGACGTCACCGTCGCCTACGCCCGCCCGCACGACGTTCCCCTCGTCCTCGTCTCGGGCTGCGACATCACCGTGCGGCCCGGGCGCCTGCACTGCGTCGCCGGCCGCAGCGGATCGGGGAAGACCAGCATGCTGCGGGTGGCAGCCGGTCTCGTGGCGCCGAGCGAGGGCCGCGTGCTCTGGGACGGCCTCGACCTCGCCGGCCTCGACGATGACGCGGTGACGCGGCTGAGGCGGGATCGCGTCGGCTTCCTCGACCAGGCCGGCTCGTTGCTCGACGGCATGAGCGTTCTCGAGAACGTGCTGGTTCCCGCGGTGCCGGCCCGGCGCGTGCGCGAGCTGGGGGAGCGGGCGCTGGCCCTGCTCGACGAGGTCGGCATCGCCGACAGGGCGTCGGCTCGCCCGGCCGAGCTCTCGGGTGGCGAGCGACAGCGCGCAGCCCTTGCACGCGCCATGTTGCTCTCGCCGCAGCTGCTCGTCGTCGACGAACCGACGGCCGGCCTCGACAGGTCCAGCGCAGACGGCATCATCGACCTGCTCATGGCCCGGCGCGATGCCGACGTGGCCGTGCTCGTCGCCTCGCACGACCCCCATCTGATCGACGCGGCGGATGCCCGCACGCACCTGGCGTGAGGGCGCGCGGGCGGCTCCGTTCGCGCCGGGGAGCCGGGCGCCGACCGTGCGTGAGTGTGGCCCGCGGCATCCGTTAGACTGAACGGCTGCCCGAGCCACGGGTGCACGCAGACCATCCACCGAGGAGGAGGAATCATGCCGAAGGAACGCGGAGAGAACGTCGTCGCGACGAACCGGAAGGCGCGTCACGACTACCTCATCGGTGAGACGTACGAGGCCGGCCTCGTGCTCACGGGCACCGAGGTGAAGTCGCTGCGCGCCGGCCGTGCATCGCTCGTCGACGGCTACGCCTTCATCGAAGGCGGTGAGATGTGGCTCGACGCCGTGCACATCCCCGAGTACAGCCAGGGCACGTGGACCAACCACCCGCCCCGCCGCAAGCGCAAGATGCTGCTGCACAAGGCCGAGATCATCAAGATCAGCCACAAGACCAAAGAGGGCGGCTACACGCTCGTTCCGTTGAAGATCTACTTCTCCGACGGACGGGCCAAGGTGGAGATCGCCGTGGCCAAGGGCAAGAAGGACTACGACAAGCGCCAGGCTCTGCGCGAGCGACAGGACAAGCGCGAGTCCGACCGGGCCATCTCGAGTCGCAAGCACCTGGGGGAGTAGGGAATGCCGGCGAACGAGGTCATCAGGGTTCCCGGTACCTACAACCTGCGCGACGTCGGAGGGTACCCCGCGCGCGACGGCGTCGTGCGCAGTGGCGTGCTGCTGCGCTCCGATGGTCTCGGTCGTCTCGACGACGCCGGTCGGGACGCGCTGCGCTCCCTCGCCGTGCACACGATCATCGACCTGCGCGACGGCTTCGAGACCTCGTCGATGCCGGATGCGATCGACGGCCTCGACGTCGACACCATCTCGCTTCCCGTCTTCGAGGGCTCCGGCGCCTCCCACACCGAGAACACCATCACACTCGAGGCGCTCTACGAGCGCATCGTGACCCGGCACGCCCCCGTTGTGATCGAGGCCATCCGCACGATCGCCCGGCATCGCGACGGCGCCGTGCTCGTGCACTGCACGGCGGGCAAGGATCGCACCGGCGTCATCGTGGCTCTCGCCCTGCTCGCCGTCGGCGTCGACCGTGACCTCGTCATCGAGGACTACGCGGCGACCGAGGCGAATCTCGCCGGCGAATGGCTCGAGGGCATGATCGCGATGATCGGGAAGTACGGCATGGCCGATACGCCCGAGCTGCGCACGCTGATGGGCGGCAGCCCCGCTGCAGCCCTCGAGTCGACGATCGACCTCATCGAGCGCGACCACGGATCGGTGCAGCAGTACCTCCTCGCCTCGGGTCTGACCCTCGACGAACTGGCGGACCTCGAGAGCGTGCTCGTCGAGCGCTCACGCTGAATTGCACTCTCAGTCAGGCAGTGCAAGAATGCACTACGTGACTGAGAGTGCAACGACAGGACTGCGCGAGCGGCGGATGACGGAGACCCGTCGCGCCCTGTCGCAGGCGACGCGCACCCTGACCGCCGAGTGCGGACTGCACGGCTTCACGATCGAGCAGGTCTGCGAGCGCGTCGGCGTCTCGCGGCGCACCTTCTTCAACTACTTCGAAGCCAAGGAACAGGCCATCGTCGGGCATCCGCGCGAGTGGTTCGACGACGCAGCCGTCGACATGTTCATCGCCATGCGTCCCCCCGGCGAGGGCATCTCGGTCACGCTGTTCGACGACCTGGTCGCACTCGAGACGGCGCACCTCGCCCAGATCGCCTCGTCGCCGCAGGAGTTCCGCGACTTCCTCGCCGCCATCGAGGCCGAGCCGCAGCTGTTGAAGCGCATGATGCAGGCCGGCATGCTGCGCAACGACCACCTCGGCGAACTGGTGGCGCGACGCGAGGGCCTCGAGCCCGGCGACCCCGTGGCATCCGTCGCCGTGCTTCTCGTCACGACGCTGATGCATTCGTCGGCCGAGACCTACTTCACGCCCGAGAACACCCTCACGCTCGACGAGATCCTCGCGCCCCGCGTGGCCGCGGCCCGCAGCCTGCTGGGCGGCGCGTCCACGTCGCAGGGCTGAATGCAGCGCTCGCGCGAGCTCCGCCAGACGTGATTCCCCCTCCAGCTTCCGTACCTCCGCCCAGAACCCCCACGAACAGGAACCGCATGTCCTCCCCAGCCTCGACGGCCGTCGGCGCAGCCCCCGTTCTGCTCACGCAGAAGCGCATCTGGATCATCTTCTCGGCGCTCATCGCCGGAATGCTGCTCTCCAGCCTCGACCAGACCATCGTCTCGACAGCCATGCCCACGATCGTCGGCCAGCTCGGCGGCGTCGAGCACCAGGCCTGGATCACGACGGCCTACCTGCTCGCGACGACCATCGTCATGCCGATCTACGGCAAGTTCGGCGACGTGCTCGGTCGGCGCAACCTCTACCTGATCGCCATCGCGCTGTTCACGCTCGCCTCGGTCGGGCTCGCCTTCTTCGCGACGGACTTCTGGACCTTCGTGGCTCTCCGCGCCGTTCAGGGCCTCGGCGGCGGTGGCCTCATGATCCTGTCGCAGGCGATCATCGCCGACATCGTGCCGGCCAATCAGCGCGGCAAGTACATGGGACCCCTCGGAGCCGTCTTCGGCCTCTCGGCCGTCGCCGGCCCGCTGCTCGGCGGCTACTTCGTCGATCACCTCACCTGGGAGTGGGCGTTCTACATCAACATCCCCGTGGGCATCGCCGCGTTCGCCATCGCCTGGTTCGCCCTGACCCTGCCGTCGAAGAAGGCCGAGCGCCGCATCGACGTCATGGGCGTCGTGTTCCTCTCCATCGCCACCACCTGCCTCATCTTCTTCAGCGACTTCGGCGGATCGGCCCAGCACGGCTGGGAGGCCCTCGAGACCTGGGCATGGGGTGTCGGCATGCTGGCCGCCGTCGTGGCCTTCATCTGGACGGAGGCCAAGGCGGACGACCCGATCATCCCGCTGTCGCTGTTCAAGAACCCGATCTTCATCAACGCCACGGCGATCGGCTTCACGCTCGGCCTCGGCATGTTCTCGGCGATCGCCTTCGTTCCGACCTTCCTGCAGATGTCGTCGGGCACCTCGGCCGCCGAGTCCGGCCTTCTCCTGCTGCCGATGATGGTCGGCCTCATGGGCACGTCGATCTGGTCGGGTATCGCGATCAGCCGCTCGGGCCGGTACAAGATGTACCCGATCCTCGGAACCATCATCACCGGCCTCGCGATGCTGGCGTTCACCACCCTCACGGCCGCGACGCCGATCTGGCTCATCTGCGTGTTCCTGTTCTTCTTCGGAGCCGGCCTCGGCCTGATCATGCAGGTCGTGGTGCTCGTCGTGCAGAACGCGGTCACCCCCGACATGGTCGGAACCGCCACGAGTACGAACAATTACTTCCGCGAGGTGGGTGCCGCCCTCGGCGTCGCCATCTTCGGAGCAATCTTCACCAACTCGCTCTCGAGCAAGCTGACGGATGTCTTCACCCAGGCCGGCGCCACTCCCGAGCAGGCCGGCAACGCGACCTCGACTCTCGACCCGCAGGCCCTGAACGAGCTGCCGGACTCCGTGCGCGACGGCATCGTGAACGCCTATGCCGACTCGCTGGCACCGGTGTTCTGGTACCTGATCCCGTTCATCGTGATCGCCCTCGTGTTCGCCATCTTCATGAAGCAGATCCCGCTGTCGGATGTCTCCGGCATGGTGGCGCGCGGCGAGGCGATCGGCGGCGACGAGGCGGAGCGCCTCGAGGCCGAGCGACTGGAGTCCGAGCGCATCGAGCGCGCCGGGCGTGCCGCATCCGGTGATGTCGTCGCCGAGAACGACGACGAGCTGGAGTCGGAGAGCAGATAGAGGCTGGGGGGACGGCTCCCGGGACCTGCCCGCTGGTGCGCTCGCGCCTACGCGGTCTCGAAGCGCACGTGCACTGTCGCGGCGATCGTGATCGGCTGGGGCGCGAGATCCATCGCCGGACTCGACCCCTTCATCCGGAGGGAGGCTCCCATCGGTGCGGCGGCGAAGCCGGGCTGGAGAGCGCCGGGGTCGAGCAGCCCCGGATCGGCGACCGCGACGGGTGTGAGACCGGTGAGGGCGAGCGCCGCCGCGTAGGTCGTTGCGGCCCGTACGGCCGCCTTGACGGCCTGCGCGCGCACGTCGGCCGTGACCTCCGCCTTCGTGGCGTCGGTCAGCGTCCACTCCACGCCGGTGACGATCACCGCGTCGTTCGTCGCGACGGAGCCGAGCCACTCCGAGAGGGTGCCCGCATCGGCGAAGGTGACCGTCATCGGGGCCGTGGCCGTGTGCACGAACGGCAGTTGCACGCCGTCCTGGTTCCACGGCCGCGCCGATGACACGGTCACACCGTCGCTCGCCCAACGCGTCAGGGCTGCCCCATCGGCCTCGTGGAGGGCGACGACGCCGGCGACGATCGCACCGTGGATGCCCGTGGCCTGCTCCACGACGCTCTGCCGATCGGCACCCTCGGTGCTGACACTGAGATGCACGGTTCCGAGTTCGGCCGCATGCTCGATCTCGGCCTCGCCTGCCACGGTGATGGTCGTCATGGAGGGATCCTCTCGTGTCGCGGTCGTGTCCGCGGACTCGTCATCACCCTAAGCCGACGCCGTGCCGTGGAGTAGGCGAACGCCCGATCGTCGGTGTAGAATGGAGGGCTGCATCCGGTTCCGAACGGGCGGATGCAGCCCTTGGTAATTCAACAGCGTGTGACAGTGGCCCACTCAGTGCGACCGACCTCTCGAGGCCGGACGTGAGTGCTCATGGGGATGATCGGTTTCGACATTGCCTGTGAGACTGTGAGAAGCGGGCCGAGGATCCAGGGTTATCTCGTAAACGATCTCTGGAAAACACAAGTGCCAATTCAAAGCGCACTGACTTCGCTCTCGCTGCCTAGGCAGTAGAGCCCATAAGTCCGTCAGACCGGGCCAGACCTCGCCCCGGACCCTGACGTCATCTAGAGGACTGGCTGCGTATCGACGCCTCGAGCGATACGTGGGACTTGCACTCAGGCTGGGCCCGTCCACCTAGATGCCTGCGGCAAAGGTGGGGGCCGAGTAGAACGACTTCGCAGGATACGCCCGTAGAAGGCATGGAATCTCAGCAGTGGACCCGGGTTCAATTCCCGGCATCTCCACCTCTGGTCGCTGTCACACGCTGTTGAACCCCTGTCTCAGTCGGCGGCATCCGCGGCTCTACACGATGCCGCCCGCGAAAGCGATCCCTTCCCCCAGGGCGACTGCCGAGCCTAGGCTCGACGAGCAGACACCGGACTTCCCGGTGCGCAGATTCAGATGGGGGCATAATGCGCAGATTTCTCACCCTGCTGCTCGTCGCCGCAGTCCTCGCCGTCGGCTATGTCTACGGTTCGAGGGCAGGCAAGGGCCCGTACCGCGATGTGATGGCGTCGCTCGACGCGCTGTGGAACGACCCGCGCGTCAAGAAGGCACGCAAGCACGCCCTGAAGGACGCCCAGAACGCGGCCAAGGCCGCCGAGAAGAAGATCGCGAAAGCGGCAAAGGGATAGAACCGATGGCAGAGAACACCACGAACACGTCGGACGGCGCATTCGACGACGCCCGCGAGAACCTGGCCTCGGCGGCGGACAGTGCCGCTGACGCTGCCAAGTCGGCCGCCTCGAGCGCGAAGAAGACGGCGACGGATGCAGCAGGCAAGGCTCAGAAGGCCGCATCCGAGGCTGCGGCCGGCGCCAGGAAGAGCGCCGAGACCGTCGTGGATGACGTGAAGGTCTCGGCAGCCAACGTAGGCAACGAAGCGAGCGGCGCCACCGCGGACATCGTCGGATCCGTCTCGGATGCGGCAGAAGACGTCGTCACGCGCATCAAGCAGGCCGGTGCCGACGTCGCCGACACGGTGTCGGCGTCCACGGCGCGCATCGTCGACGAGACGAGCGAACAGTACCGCCGCAACCCCGCCGTCGTCATCGCCATCGGCGTCGTCGCGGTGGTCGGCTTCGTCGCCATCATCCGCGCGATCTCGAAGCGCTGACTACGCATCACCGGTGAAGCCGGTCCTTCCCGACGGGGAGGGCCGGCTTTCGGTGTTTTCCGAGCTATCAGCCGCCGACGGCCTGCGCGCAGGCGATGCAGAGTGAGGCCTCTGGGCGAGCCCGCAGCCTGTCGATGGGGATCGACTCCCCGCAGCGCACGCAGGTTCCGTAGCTGCCGCCGGCGAGTCGCTCGAGGGCGGCATCCACCTGGACCAGGTCGTCGTCGACGGCCAACTGGGTACCCGCCAGTCGAGACCACTCCGATGACATCGTCGGGCCCTCGGGGTCGTGTTCGTCGTCGGCCATGCCGTCGCTGCGTGATTCGCGCACGTCGGCGAGCGAGCCGTCGAGCCGCGATCGCTGGGCGGCCACGTCAGCCCGGCGTGCCAGCAGCACGCCCTCGAACTCGGCGACCTGGGTGGCGTTCAGCGTGCGACGATGCATCCGCTGATGTTACGCGCCCTGCGGCCGAGATCAGCGCAGCGCGCTGACGACGGCGTCGTGCAGGAGCCCGTTCGTGGCGAGCGAGCTGCCGTGGGCCAGCTCCGCATCGCCGGTCACGCTGGTGAGGCGGCCGCCGGCCTCCTCGACGATGGGCACGAGCGCCGCCACGTCGTACGGCTTCACGTCGAACTCGGCGACGACGTCGACGAGGCCCTCCGCCAGCAGCGTGTACGACCACAGGTCGCCGTAGGCGCGGTCGCGCCAGACGGTCTCGGCGAGACCGAGGAGACGGTCGAGGTAGCCCGCGTCGCGCCACTGGGCGATGCTCTGGAAGCTCAGCGACGCGTCGGCGAGCTCGCGCACGCCCGAGACCGCGATGCGGCGGGCGCCTCCGTCGGCAGCGGCATCCGCGGTCCACGCCCCGGCGCCCCGAGAGCCCCACCAGCGGCGTCCGAGCGCCGGACTGGATGCGACACCCACCACGGGCACGCCATCGATCGTGAGGGCGATCAGAGTGCCCCACACGGGGACGCCGCGGAGGAAGTTCGCCGTGCCGTCGATGGGGTCGATGATCCACTGGCGGTTCGAGTCGCCCTCGACGCCGTACTCCTCGCCGAAGATGCCGTCGCCGGGTCGGGCTGCAGCGATGCGCTCGCGGATGGCCCGCTCGACGGCTTGGTCGGCATCCGTCACCGGGGTGCGATCGGGCTTGGTCTCGATCACGAGATCGGTGGCCCGGAACCGGTCGAGCGCGATCGCGTCGGCTGCATCGGCGATCTCGAGGGCGAGCGCCAGATCGGCGGAGTGGTCGAGGGGAACGGATGCAGCGGATTCGGCGGTCACGTCAGCCAGCCTAGCGAGGCGGGGGATGCGGCATCCGTCGTCCGAGGCAGTCGTGAGGCTGCCTCGATTGGCGTTCACCGTCGATCGGATGCTAGAGTCATCACTCGGTTCGGGAAGCAATTTTCGAGCCGATCTCGCACCTCTAGCTCAATCGGCAGAGCAACTGACTCTTAATCAGTGGGTTCTCGGTTCAAGTCCGAGGGGGTGCACGAAAAGCCTCGAACCTCTCGCCAGGTTCGGGGCTTTTTGCTTGCCCGGACAGGATCTACCCGCAGTCGAGCTGGGACGTGGAGACCGACGTCGGGCTGACCACCGGCGTGACCTCGGCTGACAGCGTGCGGAGATCGTCGTCGGTGGTGACGACGTCGAAGTCGAGCTGTGCCGTCTTCCCGGGCGCGATCGTCGTGCCGACCCGGTTCACCGGATAGTCGCCATCCGTCGTGATGGTGGATGGGGCCGGCTGGCCGTTCATGGAGATTCCCACCATCGTCGAACCGGGTGGGGCGTACACGAGCGTGTCGACACGCATGCTCCCGATATCCGTCGAAGCCCCTCCGCCCGTCACGGCGTCGGGAAGCGTCAGCGCCTGATCCGGCGTCACAGTATTCGCGAGCGAGACTCGGACCCGCACGTGGCGCTTGCCGTCGGCGGTGCACACCGCCTGTGCCAGGTCCACACCCTGCGTCATGAAACGCTGCATCCTGCCCGGTGTGGAATCGATGAAGTAGACGCCGAACGCATCCGTCGTCGTGGTGCTCGCCGGCGGCTCACCCTCGAAGGGCGATCCTTTCAGGAGGGCCTGCTCGCCGGCATCCGTTCCCCACAGGCGGATGCGCTGCTCGTCGCCGGAACGACTGACCGCCGCGGTGAGGGAAGCCATGTCGACATCCCCGGAGGCGATCCGCGCGAACGCCGTCGCCACGACGGACTGGCTGATGGCATCGACCATCTCCGGTGGGAAGGTCGCGTACAGGTCGCCCAGAAGCATCGACACGGCGTTGCCGGTCTCGAGCTTCGACCCGTCGGGAAGGTCGATCGGACCCGTCGCGGCCATGATGTAGGACAGAGCGACAGTGTCCACTGCGATGACTCCGTCCACTCCGACGCCGGTCCGTTGCTTCCACATCTCGTGTGCGATCTTCGAACTCAGGTCGAACCGCGGTGTTCTCGTCAGGCTCTGCACGCGGGTCCCGAGGCCCTCCGGGTAGGTCTCCTGGGATCCCGGCGGCATCCCGACGACAGGTCCCGGAAACGCCGGGAAGGCCTCCGCGGACGCCGACGACTGGCGCGTGATGGTGAGTGCTCCGTTGTCGGCGTGCACCTCGGCGATGGAGTCGATGGTGCCACCGCCCGGCATCACCTCTCCACTGTTCTGGAAGAGCAGCAGGTAGTTCCGAGGCCCTTCGCCGCCGAGTACTGCCGGCAGCACCTTGAGTCCGTTGTCGGCACTGACGATGGACGGTCGGAGGGTGGCGATCTCACCGGCAAGCCGGTCGATTCCGGCCGCGACCTGGGGAAGGAGGGCCGCCCGGTCGACGAGGCTCAGTCGCGCCCCACTCAGGTCGGCAACCTGCAGAGCACGGGACACCGTCGTCGAGAGGGTCCTGACCGCTGCGAGGTCGATCCGTCCGTCGACGGGCCGGATGGCGTCGACTCCGACGTCCGCCATCGGGATGACGACCTCGCTGGTCAGACGATCGGCCTCCTCCGCCGCGACTCGCACCGCAGCGAGGTTCTCGCCGACCCACGGCATCCTCTCGACCATCGTCCAGGCGCGGCCCTGGGTGGCCGCCCGGGCACGTGCCGTATGCGTGCGCATCTCCTTGCCCGCTGCTGCTGCGGCCGCCGCATCGCCGGAGGTCGCCGCCTTCTGTGCGGCTGCCGCATAGGGGATCGCCCTCTCGAGTTCGTCCCTCGCCTGCAGGACCGAAGGCGTGACCGTGACCGCGAGCCAGGCCAGCCCGACGAGCACAGCGGCCAGGCTCAAGGGCAGCCAGAATCGCGCACTCCGCAGCAGCGGTCTGCGCACTCGTCGGGTCCGAGCACTCATAAGGCATCAACCTTAGACCTGTGATGAGGGAATCTCAGGTCGATGATGCGGAAACAACCTCTCCGACGCGGGTGCGAGCTCGATTCATCGCACCGCGATCTCGCTGAACGCCCGCTCCGTGACATCATCGGAGAGCAGGAAGACGAGCCGCAGATCCGCACCGACGGTCGGGTACGTTCGCAGGAGGGTGCGACTTCATGACACTGCTCACCGGTCAGTCGGCCATCGTCTGTGCTCTGGCCATCGTCATCACCTTCGGTGGGGGTGCCACCCACGCGCACGCGGTCGCCGATATCCCGGCCGCCGCGGCTACGCCGGCGCCGCCTGAGGCCACGCCGGCTGAGACCCCGACTCCAACTGAGACGCCAGCGGCGACCGAGCCGTCGGTGCCCGCCGAGCCGCCGGTGCCCGCCGACACGACGGGACTCCGCGAGACCGCAGCGCCCGGTGAGATGGCGGCGCCCACGGAGACGCCTGCACCCTCGGCGGATCCCGATGACAGTGCTGTGGCCCCGGATCCTTCAGACGCCGCGATCGCGGCAGCCGCGCAGCGCGACGAAGCCACCGTCGTCATCGCGGCCAGGACGGGGAACGCCTCCTCCGCGACCATCGCCGCCCTCATCGCCGCCGTCGACTCGGTGACGGTCGCGCTCGACGGTGACGCCGACGATGGCACTCTCACCGCGCTCACGGCCGCGATGGGCCTCGCTCGGACTGCCGTCGAGAAGTCCGCGGACGTCTACACGGATGCGCGGGCGGCTCTCGCCGACCAGGGGAGCCTGATCGCAGCCGACCTGCCGACGGGGATCCTCGACGCCCAGAAGGCAACCGCTGCACCCCTCACCGCAGCCCTCGCAGAGCTGGCTGCTGACGACGCTGTCGCCGCCGCCGCAGCTCAGGTGATCGCGTGGTCGGCGAACGTCCGCGGGTACCGTCCCGCGAAGGCCACCGCCACGGGCTACGTCACCCAGATCACCACTCTGCGGAAGACCAAGTCCTACGTGGCTGCGACCACCGCACGGGCCACCGAGGTGGTGAACAGCAAGACGGCACTCATCTCGGCATTGACAGCCCCGGTCCCGCAGACTGCCACGCTGAATGCCGCATCCGCCCGGGCGAAGGCTGCGGTCGCTGCGTGGCGGAAGAGCAACTCCGACCGTGCCTCCGCGTACACGACGGCTCTCGCAGTGAAGGCCACCGGCGCTTCCACCTCCAGGAAATACGCCACGATCGTCAATGCCAGCTACGCGAAGCGATTGACGTCAGCGCTCGACGCGCTCACCGCCGGCCTGAACACCACGACCATCGCCCAGTTGGGCTCCCTGACCCAGGCCGTCCGGTCGGCGAACACCACGGTGACCTCAGCCGCATCCGCCCTCGCTTCGGCGAAGACCGTCTATGCGAACGGGATGAACGCTCTGCGGGTGTTCACGAAGGCGACAGCCGCCACACGATCGCCGCTGTCGAAGGCGAACGCCGCGTTGAAGAAGGCCATCACAGTGAAGGCGTCACCCGTCACGCTGAAGCGTCACATCACCAACGTGAGCTCGAGAGCCGCTGCGGCCAAGGTCTCGCACACCGAGGCGCCGATCCGTGCCGAGCTGAAGTGGGTCGCCGAGAATGCCTGGGCGCGCTCCTACACATGGGGGCACCCGTACATCTTCAATGAGGACTGCGCCAACTTCGCCTCCCATGCCCTCGAGGTGCGAGGCCTCGGCCCGCAGGTGCTGAACATCTCCTCCACCTCCCTCCGGAACCACCTCGTCGGGCGCGGGTTCCGGGAGGCCGCCGACAGCCCGGCCGCGAGGCGGAATGTGAAGCTCGGCGATGTCATCCAGTTCGACTGGCGGAACAACGGACGGTACTACGGCGACCGAGACCACACCGGCATCGTCACCCGCATCGACAGGAACGCGAACGGCACCATCACCATCCGGTACACCGCCCACACAGACCCGGGCAACGACCCGAAGGTGAACCAGTCCATCGAAGCGTCACTCGCCGACTGGGGGCACGACCGGAACGGCGGGGTGTTCTTCCTCAGCATCTAGCCGCCGAGTAGACCGGGTCGGGTCGGCTCTGCAGTGGACGCCGGTTCCTGGGACAGGATCCGCAGCTCAGGCACGCCCGTCACCAGGAGCCACGTGGGAAGGACGATGACGCACAGGATCGGCAGCAGGGTGGTGTCTCCCGTCAGGGCGATCCCGAGGAACAGGGCGATCCAGCCGTCGCGGGTGACGACGAGGACGATGCCGAGGACACCGCAGGCGATGGCGAGCCCGATCGGCATGCTCGGGATCACGGAGTGGAAGAAGAGCCCGAGCGCCACTCCGATGAACACCGCCGGGAAGACCCGGCCGCCCCGGAAGCCGGCGGCGGCCGCGATCAACAGCGCGACGAGCTTGATGACCGTGAACAGGGCCAGAGTGCCCGCGGAGTAGTCCTCGGGGTTGTCGATGATCTGACCGGCCTGCTCCAGCCCCTTGAACATCGTCAGCGGTCCGCCGATGATCGCCAGAACGCCGAGGACGGCGCCGCCGAGGGTGGTGAAGAGCACGGGATTCCGCAGGGCGTGGAACGCCCGGTGGATGAGCGGGAAGGCATAGACGGCGAGGATTCCGAGCACCGCCGAGACGACGGCGACCAGGGTGCCGGTCGCGAGGTCGATCGCTTCCGGAGTGCCGAACGGGGCAACGGTGAACGCCATGGGCGGCGTGCCCAGCACGTGCATCGTGAGAGCTCCGGCGCCGGCTGCAGCGACCGGGAGGAAGAGTCGATCCCAGAGCGAGCCGCCGGACTTCAGGGCCGCGACGATCCCCGTGAAGACGAGGGCTGCCGCGACCGGGGTGCCGAACAGTGCGCCGATCGTCGCCGCCGACGCGAGCAGCGCCACGAGCGGGGTCGGCACAGCCGTCGCGAATCGCGCCATGGCCGTGACGGCCACGGCCGTGTTGATGGCGATGATCGGATTCTCGGGCCCCAGGCTCACCCCGCCGGCCAGCGAGATGGTGACTGCGAGAGCAAGTCCCGGCAGGACGCGCAGCGGGAGCGGTGGCGCAGACAATTCGGTGGTGGCGGAGTCCGGTCCGGCGTGGCCGGGCATCAGCCACACGACCAGGCCGACGGCGGCGCCCGTGAGGGTGAGGACACCGAAGGTCCACCACGGTGTGTAGGGCTCAAGCCCGAGCGCATCGGGCCACGCGGTCCAGATCTGATCCGCGAGCAATCCCGAGATCTGATTGAGGAGCCACAGGATGAGGGCCGAGACCACGCCGATGACGAGTGCGGGAATCGCGAGGACGGCGAGCGTCCGAGCTCCCGGCGGTGTGTTGGAAGGTATGGACACCGATCTCCTCTAGTCGCACCGCACGGCCGATTCGGACGTTAGGCCCCGGGGGAAGCCACTGTCAAGCGTCCGCCTCTGATGAGGGGCGCTCTCTCGCGCTCGGGCGCCCCGACGCGCCCATCCTCGTCTTTGTCGGCCCGGCCGAGTCGTGGAGGATGGGCACATGATCGAACCTGGGCTCTATCGCCATTTCAAGGGCGGCCTGTACACCGTCGTCGGTGAGGCCACCGACTCCGAGACCGAGCAGCCTGTCGTGGTCTACAGCTCGGCCGACGGACGCCTGTGGGTGCGGCCCGCAGCCATGTGGAGCGAGCGGGTCGAACACGATGGGGCGACCCTGACGCGCTTCACTCCCGTCGCGGATCAGAGGTCGGGAGGGACCGGCGGCTGAAGAGATACCGAATGTTCACCATTCCCGACTTCCCTCGCCCCCCGGTCGGGGGCATACTCGATCCACACGGGTCGGGGGATCCGCGGAACGGGGGAGACGATGGCGACTCAGATCGATCTGGCAATCCTGATCGCAGAGCAGTTGGCAGCTGTCGCCGCGGCGGACGCAGAGCTCGGCGACTGACCACGGCCGCGTCTCGGCCCGGCCTCGTCTGAGCCCGGCCATTCCTAGGCCGACGGCGTCCCGGGCGTGGGTGTGAGCCGGCCGATGACAGCGAGCAGGGCGTCGAGGTCCGTCGGGACGGCGACGGATGCGTCGAGCCCGACGTCGGCGATGGCCGAGTTGTAGTACAGCCCGTCGCTCACCAGCATGATGAGCTGCGCGACGGCCGGGTCGCCCACGGCGTCCTCGATGGCCTCCAGCCAGCCCGCGTTCACTGCGGCGATCGCAGCCTTCGCGCCCTCGTGCCGGCCCTGGGCCAGCCGGTAGGCGCCGATCATCGAGCGGTCGAGCGGGGAGCCGGTGTCGACGGAGTTGCGGATGAGGTGATCGACGGCTCCCGACGTCGCCGTGCGGATCTGCTCGGCATCGAGAGCGGCCAGGTCACGCAGGCGGTCGAGGAGACCGGTGGCGAGAGCGTCCTTCGAGGCGAAGTGGTAGAGCAGGCCGCCTTTGGAGACTCCGGCCGACGCCGACACCGCATCGAGGGTGGCTGCACGTTCTCCGCCGTCGATCAGCAGGTCCTGGAAGGCATCGAGGATGCGGTCTCGGGTCGTCGGGGGCATGGCGCAATCTTAACGATCGTCGCCGTCCGGCCGGGGAGACCAGCCGAGCGGATTGGAGAACTGTACCGGGTAGACGGTACACTAGATTTACGTCCACGATCCGAGAACTCCGAGTACAGCCATGACCATGCAGAACAGCACGCCCGCGACGGCATCCGTCGTCGTCCCCTCCGAGCACGACGGGGCCGCGACCCGCACGGGAGCGAGCTCGTCGAGCGGCGCCCGTCGCCGTTGGTTCGCGCTCGCCGCCCTCATGCTGCCGGTGCTGCTCGTCTCGATCGACAACACCGTGCTCAACTTCGCCCTGCCGGCCATCTCCGAGGCGCTGCAGCCGAGCGGGGTGCAACTGCTCTGGATCATCGACATCTATCCGCTCGTGCTGGCCGGCCTGCTGGTGTCGATGGGGAGCCTCGGCGACCGCATCGGTCGTCGTCGCCTGCTGCTCGTCGGCTCCGTCGGATTCGGGGTCGTGTCGGTGGCCGCCGCCTTCGCCCCGAGCGGGGAGTGGCTCATCGGTGCCCGCGCGCTGCTCGGCTTCTTCGGTGCGATGCTCATGCCGTCGACTCTCTCGCTGTTGCGTTCGGTGTTCACCGACCGTGACGAGCGCCGTCTCGCCATCGCGATCTGGGCGACGGGATTCGCGGCCGGAAGCGCTCTCGGTCCCGTCGTCGGCGGCATCCTGCTCGAGCACTTCGCCTGGGGGAGCGTCTTCCTGCTCGCCGTGCCGCTGCTGCTGCCGCTCGTGATCCTGTTGCCGCTCCTGGTGCCCGAGTCGAAGGACCCGAACCCCGGCCGCATCGACATCCCGAGCATCGTGCTGTCGCTGCTCACCATGGTGCCCGTGGTGTTCGGCATCAAGAACCTCGCCGAACACGGCTTCGACCTGCTCGGCATCGGGTCGATGCTCGTGGGCCTCGCCGCCGGTTTCGTGTTCGTTCGCCGGCAGAACCGCATCCGGAACCCGATGATCGACATGGAGCTGTTCCGGCGCGGATCGTTCAGCGGTGCCATCGGCGTGAACCTCCTCAGCGTGCTGGCGCTCGTCGGCGGTCTCTACTTCGTCTCGCAGCACCTGCAGCTCGTGCTGGGGCTTTCGCCGTTCACGGCCGGTCTCGTGCTGGTGCCCGGGCTCATCGCCATGATCGTCTCCGGCCTCGCCGTGGTGCCCATCGCCCGCCGGGTGCGGCCGTCGCGCCTCGTTCCGGTCGCGCTGGTGATCTCCGCCAGCGGATACCTGGCCGTCGCGCTCTCGGGTGGACGCATCGACGCCGCCGGCATCGCGGTGGCGTTCGTGGCGCTCGGCATCGGGATCGGCGCCGCCGAGACCGTGTCGAACGAGCTGATCCTCGCCAATGCCCCCGCAGCCAAGGCGGGCGCAGCGTCCGCCGTGTCCGAGACGGCCTACGAGGTGGGCGCCGTGCTCGGCACGGCCATCCTCGGCACCATCCTCACCGCGTCGTATCGGGCGACGGTGGTGTTGCCCGAGGCCCTCGACGCCGCCCAGCGTCATGCGGCAGGGGAGACCCTCGGTGGGGCCGTGGCGATCGCGGACGAACTTCCGGCGACGGATGCTGCCACTCTCCTGGCCTCGGCCACGGAAGCGTTCGGCAGCGGGGTGGGACTCACCGCGTGGATCGGCTTCGCGCTCGTGCTCGGTGCTGCCGTCGTCGCCGCGACGACGCTGCGCCGGGCCCGCTGAGCCCGGCGCGTCGTCCCGGAGGCCCCGCCTGCCCGCACCGGAACAGGCCGCATCGGCTCGATCGAGCGGATGCAGGCCGCTCTGGCCTGTTCCGAGCGATCGGGCCTGTCCTGGGGAGTGGAGCCACGTCGACCGCCGACTCCGTCGGGGCCTCAGCGAGCGGGGCCAGCCCTAAGCATCAGTCGTCGACGCCGCGGGCTATGAGCGCGTCACCGAGTTCGTCGGCAGACTGCAACGACCGCACGATGACGGGCACGGCGATGGCGCGAAGCGATCGGTCGACGCCGCGTGCGCGCCTGGCCTCGAAGACTGAGGCCACGATCTCGCTGAGGAGTGGGATCGCTCGGATCGTCAGGGCGAGCAGCAGCCCCACCCGATCGGCATCGACCCGGGGCATCGGACGCAGCAGTGCCTCGACGGCGCCGAGTACGGCCGACACCGTCGTCGTGAGCGTGAACAGCCCGGCGAGGGCCACGACGGTGACCACGCGAAGCGCCATGATGACGGCGGACTCCCAGCCGACCAGCCAGCCGTTGAGCGGCACGGCGATCAGCAGCACCCAGAAGACCGGGCCCACTGCGCGGAGGGCGAGCCGCGGCGGGATGCCGGCGACGACGAAGAGCAGTGTCGTCACGGCGAGAGCGATGCCGAGTGCCTCGGGGGAGCGCAGGAACGCCACGACGGTGACGGTCACGATCAGCGTCAGCAGCTTGGCGACAGCCGGCATCCGGTGCAGCAGCGATCGACCCGGGTGATAGAAGCCGTTCACCGGATCGCCGCCCGGTACAGCTCGAGCGCCGGGCCCGGAGCGTCGTCGGCGACGACCCGGCCGTCCTCCATGACGATGACGCGCTCGAAGTCCTCGAGCAGCTCCAGCTGGTGCGTCACCACGATCAGCTGCTGGTGGAGGGAGCCGAGGTACTCGGTCACGATGCGGGCGTTGCGGCCGTCGAGCAGCGTGGTGGGCTCGTCGGCGATCACGATCGACGGCTCGGCCACGAGCACGGCTGCCAGGGCGAGCAACTGCTTCTGCCCGCCCGAGAGCTTGTGGGCAGCGCGGTCGGCCAGTGCGTCGAGGCCGAAGCGCTCGAGGGCGGCGTCGACACGGGCCGCGGCATCCGCCGCCGGGAGCTTCAGGCGGCGCAGGGAGAAGGCGACGTCTTCGCGCACTGTGGGCATGACGATCTGGGTGTCGGGGTTCGTGAAGATGAATCCGACGCGGCGCCGCACCTCGCGTGCATGCTTCGCGACGTCCTGGCCGTCGACGAGAACTCGACCCGCCTGCGGGGAGACGAGGCCGTTGACGAGTCGCACGAGGGTCGACTTGCCCGATCCGTTGGCGCCGACCACGCCGATGCGCTGCTCGGTGAGCGTCAGGTCGATGTCACTCAGGACGGCATCGTCACCGAAACGATGGCTGACGGCCTCGAAGCGGATGTCTCCCATGCGTCAGGCGTCGACGGCTGCGGGGTTCGCATCCGTCGACGAACCGTCGCGCCGGCGTCCCCACGGCCGCGGCGTGATGAGCCCGGGCCAGGCACGGTGTACGGCCTTCGCCACCGAGACCGTCACCAGCACCTTGATCAGGTCGCCGGGCAGGAAGGCCACCATGCCGAGTGCGACGGCGGCGATCGGGGTGCCCGTCGTCACGGCGAGCCACGGAATGCCGATGAGGTAGACCGAGAGGATGCCGCCCACGGCGGTGAGCGCGAGAGCCGGCCAGAACGGGTAGCGGGGGAGGAGACGTGCGGTGAGCCATCCGACGACGAACGCGCACAGGATGAAGCCGAACAGGAATCCGCCGGTGGGTCCGAAGAGGATGCCGAGGCCTCCGGTGCCGCCAGCGTAGATCGGCAGCCCGATGGCCCCGAGTGCCACGTAGACGACGACGGCGAGGGTGCCCTTCTTCGGGCCGATGATGGCGCCGGCGAGCAGCACTCCGAGGGTCTGGAGGGTGATCGGCAGCCCGAGTGCGCCCGTGGGGATCGCGCCGGGGAGTGTGAGTGCGGCGATGAGCGCCGCGAAGACGGCGATCTGGGCCAGGTCGCGGGCTGAGATGCGGGCGGATGCCATGGGCGAACTCCGGTGTGCGTCGGGGCCGCACTGCGCGGCCGGGTGACACCAGACTAGGAAAGGAGAGCGGCCGGGCGCGGGCATCCGCTTACAAGATCACAGCCCGGATTTTGTAGGGCCGTCTCGGGGTGCGATCAGGCGACGAGACGGGCGGGCTCTGCGGAGACGTGCCGCGCGGGAACGATCTCGGTCGAGTCCGTGTCCGTGGTGTCGAGCAGCTCCGCCATCGGGGCCTCGGCGATGACGACGGCGTCGCGTTCGGCCCACTCGGTGATGGGCGCCGGGATCCACGACAGTGCGGCGGGCTCGGGAACGGGCTCGCCGCGCAGGGCGGACCGCTCGGCCAGCAGCGCCTGAGTGAGTTCCGATGCGATCTGATGGGTGAGCATGGCGTGGAAGATCTCGTCGGTGTCGGCGTCGGTGCGTCGAACGAGGGTCCAGCTGCCATGTGCTCCGATGACATCGGCCAGACGACTGTTGAGAAGATCGAAGACCTGTTCAGACGTGAGCTCTGGGGTGGAACTCGCCACGACCGGAGCATCGTGCCTCCGTCGCCGGAACATTCCGGTGCCCTTCGCCATGCTGGTGCCCTTTCGTGCCGCGGATGCTACCCACAGTCTCGTTCAGCGCACGCCGCGCGAGCGGGGGACACGCCGCAGGAATACGCCGAAATCAGCGGATTTCCGCGGATCGAGGGGGATGGGCACCGAAAAGGGCTCGCAGAGGAGCGTCTCGGGACGGAGAAGCCCCGCGTCAGCCTCGGATCACATGCCGATGGCCTTCTCGTCGGACTCCTCCTTGACGGTTCCGATGGCGATGGCGAGGGTCAGGCCCCAGCTGATCCAGGTGAGCAGGAGCTTCCAGTCGCGGGGTCCGTTGCGGGTGCGCTGAACGACAGCCCAGCCACCGATGACGCTGCCGATCACGGCTCCGTTGAACAGGTACTTGCGCATGATGCGTCCCTTTCGTCGTCTCAACGTTATCGCTCGGTGCGAATGCGCAGCAGGGGTATTCTTTGCGAGGCATATCGTCTAGTGGGACGGGCCGGGTGGAGGCTCGCGGAATGAAGACGGCGCTCATCGGAGCGGGTCTGCTCGGGGTCGGAGCCGTCGCGCTGGCGACGGGCATCCTGCCCCTCGACGAGGCCGTCGCACTCTGGGATCGGGTCTGGCCCGTGCTCCTGTTCGTCCTCGCCATGACGATCGTGACGGAGCTGGCCGACGAGGCCGGTCTCTTCGACTGGCTCGCCCAGCACGCCTCCACCTGGGCGCGCGGGCGCTCGTGGCTGCTCTGGCTCATCGTCGTCGCCCTCGCCACCGTCTGCACGATCTTCCTGTCGCTCGACACGACGGCCGTCCTGCTCACGCCGGTCGTCATCGTCATGGCGCGCCACGTCGGGATCAGCCCGCTGCCGTTCGCCCTGACGACGGTGTGGCTCGCCAACACGGCGTCGATGCTGCTGCCCGTCTCGAACCTCACCAACCTGCTCGCCGTCTCGAAGCTCGAGCAGATCGTGGGGCATCCGGTGAGTCCCCTCGAATTCGCCACCCTCACGTGGGCGCCGGCCATCGCCGCGATCGTGGTGCCCGTCGCCGTCATCGCCGTACTTCACCGTCGCAGCCTCGTCACGCGATACGTCATCGAACGCCCCGAGCGCATCGCCGATCCGACGCTGCTGATCGCGAGCGCCGTGGCGGTCCTCATCCTCATCCCCGGCCTGCTCTCCGGTCTGCCCGTGTGGATTCCGGCCTGCGTGGCCGCCGTGACCCTGCTGATCGCCTTCGCCGTCTCGAGACCGGCAGTGCTCCGGCTCGGACTGGTGCCCTGGCCGCTGCTGCTGCTCGTCGCCGGCCTCTTCCTCGTGCTCGAGACCGCGCATGCACTCGGGTTGGGAGACGCTCTCGCCGCGGTCGCGGGCACGGGAGACGATCCGCTCAGCCTGCTGCAACTCGCTGGCCTCGGGGCAGGAGGCGCGAACGTCGCCAACAACCTGCCCGCCTACCTGGCGCTCGAGCCGTCGGTCGACTCGCCGGCCCGCATGATCGCGTTGCTCATCGGCGTGAACGTCGGCCCGCTCATCACGCCCTGGGCGTCGCTGGCCACGCTGCTCTGGCATGACCGTCTCACGGCGATGGGCGTCGAGTTCACGTGGTCGCGGTACGCGATCCTCGGGCTGGTCGTCGCCCCCCTCGCCGTCGTCGCCGCGACCGCCGCGCTCGCACTCCCGTGACGCGCAGGTTGCCGATGGCTGGGAGATCACCGCAAATCTGACCGATCGTGCAGTTGCTGACCGATCGGTCAATTACCGTCGGATCATGCCTGCAGAACCTTCGGTCTCCGCGCGCGCCAAGCCCAGCGACGAGCTCCAGGCCGTCGCCCTCGAACAATTCGCCACCCGGGGCTTCTCGGGAACGTCGTTGCAGCAGATCGCCGACGTCGCGGGCTATTCGAAGTCGAGCGTGCTCTATCACTTCGCCTCCAAGGAGGCCCTGCTCGACGCCGTGCTCACGCCGGCGATCGACGAGTTCGGGCGCATCCTCGACGCCTGGATCTCCGATGCGTCGACGGATGCCGCCCGCCAGGCCTTCCTCGAGGCCTTCGTCGACCTGCTCCTGCGCTACCGCCTCGAGGTGCACACCTTCATCAGCCAGGGCCAGTCCCTCGAGGACGTTCCCGTCGTCGCCCGGGCCAATGCCACGATCCTGCGCATGGCGGAGGCGGTCTGCCCGCCCGAGGCCAGTGTCGAGGACCGCCTGCGCTTCGGCATCGCCCTCGGGGGCGCCGCCTACACCCTGACCGCCGACCTGACCTTCGGCAGCGGGATGACAACCGACGACGCGGCGACAGACGTCGAGCTGCGTCCCGCACTGGTGCACATCATCTCCGAGCTCCTCTCCCCGGTTCCGGCTCACGCCGTGCCTGCGTCGACCCGATAGGACACTCCCGTGGCCACTTTCCTCTACCGCGTCGGACACTTCGCCTTCCGCCGAGCCTGGCTGGTGGTCGCCGTCTGGGTGGCGCTGCTCGTCGGCATCCTCGGCGGCGGACTCGCCCTCGGCGGCCAGACCCAGGAGTCCTACGCCATTCCGGGCACCGAGTCGCAGGAGGCCATCGACAAGCTCGCCGCGGTCTTCCCGCAGACCGCCGGCGCATCCGTCCAGGTGGTCATGCAGGCGCCTGAGGGGGAGACCGTCACCGACGCCGCGCACAAGGCGGCCATCGAGTCGATGGCGACAGAACTCGAGGACATCGACGGCGTCGAGTCCGTGCTCGACCCCTTCGACGAGTACGCGGGCAAGGCCGTCTCCGACGACGAGCGCACCGCATACACGCAGGTGCAGCTCGATTCCCCGTCGACGGATGTCGCCCCGGAGACCCTCACCGCCATCCAGGACACGGCGAAGACCGGCGAGGACGCCGGTCTCGATGTGGCCTTCGGGGGCCAGGTGTTCCAGGACCAGACCTTCGGGCTCACCATCACCGAGGGGCTCGGGGTGCTGTTCGCCGGGGTCGTGCTGTTCATCGCCTTCGGGTCGCTGCTCGCGGCGGGCATGCCCCTGTTCACGGCGCTCATCGGGGTCGGCGTGGCCGTCGCCGGTGTCACGGTCGTCTCGGCGTTCACTCCGGTGTCGAGCACGGCACCCATGCTCGCGGTGATGCTGGGCCTCGCGGTCGGCATCGACTACGCGCTGTTCATCCTGTCGAGACACCGCAATCAGCTCGCACGCGGCGAGACGCCCGAGGAGTCCGCCGCCACCTCGGTGGCCACGGCGGGCTCCGCGGTCATCTTCGCCGGTGTGACCGTGATCATCGCGCTCCTCGGCCTGCTCGTCGTGGGCATCCCGTTCCTCAGCACCATGGGCATCGCAGCGGCCTTCGCCGTCTTCGTCGCCATGATCGCCGCGGTCACCCTGCTGCCGGCGGTGATGGGCATCTTCAAGGGTCGTCTCATCCCGAAGCCGACCAGCCGCGCCTCCCGCCGGGCCGTCGCCGCCGATGACGCGAAGCCCACCATGGGGCGACGCTGGGTGAACCTCGTGTTGAAGGCTCCCGTCGTTGCTGTCGTGCTCGTGGTCGGCATCCTGGGCGGACTGGCCATCCCGGCCCTCAGCCTCGACCTGAACCTGCCGTCGGGGGCGAGCGAGCCCGAGGGCTCCACCACGCGCGACGCCTACGAGATGCTCTCCGAGGGCTTCGGTCCCGGGTACAACGGCCCCCTCATCGTCTCGGTCGACATCACGCAGACCACCGACATCCTCGACGACCTCGATGCGATCGGCACGGAGCTCGGCGAGCTCGACGGCGTGGCCGAGGTCGGTCAGGGCATCCCGAACGCCTCGGTCGACACCGCCATCATCCGCGTGATCCCCGAGACGGCCCCGGATGATCCGGCCACCAAGGTGCTGGTGCAGGAGATCCGCGATCTCGCGCCCCGCATCGCCGACGAGTACGGCACCCCCATCACAGTGACCGGTGCCACGGCCGTGTCCATCGACATCTCCAACCGGCTGACGGATGCCCTGGTGCCGTTCGCCCTCGTGGTCGTCGGGCTGTCGGTGCTGCTGCTCATGATGGTGTTCCGCTCGATCTTCGTGCCGATCAAGGCCGCGCTCGGCTTCCTGCTCTCGGTGTTCGCCGCCATCGGCGTCTCCGTCGCGATCTTCCAGTGGGGCTGGTTCGCCGACCTGCTGCACGTGGAGACGACGGGTCCCATCCTGAGCTTCCTCCCGATCCTGCTGATGGCCGTGCTGTTCGGCCTCGCCATGGACTACGAGGTCTTCCTCGTGTCGGGCATGCGGGAGGAGTACGTGAAGACGAAGGAGCCGCGCGGATCGATCGTTCACGGCTTCCAGCACTCCGCCCGAGTGGTGACGTCGGCGGCTCTCATCATGTTCTTCGTGTTCTTCGCCTTCGTGCCCGAGGGCAGCGGACCGATCAAGGGCATCGCCCTGGCGCTCGCCGTGGGCGTCGCGTTCGACGCCTTCCTGGTGCGCATGACTCTCGTGCCCGCAGCGATGGCGCTCGCCGGCCGCGCGGCCTGGTGGCTGCCGAAGTGGCTCGACCGCATCCTTCCCGATGTCGACATCGAGGGCGAGCACCTGCGTCATCACCTGACGGATGCCGCTTGGGCGCGCACCGAGGACGCTGCGATCTCCTCGGTCGAGGCCACCTTCGGCATCGAGGACGCTCCCATCGGGCCGCTCGACCTGAGGGTGCCGGTCGGCGACGTGCTGCTGGTCACCGGCGACGCCGCCGACCGTCGGGTGGTCTCCGCCACCCTGGCGGGTCGCCTCGCACCGGTCTCCGGACGCCTGCAGGTGCTCGGATCGCCGCTCCCGTCCGAGAGCGGCAGGGCGCTGCGTCGGGTCGCCCTCGTCGACATCGCGGCCGGTGAGGCCGCCTTCGGCGACCGCACCGTGGGCGAGGTGCTCTCGGAACGCATCGACCTCGGCCAGCCCTGGTATCGCGCGAGCACCATCGACTCGCAGGTCCGCCGGTGGGTCGGCCAGATCCGCACGGCTCTCGCCGACGACTCGCGGTCCGAGAGGGTTCAGGCAGAGACGCAGATCTCCTCGCTCGACAGCCTCGAGCGCTCGGCCGTGCTCGTCGCGGCCGGTCTCTCCGAGCGACCCGGTGCCCTCGTGGTGGAGCTCGGCGACGACTTCCCCGCCGAGGGCGGCGCCGACGAGCTCATGCTCATGATCGGTGCTCTCGCCCCCGTGGGGACGACGATCGTGCTGACGGCCGCCGGAGTCGAGGCCCCAGTCGGTCTCGACACCCGCGGCGTCCACGCCGTGGCGCTCGCCGACAGGATGCCATCCCCCCTCTCGAACAGAAAGGCCGTGCTGCGATGAGCGCGCGACTCGACAGCCTCTTCGGACGCACCCACGCCCAGCGACGCTGGCGCTTCGGAGCCATCATCGTGGGCGTCCTCGTCGTCCCGCTCGCCGTGGCCGGCCTGGTCACCGGTGGCCTCGCCAGTGCGAGCGACAGGCTCGACACCGTTCCCGCCCTCATCGTGAACAACGACCAGATGGTCACGGCGACGGCAGCAGACGGAACCGAGACGCAGATCCTCGCCGGACGCCTGCTGGTGACCCAGCTCACCGACCCCGACGACGCGGGATTCGACTGGCAGCTCTCCAACACCGATGAGGCGACGGAGGCACTCGAGGCGGGAACGGCCTACGCCGTGCTCACCATCCCGAAGGACTTCTCGGCATCGATCAACTCCATCTCGGGGGCCGATCCGCAGCAGGCCGACCTCAACATCCGCACCGATGACGCCCACTCCTACCTCGCCGGGTCGGCCGCCCAGTCCGTGGGCGGGGCGATGACCGATGCCTTCGGGCGAGCCATCACCGAGCAGTACCTCACGGGCTTCTACGCCAACCTGGCCGGCATGGGCGACTCCCTGTCGTCCGCGGCCGATGGTGCCACGAAGGTGTCCGACGGCGTCGCCAGCTTGGCCGGGGGCCTCGACCAGCTCGCCTCAGGCGCCTCGTCAGCTGCATCCGGGGCAGCGGATGCGGCATCCGGAGCCGAGCAGTACTCCAACGGCGTCGCCGACTACACGAACGGCGTCGACGGACTCGCGGGCGGCATCGGCGAGCTGAACGCCCAGGCCGGCGGTCTCGACGGGATCTCCGACGGCGTCGGCTCCTATGTCGGCAACGTCGCCGCGACGTCCACCGGCTTCACCCAGCTCAACGGCGCGGTGTCCGCAGCCCTTCCGCCGGGCCCGCAGGGAGACGCCCTCCGATCGGAGTTGGCGAAGGTCGACGCCGGCCTCCAGGCCCTCGCTGGCGGCGGACAGACCCTCGCCCAGCAGACCGCCGGCGGGATCGACGGCCTCCAGTCCGGCATCGCCTCCCTCGCCACCGGGGCGAGCCAGCTCTCGGGCGGATCGGCCGCCCTGCGCGACGGCGCCGACAACCTGGCCAGCGGGGTCGGATCGCTCTCAGAGGGCCTGTCGACGCTGTCGACCGGTACAGCCTCCAGCGCCACGGGGGCGCACCAGCTCGCCGACGGAGCAGGCACCCTGGCCACGGGACTCACCGACGGAGCCAGCCAGGCCTCCGCGATCGGCGACATCGACGCCGACAGGACAGCGAGCGTCGTCTCCCAGCCCGTGACCGTCAGCACCGACCGCGACAACCCGATCGAGACGATCGGCGAGGTGATCGGCATGGTGTTCGTTCCCGTCGGACTCTGGATCGGCGCCCTCGCGATCTTCCTGCTGCTCCGACCGATCACCGCGACGGCGCTGCAGAGCACGGCCTCGACCAGACGGCTCGTGATGCGCTCGCTCGCCCGAGCGGCCGGCCTCGCCATCGCCCAGGCCGTGCTCGTGGTCGCCCTGCTCCACACCGTGCTCGGAGTCACGTGGGAGACGCTGCCCGCGACCCTCTCGTTCGCCATCCTCATGGCGCTCGCGTTCGCGGCGATCCACCAGTTCCTCACCGTGGCGTTCGGGCGCGTCGGCATCGTGATCTCGTTGCTGCTCGTGATCGTGCAGCTCACCTCCGCCGGAGGGATCTACCCGGTCGAGATCCTGGCGGTGCCCTACCAGGTCATCACCCCGTACCTGCCGCTCACCTGGGCCGTGCAGGGGATGCAGCAGATCATCGCCGGCGTGGGCGGAGCATCCGTCGCCGCCGCAGCCGCAGGCCTCGCGGCACTCGGCCTGCTCGCACTGCTCGGATCCTTCGTGGCGGTGGCGCGCAAGCGCGGCGCTCGATCCTGGGGCTTTGCACTCGCCCGAGGGTGATCGCAACCCCCGGGTCGGGGTCGCCGCCCCGCTGGTAGCCTGAGAGAACGCAAGGAGGCGCTGGCCGACAGGCCGGTGTCGGAAAAGGATCGTCGCCATCTCGCAGCCCACTCAGACCCCGAACCGCGACCAGTCCTACAGCATGGTCGTGCTGTCCAACCGCCTGCCCGTCGACCATGTCGTGAACTCCGACGGGTCCTCCGGCTGGAAGTCGTCGCCCGGCGGCCTCGTCACGGCTCTCGAGCCCGTGATGCGCGCAGCCGAGGGTGCCTGGATCGGCTGGGCCGGTGTAGCCGACACCGAATTCGAGCCGTTCGAGAACGACGGCATCGAGATCATCCCCGTTCCCCTCAGCGAGACCGAGATCGAGCAGTACTACGAGGGCTTCTCCAACGACACCCTGTGGCCGCTCTACCACGACGTCATCGCGCCTCCGCAGTACCACCGGGAGTGGTGGGAGGCCTACGTGCAGGTCAACCGGCGCTTCGCCGAGGCCGCCGCCCGCTACGCGGCCACCGAGGCCGTCGTCTGGGTGCAGGACTACCAGCTCCAGCTCGTTCCCGAGATGCTGCGGGAGCTCCGCCCCGACCTCGTCATCGGGTTCTTCGACCACATCCCGTTCCCGCCGTACGGCATCTTCTCCCAGCTCCCGTGGCGCAAGCAGATCCTCAAGGGTCTGCTCGGCGCCGACGTGATCGGGTTCCAGCGGGTGGCGGATGCCGGCAACTTCACCCGCGCCGTGCGCCGCCTCTTCGGCTTCACGACCCGCGGCAACGTCGTCGAGGTCATCGGCGATGACGGCGACGTGCGCCATGTCGTCGCGCGCACCTTCCCCATCTCGATCGACGTCGCCGGCTACGAGGAGATCGCGGCTCGGCCCGAGGTGCAGGAGCGGGCCCGCCAGATCCGCCACGACCTGGGCGACCCGAAGGTCGTCATGCTCGGCGTCGACAGGCTCGACTACACCAAGGGCATCGGCCACAGGCTGAAGGCCTTCGGCGAGCTGCTCGCCGAGAACCGGCTCCAGGTCGAGGACGTCACCCTCGTGCAGGTCGCCAGCCCGAGCCGCGAACGGGTCGCCACCTACATGGCGCTCCGCGACGAGATCGAGCTGCAGGTCGGCCGCCTCAACGGCGAGTTCTCCACCATCAGCCACAGCGCGATCGCCTACCTGCACCACGGCTACCCCCGCGAGGAGATGGTGGCGCTCTACCTGGCCGCCGACGTCATGCTCGTCACAGCCCTCCGCGACGGCATGAATCTCGTGGCGAAGGAGTACGTGGCGTGCCGCGGCGACAACACCGGGGTGATGGTGCTCAGCGAGTTCGCCGGAGCCTCCGACGAGCTGCGGCAGGCGATCATCGTGAACCCCCACGACATCGCCGGCCTGAAGGACGCCATCGTGGCCGCGGTCGAGATGCCGAAGCGGGAGCAGACCCGACGGATGCGGGCACTCCGCAAGACGGTGAACGGCAACACCGTGAACGACTGGTCGAAATCCTTCCTCGACACCCTCACCGGGCGTGCAGCCGTTCCGCGAGGCATTCCCGAGACCCTCGTCAACGCCCTGCGCGAACTCGCGTCCGCCGATGAGCTCCTCATCGCCCTCGACTTCGACGGCACTCTCGCCCCGCACGTCGACCAGCCGGAGGACGCCCGCGCGCTCGACAGCGCCCGGGACGCGGTTCTGCGCCTCATCCGCCTCGCCGACACGCGCGTCGCGTTCGTCTCCGGGCGTGCCCTCGTCAGCCTGCAGCACGTGGCCGACCCGCCGGAGGACGTGCTGCTCACGGGATCGCACGGCGTCGAGCTCAAGCTCGACCAGCCCGACGTCACCCTCGACCTGCTCGCCAGCGAGATCGACAGGCTCGATCACGTGGCCGGCATCCTCGAGCGCATCGCAGGCTCGGCCGAAGGCGCATGGGTCGAGAGGAAGCCTGCGGGCCTGGCGCTCCACACCCGCCTGCTCTCACCTGCGGCGGGGCAGAGCCTGCAGCGCAGCGCCCGCACCCGTGTGCGCTCCGCCGAGCCCGGACTGACGGTGCGCGAGGGGAAGAACGTGATCGAGTTCGCGCTGCGCCCCGGCAACAAGGGCGACGCCATCGCGAAGCTCCGCGAGCACACCGGAGCCACGAGCGTCTTCTACGCCGGCGACGACGTGACGGATGAGGACGCCTTCGTCGCCCTCGGAGCCGACGACCTCGGCATGAAGATCGGTCAGGGACGCACAGCGGCCGGACACCGAGTGCGCGGTCCCGAGGAGGTCGCCGAGGTGCTCGCGCTGCTCGCCGACTTCCGTGCCGGGTTCCTCCAGGCGCAGAAGCGCGAGCGGGCGTACACCGGATCGAATCCGATCATCACCGAGTCCTGAGCGCGGAGCCGAGCCGCGGCATCCGTCGTATGCGAAATGGGCATGTTCACTGGTCATAGACTTTGGACCATGGCGGAGATCGATCTGAAACCACGTTCGCGAGTAGTCACCGATGGCATCGAAGCCACCACGAGCCGCGGCATGCTGCGTGCCGTCGGCATGGGCGATGAGGACTGGGACAAGCCCCAGATCGGCATCGCGAGCTCGTGGAACGAGATCACTCCCTGCAACCTGAGCCTGGACAGGCTCGCGCAGGGTGCCAAGGAGGGCGTGCACTCCGGCGGGGGATACCCGCTGCAGTTCGGCACCATCTCCGTCTCCGACGGCATCTCGATGGGCCACGAGGGCATGCACTTCTCGCTGGTGTCGCGCGAGGTCATCGCCGACAGCGTCGAGGTCGTGATGAACGCCGAGCGCCTCGACGGTTCGGTGCTGCTGGCCGGATGCGACAAGTCGCTGCCCGGCATGCTGATGGCCGCCGCCCGACTCGACCTCGCCTCGGTCTTCCTCTACGCGGGCTCCATCGCTCCGGGCTGGGTCAAGCTCAGCGACGGAACCGAGAAGGAGGTCACGATCATCGACTCCTTCGAGGCCGTCGGCGCCTGCAAGGCCGGAACCATGAGCGAAGAGGACCTGAAGCGCATCGAGTGCGCCATCGCGCCCGGTGAAGGCGCCTGCGGCGGCATGTACACCGCGAACACCATGGCATCCGTCGCCGAGGCCCTCGGCATGAGCCTGCCCGGCTCGGCATCGCCGCCCTCGGCCGACCGTCGTCGGGACTACTTCGCGCACCGCTCGGGCGAGGCCGTCGTCAACATGCTGCGACTCGGCCTCACCGCCCGCGACATCATGACCAAGAAGGCGTTCGAGAACGCCATCACCGTCGCCATGGCTCTCGGCGGCTCGACCAACGTCGTCCTGCACCTGCTCGCCATCGCGCATGAGGCCGAGGTCGAGCTCACCCTCGACGACTTCAACCGCATCGGCGACAAGGTCCCGCACCTGGCCGACATGAAGCCGTTCGGCAAGTACGTCATGAACGACGTCGACCGCCACGGCGGCATCCCCGTTCTGATGAAGGCCCTGCTCGACGCCGGCCTCATCCACGGCGACGCCCTCACCGTGACCGGCAAGACCGTCGCCGAGAACCTCGAGGCACTGAACCCGATGCCGCTCGACGGCGAGGTCATCCGCACCCTCGACAACCCCATCCACGCCACCGGCGGCATCACGATCCTCAAGGGCACCTTCGCCCCCGAGGGCGCCGTCGTCAAGACCGCCGGATTCGACGCCTCGGTCTTCGAGGGCCCTGCACGTGTGTTCGAACGCGAGCGCGGCGCGATGGACGCCCTCACCAACGGCGAGATCCAGGCCGGCGATGTCATCGTCATCCGCTACGAGGGCCCGAAGGGCGGCCCCGGAATGCGCGAGATGCTCGCGATCACCGCCGCCATCAAGGGCGCTGGGCTCGGAAAAGATGTACTACTCTTGACGGACGGTCGATTCTCAGGCGGCACAACCGGACTGTGCATCGGCCACATAGCACCCGAAGCGGTGGACGCAGGTCCCATCGCCTTCGTGCGCGATGGTGATCTCATTAGGGTCGATATCGCAGCTCGCTCGCTCGACCTACTTGTCGACGAGGCTGAGCTGGTTGCTCGCCGTGAAGGCTGGGCTCCGCTTCCCCCGCGCTACACCCGTGGCGTCCTCGCGAAGTACTCCAAGCTCGTGCACTCCGCCGCTGTCGGCGCTGTCACAGGCTGAGTCTCGCGCCAGATCATCCATACGCAATCAAGGGACCACACACGCATGTCCACGGAAACCTTCCCCGTGCCATCGCCCGCTGCCCCCTCTCAGAAGGGGCCTGAACTGCTGACCGGGGCCCAGGCCGTCGTCCGCACGCTCGAGCTGCTCGGCATCACAGACGTCTTCGGCCTGCCCGGCGGCGCCATCCTCCCGGTCTACGACCCGCTGATGGACTCCACCAAGCTTCGGCACATCCTCGTGCGCCACGAGCAGGGTGCAGGCCACGCGGCCGAGGGCTACGCATCGTCGAGCAACAAGCTCGGCGTCTGCATCGCCACCTCCGGGCCCGGAGCGACGAACCTCGTCACGGCCATCGCCGACGCCCACATGGACTCGGTGCCGGTCCTGGCCATCACCGGCCAGGTCTTCTCGACCCTCATGGGAACGGATGCCTTCCAGGAGGCCGACATCGTGGGCATCACGATGCCGATCACCAAGCACTCCTTCCTGGTGACCGACGCCCACGACATCCCGGCGACGATCGCCGCGGCGATGCACATCGCCACGACGGGTCGTCCCGGCCCCGTGCTCGTCGACATCACCAAGGACGCCCAGCAGGACACCGTGCCGTTCATCTGGCCGCCCAAGGTCGACCTGCCCGGCTACCGCCCGGTCATGAAGGCGCACGGCAAGCAGATCCACGCCGCAGCCCAGCTCTTCGCCGAGGCGAAGAAGCCCGTGCTGTACGTGGGTGGCGGCGTCATCAGGTCGAAGGCATCCGAGGAGCTCCTCGCCCTCGCCGAGACCACCGGCGCCCCCGTCGTCACGACACTCATGGCGCGAGGCGCGTTCCCCGACTCGCACTCTCAGCACCTCGGCATGCCCGGCATGCACGGCACGGTTCCCGCAGTGCTCGCGCTGCAGGAGGCCGACCTGCTCATCTCGCTCGGCGCGCGCTTCGACGACCGGGTGACGGGCAAGGCATCGCTCTTCGCACCGAACGCCAAGGTCGTGCACGTCGACGTCGATCCGGCCGAGATCTCGAAGATCCGCGTGGCCGACGTTCCCATCGTGGGCGACGCGCGCGACGTGATCGTCGATCTCACCGCCGCGTACAGCGAGGCCGTGCGCGATGCTCCCGCCGACATCAAGGACTGGTGGGAGTACCTCGACGGCCTCCGCACCGAGTTCCCGCTCGGCTACGCCCCGACCACCGACGGCGCCCTCGCACCGCAGTACGTCATCAGCCGCATCGGCGAGCTCACCGGCCCGGAGGGCGTCTACGCCGCCGGCGTCGGCCAGCACCAGATGTGGGCGGCGCAGTTCATCAAGTACGAGCGGCCCAACTCCTGGCTGAACTCGGGCGGCGCCGGCACCATGGGCTACGCGGTTCCGGCCGCCATGGGCGCCAAGGTGGCCCAGCCCGATCGCCACGTGTGGGCGATCGACGGCGACGGATGCTTCCAGATGACCAATCAGGAGCTCGCCACCTGCACGATCAACGACATCCCGATCAAGGTCGCGATCATCAACAACTCGTCGCTCGGCATGGTGCGGCAGTGGCAGACCCTGTTCTACGAGGGCCGCTACTCCAACACCGACCTGAACACCGGTGCCGACACCATCCGCGTTCCCGACTTCGTGAAGCTGGCCGAGGCCTACGGTGCCCTCGGCATCCGCGTCACGAAGGAGGAGGACGTGGATGCGGCCATCAAGCTCGCGCTCGAGACGAACGACCGCCCCGTCGTCATCGACTTCGTCGTGAGCCGCGACTCCATGGTCTGGCCGATGGTGCCGCAGGGCGTCTCGAACAACTACGTGCAGTACGCACGCGACCACAGCCCCGCATTCGACGAGGAGGCATAAGACCATGAGCACCCACGTCCTGTCCCTCCTCGTCGAGGACAAGCCCGGCCTCCTGACCCGCGTCGCCGGCCTGTTCGCGCGTCGTGGCTTCAACATCGAGAGCCTCGCCGTCGGCAAGAGCGAGATCCCCGGCCTGTCGCGCATCACCGTCGTCGTCGACGTCGAGGACCTCCCGCTCGAGCAGGTCACCAAGCAGCTCAACAAGCTGATCAACGTGATCAAGATCGTCGAGCTCGACACCTCGCAGTCGGTGCAGCGCGAGCACCTGCTCATCAAGGTGCGCGTCGACAACACCACCCGCTCGCAGGTGCTCGAGGCCGTCAACCTGTTCCGGGCCCGCGTGGTCGACGTGGCGACGGATGCCCTCGTCATCGAGGTCACCGGCGACTCCGGAAAGACCACCGCCTTCCTCAAGGTGCTCGAGCCCTACGGCATCAAGGAGCTGGCCCAGTCTGGCCTCCTCGCCATCGGGCGCGGCTCGAAGTCCATCACCGAACGCGTCTTCAAGAACTAGCGCTTCACGAATTAGCTGTACGAACACAAGGAGAGAAACACCAATGGCTGAGATCTACTACGACAAGGACGCCGACCTGGCGATCATCCAGGGCAAGAAGGTCGCCGTTGTCGGCTACGGCTCGCAGGGTCACGCTCACGCGCAGAACCTCCGCGACTCCGGCGTCGAGGTCGTCATCGGACTCAAGGACGGCTCGAAGTCGAAGCCGAAGGCCGAAGAGGCCGGCTTCCGCGTTCTGAGCGTCGCCGAGGCGGCATCCTGGGCAGACGTCATCGTCATCCTCGCGCCCGACCAGTTCCAGCGCCACATCTACGCCGAGTCCATCAAGGACAACCTGGCCGACGGCAAGACCCTCGTCTTCGGACACGGCTTCAACATCCGCTTCGGCTACATCGAGGCCCCCGAGGGCGTCGACGTGATCATGGTCGCCCCCAAGGGACCGGGCCACACCGTGCGTCGCGAGTACGAGGCCGGCCGTGGCGTTCCCGTCATCGTCGCCGTGGAGAAGGACGCCACCGGCAACGCGTGGCCGACGACGCTCAGCTACGCGAAGGCCATCGGAGGCCTCCGCGCCGGCGGCATCAAGACCACCTTCACCGAGGAGACCGAGACCGACCTGTTCGGTGAGCAGGCCGTTCTCTGCGGCGGTGTCTCGCAGCTCGTGCAGTACGGCTTCGAGACCCTGACCGAGGCCGGCTACCAGCCGCAGGTCGCCTACTTCGAGGTGCTGCACGAGCTCAAGCTCATCGTCGACCTCATGTGGGAGGGCGGCATCGCCAAGCAGCGCTGGAGCGTCTCCGACACCGCCGAGTACGGCGATTACGTCTCGGGCCCCCGCGTCATCGACCCGAGCGTCAAGGAGAACATGCAGGCCGTTCTCGCCGACATCCAGTCGGGCGCCTTCGCCGAGCGCTTCATCGCCGACCAGGACGCCGGAGCCCCCGAGTTCCTCGCGCTCCGCGCCAAGGGCGAGGCTCACCCGATCGAGGCCACCGGCCGCGAGCTGCGCAAGCTCTTCGCGTGGAACGCTTCCAACGATGACGACTACGTGGATGGCGAGGTCGCGCGCTAAAAGCGCGTCGCACCACCCCTTTCCATCGAGAACGCAGTTTCTGCGGGTCGCGGGCTTCCCGCACCCGCAGGAACTGCGTTCTCGCGTTGAGTCACTCGCGGGAACCGCGTTCTCGCTCTGACATCCTCCGGAGGAGCCCCATGACAGCGGTCGAGATCGCCGTGCAGGACCTGGCCGGCGTGCGCACAGCCCTCGAGGAGGGCGCCGACCGCATCGAGCTGTGCATCGCGCTCGACCTGGGCGGACTCACGCCGTCGATCGGGCTCGTCGAGGCGGCCGTGGCCGCAGCAGCCGAGGCGCGGGTCACCGACTTCATCCACGTGCTGGTGCGACCGCGCGGCGGCGGCTTCGTCTACGACGAGAGCGAGCTCACCGTGATCGAGCGCGACATCCGCGCGGTCTTCGCCGCCGGCGCCGATGGCGTCGTCGTCGGCGCCGCACACGCCGATGGCACCCTCGACGAGACGGCGATCGCGCGGTTCGTCGAGGCATCCGACGGCATGACGGTCACCGTGCACCGCGTCATCGACGCGGCACCCGACGCCCTGGAGGCGCTGCGTCCACTCGGGGACCTCGGCGTCACACGGGTGCTGAGCTCCGGGGGAGCGGCCGACTGCCGCGCCGGGGCATCGGTGCTGGAACGGATGCGGACGGCCGGCGCCGGCACCGTGCAGATCATGGCGGGCGGCGGCGTGCGCGTCGACGACATCGCGCTCCTCGTCGCGGCCGGTGTCGACGCCGTGCACCTTTCAGCCCGCGGGCGCACCGACCGGGGCGGAGCCAGCGGTCCGGGCGGCGGAGCTGCCGGATTCGACGTGACCGACCGCGCCGTCGTGCGCGCCGCGGTCGACGCCGCTCGCGCCGCGCAGGGCTGAGTCAGTCCGGCATCGGCCGTCGTCGGCTGTTCACCCGACACACCGGCTGCTGATCGGTCCCGTTCAGATCGGCGCGGGAGTCTGCGCGTGTGACGCACGAGGCACGACCTTTCCGAATCATCACCACGGCCGTCGCCACAGTTCTCGCCGGTGTCGTTCTCACGGTGCTCGTCACCGCGATGGGGAGCACTCCGGTCGAGACGCACGGCGCACAGGCTCGACTCGAGGGGACCGGGAGCGCCGCGGCGCGTTCGACCTCGAATCGATCACCGAGTCCGCAGCCGCGCACGGAGGACCTCGTCGCCGGCGGGTCCGTCGTGATCAACGAGCTCGCGGCAGGTGGGCCGGCATCAGACTCCGACAGCTTCTTCGAACTGCGCAACATCGGAACGACCGCAGTCGACCTGAGCGGCTGGGGCGTGTACCGCTGCAGTGCCCAGGGTCTGCGCGCGAACGTCGGACGGGCCGAGACCGATCTCGACGGCGTCACCCTCGACCCGGGGCAGATCTTCACCGTCGTGCGCGTCGGAGCCCACCTCGACGGCGCGCCCGTCGATGCGCAGTTCACCCAGCCGTTCGCCGCGCTCGGCTTCGGGCTCTACCTCGAGGATGCCGCAGGCCACCGCGTCGATTCGGTCGGGGTCTACCCGAATCAGCCGTGGCCGACCACGAGTGAGTGCTCGAACGGCGCCAACCTGCCGAACAGCCTCGCTGCAGCGCTCGGAGAGAGCTGGCAGCGGGTCTCCGCCACCCGTGCCGGCACGGCCGACTTCGAGCGGGCGACGGCCACGCCGGGGGCGCCGAACGTGCCCGACGGTTCGAACGCCGCGAACGACCCGACGAGGACCGCGGTTCCGGATGCCGCAGCCCGAGCCATCGTCATCAACGAGCTCGCGGCCGCCGGCCCGGCATCCCGCTCCGACGACTTCGTCGAGTTGCGGAACGAGGGCGAGGAGACCGTCGACCTCGCCGGGTGGCAGCTGTTCCGCTGCACGGCGAGCGGGCGGCTCACCGAGAGCAGTCGTCAGATCGTCCTGCCGGAGGACACCCGCGTGGAGCCCGGTGGACTGCTGACGATCGCGAACGAGGACTACGTGCCGGCAGAGGAGGAGGCATCCGTCGCGCTGCGCTACGTGACCTCCTTCTCCGACTCGGGTTTCGGCGTACTGCTCACCACCCCCGACGGCAGGAGGGTCGACGGCGTCACGGTGTCGCCCCACCCCGACTCCGCCTGTCAGGACGGCGACGCCAAGCTGCCCGCCGAGCTCGACCCCAGGGCGGGGGAGTCGTGGCAGCGCATCGCCGACACCGGCGACCTGCTCGGCGACTTCGTGATCGGACCACGCACCCCGGGCACGGCGAACGCCACCGAGGAGGACAGCGTGTTCCGCACGCCCTTCTCCTATCCGCAGCAGCCGTCGGTGGCGATCAGCGAGTTCGCGACCGACCCGTCGACCGAGGGGATGCCGGCAGGCGGTGTGCAGCGCAACTACGTCGAACTCGCGAACTACGGAGACGCGTCCATCGACCTGAGCGGCTGGAGCATCGTTCGCTGCGAGTCCGATGGACTGCGGGCGCGCGACGACCAGGCCCGCATCGCCGCCGGCACGATTCTGCGTCCGGGCCAGACCTGGCTCGCCGCCGCCTCCGGGACGCCACTGGCAGCGACGGCAGACGCGAGCTACGACACGGCATTCGACTTCCTGGGAAGCGGCGTCTGGGTGGCGGATGCCGCGGGCGAACGCGTGGACAGCGTCGGCGTCTACCACGCCAACGAGATGGACCACAGCACCGAGCGTCCGAGCCCGTGCACGAAGGGGCTCTCGCTCATCACCTTCGAACCCGACAGGCTGCTCACCGAGACCTACCAGCGCACGAGGTTCACCGGCGTCGACGCCGACGACTTCGTCACGGCACCAGCGACCCCGGGGGAGATCGACGAGCACCCGTGGATCGATCCGACGGTGGCGGATGCCGCGAGCCTGTCGAGGGCGGCGGTCTCGCCCGAGTCCGAGCCCGAGCCCGAGCCCGAGGCCGGTGCCGAGGCACCGGCTGCCGAGAACGCAGACAGCGGAACGGTCGAGGTGCTCGCTGCCCATGCAGGCCGAAGCGCCGGCGGGCGCCTCGCGACACGCATCGGCGATGCGGAGCGTCCACTCGATGCGGGGGAGACCGCGGACCTGGCCGCCGCCGACGACGCCTACGACTTCCCGTACCTGCGACTGGTGCTCGACGCCACGACCATCGCACCCGGCGACGCCATCACCTGGACCGGCGCCAGCGTCGGCCGCAACGAGGTGCAGTTGTCGGTGTGGAATCCGCCGTCGGCGAGCTGGCGCCTGCTCGACGCCGGAGTCGCCAACGCCAACGACAACGACAACGCCGAAGCCGACGCCGCCAGCGCGCCCACCCTCACCCTGGCCGGAGCACCGACCGCCGACGAGGTGATCGACGGCGGCATCGAGGTGCTCGTGCAGAACGGCCCCCGCACCGGGCGCACGCTCAGCGAGGGCGTCACGGGCGACTTCGAGCATCCGGACGACTACGACCTCGCGATCAGCCACGTCACCGACACGCAGTACCTCACCGAGGCGTATCCCGAGGTCTACACCGGTCTCGTCAGCTGGATCGCCTCGAACGCACAGGCCCGCAAGATCGCCTTCGCCACGCACACGGGCGATCTGGTGCAGAACTGGGTCGACCCAGACCAGAACGAGCAGCGCGCCCGGCGCGAGTTCGAGCGGGCCTCGGCCATCCAGGGCATCCTCGACACGGCCGGAGTGCCGAACAGCGTGCTGCCCGGAAACCACGACAACAAGCGGGGCGTCAGCAACGAGCTGTTCAACGAGTACTTCCCGCCCGGGCGCTACGCCGCGACAGCGACCTACGGCGGATCCATCGCCGCAGGCGACAACAGCGCGAGCTTCAACACCTTCGTGCACGCCGGCGCTCGCTTCCTGATGCTGAGCCTGCCCTACGCGTTCGGCGAGAGAGAGCTCGCCTGGGCCGAGCAGGTCGTGGCATCGCACCCCGACCACAACGTGATCGTTTCGACCCACGAGCACGTCACGCCGAAGACCGCCGAGATCGGAGCCGGTCGATCCACGGGCTCCCGCTGGGTCTCGCGCGGGGGCGAGCTCTGGGACCGGGTCGTCGCCCCCCATCGCAATGTGCTGCTCGTGCTGTCGGGCCACTTCCACGGTCTCGGGCAGATCACCACGGAGAACGCCGGAGGCATCGCGGGTCACACCGTCGTGGAGCTCGTGGCGGACTACCAGGAGTTCCGCACCCACACCGGCGAGCGGGCCACGGGCTTCCAGCGTCTGTTGCAGCTCGACCTCGACGGCGGCGCCATCGCCGTCGACACCTTCTCGCTGCGGCTCGGCGCACACGCGAGCTTCCCCTATGACTACGAGCAGTTCGTTCCCGACAACGGATCTCCGGTGTCGGGCTCGAACGCCAGGCCCTGGCGCATCGTGGCCGACGGCCTGCAGGATCGCTACACGGCCATCGACGATGAGTTCCAGGTGCCCATGACCTTCCAGTTCCCGAAACTCGTGCAGACGATGTCGATCACGGCGGCGCCGGCCCTCTGAGGCGGACGAGCTGCGATCGACCCTCCCGGTAGTCTGAGTGCATGGCTGCAGCACGCGACGACGACGCTCTCAACTGGGCGGGCGACGACGATCCGACGCTCGTGGCGAAGGATGCCGACGCCCTCGCGCCCGGGCGATCGACCGATCCGGAAGCTCCTGCCGGCGCCGAGCTTCCCGCAGGGTGGACGCCGGTCGGCGAGCCCGGCCGCGTGACGCAGCCGGATGCGGCAGCAGACACCGACGACGGCCCCGCCCAGACCAGCTCGGCCACCCTGATCACGCTCGGCGTGCTCGGCGGCATCTACTTGATCTACACGATCGGGTGGGCCGTGGTCGCGACGCGCATGTCGACGGGATCCATGGACCCCGTCGCGCAGTTCATGTTCGTACTCGGCACGTGGCTCGCCATCCTCGCGGTGCCGCTGTGGTTCGCCGTCACGCTCTGGCTCACCGGCGGTCGCCCGCGCCGGCGATTGCTCTGGCTGTTCGCTGGAGTGGTGCTGCTGGTGCCGTTGCCGTTCCTGCTTGGCACGGGGGTGGCGTCATGACCGCATCCGACGACCTGAACGCCGCGCCGTCCGTGAGGGCTGATGCCGACGGGACCCGGCCGCGCACCCCGCTCTGGCTCGCCGTCACCCTGGCCGTGCTGTTCGGCCTGTTCTACGCCTACGACGTCTTCGAGGCGCTCGGCAACCTCATCGGCATCTCCGACTTCGCCAACCAGCTCGACGCCTCGATCAACGGGTTCGGCTGGGTGCTGCTCGTTCTGGGCCTCGTGCTGCCGCTCGTGCTGTTCGCGATCGCCTTCTCGCTGGGGCGCAACCGAGGTCCACTGGCCCAGATCGCGTTCTACGCCGTGGGGCTCGGCCTCTCGGCCGTGCTGAGCCTCGACATCATCGCCGCGTTCGCGCGCTGGATCCCGATCGGCTGACCCAGACGTTCATCGGTCAGGGCCCGGCGGTCAGAGCCCGGGATCACCTGGCCAGCGGCATCCGCTCGCCGTCAGACTGCGGCGAAGATGCACAGCCCGATCAGCACGATCTGGGCGATGAGGCGCGGGACGAGCGGGATCGAGAGCGAGCGGAAGGTCTCCGGATGCCGCGCCGCGAAGGCGTTCGCCGGGAACACGGCGACGAGGAAGATGGCCAACAGGATGCCGGCCGCGAACTGCGTGGCCGGGATCAGCAGGCCGATGCCGCCGGCGATCTCGCACACGCCGGTGAAGCGCACCAGGTTGATCGGGCTCAACAGGCCATCGCGCCGCATCCGGGGCGGGATCATCTTCGCCATGATCTTCGCGGGGCCGCGTCGGAAGTGATTGAGGCCCATTCCGACGAAGACGATGGCGAGCAGGATGCGCACCACCCACTGCGCGATCTCGAAGATGTCGTCCGTCGTCATGAAGTCCTCTCGGCTATGCGGCCTCGGCTAGAGTTTCACATGATTGCGTCCCCGTGACGGCGACGCGCATCCTCCCCTCTGCTGCAAAGGAATCGATTCGTCGTGTCAAAGCCGGTCGTGCTGATCGCTGAAATCCTCTCGCCCGCCACGATCGATGCCCTCGGTCCCGACTTCGATGTGCGCCAGGTCGACGGAACGGATCGCCCCGCGCTCTTCGCCGCCCTCGCCGATGCCAACGCGATCCTCGTGCGCAGTGCCACGCAGGTCGACGCGGAGGCCATCGCAGCGGCGCCGAAACTCCAGGTCATCGCCCGCGCCGGCGTCGGCCTCGACAACGTCGACATCAAGGCGGCCACCTCCGCCGGCGTCATGGTCGTGAACGCTCCGACCTCCAACATCATCTCGGCGGCCGAGCTCACTGTCGGTCACATCCTGAGCCTTGCCCGTCACATCCCGGCGGCGCACAACGCCCTCGCCCAGGGCCAGTGGAAGCGCTCGGCCTACACCGGAACCGAGCTCTACGAGAAGACGGTCGGCATCATCGGCCTCGGCCGCATCGGCGCGCTCATCACGGCCCGCCTGCAGGCCTTCGGCACGAACGTGATCGCCTACGACCCCTACATCACCAGTGCTCGCGCCCAGCAGCTCGGCGTGCAGCCCGTGAGCCTCGACGAACTGCTCGAGCAGTCCGACTTCATCACGATCCACATGCCGAAGACGCCCGAGACCACGGGCATGATCAGCACCGAGCAGCTGAAGAAGATGAAGAAGACGGCCTACGTCGTCAACGTCGCCCGTGGCGGGCTCATCGATGAGGCCGCCCTGCACGAGGCCCTCGTCGCCGGTGAGATCGCCGGAGCCGGCCTCGACGTGTTCGTGAGCGAGCCTCCGAAGGACTCGCCGCTGCTCGCCCTGCCCAACGTCGTCGTCACGCCGCACCTCGGTGCGTCGACGGACGAGGCGCAGGAGAAGGCCGGCGTGTCGGTGGCCAAGTCGGTGCGCCTCGCTCTCGCGGGCGAGCTGGTCCCGGATGCCGTGAACGTCGCCGGCGGCGTCATCGACCCGTACGTGCGCCCCGGCATCCCGCTGCTCGAGAAGCTCGGCCAGGTGTTCTCGGGCCTCGCGCATTCGAGCCCCCTCACCAGTGTCGACGTCGAGGTGCGCGGCGAGCTGGCCGACTACGACGTGAGCGTGCTGAAGCTCGCGGCCCTCAAGGGCGTGTTCACCAACGTCGTCAGCGAGACGGTCTCCTACGTCAATGCGCCGCTGCTCGCCGAGCAGCGCGGCATCGGCGTGCGCCTGATCACCGACGCCGTCTCCGAGGAGTACCGCAATGTCATCACGCTGCGCGGTGCCCTCGCCGACGGCACCCAGGTCTCGGTCTCGGGAACGCTCACCGGAACCAAGCAGACCGAGAAGATCGTCGAGATCAACGGCTACGACGTCGAGGTGCCGATCGCGAAGAACCTGATCGTGATGCAGTACACCGACCGCCCCGGCATCGTCGCGGTCTACGGCCGCGAGTTCGGCGACGCCGGCATCAACATCGCCGGCATGCAGATCGCCCGGCACACCGCCGGCGGCCAGGCGCTCAGCGTGCTGACGGTCGACTCGCCCGTTCCCGCCGAGATCCTCGCCGCCGTGCGCGACGCGATCGCCGCCGACGTCCTGATCGAGATCGACATCACCGAGTAGCGCACTCGCTCCAGACAGCACGAAGGCCCCGGATGGTGCATCCGGGGCCTTCGTGGTCGTGCGAGGTGATGCGCTCTAGAGCTCGGGAGTCGAGCTCTCGTTGCGCGTGACCTGGCTGCCGTTCGCCGGGTCGACCGAGGTCGCGGTGACCGAGGTCGACTGGCGACGACGGAACATCAGCACGAGTCCGATGATCACGACGACGGCCCCGGCGATCATGAGCACGTAGCCCACCATGTCGAGGTTGATCCATTCGACGTCGACGTTGAGCGCCCAGACGAGGATCGCCCCGACGGCGATGAGGAAGATGCCGAGACCGATGCTCATAGGTCAGCCCTTGTTTCCCGAGACCACCCGGATGAGCCAGGCGATGATCGCGATCACGGCGAGGATGATACCGACCCAGAGGAGCCAGCTGAGTGCGCTGTTGAGGCCACCCAGAATGGCGAGCACGACAGCGACGACGATGATGATGATGAAGAGGAGGTTCATTGTGGTGGATCCTTTCGTCGGGATTCCGGTTCTGCGTCGAATCACGACCGGAGATGACCCCCGATCGCAGGATGCTCGGCGCATCGCCCCCTGTTCGGGGCAACACCCGACATTACTCAGCATCGGCCCCCGAGGGTAGAGGATTGCGGGCGTGGCGGATCTGTGATCAGCGCTGCGCTGCGCCGCCCGAACCGGCGACTACGCTGGAATGACACCTTTTCACCGCTTGCGAGGAGCGAAATGTCGCGTGTCATCTCCCTGGCCGTCATCCCCGGCGACGGCATCGGGCCCGAAGTCGTCACCGAGGGCCTCAAGGTGCTCGATGCCGTGACGGATGGCGGCGACGTCACCTTCGAGAAGACGACGTTCTCGCTGGGAGCCGCCCGCTACCTCGAGACCGGCGACACCCTCACCGACGACGACCTCGCGGCCGTCTCGCGCCACGACGCCATCCTGCTCGGAGCTGTCGGCGGAGCCCCGGGCGACCCGCGTCTGGCCGGTGCGAACATCGAGCGTGGATTGCTGCTGAAGCTGCGGTTCTCGCTCGACCACTACGTGAACCTGCGCCCGTCGGTGCTGCACGCCGGCGTCTCGAGCCCCTTGGCCGATCCCGGATCCATCGATTTCGTCGTCGTGCGCGAAGGCACCGAGGGGCCGTACGTGGGCAACGGCGGCTCGATCCGCCAGGGCACGCAGCACGAGGTCGCCAACGAGGTGTCGGTCAACACGGCGTACGGCGTCGAGCGCGTGGTGCGGCATGCCTTCGGAGTGGCATCCGCTCGCCCGCGCAAGCACCTCACCCTGGTGCACAAGACCAACGTCCTGGTCTTCGCCGGCGGCATCTGGAAGCGCGTCGTCGACGAGGTCGCCGCCGAGTTCCCCGAGGTGACCGTCGACTACCTCCACGTCGATGCCGCCACGATCTTCCTCGTGACGAACCCTGCTAGATTCGATGTCATCGTCACGGACAACCTCTTCGGCGACATCCTCACCGATCTTGCGGCCGCGATCAGCGGCGGCATCGGCCTCGCAGCCTCCGGCAACATCAACCCGGACGGCCGATTCCCCAGCATGTTCGAGCCGGTGCACGGTTCTGCGCCCGACATCGCCGGGAAGGGCATCGCCGACCCGACTGCCGCCATCCTCTCCGTCGCACTCCTGCTCGACCATCTCGGGCTCACGGATGCCGCGGCACGAGTGCAGGCGGCCGTCGCAGCCGACATCGCCGAACGCGGTGAGGCACCCCGCTCGACCTCGGAGATCGGCACTGCGATCTCCGACCGGATTCGCGCACACTAGACGTACTCGAAGAAAGAGCAGCCCATGACGATCCAGCTTCCCCTCGCAAGCCAGAGCCTCATCTGGCAGACCGTGCGCACCGAGAACCCCGTCGCTCCCGAGGAGCGCGAGGCGATCCTCGCCGACCCCGGTTTCGGCAACCACTTCACCGACCACATGGTCGACGTGTGCTGGTCGGAGCGCGGCGGATGGCACCGCCCGCGCGTCTCGCCCTACGGGCCCATCCAGCTCGACCCGGCCGCCGCCGTGCTGCACTACGCCCAGGAGATCTTCGAGGGTCTCAAGGCCTACCGCCACGCCGACGGATCCATCTGGACCTTCCGCCCCTATGAGAACGCAGCGCGCATGCAGCGCTCGGCGCACCGCCTCGCCCTGCCCGAGCTGCCGTCCGAGCACTTCATCGCGTCGCTCAAGCAGCTCATCGCCGTCGACGGCGACTGGGTGCCGACGGCACCGGAGACCAGCCTGTACCTGCGGCCGTTCATGTTCGCCAAGGAGGCGTTCCTCGGCGTGCGGCCGGCGAAGAAGGTGGCCTACTACCTGATCGCCAGCCCCGCAGGTGCGTACTTCACCGGGGGAGTGCAGCCGGTCAACATCTGGCTCTCGAGCGAGTACGCCCGCGCCAGCAAGGGCGGCACCGGCGCGGCCAAGACCGGCGGCAACTACGCGTCGAGCCTGCTGCCGCAGGCCGAGGCCTATGAGCACGGCTGCCAGCAGGTGCTGTTCCTCGATGAGGGGAAGTACCTCGAGGAGCTCGGCGGCATGAACATCGTGCTGGTGCGCAAGGACGGCACCCTCATCACGCCGGAGTCGGAGTCGATCCTCGAGGGCATCACGCGCGATTCCGTGTTGCGCCTGGCCGCCGACCGCGGACACCTGATCGAGCAGCGCAAGGTCACTCTCGACGAGTGGCGGGAGGGGGCGGCATCCGGCGACATCGTCGGAGCCTTCGCCTGCGGCACGGCCGCTGTGATCGTGCCCATCGGGCGGCTGCTCGGCGAGGACTTCGAGATCGTGCACAACGGTCCGCAGGCCGAGGAGCTCGCACTGTCGCTCCGTGAAGAGCTCACGGGCATCCAGTACGGCCGCGTCGAGGACCGCCACGGCTGGCTGGTGCGCCTCGACGCGTGAGCGCCGCGTGACTGACGCCACCGATCTGCAGCTGCGGGCCTTCGAGCGCGACGACACCGAGATCGTCGTCGCGCTCTGGCGCGCCTGCGGACTCGTCGTGCCGTGGAACGACCCGCACCGCGACATCGAGCGCAAGCTCGCCGAGCAACCCGAGCTCTTCCTCGTGGGGGAGCGCGGCGGCCGCGTCGTGGCGTCGGTGATGGTCGGCTACGACGGTCACCGTGGCTGGATGAACTATCTCGCCGTCGACCCGGCTGAGCAGGGGAGAGGCCACGGCCGCGCGCTGGTGATGGAGGCCGAACGGATGCTGACAGCCCGCGGATGCCCCAAGCTCAACCTGCAGGTGCGCGGCACGAACACCGACGCTCTGGGGTTCTACGAGGCCATCGGCTACGCACCCGACCACGCCGTGAGCCTCGGCAAGCGCCTCATCGCCGACGACTGAGGCGGCAGCACCGGGCCGGCCTGCCGACACGGGCTGCGGCATCCGTCACCCGAATCGCATTCGTGCGCCTCCCCGCCCTGCCGGTACCGTTGAGGCATGAAGATCGCACGGTTCAGCCACGACAATCGCATCGCCTTCGGAATCGTCGACGACGACGATCTGGTGGTGTTGACGGGAGACCCGATGTTCGCGGGCTACGACACCACGGGGGAGCGCGTGCCGATCGCGGACGCCACCCTGCTGGCGCCGTCGATCCCGCGCTCGAAGGTGGTCGGCGTCGGCAAGAACTACCGCGACCACGCCACGGAGATGGGCACGGCGGTTCCCGAGGAGCCGCTGCTGTTCCTGAAGCCGAACACCTCGGTGTCGGGTCCGGGCGACTACATCGTGCTGCCGAAGCAGAGCAAGCGGGTGGAGTTCGAGGGCGAGCTCGCCATCGTGATCGGCACGATCACCAAGAACGTCACCGAGGAGAAGGCGATGGAGCACGTGTTCGGCTTCACCATCGCCAACGACGTGACGGCACGCGACCTGCAGAAGTCCGACGGCCAGTGGACCCGCGCGAAGGGCTTCGACTCGTTCTGCCCGATCGGCCCCATCGTCGACACCGAGTTCGACTTCCCGTCGGCCGAGATCGTCACCCGCGTCAACGGCGTGGTGAAGCAGCAGGCGCCGCTCACCGACATGGTGCACGACGTCGAGACGATCATCGCCTACGCCTCGAGCGTGTTCACGCTGCTCCCGGGCGACATCATCCTGACCGGAACCCCGGCCGGTGTCGGCCCGATCGAGAACGGCGACACCGTCGAGGTCGAGATCACGGGGCTCGGAATCCTGACGAACCCCGTGGTGCGTCCGCGCGGCTGATCCGGCTCAGCGGCCCAGTGCCGCGAGCGCGTCGGCCACGTCCTGCTCGTCGTTCCAGAGGTGGAAGGCGACTCGGGCGCATCCGTTCCGTCCCGACGCCGTGATTCCGGATGCCGTGAGCCGGGCGAGATCGCGACCGTCGGCGTCCGGCCACGTGATGATCGCCTGGCCCGGCCGGCGTTCGAGTCCGAGTCCGTCGGTGAACGCCGCCGCGAGCCCCGTGACGTGGGTGAGCAGCGCCTCGAGGTCGAGCTGTTCGAACATGGCTATGGCCGCCTCGGCGCCCACCCACACGGGCCAGGCGGGGGAGACGTCGAAGCGCCGGGCGTCGGCGGCGAGGGTCATGGTCGGTCCGTAGCACGACGCCCACGGATCGACGCCGGCGTACCAGCCGGTCTGCGTCGGGGCGACCTCCGCGGCGAACGACGCCGAGATCGTGAGGAACGCGGCCCCGCGAGGAGCGCACAACCATTTGTAGCCGTGGCAGATCGTGGCGTCGAAGAGAGCGGCGTCCACCGGCATCCAGCCGACGGCCTGCGTGGTGTCGCACAGGGTGCGGGCACCGTGCGCTCGTGCTGCCGCGAGGATGGCTGCGGCATCCGCCACCGCCCCCGTGGCGGACTGCACGAGCGAGAATGCGACGAGCCGGGTTCGATCGGTGACGGATGCCGCCAGCTCGACGAGCGGCACGCTGCGCACGATGACGCCGCGGTGCGCCTGGCTGAGGAACGGGAACACGATCGAGCTGAAGTCTCCGTCGACGCAGAGCACCTCGGCGCCGTCGGGCACGCTCGCGGCGATGACGGCGGCCATCGCGGAGGTCTGCGACCCGATCGCCACGCGGTCTGCGCCGACTCCGACGAGGCCGGCGTACGACACGCGTGTGCGTTCGACCACGGCGGTGTAGTCGACGGCGCAGGCCTCGCCGCGAGCCCAGCGATCGGCGTCGGCGCGCATGGCCGCGCTCGTCTCGAGGGTCGGCAGGCCGAGGGTGCAGGCGGCGAGGTAGCCGGGTCCGGCGGCGAATCGGCCGCGCGCGTCGGCGAGAGAGAGACGGGTGGTGACGGGCATGTCTCCATGGTGCGCCGACGGATATCATTCGACAATCGCAGATGAGTGCTGACATCCATAACAAGGGGTTATGCTTTCTTCGCGGCCCGACAGCGAATACCCGGAGACACCATGGCTACCGTCGACAGCAACCTCGACCTCGACTCGCATTCGCTGCGCACAGTGCTGGCCATCGCCGAGCACGGCTCGATCACGGCGGCATCCGAGGCCCTCGGCTACAGCCAGCCGGCGATCAGCCAGCTCGTGAAGCGGCTCGAGGCACGCATCGGAATGCCCGTGCTCGAGCGGACGGGTCGCACCGTGCGCCTCACCGAGGCCGGCACCGTGCTCGCGCGTCACGCCCAGACCGTGGCGACGGCTCTGGATGCCGCTGCGGGCGAGATCGCCGAACTGCAGGGCCTGCGCGCCGGCCGAGTGCGCATCGCCGCGTTCCCCTCCGCGTCGGCGACGATCGTGCCGAGACTGCTCGCGGCGATGGCGGAGCTGCATCCGGCCGTCACCATCAGCTACCTCGAGGCCGAGCCGCCGGAGGCCGTCGCTGCCGTCCGCGAGAACCGCGCCGACATCGCGATCACCTTCAGCTACCCGGGAGATCACGACGATCCCCACCGCGAGAGCGCCCGCGGGCTCTCAGTGCGCACCGTCGGCCGTGAGCCCGTGCACGTCGTGCTGCCCGAGTCGCATCCGCAGGCCGCTGCGGCATCCGTCGATATCGCATCCCTCGTCGACGAGAGCTGGATCGCCGGATGCCCGCGCTGTCGTGGCCACCTGGTCGAACTCTGCGCCGCGAGCGGCTACGTGCCGCGCATCGGCTACGAGACCGACAACTTCGTCGCTGTGCTGGGCATGGTGGCGGCCGGCCTCGGCGTCGCCACCCTGCCCCGCCTGGCCCTCGCCTCGACCCGGCTGCCGGACGGGGTCGTGGCCCTGCCCACCACGCACGCAGACCACCGCACTCTGAACGTGGTCACCGCCGAGGGTGCCGAGAAGGTACCGGCCATCGGGGCGAGCCTGCGCGTACTCGCCGGGATCGACCGCAGCGAATGGACCGGCGAGAAGCGCCACGACCGATCGGCTCCGGCACCGGATGCCGCTGGCTAGACTTGACCGCGATGTCTGACACCGCGCACCCCTTCTCCTCTGCCACCGGGAGCGACGTTCGCGTTCGCTTCTGCCCGTCGCCCACCGGAACGCCGCACGTCGGCCTGGTGCGCACGGCTCTCTTCAACTGGGCCTACGCCCGGCATACCGGCGGCAAGCTCGTCTTCCGCATCGAGGACACCGATGCCGCCCGTGACAGCGAGGAGAGCTACGAGCAGTTGCTCGACGCTCTCACCTGGCTGAAGCTCGACTGGGACGAGGGCATCGGCATCGGCGGACCGCACGAGCCCTATCGCCAGTCGCAGCGCAGCGCCATCTACCTCGACGTGATCGAGCGCCTCAAGGCCTCGGGTCACGTCTACGAGAGCTACTCCACCGCCGAGGAGATCGACGCCCGCAACGACGCGGCCGGCCGCCCCAAGCAGCTCGGGTACGACAACTTCGACCGCGACCTCAGCGACGAGCAGCGAGCGGCCTTCCGTGCCGAGGGCCGGGAGCCGGCTCTGCGTCTCCGGGTGCCCGACGCCGACCTTTCCTTCACCGACCTGGTGCGTGGCGACATCACCTTCCCGGCCGGCTCGTTCGTCGACTTCGTCGTCGTGCGGCCGAACGGGGCTCCGCTCTACACGTTGGTGAACCCCGTCGACGACGCCATCATGCAGATCACGCACGTGCTGCGCGGTGAGGACCTGCTCTCGTCGACTCCGCGTCAGATCGCGCTGTACCACGCGCTGATCGACATCGGGGTGACCGCTTTCGTGCCGCAGTTCGGCCACCTGCCCTACGTCATGGGCGACGGCAACAAGAAGCTCTCCAAGCGCGACCCCGAGTCGAACCTGTTCCACCACCGCGACCGCGGCTTCATCCCCGAGGGCCTCGTCAACTACCTGTCGCTGCTGGGCTGGTCGCTGTCGCACGACCGCGACGTGTTCACGGTGGCCGAGATGGTCGCGGCGTTCGACGTCGTCGACGTGAACCCGAACCCCGCTCGCTTCGACCTGAAGAAGGCCGAGTCGATCAACGGCGACCACATCCGGCTTCTCGGAGTGCAGGACTTCGCCGCGCGCACCGTTCCCTACCTCGAGGCGGCCGGTGTTCTGACCTCCCCGATCACGCCCGCTCAGGAGGCGATCCTCGCCGAGGCGGCGCCGCTCGTGCAGGAGCGCATCGCACTGCTCGGCGAAGCGCCGGGCATGCTGGGCTTCCTGTTCACGGATGCACCGAGCCTGGGCTACGACGAGGGCGTGGTGTCGGGCCTCCCGGCCGACGCTGCTGCCGTACTGACGGCATCCGTCGACGTGCTCGATCGTATTCCGCCGCTGGAATGGACCCACGAGGTCATTCAGGAGGCTCTCTCGGCCGCGCTCATCGACGGTCTCGGTCTCAAGCCGCGCGTCGCCTACACGCCGCTGCGCGTCGCCGTGTCGGGCCGCAAGATCTCGCCACCGCTCTTCGAGTCCATGCAGATCCTCGGCAAAGACGACACCCTCGCGCGTCTCGTGCGCCTGCAGGGTGAGCTCGACTCGTAGGCGTCGAGCGGCGCGACTCGCGCCTCGCGGGCGAGCCTCCCTCAATTTGGAGGGGTGCCCGACCGTGGGTTAGAGTTGCATGTCGGCCGGGGGTTCGCCTGCGGCTGGTGGGGTATGGTGTAATTGGCAACACGGCGGTTTCTGGTACCGTTGTTCTTGGTTCGAGTCCAGGTACCCCAGCTCGAAAAGCCCGGTTCGCCGGGCTTTTTCTGTTTCTACTCGGCCTGTCGAGCCGGAGAGGGCGTCGGGCTCCAGGCGATTCCGTCGGGCTTGCGCCCGGTCGCCATGCGGCGCAGGAGCCGGCCCCCGTCGATGTCGACCTCCACGACGCTGTCGTCGACGTCGCAGGCGGAATAGGCACGGATGCCGTCCGGATGGAGGACGATCGCCTGAGGGTGATCCGGTGTCGGAATCCGATGCACGATCTCCCCGGCTCGGCGATCGATCACGGCTATCTCCGAAGCGGACCTGAGGGCGACGACGAGGTGGGATCCGTCGGCCGAGACTGCAGTCCCGAATCCGATCGAGGGCAGGTCGATCCACGCAGTCAGTTCTCTGAGCTCGGTGTCGATGACGGCGATGCGGGGGAGTGTCTGGTCGGCCGTGTAGGCGTAGCGACCGAGGGGTTCGAGGCAGATGCGATTGACCTTCTCGGAGACCTCGACCGCGCCGAGAAGCAGGCGCGACGCAACGTCGATCACGCTGACGCTTCCCGCACCGACGTTCGCCGTCACGATGCGCCCGCCGTCGGCACTGACCGCGAACATGTGGGACTCAGCGCGCCCGGTCGGCAGGCGCGCGACGACGCGACGGGTGCGGAGATCGACCATGCTGACCGATTCGTCGAGTTCGGTCGAGACGAGCAGCTGTTCGCTCGAGAGCAGTCCGGGCTGGTGCGGACGACTCGGGAAGGGCAGGTCGATCTGGTCGACGCGCCGCAGCGTGACGAGGTCGATGACGTCGACTCTGCGGCCATCCGTTCCCGGCGACCCCACCGGCGAATCACTGTAGGAGGGCAGGTAGCCGAGCCGACCGTCGCTCGTGGCGACCACCTCATGCGGGGTGGGAGCCGCGGCCACCACCGTTCCCACAGTCGTCGCGGTCGCGAGGTCGATCACCTGGAGTGTGCTGTCGTCTTTGCAGACGACGAGCAGTCGTCCGTCGTCCATGGCACCTCCGCTCATCAGTGAAGCCCATGTCGGCCGCCGTGTCGATGCGGCGACACCATCCGGCTTACTGGGTGGAACGAGCTTTGGCGTGCTGCTCGGGCGGAGCCTAGATTCGCAGCAGTCCCGGGCCGGTCTCGCCTGGCGCATTCGGGGCGGGCACGAACGATCAAAGGAGATCACATGAAATCGCTCATTCGCTCCGGGGCCGCATTGGTCGCCGCCGCAGCGCTCGGCGCCGGTATGGCGCTCGGTGGGGCTGCGCTCGGCAACGATCGGGACAACGGACACGGCAACGGTGGACGGCCGGTGTCCGCCGACGAGATCTACCTCGACGAGATCAAGGACTACGGCGTGTGCCGTGGCACCGATTCCGAGTGTTACAACGAGTGGGGCAACGGATGGGTCGAGGGTGAACAGAAGCGCATCTTCGTCTGGAGCCGCACGGCCGGCCCGCGCCACGCGCACCTCGGCACGCCGCTGGCGCCGGGACTCAATCCGCCGCTTGCCGCCGACAACGTCGCCCAGATCGCCCTCAAGGCGTGGGCCGAGGAGCGGGGAATCGCGGTGGACTACACCGAGGACCTGGCGAGCTTCAGCCGCTTGAACAACTATCAGGCGGTCGTGTTCCTGGGCTCCAACCGCGACACCCTCGACGACACCGCGCAGACGACCCTGATGCAGTACATCCGGGGTGGCGGTGGCTTCGTCGGCATCCACAACGCCTTCGGTGCCGAGTACCACTGGCCGTACTACGAGGGCCTCCTGGGCGGTGCGAACTTCTACAACCACGGTCCCAACCGCGACGGAACCGTGGAGAGGATCAACCGGAAGGACGTGTCGACCTCCTTCATGCCGAAGACCTGGCCCTTCAAGGACGAGTGGTACAACCTGGTGCCGTACCCGAGCTACGTCAACGTGCTGCTGGAGGTCGACCAGGCGACGAGCGAGGCGACCCCCGCGGGTCACGGCAAGTCCCACCCGGTGAGCTGGTGCCAGTACTACGACGGTGGTCGGTCGTGGCTGACGACTCTCGGCCACGACGTCGCAGCCTGGACCGACGCTCCGCTGGCGGGCGACGAGTTCTTCAAGCAACACGTCATGGCGGGTCTCGAGAGCGCCATGGGCGTCAAGCCGTTCTGCGCGGTCTGATCCTTCGAAGAAGGGAACGCGAGCTCGCCCAAGAGGGGGCCCGGATGCTCCACGCGGAGCATCCGGGCCCCCTCTTCCGGCTTTCCGCGTCGCGGATCCTGACGCCTGTCCCGGTGAGTGGGATCTTGACAGGCTTGACGTACGACACGCTTGCCACGATCTCGACCTCGACTGATACTGCAATCATGCGATCCGCTCTCACTGGCGAGCCGGTGTGCGTGCTCGACCGGATCCTCGCCATCCTCGACACCGTCCGGGAGTCGCACGGCACGTCCACGATCACCCAGCTCGCTCAGGTCACCGGCATCCCGAAGTCCACGGTGTCGCGACTCGTCGGCGATCTCGTCCGCCATCGATACCTCGTGCGCACCGACCAGGGAGTCGTCATCGGGCTGAGGCTCTTCGAACTCGGAGCCCGCGCGAGCACCCCGCGGCGCCTCATCGTCGCGGCGACACCGGTCCTGATCCAGCTGTTCAACGCCACCGGCGAGCACCTGAACGTCGCGGTCCAGGAGGGATGCGACATGCTCTCGGTGATCTCGGTACGGGGTCGGTTGCGACCGGCGCCGTCGCGGGCGGGAGTCCGGGTGCCATCGGCGACCACGGCGCTCGGCAAGGCCGTGCTGGCGTTCACCGACGACGAGTCGGTCATCGGCAGCGCGATGACCGGGCTCGATTCGCGCGGGCGCGAGAGCTTCGTTCGGGAGCTGGCAGAGGTTCGCACGGAGTGGGTCGCCGTCGACCGGTGCGAGACGTTCCCCGGAGTCGTCGGGGTGGCGAGCCCGATCCTCTCACCCGACGGGGATCCGCTCGCGGCCATCTCCGTCGCAGGGCCCGCGACGGACATGGACGTGAACCGGATGATGCCCTTGGTGCGGCACGCCGCCCTGGCGCTCACGCACCGCCTGGGAAGGCAGGCGGCGTGATCGATGGCCGACCCCGCTGAGAACGACACCCTGGGAGTCCTCGACCGCATGACCTCGATCCTCGAGGCCTTCGACCAGGACGACCATGGCTTGGGGATCTCCGAGCTCGCGTCGCGTGCCGGGCTGCCCAAGTCCACTGTCTCCCGGCTGGTCGCGACGCTGGTGCGGCAGAGGTATCTCGAACGCGACGGCAGGCGGATCCACCTGGGCCTGCGGGTGTTCGAGCTCGGGCAGCTCGCCGCGGGCCCACGCGATCTCAGGGCCGCCGCGCTGCCGGCCCTGGCCGATCTCCGCACTGTGACGCGCCACACCGTCCACCTGGCCATCCGTGACGGACGCGAGCTCGTCTGCATCGCCGTCCTCCGCTCCTCGGCGGCTGAACCGACGGCAGTCCGTGCCGGCAGCCGACTTCCCCTCCCGTGCACAGCGCTGGGCAAGGCGGTGCTCGCGAACTCCACCGTCCGCGAGATCGACGAGATCCTGTCCGTGGAACTCGAGCCCTGCACGACCCGGTCCATCACCGATCCGACGGTGCTCCGTCGCCAACTCGATGAGATCCGGGGTGGACGTCCCGCCCTGAGCCTGGAGGAGTTCCGCGCCGGGGTGTCGTGCACGGCGCGGGCGGTGTTCGGGTCATCGGGTGCCGTCATCGGAGCGATCTCCCTCTCGCGAAGCGCGGACGGATTCGACCCGGACCGGTTCGATCCTGCCCTCCGCCTCGCTGCGCTCCGGGTCATGAGTCGCCTGACGCAGGATGCGCCAGGGGGCATCTGACTCTCGTCAGCGCACGCGCTGATCCGTCATCGTCGCGATGACCATGTCGCCGATGAGACGGCGGTGCCGGTCCTGGAGTGCCGGGTCGAGCATGTCCCTGTCGAAGATGGCCGAGAACGTGTGCCGGTTGGCGACGTGGAAGCACGCGTAGGCGCTGATGATCATGTGCACGTCCACCGCGTCGACGTCGTCGCGGAAGATCCTCTCTGCGACTCCGCGGGCGATGACCTCCTCGAGCAGGGTGATGGCAGTGACGTTCTCGCGCAGGATCGTCTCGGACTGACGCAGGTGCTCTGCGCGATGGATGTTCTCGATGCTGACGAGCTGGATGAACGCCTCGTGCGTCGTGTGGTGGTCGTACGTCGCCTCGGCGAGCGTTCGCAGCGCCTCGTCTGGGGACAACTCGTCGACGCGGATGCCGCGCTCGACACGGCGGATCTGGGCGTAGACCCGCTCGAGAACCGCGAGGTAGAGCCCCTCCTTCGATCCGAAGTAGTAGTAGATCATGCGCTTGGTCGTGCGGGTGCGCGCCGCGATCTCATCGACTCGTGCGCCGGCGTAGCCGTTCGCTGCGAACTCGGCGGTGGCGACCTCGAGGATGTCGCCCTGCGTCCGGACGGCTCGTTCCGTCATCCCGCTCTCGCGCACATCGCCCAGTCGATCGGTCATTGCGAGTCCCCTCCTGCACCGGACCGTTGCTCTGCTCCGATCAGTGCGCGGAAGTTCCGTTCCATCCGGTCACGATCGGGCAGTATTCCCGTGATGATTCGGAGACTAGCGCACGCCTGCCCCACGGCCATCAGTCCTCCATCGAGCACGGGATGCCCCCGATCGGCAGCCTTCCTGACGAGCTCGGTCTGCAGGGGCCGGTACACGACATCCGACACCCATGCTCCCTCACGGAGCCAGGCGACGTCGAAGGCGATTCCCGGGTGATGGAGCATCCCCATCGGCGTGGCATGGACGACACCGTCTGCGCGGGCGATGGCTCGGGGGAGGTCGCCGTGTTCGACCGTCACGATGGTCCGACCCGGGAAATGAGCGCGCATTCGGGCTGCGAGCTCCTCGGCACGTGTCCCATCCACGTCTGTCAGATCAAGACGCTCGGCGCCTGTCGACAGGAGCGCGTAAGCAGTGGCGGCACCTGCGCCACCGCAACCGATCTGCACGACGCGTTCGAACGACGCCCCGGGAAGGCCGGCAGTGAGACCGTCGCGATACCCCATCCAATCGGTGTTGTATCCGACGCGACGCTCCTCCTCGAGCACCACGAGATTTGCTGCACCGAGGCGGGCGGCATCCGTGTCCAGGTCATCGACGAGATCGAGGACGAGCTGCTTGCACGGATGCGTGATGTTCAATGCACTGAAGCCTGCGGATTCGGACTCGGTGATGAGCGAGCCGACGTCCGATGCGGGGCGACCGAGCTCGATCAGATCGAGGATGCGGTACTCGTACTCGAGACCCATCTCCCTGGCTTCGGCCACATGCATCGCCGGCGTCAAGGATGCCGTGATGCCTTCGCCGATCAGTCCCACGAGATAGGGCCCGGCGCTCGATCGAGGGGGCGCACCGACGTCGCGTGCCTGACCGATCACGGCAGGTCCGGCATCTCGAAGTCGACCGTCGCCAGAGACGTCTTCACCGGTGCTGAGATCCTCAGCACCTCGGCATGGGCGGGATGCCGCGTGTACGCCTCCAGCCCGGCGAGATCATCGAAGTCGGCGACGATCGCGAGCTCGTGCGACACCGGACCACCCAGTACATCGACACCGACGCTCATTCTCCGCAGTTCTGGAATCTGCGCTTCCAATGCCTGCACGAGCGACACCCAGTGGTCGCGCTCGGCTCCGGCGAACTCCGGCACGAAACGGAAGACGGCTACATGTCGGATCATGCGAGATCCCCCTGATTCGCTCGGTGGCGATACTGAGACGCGAGCCTGATGGGGGCGTTCAACGCACCGTAGCCCGCATATCCATCGCGTCGCTCGACCACTTCCAGGAAGACGGTGCCGACGGAATGGGTGTAGAAGTGCAGGAACTCGCCTGCGTCATCCCGGTCGTACATGACGTTCAACTCCCTGAGCTCATCCAACAGGGCCGGTTCGAGCTGATAACGCGCATCGATGTCGTCGTAGTAGTTCGCGGGGATGTCCAGAGGACTGAAACCGCGCTCACGGGCGGCTCGAGCGAGGGAGAGCACATCCGACGTCGCGAATGCGACGTGCTGGGGCAGGATCGCGTCACCTCCCGAGCCGGATGGCACCAGGTTGAGAGCGATGCGCAGGATTCCATCGTCGCTGCGGAGGACCTGACTGCGTACGAGTCCGACCGGAGCGGCCACCTCGACCGATGCCTCGGTGTGCAAGTCGAGCACCGCGCGGAAGAACAGGACCGCCGCGTCGAAGTACTGCCAGGGCTGAGCGAGGTTGACATGGTCGACACGATCGATGAGGTCAGTGTCCTCGGCCGCGGGGGCGCCGAACTCGTCAACCCAGGTCGGCACGGATCCGTGATCAGCCCCGAAGAACACCTCCGAACCGTCGGGCGCACGAACGCCGACGAGGGGCTCCTCGCCCTCCGCCTCCTCTCGGGGAACGACGGCCGAGAAGAGCTCTTCCGCCCGCAGCAACGCCGCGGCGGGATCTGTCACGGTGAGGCCGATGCCGGCCACCGTCGGCTGCGGATGCTCCGAATCCGGCGCGCCGAGCACGATCCGAGCTGCACCCTGCGACCACAGCTCGACCTGCTTGGTCCGGTGTCGACCGTGCGGGCGGAACCCCAGCTGCATGAGGAGCAGCCTCAGCTCGTCCGAGTCTCCGGTTCGCAGCTCGACGTAGCTCACATCGGCGGGGGACTCGACGAGGGGAAGCAGGGCCGTGGACATCCGGGCGGCGCGGCTGCTCGGCCCCGAGCCCAGCGAAGCGGCCGTCTCATGCTCGAGCCACCGCAGTGAGCGTCGCGCATGGATCGCCGTGGCGAAGGCGTCGGCCTGCCGGAACGTGTCGTTGAAGACCTCGAGCGAGACGGGACCGTCGTAGCCGGTTCGAGCGAGGTGCCCCATGAAGGTGCCGAGGTCGAACGCGCCCTCGCCGGGGAAGAGACGGTGGTGCCGACTCCACGAGAGCACGTCCATGGAGAGGAGGGGAGCATCCGCCATCTGGACGAAGAAGATCTTGTCAGCGGAGATGGTCTCGATCGCCTCGGGGTCGTGCCCCTTCGACAGGATGTGGAAGCTGTCGAGGCAGAGGCCGATGCGCTGATGGTCGGCGAGACGAACGATCCGGGCGGCCGTTTCGTAGTCGTCGACGAACCTGCCCCACGCGAGTGCCTCGTAGGCGACGCGGACGCCGAAGCGATCGGCGACGTCTCCGAGCTTCCGCAACTGAGCCGCAGCCAGGTGCTCATCGCCGCTGCGGGCTGTCGCGACGTTGCTGCACAACAGCATGGTCTCGATGCCGAGCCGATTCATCAGGGCGAACTTCGCCGCCGCGCGACGGAGATTCTGCTCGAGCCGCTCCGGGCCGACGCCCTCGAAATCCCGAAAGGGCTGGTACAGGTCGAGACTCAGCCCCAGGTCCTCGGCTCGCCCGCGAATCGCCTCCGGTGACAGTGGGGAGGCGACCAGATCAGGCTCGAAGATCTCGACGCCGTCGAAGCCGGCCTCGCGCGCGGCGACGAGCTTCTGATCGAGGGTGCCACTCAGGCAGACCGTGGCGATCGATGTGCGCATGACGCCTCTCTGCGGTGGCCGGCGATGAGGTCCGGACGATTCTCGAAACAGCATTGCACGAATGTGTACTAACTAGTACGTTCGAACACAAGGATGATCGACGACGATTCAATCCGCTGGGAAGGGAAACTCGATGACGAGTCTCGCCGAATGGAACAGCGTTCCGAGTGCACCGGTTGCCGTGCTCGATCGAATCATCGCGATTCTCGACGCGGTGAGGGCCTCACGGGGCTCGATCTCGATCACCGACCTGGCAACGGGGACCGGCCTGCCGAAGTCCACGGTCTCCCGCCTCGTCTCGGAGCTGACCGCGCAGCGCTACCTGGAGCGAACGGATGACGGAGTGACGCTCGGGCTGCGGCTCTTCGAGCTCGGCGCACGGGCGAGTCTGCCTCGACGGCTCCTGGCAGCCGCGGCACCCGTCATCAGGAACCTGCGGGACGTGACGGGGGAGCGAGTGGGGCTCTGGGTCCAGCAGGGAACCGACATGGTGTCCATCGCCACGGTCGCGGGTCGACTTCCGATGCTTCCGACGCGTGCGGGTATGCGCTCGCCGGCCCTGACGACGGCCAGCGGCAAGGCCTACCTCGCGTTCTGTGCGGACAAGGGCATCGTCGACCGCGTGAGCGCACCGCTCATCGACGATGCTGCTGCTGCGCACTTCCGCGACGAACTCACCCTGGTGCGCGCCTCGGTCGTCGCCATGGACATCGAGGGCTCCTACCCCGGCATCCTCGCCGTGGCCAGCCCCGTCCTCACTGCGGGACACGTCGTCCTCGGCGCGATCTCCATAGCGGGGCCCAGCGGAGCGATGGACCCGGATCGCGTCGCGCCTCTCGTGCGTGCGGCAGGCGAGACCGTGAGTCGTCGACTGACGGCGGCCTAGGACGTGCGCACCGCCGACTGGACCGACTCCGTGAGCGTTCTCGACCGCGTCACGGCAGTCTTCGACGCATTCGGCGATCACGACGAGGGTCTCGGCATCTCGGAGCTCGCCCGGCGTGCGAATCTCCCGAAGTCCACGGTCTCGCGGATCGCCGCCGATCTCGTCACCCAGCGCTTCCTCGACCGTGACGGCGACAGGCTGTACCTGGGCGTCCGGCTCTTCGAGCTGGCCATGGCCGTGGAACGGCCCCGCAGACTGCGCCACGCCGCGCTTCCGGTCATGACCGACCTGCGGGACGTGACCGGTCACTCGGTGCAGCTGGCGGTTCTCGAAGACGACGACGTCGTCTTCGTCATGGTGATGCGGGGCGGGCCGGAATCCAAGCCGGCGGTTCGGGTCGGCGAACGGCTACCCGCGCGGGGGACCGCACTCGGGAAGGCGATGTTGGCTTTTTCGCCGCCAGCGGTGCTCGAGCGCCTCATCGCGGGCGCTCCGGAAGGTCTCGACGGGCGCGTCCCGGGCGATCAGACAGAGCTCCGACGCGGGCTGTCCGACATCCGCAAGTCCGGTCTGGCCGTCGAGAAGGAGATGCCCGCGAACGATCGCGTGTGTGTAGCCGCCCCGATCCTCGGGCTCGGTGGCGTACCGATCGCTGCGATCTCCGTCGTCGGCTCGGCCCCAGGGCTCGTCCCCGAACGGATCGGCCCGGCGGTGCGGGCCGCCGCGATGGCGCTCGGTCGTCGCCTGGGAGCCGAACACGTGCGCTGATGCCGGTCCCCTGCCGGGACACACGGGAACGGGGTGGGTGCGCATGCGCACCCACCCCGTTCCTGTGCGGCTACGTCAGCCCGCGGTCTCGCGGATCGCCTGGTAGGCCTCGAGGTTCTCGCCCGTGAAGAAGCCCTCGAAGTAGTCCTCGGCCTGGCTGCGGAAGGCATCCATGTCGATGTCGTCCTGCTCGATGACGGTGAAGGCATCGTTGGCGCGGTACTCGTCGAGGATCTTCTCGGTCTCCTCGTCGACGCAGTCCCGGTTCTCGGGGCGGATCTCGTGGATGGTCTTCTCCAGCAGTTCGGTCTGCTCCTCGCTCAGCTTGTCGTACGTCTTGTCACTGACGATGATCCAGTGGATGCCGACATTGTGGTCGTTGAGGATCGCCGTGTTGAGCACCTCGTCGTAGCTCGACGAGTGCGTCGCGACGATGGGGTTCTCCTGTCCGACTGCGATTCCCTGCTGCAGAGCGGTGTAGACCTCCTCCACCGCGACCGAGACGGGGTTCGTCACTCCCATCGCCTCCGCGTTGGCGAGGAAGATCGGGGAGTTCGGGAACCGCATCGGAACACCTGCCAGGTCATCGGGGCTGCGAACCTCGACGTCCTTGGTGGTGAACGTGCGGTTGCCGAAGAACCAGCCGTCCACGACGTTCACACCGGTCGCCTCGTGGAAGCCCGTGAAGAGGTCTTCCGAGCTGTCATCGATCCACTTGAAGGCGTGGTCGACGTCGTCGAAGGCGTAGGCGGCGTCGACGACACCGATCGGTTCATAGGTGGCGCTGAGTGCGGATGCACCCTGCAGGTCGATGTCGATGTCGCCGGCCTGCACCTGGGGGAACCTGTCGGCATCGGGGCCGAGCTGGCTCGCCGGGTACAGGTCGACCGTCAAGCCGACATCGGCATCCTCGAGCCGCTCCTTGAGCAACTCGACTCCGCAGTAGTAGTTCGGCGTCTGCTCGTTCTGGCTCGTCGCCACGGTGAGGGTCACAGGCTTGTTCTCCGAACTGGCCTCTCCTGTGTCCTCGGGGCTGGCGCCGCCTCCGGCACAGCCGGTGACAGCGAGCGTGGTTGCTGCGAGTACCGACGCGGCGAATATGCCTCGGCGCCTCGATCGGGCTGTGCCCATGGGACTCTCCTCTGTTCTGCGCACGTCTTCGTGCAAGTTCTGACGTGAGATTCGATGGCCGAAGCGCGACGCTCAGTCGACACCTTTCGCATTGGGCGAGATCGTCGTCGACCACGCTGTCGAGTTGCGGCCCGGTGGCAGTGCCGACTCTTACGGACTTCGAACAGTTCGCAAAGCGATGTCCCGTCGAATGGAACATGCCCTTCCGCGCCGCAGATCGGCGACGTCGCCGCTGAATGGAACGACTCCTAGGCGGCGGACTCATCCTGTCATACGCTCAGCTGGCACCGGCACGAAGGCGCCGATGCAGGAGGGACCCGTGACGCAGCCGCTTCGCATCGGAGTCGTCGGAGCCGGCTTCATGGGACGCCAGCACATCGATCTCATCTCGGCTTCGCCGGGTGCCGTCCTGGCTGCGATCGCCGACCCGGCAGCACTCCGCGACGCCGGGCTGGAGTGTCCCGTGTATGAGGACGCCACGGCGATGCTGCATGCAGGGGGACTGGATGCCGTCGTCATCGCCAATCCGACCCCCATGCACGTCGAGACCGCCGTCGCATGCCTCGAGGCCGGTGTCGCCGTGCTCCTCGAGAAGCCGGTCGCCATGGATTACGCCGAGTCCCGTCGGCTTGCCGGCAGTATCCGACGCCTGAACGGGCGACTTCTCGTCGGCCACCACCGGCGCCACCATCCCGCCGTTGCCCGAGCCCGCAGCGCCATCCTCGATGGCGAGCTCGGTGACGTCGTCGCGGTCAGCGGACTCTGGTCGGCGCGCAAGGACGACGCCTACTTCTCCGACATCCCGTGGCATCGTGCGCCCGGTGCCGGCGTGATGCTGATCAACGTCGTGCACGACCTCGATCTCCTGCGACACCTCTGCGGCGAGGTGGCCGAGATCCAGGCCATCAGCAGTTCTCGCGCCCGTGGTCTCGAGGTCGAGGACACGGTCTCGCTCAACCTGAGGTTCGAGACCGGAGCCGTGGGCAGCTTCCTGGCCTCGGACGCCGCAGTCTCGCCCTGGGGCTGGGATCAGGCCACGGAGGAGACGCTCGCGTTCCCGTACCTCCCGGACGGGGTCGCCTACAGGATCGTCGGCACGCGCGCAGCACTGTCGGTTCCGAACCTCGCGCTCTACACCTACCAGCAGGCGGTGCCGGCCGACTGGCATTCACCGCTGTCGCGCAGTTATCTTCCGGTCGAGCACCGGAGCTCGTTCCGGGCGCAGCTCGATCACTTCGTCGAGGTGGTGCGGGGAACGGCGGAACCTCTCGTCTCGGCCGATGACGCCTCTCGGACCCTCGCGCTCGTGGAGGCGGCCGCGCGAGCGGCCACCGAACGCACGACGGTCGACGTCGTCGCCTTCCGCGCGGCGATCGAAGCGTCGGAGCCGACGTGAGTACGAATCGCGGCACCGGAGGCACGACGTGAGTGCACTGAGCGATGGATTCGACGCTGTCATCGTCGGTGGAGGGCTCGCCGGCCTGGCGGCTGCGCAGCGTCTCGCCGCGCAGCACCTGAGTGTCGCCGTCGTGGAGAAGCGTGATCGCCTGGGAGGCAGCTCTGCACTGAGCGGGGGCTGGTTCGCACTGTCCGGGACCGCGCACCAACGTCGGGCAGGCATCGAGGACTCGGACGCCCTCTTCCTCTCGGACATGGCGGACACAGGCGGGGGCTTCGCCGATGAGGCGCTGTTGCGGGCTCTCATCGCCGGACAGGCGAACGCCATCGCGGCGATCGAGAATGCCGGGGCGTGGACCGACGAGCTGAAGATCAGTGCCGGGATGACCGTCGCCCGCGCACACCTGGTCTCGATGGGTGCGCTGCTCGCCCATCTGGAACACGAGGCTCTCGCGGCCGGGGCCGTCATCCTCCCCGATCACGCTGCCGTGGGACTCGTCACCGACGGGCCCCGCGTGGTCGGAATCACGTCCCAGGACGGAGGCGAGCTCATCGGGCGGTCGGGGGTGGTGCTCGCGAGCGGGGGATTCTCCCGCTCACGCGAGCTTCTCGAACTCTTCGTGCCCGGCCAGGCGGCCGCCATGCCGTACGGAGGCGCCGGCAACACCGGTGACGGGCTGCGGATGGCATGGATGCTCGGCGCCGGCCTGGCCGACATCGGGCACGTCTCAGGCACCTACGGGCAACACGCCGAGACGACGGACGACGAGCATGAACTCCTGACCGCCAACTACCTCGGCGCGATCCTCGTCAACTCGCGGGGGGAGCGTTTCACGGATGAGTCCCAGTCGTACAAGGTTCTCGGATCCGCCGTACTGAGCCAGCCTGACCGCATGGCCTTCCAGGTCTTCGATTCGACCGTGCGGGCACGGTCGCGGCCGGGTGTCCCACTCTCGGACATGGAGCGTCTCGAGGAGCTCGGACACCTCGTGAGTGCGCCGACCATCACGTCATTGGGGCGTCAGCTGGGACTCCAGACGGGACGCCTCGAGGCGACCGTCGCCCGATACAACGACCACGTCATCGGCGGGCGGAGGGACCCGTTCGGCCGTCGCGGTCTCGTCAACGGTGTCGGTGATCTGGTTCCCCTGACACGCGGACCTTTCTACGCGTACGCAGCGGTGACGGCGATGACGTCGACCTACGGCGGCCTGAGCGTCGCCGCTAACAGCTCGGTCACGCGTGTGGATGGAACTCGCATCGACGGACTGTACGCGGCCGGCGAGATCGCCGGCGGCTTCCACGGCGCGTCCTACATGACGGGCACAGCGCTCACGAAGGCGCTGGTGTTCGGGTTCGTGGCCGCCGACGCCATCTCCCTCACCCAGTGATCGTGGGCACCAGCCGGTCGGCGGCGCGGATCCCCAGTTCATATCCGTACACGCCTGCGCCCGCGATCACGACGCGTGCAGCCGACGAGATGAGGGAGTGCTGGTAGACGGCGTCGCGGGCATGGATGTTCGTGATGTGAACCTCGACGACCGGGGAGACGAGCATCTTGAGCGCATCGAGCAGCGGCACCGAGCGGAAGCTGAAGCCGGCCGGGTTGATCACGACGGCCGCATCCTGACGAAAGGCGTCGTGCACCCATTCCACGAGTTCGTACTCCGCATTCGTCTGCGCGAAGAACAGGTCGAATCCCAGCTCGTCCGCCACCCGCTCGCAGTCGCCGCGCACGTCGTCCAGAGTCGTCGTGCCATACAACTCAGGTTGGCGCAGGCCGAGCATGTTGAGGTTCGAGCCGTTCAGTACGAAGAGTCTCCTGGCCATGGTCGTCCTTTTCTGTGGTTCTGGTCAGCCCTCGTCGATGCGTCCCCGACAGCGCTCGCTACCGCGGGACGCTCCGACGTCGTGCCGTGCGCTACATCAAGCCGAGCCACGTCGGCAGGCTCGTCACGATCACCGGGAACAGCGTCAACAGCAGGAGGACGATCCCGAGCGGGATGAGGAAGGGGAGGATGCCGCGGAACAGCTCGCCCATGGGCCTGCGGGTGATCGAGCCGACGACGAACAGCACCGCACCGACAGGTGGTGTGAGCGATCCGATCATCAGGTTGAGGATCATGATCACACCGAGCTGGACCGGATCGATGCCGAACTGCCCGATGATCGGCATCAGGATCGGCACGAGCACCAGGATCACCGGCGGGGCCTCGAGCGGGATGCCCAGCAGGATGAGGAGCACGTTCAACATCAAGAGGAACACGATCGGGTTGTCGGTGAAGCCGGTCAGCCACTCACCCAGTGCCCGGGAGACCTGCTCGCGTGCCAGCACCTGGCCCATGAGGTTCGACGCGCCGAGGATCAGGAGGATTCCGGCGGAGATGACGACCGTCTCCTTGCTGGCTCTCCAGAACACCCGCCAGGTCAATGTGCGATAGATCGCACCGAGGATGAGCATGTAGACCGCAGCAATGCCCGCGCTCTCGGTCGGCGTGAACAGCCCGCTGAAGATGCCGCCGAGGATGATCACGGGCAGCATCGCAGGGCCGATGACCCGGACGGCGGCCTTGGCGAACATCGATCCGACGAACGGCTTGCTCTTCGCGACCTCGGGGTGGCGCCGCACCCAGAAGAAGACGTAGGCGGCGAGCCCCAACGCCATGAGCATGGCGGGAATGATCGAGCCGGCGAACAGGGCACCCGTCGAGATCGATGCCGTCGCAGCGAAGAGCACGGCCGGGATGCTCGGAGGCATGACCGTGCTCATGAGGGAACCGGATGCCGTGAGACCTGCCGAGAAGCCGTACGGATAGCCGGCCTTGAGCATCTGGGGTATCTGGACCTTGCTCGTCGAGGCCGCATCCGCGAGCGCCGATCCGCTGATCCATGAGAAGCCGATCGCGGTGCCGAGATTGACGTAGGCGAGGTTGCCCGGCAGCCGTGGCAGGAGCGCTCGAGCGAGGTCGTAGAGTCGCGTGGCGATGCCGAGTTGGTTGGCGACGGTGCCGACGAAGATGAACAGCGGGACGGCGAGCAGGGGGAAGCTGTTGATCCCGTTCACGACCGACGAGATCGCGTAACCCGCCGACAGGCCGTGGCTGTAGAAGTACAGCATGCTCGATGCGATCATCGCGAAGGCGACGGGCACACGGAGCAGGAGGAAGATGACGAACAGCAGGATGTAGAGCCAGAGGTCCAAGGGATCAGCCTTCCATCTCGCCGATGTCGAGCTTGTGCTCCGGGCGATTCGCATACGGGATCTTGAAAGAGGAGTGGATCGCTGCCGACAGGAAGCCGACCAGGGCGAAGAGGTACAGCACGCCCACGGGCATGTGCATCGCGGCGCTCAGTCGTCCCCACTCGGTGTCGATCTTCACGAAGGCCTCGTAGGCGAGCGCGAGGCTCGTGGCGACCATGATGACCGCCGAGATGACGCGCAGCGCGACGAAGAGTCGAGTGCCGGCGAGCAGCTCATCGAAGATCTCGAGCACGATGTGGCCGTTTCGACCGACGAGGTATCCGGTCGTGATGAATGTCATGGCGATCATCGACATGAGTGCGACCTCACCAGCACCGACCCAGCCGATGGCCGGGAAGTAGCGGCCGAGCACCTGGTACATGACGCCGAAGACGATGAGGGCGAACAGGGCGACGCCGATCGTGATCTCGATTGCCGAGAGCACGCGGATGAACGCGGGATCCGCTGGGACGCCCCGGTTTAGTTCGGGTCCTGCGAAGAAGGAGTCGGTATGCGGGAAGATCGAGTCGCCGAGCTCGGCCTCTGACGCCTTGCGAGGCACGCTCCCGGGTTCCTCGGGCCGCCTCTGCTCCGGGTCCAGCCCGCGCTCCTCGTCGGTCATGGCGTCACCGCCACGGTGTCAGGGTGCATGGTCAACCTCTCTGTTGATGCAGGGCCGAGCGTGCTCGCGCACACTGCTGCCTCTGCGACTCTGGACTGCGATCCGATGGGTGCAAAGTCGAGTCTCGCCGAATGGGACAGTTCCCGTACAGACCGATCCGTCCCCGTCGAGGATGACGGAGACGGATCGGCCGGCGAACGGACGGGTTTACTTGATGACTGTCACTGCCCCCGTGGAGGTGAGGCGCTTCTGGACACCCTCATGCAGGAAGTTCGCCTCGAACGTCAGTGAGGTCTTCCCCTCCGGCACATTGTTGTCGAGGTCGGCCTTGTCGAACTGCAGGACCAGCCACGTGCGCTTGGTCAGCTTCGTCAGCCACGTGCTCGTCGTCCGAACGCTCGACGCCTCGACAGGGTTCGCGCTCAGGGGCGTCACCAGTTGCGCTCCGCCCTCGTACACGTATCCAGCCGGGAGGTCGAAGGTCGCCGTCACCTTCTGATTGAGGCGATTGAGCAGGCCTCCCTTGTCGCCGAGATTCAGTCGGCTCGGCACGAACTTCAGTGCGCCCGCCACATCCGTCGGCTCGAGGTAGACCTCGATCTTGCCCGTCGGGCGAGGGTCGGTGCAGTCGTTGAAGAAGTACTCGCCGGCACGATCGAACGTGTGCTCGTACGTCTCTCCTGGCTGCAGCGTGACGTTGAATTCGCCTTCGAAGAACTGCGTCGCGCAGTGCGGCTTCACGTTCGGGAAGCTGGGGAAGGTCTCAGCACCCGGATTGCGGAAGGTGACGGTGCTGCCGACGGGCACGCGGAGATGGGTCGGCTGCATCGCGTTCTGCGACACGCTGTCGCGCGCCGCGGCGGTGTCATCGGTGCGGTTGGCCCGTGCGAGGAGCACTGTGTTGCCGACGGTCTCGCCCGCGACGGCAGCACCGCCGACCGGGCGACGGATCGTCAGCGGGGCCGTGTCCGGTCCCTCGGGACTTCCGGACTCGGTGGTGTAGGAACCGCCGAGCTTGAACGCCCACAGGGAGTCGCCCTGCGTGACCGATCCGCCGTACGGGTTGGTCGACCCGGCAGCGAACACGGCGACGTACTGCTCGCCGTCGACCTCGTAGGTGACGGGCGCCGATGCGATGCCCGATCCCGTCTGGAAGCTCCAGAGTTCGTCACCGTCCGTGGCATCCAGTGCCAGCATCCGACCGTCGATCTGTCCGACGAAGAGGAGATCGGATGCCGTCGCCAGCGGACCCTGGCCATGCGACATGTCGGTGCCGAGATGGTTCTTCCAGGCGACCTCCCCGGTCGACGCGTCGTAGGCGAGGATGCCCCCGGTCTGGTACTGCCCGATGGCACGCAGGCCGTTGGCCGATGCTCCGTTGTAGTGCGCGACCGGGTTCGTCCCGTAGGGGAAGTAGACGAGGTTCGTCTTGTGGCTGTACGAGTGGTTCGACCAGTCACCGCCTCCGTTCTGGCTCGTCGTGGAGAGGATGGGGGCGTCCCACTGCGGGTCGTACATGCATCCCTCGCGGTGTCCGGACGGGTGACCCTCGGGGTAGGTGAGGTACGGCTCGTCGACGGCGACGTAGCTGTCGGGGTTGAAGACGAGGTTGCCGTCGGCGTCCGGCTGGTAGCCGTTGTAGTTCGGCACGGCACGCCAGGGGTCACCGGGAACGTTCTCCGGGTCGAGTTTCTCCCAGACGACGCACTCGGGCAGCAGCCTGTTCGCGGGGAACGGCTGGGTCGTGGCGTGGTTCTGTCGCGAGTCGGTGATCATGGGCTTGTCGATCACCGGGAGCACAGGCTCACCATTCGTGCGGTCGAGCACGAACTGGTGGCCCGACTTGCTGCCGTAGAACACCACCTTGCGCTCTTCGCCTCCGATCTCCAGGTCGGCGAGAGTCGGCGGGTGCACGTTGTCCATGTCCCAGACGTCGTGCCGGATGGACTGGTAGTGCCACTTGTACTCACCGGTCGCGGCATCGACGGCCACCATCGTGCTGGAGAAGAGGTTGTCGCCGGGCCGCAGCGACCCGTTCTGCGAGGAGGTGCAGCTGCGGGCGTTGCCGAAGGTCATGTAGTACATGCCGAGATCGGGGTCGACAGCGCCGTGCATCCACGACGTCGCGCCCCCCTCCTCGGCACAGTCGGTGCCATCTGCGAGCACCGGGCCCCAGGTCTCCGACGCGTCGAAGGTCTGTCCGTCGACGCCGGTGAATTCCTGGCCCCGCTTCGGCCCGCCGAAGAAGTGCCACAGATAGGAACCGTCGGTCGCGTCCAGGGCGACGACGGCACCGCGGTCGCCATCGGCGGCGTGCGCGTAGACGATTCCGTTGGAGTACACGGTGGCGACCTTGCCGACGCGCCCGAGGTCCTCACCCGCCGGGCCGGCGACCTCGACCGCCCAGACCTCCTCGCCCGTGGCATCGTCCAGGGCGACGACGCGATTGCCGCCTCCCAGGGTGAAGATCCTGCCGTCGCCCGCAGAGACTCCGCGGCGCGTACCGGAGAGTCCGTAGACGTCGTTCTCCCACTTCCACAGAGCTTCGCCCGTCGCGCCGTCGACTGCGGCCACCCCGCCGCTGGGGGTGTCGAGGTAGATGACGCCGTCGACGACGATGGGGGTCGTCTGCTGCCCCACGTCGTCGGATGCCGGTGCAACCGCCGACAGGTGGGTTCGCCAGGCCGGGGCCAGATGTTTCAGGTTCCGCTTCGTGATCTCGGTCAGCCCGGAGTAGTGCTGATTCCCGAGATTGCCGCCGACGGTGGGCATGTCGGCTCCGGTCGGTGCGAGCCCCGTCAATCCGACCGGCGGAACCGGTTCGGTCGGGCTCGCCGACGCGATGCCGGGTGAAGCGGTGATGGTGAGGGCGATCAGTGCCCCGATCCCCGCAATACCCCATCTCGTGGTCTGTCGTGTGCGCATCCCTTGTCTCCTTGATCATCGTTGATCTGCGGCGGTTGGACTCGGGTTCTTTCGCCGTTCCTCTGGACCTGGCGATCCCGCCGATCCGAAGGTCGGCGACATCAGCCAGCGCTCGGACGCTAACCCCGCGGGCTCGAGCCGGCAACCTGACGGCTCAGCGAGTGAGACAACTCCCGGGGCCCGAGGAAGGGGGCTCCTCGAAGCCCCTTTCTGCCCAGTGGGACACGCTTTGGTTGCGGTAGCGGCGTGTGCGTAGCATGCGGCATCGGCACCAATGCCCATGGACGGAGTTGTCATGGCTGCTTCAGCACCCAGATCGTTGTCCCCTCAACAGGAGCAGGAACTCGATGATGTGTTCGCCCGCGCGAGGGCTGCGCTCGCGATCATCGCCACCTACGACCAGGAACGGGTCGACCGACTGATCCAAGCTGTCGCGTGGGCCGTTGCGAACCGCACCGCCTTCCACCGGCTGGTCGGGATGGGCATCGCAGAATCGGGCCTCGGCGACTTCGAGAGTCGCATGAACAAGAGGATGAAGATCCGCGGGGTGCTGCGCGACGCTCTGCGGAGTCCCTCGGTGGGGATCATCGAGGAGGATGCAGCCAGGGGACTCGTGAAGTACGGCAAGCCGGTCGGCATCATCGGATGCGTGGTTCCGACCACGAACCCCGACCTGACGCCTGCGGGCAACGCGATCTACGCCATCAAGGCACGCGACGTCGTGGTGTTCTCACCCCACCCCCGCTCGAAGCACACCACCGCGGAGACGGTTCGGCTCATGCGGGAGGCGTTGGAGGCGGAGGGTGCGCCGGCCGACATCCTGCAGTGCATCACCCTTCCCAGCCTCACGGCCTCACAGGAGGTCATGAGTCGATCGGACCTCGTGATCGCCACGGGCGGTCAGGGCTTGGTGCGGGCGGCCTACAGTTCCGGCACTCCCGCCTACGGCGTGGGCGCCGGCAATGCGACCGAGTTCGTCGACGAGACCGCGGACCTCCAGGAGACGGCACGCAACTGCATGCTGTCCAAGACCTCCGATTTCGGCTCGGGCTGTTCGGCCGACGGAAACGTCCTCGTTCCCGCAGGCCGATACCGGGAGATGCTCGATGCGCTCCAGAGCGAGGGCGGCTACCTCGCGACATCGGACCAGCGGGCGGCGCTCCAGGCCGTGATGTGGGATGACGACGGTCACCGCCTTCCGGACACCGTGGCGATCTCGCCCCAGGTGCTCGCAAACGCTGCGGGCTTCGACATCCCGGACGACCGCCGGTTCATCCTCGTGGAGGGGGATGGAATCAGCGAGGACAGGCAGTTCTGCAAGGAGAAGCTCACGACCCTGATGGCGGTGCACGCGTACGAGGGCAGTTTCGAGGACGGCGTCGAGCTCGCCAAGCGTCTCTACGACATCGGCGGCAAGGGCCACTCCTGCGGCATAGCCTCGACCGACGACGCCCACATCGACTACTTCGCACAGCACATGCCCGTCTCTCGGATCATGGTGCGTCAGCCCAACTCGAAGGCGAATGCGGGATCGTTCACGAACGGGATGCCGATGACCTCGTCGATGGGATGCGGCACGTGGGGCGGCAACATCACGTCCGAGAACATCTCCCTCCGTCACTACCTCAACACGACCTGGGTATCACGCGTCATCGCGGAGGATCGCCCATCCGACGAGGAGCTGTTCGGAGACTTCTTCGACCCGGATCTCGAAGCAGCAGGCCCAGGCCGATGACCGAGGAAACGCCTGAGGAGGTGCTCGCCGAAGCGCGTCGCTGGTGGCACACCGACATCATCGATGTGCGTCCCGGCGAGATCGACCTGCGCGGTTACCCCGTCCAGGACCTGATCGGCACCGTCGGCTTCGTCGACACCATCTGGCTCATGCTTCGGGGCGAACTGCCGACCCACGCGCAGGCGGCGCTCCTCGAGGCCGCGCTCGTGGCATCCGTCGACCATGGTCCACAGGCGCCCTCGATCGCGATTGCGCGCATGGCCACCACGTGCGGTGCTCGGATCAACGGCGCGATGGCCTCGGCCATCAACGTCCTCGACGACATCCACGGCGGTCCCGGGCAGCAGTGCATGGAGATCTACCTCCAGATCGACGCGGAGGCGGAGCGGACGGGCGACCTCGGCGAGGCCGTCCGCCGCGTCCTGAAGCGCCAGGGCGATGCCGGCGTCGCGTACATCCCCGGCTTCGGGCATCGGTTCCATCCGCTCGACCCGCGGACCCCGCGCCTGCTGTCGCTCGTCGACGCCGCGGCCGCAGTCGGTTCGGTGGACGGGCGGTTCGCCGCGATCGGCCGGGCTGTCGAGGATGCCATCAGCGAGGGGAAGTCTCGGCGCGTGCCCATGAACATCGACGGCGCCACCGCCGTCATCTACTGCGAACTCGGCTTCACGCCCGAACTCGGGCGAGGAGTGTTCATCCTCTCCCGTTCGGTCGGGATCCTCGCCCATGCCCACGAGCAGATGCAGCAGGGGGGTCGGATCAAAGGCCCCGTGCCGAAGTCGATCGGCTACACGTACACCGGGCCGGCACGACGATCCGTGCCGAACGAACGCGACGAATGAAGGAGAGCAACATGAAGGACCTGGTGTCCAACCAGATCGTGCGGTACCTGGAGGCGCGCGACGTCGAGCACATCTTCGGATTGTGCGGGCACACGAACATCGCGCTGCTGGCCGCCGTGGAGAAGAGCGACAGCATCTCCTTCGTGAACGTGCGACACGAGCAGATCGCCGCCCACGCCGCAGACGGGTATGCGCGAGTGACCAAGCGGACGGGGGTCGTGCTGACCCACCTCGGCCCGGGACTGACGAACGCCACCACGGGAGTGGCGAACGCTGCACTCGACTCCATCCCGATGGTCGTGATCGCGGGTGACGTGCCGACGCACTACTTCGGAAAGCACCCCCACCAGGAGATCAACCTCCACGCCGATGCGGCCCAGTACGAGATCTATCGGCCTTTCGTGAAGCGAGCCTGGCGGGTCGACCAGCCCCATCTCATCGCAGAGGTCCTCGACAAGGCATTCACCCTGGCGGAGAGCGGTCGGCCCGGGCCGGTCCTGGTCGACGTGCCCATGGACGTGTTCTCCGCGGAGATCGATGTCGCTCTGTTCGACAGGGTGATCGGCAACACCCGTTCGCTCGCCAGGCCCAGCATCGACGAAGACGTCGCCGAGCGGATCGTGCAGAATCTGATCGATGCCGAGAGGCCGGTTCTCTACGTGGGAGGCGGCATCGTCGCGGCGGACGCGGCGACCGAGCTGGCGGAGTTCGCCGACGCTCTGTCATTGCCCGTCGCGCACAGTCTCATGGGCAAGGGCGCTCTGCCCGACGACAGCCCCCTGGTCCTGGGGATGACGGGTTTCTGGGGAACGGCCTTCACCAACGAGACGACGCGGACGGCCGACTGGATCCTCGCGCTCGGCACTCGGTTCGCTGAGGCCGATTCCAGTTCCTGGTATCCCGAGTACACCTTCGACCCTGCAGTCACGAAGCTCATGCAGGTCGACATCGACCCGGCCGAGCTCGGTCGGAACTACCCGCTCGACATCGGCGCCCTGGCAGATCTCAAGTCCGCGCTGAGAGTGCTCACACGGGTTGCCCATCGTCTCGCCCCGACAGGAGTGCAGCGCGACGACCTGCTGGCTCGGATCGCCGAGAATCGCGCATCCGCGAAGCTCCAGAACGCCGACGCCCGAGTCTCCGATGCCTGGCCGATGAGGCCGGAACGGATCCTCGCCGAGACCCGGGAGGTTCTCCCGCCGGATGCGATCATCACCACGGACGTGGGCTGGAACAAGAACGGAGTCGGTCAGCAGTTCGACATCCTCACTCCGGGAACCTTCCTCACCCCCGGCGGTTTCGCGACGATGGGATTCGGGGCACCGGCTGCAGTCGGGGCGAAGATCGCGCGCCCGGACCGCGTCGTCGTCTCGCTCGTGGGCGATGGAGGCTTCGGGCAGAATCCCGCTGTGCTCGCGACGGCGCGCGAGGAGAACGTTCCCGTCGTCTGGGTCGTGATGAACAACAACGCCTTCGGCACGATCGCGGGTCTCGAGAAGGCCGCCTTCGACACGACGTACGGGACCGTGTTCGGCACCGCCGATGATCCCATGTACACGGACTTCGCAGCCATTGCGGAGGCTTACGGGGTCACCGGAATCAAGGTCGAGGCAGCGGCGGAGTTCAAGCCGGCCCTCGAGCGGGCGATAGCCCTCGGCCGACCCGTCCTGATCGATGTGTCGATGGTCAACGTGCCGACACCGACCACGGGCCATTGGAACATCCTCGACATCTACACGCCCGGCGAGACCGTCGAGCACGTCGCGACCCACTGACCAACCGTCACCGACCGACCCATCGGCGAGGCTCGACTCCCATGAACGCAGTACCCGGCCCTGAGAACGTCCTGATCTCGACGGTGTGCCTGTCCGGCACCCTCGAGGACAAGATGCGTGCGGCCGCAGCGGCGGGGTTCGCCGGGATCGAGATGCTCGACTACGACCTCGTCATGTCGCCGTGGTCGCCGTCCCGCCTCGCGGCCGAGGCCGGCGGTCTCGGGCTCACGGTCGATGTGTATCAGCCGTTCCACGTCGAGACGGTCCATCCTGAGCTGTTCGGTGCCGGCCTCCGCCACGCCGATCGCAAGTTCGACCTCCTCATGGAGCTCGGTGCCCGTGTCCTGGTGTGCTGTTCGTCCAGAACCGCGAGAGGGCTGGACGACGACGACCTCGCGGCGGAACAGCTGCACACGCTCGCGGAACATGCCGAACACCGTGGTCTGCGGCTCGCGTACGAAGCTGTGCCGTGGGGGCGGGTACCCACGCACGAGGATGCCTGGCGCATCGTCCGGTCCGTCGACCATCCGGCCCTGGGAATGTGTCTGGACAGCTTCCATGTCCTGTCGCGGCACAACGATCCGGCCGTGATCGCCCAGGTGGACGCCGACAAGGTGTTCCACGTCCAGCTTGCAGATGCACCCCGAGCGAACATGGACGTTCGCGAGTGGAGCCTCCACTCCCGCATGTTCCCGGGGCAGGGCTCGCTCGACGTTGCCGGCTTCCTTCGCCAGCTGACGGCGATGGGATACACCGGCCCGATGGCGCTCGAGGTCTTCAACGACGTCTACCAACAGGAGGACCCGAGACACACCGCCACAGACGCCATGCGCTCCATGCTCGCTCTGGACGAAGTGGTGAACGCGGGTCGCGGGGGAGCGGACGCCCCGAAGCCGTCTCGTCTTCCTGCGGCTCCCGCACTGAGGGGTTTCGCGTTCGCCGAGCTCGCTGTCGACGAGGTCTCGGCCCCCTTGCTCGGGCGCGTCATCGCAGCACTCGGTTTCGACCACGTCGGACAGCATCGCTCGAAGTCGGTGCAGCTGTGGGAGCAGGATGGCGCGCGACTTCTGCTCAACCTCGCTCCGGAACGCTCGATCGACCCCGCCAGTGCTTCGATCTGTGCGCTTGCGGTCGAGAGCGCGGATCAGATCTCATCGATGGAACGCGCCGAGAGACTGCTGGCGCCGAAACTCGCCCGACGCCGCAGACCGGATGAGACCGACCTGAGCTCCGTGGCGATGCCCGACGGCAATGCCCTGTTCTTCTGCGGTTCCGGAGCTCCACGTCACTGGCTCGACGACTTCAGCCCGACTGGGGGCACGGTGGCGCCGGCGCCCCTGATCCATTCGATCGACCACGTGTCGATCACCGAGTCGATCGACGATTTCGACCAGTCCGCACTGTTCTTCCGCTCGGTACTCGGCCTGGTTCCGGGCCCCTCCGCGGAGATCACTGCTCCGTTCGGCATCATCCGCAGCTGGTCGGCGAGCGATCCGAGCGGACAGGTGCGCATCACTCTGAACACCAGCCCTCTGAGGCGTGGCGATTGGGCGCCCGGGGTGTCGAGCCCGCAACTGGTCGCGTTCGCGACAGATGATGCGATCGCCAGCGCGCAGGTCATGCGTGAACGTGGGGTGCCGATTCTCGAGATGCCGAGCAACTACTACGACGACCTCGATGCCCGCCTCTCCCTGCCCGACCAGTTCATCGCCGCTCTCCGCGAGAACTCGATCCTGTACGACCGCGATGAGACCGGAGAGTTCCTGCACTTCTTCACGGAGATGCTGGGCTCGCGGGTGTTCTTCGAGGTCGTGCAGCGCATCGACGGCTACACCGGCTTCGGCGACCCCCGCAGTGTTCCGCTGCGCATGGCCGCCCACCGACGACAGCGGCTGCGCATGCTTGCGAGCGCTCCGACGGAGGTCTCCTCGGAGCACCGCCACGACTATTCGCTCGCCCACCTGACAGCGCTCAGCCTGTCGCCGCCGGACCTGGTCGATGCCGCAGCCGGTGCGGGGTACCGTTTCGTGGGTCTGCGCATGACCAGGGTCACCGCGCAAGAGCCCCATTACCCTCTGTCCTACGACGCTGCGCTGATGCGAGCCACGAAGACGCACCTCGCTGCGACGGGGATCGAGGTCCTCGACATCGAGCTCGCTCGCATGACATCGGGCGACAACCCCCGCGACTATCTCCGGTTCCTGGAGGCCGGCGCCGAACTCGGGGCGCGTCACGTCATCACGCAGCTGCCGGATTCGGACTTCTCCCGCAAGGTCGATCGTTTCGCTGAACTGTGCGAGCTGGCCGCACCGCTCGGCCTGACCCTCGACCTCGAATTCCCGTCGTGGACGGAGACGCCGAATCTGAGCGAGGCCACCAGGGTCCTGCGGGCGGCGAATCAACCCAACGCCGGAATGCTCATCGACCTCCTGCACTTCGCTCGATCAGGATCGAGCGTGGACGAGCTGCGAGAGCTCCCGCCCGAGTGGTTCCACTACGTTCACGTGTGCGACGCACCCGGGGAGATTCCAGCGACGACGGCCGGCCTGATCCACACCGCGCGCTTCGAGCGGCTCTTCCCGGGCGAGGGTGAGATCGACATGCTGGGCATCCTCGCCGCGCTGCCGTCCGGGATTCCGTACGCCCTGGAGATCCCCCGAGCGATGCTCGTCGCCCAGGTCGGCGCGAAGGAACACGCGCGCCGCGCGCTCGCAGCAGCGCGCCACCACCTCGACGCAGCTCCGGTGCTCGCCTGAAGTCAGCCTCCGGTGGCCGGCGGACCGTCGATGACGCCGATGCCCACGGCCTCGTGATCGGGATCGGAATCATCGGGCTTCGCGGCGCGCGTTTCCTCGCCGGGATCGTTCTCCGTGCTCGGCTCGTCGAGTACCTCGTCGGACGGCACCTCGGATTCCGGCGCTTCCTCCGCTGACTCGGCCGCCTGAGACGTGTCATCGCCTTCGTGAGCTCTGGTATCTGACATGGTGTCCTCCTCAACCCTGAACCTCGGTGCATCCAGCTTGCGTCGGAGACGTCGGGGTCGACCAGTGGCTTGACGATGAGCGATGAGACGAGTATCCGCCGGCGGTGCGGGGGTGACGACAGGCCCTCGGATCCGCACGGGTCCGAGGGCCTGTCATCAGTGACGATCGAGCGAGGGTCGCGTGATGCGACTACTCCGCGATCGTCGCCGGAGCACTCTCGGTCGCCGGGACCGAACCAGTGCGCGGCTTGTTCCAGTCGATGGTCTGCTTCGGCTTGGCGAAGAAGAGCACGACGAGCGCGCCGACTCCGAAGGCGATGACGGGCAGCCAGAGCGACTGGGCCATGGCATCCGTGAACGGACCGGCGACTGCGGCGGGAAGCGCTTCGCCACCACCACTCGACTGCTCCGCGGCTCCGGTGTCGAAGCCGGGGAGGTTCGCCGCGAGCCGTGCGTTCAGCAGGGCCGCGATGGCGGCGGAGCCGAAGACCGAACCGACCTGGCGCGTCATGTTGTAGACACCGGACCCGGCACCGGCCTGGCGGGGCGGCAGGTTGCGGGTCGCGGTCGAGGCGAGTGGTGCCCAGATGCCCGACATGCCCAGGCCGAGGAAGGCAGCAGGAATGAGCAGGATCCACAGCTCGATGTCGGGAGTGATGATGAGCGCGTACCACGCGAGTGCGAGCGCGACGATCGTGAAACCGGTGAACGCGATCCACTTGGGGTCGACCCTGTCGGTGAGTCGGCCGACGAAGGGCGCCATGACACCGGAGACGACGGCCATCGGAATGAGCATCAGCGCAGCCTGAGTCGGCTCGAGGCCGCGAGCGACCTGGTAGTAGAAGGCCAGCGGCAGCGGCATGGCCACGATCGCGAGGCCGACGACGGTGATGGCCGCGTTCGAGAGGGCGAAGTTCCGGTCCTTGAACAGGTCGAGCGGCAACAGCGGCTCATCCTTGTTGAAGTGCTGCCAGACGATGAAGGCGGCCAGGAACGCGATTCCGACGATGATCAGACCCCAGACCGTGATCGGGCCGGTGATGGTGCCCCAGTCGTAGGTCGAGCCCTCCTGGATTCCGAAGATCACCAGGAACATGCCGATGGCGCTGAGGGCGACCCCGAGCCAGTCGAAACGGTGGGGGTGGGTCGAGAGGTTCGGAACCAGACGCCACGCGAGCACGAATGCCACGATCCCGACGGGCAGGTTCACGAAGAAGATCCATTCCCAGCCGAGCGAGTCGACGAGCACGCCACCGAGGATCGGGCCGACGAGCGTCGCGATGCCGGCAACGGCACCCCAGAGCCCCATGGCGGCGCCGCGCTTGTCCGGCGCGAAGATGCGGGTGATGACGGCCATGGTCTGCGGCGTCATGAGCGCAGCGCCGAGGCCCTGCAGCACGCGAGCCAGGATGAGCATCTCGATGCTGTCGGACAGGCCGCACCAGAGAGAGGCCAGCGTGAAGACCACGAGACCGATCAGGTAGATGCGCTTCGGGCCGAAGCGGTCGCCGAGGCGACCCGTGATCAGCAAGGGGACGGCGTAGGCCAGCAGGTAGGCGCTGGTCACCCACAGCACGGCCGTGATGTCGGTGTGCAGCTCGCGCAGGATGGTCGGGTTGGCGATCGAGACGATGGTCGAGTCGACCAGGATCATGAAGAAGCCGATGACGAGTGCCCACAGGGCCGGCCACGGCTTGGTGATGTTCTCCATCAGTGGTTCTTTTCTCTCAGACGTTCGGGGATCGCTTCGGTCCAGGAGACCTGGCCGTTCGCGATGCGTTCGATGGTCGCGTCGAGCCAGTCGAGCTCGGCGCGCAGCATGGTGGATTGGTAGTGGGCATCGAGCCAGAACCTCTCGGGGATCTGCTTGACCTCGATGGCTTCCTGGGCGCGGCCCAGGGCCTGCAGGTCGTCATGGAGGCTGGTGCTGCGTGAACGCAGCAGGGCGAGCACCTCGTCGACGGGAAGATTGTGGGCTTGGGCTACGGCGTGCCGGAACTCGGGGTACTCCTCGGCCGGAGTCGCGAGCATCGTCGCGACGCGGTTGTCGAGGGCTCGACGTCCGGCGTCCGTGATGGCGTAACTGGTGCGCTCGGGCCGATTGCCCTCGCGATCCACCCCGACCGCATCGACGAGCCCCTCACGGGCGAGCCGATCGACGGCGTGATAAAGCGAGCCCGGCCGCACCTTGACGTTGCGGTCCTCTCGACGGTGCACGAGGGTCTGGTACATCTCGTACGGATGCATGGGTCGCTCCGCCAGCAGCGCGAGTGCGGCGATGCCGAGGGCAGTGAGTTCAGCCATGACGAATCTTCCGTGTCGATTATTCCAGATGGAATATTACGCTCGGATGATTCGATTCGTCAATCGAGTGGCGCGTCCGGGAGATCAGTCGCCCTCAGCGCGCGCTAACTCCGACTTCCATTGCCTGAAACCGTCCTCGCTGCGACCGCGGCGCCAGTAGCCCGAGATCGAGAGCTGGTCACGCTACAGGCCACGCTCGGTGCGCAGGTAGGGGCGCACGCCCCGCATGACCTCTTCAGCCTCGCCGTGCACGAAGGCGTGAACTCTGCCGTCGCGCCAGTCGACCGCGCGCACGGCATCCGTCAGCACACCGTCGCCCGTTCCGCCATTGCGGTGCACGAAGGTGATCGATGCCCCCGCCGGAGCCGCCAGCCGAGGCTCGTACTCGGCCGACTCGACCAAGACGATGACCTGGGCCACCGCCGCGTCAGGCAACGCCTCGAGCGCTGCCGTCACCGCAGGCAGGGCCGACTCGTCGCCGACGAGCAGGTGCCAGTCTGCTGTGGGGTCCGGCCGGTAGGCGCCGCCCGGACCATTGGCGAGCAACACGTCGCCGATCTCGGCCGAGGCCGCCCACGGTCCGGCCGTTCCCTCATCGCCGTGCACCACGAAGTCGATGTCGAGGGTCCCGGATGCGACATCGGGATGCAGCGCCGTGTAGGTGCGCACGACAGGCAGGTCCTCCGGGGCCATGGTTCCGCGGAGCGCGCGCACGTCGATCTGCTCGGGATACTCGACCCCCGGCTTCGGGAAGACGAGCTTCACGTAGCGGTCGGTGAAGATGCTCTCGGCGAAGCCCGAGAGATCGTCGGCGCGCAGGCTGATGCGGCGCAGCGACGGAGTGATCCACGAGGTGGCTGTCACGGTGAAACGGATGGTCGGCATTCTCGACTCTCTGGTGCGGTGGTGGTTGTGATGTGGTCGGCAGGCGCGCCTCGAGCGCCACGAGCGCCACGCCGAATCGGCGCAGCGACCGGGCTCGCTGGCTCAGCGACCGGGCTCGCTGGCTCCGTCTCAGGGGAGGACGATGTTGAAGCCGGGGTCGCCCCGGTCGAGCACGCCGAGCAGGGTCGTCAGGACCGAACCGTCACCCGTGATGTCGAGACCGGGAGAGCTCACGTCGCCGGCCATGACCCCGAGCAATCGACCCTTCGTCGTGCTGATCGACGCCGTCGCGTCCGGGTCCGCCGACGCCTTCCGGGAGATCAGCACCCCGTTGCGGAGGGTGAGGCGATAAGCGGTGTCCAGATCGGTGAACGTGACGTTGATCGACAGGTCGAGGTCCCAGGCCTTCGGGCCGTTTACCGAGATGGCGATGGCGTCGAACAGCTGTTCCGGCGTCAGTTGAGCCAGGATCGCGGGCGCAGAGGTGGCGGTGGGTGTTCCGAAGTTGCCGTCTCTCAGTTCGGTGGCGCCCGAGAGGAAGAAGTTGCGCCACGTTCCGTTCTCCGACCCGTACGCCAACTGCTCGAGGGTGTCGGCGAGCAGCTCCCGCGAGGGAACGTGGTCGGGATCGGTGAAGACGGCATTGTCGAGCAGGGTCGCCGCCCACCGGAAGTCCCCGCTGTCGAAGGCAGCCTGGGCGAGCTCCACGACACGGTCGAGGCCGCCGATCGCGTCGACGTAGCGTTTCGCCTGCTCGGCCGGCGGATGCGGCCACAGCCGGGCCGGATTGCCGTCGAACCAACCCATGTAACGCTGGTAGATCGCCTTGACGTTGTGGCTCACCGAACCGTAGTAGCCGTGGGTGCTCCACGCCTGCTGCAGCGCCGGTGGCATCTCGATCATCTCGGCGATCTCAGCGCCCTGATATCCCCGGTTGATGAGCCGGAGAGTCTGATCGTGCAGGTACGCGTAGAGGTCGCGTTGCAGCGACAGGTACTCCACGATGCGCTCTCCGGTCCACGTGGGCCAGTGGTGCGAGGCGAAGGCGACATCCGCTCGGTCCGCGAAGGTGTCGATCGCCTCCGTCAGGTACTGCGACCAGATGTGCGGGTCGCGCACGAGAGCTCCCCGCAAGGTCAACAGGTTGTGCAGCGTGTGGGTCGCGTTCTCCGCCATGCAGAGCGCGCGATACTTCGGGAAGTAGAAATGCATCTCGGACGGCGCCTCGGTGCCCGGTGCCATCTGGAACTCGATCTCGACGCCGTCGATGACGTGGGTCTCGCCGGTGGTGGTGACTTCCAAGGTCGGTGGGATGACCCCGACCTCGCCGGCGGATGTCGTCTGTCCGAGCCCGGCACCGACCTGTCCCTGCGGACCCCGCGCCAGGGCGGCACCGTACATGTAGCCGGCGCGACGTGACATCGCGGTGCCCGCATAGACGTTCTCGGAGACGGCGTGCTCGATGAACCCCTCGGGCGCGATGATCTGCACCGAGCCGGCCTCCACCTCGGCCTCGCTCGTGACGCCGAAGACTCCGCCGAAGTGATCGACGTGGCTGTGCGAGTAGATGACGGCCACGACCGGCCGTTCGCCCCGATGGGCGCGATACAGGCCGAGAGCGGCTGCGGCGGTCTCGGTGGAGATGAGCGGGTCGATCACGATGATGCCGGTGTCGCCCTCCACGAAAGTGACGTTCGAGAGGTCCAGGCCGCGTACCTGGTAGATCCCCTCCACCACCTCGTACAGCCCCTGCTTCACGACGAGCTTCGACTGACGCCACAGGCTCGGGTTCACGGATGCCGGCGCCTCGCCCTCGAGGAACGCATAGCTCTCGGCATCCCAGACGACGTGGCCATCCGGGCGACTGATGATGCCCGGCTGCAGTGCTGCGATGAACCCGCGATCGGCATCCTCGACGTCGGCGGAGTCGTGGAACGGCAGGGACGCCGCGACGAGGCGCTGCGCCTCCTCGACGATCGGAGTGACGGGCTTGCTGTTCATGGTTGCCTTTCGTCGTGGGCCGGAGGCCACTCTCGACTATGGCACCGGTGTGCAAGGCAAATCCATCATCGGCAGGAATCGTGTTCGACGAGTCCGACGACGACAGACCCGAGGGGGCCATCGTGCGGCCTCGACGCGACCAGGTCCGTGGTCGGGAGTGTTCGGGTCGCCCCCGACCACGGACCCGTGCACCGCGGTTCGGCCCCTGCGCTCTCCCGAGGCGAAAGCCTCGAGAGTGTGCGAGAAGTGCCACCACCTGACAGTGCCAGGCCGCTCGACCTCCAACCCGAGGACGGAATCGCCGCTCGGACCGAAGCGTCGATGCTCACGAGCCTCCGGGAGTGAGGTCACCGATCCGAGGACTCGTTGCACTCACGATACGTGTCCTCCAAAATGAGGACAACGAGTTTCCCGGCCCCACTTCGGGGATCGGACGCCCCGTCATCCGTTCGACCGCGTCAGCTCGGGAGGGCCTCGACTGCCGGCCGCGACGCGAAGAGGTTGAGGCCGAGTGCCTTCGACAGGAAGCGGGTGGCGCTCTGGCCTCGAACGCTGTTGCCGGCGGCGTCGAGTCGGGGGGAGAAGGTGGCCAGGCCGCCCTTGCCGGGCGCGATGGTGATGATGCCTCCGGAGACACCGCTCTTGCCGGGCATCCCGACCTCGAAGAGCCACTCTCCGGACATCTCGTAGAGACCCGTCGTCGCCATGACGGCGAGGGTGTCCGCGCACACCTCCTCGCCGACCACGCGGCGACCCGTCACCGGGTTCACCCCGCCGTCCGCCAGCGTCGCCGCCATGACGGCCAGGTCTCGGGCCGACACCAGAAGCGAGCACTGCATCGTGTAGATGTCGGTGACCTCGATCGGATCGCCCGGCAGGTGGCCGTAGCTCTGCAGCAGTCGGGCGATCGCCTGATTGCGGTGATTGGCTGCGGCCTCGGACTCGTACACCACGGGGTCGATCTCCAGCTCACGGCCGGCGAACGCCGAGAGCCCGTCGCGGATGAACGCCCAGCGGGACACGGCCGTCTCGCCGGGTGCGAGGGCCGTCGTGGCGAGGGCACCGGCGTTGACCATGGGATTCATCGGCCGGCCACCGTTCAACTCCAGGGCCATCACGGAATTGAATGGAAGCCCGGTGTTGTTCACTCCGATCGCCCGCCACACCTGCTCGTGGCCGAGTGCCTCGCAGACCAGCGCGAAGACGAAGGCCTTCGAGATCGACTGGATCGAGAACAGGTGATCGGCGTCGCCGACGGCGCGCGAGTCGCCGTGCACCCCGACGATCGCCAGCCCGAAGAGTGCGGGATCCGCTGTCCCCAAGGACGGGATGTAGTCGGCGACGGCACCGTCGTCCAGCGACGCGAACTGATCGTGTGCCTGCTGCATGAGGGCTGCGACGCGCTCGGCGTTCGGCAGCGATCCCGTCGAGACCTCCCGCGGCGGGTCCGTCTGCAGTTCGGTGTCCCGACCGCTCACATGCAGCTGGGCTCGTGCCTCATTGCGCTCCGTCTGCGCCATCGTCTACTCCGATCCGAAGTTCACCGCGAAGTCGACGAGCAGACGCGCCCCGAACCCTGTGGCGCCCTTCGATCTCCAGGCCTCGTCCGTCGTGGACTGCATCGTGCCGGCGATGTCGAGATGGGCCCACGGGATGCCGTCCACGAACTCGGCGAGGAACAGGGCAGCCGTCGTCGCGCCGGCGTGGGGTCCACCGAGGTTGGAGATGTCGGCGATGTCGGAGTCGAGCTGCTTGCGGTAGCTCTTCTCCAGGGGAAGCTGCCAGACCGATTCTCCGGATGCCGCCCCTGCAGCCTTCACTCCATCGATGACCTCCTCGTCATTGCCGAGGAGGGCGGCCGTCGCCCCGCCGAGAGCCATGAGCGCGGCTCCGGTCAGCGTCGCGATGTCGACGATGGCGTCGGGCTTGCCCTCGCTGGCGAGCACGAGAGCATCCGACATGACCAGACGACCTTCGGCATCGGTGTTCTTCACCTCGATGGTGGTGCCGTTGCGTGCGGTGAGCACGTCGCCGAGCTTGTAGGCGGAACCCGACGGCATGTTGTCGGTGCACGACAGGAACGCCGTCACGGCGGTGGGGGAGTCGAGGTCGCGCAGAGCCGTGACAGCACCGAGAACGGCGGCGGCACCTCCCATGTCCATCTTCATGAGGAGGTGCATCGGGTCCGAGGGCTTGAGGCTGATGCCGCCGGAGTCGTACATGATGCCCTTGCCGACGAAGGCGACGTGGCGCCCGGTGGCGGAGGCCGCCGCCGGCGTGAAGCTGAGCCTGATCATGCGCGGCTCCTCAGCGCTGCCGGCGTTGACGCCGAGCAGGCCGCCGCAGCCCATCTCGATGAGCTGGGCCTTGTCGTACGACTCGACGTCGAAGCCGAACTCGTCGCCGAGCTGCGCCGCGATGTCCGCCAGGTCGGTGGCGGTCAGGTGACTGGGTGGGGCGTTCGCCAGGTCGCGCGCGAGTGCGGCGCTGCGCGAGGTCACGACGCCCCGCCGGATACCCGTGGCGAGTTCGTCGACGGATGCCCCGGCCACGGCGATCTCGACCGTAGCGAGGGGCGTGTCCTTCGGAGCCGACTGGAGGGCGGAGAAACGGTACCGGGCGAGCAGGATGCCCTCGGTGATCACGGCACCGGCCTCAGCGGCCGAGACGGCCGGGTTCCCGGGCACGACCAACCCGACGCGGGCGGACGCCTTCGCGGCGCGGGCGAACGCCGCCGCGACATCGCGCAGAGTCGAGCCCGTGAGCGCCGCGTCGCCCGCACCCACGGCGATCAGCTCGGCGCCGTCGCTCGTGGGCACCAACAGGGTCTCACCCGTCTTGCCCGTGAATCCGGCGCGGCCGAGGGCGGCGCGGTCGAGGTCGAACGCGGCCGGCACGTCGCCGTCGGTTCCGATGAGGTAGCCGATCGCCTCGAGGGCGGCATCCGGAGTCTCGACGGCAGCCACTGCGATGCCGCGCCAGGTCTCGAGCGATCGGATGGCCGTGAAGGTGGCCGGGATGATCTTGTAGGCGCTGGAGGTCATGCGCTGTCCTTCCGGGTGGTGGCCGCAGCGGTGAAGCCCGCGGCGGTGTAGCCCGCAGCCGCGGCGTCTTCATCGGCGTCGGAGATGGTGTCGTCGACGATCGCGTCGGGATCGTCGGGCTCGAGCCTCTCCGGGAGCTCGTCGCGCATCCGTCCGGGCATCCGTCCGGCCGGGATGATCGCCAGAAGCGCCAGGAAGGCGAGGGCGAGCAGGGAGATCTGCAGGGCGCGCAGGCGCGCGTCGGCGTTGACGGCGAGGGCCGCGACCACCTGCAGGGGAGAGGCGGAGGTCTGCGAGAGCACGTCCTTCAACTGGGCGTTCGTGATGAAGTTGGTGTTGTCGAGGTTCACCTGCGAGATGAGGGCCGGCGGGAGTTCAGGATGTTCCTCGGCCGTGGTCGCGACGATGCCGCTCAGCACTCCGACGGCGAAGACGCTGATGACGGCGATGCCGACGCTGCCCGACAGGTTGTGCACCAGCCCGCGCCAGGCGCCCACGTCGCCGGCGAGCTCCTTCGGTGCCGCCGAGAGCAGCGTGTTGAAGACGAGCGCGACGATGGCACCCTGGCCGAGGCCGAGCAGGATGAGCCCGAGCACCACCAGGAACTGGCCCCAGTCGTTGCGGATGGTGAACGCCAGCAGGGTGAGGGCTGCGGCCACCACGATGAAACCGCCGCGAGCGAGCTGGCGCGGAGGGAATCGCGAGTACAGCGTGGCCACGAAAGTGCTCGCCACGAAGATCGACAGCGTGTACGGGATGATCGAGAACGACGTCTGGATGCTCGAACGGCCCTGCACCACCTGGATGTAGAGCGGGATGAGGAAGTTGGCCGCGGTGCCGACGAACAGCATGATCGCCATGCAGGCCGTGACTGCCCGCTCGGATCCCGTCGCGAGCACGCGCAGGTCGAAGATGCGGGGGAGCTTCGCGGCCTGACGGCGCCGGAGCCAGAGGAAGAATCCCTGACCCACGATGAGGCCCAGCACCACGAGGATGGGCGCGGGCGAGACGCCCAGGATGTCGAAGGGGGCCTGATCCGTGGCCAGCACGAGGCCCCACGAGTTGAGGCCGCTGAACCCGAAGCTCAGCAGGATGATGGCGATGGCCGCGAGCACGGCGCCGGTCCAGTCGATCTGCAGCAGCGGCTGCGCATCGACCTTCTTGAGCCTGAAACTGAGCAGCAGGTTCACCGCTCCGAGTGCCGCAACGAGGGCGAAGGAGTAGCGCCAGCCGATCGTCGAGGCGAAGGTTCCGGCGATGAGGAGGGCGAGCACACCGGCAGCGGGGATGGCGGCGGCGAGGAGGCCGATCGCCTGGGCCTGCTGCTTGCCGTTGTAGTTGCTGGCGATGAACACGACGAGGGCCGGTGCGATGAGGGCGATGACGGCACCGGACGACGCCTGCGCGACGAACAGCATCGCCGGGCTCACGCTCAGGGCGACGGCCAGCATCGCGACAGCGTGGATGACGACGGCGATCTGGAACACGCGCCGGCTGCCGAAGCGGGCTCCGAGCTTGGCGCCGAGCAGGATGAACGCGGCCATGGCGAAGGTACCCGCCGTGATGGCCGTTCCCACCGAGGTGGCCGGGGTGTCGAGGTCTGTCGTGATGCCCTGCATCGAGACGGTCAGCGCGTTCACGGCGAAGGACGCCTGGATCTGCGTGAGGACGACGACGATGAGCGGCAACCAGCTCGTCGCTCGGATTGCGGTGGATGCCGCCGGGTTCGCCGTGACACTCATGGGGACCTCCGTCTGCAGGGTGTGGGTGCACCCGTTATGGCTTCAGTCTGGCCTACAGCCGAGAGGTGGGGCCAGTGACGCGTCCGGCGGAGATGAATATCCGTCGACCCGCTCGGCTACAGTCGGCCCTGTGACGGATTCCGCGCTGACGCTCATCATCCTGGCGTTGGCCGTGATCGCCTTCATCAGCGGGCGCATCCCCACCGGGCTCGTCGCCATCGGCGTCTCGCTCTCCCTGCTCGCCACGGGCGTCATCGACCTGCCCCAGGCGTTCGCGGGCTTCGCCGATCCGGCGGTCATCCTCATCGCGGCGTTGTTCGTCGTGGCGGAGGCACTCGACGGCACGGGCCTCACCGCGTGGGCAGGCCAACAGCTCGTGCGTCGCGGAGGCGGCGACGTGCGCAGGCTCACCGTGCTCGTCATGGTCGTCGTGGCCGTGCTCTCGGCTCTCATCAGCGTGAACGGCGCCGTCGCCGCATTGCTGCCCGTCGTCGTGGTCATCGCATCGCGCATCCTGGTCGCGCCGGCGAAGCTGCTGCTGCCACTCGCCTTCGGCGCGCACGCCGGATCTCTGCTCACCCTCACGGGCAGCCCGGTCAACGTGCTCGCCTCGGAGTACGCCGACGAGGCGACGGGGCATCCGTTCGGCTTCTTCGACTTCGCCGTGGCTGGGCTGCCCATCGTCATCGGATCGGTGCTGCTCGTGCTCCTGCTGCAGCGGTTCGTCATCCCCGCCCGCACCCCGGCGACGATGCCGCGCGACCTCAGCGACCAGGCTCGGGTTCTCCTGCGCGATTACCCCGGACTGCGAACGGATGCCGCTCAGCCGCCTCTGCTCGATGCCGAGTCCGGCGTCGCCGAGGTGCTCGTGCCTCCGCGGTCGGCGTTCGTCGGAGCGACCGTGTTCCCCGGCATGGTGACCGAGAGCGGCGACCTGGTCATCCTGGCGGTGCAGCGAGCCGGCGAGCACCTGGAGAACGGCGACATCGTGATCGAGGTGGGAGACGTGCTGCTGCTGCAGGGGGACTGGGACGCCCTCGATGCGAACCTGACCGACCCGGCCGTCGTCGTGGTCGACGCGCCGAACGCGGTGCGTCGTCAGGCCGCCCCCCTCGGCCGTCGTTCCTGGACGGCGCTGGTCATCCTCGTGCTCATGGTGGTCGCGCTCGCCACGGGCGTGTTCCCGCCCGCGGTCACCGGCCTGCTCGCCGCCGGGGCGATGGTGCTCACCCGCAGCGTGACGGTCGAGCGGGCGCACCGCTCCATCTCCTGGACCACCCTGCTGCTCGTGGCCGGCATGATCCCGATGTCGACGGCTATCACCCAGACCGGCACGGCCGAGATGATCGCCACCGGGCTCATCGGCATCGTCGGCGACTCGGGCCCGCTCATCGTGCTCGGCGCGCTCTGCCTGGTCGCGCTGGTGTTCGGCCAGCTCATCAGCAACACCGCGACGGCGCTCATCATCCTGCCGATCGCCATCTCGGTCGCGACGGAGATGCAGGTCTCGCCGCTGCCGTTCCTCATGGCCGTCGCCGTGGTGTCGGCCGCAGCGCTCCTCACGCCCGTCGCCACGCCCGCGAACCTCATGATCCAGGGCCCGGCCGGCCTGCGCTTCGGCGATTACTGGAAGCTCGGGCTACCCGTGATGGTGATCTTCTACGCCGTGGCCGTGGGCATCGTGCCGCTGGTCTGGCGGTTCTGAGCGGCGCGAGCGGCGGCTCGCACCGATAGCTCACTCCCGAACGATGTCGCCGGGCTTCTTGTCAGACCGGATGCCGCGCCACGTCGGATGCCGCAGGCTCCCGGTGCGCGTCCATCCGGAGAACTCCACCTCGCCCACGAGGGTCGGCGCCACCCAGTGCGCGTCGCCGGCGTCTTCGCGCGGCACCGAGATGAACGGGTTCTCGGTCTGGGCGAGGGGCTCGAGGCGCGTCATCACGCGCGCGAGGTCCTGGTCGCGCAGTCCACTGCCGACGCGGCCGACGTAGCGCAGCCCCTCGGGAGTCGGCAGTCCGACGAGAAGCGACCCGAAGGTCCCCGCGCGGTTGCCCTTGCCCGTGCGCCAGCCCCCGATGACCACCTCCTGTGTGGAGAGGTGCTTGATCTTGATCCAGACGCCCGACCGCCGCCCCTCCTCGTAGTGCGAGCCGGTCTCCTTGGCGACGATGCCCTCGAGCCCGAGGTTCCTGCTGAACTCGATCGCGCTCTCGGCGTCGCCGTCGAAGGCGTCGGGGACGGCGATGGGCGAGCCCCGAGGCGCGTCGATCACCTTCGCGAGCTGCGTACGGCGGGTCGAGTAGGTCTGCGCCGTGAGGTCGTCGCCGTCGAGTTCGAGCACGTCGAACAGGAACAGGCGCACGGGGCGCCGCTTCCTGGCCGCCTCGATCTCGCCGGGCTTGACCAGGTTCATGCGCTCCTGCAGCAGCCCGAAGTCGGGCCGGCCTGCGGCATCCGTCGCCACGATCTCGCCGTCGAAGACCCCGGAGCGCACGTGGGCGGCGTCGCACAGGGCGATGAGCTCGGGATAGGCCGCCGTCACGTCGTTTCCGTTGCGCGTCATGAGACGCACGGATTCTCCTTCGATCGAGGCGATGGCACGGATGCCGTCCCACTTCATCTCGATGGCCCACTCGGGCCCGTTGCCGAGATCGGTGAGCGAGCCGGCCCGCGCGAGCATCGCCTGGTGCGCGGCCGGCGGCACCGGCGCATAGCGGCGCCGGGCCGCGGGGGAGTAGTGCGGGGTCGTGGACTTCATTCGGTGCAGCAGCCAGTTCGACTTCGCGCCGTCACCGGCGCTCGTGCGGATGAGCGCTATGCGCACGGGCTCGCCGAGTCCGCCGGCCGCCGACCCCGTGAGGGTCACGATCACCTCGTCGTCGCGCCACTTCTCGAGCTCGTAGCTGCCGGAGTCCCAGTTGCGCATGGTGCCGGCGCCGTACTCGCCAGCGGGGATCGTGCCCTCGAAGCCGCCGTACTCGAGCGGGTGGTCCTCGGTCTGCACGGCGAGGTGGTTGCGCCCGGGATCGGCCGGAACCCCCTTGGGCACGGCCCAGCTCACCAGCACTCCGTCGTGCTCCAGGCGCAGGTCGTAATGCAGTCGACGTGCGTGGTGCTCCTGGATGACGAAGCTGCGGCCGTCGGTCTGCGTGCCCACGGCGTCGGGAACGGGCTCGGGGGTCTTCGCGGCGTCGCGCTTCGCCCGGTACTCGCTGAGTCGATCGCTGCCGGATGCCGCAGCCGCCGTGGCGCGCTCACCCGGCGTGGCCGCATCCGGAACCGGACCGACGCCGCCATCGATGGCGGCCAGCGCATCGCCCTTCTTCGCCACCCTGGAGAGGACTTCGTCGTACTCGAGCTGGGCGAGGCTCGGCGACGACAGCTCCTTCCAGGTGCGCGGAGCCGCCACGGTCGGCCGGAAGCGCCCACGGAGGGAGTACGGGGCGATCGTGGTCTTGCTGCCGTTGTTCTGGCTCCAGTCGACGAGCACCTTGCCCGTGCGCAGGGTCTTCTTCATGTCGCTGACCACGAGGTCGGGGTGATCGGCCTCGAGAGCGCGGGCCAGCTCGCGGGCGACGGCCGAGACCTGGTCGGAGGTCTGCCTCTCGTCGAGTTGCGCGTACAGGTGGATGCCCTTGCTGCCGCTCGTCACCGGCAGCGGGTCGAGGCCCATGCCCGTGAGGATGGTGCGGGCGAGACGGGCGACCTCGGCGCACTCCGCGAGACCGATCCCGTCGCCGGGGTCGAGGTCGAGCACGATGCGGTCGGGATTCCGGCGCGCGCCGTCGGCCGTGAAGCGCCACTGCGGAACGTGGATCTCGAGGGCGGCCGCCTGGGCCAACCAGGCGAGTACGGCCGCGTTGTTCACGAGGGGATAGGTGTTGTCGTGATCGGAGTGCGGGATGTCGGCTCGCGGAACCCAGTCGGGCGTGCCGGCGGGCAGGTCCTTCTGGAAGAACGTCTGGCCTGGAGCATCCGGAGTCCCGACTCCGTGCACCCAGCGCTTGCGCGTGGCCGGACGGAAGATCACATGCGGGAGCATCACTGGAGCGATGGCGGCGTAGTAGCCGAGCACGTCGGCCTTCGTGGTGCCCGACTCGGGGTAGAGGACCTTGTCGAGATTGGAGATCTTGAGGCGGTGCCCGGCGACGCTGACGAGCTGCGAACCCGAAGCCTTCGCCATCACACCCTCCAGCCGAGCCTGTCAACCCACGCGGCAAACCTAGCCGATACGGGTGTTGCGGGTGTGTACTGGTCGGATGAGGTCCATCTGGAAGGGCGCGCTCTCGTTCGGGCTCGTCAACGTGCCGGTGAAGCTGTACAGCGCCACGGAGGATCACGACGTGGGTCTGCATCAGGTCCATGACGCCGACGGCGGCCGCATCCACTACGAACGGCGCTGCGACGTGTGCGGCAAGATCGTGCCGTACGCGCACATCGACAAGGCCTACGACGACGGCGAGCGCACGGTGGTGCTCACGGCCGATGACCTGGCCGCCATGCCCGCAGAGCGCTCGCGCGAGATCGAGGTCGTCGAATTCGTGCCGAACGAGCAGATCGATCCGATCATGTTCGACAAGAGCTACTTCCTCGAGCCGGACGGCGCGTCGCCCAAGGCCTACGTGCTGCTGCGCCGCACCCTCGAGTCGACGGACCGCACGGCCATCGTGCGTTTCGCCCTCCGCCAGAAGACACGACTCGCAGCCCTGCGCGTCCGAGGCGACGTGCTCGTGCTGCAGACACTGCTGTGGAGCGATGAGGTGCGCGAAGCGGCGTTCCCGGCCCTCGACGAGACCGTGCGCATCTCGAGCAAGGAGCTGGAGCTCTCCTCGAGCCTCGTCGACTCCTACGCCAGCGACTTCACACCCGACGAGTTCGTCGACGAGTACCAGAAGGAACTGCGCCTGCTCATCGAGCGCAAGCTCGAGCAGGGCGACGCCATCGACACCGAGGCGACGTTCGGCGAGGTCCCCGAGAAGGAAGAGGGCGGCGGCGAGGTCATCGACCTGATGGACGCCCTGCGTCGCAGCGTCGAGAGCGCTCGCGGGTCGAAGTCCGGCGATGCCAAGAAGTCGGGTGGCGGTGCTGATGCGAAGAAGGGATCGAGCTCGTCCGGCTCCTCGGGTTCGACAGGCTCATCGAAGGCGAGCGCGTCGAAGAAGGCCGCCCCGAAGAAGGCGACAGCGTCGGGAAAGGCATCCGCCAAGTCGGATTCCGACTCGGATGCCGCCCCGAAGCGGAAGGCGCAGTGATCCGCGCAGCAGAGGGCGCATCGTGGTGCGCCTGAGGCACGTCGAGCCGTACACCAGCCCCGGGTACACCCGTCGTCGTTCCGGCAAGGGCTTCAGGTACCTGGACGGCGCCGGGCGCGCACTCGAGTCGGAGGAACGCGCACGCGCCGAGGCCCTCGTCATCCCACCGGCCTGGACCGACGTGTGGATCGCCGACAGGCCGAACGCGCACATCCTCGCCGTCGGCGTCGACGATGCCGGACGACGGCAGTACATCTACCACCCCGACTGGACGGCCGCCCGCGACGCCGTGAAGTTCGATCGCATGCGCGAGCTCGCCGCCGCCCTGCCTACCGCGCGTGGGCGTGTGACGCGCGACCTCGCCGTCGAGGGGCTCTCACGCGAGCGCATCCTCGCCACCTCGTTCCGCCTGCTCGATCTTGTGGCTGTGCGGGTCGGAGCCGAGGCGTACTTCGAGGCGAACGGGAGCTTCGGGCTGTCGACCCTGCTGGTGCGTCACGTGAAGCTCGACGGCGAGGTCATGCGCCTGGCGTTCCCGGCGAAGAGTGGCCAGAAGATGCAGGCCGAGGTGACGGATGCCGCCCTCGCCGCAGTCTCCGCCGAACTCCTGGAGCGCACCCCGCGCTCCCGCTACCTGGCGTGGCAGGACGAGAACCGCTTCAGGGCTCTCGGCGGCGCGCAGATCAACGAGTACGTGCGCACGGCCACCGGGGGAGACTTCACGGCCAAGGACTTCCGCACGCTGCGCGGCACGATCGCCGCGGCGTCGGCGCTCGCTGCCGCCGGGCCGGCGTCATCCGAGAGGGAGGCGAAGCAGGCGGTGCGCGCCGCGGTGGTCGCGGCATCCGAAGTTCTCGGAAACACCCCGACAGTCGCCAAGGGCAGCTACATCGACCCGACAGTCATCGACCGCTATCTCGCAGGGGAGACCATCGCGCTGACGGGTTCGCCCGAGAACGCTCTGCTGGCTCTGTACGAGCGCGACTGAGCCGGGCAGTTCAGGCGAACGGGCGTCAGGCGAACGGGCGTCAGGCGCTCAGCGAGTGCTGGACGTAGGCGTCCTCGTACCCGCCGAGGCTGCCGATGAATGCGGCCCGTCCGGGGTTGTAGGGCAGGCCGGGGAATGCAGGAGCGCCGGGGTAGGTGGGGTACCCACGCGAGGAATGTCCGTAGGCCCGCACCAGGCGGTCGTCGACGATGGTGCCCAGGTAGTCGCCATCGGGGGTTACGGCCTCGGCATCGCCCCAAGGGAACCAGCCGATCCACTCACCGGTCGGATCGAAGAGATACGTGCTCTCGGTGGTCGCCCTGAAAGCGATCCAGTCGCCGGAGAGGTCGTAGAGGTACTCGGTCATTCTGATTCGCCTTCGTTTCGCGTTTCGGGTCGCGGGAGGTGAATGAAGTAGGGGGTTCAATCAGGAGAATCATGCCGCCCGAACGGGGGCGACGCAAGCATTTCCGCCATATTTCCTCCCATCGAGTCAGGATTTCATCAATTCCCGCGTCCGAGGGGCACGAAATCGTCTTCCTCGGGGTCCGGATGCCGCAGATCGGCGCGCCGCGTGTCGATCAACCCCGAGCGCCCACCGCCCCCGTTGGCCGAGAAGTCCTCAAGCGCCCCAACCACCCATGGTCCGGTAGTCTCGAGCGCCCCAGTACCCGTTGGTCGAGTAGCCCCCGAGCGCAGCGAGGAGGCGTATCGAGACCACTTCTCGGCCGGCCGCACCGTCCGATCCCCGGAGTGCGTGCCCGTCCTCGATTCCCTGCCTGATCGGGACTCCTCCCCGGCCACCAATCTCAGAATGTTGTCCCGATTCGCCCTGAGGGACCCTCGTTTTTGAGACAATGGATTCATGCCCGCACCGGCCCAGTTGCTCACCCGAATGACCGCCTCTCTGGCGTCGTCCGGGGTGTGTGCGGCCACGTTCGCGGCGTTGGCCGATGACGAGTTGCTGGCGACGCAGAGCGCGTTGACGGGGCCTCGGCAGGTACTGGATCGATGGGCGGCATTGGCTGCGGCTGAGATCGCACGCCGCTCCACCCCCGAGCATGGTCTGGGGTCGTTGGCGCGCCGGTCGGGGTTCACCGACGCCGACACGCTGCTCGTCTCGATGACGGGGTCGACGAAGGCTGAAGCACGGTCGTTGGCTCGGGTGGGCGAGATGATCGCGGTGACGGATGCCGCCACCGACCTGGCCGCCGCCCGCGACGCCGACCCC
>LMOK01000003.1:0-310905 GCA_001423545.1 Leifsonia sp. Leaf325
TCGGATGCTCCCCGCTTCACACCCCAAAAGGCGATCAACTCGAAGGCAACTTCTCTATATTACACGATCTTCACGCGGTTGTGACCACTGATTCTCAGCGAAGCTGAGACGTGATTGTTCTCGCGTTCCGAAGCTGTTCAGCTCCGCGACCGGGACTTGCAATCTTAGGCTTGAAAGCCGTGTTTCGCAACTCGAGGTTGCGGACCTTATGGCTAAGATTCGATCCCCACTTGAGGCCGGCGAGCGAATCCGCTCTGCCGCACCTTTGGGGTGATGAGTAAGAATTTACGGGGGTCTCGGCGACCTCGCAAATCGGCTGCGCACTCCGGGCGTGTCGCTCCCAGCTTGGCGGAATACTGGCGATATGAGGTCTACTCGAGTGCGGCCGCTGCTCCCCCGTGTTCTCGCGGATCTGGGCGATGCCCCGTCGCTCTCCGCTGCCCTCTCGCACCCTGAGAACGCCGTTCCCCTGGCGTCGAACCTCCCCGTCGTCTCCCTCGCCCAGGACAGTGTCGACGCCGCAGCGCTCCAGGCCGCGGCCACCGTGCAGGACAGGACGGGTTCACTCCCACCTGTGCGATCCGACCCCCGGCGCATCGCCGCCGCGTACTCGAGTGAGCGCTGGTTCCGCATCGATGACGCGACCCCCTCCGCGTGGGCACCGCTCTCGGGGTTCTGGGCTGCATCCGACGGCTGGGTGCGCACCCACGGCAACTACCCGCATCACGCGGAACGACTTCGGACGGCGCTCGGTCTGCAGGTCGATGCCGGCGCCGACGAGCTTCGCGAGCGCGTCGCTCGGTCGTCGGCCGCCGAGATCGCCGACGCCGTCACGAACGCCGGGGGCATCGCCGTCGTCGTCGCCCGCCCGAACGAGAGGGCCGCCCGGACCACGGCGAGGCGCCCCCTGGTGGAGTGCGAGCTCGTCGGCGGCGGCGAGCCGCGTCCGTGGCACGACGGCGGTACGGCGCTGCGCGGCATCCGGGTGCTGGATCTCACCCGGGTGATCGCCGGACCCGTGGCGACCCGGACCCTCGGGCTTTTCGGCGCCGACGTGCTGCGTATCGACTCCCCCGGACTGCCCGAGATCGGCTGGCAGCACCTCGACACCGGCGCGGGCAAGCGCAGCGCGCTCCTGGATCTGGCGGATTCATCGGATCGACTCCGGTTCGAGGACCTGCTCGCGGACGCCGATGTGGTGGTGCTGGGGTATCGGCCGGCCGCGGTGGAGAGGCTGGGACTCTCGCCCGCCGCCATCGCGGCGCGGCATCCGGGCATTGTGATCGGACGGCTGTCGGCGTGGGGCTTCTCGGGGTCGGATGCGCAGCGTCGGGGGTTCGACAGCATCGTGCAGGCGGCATCCGGGATCTCGTGGATCGAGTCGGCGGACGGGATCACTCCCGGCGCGCTGCCCGCCCAGGCTCTCGACCATTCGGCCGGCTACCTGCTGGCCGCGGGAATCATGTCGCGACTGCGACGGCAACGGGCCGAGGGCGGCAGCCATGCGGTGTCGGTCTCGCTCTCCCGGGTGGCCTCGGAGCTGCTGACCCTGCCGCGCATCCCGCGGGCCGAGGCCGACCCGGGCCTGGCCGATCAGACCCAGGAGTTCGCGACCGGGGCCGGGCTCGTGCGATCGGTGCGACCGGCGCCGCGGTACGACGGATCACCGGACGCGTTCGCCGCGGGGCCGCATCCGTGGGGCACGGACAGGGCGGAGTGGCTGCCCCGCTGACACCACGTGCGGCGCATCGGGCGCGGGCCGGCCGGCACGGCACGAACGGTTCGGTCAGACGACGAAGATTCCGGCGAGGGTCTTCTTGCCCCGTCGGAGGACGGCCATGCCCGACGGCAGCGTCGAGCCCTCGATGGACGCCGTGTCATCGGTCACCTTGACGCCGTTCACCGAGACGCCGCCCTGGGCGATCGCCCGGCGAGCCTCGCTGATGCTCCCGCTGAGGCCGGTGTCGAGCAGGAGCTGCACGATGGTCGCCGTCGGGGACGTCGTGGTGTTCGGCAGTTCACGGAGTGCAGTCTCGAGCGTCTCGGCATCGAGCGCGGCCACATCGCCCTGCCCGAAGAGGGCATCGGCGGCGGCGATCGCCTTGTCGGTGGCATCGGCGCCGTGCACGAGGGTCGTGACGGCGCGCGCGAGCGTGCGCTGGGACTCGCGACGGAACGGCTCGCTCGCCACGAGCGCCTCGAGACGCCCGATCTCCGCGCGATCGAGGAACGTGAACACCTTGAGCCTGCTGATGACATCGGCGTCGTCGGTGTTGAGCCAGAACTGGTAGAAGGCGTAGGGGCTCACCAGCGCCGAATCGAGCCAGATGGCGTTGCCCTCGCTCTTGCCGAACTTGGTGCCGTCGCTGTTGGTGATGAGCGGGGTGCCGATGGCGTGCACGCTCACCCCCTCCGTGCGGTGGATGAGGTCGGTGCCGCTCGTGAGGTTGCCCCACTGGTCGCTGCCACCCGTCTGCAGCACGCAGCCGTAGCTGCGGTAGAGCTCGAGGTAATCGAGCCCCTGCAGGATCTGGTAGCTGAACTCCGTGTAGCTGATGCCGGCATCGGAGTTGAGCCTGGCTGCGACGGCATCCTTCTTGATCATCGTTCCGACGCGGTAGTGCTTGCCGATCTCCCGCAGGAAGTCGATCGCCGACAGCGGGGCCGTCCAGTCGAGGTTGTTGACGAGGCGCATGCCATTGTGGCCCTCGGCGCTGAGGAAGCGGGAGACCTGGCCCTGCAGGTAGCCCACCCACTCGGTCACGGTCTCGCGGGTGTTGAGGGTGCGTTCGGCCGTCGGGCGGGGATCGCCGATGAGGCCGGTCGAGCCGCCGACGAGTCCGAGAGGACGGTGGCCGGCCAGTTGGAGGCGACGCATGACGAGCAACTGCACCAGGTTTCCGAGGTGGAGGCTCGGCGCTGTGGGGTCGAACCCGCAGTAGAACGTGATGGGATCGCCGGCGAGGAGTTCCTGGAGTTCGCTCTCATCGGTCGAGACATGCACGAGTCCACGCCAGACGAGCTCCTCCCAGATGTCGGAGAAGGTCGGGTCGTTGGCCTGGTCGGCGAGGATGGCTGGGTCGGACACGCTGCAAGGTTATCAGCGGCTCTCGGCGCATGAATCATGGCTGAAGACTAGATGTCGCTGAAATAAGCTTCACAACTTGATTCAACTGGAGTAACCTTGCAGACTTCAGATCGGAGAGTTCATGTTCGTCATCACAGCGGATCAGGTCGACTCCCGCCACGACGTGGACCGGGCGGATGCGGCGGTGCGTTCGCTCGAGACGACCTTCGGGGACGACTTGGTGCTCCCGGTCGACCAGACGGCCGGTGATGAGATCCAGGCCGTCACCCCCTCTGCCTCGACGGCGCTGGCGATGGTCGGAGCACTCGCCCGCTCCGGACACTGGAGTATCGGGCTGGGGATCGGTTCGGTACGCACTCCGCTGCCCGACGCCGCACGCAAGGCCACAGGGCCGGCGTTCATCGGAGCCCGGGACGCCGTCGAGGCGGCCAAGCGCGCCGAGTCCAGGTTCGCCCTGCGCGCCCCCGACGCCGGGGAGCGCGCCACCATCATCGAGCCTCTCGTCAGCATGCTCCTGCTCACCCGTGCACGACGCTCGGAGCAGGGCTGGGAGGTGGCGGATCTGATGCGCGCCGGTCACTCCCAGAAGGATGCGGCTGGCATACTCGGGATATCGGCCGCCGCCGTGAGCCAGCGCCTCCGTGCTGCGCTCTGGAGGGTCGAGGACGATGCCCGGTCTTCCCTGGAGCATCTCCTGGCCGAACTCGATGCAGAGGCGTCGCCAGCGACGCGGAACGGAACGGACCCCACCGAATGATCGCCGTCACCATCGTCATCTGGCTGCTGCTCGTACTCGTGCTCGGCGCGGGAGCGACCTTCGCCGTCATAGCGTTCCTGCGCCCGGACCGGGTGATGACCTGGGCCGCAGCGGGCTCCCTCGCCGCTGCATTCGTGCTCGCCTGGCTGGCGACGGGCCAGATCGAGCCGCTGCTCACCATCGTCGTGGTCATCGGCGCGATGGCCCTCGCGGTGTTCGGCGGCGGCCCCGCCGCGGTGCTGGCGCTCGACCTCGCGACCAAGGGCAGCGTGCGCACCGGCGTGCACGGCGGCATCCTCGTCGAGGGCATCCGCTCCGACGGAGCAACGACGGGACGCGAGATCCTGCGCGGAGGGCAGACGATCGGCGTGCTGGAGCGTTTCGCCACCGTTGCGACGATCATCGCCGGGTTCCCCGAGGGTCTGGCGATCGTCGTGGCCGTCAAGGGCGTCGGCCGCTTCACCGAGCTCGAGTCGTCCGAGGCTCGCGAGAGGTTCATCATCGGCACGATGGCCAGCCTGATCTGGGCGTGCCTGTGCGGCGCCATCGTGCACCTCGCCCTGAGCTGAGCCCCCCGCACCCGCTTGGCGCCCGTCTCGACACAGCAGATCAGTCGTGCGATCGCGCGTGCCGACGGTAGACCGACACCGTCGGATCGCCCGGGATCCAGAAGCGCCACGGGTACGCCGCGCCTCCGCCCGCGCCCGAGACGCCGACACGCGGACCGCGCGTGAGCTCGGGCGCGGCATCCGGACCCCGCAGGGCGAAGGGATCGGAGAAGAGATCGGCTCCGTTCTCGGCGAGGGGGATGCCGAGAGCGCTCGCGAGGCGCGCCGGACCGCGCGCCAGCTCGCGGTCACTCGCCGCTGACGGCCTGCGACGGCGCGCGAGTTCGACGCCGTCGACGATCTCACCGGCCCGGAGCAGCAGCGCCGACGCGGATCCGGCGGGCGAGCACACGACGTTGACGCAGGTGTGCATGCCGTAGGTGAAGTACGCGTAGAGGTGTCCGGGCTCACCGAACATGACAGTCGTTCGGGGTGTCACGCCCCGATGGGCATGCGAGCCGGGATCCTCCCCGGTGCCTCGATAGGCCTCGACCTCGGTGAGCCGCACGGTCACGTCGCCCTCGCTCGTGCGGTGGGTGAGGAGAGCGCCGAGCAGCTCGGGTGCGAGCTCGACCGCGTCGCGGGACAGGGCGGCGCGGTCGAGCACCACGAGACTAGGCCCGAGCGGGCGTGAGGCCCTCGGCGAGCGACCGCACTCGCGCGGTCAGCGCAGCGAGCTGCTCTGCAACGCGCTCGGGGGCCGTGCCACCGAGACCTGTGCGACTGCCGACGGAGCCGGTGACCGTGAGCACCTCGCGCACGGCTGGGGTGAGATGCGGCGAGATGCCGGCGAGCACATCGTCGGGAACCTCGTGCAGGTCGAGGCCGTTGACCTCGGCGTAGGCGACGACGGATCCCGAGAACTCGTGGGCGTCTCGGAACGGAACATGCTGCTTGACCAGCCATTCCGCGATGTCGGTGGCGAGCGAGAAGCCCTGCGGTGCGAGCTCGGCCATCCGGTCGGTGTCGAATCGCAGGGTGGCGACCATGCCCGTGAAAGCCGGCAGCAGGACCTCGAGGGTGTCGACGGAGTCGAAGACCGGCTCCTTGTCCTCCTGCAGATCGCGGTTGTAGGCGAGCGGGAGGCCCTTGAGCGTGGTGAGGAGTCCCGTCAGGTTGCCGATGAGGCGTCCCGCCTTGCCCCGAGCGAGCTCGGCGATGTCGGGGTTCTTCTTCTGGGGCATGATCGACGACCCGGTGGAGTAGCCGTCGTCGAGGGTGACGAAGCCGAACTCGCGGGTGTTCCAGAGGATGATCTCCTCGGCGATGCGGGAGAGGTCGACGCCGATCTGCGCGGTGATGAACGCGAACTCGGCGACGACGTCACGGCTCGCCGTACCGTCGATAGAGTTCTCGACGACGCGGGAGAAGCCGAGCTCGCGGGCGACGAGTGCGGCGTCGAGGCCGAGGGTGTTCCCGGCGAGCGCACCGGAGCCGTAGGGCGACGCATCCGTTCGGCGTCCCCAGTCGGCGAGGCGCTCGAGGTCCCGCACGAACGGCCAGCAGTGCGCGAGCAGGTGGTGCGCGAGGAGCACGGGCTGGGCGTGCTGCAGGTGCGTGCGGCCCGGCATGATCGCGCCGTCGTGGGCGCTGGCCTGGGCGGCGAGAGCGTCGATCAGGTCGATGAGGAGCTCGGCGATCCGTACCGCGTGGTCGCGCAGGTAGAGCCGCACGAGGGTGGCGATCTGATCGTTGCGGCTGCGGCCGGCGCGCAGCTTGCCGCCGAGCTCGGGCCCGACGACCGTGATGAGCGCACCCTCGAGAGCGCCGTGGACGTCCTCATCGCCCGGAGCGGCCGTCAGCTCGCCGCTCTCGATGCGCTCGAGCAGCGTGTCGAGGCCGGCGAGCATCGCGTTCAGCTCATCGTCGCCGAGGTAGCCGGCGGCCGCGAGAGCTTTCGCATGTGCGCGGGAGCCCGCGATGTCGTAGCCGGCCAGCCGCCAGTCGAAGTGGGTGGAACGGCTGAGCAGCTGGAGTTCGGGAGAGGGGCCGGAGGCGAAGCGAGCCCCCCAGAGCGAACCCTCGTTGGTTCCGTGCTTCTCGGCCATCACTTCGTTCCGTTCTGCTCGAGCAGCCAGACCAGGAGCGCCTTCTGCGCGTGCAGGCGGTTCTCCGCCTCGTCCCAGATGATCGACTGCGGTCCGTCGATGACGTCGGCGGTGACCTCGAAGCCCCGATCAGCCGGCAGGCAGTGCAGGAACACGGCATCCGACGCCGCTCGGGCCAGGAGAGCGGCGTCGACCCGGTACTCGCCGAAGGCCGCGACGCGCGCCGCCTTCTCGTCCTCCTTGCCCATCGAGACCCAGGTGTCGGTGACGACGACGTCGACGCCGTCGACCAGGGCTGCGGCATCCGCCCCCACGGTGATCGAGCCGCCGGTGGTCGCGGCGATGGCCCGCGCGTCGGCCACGACCTGCTCGGACGGCTCGAAGCCCGCCGGGGATGCGACCCGCACGTGCATGCCGGCCGTCGCGCCGGCGAGGAGGTAGGACTGCGCCATGTTGCTGGCGCCGTCACCGAGGAAGGTCAGGCTGAGGCCGGCCAGGTCGCCCTTGTGCTCGCGCAGGGTGAGCAGATCGGCCAGCAGCTGGCACGGGTGGAAGTCGTCGGAGAGGGCGTTGACGACGGGGACGGTCGTTCCGGCCGCCATCTCCTCGAGCCCGGCCTGGCCGTAGGTGCGCCACACGATGGCCGAGACCATGCGCTCGAGCACGCGAGCCGTGTCGCTCGGGGTCTCCTTGCCGCCGAGCTGACTGTTCGCGGTGGAGATGATGAGCGGGGAACCGCCGAGGTCTGCGATCCCGACCGCGAACGAGACGCGGGTGCGTGTCGAGGACTTGTCGAAGATGACGGCGACGGTCTGCGGGCCGGCCAGCGGCTTCACGGCGAAGCGGTCGCGCTTCAGTTCCACGGCGAGATCGAGGATGGCGGCCTGCTCGGCCGGGGTGATGTCGTCGTCACGGAGGAAGTGGCGGGTCATGGGGTCTCTTTCGCGGTGGCGGGGCGGACGCTCTCGAGAGCGCGGGTGAAACGTGCGGTGAACTCGGCGATCTCGGTGTCGCCGATGATCAGAGGCGGGGCGAGGCGGATGCTCTGGGGATTCGGGGCGTTGATGATGAGGCCCTCGCGGAGCGCTGCGGCGACGATCTCGGGCGCGACGGGCTCGGACAGCGCGACGCCGAGCAGGAGGCCGGCCCCACGGACACCCGTCACCAGCGGGGAGCCGATGCCCATGACGGCCGCGCGCAGCTCCTGGCCTCGGATCTCGGCGTTGGCCACGAGCCCCGCGGACTCGATCTCCTCGAGAACGGCGTTGGAGGTCGCGGTGGCGAGAGGATTGCCGCCGAAGGTGCTGCCGTGCTGACCGGGACCGAACAGCTCGGACGCATCGCCGTAGGTGACGAGCGCGCCGATGGGGAACCCTCCCCCGATGCCCTTCGCCAGAGTGACGGCATCCGGAACGATCCCGGCGTGCTGGAACCCGAACCAGCGACCCGTGCGTCCTGCACCGGTCTGGATCTCGTCGATGATGAGCAACGCCCCGTGCTGCGTGGTGAGCTCTCGGGCGCGCTCGAGGAATCCGTCGGGCAGGGGCCGCACGCCGGCCTCGCCGAGGATCGGTTCGACGAAGAGGGCTGCGACGGTTCCGTCCATGGCCTGCTCGAGCGCCTCGAGGGTGGGGGCGATGTGCTCGACGCCGCCGGGCACCGGCTGGAAGTCCTCCCGCATGGCCGGCTTGCCGCTGAGCGCGAGCCCGCCCATGGTGCGCCCGTGGAAGGAGTCGACGAGAGTGATGATGCGCGTGCGCGGCGGAGTGGAGTACACGGACGAGTGCAGTCGGGCGAGCTTGAAGGCCGCCTCGTTCGCCTCGGCCCCGGAGTTGCCGAAGTAGACCCGGCCGCGCTCCCCTGCCCCCGTGATGCGCTTCAGTCGCTCGGCGAGAGCGACCTGCGGCTCGGTGGCGAAGTAGTTCGAGACATGCGCCAGGCGTGCGGCCTGGGCCGAGACCGCCTCGACGAACACCGGATGCGCGTGGCCCAGCGAGTTGACGGCGATGCCGGCGAGGAAGTCGAGATAGCTCATGCCGTCCATGTCCCAGACCCAGCAGCCCTCGCCGCGGTCGAGCATGCCGAGCGGGGTCGCCATGCTGCCCATCATCGACTGGTGGAAACGATCGTGCCAGGCGTTCATGCGGGAATCACCTCCGTGCCGATGCCGCTCTGCGTGAAGATCTCGAGCAGGATCGCGTGCGGCTCGCGTCCGTCGATGATGGCCGCCTTGGCCACGCCGCCGTCGACGGCGTCGAGACAGGCTGTCATCTTGGGGATCATGCCCGACTCGAGAGTGGGGAGAAGTTCGCGCAGCTCGGGGGCGTCGATGACCGACACGAGGGACTCGCGGTCCGGCCAGTCGCGGTAGAGGCCGGCGACGTCGGTCAGGATGACGAGTTTGGCGGCGCCCAACGAGACCGCCAGCGAGGCCGCGGCGGAGTCTGCGTTCACGTTCAGCGACTGCCCCGGTGCATCGACATCGGGAGCGATCGAGGAGACGACGGGGATGCGCCCGGCGTCGAGTTGAGCGAGAACGGCGGCCGGATCGACCTCGATGACGTCTCCGACGAGTCCGAGGTCGATCTCCTCGCCGTCGACGACGGCTCCCCGGCGACGCCCCTTGAACAGTCCCGCATCCTCACCCGAGAGACCGGCGGCGAGCGGGCCGTGCTCGTTGATCGAGCTCACCAGCTCGCGGTTGACCTGGCCGGAGAGGACCATGCGCACGACGTCCATGGTCTCGGGGGTCGTCACCCTGTAGCCGCCGCGGAACTCACTCGCGATGCCGAGCCGATCGAGCATCGACGAGATCTGCGGGCCGCCGCCGTGCACGATGACCGGTCGGATGCCTGCATAGCGGAGGTAGACCATGTCCTCGGCGAAGGCCCGTTGCAGCTCGGGACTCACCATGGCGTTGCCGCCGAACTTCACCACCACGATCTGGTCGTGGAAGCGCTTCAGCCAGGGCAGCGAGTCGATGAGGATCTGCGCCTTCGAGGCCGCGGACTGCTGCGCGAACTCGGGGGCCGTGTCTTCGAGCGTCATCCGTCTCCTCCTAACTCGCGTAGGCGCTGTTCTCATGCACGTAGTCGTGCGTGAGGTCGTTGGTCCAGATGGTGGCCTGCGCCTCGCCGACCTGCAGGTCGATGAGGACGTGCACGGCGCGCGGCTCGAGGTCGACCTCGTCGCGCGAACGGTCGGGCCGGCCCTCGGAGCAGACGCGGACGCCGTTCATCGAGACGTCGACGTTGTAGGGGTCGAAGGTGGCGCTCGTGGTGCCGATGGCGGCCAGCACGCGGCCCCAGTTGGGATCGTTGCCGAAGATCGCCGCCTTGAAGAGGTTGTTGCGGGCGACGGATCGCCCCACCTCGACGGCGTCGAGTTCACTCACGGCCCCGACGACCTCGATGGCGATGTCGTGGCTCGCCCCCTCGGCGTCGGACTGCAGCTGCAGGGCGAGATCGCGGCAGACCTCGGTGAGCGCGGCGGTGAACTCCTCGACGTCGGGCGTGATGCCCGATGCGCCCGAGGCGAGCAGCGACACCTGGTCGTTGGTCGACATGCAGCCGTCGGAGTCGAGACGGTCGAACGTCACGCGGGTGGCCGAGCGGAGCGACGCGTCGAGGGCGGATGCCGTGAGGTCGGCATCCGTGGTGATGACGACGAGCATCGTGGCGAGGCCCGGAGCGAGCATGCCGGCACCCTTGGCGATGCCGCCGAGGCTCCAGCCGTCGCGCTGCACGACCGTGGTCTTGGGCTTGGAGTCCGTCGTCATGATGGCCCGCGCCGCGTCGGCTCCCCCGTCGGCGCTGAGCGCCGAGGCGGCAGTCATCACGCCGGCGGCCAGGAGCTCGCCGTCGAGCTGGTCGCCGATGAGACCCGTGGAGCAGACCAGCACATCGCCCGCCGAGACGTCGAGAGCCTCGGCAACGGCCTCGGCCGTGCGGTGCGTGACCTGGAAGCCCTGCGGACCCGTGAAGCAGTTGGCCCCGCCCGAGTTCAGCACGATGGCGCTCGCGACGCCGTCGACGATGACCTGCTGCGACCAGAGGATGGGATTGGCCTTCGCGCGGTTGCTGGTGAACACCACGGCCGCCTGCTGCGACGGCCCGCGGTTGACGATCAGGGCGAGGTCGGGGGCGCCGGAGGTCTTGATGCCTGCAGCGATTCCGGATGCCTCGAAGCCGAGGGGGGCAGTGACTGTCACGGTGCGACTCCGTTCACGGGGAGACCAGTGGTCTCCGGAAGGCCGAGGGCGATGTTCGCCGACTGGATGGCGGCACCCGCAGTGCCCTTGACGAGATTGTCGACGGCGGTCGTGACGACGACGCGGCCCGCGGCCTCGTCGATCTCCAGGCCCATGAGGGCCGTGTTCGCGCCCTGCACGTCGGCGGTGCGCGGCTGCTCGCCCTCGGGCAGGAGCTGCACGAAGGGCTCGCCGGCGTAGGCCGTCTCCCACGCGCGACGGATGTCGGCGGCATCCGTGCCCGGAATGATGCGTGCAGTGCTGACGGCGAGGATTCCCCGGGACATCGGCACCAGGACCGGGGTGAAGGAAATGGTGGGGGCCGTCGCCCCGGCCGCCCGGAGCGCCTGCTGGATCTCGGGGATGTGCCGGTGACTTCCCCCGACGGCGTAGGGGCTGGCCGACCCGAGGATCTCGCTCGCGAGGAGGTTCACCTTGAGGCTCTTGCCGGCGCCGGACGGGCCAACGGCGAGCACGGAGACCAGGTCCTGTTCCTCGATGACTCCGGCGAGGATGCCCGGAGCCAGGGAGAGAGAGACCGTGCTGGCGTTGCAGCCCGGAGCTGCGATGCGCCGGGAGGAGGCGAGGTCTGAGCGCTGGTCGCCCTCCGCGCGCGGGAGCTCGGGAACGCCGTAGGTCCAGGCGCCGTAGTGGTCGCCTCCGTAGAACGCCGCCCAGTCGGTCGCGCTCTCGAGCCTGTGGTCGGCGCCGCAGTCGATGACGAGAGTGTCGGGTGAGAGCTGCTCCGTCACCTCGCCGGACTTGCCGTGCGGGAGTGCGAGGAAGACGACGTCGTGGCCGGCGAGGACCTCCGCGGTCGTGGGCTGCAGCACCAGATCGGCGTAGCTGCGCAGGTGCGGCTGGGCGGCGACCAGCTTCTGGCCGGCGTTCTGGTGCGCGGTGACAGTGCGCACCTCGAGGTCGGGATGCGAGGCGAGCAGGCGCAGCAGTTCGCCACCTGCATAGCCGGATGCGCCGGAGACGGCGACCGAGAACGTCATGATTCCACCTTAGGGTCGAGAGCTGTCGAGGCTGATGCGGCGACGCTCACGACGACGGCTGAACCGTCGGTGCAAGGTCGCCTAGAGTCGGCGCTCGACCCGGCGTCGGGGCAGCACGGAACCCACGCGCGCGGTGCGCGAGACTGTGGGCTGTGCGGTGGGCATGGAGTGACCCTATCGCTCGCCGACACAATCCTGCAAATGACGCAAGATTATGGCGCGGATCGCTGTCGTGACGGATGTGGTCTCGATACGCGTGCTCCCTCGCTCGCTACTCGACCAGCGGAGGAAGTCGCTCGCTACTCGACCAGCAGTGAGAGGAGTAGCGAGCGACACGGGTGCTCAGTCCCGGAGGTGCGCTCCGTGCAGTTCGGTGGCGCGAGCCGCACCGGCGAGCTTGGCCTCCGAGGCCTCCGCCGCCGTGAGCGTGCGGTCGGCAGCGCGGAAGCGCAGGGCGAACGTGAGGCTCTTCGTGCCGTCGGGCAGTCCGGCTCCGCGGTAGTCGTCGACGAGCCGGGCGTCTTCGAGGAGTTCTCCAGCGCCTTCGACGATGGCGGCGCGCACCGCGCCCGCCGCGACATCCGTCGCCACCACGAGCGAGAGGTCCTGCGTCGCCGCGGGCTTGGTCTGCACGGGGCGGGCGAGGATCTCGGACCTGCCGAGGCGGATGAGCGCGTCGAGGTCGAGCTCGACCGCAGCCACGGTACGGGGAAGGTCTGCGGATGCCGCGAGGTCGGGCAACAGCTCCCCCGCGAAGCCGACGGTCTCACCGGCCGCGACGATGCGCGCCGTACGGCCGGGGTGGAACGCCGGGTGAGCGCCCTGCTCGATGACGAGCTCGACGTCGAGGGCCGTGCCGAGACGCTGCGCGACGCCGATCGCGTCCTGCCAGTCCCAGGCGACAGGAGCCTGGCCGGGCTGGCGCACGATGGCGTTGCCGAGAAGGAGCGCTGCGACGTTTCGCGGCTGACGCGGGATGCCCGCATCGAGGTCGGCGAGGACAGCCGCGTCTGGCCGGGCGTTGCCGACGGGCAGCGTGGCACTGCCGAAGGTGCCGGATGCCGTCGGCAGGGTGACCAGGCCGGTCTCGAAGATCGCGAGGTCGGTGATGCCGCGCGACAGGTTGCGGTGCGCGATCTCCGCGAGGCCGGGCAGGAGCGAGGTGCGCAGCAACGGCCGAGCCCCATCGAGCGGGTTCGCGACACGGACGGGCCGGGCGATCTCGCCCTCGAGGCTGGAGAAGGCAGCCGCATCCGTCGGACTGACGAACGGGTAGGCCAGGACCTCGGTGAGGCCGCTGCCCGCGAGCACGTTCGTGGTGATGCGACGCAGGCGCTGGGCGCGGGTGAGACCGCGGCCGGGAGGGGCGACGGGAAGCACGGCCGGGATGCGGTCGTAGCCGTTGATGCGGGCGACCTCCTCGGCGAGGTCGGCCTTGCCGACGATGTCGGGGCGCCAGCTCGGCGGCGTGACCGCGAGCCCGCCGTCGGCCTGCTCGACCTGCGCGCCGATCTCGATGAGCACCGAGCGGATCTCGTCGTCGGTGTATTCGACACCGATGAGGCCCGAGACGAAGCCGTCGGGCAGGAACACGGAGGTGCGGGGGTCCGGTCGCCCCGTGCTGGTGGCTGCATCCTCGACGGTGCCGCCGGCCAACTCGGCGAGGAGCTGGGCTGCACGGGCCGCTGCGGCCTCGGCGACCGCCGGGTCGACCCCGCGCTCGAAGCGCTTGGACGCCTCGCTCGGCAGCTTGTGGCGTCGAGCGCTGCGGGCGATCGACACGGGGTCGAAGTTCGCGGCCTCGATGAGCACGTTCACGGTGTCGCTGCCGATCTCGGTGCGGGCTCCTCCCATGACGCCGGCCAGGCCGATGGGCCCGGCTCCGTCGGTGATGAGCAGGTCCTCGACGGAGAGCGTGCGCTCCTTGTCATCGAGGGTGACGATGCTCTCCCCGGCGTGGGCGCGGCGCACGACGATGCCGTCGACGAGGGTGTCGAGGTCGTAGCCGTGCAGCGGCTGGCCGAGTTCGAGCATCACGTAGTTGGTGATGTCGACGACGAGGGAGATGGAACGGATGCCGGCGAGCTTCAGCCGCGCGATCATCCACGCCGGAGTTCGGCGGGTCGGGTCGACGCCGCGCACGACGCGGGTGACGAAGATCGACGCACCGATACGGCCGCGCACGGGAGCCTCGTCGGCGATGGTGACGGGGAAGGCGCTCGATCCGCTGCCGGCTCCGGCGAGCGCCGGGTCGCGGAAGGCGGCGCCGGTGGCGTGGGCGTACTCCCGGGCGACGCCGCGGATGGAGAAGGCGTAGCCGCGGTCGGGGGTGACGTTGATCTCCACGGCGGCGTCGTCGAGGGACAGCAGGCTGATCGCATCCGTTCCCACTGCGGGATCCAGATCGAGCTCGGCCAGTCGCAGGATGCCGTCGTGCTCCTCGCCGAGGCCGAGTTCGCGCGCCGAGGCGATCATGCCGTCGGAGACGTGGCCGTAGGTCTTGCGGGCGGCGATGGGGAACGGGCCGGGCAGCACGGAGCCCGGCAGCGTCACGACGACCTTGTCGCCGACGAAGAAGTTGCCCGCACCGCAGACGATGCCGTGCACGGCGTCGCCGCCGTCGGCCGCGGTCTCGCCGTCAGGGGCGACGCGCACCTGGCACCAGCGGATGGTCTTGCCGTTGGACTGCGGCTCCTCGACGAACTCGAGCACCTCGCCCACGACGATGGGACCGCTCAGCTCGAAGTCGTGCACGTCCTCCTCTTCGAAGCCGACGCGCACGAGAGCCTCGTGCAACGACCCTGTCGTCGTACCGGGAACGAGGTCGACGTACTCCGCCAACCAGCTCAGGGGAACTCTCACGACTAGACCACCATTCCGAACTGCTGGCTGAACCGCACATCGCCCTCGACGATGTCGCGCATGTCCTCGACGTCGTTGCGGAACATGAGCGCGCGCTCGATGCCCATGCCGAACGCGAAGCCCGAGTAGACCTCGGGGTCGATGCCCGCGGCCTTCAGCACATTGGGGTTGATCATTCCGCAGCCGCCCCACTCGATCCATCGGGCTCCGCCGACGAAGGTGGGGTGCCAGACGTCGAGCTCGGCCGACGGCTCGGTGAACGGGAAGTAGTTCGGGCGCAGGCGGATCTTGGCGCCGTCGCCGAACAGCGTGCGGGCGAAGTGCTCCAGGGTGCCGCGCAGGTGAGCCATGGTGAGGCCCTTGTCGACGGCGAGGCCCTCGAACTGCGTGAACACGGGGGTGTGCGTCGCGTCGAGCTCGTCGGTGCGGAACACGCGACCGGGAGCCAGCACGTAGATCGGCACCTCCCGCTCGAGCATGGTGCGCACCTGCACGGGGCTGGTGTGGGTGCGCAGCACGAGGTGGGCCTCGGGCGGGTCGATGAAGAAGGTGTCCTGCATCGCACGCGCCGGGTGGTCTGCGTCGAAGTTGAGAGCGTCGAAGTTGAACCACTCGCTCTCGAGCTCCGGCCCCTCGGCGATCTCCCAGCCCATGCCGACGAACACGTCGATGACCTGGTCCTGCAGGAGGGAGAGCGGGTGCCGTGCGCCCGCGGACTGGCGCACCGCAGCGGCGGTGACGTCGACGCGTTCGGCCTCGAGACGCGCAGCGGCCTCGGCCTCGACGATGGCGGACTCGCGTGCGGCGAAGGCCTGGTTCACCCGACCGCGGGCCTGACCGACGAGCTTGCCGAGGGCGGCCTTCTGGTCGTTGGGAACGCTCCGCAGCAGGCCGTTCAGGCGCGCGAGCGGGGAGGACTCCCCCGTGTGCTCGGTGCGGACTGTCTTGAGGGCTGCGGAGTCGGATGCTGCCGCGATGGCCGCGAGAGCCGCCTCGACGGCGGCGCCGACGCTCGCCTCGGTGATTTCGGTGGGTTCAGACACGAGGCACAAGTTTACCGGCGCGACGGGGGGTGCGGGGAACGCGGCGGCATCCGCCCGCTATTGAGGTCGTTCGGATGTTCGCGCCAATGCGCTGGCCTGAGCGATGAGCACGGCCTGATCGAGGTCGGGCGGCGGGCCAGCGCGCTTGCCTCTGCGGGTTCCCCCGCTCGCCGTCCGTCGTGACAGCCAGCGGGCGAACCACGACAGGCTCAGGTTCATGATCAGGTAGATCACGAGCGTGACGGCGAAGAGCGAGAACAGGTACCTGTTGCCGTAGAAGCTGGCGAGGTTGTTCATCGTCGTGCGGATCAGCTCGTTGTAGCCGACGATGTAGCCGAGCGAAGTGTCCTTCAGCAGGACGACGAGCTGGGCCACGATGATCGGCAGCATCTGTCGGAAGGCCTGCGGGAACTCGACCAGCATGCGCGATTGAAGCGGCCGCATGCCCAGGCTGAGGCCCGCCTCCCGCTGACCACGCGGCAGGGACGCGAGGCCGGCGCGCAACGCCTCGCCGATGAGTGCGCCGTTGTAGAGGATGAGCGCGATGACGACGGCCCAGAAGGCTCCGGTCGAAGCCACCAACAGGATGAAGAGCATCATCAACAGCACGGGCATGCCGCGGAAGAACTCCAGGACGATCGTCGTCGGGATGCGGATCCAGGCTGTGGCCGCGCTCCGAAGCAGCGCGAAGACGATACCGAGGGCGACGGCGCCGACGGCTGCCACCCCTGCAGCCTGCAGGGTTGCGAGCGTGCCACGCCAGATCGCTCCCCAGAGCTCGGGATCCGAGTAGATGTCCCAGCGACTCGGGTCGAACATGCCGGGCACCGTGATGCCGCCGGACTCCCGGGGTGCGGCGAGGATGCCGACCACCCACGCGACGGCCGCCAGGAGGAGAAGGCCGCCGATGATCGACAGGATCAGGGACACCCGGCGCCCTCGGGGACCCTGGGCGTCGAAGAGTACGTTCGATCCGCTCATCGCTGCACCATGACCCTGCGCTCGACGTGGGCGGCGAGGATGCCCAACGGGATGGTGATGATCAGGTAGAAGGTCGCGACGCCCAGGAGCACGGCGATGACCCTGTCGCCGTTGCCGTTGGCCAACTCCTTGCCGACCGTGAAGAGCTCGGCCACGAAGAATCCGCCGGCCACGGAGGTGTTCTTGGTGAGAGCGATGAAGACGTTGATGAGCGGCGGGATCGTCATGCGGAAGGCCTGAGGGAGGATGACGAGACCGACGCTCTGTCCGAAGTTGAGGCCCAGGCTGCGGGCGGCCTCGGCCTGCCCGATCGGCACACCGTTGACGCCCGACCGCAGCGCCTCCGCGACGAAAGGCGAGGTGTAGACGCTGAGGCCGATCGCCGCGAACACGAGGTAGGAGAAGTCGGCACCGAGGTACGGGAGGATGATCGCGCAGAAGAACAGCACCAGCGTGAGCGGGGTGTTGCGCACGAGCTCGGTGTACACGGTCGCGAAACCGCGCAGCGTGGTGATGGGCGAGATGCGCATCGCAGCGATGATCGTTCCGATGATCAGGGCAGCGATGCCCGAGACCGCCAGCAACAGGAGGGTGAGTCGGAAGCCGGCGAGGTATCGCGGCAGGTTCTCGATGACGACGTCCATGTCGGTGCCTCCCTCCTTTCGTTCAGTGTCGCGCGGGCGGACCGGTCACCCGGCCCACCCGCGCGGGATTCACTCAGTAGCGGTCGACCGCAGGCGGTTCGACGAACGGAAGCACCGTGCCGGCGGTGGACTCCCACGCCGCCTCGTAGGTGCCGTCCTCATAGGACTCCTCCAACGTGTCGTTGATGAAGTTCCGGAAGTCCGTGTCGTCCTTGGCGAGACCGATGCCGTACGGCTCCTCGGTGAACGGCTCGCCGACCACCTTGAACTCGCCCTCGTTCTGGGCTGCGAGGCCCGCCAGGATGACGTTGTCGGTGGAGACGGCCACGACCTTGCCGGAGCGCAGCGGCTCGAGGCAGTTGGTGTACGTGTCGGTGAGCACCGGCTCAGCGCCGATCTCGGCGAGCTTCGCCGCCGGGGTCGACCCGGTCACCGAGCAGACGGGCTGACCCACGAGGTCGTCCTCGCTCTTGATGTCGTCGTTGTCGGCGAGAGTCAGGATGGACTGACCGGCCAGATAGTAGGGCCCGGCGAAGGAGATGACCTCCTTGCGCTTGTCATTGATCGTGTAGGTCGCCACGACGATGTCGACCTGGCCGTTCTCGATGAACGGCTCGCGGTTGGCCGAGACGGTCTCGGTCCACTTGATCTTGTCCGGCGCGATTCCGAGCTTCGCGGCGATGATCTTGCCGATCTCGACGTCGAAGCCCTCGGGCGTTCCGTCGGGGCCGACGAGGCCGAACAGCGGCTGGTCGAACTTGGTGCCGATGGTGATGGTGCCGGCCTCCGACAGCTTCTCCATGGTGGATCCGGCCGCGAAGGTCGGTGCTGCTTCCGGCGTGACCTCGGCCTCGGACCCGCCGCCTCCGGCGCATCCGGCGAGGGCCAGTGCACTCGCTGCGGCAATCGCGACGAGTGACAGTCTTCGTGTGATTCTCATCTTCATCCTCTTCTCTGTGCTGTGATCTGCGTTCGATCGGGGGGTGTCGGTGGGCATCGTGCCGTCTCAGTGCTCCAGGATCTTCGAGAGGAAGTCCTGGGCCCGCTCGGACGTCGGATTGGTGAAGAACTGCTCCGGCGTCGCCTCTTCGACGATCTCGCCGTCGGCCATGAACAGCACGCGGTCGGCAGCTTTGCGCGCGAAGCCCATCTCGTGCGTGACGACGATCATGGTCATGCCGTCTTTCGCGAGGCCGACCATCACGTCGAGGACCTCGTTGATCATCTCGGGATCGAGCGCGCTGGTCGGCTCGTCGAGCAGGATCAGCTTGGGATTCATGGCCAGCGACCTGGCGATGGCGACACGCTGCTGCTGTCCCCCGGAGAGTTGTGCGGGCATCTTCTGTGCCTGGTTGGCCACCCCCACGCGCTCGAGCAGCTCCATGGCCTTCTCGATCGCCTGGCGCTTCGGGACCTTCTTGACCTTGATCGGTGCGAGGGTGACGTTCTCGAGCACGGACTTGTGGGCGAAGAGGTTGAACGACTGGAACACCATGCCGACGTCGGCGCGGAGACGAGCCAGGTCCGCTCCCTCTTCCGGCAGCTTCACACCATCGATCGAGATGGTCCCGCTGTCGATGGTCTCGAGTCTGTTGATGGCCCGGCACAGGGTGGATTTCCCCGACCCGCTGGGACCGATGACCACGACGACCTCGCCGCGGTTGACCGTCGTGTTGATGTTCTTCAGCACGTGCAGATCGCCGAAGTGCTTGTCGACGTCTGAGACGACGACGAGTGGCTCACCTCGACGCACACTGATGTTCGACGTGGCCGGTGCCGCTTCGTTGTCCGCCATGTACCCCACTGTAGGGGGCAGGCCACGGGGGGTACGGACGAAAGCGCCGGTCGGTTACGTGATCGTAACCGGGACGTGACGCGTCAGGACCGGTGGGCGAAGGCCGATTCGTAGAGGCAGACGGATGCCGCGGTCGCGAGATTCATCGACTCGGCACTGCCGTAGATGGGAACCGAGACGGCGCGATCGGCGAGTGCCAGCTTGTCGTCGGGCAGGCCCCGCGCCTCATTGCCGAACAGCCAGGCCGTCGGTGCGTCGAGCAGGCCCTCGTTGCGAGCGGCCAGCAGGTCGTCCCCCTTGATGTCGGCCGCGAGGATCTGCAGGCCGGCGGCGCGAGCGCGGTCGCGCACGTCCTCGAACTCGACGTCGACGGCGATCGGCAGGTGGAAGATCGACCCTGTCGACGAACGCACGACCTTGGGGTTGTAGAGGTCGACGCTGCGCCCCGTGAAGATGACGGCATCGGCGCCTGCGGCATCCGCTGCCCGCACGATCGTTCCGGCGTTGCCCGGGTCGCGCACCTCTTCGAGAATGGCGATGAGGCGCGGCTCCGACGCGAAGATGTCCTTCACGGAGGTGGGGAACTGGCGGCAGACGGCGATGAAGCCCTGCGGGGTGACGGTGTCGCTCATGGACTCGAGCACCTGCTCGGTCACGTACTCGACCTCGATGTCGGCGTCTTCAGCGGCCTGTGCGATGTCGTCGTAGCGTTCGAGGGCTGTCGGCGTGGCGAAGAGATCGACCACGAGCTCGGGCTTGAAGGTGAGGGCCTCGGCGACGGCCTGCGGACCCTCGAGGAGGAAGAGACCGCTGTCGACGCGGGCGGGCTTCTTGGCGAGCTTGGCGACAGCGCGGACACGGGGCGAGCGCGGGTTCTCAAGCATGGGACCGAGTCTACCGATGGGATGCGAACGGCCCCGTCACCGGAGAAGGTGACGGGGCCGTTCGAGGAAACGCTGAGCTGCTGGCGACTAGCGCGCGACCGGCGCGTTGACGTCGGCGGGGAGAGCCTTGCGGGCGGTCTCGACCAGAGCGGCGAAGGTGGCGGGCTCGTTCACGGCGAGGTCTGCGAGGATGCGACGGTCGACACCGACACCCGCGAGGCCGAGGCCCTGGATGAGACGGTTGTACGTGAGGCCGTTCGCACGCGAAGCCGCGTTGATGCGCTGGATCCACAGGCGACGGAAGTCACCCTTGCGGGCGCGACGGTCGGCGTAGCTGTAGACGAGCGAGTGGGTGACCTGCTCCTTGGCCTTGCGGTACAGGCGCGAACGCTGGCCGCGGTAACCCTGGGCGCGCTCGAGGATGACCCGACGCTTCTTGTGGGCGTTGACCGCCCGCTTTACTCTTGCCATTTCTCTGTCTTCCTAACGTGTTGCGCGGCTCAGCGGCCGAGAAGCTTCTTGATGACCTTGGCGTCGGCCGGAGCCAGCACCTGGTCCTGGTTGAGGCGGCCCTTGCGCTTCGAGGCCTTCACCTCGAGGTTGTGACGCATGCCGGCCTGCTGCTTCATGATCTTGCCGCTGCCGGTCACCTTGAAGCGCTTCTTGGACCCGGAGTGGGTCTTCTGCTTAGGCATTGTTTTCCTCCTGCTTGGATGCCGCCTTGGTGGCGGCCTTGTGTGCGTTGGCCTCGGCCTTTGCCTCTGACTTGTTCTTCAGAGGGCCGATGACCATGACCATGTTGCGACCGTCGATCATCGGGGTCGATTCGACAGAACCGAACTCCGCCACATCTTCGGCGAATCTCTGGAGAAGACGCACGCCCTGGTCGGGACGGGACTGCTCACGGCCGCGGAACAGGATCATGGCTTTGACCTTGTCGCCGGCCTTGAGGAAGCCCACTGCGCGCTTCATCTTGGTTTCGTAGTCGTGCTTGTCGATCTTCAGACGGAAACGAACCTCTTTGAGGATCGTGTTCGCCTGATTGCGTCGGGCCTCTTTGGCCTTCTGCGCCGCTTCGTACTTGAACTTGCCGTAGTCCATGATCTTGGCGACAGGCGGCTTGGAGTTGGGAGCAACCTCCACGAGATCGAGGTCGGCCTCCTGCGCAAGACGCAGTGCTGCCTCGATCTTGACGATGCCGACCTGCTCACCAGCTGGTCCCACGAGGCGGACCTCGGGAACGCGGATGCGGTCGTTTGTACGGGGATCGGTGATGCGAGTCTCCTCTAATCGTGCTTCAACGCTGTCGCGCGACGGGATGCCGCGCGGCATCGAGAGGGGAAATCCACATAGTCCTCGCGTGATTTCACAGCACGCTGTACTACGGCACCCTGCCTACTTCCCCATCGTGAGACGAGGAAGCGGAGTGCAATCAACCCGGTAACCTAGTGAAGCGGTCAAGCGCGGGTGGGAGAATCTCCACTTTCGTTTCCGACCAGAAATGGCCGGAAGCCTGCATCAGTCTAGCAGAGGATTTCAGTGAGTCACAGTTCAGAGCACGTCAGCCCCTACGACGACGCAGAGGACGCCTCCATCGGCGCCACCCGCGATATCGCGGAGGTGCCGGCCGTCGAGGTCATCACGACAGCCGCGGTGCACCTGATGAGCGCGGCCGCCGTCAAATGCGGCCTGGCCGACGATCCCGAGTCGCAGATGGACCTCGACGAGGCACGCAAGCTCATCACGGCCCTCGCCGGACTCATCACCGCGGGCGCCCCCGAGATCAGCGACATGCACGCACGGAGCCTCCGCGACGGACTGCGCTCGCTCCAGCTCGCCTTCCGCGAGGCGTCGAGCATCCCCGACCCCATCGGCAAGGGCCCCGGCGAGAAGTGGACCGGCCCGGTCACCTAGGCGGCGTCTGCGCAGGCGACATCTGCGCCGGGCTCGCGGGTCTCGATACGCGTCCTCGCTGCGCGCAGGCGCTACTCGACCAGCGGGTTCACAGCTCACTCTGACAGCGGGGGCACCACCAGGTCTCCCGCTGCTCGAGCTCGGTACGACCGAGCTGCCCGTGCTGGATGCGGGTCCCGCAGCGCCGGCACGGCTTGCCGCCGCGCCCGTACACCCAGAGGCGCTGCCCGTTGCGGTCGACCCCCGTGGTCGTGCGGGCGGTTCTCTCGGCGTTGGCCGTGATGAGGCGGTGGGCGAGCGCGACGATGCCTGCGGCATCCGGAACCTCGCTCATCGGACGCTGGGGGCGGATGCCGCGCAGGAAGCACAACTCGTTCACGAAGACGTTGCCCAGACCGGCCAGGTTGCGCTGGTCGGCGAGTGCGACGGCGAGCGGTACGTCGGGCTTCGCCACGAGGTTGGCGACGGCGGTCTCGGCTGCCTCGGCGTTCCAGTCGGGGCCGAGCAGGTCGGGTCCGAGGTGGCCGACGACCGTGTGCTCCTCGATGGTGGGAACGACCTCGAGAACGCCGAGCTCGAAGCCCACGGCCACCCAGTCGGCCGTCTCGAGGATGATGCGGGCCTGGAACGCCGGGCGCTGCCACGACGATCCGTGCCGGTAGAGGTGCCAGGCACCCTCCATCTTCAGGTGCGAGTGCACGGTGAGGTCGCCGGCGTGCAGCAGCAGGTGCTTGCCGCGGGCGACGACGTCGTCGACGGTGCGACCCGTGAGGTCGACGGTGGCGAAGGCCGGCACCCGGATGTCGCTCACGGTGATGATCTCGCCGGCAAGCGCCGCGTTCAGGGAACGGGCCGTGCGGAAGACGGTGTCACCCTCGGGCATGCTCGCCGACCGCCGCTCAGACTCGCGCGCTGAGGCGGAGCCCGCGCGGAGTCTCGCTGAAGCCGGCACCGCGCAGGGCGAGCCCGGCCGGGGCACCGAGAACGAAGAGGCCGTTGACCGTCTCGACGGCGAGCTTGCGCATCCCTCCGCGTGACACGGCGGCGGCGAGCGATGCCGCAGCGGCGGCCAGCACGGCCTCGTCATCGGTGAAGGCCAGCATGGTCTTGCCCCCGCGCTCGACGTAGAGGGCGATGGTGCCGTCGACGAGGACGACGAGGGCACCGGCCTTTCGCGCAGGCCGGTGCGTCGTTCCCTCGGGCAGGGCCGGCCAGGCCAGTGCAGCGCCGAAGGGGTTGGCCGGGTCTGTTGCGGCGAGCGTGAAAGCGACGGGGGCCGAGGGCGTCGAACCGTCGTCACGGTCGACATGGCTGCGGAGCCTGTCGACGGCCCCGGGGGCCGCGAACTGCGCTGCCCCCAGCTTGTCGACGAAATAGCCGCGACGACTGCGACCGGACTCCTCGAACTCGCGGAGGGTGCGATAGACCAGGGCGAATCCGCCGATGACGCCCTCGGCGACGGCCGCGCCTCGGGTGACGACGCCGTAGCGCTCGAGCAGGGTCTCGCCGAGAGCGTGGGCGCGGCGGGTGGCCGAACCGTCGGGCAGAGGCAGGATCGACCAGCGACCGGCAACGGTGGGCGGGCCTCCGCGGCTCGGCATCTTCGCGCGCGGCAAGGCGCGACCGCGGTGCATTCGCGCGCGGGGTGCCGCTCGTTGCGGCTTGTGGGCGCTGTGGCCGCCGGCCACGAGGGCGCGCACGGGGGCGAAGGTGTCGTTGGTGACGAGACCCGACCAGGCGAGGTCCCACAGTGCGTCGACGAGGGCCGAGTCGTCTTCGGAGCCCACCGCATCCGACAGTTGGCGGAAGAAGAACGCTCCGCCGGAGCCGAGGCTCGCGAGAACCTCACGCTGCAGGGGTGTCGTCTCGGCCTCGAGGGAGATGGGCAGGGTGAGGGCAGCGGTGTCGGCGAGGTGGAGGCTGATCCAGCCGTCATCGCCGGCGAGGGCTCCGGACCCGCACCAGACCACCTCGCCCGTCGCCATGAGTTCGTCGAGCATCGCCGGACTGTAGTCGGACACCCGGGCCGGGAGCACGAGCGACTCCCATGCCGAGGCCGGAAGGCGGGCGCCCTCGAGCTGTTCGATGACGGATGCCACTCCGTCGAGTCCGCGCAGCCTTCCGCCGACGTGCTGCCAGACCGGGAGGAACCGGGCGAGGGCACGCTGCTCGACGGGCTCGATCTCGTGCCGGAGGGCGGCGAGCGAGCGACGGCGGAGCCGGCGCAGGACCTCGGCGTCGCACCATTCCGCCGACGTTCCATTGGGGCGGAACTCCCCCTCGACCAGGCGGCGTGCCTCGACCAGCCGGCGGAGCGCCGAGCGCGCGACGGCGATGCCGATTCCGAGCCGCTCGGCCACCTCCTCGGTGGCGAACGGTCCGTGCGTGCGCGCGTAGCGGCTGATCAGGTCGCCGAGGGGATCGGCGACGGCCTCGAGGTACGCCTCGGGCACCCCCACCTGGATGGGGACGCCGAGCGCGTCACGCAGCCGGCCGACGTCTTCGATGGCCGCGAGCCGATCGGCACCGGCGACCGCGGTACGGATGATGCGCTTGGCGCGCAGCAGCTCATCGACGTGCTCGCCGACGTCGGGCAGGGTCTCCGCCGTGACGCGCGCACTGATCTCCTCGACCGACAGCGCCCCGAGCCCGCGCAGCAGATCGGCGATGCCCTCGAGGCCCTTCGCCCGGCGATCGGGAGCGAGGCGCTGGAGTTCACGCTCGGTGTCGTCGATGACGGCTGGGTCGAGGAGCTCGCGCAGTTCCACCCGGCCGAGGAGTTCGGCCAGCAGGGTCGAGTCGATGGCGAGCGCCGCCGCCCGCCGCTCGGCGAGCGGACTGTCACCCTCGTACATGAAGGCGCCGACGTAGCCGAACAGCAGGGTGCTCGCGAACGGGCTCGGGGTGTCGGTCGTCGTCTCGACCAGACGGATGCCGCGCGAGCCGATCTCGCGCGCCAGCGACAGCAGGGACGGCAGGTCGTACACGTCTTGGAGACACTCGCGCAGAGTCTCGAGGATGATCGGGAACGTCGGGAAGGTGCGGGCGACGTCGAGCAGCTGCGCGGACTTCTGGCGCTGCTGCCAGAGCGGCGAGCGCGTGCCGGGCCTGTAGTGCGGCAGGAGCAACGCGCGGGCGGCGCACTCGCGGAAGCGCGAGGCGAACAGCGCCGATCCGCCGACCTCGTCGGTGACGAGCTGCTCGAGCTCGTCGGCCTCGAAGACGAAGAGTTCGGCTCCGGGGGGCTCGACCCCGGTGTCGGGAATGCGCACGATGATGCCGTCGTCGCTGGCGATGGAGGCGCCGTCGATGCCGTGGCGCTCGCGCACCCGCGCGCTCACGGCGAGGGCCCACGGGGCGTGCACGTTCATGCCGTACGGGGAATGCAGGATGACGCGCCAGTCGCCGAGCTCATCGCGCACGCGCTCGACGACGAGGGTGCGGTCGGTCGGCACCTGGCCCGTCGCCGCACGCTGGTCGGTGAGGAACGCGATGAGGTTGGTCGCTGCGCGATCGTCGAGTCCGCCGGCACGGATGCGACTTCTGGCGTCGGCATCCGTCGCAGAGGAGACGTCGCGCATGAACTCGCCGAGGGCCCGACCGAGTTCGGCGGGTCGGCCGAGCGAGTCGCCCTTCCAGAACGGGAGTCGCCCCGGCTGCCCGAAGGCCGGTGTGACGTTCACGCGGTCGTGGGTGATCTCCTGGATGCGCCAGCTGGTGGCACCGAGCGCGAAGACGTCGCCGACGCGCGACTCGTAGACCATCTCCTCGTCGAGTTCGCCGACGCGACGACCCGTGAGCTCGTCGCCTCCGACGAGGAAGACGCCGAACATTCCGCGATCGGGGATGGTGCCGCCGCTCGTGACGGCGAGGCGCTGGGCGCCGGGGCGCCCCGTGAGCAAGCCCGCCTCGCGGTCCCAGACGATGCGCGGCCGCAGTTCGGCGAACTGGTCGGACGGATAACGCCCGGCGAGGAGGTCGAGGGTGGCCTCGTAGGCCGACCGGGGCAGCGCGGAGAACGGGGCGCTGCGCCGCACGGTGTCGAACCAGCCGTCGACGCTCTGCTGATCAAGGGCGACGGCGGCCACGGTCTGCTGGGCGAGGATGTCGAGCGGGTTGGCGGGGATGTGCAGCGTCTCGATCGCGCCGGCGAGCATGCGCTCGGCCGTGACGGCGGCGTGCACGAGGTCGGCGCGGTGCTTGGGGAAGATGACGCCGCGGGAGACCTCCCCCACCTGGTGCCCGGCGCGGCCGACGCGCTGCAGGCCGCTCGCGACGGATGGCGGCGACTCGACCTGCACGACGAGGTCGACGGCGCCCATGTCGATGCCGAGCTCGAGGCTCGAGGTGGCGACGACGCAGCGCAGGCGGCCCGACTTGAGGTCGTCCTCGATCTCGGCGCGCTGCTCCTTGCTCACGGAGCCGTGGTGCGCCCGCGCGAGCAGCGGTTCCGCGCCCTGCATCTGGCCGGCCTGTCCCATGAGGGCTGCTGGAGGGGCCGCATCCGTCGACACGGATTCACCCGTGCGCTCGGCGTAGATCTCATTGAGCCGGGCCGTGAGCCTCTCGGCCAGACGGCGGGAGTTCGCGAAGACGATCGACGAGCGGTTCTCAAGCACGCGGTCGACGATCGCCTCTTCGACGTGCGGCCAGATGGACCCCGTCTGCGGGGTGGCGCTCGAGGTCGCACCCTCGCGCTCAGGGGCCGGCGGCAGGTCGGCCATGTCGTCGACGGGGACGACGACGCGCAGGTCGAACCGCTTCTCAGATGCGGGGGCGACGATCTCGACGGGCGCACTCGCACAGAGGAAACGCGCCACCTCCTCGGGCGGCCGCACCGTGGCGGAGAGCCCGATGCGCTGCGCGGGCTTCTCGAGGAGCTCGTCGAGCCTCTCCAGCGAGACGGCGAGGTGAGCGCCGCGCTTGGTCCCGGCGACGGCGTGGATCTCGTCGACGATGACGGTCTCGACGGTGCGCAGGGTGTCGCGCGCGGCCGAGGTGAGCATGAGGAACAGCGATTCCGGGGTCGTGATGAGGATGTCTGGCGGCGACTTCTGCAGGGTGCGGCGATCGGATGCCGGAGTGTCACCCGAGCGCACACCGACGCTGACGTGCGGCGGCTCGATGCCCAGCCTGTCGGCGACCCGGGCGATGCCGACCAGAGGTGCCCGCAGGTTGCGCTCGACGTCGACGCCGAGCGCCTTGAGCGGGGAGATGTAGAGCACGCGTGTGCCGGGCTCGTCGTCGGCCCCTCGGGCGTGCAGGGCGTCGAGCGACGACAGGAAGGCGGCGAGGGTCTTGCCGGAACCCGTCGGCGCGACGACCAGGGCGTGGGACCCACGTCCGATCGCGTCCCAGGCGCCGGACTGAGCGAGGGTGGGCGCGCTGAACGCCTCGTCGAACCACGTACGCGTGGCGGGCGAGAACCTGTCGAGGGCGGAACCCATGGTCCTATCCTGCCGTGACCCACCGACACATCGGATGGCCTCGCCATCGCGCCGCGCGCAGGGTATCGTGCGGGCCGCCAGCGATGCCCGTCAGCGATGCCCGTCAGCGATGCCGGTCAGCGCTGCGGGTCAGCGCGATGCGACCAGCCGAACCTTCAGGGAGTCGACGGCGGTCGCGATGTGGTCGTCGGCTGCCCAACGCTGCGCGAGTCGGCCCAGGATCGTGTCGAGCTCCCCGCTGTCGAGCCCGTCGACGAGTTCGAGTTCGACGACGAGCTCCGGCCCGACCAGGCGGGAGTGCGGGTCGCCCGAGGCGAGCCTGACCCCGAGGACCGCGAGCTCACTCCCGATCGTGCGCTCGAACGCCGCTGCCACCAGGGGCGACTCGAAGCACGGCGTCCACGGCTGGCCCTGCGCGACGGCCCAGAGCGCCGGGCGACGGATGGCGAACTCGGTCTCCGACGTCGGGTCGAGGACCACGAGCTCGGTGTCCTCGCTGGCGGCAGCGAGGGCGACGCGCACGCCGTCGGCCGGCACCGGACGGGCCGAGGGGTTCCACGCGGCCATGGCGGCCACCGAGCTGAACACGGGGAGCACGTTGCGGCCGTCGGGCCCGGCGACGGTGACGATGGCCAGTTCCTGGCTCTTGTCGACGGTGTGACCGTGCTCGTTCACCCCGGCCTCCCCGAGCTGGGCGACGAGCGGGATGAGCAGACGGGAGTCCCGTACGGCGTCGACCACCTCGGCCTGCCCGAGTTCGTGGGCCCGGAACCGTCGCAGCGCCTCGATCAGGCGCGGCGGCGCGCTGCCGTCGTCGGCCGAGCTCGCGTTCGGCTCGAACGAACGCCCCGCCCACGGCTGGCCGGCGGAGTCGGCGAGGTGTGCGGGAAGCGACGGGGCGGACTCGGGGAGCGACGGATGCCGCTCCTCGGGCCGGTCAGTCGGCTGCGACATCCAGCGCCTCGGCCAGGGTGAACGCACCTGCGTACAGGGCCTTGCCCACGATGGCTCCCTCGAGGCCGAGCGGCACGAGATCGCGCAGGGCCTGGATGTCGTCGAGGCTGGAGATCCCGCCCGACGCGACGACGGGTCGCTCGGTCTTCTCCATCACGAGCTTGAGCAGTTCGATGTTCGGCCCCTGCAGGGTGCCGTCCTTGGTGACGTCCGTCACGACGTACCGCGCGCAGCCGGCCTCCTCGAGGCGCTCCAGCACCTCCCAGAGGTCGCCGCCCTCGCGGGTCCAGCCCCGGGCGGCCAGAGTGGTGCCGCGCACGTCGAGGCCCACCGCGATGGCCTCGCCGTACTTCGAGATGACGTTCGCCGCCCACTCGGGGTTCTCGAGTGCGGCCGTGCCGAGGTTGATGCGCTTGGCACCGCTGTCGAGGGCTGCCTCGAGGGAGCGATCGTCGCGGATGCCGCCCGAGAGCTCGACGTTGATGCCGTGCATCTGCTTCATCACGCGGCGCAGCACGTCGAGATTGTCGCCTCGGCCGAAGGCTGCGTCGAGGTCGACGAGGTGGATCCACTCGGCGCCCTGCGACGCCCAGTCCTCCGCAGCCTGGACGGGATCGCCGTAGTTGGTCTCGGTGCCCGCCTCGCCCTGAGTCAGGCGGACGGCCTTGCCATCGGCGACGTCGACGGCGGGAAGCAGCACCAGGCCGGGCGTGGAGTGGAAGTCGCTCATGTCATCCTCGGTTCCTCGCGGCGTACGCCGCGCGTTGATAGTACGCCCGGGTGGGCGAAGGGGGTCGGCGGGCCGAGCTCAGTCGCGAAGCGACCCGATCCAGTTGCGGAGCAGACGGATGCCGGCCTCGCCGGACTTCTCGGGGTGGAACTGGGTGGCGGCCAGCGGGCCGTTCTCGACCGCTGCGAGGAAGCGCCCGCCGTGTTCAGCCCAGGTGACCTGCGGCTGCGGGAACGGGGGGATCACGTCGAGCGTCCAGGCCTGAGCGGCATAGGAGTGCACGAAGTAGAACCTCTCGTCGCGGATGCCGTCGAACAGCACCGAGCCCTCGGCCGCGTCGACGGTGTTCCAACCCATGTGCGGCAGCACGGGGGCGTCGAGCTGGGTGACGACGCCCGGCCACTCCCCCAGCCCCTCGCGATCGACACCGCGCTCGATGCCACGTTCGAACAGCACCTGCATGCCGACGCAGATGCCGAGCACCTTGCGGCCACCGGCGAGCCGGCGGTCGATGAGTTCGTCACCGCGCACGGCCTTCAGGGCGTCCATCACGGCCGAGTACGCGCCGACACCGGGAACGAGGAGTCCGTCGGCATCCATCACTGCGCGGCGATCGTGGGTGATCTCGACCTCGGCCCCGGCGAGCTCCACGGCCTTCGCGGCCGAGTGCACGTTGCCCGAGCCGTAGTCGAGGACGACGACCTTGGTCACAGGGCTCCCTTGGTGGATGGGATGCCGACGACACCGGCATCGAAGGCCTTGGCCTGGCGGAAGGCGCGCGCGAAGGCCTTGAACTCCGCCTCGGCGATGTGGTGCGGGTCGCGGCCGCGCACCAGTTCGAGGTGGACGGTGAGGCCTGCGGCGAAGGTGATCGCCTCGAAGAAGTGGCGCACCATCGATCCGGTGAAGTGCCCGCCGATGAGGTGGAACTCGAAGCCTGCCGGCTCGCCGACGTGCACGAGATACGGGCGGCCCGAGATGTCGACGACGGCCTGCGCGAGCGACTCGTCGAGGGGAACGAGGGCGTCGCCGTAGCGGGCGATTCCCCGCTTGTCTCCCAGAGCCTCCCGGATGGCCTGGCCGAGCACGATCCCCGTGTCTTCCACGGTGTGGTGCACGTCGATGTCGGTGTCACCGCTGGCGCGCACGGTGATGTCAGTGAGCGAGTGCTTGGCGAAGGCCGTGAGCATGTGGTTGAAGAACGGCACCGTCGTCTCGATGTCGCTCGTGCCCGTTCCGTCGAGGTTCACGGACAGGTCGATGCTCGATTCGCTCGTCGCGCGTTCGACACGGGCCGTGCGGGGGGTGGTCTCACTCATGCTCAGATCCTATTCGGCGCGTGGTCGGCGATGGCCTCGAGGAAGGTCGTGGTCTCGGCCTCGGTGCCTGCGCTCACCCGCAGGGTGTGCGGGATGCCGACGTCGCGCACGAGGATGCCCCGGGCCAGCAGCGCCTCGAAGACCGCATTGGGGTCGTCCACCCCGCCGAACAGCACGAAGTTGCTCGAACTGCGGAAGGCCTGGAAGCCGAGTTCGCCGAGCCTGACGACGATGCGGTCGCGTTGGATCCGGATGTCGTCGACCATGGCCAGCAGTTCCGGGGCGTGCGCGACGGCGGCCGACGCCGCCGCCTGCGTGAGCGCGGACAGGTGGTACGGGAGCCGCACGAGGCGGAGTGCATCCGTCACGGCGGGATCGGCGGCGAGATATCCCAACCGCACGCCCGCGTAGGCGAACGCCTTGCTCATGGTGCGTGACACGAGCAGGCGCGGCCTGCCCGCGAGCAGGGTGAGGGCACTGTCCTCACCGTCGTGCGCGAACTCGGCATAGGCCTCGTCGACGAGCACGATGCCGTCGGTGGCGTCGTACACGGCCGCGATGGTCTCGAGCGAGAGCGGGGTGCCCGTCGGGTTGTTGGGCGAGCAGAGGAAGACGATGTCGGGCTCGTACTTCCGCACCGCAGCCGCGGCCGTCTCGGGCGAGAGCTCGAAGTCGGCGTCGCGCGTCGCGCCGATCCAGGCGGTACCGGTGCCGGAGGCGAGCAACGGGTACATCGAGTAGGTGGGGACGAAGCCGAGCAGCGTGCGTCCCGGTCCGCCGAAGGCCTGCAGGACGTGCTGCAGCACCTCGTTCGAGCCGTTCGCCGCCCAGATCTCGTCGCGGGTGAGCCCGTGGCCGAGGTAGCCGGCGAGGGCGTCGCGAAGAGCGCTGAACTCGCGATCGGGATAGCGGTTGACGCCCGGGATGACCTCGCCGATGGCCGCGAGGATGTCGGTGGCGACGGCATCGGGGATGGGATGCGTGTTCTCGTTGACGTTGAGGGCGACCGGCACGACCTTCTGCGGGGCGCCGTACGGGGTGCGCCCTCTCAGGTCGTCGCGGAGGGGGAGCTCATCGAGAGTCGTCACTCCAACAATCGTACCGGCGGCGTCTGTCGTGTTACGAAGTCGGCGCCCGGGCTCAGGTGCATCGCTCAGTACTGGGCTGGATATCAGTACCGGGCTGGGTATCAGTACTGGGCGGGGATGGCCAAGCGCTGGCCGGGCTCGATCTCGGTGCCGTCGAGCTGGTTGAGGCTGACGATGTCGGCGATGACGTCGCGGGGATCGGCCGTGGGCGCCACGGTCTCGGCGAGCTGCCAGAGCGACTGCCCGGACTCGACGGTGACGTAGGCGAAGGACTGCCCGGCCTGCTCGCCACCGGCGGCCGCGATGCCGCCATTGAGTGCGAACACGAAGGCGCCGACCACGATCGGCAGGGCCGCGAGAGTGGTGAGAACGGCGCGGCCGCGGCGGGTGAGGTGCAACCGGGTGCGGACGACAGGCAGCGCGGCGGGAGCGGCGGTGGTGTAGGCGTACGTGCTCATGGAGTCCTCCAGATGGTTTTCGCATCTGGCCCTCGGCCGGGAGGGCCAGATGCGAAGCTGTGTTCCGAATATATCTTCGAGTCTTCGAATACTCAAGCATTGTCTTCGTATGTGGAGAGAATTTCTTTCTCGACACACTCGAACAGATGTTTGTCGTAGGCCATCCACCCGGATACAGTTCGAATGGCTGGTTGCAAGGCAATCAGCACCCACCGACACTCGTCGGCCGGAGGTTCGATCCGTGAAGAGAAGAAGGTGAGCGCAGTGGCCAACGACACAGAGTCGTCGAAGGACCGCGGGGCATCGGAGCGCGGTGGAACCCGCCGGCGCAAGAGTCTCAGCGCCAAGCAGCTCTCGATCCTCGAGGTCATCCAGCGGTCAGTGAGCCAGCGGGGCTACCCGCCGAGCATGCGCGAGATCGGCGACGCCGTCGGCCTGTCCTCCCTGTCGAGCGTCACGCATCAGCTCAACCAGCTCGAGCTCAGCGGTTACCTCCGCCGCGACCCGAACCGCCCCCGTGCGCTCGAGGTGCTCATCGAGGTGCCGTCGACGGAGTCGAACCCGGCACCCGACGACGGGTACGCCTCCCCCGCACCGATGGGCGACGCCGCCATGGTCCCCATGGTCGGCCGCATCGCCGCCGGCATCCCCATCACGGCCGAGCAGCAGATCGAGGAGGTGTTCCCGCTCCCCCGCCAGCTGGTCGGAAAGGGCGAGCTCTTCATCCTCAAGGTCGTCGGAGACTCCATGATCGAGGCCGCCATCTGCGACGGCGACTGGGTGGTCGTGCGTCAGCAGAACACGGCCGAGAACGGTGAGATCGTGGCGGCCATGCTCGACAGCGAGGCGACGGTCAAGGTCTTCCGCCAGCGCGACGGCCACACCTGGCTGCTGCCGCGCAACTCCGCCTACGAGCCCATCGTCGGCGATTACGCCGAGGTGCTCGGCAAGGTCGTGGCGGTTCTGCGCTCGGTGTAGCGCGTTTCGGTCCTCAAACGAACGGCAGAGGGCCCACCTCCCGAGGGAGGTGGGCCCTCTCGCATCCGATCGCTAGACGGGACTGACGACGGATGCCCGCACGCCGCGGGTGGCCTCGAGCATGTTGCGGAGCGACGCCACGGTCTCGTCGTAGCCGCGCGTCTTGAGCCCGCAGTCGGGGTTGATCCAGAGCTGACGCTCCGGGATGCCGTCGAGCGCACGCTCGATGAGCTCCGTCAGCTCGGTGACGCTCGGAACCCGGGGAGAGTGGATGTCGTAGACCCCCGGTCCGATGCCGTGGTCGAAGCCGCTCGCCTCGAGGTCGACGACCACCTCCATGCGGCTGCGCGCGGCTTCGATGCTGGTCACGTCGGCGTCGAGCCCGCGGATGGCGTCGATGATCACCCCGAACTCCGAGTAGCAGAGGTGGGTGTGGATCTGAGTGGCGGCGGCGACCCCGGCGGTCGCGAGCCTGAACGACCCGACAGACCAGTCGAGGTAGTCGGCCTGGCGGTCGCGCTCGAGCGGCAGCAGTTCGCGCAGGGCAGGTTCGTCGACCTGGACGATGGCGATGCCGGCTGCCTCGAGATCGGCGATCTCGTCGCGGAGGGCGAGGGCCACCTGACGGGCTGTGTCGCCCAGCGGCTGGTCGTCTCGCACGAACGACCACGCCAGGATCGTGACGGGTCCGGTGAGCATGCCCTTCACCGGCTTCGGCGTGAGCGACTGCGTGTAGGCCGACCACTCGACCGTGATGGGCTTCGGCCGGGACACGTCGCCCCAGAGGATCGACGGGCGCGTGCAGCGTGAGCCGTAGGACTGCACCCAGCCGTGCTCGGTGACGTCGAAGCCGTCGAGGTTCTCGGCGAAGTACTGCACCATGTCGTTGCGCTCCGGCTCGCCGTGCACGAGCACGTCGAGCCCGATCTCCTCCTGCAGCGCGACGACGCGGGCGATCTCGGCGCGCATCTCGGCCACGTAGTCGGCCTCGCTCAGCTCGCCGCGGCCGAGCGCGGCCCGGGCCCTGCGGATCTCGCCGGTCTGCGGGAACGAACCGATCGTCGTCGTCGGCAGTGGGGGCAGGTCGAGGGCCTCCTGCTGCGCTGCGACGCGCACCTCGTAGTCGTCGCGTGCGAAGTCGGCGTCGGACAGGACGGCGGCGCGAGCGCGCACCGCACCATCACGAACCCCGGGAGCGGAGAGGCGTTGGGAGAGGGCGACGGATGCCGCATCCAGCGCATCCGCAATGGCGGGGCGGCCGTCGACGAGACCGGCGGCCAGCGTGGCGACCTGCTCGACCTTCTGGTCGGCGAAGGCGAGCCACCCGCGGAGGTGTCCGAGCTTCGTCTCGTCGTCGACGTCGTGGGGAACGTGCTGCAGCGAGGTGGACGTCGACACCGCCACGGACGGCGAGAGTTCGAAGGCCGCCGCAGCACTCTCGAAGGCGCCGGCGAGGTCGCCGCGCCAGATGTTGTGGCCGTCGATGACGCCCGCGACGATGGTCTTGCTCGCGAGCCCTGCGCGAGCGGCATCCGTCGGTCCGGTGGGAAGCGACCCGCGCACGAGGTCGAATCCGATCGCCTCGACGGCGGAGGCCGCCAGCACGTCGACGGCGTCACCGAGACTGCCGTACGGTGCTGCGACGAAGATGGCCGGCCGCGACGTCTGTGCTCCGAGCACCTCGTACGCCCCCGCGAGAGCGTCGAGCTGAGTCGCACGCGCCACGGGAATGGACTCGTTGACCAGCCCGGGCTCATCGAGCTGCACCCAGTCCGCTCCCGCGGCCGCCAGCCGCTGCAGGAGCTCGGCATAGACGGGTAGCAGCTCGGCGAGGCGGCTGATCGGCTGGAAGCCGGCCGGAGCATCCGTGGCCGCCTTCGACAGCAGCAGGAAGGTGACGGGGCCGACGAGTACGGGGCGGGTGATGAAACCGGCCTCCCTCGCCTCGATGAACTGACGCACGATGCGGTCGCTCGCGAGCGAGAAGGGCGTATCGGGTCCGATCTCGGGCACGAGGTAGTGGTAGTTGGTGTCGAACCACTTCGTCATCTCCAGCGGGGCGCGGTCACCCTCACCCCGGGCGAGCGTGAAGTAGCCGGCGAGGTCGATGGCACCGTCGGCATCGACGAGGTCGGAGAACCGCGTGGGGATGGCGCCGACGGTCACGGCGGCATCCAGAACCTGGTCGTAGAACGAGAACGACTCGGGGATGGCCGAGTCGGCGCGTCCGAGCCCGAGCTGAGCGAGTCGTTCGCGCGTGGCCGTGCGCAGGGCTGCTGCAGCGGCCTCGAGCTCAGCGGCGTCGATGCGCCCGGCCCAGAACGCCTCGACGGCCTTCTTGAGCTCGCGACGGCGACCGATGCGCGGGTAGCCGAGGATGGTGCCGGTCGGGAAGGCTGGCGTCGTCATGCGTTCTCCTTGATGGATCCGTGTGCTGCGCGCGGAAGGCGGTCGAGGCGCTCGAGGACATCGAGCACCGGGGTGTGCTTGTTGTGGGTGTACAGGTGAAGACCGGGTGCACCCTCTGCGATGACCTCCGCCGCGAGCTCCGAGAAGAAGGCGGTCGCGATCTCGCTGCGCCCCTCCTCTGTCGGCTCGATCTCGAGGGCGATGAGCAGTTCGTCGGGCGCGTCCTCCTCGGTGAGCTGGGCGATGCGCCGCAGCCGCGGAGCGCTCGACGCCGGCATGATCCCGGGAAGGATGTCGATGCTCACGCCGCCCGCCCTGGCGCGCTCGACGAAGGCGAGGTAGTCGTCCGCCCGGTAGAACAGCTGCGTGATGGCGAGGTTCGCCCCCGACGCCTGCTTGGCCAGCAGGGCGTCGATCTCCTGCTGCGGACCGCGTGAGGTCGCGTGGCCGTTGGGGAAGGCTGCGACGGCGACTCGCTCGGGGCGGGGGCGGGCGCGCAGCCGGGTGCCGCCCGGGGTGCCGCGCACGGCCTCCTGGGCGAAGGGTTCGCGTTCCTGCTGTACCCGGTGGATGAGCTGCACGAGCTCGGCGGCGCTCTGCAGATCGCCGACGGAGAGCGGGGTGCCGTCGAGAGGAGGATCGCCGCGGAGGGCCAGGAAGCTCGTGATGCCGGCGTCGAGGAACTGCCGCACCAACCGGTTGGCCTCAACTGCTGAGGAGCCGACGCAGGTGAGGTGTGCCATCGGCTGCACGCTCGTGTTCTCGAGGATGTAGCTGAGCACGGTGAGCGAGCGGTCGCGGGTCGATCCACCGGCGCCGAACGTCACGGAGATGAACGCCGGATCGACCTCGGTGAGCCTGTCGATGGTGCGGCCGAGAGCGATGGCCGCGGCATCCGTTCGCGGCGGATACAGCTCGAACGAGACCGGCAGACGCGTCGCGCCGTCGGTGGGGAGAAGTTCGATAGCCATGCTGCCTCACGAAGGGATCTTCCTTCGGCGAGCGGATGCGCATCGAAGGTGAATCGGATCTGTCGCGGGCGGGTGCCGGGCTCGGCTGTCGCTCCTCGCAGCGCTCACAGAGGCGAGCGTCACGTTTGCAGCGAGCCTAGCGGCGGCTGTTGCAGCTGGGAAGAGTGTGACGTGCGGTGACGTCAGACGGCGGGCAGGGCCTCGGAGGTGAGCGCCTCGGACGTGAGAGCTCCTGCCGGCACGCGGAACTCCTCCAGTTGGGCGGCGAACTCGGGGTGCACGAGCGCGCGCACGGTCGTTCCGTGCTCGGTGTGCTCTGTGGCGAGGACCCGACCGCGCACGTGCAGGCTCGACACCAGCTCGCCGCGCGCGTACGGGATGAGCAGCTCGACCTCGACACTCGGGTCGGGCAACAACTCGGCGATCTTCACGAGGAGTTCGTCGATGCCCTCGCCCGATCGTGCAGACACGAAGACGGCGTTGGGCTCGAGGCCGCGCAGGACGAGCCGGTCGTCGTCGCTCACCAGGTCGGACTTGTTGAAGACCACGAGCTCGGGGATGTGGCGCGCGTCCACCTCGCCGATGACATCGCGCACGGTCTGGATCTGGCCGGCGGGGTCGGGGTGGGAGGCGTCGACAACGTGCAGGATGAGGTCGGAGTCCGCGACCTCCTCGAGCGTGGACCGGAACGCCTCGACGAGCTGGTGCGGCAGGTTGCGCACGAACCCGACGGTGTCGGCGATCGTGTAGAGCCTGCCGTCTTCCGTGGTGTTCCTGCGCACGGTGGCGTCGAGGGTCGCGAACAGCGCGTTCTCGACCAGGAGCCCGGCCTTGGTGACGCGGTTCACGAGGCTGGACTTGCCGGCGTTCGTGTAGCCCGCGATGGCGACGGATGGCACCGTGTTGCGCTTGCGGTTCGCCCGCTTGGCCTCGCGTGCGGGCTTCATCGCGACGATCGACTTGCGGAGCTTCGCCATGCGGGTGTGGATGCGGCGACGATCGAGCTCGATCTTCGTCTCACCGGGACCACGCGAGCCCATGCCGGCGCCGGCGCCACCGACCTGGCCACCGGCCTGGCGGGACATCGACTCACCCCAACCGCGCAGGCGCGGGAGGAGGTACTCGAGCTGCGCGAGCTCGACCTGGGCCTTGCCCTCCCGGCTGGTGGCGTGCTGGCTGAAGATGTCGAGGATGACGGCCGTGCGGTCGATGACCTTGACCTTCACCACGTCTTCGAGCGCACGCCGCTGGCTGGGCGCGAGCTCGGTGTCGGCGATGACGGTGTCTGCGCCGAGCGAGGCGACGATGCCGGCGAGCTCGCGGGCCTTGCCGCTGCCGAGGTAGGTGCTGGGGTCGGGGTGCGGTCGACGCTGGAGCAGGCCGTCGAGCACTGTGGCGCCGGCGGTCTCGGCGAGCGCCGCGAGTTCGCGGATGGAGTTCTCGGCGTCGGTCTGCGAGCCCTGCGAGTAGACGCCGATGAGCACGACGTTCTCGAGGCGCAGCTGGCGGTACTCGACCTCGGTGACGTCTTCGAGTTCCGTCGAGAGACCGGCCACACGACGCAGCGCCTGGCGGTCTTCGCGGTCGAACTGGTCGCCGTCGGAGTCGACGCGGTGGGCGCGACCCTCGTCGTCCTGCAGCGCCTGCGCGGAGCCGCCGAAGATGGTGTAGCCGGCGCGCTGTTCGGCGCTGGCGAGGACGCGGGCGACGACGTCGTCGTCCGGCATCGTGGTATCGGGTTCAGTCATTGCGTCAATCCTATCGTTGCCCCATTGGTCTCACTCAGCCCGGTCGGGTAGTTTCCCTCTCATGGCTTCAGAGCATTACTTCACGAATGACCCGTCGACCGAACTGAAGCCGAGGCAGATCACGGTGCAGTTGAGCGGGCGGGAGTTCACTCTCACGACGGCGGGCGGGGTGTTCAGCCCCGATCACATCGACGATGGCACTGCGGTGCTTCTCGACAACGTTCCGACGCCCCCGCAGACCGGTGATCTGCTCGACATCGGATCGGGCTGGGGACCCATCGCGCTGACGATGGCCCTCGAGGCTCCGGATGCAACTGTCTGGGCTGTCGACGTGAACGATCGTGCCCTGGAACTGGTGCGTCGGAACGCCGCTGCCGTCGGCGTCACAAACATCAACGCCGTGCGGCCCGAGGATGTTCCCGCCGGCCTGGCGTTCTCGACCATCTGGTCGAACCCGCCCATCCGCATCGGCAAGGCCGAGCTGCACGCTCTGCTCCAGACCTGGATGCCGCGCCTCGCTGCGGACTCCGAGGCCTGGCTCGTGGTGCAGAAGAACCTCGGAGCCGACTCGCTGCACCGGTGGATGAACGAGGAGTTCCCCGACCTGCACATCGCCCGCGAGGCCGTCGGGATGGGCTACAGGGTGCTGAAGGCGACGCACACCCACTGAACCGAGCCGTGCCCGGCGCGCTTCGGACGGCCACTCCGCTCGGCACTCGACGAGCGGGGTGGGACGTCACCCGAGGAACGCCAGCGCGGCATCCTTGAAGGCCCGGGCGGTGAGGACGTTGATGTGATCCCGGCCCGGGATCGATGCGAACGATGCGCCCCACTCGGTCGCGAGCTCCGGGGCGCCGGCCCCGACGGGGTCGAGTTCGCCCACGACGATCATCACGGGGACCTCCCCGGGCCGCAGGAGTGGGGCGCCGGTCATGCCCCGGATGCAGGCCAGCAGCACGGCGGGGTCGGCTCCCGCCGCCAGCGCGGGACCGACGACCGCCTGCGCGATCGGGTTGCCGGCGAAGTCGGCCGTGCGCAGCATCCGTTCGACGTCGTCACCCCGCCAGGTCGCGAAGACCTCGAGCGGGCCCGCACCGCCGAGCACGAGACGACGGATGCGGGACGGCTCGAGCCGCGCGTACGCCGAGGCGATCCTGGCTCCCATCGAGTAGGCGACGACGTCCACCAGGTCGACGTGAGACGCGTCGAGCACGGCGCTCAGGTCGGCGGTCTGCACGTCCGGGGTGTAGCGGGCGGAGTCGACCGGGCTGTCGCTGCGTCCGTGACCGCGGAGGTCGACAGTGATGACCTGGCGGCCGGCGCGCTGCAGGAAGCGCACCCACCCCGTGGACTCCCAGGTGACGCGGGGGTCTGAGGCGAAGCCGTGCACCAGGAGGATCGGCGGCTGCCCGGTGCCGGCGGAGCCGGCGATGCCCGTGGCACCGCTCGCACCGTGCATGTCGTAGGCGATGCGGGTGCCGTCAGCCGACACGGCGACACGGGTCACGCGTCGGATGCGCCCTGGGCGCCCGTCTCCCCCACCGCGGTCTCGGACGCCGTGATCTCGACGCCGGCGTGCGCCAGCTCGGCCAGGGCAGCCGCGCTGGAGTCGAGGGCGACACCGGCCACGAGGTCGGTGAGCACGCGCACGTGCTGGCCGTGCTCGACGGCGTCGAGCGCACTCGCCCGCACGCAGTAGTCCGTGGCGATTCCGACGACGTCCACGGCGGTCACGCCCCGTGCGGTCAGCAGCTCCGAGACGGTCTCGCCCCGCTCCGTCGTGCCCTCGAAGATCGAGTACGCGGGAACACCCTGCCCCTTGCGCACGTGCACGTCGATTCCGTCGGTGGCCAGGTCGGGGTGGTACTCGGCTCCGGCCGTTCCCGAGACGCAGTGCGACGGCCAGGTGTCGACGAAGTCCGGAGCGGCATCCGTCGCGAAGTGTCCGCCGTTGTCGTTGCCCCCGTCGTGCCAGTCGCGTGAGGCGAACACGACGTCGTAGGCGTCCGGATGCCGCGCCAGCAGCGCGCTCACGCCGGCCGCGACGGCAGCACCCCCCTCGACGCCCAGGGCGCCACCCTCGGTGAAGTCGTTCTGCACGTCGATGATGAACAGTGCCCGTGTCACGTCAGCCTCCCGATGTTCGTCCCTCGATTATCGCGCGACAGCCGGCGAGAGGCACCCGTCGGGCCGTCGGCTCACGAGCAGAATTCGGTGATCGAGCGCTCCAGCACAGCAGCGAGCCGCTGCACGGAGGCCAGGTCGACCCATTCATCGGGCGCGTGGGCACCGCCGCCGTCGACGCCGAACAGCACCGTCGGGATGCCCGCTTCGGCGAGGAGCCCGGCGTCCGTCCACCAGGGGTCGCCCTGCACCTCGACGGGCGACCCCGTCACCTGCGCCACGGCATCGCTCACGACCTGCTGGACGGCGGCATCCGTGGGCGTCTCGAACGCCGCCCGAGACACCAGCTCGGTCAGTTCCCAGCGGATGCCGTCGACCGCGGCGACGGACGCGATCACCGCCTCGAGTTCGCGGTGCACCTCGGCCGGGGTCTCGCCGGGAAGGGTGCGGCGTTCGATGGTCAGGCTCGCCCGGGCGGCGACCGTCGCGGCGTCGGTTCCGGCGTCGATCGTCGCGACGCGCACCGTGGATCGGGGAAGCAGCGGATGAGCCGGTCGAGCGTCGAGCTCGACGGCGAGGGCACGCAGCGCGAGGAGCACCTCGGTGGCGTACGCGATGGCATCGACGCCCCGTTCGGGCTGCGAGCCGTGGGCGGGAACGCCGGTGATCGTCAGCGTGAACCACGCGAAGCCGCGGTGCGCCACGGTGAGGCGTGAGCCCGTCGGCTCCACGACGATGGCCCCGTCGGCACGGATGCCGCGCTCGGCGAGGGCGAGGAGGGAGTCCTCGGTGCCCGCAGACGCGAACTCCTCGTCGGCCACGAGGGTGAGCACGACGTCGCCTCGCAGCCCCGACGCGCCGGCGCGGCTCGCGGCGATCATCGCCGCCGCTGCGCCGCTCTTCATGTCGTACACGCCGCGGCCGAGCATCCGTCCCCCGGATATCCGTGCGTCGAAGGGGTCGCCCGTGAAGGCTTCGACGCCGACGGTGTCGAGATGTCCGTTGATGAGCAGGGTGCGCCCGTCGCCGCTGCCCGCTGCGACGGCCAGCACGCTCGGACGATGGGCGTCACGGCCGGCCAGCCACACCTCGAATCCGCGGGCGGCCAGCCAGCCGGCGGCGAACCGGGCCACGGCGGCCTCTCCGGTGACGCCGTCTCTGCCTTCGCCTCCGAGTCCGTCACCGAGCGACGGGTTGACCGACGGGATCGCGACGAGCTCGATCAGGTCGTCATCGCCCACGGATCAGCCCCGATCGTTCGACGCGGTCAGTTGTTCGAGAGGTTGTCGCCGCAGCTGTAGAAGCCCGCCGTGAGCAGGTCGATGGCCGTCTTGGCGTCTTCGCTCACGTCGCCGAGGGCGTAGACGGCGAAGGTCAGCGGTGTCCCATCCGAGGCGGCGATGATGCCCGAGAGGGTGTATCCGGTGTCGATCCAGCCGGTCTTGGCGAACACCGAGCCGTCGGCGACCGATGCGTCGCCGGTGAACCTGTCGGTGTACGACAGTGAGCCGGAGCGTCCGGCGACGGGAAGTCCGTCGGCGACGACGCCCAGGTTCGCTTCCCGCGCGTTGATCTTCACGAACAGCCGGGTGAGGTACGACGGCGGGATGGCGTTGTCGTCGGACAGGCCCGAGCCGTCGACGACGACGATTCCGGCCGTGTCGACGCCATAGCTGTCGAGGGCCGCGACGACGGCCGGCTGGATGGCCGAGAAGTCGCTTCCGGTTCCCGCGGTGACTGCGGTGAGACGGGCGAGCATCTCGGCGATGGTGTTGTCGGAGACGATGAGCGACTGCTGCACCAGCGTCGACACCGGGGCCGACTGCACGCTGCCGAGCGCAGCAGCGCCGGCAGGAGCCGTTCCGAGTTCGATGGCCTGGATGCCGCCGAGTTGGTCGGCGAACGCCTGTCCGGCGCGTCCCACGGGGTCGTCGCTGCGAGCCGAGGTGTTGCTGTACGGATCATCGCGGTCGCCATCGACCTGCAGGGCCGTCACGCGCGACATGTAGCCGTCGTACTGCTCCTTGGAGTCCCAGCTCGGCTGCCAGTCGGGGCCGGTGAACAGCGACGAGTCGAGGATGAGCTTCGTCAGGGGAGGGTTCGACGGGTCGGCGGCCCATGCTGTGCGCACCTGGTTCGCGAGGTCGTCGAGGTGCGCTGCACCCTCGTACGCCGACGTCTCCCCCGAAGGCAGGCGCGAGAGGGTGAGGTCGCCGCCGCCGACCAGCACGGCGGAGCCCGGCTCCGAGCCCTTCACCACTGTCGTCGTCGCCCGGTAGTCGGGGCCGAGCACCTTGAGCGCAGCAGCGGTGGTGAGCACCTTCATGACGCTCGCGGCGCGCGAGGGCGTCGTGCCGCCGCGGTCGAAGAGCACCTCGCCTGTCGCGGCGTTCATCACCTGCGCCTGCATCGAGGCGAGGCGGCCGTCGGAGGCCAGATCGGTCACCGAGCAGGTGCGCAGCCGGCTCGCGGGTGCTGCAGCCGCCGGAGTGGCCCGCGGGTCGGGAGTCGGGGTCGGCGTCGCCGTGGGGGTCGCGGATGCCGCGGCCTTCGTGGTGGCGGACGGCGCCGGGGTGCCCGCTGCAGCACCGGAGGCGAGGGCGGCACCGGCGAGCAGTGCCACGGCGACGGCGCCGCCGGCGATGGTCCAGCCGCGGCGATGCGCTCGGAAGAGCCCACCCCTGGCCGGAGAGGCCGGCGTGCTCGGGGCATCCGTTTCAGTCATTCGCGGCAGCCTACGCGGTCGCGCCTGAGAGAATCCGCAAGACGGCGCCGATCATTCGCCGGGGTAGCTGAGGCCGATCTGGGCCCGGATCGCGTCGAGGGTCTCGAGCACCGCCACGGTCTCCTCGGTCGGCAGGATGTCGCCGGAGGTCGCTCCTGCGGCGACGAGACGTTCGAGCTCGGCGGCCTGGAACTGCATGCCGCGGCCGGTCACATCGGACGAGAACGACTCGATCTCGGTGCCGTCGGCGTCGTAGGCGCGGAACGAGGTCGGCGAGTACCAGACGGAATCGATGTCGATGCGGCCGTCGGTTCCGAGGATCGTGGCGATGTTGCGCCCACGGGTGTCGCTGGCCGAGAGGGTCGTGGCGATCTGGCCGCCGGCGTAGCGGAAGATCGTGGCGACCTGGGCATCGGCCCCCGTGTCCTTGAACGTGGCCGACGCCTGGATCGTCTCGGGAGCGCCGAACAGGTCGGACGCGAACGAGATCGGGTAGATGCCGAGGTCGAGCAGGGCGCCGCCGCCGAGCTCGAGGGCGTTGAGGCGGTGGCCGGGGTCGTCGGGGAGGTCCTGGGTGTGGTCGGCGATGAGGGTGTGCACCTCGCCGAGGGTGCCCGCTGCGATGATCTCGCGCACGCGGACCATGTGCGGCAGCCAGCGGGTCCACATGGCCTCGAGCACGACGAGGCCCTTCTCGGCGGCGAGGTCGACGACCTGGCGCGCCTCGGCGGCGTTCAGGGTGAACGGCTTCTCCACGAGCACGTGCTTGCCGGCCTCGAGGGCCAGCGTTGCATGCTCGGCGTGGAACGGATGCGGCGTCGACACGTAGATGACGTCGACCTCGGGGTCGGCCACCAGGGCTGCGTAGCTGGGGTGGGCGTTGGGGATGCCGAACTCGGCGGCGAAGGCATCCGCCGACTCCTGCGAGCGTGACCCGACGGCCTGCACGGTGAAGCCGTTCAGGACGAGGTCGTTGGCCATGGCGTGGGCGATTCCGCCCGTGGCGAGGATTCCCCAGCGCAGTGCATCAGTCATGCTTCGAGGCTAGGGCATGACGACACGTCGGCGAATCCGAGGGATGCGATGCGATGGATGTGTTGGGGCCATGCCCGGACGCACACCCCAATGCGCCTCAGCACGTGGACTCGATCCGGCGCCACTCGGTGGTGACTGTCGCGCCGGCCGCCCAGCCGATCGTCACAGCGCAGTCGGCGCAATCGGTTCGAACGTTGCAGCAATGGCATTCGCCGATAGCACCGGCACGCGCGTCACGGACGAAGGCGCGAAACCGTCGGAATATCACGAGGCGTGATCGCATCGGTGAGCGTCACCGAACATCAGCGCCTCTGCGCAAGTCGCGCATGGCTGACTCGATCGACAACACTCACAGTCGGGCGCTCCAGCGAGCGTACGGCGCAACCAGCTCACCCGTGATCTCCTTCGATCGTCGTGAGCCACAACATATGTGCCGGTGTTATTCCGGGACACCCCGCTTTCGGGGCTTCGTTGCGCGAACATCAACTCGTTGACTGAGTTGGTCACGCCCCTGTCGAGTACGCGCGACCCCGAGCGCTGGCGCGACGGGTCGTCGACATCCCGAGAATTCTGCTCTGGGTGCAGGCGATGGTGCACCTTCGGGGGTACACCGGGATGGGCATGCGTCCCCGTGACTAAATGGGGCCGCCTGTGGGAATCGAACCCACGACCTTCTCATTACGAGTGAGACGCTCTGCCGACTGAGCTAAGGCGGCGTGGCACTCGGCGATCATCCTGTGAGGACGATGCCGCTTGGCACAGTAGGAAAGCATACCGTCTCCGGCGGGCGTTCACGAACACGACGGCGGCCCCACCGGCGCCGATGGCTCAGCAGTCGGGGTCGCTGGTGGGGGCGGTTCCCTCGATGAGGAAGGTGTCGACGGCGTCGTTCACGCAGGAGTTCGACTTGTTGTACGCCGTGTGGCCCTCGCCGTTGAAGGTGATGAGACGGCCGTCGTCGAGTTGAGTGGCCAGCGACTGCGCCCAGACGTACGGCGTCGCCGGGTCGTTCGTCGTGCCGATGACGACGATGGGCGGCGAGCCCTCGGCGCTGATCGTCGCGCGGTCGGCACGCGAGGTGTACGGCCAGGTCGTGCACGTGATGTCGCCGTACCCGAAGTAGGCGCCGATGACCGGCGCTGCGGCATCCAGTTCCTGCTCCTGTTCGCGCATGGTGGCGGCATCAGTCACGTACTCGTAATCCATGCAGTTGACGGCATAGAAGGCCTCGGAGGAGTTGTCGCTGTAGTTTCCGGATGCATCACGCCCGTTGTACTGGTCGGCGAAGGACATGGCCTGATCGGCGGATCCGCTCAGAACGGAGTCGAACATGGTGCTGAGCGCCGGCCAGCCCTGCTGCGAGTACAGCGGGTAGATGATCGCCGTGACGAGGGTGTCGCCGCCGAGCATGCGGCCGTCGGATGCCCTGATGGGAGTCGCGTCCACCGAGTCGAGCAACGCCTTGACCGTGCCCATGGCGTCGTCGACGGTTCCCTCGAACGGGCAGTCGGCTCCGCCGAGGCAGTCGGTGAGGTAGGCCCGCAGGGCGCTCTCGAATCCCTTCGCCTGCTCGATGTTCACGTCGAGGTTGGTCGCAGCCGGATCGATGGCACCGTCGAGCACGAGGCGGCCGGCCTTCGTCGGGAACAGGCCGGCGTAGACGGCGCCGAGATAAGTGCCGTAGGAGTAACCGAGGTAGTTCAGGGTCGTGTCGCCGAGTGCAGCGCGCAGCACGTCGAGGTCGCGGGCAGCGCTCTCGGTGTCGACGTTGTCGAGGAGTGCTCCCGTGTTCGAGTCGCAGGCCTCGGCGAAGGCCGTCCCGCGGTCGGTCCTCCCGGCGAGCCAGGCATCGCTGCCCCGTTCGCCGGGGGTGATGTCGTAGAGGTACGCGTCCATCTGCTCGGGTCTGTAGCAGGTCACCGGCGTCGAGCGGCTCACCCCTCGGGGATCGAAGCCGATGATGTCGTAGTGCTTCTGGAGGTCGGCGCTGACGGCGAAGTCGAGGGAGTCCTTGACGAGGTCGTAGCCGGATCCCCCGGGGCCTCCCGGGTTCACCAGCAGCGAGCCGAGGCGGTCTCCGGTCGCCGGATGCCGCACCAGGGCCAGGTCGATGCTGTCATCGCCCGGCGCCCGGTAGTCGAGCGGCGCCGAGGCCGTCGTGCACTGGAATCCGTCGCCGCAGTCCTCCCACTCCAACTGCTGACCGTAGAACGACTCGAGACCGGCGGGCGCCGTCTCCCCGGTCGGCGTGGAGGTGTGTGGTCCGGCTCCGCCTCCGGCCCAGGGCACGCAGCCGGTCAGAACGAGCGCGAGGAGGGCGGCGCCGACGACGGCGGCCCTGCCTCGCGCGCCGCGCCCCGCTCGCCGTGTTCGTACTGGTCGTGCTGTCGTGGTCATCGGTCGTCGGATCACGCGGCGGCTCTCTCGGATCGGCGGAAGGTCATGAGCATGGCCTCGAGGGCCAGAAGCGGGGCGACGTTGGCCTCGATGCGCTTGCGAGCGAGGGCGATGGCATCGAGCGAACGCAACGTCTCGGCGGCACTGGCCACCGCTGCCGCGCGTTCGATCCTGGACAGCAGCTCGCGATTGATGATGGCGGAGTCGCCGTTCAGCTGCAGCATCAGCACGTCGCGGTGCAGGGAGGAGAAGTCGACGAGGATGCGGTCGATGCCGTCTCGGAGGCTGCGAGTGGCGCGACGCTTCTGGTCGTCTTCGAGCGCCTTGATCTGGCCGCGCAGCGCAGGAGGCAGCGTCTGGCCCGGGGCGACGCCGAGAGAGCGGAGGGCCTTCTCGCGTTCGTCGGCATCGCGCTCGAGCGTGATCGCCTTGGCGTCGTCGCCGGCGATCTCGATCATGCGGGCGGCCGCAGCGACGGCATCCGAGACCGTGCGGATGCCGAGGGCGGACACCAGCGTGGCCTCCCGACGTTCGCGGGCCTCGCTCGACGTGGCGAGGCGCCGCGCCATGCCGATGTGGCTCTGGGCCTCACGGGCGGCACGCTCGGCGACCTCGGGGCTGACGCCGTCGCGTGCGACGAGCAGGGCGGCCACGTCGTCGATACTCGGAACCCGGAGGCGCACGGAGCGGACGCGGGAGCGAATGGTGGGGATGAGGTCTGCCTCGCTCGGTGCGCAGAGGATCCACACCGTGCGCTCGGGCGGTTCCTCCAGCGCCTTGAGCAGGACGTTCGACGTGCGCTCGGGCATGCGGTCGGCATCCTCGATCACGAGCACGCGATGCCGCCCCACCGATGGGGAGTATGACGACGACCGCACGATAGCGCGCACGTCGTCGACCTTGATCGACACTCCCTCGGTGCTGAGCACCGTGAGGTCGGGGTGACTGCGCGCCGCGACCTGAGCGACCGTCGCGTCGTCGCCGTCGGGGTGACCCGAGATGAGCGCCGTCGCGAAGGCGTAGGCGAGGTTCGACCGGCCCGATCCGGGCGGACCCGTGATCAGCCAGGCGTGCGACATGGCCTGCTCTGCCGCACCCTCGGTGGGAGTGGCGGATGCCGCTGCCGCCGCAGCTCGGAACACCGCGATGGCGTCGGCCTGGCCCGTCAGCTCGTCCCACACCGTCATGCTCCAACAGTAGGCGATGCCGCCGACGCGCTAGCCCAGCAGGGCCTCGACCCGTTCGCGCACCGAGGCCGCGATCGCGTCGACCGAGCCTGTCGCGTCGACGACGAGGAACCGTTCGGGCTCCGCCGCAGCGAGTTCGAGGAAGGCGTGGCGCACGCGGGCGTGGAACTCCCCGGCCTCGGCCTCCAGCCTGTCGAAGCGCTTCTGCGCCGCGTCGAGCCGACCGCGCGCGACGGTCTCGTCGAGGTCGAGCAGGATGGTGAGATCGGGCAGCAGTCCCTGCGCGGCCCACAGCGAGAGGTCGCGCACCTCTGTTCCCCCGAGCACCCGACCGGCGCCCTGGTAGGCGACAGACGAGTCGAGATAGCGATCCTGGATGACGACGTCGCCACGCTCGAGTGCCGGGCGCACCTTCGTCGCGATGTGGTGGGCGCGATCCGCCGCATAGAGCAGGGCCTCGGCCCGGGGAGCGATGTCCCCGCGGTGGTGCAGCACGATCTCGCGGATCTCGACGCCGACCTCGGTGCCGCCGGGCTCTCGCGTGCGCACGACGGAGCGCCCGTGTTCGACGAGCCACTCCTCGAGCAGTCGCGCCTGTGTCGACTTGCCCGATCCGTCGCCGCCCTCGAGCGTGATGAAGAGGCCGCGCCCCGCACTCGGCGGGGCGACGGCGGCGCTGCCCGCGCTCACTTCTTCTTCGGCGCGGCCTTGCGCGCTGCGGGCTTCTTGGCGGTGGAGCGCGTGGCGGTGCGCGGCTTCGCCGGCCCCTTGGCGCGCTTCTCGGCGAGGAGCTCGACGGCACGGGCGAACTCGATGTCGTCGACCGACTCGCTCTTGGGGATGGTCGCGTTCGTCTCGCCGTCGGTCACGTAGGGCCCGAACCGGCCGTCCTTCAGCTTGATCGGCTTGCCGCTGACGGGGTCGGCCTCGAACTCCTTGAGGGCGCTCGGCGCGCGACGGGCTCCGTACTTCGGCTGGGCGAACAGCTCCAGCGCAGCGGGAAGATCAACCTCGAAGATCTGGTCCTCGCTCGTGAGCGAGCGGGAATCCGTTCCCTTCTTGAGGTAGGGGCCGAACTTGCCGTTCTGCGCGGTGATCTCGACGCCGGCCTCGGGGTCGAGCCCGACCACGCGGGGAAGCGAGAGCAGCTTGAGCGCCGTGTCGAGGTCGACGGTCGCGAGGTCCATCGTCTTGAAGATGGAGGCGGTGCGCGGCTTCTCGACCACGGGCTTCTTGGCAGCCCGCTTCTTCTTCGGCTCGACGACCTCTCCGGTCGCGGCGTCGACGACGGGCTCGGGCGCCGGAGCCTCGGGCGCCGGCGGGTCGAGCTCGGTCACGTAGGGGCCGAACCGGCCGTCCTTCGCGACGATCTGCTTGCCGTTGTCGGGGTTGATGCCGATGACGCGGTCGGTGACGATGGGCGCGTCGATGAGCTCGCGGGCCTTCTCGGGCGTCAGCTCGTCGGGGGCCAGTTGCGGCGGGATGTTGATGCGGCGCGGGGTGGCGTCGGGACCGGCATCCGGATCGGGAACCTCGAGGTAGGGACCGAACTTGCCGATGCGCAGCGTGATGCCGTCGGCGATGCGGATGGAGTTGATCTCCTTCGCATCGATGTCGCCGAGGTTGTCGATGACCTGGCGGAGTCCACGCTGGCGCTCGTCGCCGAAGTAGAACTGCGTGAGCCAGCCCACGCGGTCGGCGTCGCCGTTCGCGATCTCGTCGAGGTCGTTCTCCATCTCGGCCGTGAAGTCGTACTCCACGAGTTCGGCGAAGTGCTCCTCGAGCAGGCGCACCACCGAGAAGGCGATCCAGCTGGGCACCAGCGACTGCCCTCGGTGCTCGACGTAGCCGCGGTTGGAGATGGTGTCGATGATCGACGCGAAGGTCGACGGACGCCCGATCCCCTTGGCCTCGAGCTCCTTCACGAGGCTCGCCTCGGTGTAGCGCGGAGGCGGCGTGGTCTCGTGGCCGCTGGCCTCGATCTCGACGAAGGCGAGCTTCTGCCCCTCGGTCAGCGGGGGAAGCTTCGATTCGGCGGGCTCGGCCGAGGCGTTGCGCTCCTCGTCACGGCTCTCCTCGTAGGCGTTCAGGAAGCCGCGGAAGGTGATCACGGTGCCACTGGCCGAGAACTCGGCGATGGTCTTCGTGGCCTGCGGGTGACCTGCCTCGCCGGTAGGTCCGGCTGCGATGGTGACGGATGCCGTGACACCCTTCGCATCCGCCATCTGCGAGGCGACGGTGCGCTTCCAGATGAGGTCGTAGAGCTTGAAGTCATTGCCGTGCAGGCTCGAGGCCAGGGACGACGGAGTGCGGAAGTTCTCGCCGGACGGACGGATGGCCTCGTGGGCCTCCTGCGCGTTCTTGGACTTCCCGGTGTAGACGCGCGGCTTCTCGGGGATGCTGTCTGCGCCGTAGAGGTCGGTGGCCTGACGGCGCGCCGCCGTGATCGCCTGCTGCGAGAGCGACACGGAGTCGGTTCGCATATAGGTGATGTAGCCGTTCTCGTAGAGCGACTGGGCGACGCTCATGGTCTGGCGGGCGGAGAAGCGCAGTTTGCGCGCGGCCTCCTGCTGCAGGGTCGACGTCGTGAACGGCGCCGCCGGCTTGCGGGAGTACGGGCGGGACTCCACCTTGGTGACGGTGACGTCGACGCCGGCCTCGAGGGCGGCGGCCAGGGCACGAGCCGAATCCTCGGACAGCACTGTCGCCTTGGAGGTCAGCGAGCCCGTGTCGTCGAAGTCGCGGCCCGAGGCGATGCGCTCTCCGCCGACACGGACGAGGCGGGCACTGAACGCGTCGGCGGCTGCGGCATCCGTTCCGAGCGTCGGGCTCAGACGAGCGGCGAGGTCCCAGTAGGACGCCGCCGTGAAGGCGAGGCGCTCGCGCTCACGGTCGACCACGAGCCGGGTCGCCGCGGACTGCACGCGACCCGCCGAGAGACCGGGGCCGACCTTGCGCCAGAGCACCGGCGACACCTCGTAGCCGTAGAGGCGGTCGAGGATGCGGCGGGTCTCCTGCGCGTCGACGAGGGCGGTGTCGAGGTCGCGGGTCTTCTTGGTGGCCTCGAGGATGGCGTCTTTGGTGATCTCGTGGAAGACCATGCGCTTGACGGGGACCTTGGGCTTGAGTTCCTGCAGGAGGTGCCACGCGATGGCCTCGCCCTCGCGGTCCTCATCAGTGGCGAGCAGGAGTTCGTCGGCGTCCTTGAGGGCGCGCTTGAGTTCTGCGACGGTCTTCTTCTTCGCCGTCGAGACGACGTAGTAGGGCTCGAATCCGTTGTCGACGTCGACGGAGAACTTGCCGAGGGAGCCCTTCTTCAGCTCGGCGGGAAGGTACTTGGGCTCGATGAGGTCACGGATGTGACCGACGCTCGAGAGGACTTCGTATCCGTCGCCGAGATAGGCGGCGATCGACTTCATCTTCGTGGGCGACTCGACGATGACCAGCTTCTTGCCTGGCACCAGACTCCTTTATATAGAGGTGAATACGGCGCTGCTCGATCACTCGTGTGAGAGCGGCACCCTCAACGGCACACCATACACACTTCGAACGAGTGATCGCTCGACGCGCCCGAAACTGAGCATTCATCGACATCACCCCTTCGGGAGCTTGAAACTCGTCGAAGGCGGAGGAAAATGAGTGGCATGGATACAACGACGTACACCGCGAAACTCACCGACGGTCCTCTCGAGGGCCGCACGATCACGACCGAATTCCTCGAGGGCGGCGACCCGCGTCCCCGGCTCGAGATCCCCGGCGCAGGCAAGCACTACCTGTACGTGCGCGGCAGCGGTCTGGAGTTCGACGGCGACGGGACGCAGCGCCCCACCGCCGTGGAGTACCGCTACCTCGAGGCCGTCTTCGCCTGAGTCCACTGCGGCGCCGCGGCTCATCCCGGCGCCGGCCCCGCCCTCGAGCGAGCCCGCACGGGGATGCCCATCCACAGCGATGACACCTCGACGGTGACGGTCTCGCCATCGACGGAGCAGCCGTCGATGGCAGCGGCGTTGGCCTCGGCCGCCCGCGCCGCCGCGTCGCAGACGACGCCGGCGACGGCACCCATGGCCACGTCCGCCCCGGCGAGGGCGGCGGCATCCGCTGCCGCCGAGACCCGCTGGCGCACCACGAGGCCGCCGAGCACCGATGCCGCCACCAGGGCGAGCGCGACGACGGCGCCGACGAGCGCGATCGCCAGGACGGTGCCGGAGCCCCGGGCGTCGCCGAGCGAGCGCGCCGCAGTTCTCGCCGTTCTCGCCCCCGTCGTCACAGGCCACCGCCGAGAGCGCACGATCGAGCGGAGACTGTGAGGGCGGCCAGCACGGTGTGGGCGCCCGCCGGGGCGCTCGCGGTGACGCAGACCAGATCTCCTGCGCCGTCGACCGAGAGGCTCGCCCCGACGACGGCTGCCGACAGCCGCGCCGACGCAAGATCGACCCCGTCGCCGCGGGCGAGCGTGCGAGCGGCGTCGGCTGCGGCATCCGTCAACCGGACCTGGACCGAGACGGCCTGCACCCCGCCGAGGCAGACGGCGAGTACGAGGGCGACCGCGGGAAGGGCGACGGCGAACTCGGCCGTCACGCTCCCCCGCTCGCCGCCGGTCGCCGCATGAGTCCCCCTGATCTGCTCCAGCTCAGAGCGTGAGCGCATCGCGGATGAGGTCGGTGAGGATCCCGCGCACCTCGTTGCCTCGCAGGATGACGACGAGGAGGCCCGCGAAGCCGACGGCGGCCATTGTGGCCACGGCGTATTCCGCGGTGGCCGAACCCCGTTCGGCGCGGAGCCCGGCCGCGCGCGAGTGCAGGAATCGTCGAAGAGTGCTCATGGTGATCTCCTTCTGGCGTCGAGTGGACGCGATCGCGGCACGGGCAGGTCCAGCATGCGGCCCGGCGTCGCGGCGCGCCCGGTCGCGTGCGGGATCGGGTTCTCGTCATCCGAGGACGTCGAATGTGGAGGAGACCACCGAGAGGATCATCGGGGCCACACCGAGCAGCATGAACGCGGGGAGCACGCACAGCGCGAGCGGAATCATGAGGCTGACGCCCAGCCGCGCCGCGCGCTCCTGCCCGTCCGTCTGGGCTGCGAGCCTGAGGTCGGAGGCCTCGGCTCGCAGGAGCTCCGCCGCCGGCACCCCCGCATCGCGGGCGAGGGCGATGACGGAATCGGCACGACCTGCCTGCTCGGCCGCAGTGGCCGCATCCACGACCTCCAACCTCACCACGACGGCGGCGGCGGCGCTGCGTGCCCTGTCGAGCGACGCTCCTCCGGCGAGCGCCAGGGCGATCAGGTCGATCACCAGTCCCGGGAACGGATCGCCGACCCCGGCGCGGCGCACGAGTCGGGCACTCCAGCGTGATCCGCCGAGCATCAGCAGGCCGCCGGCACCCAGACAGACCCACCCCGGAACCGTCGCGAACAGCACGCCGAGGGTGTCGAGGCCGAGCACGGCTCCGAAGGCCACGGCCACCACGGGGAGCAGCGCCACGAGTCGCGACGTCGCGCGGGGGCCGGCGAGTGCGATGCGCGCCTCGCGCTGGAGCCTGCCCGTGGCGCGGAACGACTCCGCCATCTCGCGCAGTGCGCCCGCCAACGGGGAGCCGGTCTCGATCGCCAGCGACCATACGGCGGCCAGGGCACGCCAGGCTGATGCCGCCTCGGCGGAGACCGCGGTTCCCCCGGCGTCGGCGACGGCGTGGGCAATGTCAGCACCGTCGTCGCCCGCGCGGGCAGCGGCGTCGACCACACGGCCGGCGAGGCCGGAGCGCCCCGCGGAGGCCAGATAGCGCCAGGACGCGTTCGGCGGCACCCCGGACGCGAGCAGCACGGCCAGCCGCTGGGCCGTGATGGCCACAGCCTCGATCGCGGGTCGCGGCGCGCTCATCCGACCGCGGCTATCGTGAGACGGCCGTCAGCGGCGGTGGCGAAGCGTCCGAGCTGGGCCAGGCGGCGGACGCCGTCGGACCGCTCGAGATGCAGCACGAGGCCGATCGCACTCACGGTCTGCCGGGCGACGGCACGATCGTCCATGCCGGCGAGTGCGCCGAGAGCCTCGATGCGGGCGGGGACATCGGCGAGCGAGTTGGCGTGCAGCGTGCCCGCCCCACCGTCGTGGCCGGTGTTGAGAGCGGTCAGGAGCTCGCGGAGCTCGGCTCCGCGGCACTCGCCGAGGATCAACCTGTCCGGCCGCATGCGCAGGGCTTCGCGCACGAGCGAGTCGAGGCCGACGTGTCCGGCACCCTCGACGTTGGCCTGGCGCGCCTCGAGACCGACGACGTGCTGATGCCGCACCCGCAGTTCGGCGACGTCCTCGACGACCACGATGCGCTCATGGGGCGGCGCCGACGACAGCAGAGCAGCCAGCAGCGTGGTCTTGCCGACTCCGGCAGCTCCCGTGATGAGCACGTTCTCGCGCCGGCGCACCACGGCGACCAACTCGCGTTCCTGGGCGGCGTCGATCATGCCCGTGCGGCGGAGGGAGGCGAGGTCGACGTGGTCGCCCCGCGGGATGCGCACGGAGATCAGAGTGCCCGTCGTCGAGATGGGCGGGAGCGCCACGTGCACCCTGATGCCGCCTCCGAGCCTCACATCGACGCACGGATGCGCCTCGTCGACGTGTCGTCCGCCGCTGGCGACGAGACGAACGGCGAGATCACGCACCTCGCGTTCGCCCAGTTCCCACTCGTCGTCGCGTCGCAGCCCCCGGCCGGCGTCGATCCAGAGACCCGCCGCTCCATTCACGAGGAGGTCGCTCACCTCGTCGGTCGCGAACGGTGCGAGCGGCCCGAGGGCCCCGCGGTCGACGGGCACGAGCGGGGGACCATGCTCCCCCTCGACGAATCGGTGGCGTCCGTGCCCGGGCTCGCCGTCGTCGACGCCATCGCCCCCAGCTTCCGCGTCTGTGCGCGCCGCCTGCAGCACCGGCACTGCGACGAACGGCTCATCCATCCGAGCGAATCTAGGCGACCGATCACCACGGATCGGGGTACAGATCGCGACGGGGGAATCGTCGGGGTACACGGGTGATCGGGGAGGAGACCGGACTCGTCCGCGACTTAAAAAGAAGGGGCGGCACCTATTGGGGGGAACAGGTGCCGCCTCAGTGATCCGGGGATTGGGGGGAATCACTCCGGATCACGAACCCGAAAAAGCTTTCAGGCGCATGGAAAGTGTACGGCACAGAATCCATTGCGCAAAGCCTGCGTGTCCTCATTTCTGTGGACATGATCGAAAACTCTCATCCGAAGCTCATCTCATGCTCATCCGAGCAGCCCCTTGTGGCGCCGCCCATCCGTTCGACGCGCGCGCGTCAGGGCATCCGTCGAACGCGGTATCGTTGCGAATCCGCAGCCGGTGCAGCATCGGCGGGTCCCCCAGGCCACTCGCAAAGGAGCGACAGAGAAGCAATGAACGCGCAGATCGATCACAACCTCGAAGAGATCCGCCGGTTCCGTCCGAGCCCCGAGTTCGCCGCGCAGTCCGTGGCCCGTGAGAGCCTCTACACGGATGCCGCCGACGATCGACTCGGATTCTGGGCCGACCGCGCCCGAGAGCTGCACTGGCACAAGCCGTTCACGAAGACGCTGGACTGGACCAACCCGCCGTTCGCCACCTGGTTCGAGGACGGCGAGCTCAACGTCGCCTACAACTGCCTGGATCGTCACGTGCTGGCCGGCCACGGCGACCGCATCGCCATCCACTGGGAGGGCGAGCCCGGCGACTCCCGGGATATCAGCTATGCCGAGCTCACCGCCGAGGTGAAGCGGGCGGCGAACCTGCTCACGAGCCTCGGCATCGAGGCCGGCGACCGTGTCGCCATCTACCTGCCGATGATCCCCGAGGCCGTCGTGGCCATGCTCGCGATCGCGCGCATCGGTGCCGTGCACTCCGTCGTCTTCGGCGGGTTCAGCCCCGACAGCCTGCACTCGCGCATCCTCGACGCCGAGGCGAAGCTCGTCATCACCGCGGACGGCGGCTACCGCAAGGGCCGCGTGTTCGGCTTGAAGGACACCGTCGACGCCGCGCTGGGCAAGGGCGCCCCGAGCGTCGCCCACGTGCTCGTCGTCAAGCGCACGGGCAACGACGTCGCCTGGGAGGACGGCCGCGACCTGTGGTGGGGAGATGAGATCGCGCAGGTCGACGCCGACCACGAGGCGAAGGCCTTCCCGGCCGAGCAGCCGCTGTTCATCCTCTACACCTCGGGCACCACGGGCAAGCCCAAGGGCATCCTGCACACCTCGGGCGGGTACCTGACCCAGGCCGCCTTCACACACCGCAACGTCTTCGACCTGCATCCGGAGTCCGATGTCTACTGGTGCACGGCCGATGTCGGCTGGATCACCGGGCACTCGTACGTCGTCTACGGCCCACTCGCCAACGGCGCGACCCAGGTGCTCTACGAGGGAACTCCCGACACCCCTCACCCCGGGCGCTGGTGGGAGATCATCGAGAAGTACAAGGTGTCGATCCTGTACACGGCACCGACGGCGATCCGGTCGTTCATGAAGGTGGGACGCCAGATCCCGCAGAAGTACAACCTGCGCTCGCTGCGGGTGCTCGGCTCCGTGGGCGAACCCATCAACCCCGAGGCGTGGATCTGGTACCGGCACGTGATCGGCGGCGGCTCCATTCCTGTGGTCGACACATGGTGGCAGACCGAGACCGGCGGCATCATGATCTCGGCGCTCCCCGGCATCACGGACCTCAAGCCCGGATCGGCGCAGATCCCGATTCCCGGCATCTCGCTCGACATCGTGACGGATGAGGGCGAGCCGGTCTCGGGAACGGATGGCGGCCTGCTCGTGATCACCGAACCATGGCCCGCGATGCTGCGCGGCATCTGGGGCGACCCCGAACGATTCAAGGAGACGTACTGGGACAAATTCGGCGACAAGTACTTCGCCGGCGACGGCGCCCGCCGCGACGAGGACGGCGACATCTGGCTGCTCGGCCGTGTCGACGACGTGATGAACGTCTCCGGCCATCGCCTCTCGACGGCCGAGATCGAATCGTCGCTGGTCGCCCACGACATGACGGCCGAGGCCGCCGTGGTGGGAGCCGCCGACGAGACCACGGGGCAGGCCGTCGTCGCGTTCGTGATCCTCAAGGAGCGCCAGACCGTCACGTTGACGAACGAGGAGGCGAGCGAACAGCTGCGCGCCCACGTCGCCCGGCAGATCGGCGCGATCGCTCGCCCTCGCCAGGTGTTCATCGTCAACGAGCTGCCGAAGACCCGCTCGGGGAAGATCATGCGACGCCTGTTGCGCGACCTCGCCGAGGGACGTGAGATCGGCGACACCACCACGTTGGCGGACACCGCCGTGATGCAGTCGATCACCGACCAGGTGCGCTGACCTCGCGCACGACGCAGTTCGGCCCACCCCCTCCAGACGGAGGGGGTGGGCCGAATCTCGTGCTGGCGGCTACGCGAAGGAGAGGACGAGCTCCACCTCGACGGGGGCGTCGAGCGGGAGCACGGCGACGCCCACGGCCGAACGCGCGTGCTTTCCGGCGTCGCCGAAGATCTCGCCGAGCAGCTCCGACGCACCGTTGATGACTCCGGGCTGGCCGGTGAACGACGGGTCCGAGGCGACGAAGCCCGTGACCTTCACGACCTGCGTGACGCGGTCGAGGGACCCGATGACGGACTCGGCGGCCGCGAGCGCGTTCAGGATGCACGTGGCGGCGTAGGCCTGGGCATCCGTCGCCGACACGAGGCCGTCTCCCTCGCCCACCTTGCCGGTGGCCGGAAGGACGCCGTCGGTGAAGGGCAGCTGCCCTGAAGTGAAGACCAGGTTGCCGCTGATCATCGCGGGGACGTAGGCGGCGACGGGCGCGGCGACGGGCGGCAGGGTGAGCCCGAGTTCGGCGAGGCGGTCGGCGACCTGCGACATCAGTTGCCGCCCTCGAACGCCGAGGCGGCGGATGCCGAAGCGGAGGCTCCGGCAGCGGCAGCGCTGGAGGCCTCCCCGCCGACAGGACGCTTGAGGTAGGCGACGAGGCCGCCCTCGGGTCCGGTGACGACCTGCACGAGTTCCCAGCCCTCCGAGCCCCAGTTGTTGAGGATCGCAGCGGTGCTGTGGATCATGAGCGGGGTGGTGACGTATTCCCAGGTGGGCATGGTGCTCCTTCGTCGGCGCGGCAGAATGGGGGTGGAGACCAGCCGCTGGAGCCGCTCGGTCTCGGGGTCGGCGCACAGCGCCGGCTGAGCACTTTGCCAGCTTGCTCCCTTAAGCTCAACTATATGTCTGCCCAAAAACGAACGACCAGTGGCGTGCTCGGAGGCTTCCTGGCCTTCGTCGGCATGAGCGTCGCGGCCGGCGTCCTCGTGACAGCCGCAGTGACCCCCGCCATCGCCGTGAGCGGTATGGCCGCCACGAGCGGCATCAACATGTTCGAGAACCTGCCGAGCTACCTCGAGATCGACGAACTCGCCCAGAAGACGAACGTGTACGCCACGAACAGCGACGGCACCCCCAAGCTTCTTGCGTCGTTCTTCGACCAGGACCGGGAAGAGGTCACCTGGGACGACATCTCGCAGTTCGCCAAGGATGCCGCCGTCGCCGGTGAGGACCCCCGCTTCTACGAGCACGGCGGCATCGACGTGCAGGGCACCGCCCGCGCGATGCTGACCACCTATGTGCTGAACGGCGACACCCAGGGTGGATCGAGCATCACCCAGCAGTACGTGAAGAACGTCCTCGTGCAGAAGGCCGAACTCGACGCGAAGACCGAGGAGGAGAAGGAGGCCGCCTACGCCGAGGCGACCGATCCGACCCCCGACCGCAAGCTCAAGGAGATGCGGCTCGCGATCGGCCTGGAGAAGAAGTACTCCAAGGACGACATCCTCAAGGGCTACCTCAACATCGCCGGTTACGGTGGACGTGTCTACGGCATCCAGGCCGCTTCCCAGTACTACTTCGGCGGTGTGAGCGCGAAGGACCTGAAGCTCGAGCAGGCGGCAGCCCTGCTCGCCATCGTGAACAACCCCGAGAAGTTCCGCCTCGACCGCCCCGACAGCGAGACCAACGGAGCCGCCACCGAGGTCGACGGCAAGGTCGTCCCGTACGCCGCGACCAAGGAACGTCGCGACTACATCCTCGACAGCATGCTCAAGTACAAGAAGATCACCCAGGAGCAGCACGACGCCGCCATCAAGGCGCCGATCGCTCCGGTGATCACTGAGCCGAGCACCGGGTGCTCCACCGCCGAGGATGCCGCATTCTTCTGCGACTACGTCTACTGGACCATCCTCAACAACGAGGCCTTCGGCAAGACCCAGGACGAGCGCAAGAAGCTGCTCAGCCAGGGCGGCCTCGACGTCTACACGACCCTCGACGTCGACCTGCAGTACGCGGCGGCGGATGCCATGTTCCGGTTCGTCCCTCAGTCCGACCCGAACATCGATGTCGGCGCCACCGCCGTCTCGGTACAGCCCGGAACAGGCCGCGTTCTCGCGATGTCGCAGAACAAGTCGTTCTCCAATGACGCCGACGAACTGGCCAAGGGCAACAACTACACCGCGGTGAACTACAACACCGACCTGGACTACGGCGGATCCAGCGGCTTCCAGCCCGGCTCGACGTACAAGATCTTCACTCTGGCCGAGTGGATCAAGGAGGGGCACTCCCTCAACGAGTACGTGAACGCCTACAAGCGCTCCGACTGGGGACAGTTCAACGACAGCTGCAACGGACCGCAGAACTACGGTGGCGGGTTCGCACCCAACAACGACGAGGGCGGCAACGGCGGCTCGTGGTCGGCCCTGTTCAACACGGTCAACTCGGAGAACACGGGCTTCGTGGCCATGGCCAAGCAGCTCGACCTGTGCGGAATCCGGAAGACCGCAGAGTCCTTCGGGGTGCACCGCGCGGACAACGACCCGCTGCAGCAGGGAGCCAGCTCGATCCTCGGCACCAATGGGGTGGCCCCGGTCACCATGGCCGAGGCCTTCGCCGGGGTCGCCGCCAACGGCGTCGTCTGCAAGCCGATCGTGATCGACAAGATCGTGAAGCAGGACGGCACCGAGCTGACCCCGCCCTCGGCCGAGTGCGCGCAGAGCGTGGATCCGAAGGTGACCGCAGCCATGGCCTACGCCATGCAGCGCGTGATGAGCCAGGGCACCGGTTCGAGCTCCAACGGTCGCACCGACCCGCAGGTTCCCATGATCGGCAAGACCGGAACCACCGACAACAACGAGGCCACCTGGATGAGCGGCGCCAGCACGAAGGTCGCCACGACCGTCGGCGTGTTCAACGTCACCGGCCACGTGAACCTGCGCGACACCTACTTCAACGGCACGCAGGCGGCGGTCATCCGTCACCAGATCTGGCCGGCGATCATGTCGGCCGCCAACGCGAAGTACGGCGGAGACGGGTTCCCCGACGCCGACCCGTCGTCGCTGAAGACCGTCTACGCCACGGTTCCCGATGTGCGAGGCAAGTCGATCCAGGAGGCCCAGCAGCTCATCGAGGCTGCCGGATTCGGGTTCGCCGATGGCGGCGCCCAGGACTCCGAGCTTCCCGCAGGACAGGTCAGCGGCACGGACCCGTCGGGCGATGCCCCGCGTGGGTCGCTGGTGACCGCCTACACCTCGAACGGTGCGATGGTGCTGATGCCCAACGTGGTCGGGCTCTCCGAGGGCGACGCCAAGAACCAGCTCCAGGGCCAGTTCTCGGTGAAGACCACCGACGTCGACGTGACGGACCCGAAGCAGGTGGGAATCGTGCAGGCCAGCGATCCCGGCGCCGGAGCCGGGCTCAAGCCCGGATCGCAGGTCACCATCAGCATCGGCAAGCTCAAGGCCGACAAGGCCGACAAGCCCGACAAGCCCGGTAAGGATTAGCGGTGGCATCGTCCTCCGCTCGCTCGGGAGCCGCCGCAGCCGTCACTCTGACGGCAGCGGCGGCTCTTGCCGCACTGGCATGGGGCACGCTCGTCGAGCGCACCATGTGGACACTGCGCGAGGTGCGCGTTCCTGTGCTCCCCGTCGGGTCAGCACCGATCCGTGTGCTGCACCTCTCCGATCTCCACATGGCACCGTGGCAGCGTGACAAGCAGGAGTGGGTGCGCTCGCTCGCCGATCTGCAGCCCGACCTGGTCGTCGACACCGGCGACAACCTCGGTCATCGCGACGGCATCGACGGGATCCGGCACGCCTTCGAACGGTTCGCCGGGATCCCCGGTGTCTTCGTCAACGGCTCGAACGACTACTACGGCCCCGTCGTCAAGAACCCGCTGCGCTACTTCGCCGGCCCGTCGAAGCACACCGGCCGCGCCGAGAAGCTCGACACGGCCGCCCTGCTCGAGTTCTTCGACAGCCTGGGCTGGGTCGATCTCAACAACGCTGCGGGGGCGGCCGACATCGCCGGGACCCATTTCGAGTTCTTCGGGGTCGACGACCCGCACAAGAAGCTCGACCGACCGGAGCTCATCGCCCGCGCCATCGACGAACTGCGCGCCGACGATCCTCTCGGCGACGAGACCTGGCCCGACCGCGGCGATGCCCCGGCCAGCCGGGCGACGGTCTCGGTCGGAGTCACTCACGCGCCGTACCAGCGGGTGCTCAACTCCTTCGTGAACCACGGGGCCCAGCTCATCCTGGCCGGGCACACCCACGGCGGTCAGGTCTGCGTACCCGGATTCGGCGCACTGGTGACCAACTGCGACATCCCGCGCAAGCAGGTCAAGGGGCTGAGCCTCTGGTGGCACGGGATGCGCAACGCCTATCTCAACGTCTCGGCCGGCCTCGGCACCTCGATCTTCGCTCCCGTGCGCTTCGCCTGCCCGCCCGAGGCGACCCTGCTGACCCTGGTGCCTGAGAACGAGCGCTGAGTCCCAGGTCGGCGGCATCCGCTGGTCAACCCGATGCTTTTTATCGGCTATTCTTAGTGAGGCCTTCGGGCCATCGGGGTGTGGCGCAGCTTGGTAGCGCGCCTCGTTCGGGACGAGGAGGTCGTGGGTTCGAATCCCGCCACCCCGACAGATGAGGGGCTGTTCTAACGTTTGGTCTCAAACGTTCTAAGAACTCTCCGAAATAAAAGAGGCCTTCGCGAAAGCGAGGGCCTCTTTTCCGTTTCGGCGTCCCATGACGGGCAAGGCATGTTCCGGGAACGACGAAATGCCTGAGCAATCCTCATCTGCGACCTTTTCGGGTCGCCGGATTGTCCAGGCATTCGGTACAGCGGGTTCGGTAACGGTCTGAACTGTCGAGGATCATGTCCTCATCGGTGTCGGCGGAGGTGCTTCTCCCCCTGGAGGTGACGCCGGCTTCGGATCGCGCTTCTTGAACCAGTGGGAACGGTAGGTGGAGTTGCGACTCTTCGAGCGCGTCAGCGTCTTGACGACCCCAGTGCGTTCGACCGCCTTCTCCTCGTGGATGAAGTCGAAGATCTTCCGCATGTTCGCGGAGATGACAAGGAAGGTAACCAGGAACTGGTTGGCGGCCATGCCTCGAACACGCCGCCGCTCGGAGTTCTCCGCGTTCTCTCGTCCCTGATCCTTCATGTACGCGTTGTAGCTCTCGGAGATACTGCGGTCGATGTCGTAGGTCTCGTCCCAGAGCTCGGAACCGTATCGAAGTTCCTGCTTGTGCTTGATCCCATCGTCCTTCTTCAGCGTGATGGAAGAGCACTTGCAGATGTCGTACTTGCGAGCCGGAAGGTCTACCTCTTGGATGACAGGGATGTCGACCCGGGCGGTCTTCATGCGTTTCAGACGTGCGGTACGCGCCTCCGGCTTCTCGTCTTCCATCCGGAATGGACAAACGACCTTCGCGTTCGCACCGTACGCGGGGCACATGACTCTCTGGTTGCCATCCTCGTCGGGTCGTTCTTTCGGGCGGACCTCATAGGGAACCCGCATTTTGATGTAGTTGCGATAGGTCTCTTCGTCGATGCGCTGTGCTTCGGCGTCTACGGATGCGTCGCGCAGTGATGCCGGCATCGCTGGGCAGTAGTGTGCGCCTTCGATCTGCTGGGCACCGTGCACCTCGCCGTGCTTGCCGAGCTGTGTCCTCACATAGTCCGTGACAACACCCCAGCCTTGGTCTCTGATGGGGATGTGGAGCTTCTCCACGGACTTCGACGCGAAGTACCCACGGTCTGCAACCATGCGCCCTGGTGTATGCCCGCGGTCGATGATCGATTGACCAAGACGGACGAGTTCGATCTCCGGGTCGATGGCGGGCGTGCTGAGCGAGAACCCGATTGCGATGTTGGGGAGTGCCTTCTCGCCTGTGTCGCGGGTTGACGTGATGATGGTGAGGTTGGCGACGGCACCCCATTTGGCGTCATCTTTGTTCTTGGCGGCTTCCTTCTGCGCTGCGGTACCGTCGTCGCGGGTGCCGGAGTTGGTGATGTGCCAGTTCATCTCGGGTTCCATCACCTTGGGGTCCCACATCTCCACCCCGTTCTTGTCCTTCTTCGCCATCCCGCGCTTTCCGCCGGTGGTGACGAAGGACTGATCGGCGGTGACATCGATCTGGGCACGACGTCGTCGATACTCTCGTGGCATCTCCCGCCAGGTCTGCTCGACCATGTCGTTGGAGAACTTGTCGAGTCGGTCCTTCATTCGACGTTCCGTGTTCAGCTCCCGCGCCGTCTTGAATGCGGCGCGGCCTTCTCGGTTGGTCGGGTTGCGGCGGTCGATTCCGGGGAAGGGGTCGACTTGGACAAGCAGGGTCTTCATCCTGTTGTGGGCGGCGTTGTACCACTTGCGCTTCGCTCGAATGTCGTACCAGTCGTCCGCCGCCGGCGGCAGGTCGAGGTACCTTCGGGCCTCGGGAGTCAGCCGAGTGGCGAGGAGCCTCGCGAGTTCACTGACCCAGAGTGGCGTGTGCTCTTTCGCGAGAAGGAACCATCCGGCGACGATGTGGAGGTCTGTCAGCATCGACGGCGCCCCGCCGGGACCGGTCTTCACCCTGGCTTCGTCTCTGTACTTCGCGAGGTCGTCGAGAACTCCGGAACGCTCAACGAAGCTCACCGCGGCTGCAACGTCGCGGAGGTCGAACTTCGTGCTCCGGCCCGGCTCCCAGTTCGAGGAGTCATCAAAAAGCAGCCCCTCGAGGTCGATGACGGTGGGGTCAACAGGTTGCGCCTTCTTCATCTTCTTCGAGCGCTTCGGTTTCGGCGTACTCGCGCTCATCGGCTCACACCGCCCGTCAGCGCAGACCTGAATGCAGTGGCGTCCGTTGGCGCCATCGCGTTCAGGAACGGCTGGAGAGCCGTCGTTGAGCTGTACCCGGACACAGCGAGCAGAAGGTTGAGCGGTATCGATGCGTTCAGCAAGTTCACGAGCCAGGTCGCGCGAAGGCGAAGTGGGTCCGGGTTCGGTCCGAAACCGGTACGCTCCGCGATGCCTCGCGTCAAGGACGACTCCGTCCGCGCCTGGTTCTCCCAAGCGAGGTACTCATCGGCGGATCGGTCACCGATGCAGTCGTTCAGCACTTTCACCCAGTCCGAGCGCACAGGGACGCGGCGCGGGTGTGTCCCGCCGGTCACGACGACGACGACGTCGCTGCCTTCGCGGTCGACGTCGCCGACGCGAACGCGGTGCATCTCGGATGCCCTCAGCCCCGCACCCGCGCCAAGGGCGAGGAGGGCCCGTCCTTCGCATCGGCTGTATGCGGTTGGACGAGTGACGACTGCACTGAGAAGCGCCGAGAGTTCCCGGTCCGTGTACGTGCGCGCGGTCGTTACCGGAGCTGGCGACAGCATTTCTCGGCGCGGCTGCCGGCCGAGCCTCTCGGCGTAATTGACGATGGTGAGCTCGGACCGGTAGCTGTAGTCGCCGGACAAATGCCGAAGCACCGACTTGATGAACCGGTGGGCGTTGTTCTCGTCGAAGGCGACATCTCGTCGCAGTGCCAGCCCGGCCGTATAGACCAGCCACACCGCGTAGCGCGCGAGGACCGACATGTTGGCTCGTGCCATCCGCGATGACGTGGGGGCGTACTCGAGTACGCTCGCGACGACGAAGTCGCGAACTTCCGGCCAGTGCTGCCTTGCTTCATGCTTCGGTTCGTAGTGCTCGACCATCGCCCACACCTCGGGGAGGACATGGTAATTATGTCGACCAACGGTCGGTGAGGGCAAGGCTGATGAAGGTGTTGTACGCGAGGGAGGTGTCATGCAAGAGGGACATGGGGCACCTGAGTTTCCTTTTAGGAAAGCTCGCTGCTAGGTTCATGCGATGACGAATCCGCGTTACGTTCCGGCGGACCTGTGCTATCCCTCCGAACACTTCGGCTTGGAGTCAGTGGCGTGGCATGGTCCACGCGCCGTGGCGACGAGGCTGGGGATAACGGCTCTGGCGGCTGATGATTGGATCCTGGCATCGGCGTTGCAGCATGAGTACGTCAGAGCGATCCGGCGTGTTCTGGAACGGCGAGGAATCAGTGTTCCAGTCTTCGCGGACGATGCGGAGCAGGGGTACCTGCGTACTCTGCGCATGTTGAAGGGCGAAGTCGTCATGCGGTTCGAAGATGTCGTCCGCGCGGAACGGGTGCTTGAGATCGATCTCTCCGCGATCCCGCGACTTGTCCGGGAGCGTGGCTGAAGCGTCAGGCGATCCTGGCCCGTACGCTTGAGACATGAGCCGGACCGAACGGGAGCGACCGAACGAGTTGACGCCGTCGTGGCCGGACACTCCGTCGGAGGACCCTGTCGGTGAGGATGCGCGACGTTTCGTTGCGAATCTCCGCGAAGCGATCAATGGCCGCAGCCTCCGATCCATCGCTGCGGTGACTGGCGTGACTCATGTCTCTCTCATCGGGATCCTCGCCGGAAAGACATGGCCGGACCTCCGGACGATCAGTCGTCTCGAGCGGGGCCTCGGCGTCAGGTTGTGGCCGTCTCGGGATTGAATCGAGGGACGGCTACAACCTCGATGTAGTCGTTGAGGTTCGGCTCCGAGGCGAAAGCGAGGTAGCGGTCGAGGGCTTCTGGCGAGCGAAGCCCGGCGGCACGCATCAGCGCCAGCGTGGGAGTTCCAGCATCGAGGTGGTGAACGACCCAGGTCGCGTGCATCCGTTGCACCTGCAACTGTCGCCCTCCATCGGCTGTCGATACGAACAAGCCCGGCACGTTCGGACTGCGGTAGGTGCGACCAGGTAGGAACACATGCCTGTCAGCGTCGCCCGACCCGATGGCCCATCGGAGTGGCAGGTCCCACTCCGCCAAGACGGGAACCACACGGGTCCGCTCACCGCCCACGTGCATGATCACGTAGGGACCCGCCAGTGCGAGATCTTGGATTTTCGCACCGATGATCTCCCTGTTCGACAGGCCAGCGCCGAAGCCGAGCGACATGAGGACGGCAGCGTTCGCGCGTCGCAATGCAGTTCCTTGGGTGGCTCCCCAGCTCATGAAGGCCGCTTGCTCCGTCGATGTGTAGGGTCGGGCTGCGTCAGATCTCCCATACGGTCTGAGATCACCGGGAATGGCGTATTCGCCAGTAAGGACTTCGGCCACCCTCAGGAGTCGGGACCGCATTGAGCCTCGTCCGGCCGGCTTGTACTGCTTCATGCCGTGAGCTGCGAAGCGCTCGATGGTTGACACGGAGAAGATGGCCGATCTGGAGAGCGGCAAGCCAGCAGTCTGCCAAGCCCACAGAGTCAGTGGACCGACCGCCGCGAACAGCTTCTTTGCCGAATACGTCGTGTGCGGCTCGGCGTCAGCAACGGCGGACATGACGAACGGCTCGATGCTCGACCAGTACGGCGCCGCCAGTACCGGGGAGTACGTTGGCAAACGCTTCGACGGTTCGGGCGGATCCGGCATGGTAGCAGTATTGACCAGCGAGGTGCTCCAATCAAGCCCTCCGATCGAGTAGCCGGGAAGCTTCTACATGAGTTGTCGGAACGTTCAAGCCTTCGGAAGGTCGCCGGCAGCCAATCTGTCGCTTCGACGTTCAAGCAGGTAAACGTCTCGCCACAGACCGGCCATGGGGCCGTGGGGCATGAGAGCTAGCCGTTGCCGGGTGCCAACGATTCGGAAGCCGTGCGCTTCGTGGAGCCTGACGCTGGCAACGTTCTCTGGGAAGACACCGGACTGCAGCGTCCAGATCCCGTCGTCTTCGGTGGAAGAGATAAGTGCCGCGAGGAGGAGGTGCCCGATGCCTCGGCCACGAGCAGCCGCCGACACGTAGACCGAGTGCTCAACGACCCCTCGATACACGGGGCGACTTGAAATCGGCGACACGACGGCCCACCCGACGACGACATCGTCGAGTGTGGCCGCCATCCTGTGCTGCCGGAGTTTGCCGACATCGAACGATTCCCACGTCGGCGGTTCGGCTTCAAAGGTTGCATGGCCAGTGGCGATGCCCTCTGCATAGATCGCATGAACCGCGCTCCAGTCGGATGGTTCGAGGGCGCGGATCTTCACGTTCGTCATCAGACCATCATGGATGAGCTCACGTAGTGGCCGTGGTTGTCAGACCGCCAACGTTGCAGCAAGATCTGCCTCGTGCGCCGCAAGGCCGTTCGCGGTCAGGTACGACTCTGCATCGGCTGCGGCCGCGCATCCACTGCCGGCCGCGGTGATGGCCTGGCGGTAGCGGTGATCGACGAGGTCCCCGCACGCGAAGACGCCGGGCAGGTTCGTCTCGGTCGTCGGATGCTTCACCAACACGTAGTTCTCGTCGTCAACATCGACTTGGCCGATGACGAGCTCGCTACGGGGGTCGTGCCCGATGGCAATGAACAGACCGGTTGCATCCATGGCAGATGCCTCACCAGTGACCGTGTCACGGAGATGCAGGGCAGTCAGCTTGTCGTCACCGTGCGCGGTAACCACCTCGGTATTCCATACCGGTGTGATCTTCGGGTGGCTGAGAGCACGGTCCTGCATGATCTTTGAGCCACGCAGGCTGTCACTGCGGTGCAGGAGCGTGACCGAGTTGGCGAAACGGGTGAGGAACAGCGCCTCCTCGAGGGCGGAGTCGCCGCCGCCGACGACGGCGATGTCCTGGCCGCGGAAGAAGAACCCATCGCAGGTTGCGCACCAGGAGACGCCCTTGCCGGTGAGTTCCTGCTCGCCGGTCACGCCGAGCTTCCGGTAGGCGGATCCCATCGCCAGGACGACAGTGTGGCTCGGTAGGTGGTGCCGGAGCCGGTCTCGATGGTCTTGATGTCGTCGGTGAGTTCGAGGGCAGTTGCGTCGTCGTAGACGATGCGGGCCCCGAACTTCTCAGCCTGGACGCGCATGTTCTCCATGAGGTCGGGACCCATGATTCCGTCGGGGAAGCCAGGGAAGTTCTCGACCTCGGTGGTGTTCACCAGAGCGCCGCCCGGTTCGACGGAGCTTGTCAGCACGATCGGCGAGAGGCCAGCGCGGGCGAGGTAGATGGCGGCGGTGTAGCCGGCGGGGCCGGATCCGACGATGACGACGTTCTCGATGGTCATGCGAGCTGGGTCCTTTCGATGCCGAGGTCGGTGAGCAAGATCTCCACCCTGTGGCGGATGTCATCGCGGACGCGGCGGACGTCGTCGAGGGGCAGGCCAGCCGGGTCGGTGAGGTCCCAGTCCTGATAACGCTTGCCTGGGTAGATGGGGCAGGCGTCACCGCAGCCCATGGTGACGACCACATCGGCGGCTTGCACGACATCATCGGTGAGCGGCTTCGGGAACGCTGCCCCCAGGTCGAGGCCGATCTCCGTCATCGCCGTGATGACGGCCGGGTTGATCTGACTAGCCGGTGCCGATCCGGCGGAGCGCACGTGAACCGCACCACCCGAGAGCTCGGCAGTGAGGAGGGCGGCCATCTGGGAGCGGCCGGCGTTCTCCTCGCACACGAACAGCACCTCGGGGATGGGACGCTCGATCGCTCCCTTGGCCTGCGCCAACGCCGTTAGGCGGTCGGTGGCGAACCGCACCGTGTTCGTCGCGAGATGCGCCTTCACAGTCGAGGTGCGCAGCAGCGCTGTGTACGACTCCAGCACGTACCGTTCCACCGTCTCGAGTGCGAAGATGCCGACGAACTTGGTGGCAAGATCGTCCGCGAGTCGCTTCAGGTGTTCCTCGGGGAAGGTGAGGCCGGGAAGGGCGCGGCGTGTGCTGAGGTCTGACATCGTCCTGGCCTAGACGGTCGCGGGAAGGATCTCAGCGAGCAGGCTCTGAATGCGCGCCTTGATGTCGTCGCGGATCGGGCGGACCGCTTCGATGCCCTGGCCGGCCGGGTCGTCGAGCTTCCAATCCTCGTAGCGCTTGCCGGGGAAGATGGGGCAGGCGTCGCCACAGCCCATGGTGATGACGACGTCGGAGTCGCGGACGGCTTCGGTGGTGAGGACCTTCGGCACGTTGTTGGCGATGTCGATGCCGTCTTCAGCCATCGCCTGGATGGCGATCGGGTTGATCTGGTCCTTGGGCTCGGAGCCGGCGGAGAGAACTTCGACACGGCCGTCGGACAGGGCGGTCATGTAACCGGCTGCCATCTGAGAGCGGCCAGCGTTGTGCACGCAGACGAAGAGAACGGAGGGCTTAGCAGTCATGGGAGAACTCGCTTTCGGTCGATACCTAAAGCATAGACACACATCTATGGGTTAAGCGAGGCGCGATTGTCGAGTTCACGAACCGTTCAGTTCACAGGGTCGTCAGAAGCTCCCGGACATGCCCCTCGATCTCGTCTCGAATGCGACGCACCTGAGCAAGCGGAAGCCCGGCCGGGTCTTCCAAGTCCCAATCGAGGTAGCGGCGGCCGGGATAGATCGGGCAGGCATCACCGCAGCCCATGGTGACGACGACGTCGGCGGCACGGACGACCTCGTCGGTGAGGGGCTTGGGATACTCGCCGTCGAGGGAGACGCCGATCTCATCGAGCGCGGTCGTCACGACTGAGCGAACAGCGGAAGCCGGCTCCGACCCGGCCGTGCGCACAATGACTTGGTCGCCGGCGAGGTGGCGAAGGATCGCAGAGGCGATCTGCGAGCGTCCAGCATTCTGAACGCACACGAAAAGCACTTCCGGAACCTCCCCAGCTGGCCGGTCCTTCTCCTTCGCCAGTGCGGCGAGACGGTCAGCAGCGAACTTCGACGTCAGGGACGTGAGGTAGCGGGTGATGTGCGCCCGTTCGGCGAGCAGTTCGTAGCTCTCGTGAACGTATCGCTCCACCGTCTCGGCACCGAACGTTCCCGCGAATCGTTGCGCGAGGTCGGTGCTGATGCGTCCGAGCACGTCGGCGTCGAGGTGAGACTCCGCAGGCGTGTGGAGAGCCTCGGACACCTCGTCCACACGATCAGGGGCCACCGAGTACCAGACCTGCCGACCGACGGGTTCCCGCTGGAGGATCCCGTCATCCGTCAACGCCTTAGCGTGATGAGACAGGGTGGGCTGCGAGAGTTCGAGCTGTTCGGCGAGCTTCGTGACGGTGGCGCGCCCTTCGTCGCTGTCCAGGATCAGCGAGATGATCTTGGCGCGCGTCGGGTCCGCCAGCAATCGCAGCGCAGTAGTGGGCGCCGAAGCTCGAACGTCACTCATAGACCGGAGTCTATGCGATCCCGCTTCAGGAACAGCAGGAAGACCCGGAAGCCTCATCCGTAGAGCACACCCCAGTCGCGGGGAGGACGAGTTCGACGTTGCTTGCCGCGGCCATGTCGTTGTCTAGCCAGGCAGTGATCGATCGGACCTGCTCGTAGCCGGTGGCGAGGAGGAAGGTCGGGGCTCGGCCATAGCTCTTCATGCCAGCGATGAAGAAGTTCGGTTCTGGCTGCTGCAGTTCTGCGAAGCCGTGCGGGGCGACGGTGCCGCAGCTGTGCAAGTTGGGATCGATGAGCGGCGCGAGGCGTCGAGGCGCTTCGACGATCTCGTCGAGCTCAAGTCGGATCTCGCGCAGCATGTCCAGGTTCGGCCGGAATCCGGTCGCATTCACCACGACGTCGGCGTGGATCGTCTCGATACCGCCGGCACGACTGCCGACGATGTCGACACCACCGTCGGAGGCTGTAAGGCGGACGATCTCGAACTGGTCGACGCGCTCGATTGCGCCGCTGGCGACGAGTCGCTCGATCCGCTGGCCGAGGGAAGCGCGGCCCGGGAGTTCGTCATCGTCGGAGCCGGACACGCGCACCGCCGAGCTGTTGCGGATGACCCAGGTGACCGTCGTCCCCGCCTCCTCTCGAGCGAGCTTCGCGAGGTTGATGAGGGTGTTGGCTGCGGAGTGACCAGCCCCGACGACGACGGTGTGCTTCCCGGCAAAGCGCTCCCGGTCGGTCCCGAGCACATCGGGGAGGGCATGGCTGACCTTCTCGGCGACATCCGCGTAGCCAAGAGGAACCAGGCCGTTCGAACTCAGACTGTTGGGAGTGCCGTATGTCCCAGAAGCGTCGATCACCGCGCGCGCAGTGAACTCGGACACCTCGACGCCGTCGTGGATGCGGAGAACGAACGGGGTTGTCGCTCGTCCGGCGGACCGGGTGCGATCCATGCCCTCTCGCGACACCGAATCGACCGTGACTCCCAATCGAGTTCGTGAGGCGATGGGCTCAAGCGCGGCGAGCGGGACGAGGTAGTCGTCGATGATGGCGGCCGCATACGGGGCCACCCCCGCGGGCGGCTCTTCCCAGCCCGCCGCTTCGAGCAGTCGCTTCGCGGCCGGGTCGATGAGGTGCTCCCACAGGGAGAACAGCCGGATGTGCCGCCAAGCGTTCATGCTGGACGCGATCGAATCGCCACTCTCGTACACGACGAAGTCGATGCCCCGTTCCACGAGATTCGCGGCAGCAGCGAGCCCGACCGGTCCAGCGCCGATGATCGCAACCGGCAGGTCATCCAGTCGGGAGGAGCGGCGTACGGTGGGCGTGAGGTCGAGCAAGGTCATGACTACTCCGGCTTCGGTATATCGACGGATCTCGATACATTGAGTATGGCCCACCATATCGATGGATGTCAATATCGACTACAATGGGCTTCGTGCCGACACCCACCCTCATCCCGATCACTGACGCTGCCGCGTGCTGCTCCCCACTCACAAGGGAGACGCTGACAGCTCAGAAGGCAGACGACCTCGCCCGGTCGCTGAAGGCCTTGGCGGATCCCACTCGACTCCGGTTGATCTCGATCGTCGCAGCATCCGAGGGGGAAGAGGCCTGCGCGTGCGACCTGACCGAGCCCGTCGGCCTGAGCCAGCCGACGGTGTCCCATCACCTCAAAATGCTCGTCGACGCCGGCTTCCTCAGCCGTACACAGCGGGGCACATGGGCGTACTTCAAGCTTGTCCCCGGAGCGCTTGACGCCGTCTCTCGGCTCCTGATCAGCGCGTGAAGCCGATCCTCCCCTCCTGGGCGCGGCCCGCGCTCGGTGAGTTCCTGGGCAGCGCCCTCCTCACAGCCCTCGTCGTCGGATCGGGCGTCGCCGCGAGCAACCTGTCGCCAGACGATACCGGCCTGCAACTGTTCGAGAACGCCTTCGCCACAGCGCTGGGTCTCTTCGCCCTCATCCTGATCTTCGGACCAATCAGCGGAGCCCATTTCAACCCGGTCGTCTCCCTGGCCGATGCCGCGTTCGGACACCGGCCGTGGCGCGACCTCACCTACTACCTACCCGTGCAGATTGTTGGATGCATCGCCGGCGCCGTGCTCGCGAACGCGATGTTCGGACTGCCGACCACGATGAGCGGAACCGACCGCATGACCGGACCGCACTTTCTCGCGGAGATCGTTGCAACCGCTGGCCTGATCCTCGTCATCTTCAGTCTCGCCCACACCGGGCGGTCAGCATGGGCGCCAGCTGCAGTAGGCGCCTACATCGGTGCCGCCTACTTCTTCACCAGCTCTGCGAGCTTTGCCAACCCTGCAATCACGATCGGGCGGATGTTCAGCGACACCTTCGCCGGAATCGCCCCATCGTCCGTCCCGGGCTACATCGCTGCCCAGATCCTGGGTGCGATCGTCGGCGTGTTTATTGTTCGAGTGCTTTTTCCCAAAGGTGATCGGACCGATTCCGATTTCCGCCCGGCTAGGGTCTCCGCAGAGGTCTGAGCGCGGCGAGGTTAGGCGCGAGCGCACCAAGAGGATGGCCGAGAGCGCACCCACTTGCGCGCTACTCGGCTGGGCGGGTGGTGACAGTGAAATCATCCAGATTGCGCAGCACCTCGTGCACTCGTGCTTCAGCTCGGCGGGCGATCTGCGTCGCCTCACCAAAGTCGTTGGTTGTCACGATCACGGTTGCGGCGCCGGTGAGACGGTGTCCGATCCAGCGAAGCTGCAGCACCCGGACCCCGGCGATCCCGACGGTCTGATCAAGTGCCTGATCTGCCCTGCCGAGCAGCGTCGGGTCGATGACGTCCATCAGTCGGGCTCCGATCGACTTCACGGTCCCCCACAGCAGGATCAGTATCGATGCCGCGATGAGAAGTCCGATGAGCGGATCCGCGAGGGGGAATCCGAGGAGCACTCCGACTGCACCGAGGACGACCGAGAGGGACGTGAAACCGTCGAGACGGGCGTGCACGCCGTCGGCGACGAGGGCGGCTGATCCGATCCGGCGACCGACGCGGATGCGGTAGATGGCTACTGCTTCGTTTCCCGCGAAGCCGATGAGGCCGGCAAGGACGAGCAGCCAGGGGCGCTCGACGGTTACGGGGTGCAGGAAACGGTTGATGGCTTCCCAGCCGGCGACGACGGCAGAGAGGGCGACGACGACGACGATGAACATTCCGGCCAAGTCTTCGGCCCGGCCGTACCCATAAGTGAATCGCCGATCAGCCGATCGACGGGCCAGAGCGAACGCGATGAGCAGCGGAACCGCGGTGAGCGCGTCGGAGAAGTTATGGATGGTGTCGGCAAGCAGTGCGACGGATGATGTCAAGGCCACCAGCACTGCCTGCAGCACCGTCGTGGCGAGCAGCAGTAAAAGACTGATCCACAGTGCCCGGACTCCTGCTTTGTTCGCTTCGAGGGCATCGTCGATGGAATCAGCCGAGTCATGCGTGTGCGGGACGAAGAGGTCGTGGAGCAAACCCCTCAATCCGCCGTGCGGGTGAGAGTGTTCTCCTTCACCGGCGAGACCATCGTGGTCGTGGTCGTGGTCGTGGTCGTGGTCGTGCGCGTTCTCGTGGCTCCGTTCCGCGCTGTGCTGGTGCTCGCTCACAGACCGGGTGCCTCGTTCGACTGTGCATGGTGATGGCGCGGTGTGCCACCGAGAGAATGCTCGGCTTGGAAGATGGCATCACTGACCAATTGTTGGGCGTGCTCGTTCTCGAGGCGGTAGAAGATCTTCGTGCCGTCCTGCCGGGTGGAGACGACCCGTGCCAGACGGAGCTTCGCCAAGTGCTGAGATACTCCGGAGGGCGACTTGTCGACGATGTCGGCCAGATGGTTGACGCTCAGCTCCCCGGCGTCACGCAGCGCCAGAATGATCCTGATCCGCGTGGCATCCGCGAGCATGCCGAAGACCTCGACGGCGAGTTCCACATACTGGCTATCGGGCCGGCGGCCGCACACCGCCTTATCTGCATCCATACGCAGATTCTAATGCTATCGGTGGTCGATCCCAACCATGCGCCTACGAACCAGATAGATGCCAGGGGCTTGGTTTGTACCCCCGGGGGGTATATAGTCCGGTGCATGAGTGAAGAGCATGGCATGCATGGTCCGGTAGGCGGGGCTGAGCGAGAGGCGACGACCGGCGAAGTCGGCCGCCACCAGGACCATGACCCGGCAGTTCAGGATCACGGCGGAGCCAGTGCCGGTGGACTCAGTCGGCCTTCTCCCCGTGGTTCCGGGCACGAAGGACACGCGGAGCACGGAGGCCACGCCGGGCACGGCGACCACGTCGGCCAGTTCAGGCGGCTGTTCTGGATCATGCTCGTGATTTCGATCCCGGTGATCGGGTTCAGTCCGATGTTCGCGATGCTCTTCGGCTACAGCCTCCCGGACGCTGCGATCATCGCGTGGATCTCGCCTGTGCTCGGGACGGTCATGTACGTCTGGGGAGGTCGCCCGTTCCTCACCGGTGCCGTCAGCGAGCTGAAGGCTCGGAAGCCCGGCATGATGCTCTTGATTTCCCTCGCGATCACTGTGGCGTTCCTGGCGTCGTGGGGCGCGAACCTCGGAATCCTCGATCATGAGCTGGACTTCTGGTGGGAGCTCGCCCTGCTGATCGTCATCATGCTGCTCGGCCACTGGATCGAAATGCGCTCCCTTGCGCAGACCTCGACAGCATTGGAGTCACTCGCCGCGCTGCTTCCGGATGAGGCGGAGCGGCTCGAAGACGGCGAGGTTGTCATTGTCAGCCCCAGTGACCTGCAGCTTGGCGACGTCGTGGTTGTTCGCCCGGGAAGTCGGGTGCCGGCTGACGGTGAGGTCATAGAGGGTGAGGCCGACATCGACGAGTCGATGATTACTGGCGAGTCCCGCCCGGTCACCCGCCGCGTCGGAGACCGCGTCGTTGCAGGAACAGTTGCAACCGACAGCGCGGTTCGTATACGAATCACTGCCGTCGGAGACGACACCGCTCTCGCTGGCATCCAACGACTGGTCACGGAGGCACAGAACTCGTCCTCGCGCGCGCAGCGTCTTGCTGACACGGCCGCGGGCTGGCTGTTCTGGTTCGCACTGGTCTCCGCTCTCCTCACAGCCATTGTGTGGACGGCACTGGGGTTCCCGGATGACGCGGTCATCCGTACCATCACAGTGCTAGTGATTGCCTGCCCGCACGCACTGGGCTTGGCCATCCCGCTGGTCGTGTCGATCGCGACCGAACGGGCGGCGAAGGGTGGCGTGTTGATCAAGGATCGGCTCGCGCTGGAGAGCATGCGCACGGTCGACACGGTGCTGTTCGACAAGACGGGGACACTCACCAAGGGTGAGCCCACCGTCTCGGACATCGCGGTTCACGGCGATCGGCAGGCAGACGACGTCCTCACAGCGGCGGCGGCAGCCGAATCGGATAGTGAGCATCCTCTGGCGAAAGCGATCGTCGCGGCCGCGAAGGCGCGCGGTCTTGTCGTGCCGCCCGCATCCGCCTTCCAGGCGTCGACAGCGGTGGGTGTGTCCGCGTCCGTATCGGGACGCACTATCAGCGTCGGTGGCCCCAGTCTCCTGAAGCAGCATGGCGCCGCCGAACTCGACGTGGCCGAGGCGTGGAGACGCGACGGGGCGATCATCCTGCACGTCATGGAGGACGGTCAGGTCATCGGAGCGATCAGCCTTGCGGACGAGGTTCGCGAGGAGTCGCGACAGGCCGTTGCCGCACTGCAGAACATGGGTGTCCAGGTGGTCATGATCACCGGCGACGCTGAGGCCGTGGCGCATACGGTCGCTGCAGCACTCAGCATCGATCGCGTGTTCGCGGGAGTCCACCCGGAGGACAAGTCAGCGAAGGTGGCGGAGCTTCAGGCCGAGGGTCGCAAGGTGGCGATGGTTGGCGACGGAGTGAACGATGCTCCCGCACTGGCGCAGGCCGATGTCGGGATTGCGATCGGCGCGGGCACCGACGTGGCCATCGCTTCGGCCGGCGTGATCCTGGCCTCCGACGACCCTCGATCGGTATTGTCCGTGATCGCGCTGTCGAAGGCGAGCTATCGCAAGATGAAGCAGAACCTGTGGTGGGCTGCGGGTTACAACCTCATCTCGGTGCCCCTTGCCGCAGGCGTGCTGGCACCCATCGGGTTCGTCCTGCCGATGGCAGTCGGGGCACTGCTGATGTCGGCGTCGACTGTCGTGGTCGCCCTGAACGCGCAGCTCCTGCGCCGCCTGGACCTGACCCCAGAGAACTCCGTACCGGCAGAAGGAGCGAGCCGTGGCGCAGACCGGTTGGTCAAATCGGGAGTGTGACGCTGCCGATCAGTGACTGCATGCTGTAGATCCATGCCGTCCAGACACCCGTCACCATGAGGATGCCGATGACAACCAGCATGATTCCTCCGAAGATGTTGATGAAGCGGATGTGGCGGCGTAGGAATGCCGTGGCGCCGAGCATCCAGTCAAATCCCAGTGCGATGAGGAGGAAGGGCAGTCCGAGGCCGACGCAGTATGCGAATCCGAGCAGCGCGCCTCGCCAGGCTGAGCCTGAATCCAGGCTCAGCAGTGAGATAGCGGCCAGCGTGGGGCCAAGGCATGGGGTCCATCCGACACCGAACACGATTCCGAGCATCGGTGCGCCTGCAAGTCCGGTCGGGGGCCGGAGGTCGAGTTTGAACGTCCGTTGCATCGGGGAAAGCAATCCGATGAAGACCAAGCCCATGAGGATGACGAGTACACCGACAATGCGGGTGATGACGTCTTGCCAGCGGATCAGCCATGTGCCGAGGGTGCCGAATGCGACTCCGTAGGCGATGAAGACAAGGGAGAAGCCGGCGATGAATAGTGCGACGCCAGCGACGGCCCTCCCCCTCCCTCGGCCCCTGTTCTGCTCCGCGGTGCCGCCGACGTAGCCGATGTATCCCGGCACAAGGGGTAGGACGCAGGGTGAGGCGAATGAGACGAGGCCAGCGAGTATCGCGATGGGAATGGCGAGGATCAGCTGTCCGCTCACGACGATCGCGCCCAAGTCACCCATGTTCAGCTTGGTTTCCAGGGGCGTAGTTCGCTCTGGTGGTCCAGTCGCAAGCCTTGGCCGCGAGGCGAACGGACTCGATTGCTGTCCAGCCGACGGTCATGGTGATGACGAACGCCTGGATAACTCCAACAATGAAGGAGCCGACTGTCACGTGGGTTTCCTCGCACTCAGCACGGCACCCACGATGAGCAGGGCAACGCCCATCGGGTAGCCGGTCGCGAGGTCAGCCCACAGCGGTGGCTCGGCGCTGAAGGCGCCGATGTGCGTGAGCCAGTGTTGCGCGACGATCAGGGCGCCGACCAGCATCACCAGTTGTCCGGCGCGCAGATACCGGCGCCGCCGGCGGTACTGCTGGTGAGCGGCCTCGTCGCGGCTGGCGGGAGAGTTCGGGTGCGGGGTGAAGCCTGAATCGTTCACGTCATCCTCCTGTAGTGGTATCTGCACCCTCTGAGAGGGCGGATGTGACCAGCGCCGACAAGACACTTGCGTCCGGGATCCGGCCGAGGATGCGCGCGGCTACCCGGCCTTCCCTATCCAGGACGATGGTGGTCGGTACGGCGTTCGGTGCGATCTCCCCACTGAAAGCGAGTTGCACTGTGCCGCTCTTCATGTCCAGGAACGTCGGATAGCTCACGCCGTACTTCTTGGCGAATGCCTGGGCGGTGCCGAGTTCGTCTCGGACGTTCACCCCGAGGAACCGAACGAGGTCGTCCGCGAACTTGTCGTTGACGGCTTCGAGGTCAGGGGCCTCTGCCCGACAGGGTGCGCAGCCCGCGTACCAAAAGTTCGCCACCACGACGGATCCGAGGAGATCCTTCGACGAGATGACATCTCCGGTGTCCAGCGGGGCCGAGAACACGATCGGCTTCCCTCGATCCGCTGCGGCGATCTCGGTGATCGTGCCGTCACCCGCCACATAGTTCTTTCCGCTACCCGCCCGATACTGGTCCGCGAGCGGGTCAGGCGAACAACCCGTCAGCAGCAGGACGCCAGCCACCAGCGTCGCCACACCCGCCAGGATTACCCGGCGTCGTCCCTCAACCCATCCGAGCCTCCCACCGGTGTCACCCAAGAGTCACACCCCTCTCCGCCATGAAGGGCTGGGGGTCGATTCGGGCGCCGTTCCATCGGACTTCGAAATGCGAATGGCATCCTGATGAAGCCCCGGTTGTACCGACCAGCGCAATCGGTGTGCCCGCCGCCACCCATTGGCCGACTCCGACGAGGATTTCGCTGTTGTGGGCGTACCCGGTCTGGACGTCTCCACCATGATCGATCAGCACCCAGTTGCCGTACGTTCCCAACCAGTTGGCGTAGGACACCGTGCCTGCGGACGCCGCGTAGACCGTCTGGCCGCAACTCGCGGCAATGTCGGTGCCGTAGTGGAACGCACCCACGCCAGCTACGGGGCGATCCGGTCGTGGGCCGAAGCTGTCGCTGATCCACCCGCTGACGGGAAGGGTCCACCCTTGTCCGTTGGCCGGTGCGGGGCCACTCGGTCCGGCTGCTTCGGCCGCTCGTCGTGCAGCCTCTTCGGCAGCGCGGCGTGCTTCCTCAGCAGCTCGGCGTGCTTCCTCGCCCTTCTGGAACTCAGCTTCGGTGGCTTGTCGATTCTCAGAGAGGACAGCGAGTTGGGCTTGCATGACTGAGACGTTGTTCCGCTGCGTTTCGAGCTTGGCGTCTAGGTTTGCTCTGGCCGTGATCGCCCGTTGGAGAGCGGCCTCCGCTTCGGTGGCGAGCTCGCCGAGCAGGCCTTCCGCGACATCTGCCTGTGCCGTGAGTGCACGAGCCGTATTGGTGTCGGTTCTGGCATCCTGGGCGATTCCGTCGATTCGCTCGCCCAGCTTCGTCGCTGCCCCTAGCCGATAGAGAAGCTGTTCGGGCCCTGACTTGTCCAGAAGAAGCCGCGCGGTAAGGTCGTCGCTGCCGTTTCGGGCAAGGGAAGCCGCCAGGTGACCCGCATTCTGCTGGGACACTGTGGCCACGGTTCCGGCTTCGTCCGCCTGGACACGGAGCGTGTCCGCACGGTACGTGGCTTCATCGAACTTCGCTTGCGCGAGCTCGTATTCCCCCTCGCGCAGCGTCTGCTCGGCCTGCGCCGCTGCTACCTGCTGCGCGAGTTCCGCAATCAGGGCGGTCAGTTCGGCGACCTGGTTCTGCTTCGCAGTCTCTGATGAGCGGGCATTCTCCACGTCCGCCCAGGACGGGTACTCTTCCGCGCGGGCGGGACCGCCACCGGCTACAACACCGCCAGCGATCAGTAGAAGAACCGTACCGAAGATCACCGCAGAGGCGTACGCGGATCGCTGATTCTGCTTGGCGGCGATCATCCGCCGACTCGCGCGGTCAGCCACGCAAACGGGTCGATCGGCTCCCCGTTCACGTGGATCTCGAAGTGCAGGTGTGGGCCTGTGCTCTGGCCTGAGTTGCCGACGTTGCCGACGATGTCGCCGACCGTAATCGCCTGCCCCGGGGTGAGTCGCAGGGAGCCTTCCGTCATGTGGGCGTACACGCTGCGGAAGGATTCGCCGCCGACTTCATGCTCGATGACGGCGTACACGCCGAGACCACCATTGTCAGTGGCGCTAATTTCGACAACGGTTCCAGAGGCCACAGCCTGAATCGGAGTGTTCACCCCGGGATTCATGTCCATCCCTTTGTGGAACGTTGAACACCCGTCGCAGGGCGCGGTCCGCGGTCCGAAGCCGCCGCTGATCGGCACTCCGACGAGAAATGGCCATTGGATGGAGGCTGCGGCGTCGTTCACGAAGGTCGACGCGGTCGCTGCGTACGCTCCAGGGGCCACCTCCTGCACCTTCTCAACGGTTTCTTGCACCTTCTCAACGGTGTAGCCGTCCCGAGTAATCGTGGATGCTTGTGCACTGGCCGACACGTGGACGCCTTGCGTGTTGACAGGCGCTGACGCTTGTCGGCTCAGTTCGGTGGTCGATGAGAGTGCTGCAGCCGGAGTGGAGATGGTGACCGCGAGGAGGGTGACGACCGTCATCGTGAGTCCGGCGAGTAGCCGCTGCGTTCTCGGGCGGACGACCGCGGGGCGGACGGGGGCCTTTCCCGATGGTGACGGTCGGCGCGGCCGGCTTCCGGGTCGCCGGCGGTTGCGCTCCTCGGCATCACGGAGTGATCGACGTGTCGGTGGAGGCGTGAGGGGAAGGGTGTTGGGTTGAGCTTCGTGGCGGGGGTGCATCGACTTTCCAGTGAGTCGGCGAGCAAGCGTGAGGAGGGTGGAGTCCACCGGCACAGGCGGACCCCACCCAGAGGTGCATCGAGGGGGAGCGATGCACCTCGGCGGCGCACACGAGGCGCGCCGGTCTAGGGAATGGGCTGCTTAGAGCGAGCCGAGAAGGTCCTGCATGCGGGAGATCTCATCGGTCTGAGTCGACACGATGGTCGCCGCCATCTTCTGGGCGTCGGCATTCTCGCCGTTGTCCACCTCGTCCTGCGCCATCGCGATGGCGCCCTGGTGGTGCGAGATCATCTGCTCGAGGAAGAGCTTGGAAGCCTCAGTCCCCGAGGCAGCTTCCAGAGCGGCCATGTCGTCCGCCGACATCATGCCGTCGCCGTGAGACATGCCGCTCATCGCCGGCTCCGAACCCCACTGGGTCAACCACTCGTTGAGCTGGTCGATTTCCGGTTGCTGGGCTTCCTTGATCTCGGTCGCCAAGTCGGTGACCTCTTGATCGATGCCATCCTTCGCCAGGAGCATGTCGGACATCTCGACGGCCTGTTCGTGGTGCGGGACCATCATTTGGGCGAACATGACGTCAGCATCGTTGAAGGTGCCGGCAGCGTCGGCGGAAGCCGACGGTGTAGCCATCGACGTGGAGGTGCCCATGTCCATTCCGCCCAGTCCACCGGAGCAGGCGCTGAGAGTGACGATGGCTGCCAATGCGGTGGCGGCGAGTAGATAGGTGCGTGTGTTCTTCACAGTTCTTCCATTCAGTTCGTAAACCTTGAACCCCGGGCTGTGCGCGAGGCGTTGCGATGCGCGGGCTGCGCGAACGCGGATCAGGTTCGACTGATGGAAAGCTGTTCGAGGGACGGGAAATACACGTGGATACGTGCTCGAGCGAGCGGGGCGAGGATCCGCCGGCCGCGGTCGATCAGCGCAGCGAAGGTAGCAGGTGAAGTGGCGAGGACCACGAGGATCGCGAGGATGAAAAGGGTGAGGCAGGACGCTGCCATTGCCATGCAGTCGGCGGCGCAGTCCGCGTCACAGGCGAGTGAGCCGAGCACGCCGTTTGATGGCGTCGCTGCCGTCACCGGAGCCGTAGTGACGGCCCCGCCCTCGTCCGCTCCGTGGGTGTGCGAGGCCGCGGCCAATGGCTCGCCGGTGTGGGTGGTTGCCATCGAGTGGAGGGCGAGGAGGCCGATGATCATGGCGGCCAAGGAGAGTGTCACGATCAGGACGCGCCGCAACGTCGCGTAGGCCCGGACGACGTGTGTCCTCATCTACTCTCTCCTTCCCTGTCGAACTACTCGATCATCGGATACCCCCACAGAGTACCTGCTCAATCACCGCCTTGTCAGATCCGCCCCTGTCGATCAGGGACGGCTTCAGTCAGCAAGTCGGGTGGATGCACGGCATCCGTTCTAACGGGCAGGGCTGCGAAGGAGCGCAGCCGCAGGCTGTTGCTGACTACGAACACCGAGGACAGAGCCATCGCCGCACCAGCGATCAAGGGGTTCAGGAGCCCGAGTACGGCGAGCGGGATGGCTGCGGTGTTGTAGGCGAACGCCCAGAACAGGTTGCCTTTGATCGTGGCCAGAGTGCGTCGCGACAGCCTGACAGCATCCACGGCGGCCATCAAGTCACCCCGAACGATGGTGAGGTCGCTTGCCTCGATGGCGGCGTCAGTTCCGGTGCCGATCGCGATTCCGAGGTCCGCGGTGGCCAGCGCAATCGCGTCGTTCACACCGTCGCCGACCATGGCGACGACCGCGCCATCAGCCTGCAGCTGCCTGATCATGGCGGCTTTGCCCTCTGGGAGAACTCCGGCGATGACGTCATTCACGTCAATGCCAACTGCAGCGCCGACCGCCCGAGCCACCTGTTCGTTGTCTCCGGTGAGGAGGATGGGTCGGAGACCGAGCTTCCGGAAGGCGTGGACGGCAGCTGCGCTGCTCGGCTTGAGGGTGTCGGCGATGGCGATGAGGCCTCGGGCTTCACCGTCCCAGGCGACAGCAACCACCGTCTGGCCGTCGCGTTCCATGCGGTCGACTTCGTCGGAGAGAGCGGGTCGCAACCGCACTTGCCCCGCGTCGGCGAGCCAGCGGGGCCTTCCAACCTGAACGAGATGCCCGTCGACGATGCCGGATACTCCAAGTCCTGCGGTTGCGCTGAAGGACTCAACGTTCTGCAGGCGCTCGGTACCGACGCTGGCAGCCGCCTTGATGGCGGCTCCGACCGGATGTTCCGATCCGGCCTCGACCGCCCCCGCCATGCGAAGCAACGTGGGTGAATCCGTTCCCTCCGCGGTCAATACGGAGGTGACACTCATACGCCCTGTGGTCACAGTGCCGGTCTTGTCCAGAACAATTGTGTTCACGCGTCGAGTGGATTCCAGTACTTGGGGTCCCTTGATCACGATTCCGAGCTGTGCGCCCCGCCCTGTGCCGACCAAGAGTGCGGTCGGCGTGGCGAGGCCGAGGGCGCAGGGGCACGCGACGATCAGCGTTGCGACAGCGGCGGTGAAGGCGAACTCGGCGCCGGCGCCGAGGACGAGCCAGACTACGAGAGTCAGGACCGCGATGATCATCACCACCGGGACGAACACGGCAGACACCCTGTCCGCGAGACGCTGAACCTCAGCCTTCCCCGACTGTGCCTGCTCGACCAGGAGGCCCATCCGGGCCAACTCGGTCTCAGCACCGACCCGAGTGGCCTCGACGACGAGCTTGCCGCCACGGTTCACGGTCGCGCCGATGACCGAATCTCCAGGTCCGACCTCGACCGGGATGCTCTCGCCGGTGAGCATGCTCTGGTCAATGGCGGAGATGCCGGAGATCACATGGCCGTCGGTGGCGATCTTTTCGCCGGGGCGTACCACGAACATGTCTCCGACATGCAGTTCGGCAAGCGGTGTGAGGACCTCCCGACCGTCGATGAGAACGTGGGCTTCCTTCGCCCCCATCTCGAGGAGAGCCTTGAGTGCGGCCCCTGATTTCCGTTTTGCGCGCAACTCGAAGTACTTGCCGGCGAGCATGAAGACCGTGACGGCGGACGCAACTTCGAGGTAGATCTCGTCCGTACCTGTCCCGGCGGTCCATTGCATCGCCATGGTCATGCCGACTTCGCCGGCGCCGCCGAAGAAGAGAGCGTACAGCGACCATCCCAGTGCCGCGGTGACGCCCACGCTGATGAGAGTGTCCATCGTCGCAGCACCGTGCCGGGCGTTGAGCCAGGCGGCGCGATGAAATGGCCACGCGCCCCACACAGCGACGGGCGCGGCAAGCACCAGCGCCAGCCACTGCCAGTTATCGAACTGGATCGCCGGGATCATCGAGAGCAGCAGGACGGGAAGGGTCAACGCCGCGGAGATGGTGAGCCTCGTTCGGAGGCTACTCAGCTCGGGATCGGCAGATTCGGTCGGCTCGCTATGCCTGGGCGGCTGCGGAAGCGTGGCCGTGTACCCGGTGCCTTCGATCGTGGCGATGGCGTCGGCAACATCGACTCCGGCCGAGAGCGTCAAGGTCGCCTTCTCGGTCGCGTAGTTCACCGTTGCCTCGACGCCCGGCATCCGGTTGAGCCTCTTCTCGATCCGGGCAGAGCAGGAGGTGCAGGTCATCCCGCCGACGAGGAGTTCAACGTCTTGGCTGGTCACGGTGCGGAAGTCACGAGGGCGTAGCCGGCCTCGTCGATGGCCGCCTCGACGGATCCGACCGGGAGATCTGAAGCACTCGAGATGAGCACAACCGACGTGCCCCCAGCTTTCAGGTCAACGTCGACAGCGGTCACCCCTTCGATCTGGCTGAGCTCTTCGGTGACGCTCGCGACGCAGTGGTTGCAGGTCATGCCGGTGACTTCGACGCGAGTGGAGACGCCGGATGGCGAAACTGTGGCCTCGTCCTTCGCTTCGACCTCGGACGTGACGCAGCATGCGCAGCCTGTGGAGGCGAGCGGAAGTTGGATGACTGATTCAGGGTTTGTCATGAGGGTGCCTTTCGACGGTCGCTTGGTCGCTACCTGCTGAGAATAGCATACCCCAGGGGGGTACTGGCACCCGCGATTCCCTCGTTCGCTTGCTGCAACAACTGATACCATAGGGGGGTATCAGGAGTCCTGCGGTCGGCACATCCGCAGGGGCATCACATCCACCAAGGGGTCCCCATGACATCGAGCACGTCCGAGCAACTGATGCCGGCGCATCACGGCTACATCTCCAACAAGGACGACTATCTGAAGCGTTTGCGCCGGATCGAAGGACAGGCGCGGGGTTTGCAGAACATGGTCGTCGATGAGAAGTACTGCATTGACATCCTCACCCAGGTTTCCGCGATGACGAGCGCTCTCGAATCTGTCGCCCTGGGCCTCCTCGACGACCACCTCAGCCACTGCGTCGTCGAGGCCGCAGCTCTCGGAGGCGACGACGCGCAGGTCAAGATCAAAGAAGCGTCCGCCGCGATTGCCCGCCTCGTTCGGTCCTAAACTGCTCTCGCCGAGACATTTGATAGTTCACTGAATCGATGCGCAGACTGTCGACGCGTCTCGCGCGGCGGGGGTGACCGTCCAAAGTTGACACATCCCCGGCTGCCAGCAACGGTTAGCGGGCGGGCACCGCGGCCGCGTTTTCATGTGCGCCGATGGTGCTGAGCTCCTTGGACCGCCCTGCACGGAGCGCGTTCAGGATGATGACGAACTCCGACACCTCGTGAACGAGGACGACCATTGCAAGCCCGAGGACGCCAAAGAGGGCGAGGGGAATGAGTACCGCGATCAGGATGAGAGAAACGACGACGTTCTGCAGCATGATCCGGCGCGTGCGGCGCGCGTGAGCGAACGCGCCAGGCAGAAGGCGCAGGTCGTTACCCATGAGCGCGACGTCGGCGGTCTCAATGGCGACGTCGGCACCCATTGCACCCATGGCGACGCCGAGGTCAGCCGTCGCGAGGGCGGGGGCGTCGTTGACGCCGTCACCGACCATGGCCGTGGTGCGGCCGGCATCGCGGAGCTCGCCGACCAGGCGCGATTTGTCTTCGGGCCGCAGATCGGCGTGAACCTCGGTGATGCCGACGTCGTGAGCGAGCGCTGTGGCGGTCGCCTTGTTATCACCGGTGAGCATCATGACCGAGTAGCCCCGCTGGCGCAAGATCGCGACTACTTCGGCCGACTCGGTGCGCAGTTCGTCGCGGACGGCGATCGCACCGAGCACGACTCCGCCGCGTTCGACGAGCACCGTGGTGGCAGCCGCTGCCTGCATGCGGGCTACGTCGGTGGCGAGCTCGCCGGGCTCGATCCAGCCGGGCCGTCCCACCCGAACCGGCTGACCGTCCACCGTCCCGGTCAGACCTGCCCCGGTGACCGCCGCCACATCCGCAGCATCCGGCGTCGTGCTGGCCGCTGCAAGGATCGCCTGGGCGAGCGGGTGCTCGCTTCGAGCTTCCAAAGCGGCAGCAACGTCGAGGACCTCGTCGCGGGTGCGACCCGGCGCCGCGGCCACGTCGATGACGACCGGCGTGTTACGGGTCAGGGTTCCGGTCTTGTCGAGCGCGATAGTGCGGACCTTGCCGAGCGTCTCGAGGGCGGTGCCGCCCTTGATGAGCACGCCGCGCTTGCTGGCGGCGCCGACCGCGGCGACGACAGTCACTGGGACAGAAATGGCCAACGCACACGGGGCAGCTGCGACGACCACCACGAGCGCGCGCTCGATCCAGAATGCAGGATCCCCGCCGAAGATTGCGCCGACGACCGCGATGAGCGCGCCGAGGATGAGGATGCCAGGCACGAGCGGCTTTGCAATCCGGTCGGTCAGCCGCTGCGTGGCCCCCTTGCGGGACTGCTCGGTCTCGACGATATGCACGATCCGGGCTAGGGAGTTGTCCTGAGCCGTAGTCGTCACCTCGACCTCGAGGGCGCCGGTCCCGTTGATCGCGCCGGCGAACACTTCGTCACTCGGAGCGGCTTCGACCGGCATCGACTCGCCCGTGATTGCGGACAGATCCAAAGCGGTGCGGCCGGCGCGGATTATCCCGTCCGTCGCAAGCCGCTCGCCGGGTTTGACTAGCATGAGGTCGCCCACGACCAGTTCCGCGGGGGCGATCGTCTGCTCGAGGCCGTCGCGCCGCACAACGGCCTCGTCGGGCACGAGGTCCAATAGTGCGCGAAGGCTGCGGCGCGCCTTGGCGACTGAGTACTCCTCGAGACCCTCACTGAGGGAGTACAAGAACGCGAGCGTCGCGGCCTCCTCGAACTGCCCCAGCGCGGCGGCGCCGACCGCGCCGACTGTCATGAGGGTGTCGATGCCGATCTTGCCCCTCAACAACTTCCTGATTGTCCCGGGCACGAACGTAGCAGCACCAGCGAGAAGCGCTGCGACGCTGAGCCACAACTCCCACACCTCGCACCCAGCCAGGCCGAGCAAGAACCCCGCAAGGAGGAGCACACCCGACAGGGCGCCGAGCCGGACCTCGTTCACCTGCCAGATGTGCTCGACGTCATCGTCACCGTCGTCGTCATCGTGATCCTCCTCGTGGTGCCCGGCAGTGGTCCCAGTGCGGCCAGCGTCGGGATCGAAGTCCTTGGGTGCTCTCGCGAGGTCGCTCATCATTCGCTCTCTGAGTCGGTGGCCGGCATCAGCACGGAGGTCCGTCAACGCCAACTGGATTTACATCGGTAACTGACGATAACATCGTAGTTTCCTGCTGGATACCGAAACGAGGAAATCGATGCCCGGCACCATACTCACGGCCGCAAGCATGTTCGCGGCCACCAATATTGATGACATCGTCGTGCTCACCGTGCTGTTCCTCGCATCGACCCGCGGCGGCCCGCGGCCGTGGCAGATCGTCTTGGGACAGTATCTCGGCTTCATCACTCTGGTCGCGATCAGCGTGGTCGCGGCCGTCGGCTTGACCATCATCCCCGACGAGTGGGTCGGCTTCCTCGGTCTCATCCCGTTGAGTATCGGAGTCATCGGCCTCATCCGTGGGCTCCGAAATGGTCGCGATAGCGAGGACGAGGCAGAATCCACGTTGAAGGCGGTCGGACTTCTCGGCATCGTCGGGATCACGATCGCAAACGGGGCCGACAACATCTCCTTGTACACGCCCGTGTTCCGTACGATCTCCCCCATGGACACGGCCATCACGATCATCGTGTTTCTCGTCCTCGTCGGAGTGTGGTGCCTTCTCGGGCGTGTCATTGGTACGCACAGGAAAGTCACTGAGACGCTCGAGAAGATCGAGCACTGGCTGGTTCCGGCAGTGTTCATCGGTCTCGGACTGTTCATCCTGATTGAGTCGGGCGTCATCCCGCGCCTGATCAGCGTCCTCACATGACAGGTATCATCGGTTCATGACGATGATGACGTTTCCGGTTGACCGGACCGCTCTCGAGCCTGCGGTTTCACTGTTCCATGGCCTCGCGGACCCCGCACGTCTCGCCATCCTGCAGTTGTTGATGGGGGGCGAGAGGAAGGTCGTGGAGATCACCGAGCACCTCGGGCTGGCACAGTCGACCGTTTCCCAGCATCTGGCCTGCTTGCGTGACTGTGACTTGGTGAACGTGCGGCCGGAGGGTCGATCCTCGTTGTACTCAGTCGCTCACCCCGAGCTGATCGACATGCTGCGCTCCGCGGAACGTCTACTCGACGCAGCCGGCGACAAGGTCGTCCTCTGCGAAAACTACGGGCGCGCGGCACGATGACCTCTGCGATGCCACGACACCTCATCCCGCACACAATGCTTGTGCTTGTGGTACTCCTCACAGGGTTCGCGCTGGATCAGCTCACCAAGCTGTGGGCGCTCAACTCGCTGGCCAACGGCGAAGTCATCCCGATTCTCCCAACCGTGTCGCTTCGCCTCGCGTTCAACCCTGGTGCCGCCTTCGGGCTCGGCGCCGCGTCCGGGCCGGTCTTGGCGATCGGGATCCTCGCTCTGCTGCTGGTACTGACCGGCTGGATCATCTCCCGGCTCTTGCGCGGCAGCCCGCTCCTCGGGACGCTGCTGCTAACCGCGGTGGCCGCGGGGGGTTGGGGCAACATGTCCGACCGCCTTACCCGAGGCGACGGACAGTTCCTGTCCGGGCATGTGGTCGATTTCGTCGCCGTGGACTGGTTCGCAATCTTCAACCTTGGCGACGTCCTCACCGTCATTGGCATGGCACTCTGGGCACTCACACTCGTATCCGTCCGTAGCGGCGAACCGGCGATAGTGGCATATGAGTCTTCAGCCAGCTGAAGAATCCGCGCCCACGAACACCCGCCCCACTTCGCCGGACGGAGCATGGAGGCGGATCACAGCCACCATTGCCAGCCTTCTGTTGGCGGTGGGACTTGCGGGATGCGCTAGCGATGACCTGGCGAATCAGTATCGCGCGGGCTCCGGCAAGGGATACATCTCCGGCGACGGTACCATCACCGAACTCCCACCCACCGATCGCGGCGACCCGATCAAGTTCACCGGCACCACCGAAAGCGGCGACACCGTAGATGCCGCGGACTATGTGGGCCAGGTCGTGATCGTGAACTTCTGGTACGCCGGCTGCGCCCCCTGCCGCGCTGAGGCTCCCGACCTTGAGGCCGTCCACCAGAAGTACGCCGACGAAGACGTCGCGTTCCTCGGGGTGAACGTCCGCGACCAGGCCGACACCGCGAGAGCATTCGCGCAAACATACGGGGTCACCTACCCGTCGATCATGGATGTCCCCGAGGCCGCGGCTGCGCTTGCGTTCGCCGGCGATTTCGCCCCAAACGCGGTACCGACCACCCTCGTTCTCGATCGAGACGGCCGCGTCGCCGGTCGAATCCTGGGACAACTCAGCAGCCGAGCCACACTGTCCGCCCTGGTCGATGCTGTCCTCGGGGAGCCCACCGAATGAACTGGGGCGAACAAATCTTCAGTGGCGGCCTCGCCGTCGCGATCCTCATCGCACTCCTTGCGGGGCTCGTCTCCTTCGCGTCCCCCTGCGTCCTGCCACTCGTACCCGGCTACCTCGCCTACGCGAGCGGCAACACCGGCACGAGCGCGACCGGCGACCGCAAGCGCCTCCTCCTCGGCACAGGGCTCTTCGTTGCCGGCTTCGCGCTGGTGTTCGTCGCCTACGGTGCCGCGTTCGGAACCCTGGGATCCTGGCTCGTCCAATGGCAGGATCCCATCACCCGCATCCTCGGCGTCTTCGTGATCGTCATGGGACTCGTCTTCATCGGGCAGTTCCAGGCCTTTCAGCGGACCATCAAGCCGCGGTGGACCCCCGCTACCGGCCTCGCCGGAGCGCCCGTCTTAGGCATCGTGTTCGGCCTCGGATGGACCCCCTGCTTCGGCCCCACCCTCGCCGCAATCTCTGCACTCAGCCTCGAGTCGGGCTCCGCTTGGCGCGGAGCACTACTCGGGCTCTTCTACTGTTTGGGCCTCGGCATCCCGTTCCTCCTCGTCGCCCTCGGACTCAGCTGGGCAACCCGCAGCATGAGTTTCCTCAAACGCCACATCCGCCGCATCAACCTCGCCGGCGGCGCCCTCCTCGCTCTGATCGGCCTCGCCATGGTCACCGGAATCTGGACCGAATGGATCTACCGACTCCAGAGCGTCATGACGGGATTCACAACGCCTATCTAGCCGCGGAACAGACGTCGTCCGTACCGGGTGGGCGCGCTGCTGTGCGAAATGATCCCCTCACCCTGCGGGGGCCGGTGACCTCGACAAGCGCCGAGCGGAGGGCAAAACAGGCCCAGATCGCAGAAGTCGATACATTGCTGCAGGCGTGCGAACGCCCCAGGCCGCTGACGGTCTCGCTCCCGCAGCACTGGGTTCGAAGCTGTCGGTCGAGCGCTGTTACGCGAAGTTCGTGGCCCGGCGTGACAGCGCGGTCAGCGTCGCCGGTCGTCGTCGCGGCAAATGGGCAGCTGTTCGCCCCGATCAAGGAGAGCTCCCTCGTGCGCTACCGCCGGCTGCGATTTTCTTTGTCGTGCTGCCCGATCGCAGTTCGACAAAGCCCAGAAAAACCGCACATGTAAGTGGCGTGAGAGGGAGATCTTCCCTTCAGCTACCACCGGTAGATGTGACGGGTGGCCTTCTGTGGCCTGAGCGTCCTCCTGCCACGGGGGCAAGACGACAACTGACAAAGGAGCGCCACCAGCATGGCAAGTTTGACCCGACCAATCGCCCCAGGATTTCAAACATGTTCAACCGCATCCGAGGATGGCGACGCCCCAGGCTGTTGGGACCTTCGTGGCCTCACCTTGACACCGCACGCCGCCGAAACGCTGAGGATGCGGGGCGCAACCGAAGAACACCCGTCTGCTTCTGACTTCGTTCGCCAGATGTTCGGCGAACGTCGACTAAACGCAGCGTAGTCAACTGCCTACGCATGGCAGCTCGCACGCGGGCGAACGGCGCGGGAACCCGTCGTAGACGCTAGACCGCTGGGTCTTCCTCGGGCTCCAGGCGATCCCGATTCAGGTCGATCATCAGTCGGCTGAGGTCGGGGCCGTGGACTGTGGTGGATCTGAACCACTGGTTTACGGCGTCGTCGTCGTTGCCGAGCCGATCGCGGAGTTCCGGTTCAGCGACGATCTCGATTGCGATCTCACTGCCCGTCATCCGCCCGATGACTCGCTCGAGCTCATTCGTGATGCTGTTGATGATGTTCGGCCCGATTGGCAGCGGGTCCGGCACCACGATGACGAACCGAACCTTTCGCTCCGATGCGGATCCGGGGGCCGATGATGGTGCGCAGAGTGCGATGCTGACGTCGGGGGGTGCGATCCCACATATCATTCGGGCTTGGCGGAGGACGACGAGCCGCGCGTCGAGGAGGAGCTGGATACCGTCCCAGGCAACATGGCTCGGGTTGACCGAGTACGAGTGGGCTCGGCCCGCATCTGACTTGATGACCAGGCCGATTCCGACCAGCCCATTGAGCGCAGCGCGGGTCCGAGCTGGGCTGAGGCTCGCCGCCGCGGCGAGTTCCGCAGTTGGTGCCGGTGCCGAGAGTTGGCGGAGAGCACGGACGACGTGTGTCACATCAGGACCGAGGAGGTCGGCTCCGGGATCGTGAAGCAGCATGTCAAGGCTCCACGGCACGGGTGGGGTGAAAAGCCGCCGGTGAAAGTCCCGCCACCGTCGGCGAATCAAGTGTGGTGTCGGGGGTTTTTAGCATTCTCCGCACCTCCTTTCGTTCCGAGGCCGACTTCCACCTGCCGGCATGCCCACTCCAGATGCGAGCCTTCGTCCACAGGCGGCAGGGCACGGACGTCGTCGGCGTTGAGCCACGCCCGGATGGCGTTGGCGTCGGCCGTGGCGATGACCACGTCCTTGACCTCGGGCGGTTCAGTGTGCACGAGGGTGATGAACTGGACGTCATCAGCCATCGCCGTGAGCTCATCGTGAACTGAGACTCTGGGATCCGTTCGTATGCCGGGCAGCAGCAGCACCATCCGGGTCTTGGGAACGAACTGCATGCTCTCGATGGGCGTTGCCCCGTATAGGGCGACGCGTGTGCCAGGGCCGCCGAGCCGTTCACCGAGCAGCGCGAGTGCTTGTTCGAGTACCACGTTGGTATCGAGGAGACTCGAAATGCCTGGCCAGTATGAGCTGAATCTGTTCGCCGCGATGCGGTCGATCTCAGGTGCCCAAAGAACGCCCGTGTCGAACAAGCGATCTACGTCGTTCGCGACCTCTTGAATGTCTCGGTCGAGGATTCCCGCCAGGAGCTGCACTGGGCAGCCCTCGTCGAAGAGCGCGACGGCACGGATCAGATCTGCAGTCTGTCGACCGAGCAGTGCGGCGCCAACATCAGCCAGCAGCATTGGTTAGGACCCCTCTTCGGCCGTCAGCCGTTCGATGTGCCGGATGAGGGACGACCTGTGCCAGAGGAAGTCTGTGAGGAAGTCGTCGGAGTACATGGTCCATCGACCCATCTCGCCGATGCGACCACAGTCCAGGGTGCGGAGGTCGAGCTCCCTGTCGTTCGGGCCGCGGAGCGCGTAGCGGCCCGGGTGCCTGGTCACGGTTCTGCGATCGAGGTCGAACACGTGAATGCTTCCAACGGTGTGCACGGCCCAACGTCCTGAATGGACGTCGGCGAGATCTGTGACTTGCGGAACTGGCGGGACTGCAACGCCGGCTGTTGTGAGGTAGTCAAGTTCCAATGTCGACGTATCGAGGATCGCGACACTCGCGGTCTGGGTCGCCTGCAACTTGTCGAGGATGACGACCCGGCTGCGGTTGGCCACGTAACCGAGGTAGCCAATCACCTCGTCGAGGTGGAAGTGCTGGTGCCCACCGACGAAGAGCTCCGGTCCCACGGCATGCAGAGCCTTCGTGAGCATTCGGCGACCTTGCAGGGCGTACTCAAGGCTCTCGTCACTCCAATAGCGGTCCGTCGACGCGAACCTCCTATCGAGTTCCATCAGGTCGAGGGGCGAGTCGTGACCGAACATTATGTCGGCGTGATCTGTCCCAACTGCATCGAGGTCCGCCCAGGTGATCGACTCTTCCGGCCACCAAGACTTCCCTTCAGTACGCATCTCGCGATCAATGGAGTTGGCGCCGCCGATGACCACGAACTCACGCCCGGATGCGAACTCGGCCCTGAAGCCGGTGGCCATATAGGCGATGCTCGGCCGCAGCCAGCGGAGTCCGTCCGCCGAGAGCGGGAACTCCATCAAGCGAGGAATCCAATCGTGATTTCCGTGCAGAAAGTACAGGGTCTGGCCGAGCTTGTTGAGGCGATTCGCCAAGCGGTCCAAGTTGTGGCCCCAGTTCTCGCCTGGCCATACCACTGCAAAATCCCCGAGCACTATGAGGGTGTTGATGTCCATTTCGCGGAGGGATCGAGCTGCCTGCAGGATGTCGCCGAGGTCGCCGTGCGCGTCGCCGAGGAGCCCGATGCGATCGTCCGGGGTGAGGAGAGGTGGAGCGGGGTATTCCGCGATCATGGTAATAACTACTACCACGCTCAGGACGCGCAGACAAGAGTTGTGTGCATGGAGGCGAGCTCATCGACCCTGACGCGCCGCGCACGTGCCCCGAAGTCGGGCCGTGCGCTGGCAATTCCGCACATCCCGACGACTTTAGGCTTGTCGAGTGAATCGTCGCGGAGAAGTTGTTTCAGCATTGGCCACCATCGGTCTCGACGATCATGCGGATGCGTTCGTCAGGATCGAACGATCCTCCGGTCGGATCGGCGTGTGGGCTGGCGTAGCTCGATTCACCCTGACTGATCGGACCTACGTGGTCGAGTCGCTCCCGCACGTCCGACTCCTCGCGGAGAACGCGCATGGCGAGCCGGTACTGATCGCCGAGATCGGAGAGCCCGTCACATTTGAGCCCGTCAGCTACACGCTCGACGACAACATGGGCGGAGGCGAATCTCTCCGGGCAATCAAGGGGGCCATCGTCGGGCAGCTAGAAGCCGCCGGGCTCTCGTCGCGTTGGTTCGAACCTGGACCGTCACCATACGAGATCCCAGTTGACGGTGATGAGAACGTGTTTGACACGTACTACCTATGGGACGTCGAGCCGACGGCGATCGGCGCCTCCTAGATACGAATGTCGGCAGGGGCATATAGCCTCCGGACATGACCATCGACTACGCCGGAATCATCCTTTCGAGCATCGGAACCGCCCTCGAGATGTATCGGAGCATCGCTCTCCAGAGCCCTCTCGTCGTGCTTGCTCTCGCGGGCCTCGCACTCTTGGGCGTCGTGGTCGCGCCGCGGAAACGCCGCCGTCGGCGCGCATAACAATGGTCGAGGTCAAGCGACGTCACCACGTCCTCCCGCGGTTCTACCTGCAGCGCTTTGCAGACCGCAATCAGGTCAGGACCACATGGCTCCCGGGCGACAAGTCTCACTTGGCATCCGTAAACGATGTGAGCGTCGAAAAGGACTACTACACGTTCTCAGTCACCATCGACGGGCAGAAGTATGTGTCCGACTACTGGGAGGACGTGTTCAGTGAAGTGGAAGGAGCCTCCGCGGCCGCGTTCAAAGCGATCATTGATGACCGTCAGTGGCCACCGTCACCGGCAATTAAGCATGACCTCGCTTGGTGGATCGCCCTCCAGCACATGAGGGGGAACGCGGTCCGGAACTCGCACAACGACCTCGCAGCGAACATCGCTCGACTGCAGGTCGGCGCGTCTGGCATCGCAACTTTGCGCCACCGGATGGAATCGGCGCTGGGACGGAAGGTGGGCGATCTCGAGCTAGAAGCCGAATGGGACGACCTCGTGAAAGAAGGAGGACCGACAATCACTCTCGACCCAGGCGTCCATCTGGCCACTATGGATCGGATGGTGCCGGGAGCGGCAGCCATGTTCAACGCATCCGGGATGGGACTTCTTAGATTCCAGCAACGCTCACTCATAACATCGGACACGCCCGTCAGCTTGATCGAAGACGAGAACGCACCGTGGGGTGGGGTTGGCCTCGCAACCTGGTCGATGGTCACGGTGCCACTTGCCCGACATGTCGGACTGGTCCTAACGCAAGCAGGCGACGAATGTCTCGAAATGAGGCCAAGTACCGCAGCCGCACGCGGAATCAATGCCGCTACCGCGGGGTATGCCCGCCGCTTTGTACTCAGCCATCCCGAGGATTCGCTGGAGGCGCTCGGCGTCGAACTGCACGCGCCGGTGGCGAAGGAGTCGCAGATGTCCAACATCGACGGGATGATCAATCGGGATCGCAAACCAGGCACATCTGGAGGTCTGCCCTCATTCCCAACACATGATCACGACGGAAGTATGAGGATCGACGACTTTGAGTGGCCCATCCCGGGCCGAGTGTTTGACAATCCCTTCGCTCCGGCTTGAACCGCATAGGGCCCACGCGCCGGTTAGTAGTCGTCCTGATGCTTGCAACTTCCGATCGGGCAATGCGTCGGTGTGAAGTGGGCCGAGGAACCCAATCTTGGCGCTCGTCTGGTCACCGAACTCGTTGTCGAATAGAGATGTCGAATCGGAACGCAATGGAGCTGACGATCGTTGTAATGGTGGTGGGCTGTGCGAGAATCCTTAACAGCTGGCGTGAACGGAGAGCACTGTGACTATGACAGCGAATCAACTCACATTCGACAAGGCGGCCGAGCAAGCCATCTTTGATGCCTTCGACGAGGGAGATGACTCGACAGTCGTGACAGTGGTGGAGAAGGCGTCCCGCGCAGCGCCACCCTCGTCTGTCCGGAAGGTCTATTGGCGTCTCGTCTCCGACGGAAAGATCGAGACAACGTCGTCTGGGCGCATTACCCGCGTTCGTTGACATCGCGCGAAGACCGGCACAGGGTCGAGAAGAAGATCAAGCACCCTGTCGACCCGCGAAGCGCCTTCCAACGTGACCGGGATCGCATTCTTTACACCTCGGAGTTCCGCAGGCTGGCCGCGGTAACGCAGGTTGTCGGCAGTCACGAGACGGAGCTGTTTCACAACCGGCTCACGCACACGCTCAAGGTCGCCCAAGTAGCTCAACGAATCGCTGAGCGGCTGGTAGTCGAATACCCGGCCGAAGCGATCGACGCGGACGTCGTCGAAGCAGCGGCGCTTGCCCACGACATCGGCCATCCGCCTTTCGGTCATATTGCGGAAGAGAAGCTGGACGAGTTGCTCAGCGTCAACGATCACGATGGTTTCGAAGGGAACGCGCAATCCTTTCGGATCGTAACCGAGCTCTCGGAGCGAGGCAGCGGCAGAGGCCTCAATCTCACGCGTGCAACACTTCAGGCGCTCACGAAGTACCCATGGGAGCGGGCGCCGAACGGCAAGAAGCACCGCAAGTTCGGCGCCTACAATGCGACCGAGAGCAAAATCTTTACTTGGACGCGTGAGACGCTCAAGCATGCGGATCGCGACAAGCAAACGATCGAGGCATCGATCATGGACTGGTCAGATGATGTCGCGTACGCACTCCATGACCTCGACGACTTCTTCAGAGCGGGATTCGTGCCGCTCGACAGGCTCGCGCGCGATGAGCCCGAGCAGGCGCGGTTCCTTGATCGAACCTTCACACGGTGGACGGTCGACGAGGGCAGGGACATCGATAAAGCCAGATGGAGTGAGTACGAGCGGGTTGCTGCTGTGCTCTTTGCTGAGTTCCCGAGTGAAATGGGAGACAGCGCAGAGACGATGGCGAACCTGATCTCTCAGAAGGTAAACCTCTACTCCAGCGGTCTGACTGTCTCCGCGCACAAATGTGTCGAAGACCCAGATATGCGGATGCAACTTGATCTGCTGAAGAGTCTCACATGGACCTACGTTATTGAATCGCCGGCGCTGGCGGCGCAACAAGAAGGCCAGAGGCGAATCGTCGAAACGCTTTTCAATTACTTCCAGGGGGCGAAAGTCCACACCTTGCCAGGCTGGGCGCACCGCTCTCTTGACGAACACCCGGGAACGGAATCTCGAATAGCGTGCGATGTTGTCGCGAGCCTCTCCGAAGCGCAGGCGCTCGCACTGTTTGGCCGAATAACTGGCCAGCGAGCTGGAAGCATCTATGAGGCCATAGCTCGATAGCTATGGCCCAGCGTTGGGATGCCTCGGTCTAGGATTTGGGATGCCTTTCGATGGGCACCCGAAACTGCCCCGGAACGACGCAGGTTAGAACAGCCCCAGATGAGCCCCCTTCCACAGGAAGGGGGCTTTGCTGTGTCCGGAATCGTTCGCGGATGCCGCTAGTGCACGCGCGGTGCCGGACTGCGCCCGGCACCGACGAGGGTCGAGCCGTCGGGCTCCACCACGATGCGGCGTTCACGATCGGCGCGACGGATCATTGCGCCCAGGAGCAACGCCACGAACGACGCCACGAGCGTCCACACGACGATGATCCCCACCACGATTGCTGCCGCCATCTCGACTCCTCCTCGAGCCGTATCCCTCGAGCACTCCCCCGGTCTCGCCGGGACATCCGCTACGATACGGCGCTGCTCTGAGCAGACACTGTACACGGGATACCCCTCGTTCGGGGGGCAGGATCGGATGCGACGCGCGGCCGGCCGGCAGGGTCAGTACGCTCCGTCGCTCCCGAGAACGGCCCGCGCGGTCTTCCAGAGGATGAGCAGGTCGCCCGTGAGGTTCCAGTTCTCGACGTAGTAGAGGTCGAGACGCACGGTCTCGTCCCAGTTGAGGTTCGAGCGGCCACTGACCTGCCACAGCCCGGTGATGCCCGGCTTCACGAGGAAGCGACGGTGCACGTGCTGCGCGTACTGCTCGACCTCGCGCTCGAGCGGCGGCCTCGGCCCCACGATCGACATCGTGCCGCGGAACACGTTGAACAGCTGGGGAAGCTCGTCGAGGCTGAAGCGCCGCAGGAATCCGCCGATCGGCGTGACGCGCGGGTCGTTCTTCATCTTGAACATGACCGAGTTGCCCTCGCTGCGTGCCACGTTCTCGAGTTCGGCGAGGCGCTCCTCCGCGTCCATGTACATCGACCGGAACTTGAGCATGTCGAATCTCTCGCCCCGCAGCCCGATGCGCTCCTGCCTGAAGATCACGGAGCCGGGGGTGCTGAGGCGCACAGCGACGGTCACGGCGAAGAGGAACGGCGCCAGCAGAACGATGAGCGCGCCCGAGGCCAGGATGTCGAAGAGGCGCTTGATGTACAGCTTGCCGCCGTAGTACCGCGGGGTCTCCACGTGGATCAGCGGAAGCCCGGCGACCGGCCGCGTGTGCAGGCGCGGGCCGCCGATGTCGGTGAGGCTCGGCGCGACGACGAGGTGCTGGCGCCCCGGTTCGAGCTGCCAGCTGAGCTCCCGCACCAGGGACGGCGACATCTCGTTCGCGCTGGTGATGACGACGGTGTCGGCCTCGACGGCGTCGAGGGACTCGAGCAGGTTGGAGAGCGATCCGGAGACCGGGATCTCGGTGCCCTCGATCACCCCGGCCACGGCGCCGCTCGGAGTGCAGGCGCCGACGACCTTGAGCCCGGACTCCGGAGCCCGTGCCAGGTCGCGTGCCATGGCTGTGACGGATGCCTCCGACCCGACGAGCAGCACGCGGTGCGACATCCGTCCCTCGCGCCGGCGAGCGGCCAACCAGTTGCGCCACAGGTAGCGCTCCAGGATGATGCCCGGCAGCCCGAGGAGGAAGGCGAACGCGAAGTAGCGCTGCAGCCCGTCGATGTCGAGGAAGTAGGCGGCCATGCCACCGGCGCCGAAGACGATCAGCGTCGAGTTGATGACCCGGCGGTACTCGATGGACCCGGAACCGATGTGCCGGGTCGACCGGGAGCCCGCTGCCGTCAGGGCGAACATCCAGACGAGCACGACGACGACCGAGACCAGTGTCGGCGCTGTCAGCGTCATCATCTCGCCGATGCCGGCGATCTTCGCCGGCAGTCCGCCGACGTACTGCGCCACGGCGACGCAGAGTGCGATGACGACGAGGTCCGAGAAGAAGAGAAGCTGACCGTATTTCTGGTTCCAGTCGGTCTGCTTCATCACCCTCGAGCTCGTCGCCATGGTGTTTTCAATGGCTTGAGTCAAAAGTCCGTCCCCGTCGAGTTGGTTACACCTAAGCATCGAGCCGCCGCGACGTGCCATCTACGGGGGTCAGATTTAACACACCCGACATATCCTCGACACCGCTGAGTCCACAGAGCGCTATGGAATGGAAATCACGACGCGAGGGTGCGAACCACCGGTCCCCGACGAGAGCACACTCTCGACGGGTCCGACCAGACAAGGACAGTGAGCCCCGATGACTGAAGCGTCGATCAGCCGTACCGGCAGAGCGTCGCGCCGTGCCGGCCGCGGTCTGGCCCTCGTCGTCTGCGCCGTCCTCGCGCTTCCGCTGGTCTCCTGCGCGAGCACCCCATCCGCCGCAGACCCCGAGGCCACCACCTCGGCCGTCGAGGTCACGCCCGGCCTCGTCTACTCCTCTCCGGAGGGCGGCGACCTCAAGCTCGATGCCTGCATCCCGACGGATGCCGCCGAGCCCACCGCCGCCGTCGTCCTGCTGCACGGCGGCGGGTTCACCGAGGGCGACCGCACCGGCGGGGGCATGCGGGCGGTGTGCGAGCTGTTCGCCGCCCATGGCCTCGCGGGCTTCTCGATCGACTACAGGCTCGCTCCCGAATTCGTCTATCCGAGCCAGGTCGACGACGTCGAAGCGGCGATCACCTGGATCCGCGAGCCGGAGCAGGTCGAGCGCTTCGGCATCGACCCCGCCCGCATCGGACTGTTCGGCAGTTCGGCCGGCGCCATCCTCACGCAGAGCGTCGCCACCCGCGGCACGGGCTCGCTGCAGGAGGGCGGGCGCGTCGCGGCCGCCGTCTCCCTCTCCGGCGTCTCGTTGATGACCGAGGAGGCCCTCACCCTCGGCAGCCCGTCGGATGAGGCCGCGGCGATGATCCTCAACTACCTGGGCTGCCCGACAGTGCTGGCCGCCGACTGCCCGCAGGCTGCCGAAGCGTCGGCCGAGCTCTCCGTGGACTCCTCCGATCCCCCGATGATCCTGGTGAACGGTTCGGACGAACTCGTCCCCGTCGAGCAGGCCGAGTCGATGACGGCAGCGCTCAAGGCTGCGAACGTCCCGGTGCAGCTGAGCGTGCAGGACGGCTCGAAGCACGGCATCCAGCTGCTCGGCCCCCGCGTCCGTGCCCGCGTGCTCGAGTTCTTCACCGAGCGGCTCTCATGACCCCCCACCCCATCCGTGGCTCACGCCCGATCGACCGTCAACCCCGGAGGTAAGTCAGTGGACTTCAAGCAGACAATCCGCGTCATCCGACGCCAATGGATTCCCGTCGTCGTCACGATCCTGGCCGGAATCCTGGCCGCGATCGCCTACGTCGCGGTGGCCCCGGCGCAGTACACGACGCAGACGAAGCTGCTCCTCGAGCCCACCGGGGGAACCGGCACAGCACAGGAACTCGTCGCGGGCAACAACCTGCTCGTGCAGCAGGTGGGCACGTTCACCCAGCTCGCCTCGACCCCGGTGGTGCTGCAGCCCGTCATCGACGAGCTCGGCCTCGACACCACGGCGGACAAGCTCGCCGACAAGGTGAGCGTCGCATCCGTCGGACTGTCTGCACTGATCGCGATCGAGGCGACGGCCGACACTCCCCAGGGCGCTGTCGACCTCGGCAACGCCGTCGCGGCGAGCCTGAGCGACCAGATCGAGAGCTCGGGATCGACGAGCTCACCCGCGGCGATCAGCACCTCCGTCGTGCAGGAGCCCGTTGCTCCGGCCTCGCCGTCGTCGCCCAACACGATCCTCGCGATCCTCATCGGACTCTTCGGCGGTCTCGCCGTCGCGTTCATCATCGTCGTGCTGGCCGAACTGCTGAACACCCGCGTACGCAACGGTCGGGACATCGCGAAGGCGACGGATGCCGTCTACCTCGGCCGAGTACCGGCGGAGCGCTCGCTCTCCCGCAAGCCCGTACCCTCACTGACCGCGCCCTCCGGGCGCTTCGCCGAGGCCGTGCGCATCATCCGCACGAAGGTCGTCGCCTCGATCTCGGCGTCCACGGCTCCCGTCGTCGTCATCAGCTCGCCCGGTCTCGGTGACGGCAAGAGCACCATCGCCGCGAACCTCGCTGTCGCCCTCGCGGAAGGCGGCCTGCAGGTCGCCCTCATCGACGGCGACCTGCGCTCTCCGTCGACGGCCAGGCTGTTCGGCATCAGGTCCAAGGCCGGGCTGTCGAACGCTCTGCTCGCCGGCGTTGCTCCCGAGTCGATCACCCGCTCCGAGGTGGCCACGGGCCTCACCGTCATCACGACCGACGCCGTCGAGGCTGGAACCAGCGACGTCCTCTCCTCCGAGCGCACGAACGCCGTCATCACGGCTCTGGCCGCCGATGTCGACATCGTGATCCTCGACGCCGGTCCCCTGCTGGCGAACTCCGACGGACTGGCACTCTCCGAGGTCGCCGACGGCTACGTCGTGGTCGCCCGCGCCGGACGCACGCGCGCCGACGAACTGCGTCAGGCTGTCGATTCCCTCGAGGACGTCGGCGCCGAGGTCTACGGAGTCGTCCTGACAGCGGCGCCGGTGCGCGGCGCGGACGCCCGGGACTGATCGGCGGGTCGGCGACATGACACTGCAGGCCACGCCGGGACGGCAGAGCACGCCGGACGCTCGGAGAGCGCCGGCGAGGCGGCCGTCTCGCGTGAGCCCGCGCCTGCGAGCCGCTGTGCTGCTCTCGGCGTCGGGGGCGGTCATCGCGATCGTTCTCGTCGTGGCGTCGCTCCTCGTCCAGCCGGCGCTGTTCATCATCGTGGTCGCCGGTGCCGCACTCGTGTACCTCGCGGCCTTCCACCCCAAGGCCTTCGCTCTCACCGGAGTCTCGGCCATCATCCTGTCGAACGTGCTTCAGCAGGTCGTCGGGCCCCTGGCCTCGAACATCGACGAGGCCGTCATCGGCCTCGCGGTGATCGCGTTCACGACCCGCAGGCTCCTGACCGAGCGACGCATCGTGCTCCTGCCCGGAACGATCTGGTTCCTGCTGTTCTTCGTGTTCGGGGTGCTCAGCGGAGTGGCGCTGCACGTGCCGTACTCGCTGATGCTGCAGTCGCTCATCCTCATCGCCAAGGGATTGCTGTTCGCCTTCGCGCTCGCACAGCTGCGTTGGACCGACCGCGACTTCAGGGTGCTGCTCTGGGCCGGCGTGGTGGCGATCGGCGTCATCGCGGTCACCGGCCTCGCGAACCTGGCCTTCCCCGACGTGTGGCGCGGCATCGTCGGCGGCACGATCACCCACCTCGGCGGCGTCACGGCGCTGCAGGGCCTGTTCCAGCATCCGGCAGCATTCGGCCGCTTCACAGCGGTGCTCGCCGTCGCCGCCCTCGCCTACGCCTGCGTGGTGCGCACCTCGCTCGGCAACGCCATCCTCATCGGCGTGACCGTGGTGCTCACCACCCTGACTCTCGAGGTGAAGTCGATCGTCGGCCTGCTCGCTGCCCTCGGCATCCTCACGCTCCGTTACGGTCGTCCGATCCTCATCGTCGTCGCGCTGTGCTTCGGCCCGTTCGCCATCGCGCTGATCGTGCCGCCGCTCATCGCCCTCGTCGGCGATGCCGTTCAGATGTACATCATCGAGGACTCGGCGCGCTCGACGATGACCTGGGGATCACTGGCCGTCGCCACGGCGTACTTCCCGTTCGGCGCCGGCTTCGGTCGCTTCGGCAGCTTCCCGGCCGGCGTGAACTACAGCCCCGAGTACTACAACCTCGGCTTCGACCACGTGTACGGTCTGGGGCCAGGCGAGAAGGGCATGTTCCTGAACGACACGCAGTGGCCGGCCATCATCGGAGAGAGCGGATGGCTCGGAGCCGCCGCCTTCGCCGTGGGCATCCTCTGCGTTCTCGTCAGCCTGCTGCGTCGCAGCTCGCCGACCGAGTCGGTGCTCGCGCACTGGATGCGCATCACCGGAGTCGGCTGGCTGGTGCTCCTCGTGATCGAGTCGGCGGCAGCGCCGGTGTTCGTCTCGGCGCCGTCGTTCCCGTTCGTGTTCGCCGTGGCGGGCATCGTCGCGTCGCTGCGATCTGCAGCGCGCGACGAGGAGTTGGCGACGGGGCTGGTGCCCCCTCGGGTTCTCGCCCCTCAGCGGCTCCCGCGGAGCACGGCCCGCCAGCGGGCAGCCACCATCGGATAGACGGCGGCTGCCGAGTAGTCCCGCTCGAACCGGGCGGTTCCGGCGGCGCGCAGCTCGTCACGGGCGGCATCCGACACCATCAACCGCTCGAGAGCCTCGGCCAGACCGGCCGCATCTCCGGCGTCGACGAGAGCCCCCGCGCCGTCGGCGAGCACGGCGGGGATGCCGCCGACGCGGGTCGCGACGACGCAGTCCTGCCGGGCGAGGGCTTCGAGGATGAACATCGGCATGGCCTCGTCGCGCGACGGGAGGACGGCGATCTCGGCCGACTCGAGCAGCTCCATGAGCTCGGCGTGCGGGAGCCCGCCATGGAAGACGGCATCGGGCAGCCCGGCTGGCACGACCTCGGGGTCTGCGACCGGTCCGACCACGTGCAGGGTCCACCCGTCGTGGTCGGCGATCCTGCGCCAGGCGTCGACGAGGACGTCGACTCCCTTGCGGAGCGACACGCTGCCCCCGAACACGATGCTCCTGCCCTTGGCCCGCGGCACTCCCTCGGGAACGGCGTTCGGGATGAGCTCCGTCGGTGCCGTCGGCAGGACTCCGAGGACGGCCGCCCTGGTCTCGGCGCTCAGCACGAAGACACTGTCGGCCGCGCGCAGCACCGTCGCGACCCTCGCCGGCTCGCGTTCCGCGTAGTCGGGGAAGCTGCTGCCGTGCAGGTGAGCGACGGTGCCGAATCCTCGCGCGTGGGCGAGGCGCAGCAGGAGCCCCTCGCGCACGAACGATCCGCCCTGCGAGAGATGCACCACCACGACGCGCTCGTCTCGGCCGCGCAGGGTGGCGAGCCGCCAGGCGGCTCCGAGGAAGATCGCCATCGCCCGGGGACCCGTGGAGCCGTCGCGCGACACGATGACGCGCAGATCGCAGTCGTCGAACGGATAAGAGAGGTAGCCGTTCACGACCTGGGTCATGCCACCGGCGACCTCCCCCCGTCGTCCGACGTGAAGCACCTCGATGCGGCGCAGTCTCGTGGGAGGAAAGTCGACCGCCACGCTCATGCGTCGACCAGCTCCGTGCGCGCCGGAACACCCGCGATGAGGACCTCGACCCGTCCGCGCATGAGCTCGAGCTCGCCTCGGGCGTTCGCGAGGGAGGCGCGCACGGCGGGCCCACGCTGCAGAGCCGTCGCCAGGGCTGCGACGATCTCGTCCTCGGTCAGCCCGCTCGACGGGACGCCGACGCCCGAGACGCCGGCGGCCTCGAAGTGCCTGTCGATCTTGCCGGACCCGTCGACGAGCAGGGCGATCGGGGCGGCACCCTCGGTCGAGGCGGCGATGAGCACGTGCAGCCGGTCGCTCACGGCGAGGGCCGTCCTGTCGTACACGGCACGCAGGGTGTCCTCCTGGCCGGCGTGGTCGGAGCCGTCCCAGTCGGCGAGGTCGGCGCCGAGGGCGGCGGCCAGGTCGCGCGAGCGCTGGCGGTCGCGCAGCACCTGGGTGACCACCTCGATGCGCAGACCCTGGTCCGCTGCGAAGCGACGGATGCCGGAGACCCAGGCAGCGCCGGGTGCGGGGCGGTCGCTGCGCATCGACACCACGATGGTGTCGCGGCTCTCGGCTGCGGCATCCGTCGACGGCCCCGCTCCTTCACCGAAGGCGAGATCGGGCATGACCTCGCCGCCGAGATAGGCCGCTGTCGTCCCGTCGCGCCAGGCGGTCAGCTGAGACAGGGCGATGGACGGACGCATGAGCAGGCGCGGCAGCGGCGCGAAGTCGCGCGCCCCTGAGCCCACCCGGACGACCGTGCCCCCACGCAGGCGCAGCAGGGCGAGCAGCGGCAGGACGACCACGTGCTCCTTCATACCGATGATGGTCAGCTGGATCTCACCGGGCTTGAACACGTAGTGCGCCGTCCCGCCCCAGGCCCGCGACAGCCCCGCGCGGTACCAGGAGGAGAAGGAGCGGTACACGACGTCGTCGGCACCGACGCCCAGGGACTCGGCGTAGCCCTCGGGCGATGCGCCGACGTAGACGTGCAGGCGCCCGAGGGGTTTCAGCCAGGCGATGAGCTGACGGCGCAGGATGATGTCGCCGATGTTGTCGTACTGGCCGACGCCCGGCACGAAGATGTCGACGGCGTCTGCTCCCGCATTCGGAGCCGCCGCTGCGGCCCGGTCGCTCACGCGGCCGCCAGATCGCCGCGGATGCCGGTCATGGCCGCCGCGTGGATCATGTCGGAGGTGAGGTCCTCGACCTCGGTGGAGGTGCCGATGCCGAGCTCGGACATGAGCCTGGCGATCTGCTCCTGGTGGTTGTCGACGTGCTCTCCTCGGTCTCTGCGGCGCACCACGGCGATCGGCGAGATGTCCATCTCGAGCAGGCCGAGCACGGTGCCGACTCCGGCATGGGTGATGACGACGTCGGCCTCGCGGGCGTAGCGCTCGAAGTCCTCCGCGCTCACCTGGGCGTGGGCGGTGCCGGGCAGGTCGCGCTTGGCCTCGGTGTAGCCCAACTGCCAGGTGGTGTCGTCACCGGCGATGCCGAGATCGACGATGCGGTCGACGAGGGAGTCGAAGCCGTAGCCCTCGATGGTTCCGAGAGTCACGAACAGTTTGAGCCGGCCGTCGGCGGGCTTGGGCTTCTGCACGTTGTGGAAGGTGGACAGCACGCTCGGGTGCACGCCCCAGCGGCCCGACGACCAGTGCGGGTGCTGGGTGCGGAGCTCCGCCAGGCGGAACTTGTCGAGGATGCGTCCGGAGAGCGAGGGACCGTCGACCCGCGAGACACTTTCGATGTAGAGCGTCGGCAGTCCGCCGAGCTTCGCGGCCGGTAGGGCGGCCAGGGCGAGCGCCGAGCCGGTGCTCACGGCGCCGTCGAAATGCGTGTTCTTGATGGCGGCTCGGATCGACTGGTAGGCGCGCACGACGTTCGCCGCGTCGCGTGGCCGGATGTAGGGAACGTAGAGCACGTTGCGCCCCTTCAGCAGCGACTCGCTCTGCGGCGTGCGGAAGGTGACCCACAGCGAATCGTCGGTCGCACCCAGTCCCGGAGCGAGACGCACCAGCTGCGCGAGGTGACCGCCGGTGGAGGCTGCGAGCAGCAGCTTCCCCCCGGTCTCGGGGGTGCTCACGGTGGTCGGCGTGGTGCCGAAGTCGGTCGTCATGTCGATTTCTCCTTGTCGCGTGTGTTCGGAGGCGAAGTCACGGCCGTGAGGGGACCGTCGGGAATCGTGGGGGCATCCGTGGTGCTGACGGATGCCGGTGCTCCGCTCGGAGCCGAGGTGCGCCTGCGTCTGATGACGGGCGGAACGTAGAGCCAGCGCACGCGCGTGGTGAGTTTCGAGAGCAGCAGCGAGACGACGATGGCCACCACGACGAGTCCGAACTGGATGGCTATGCCGACGCCGCGATTGACCCCGCCGAGCAGCAGTCCCAGCAGGCCGGCGATCGGCACGATCACGAACAGGTGCAGCAGGTAGATCTGCAGGCTCTCCGCGCCCATCGTCGACACGAAGGACAGCATCCGGAGCCTGGCGAGGTAGGCGGAGAGCAGCACGCCGAGGGCGACGGCCGAGGCCTGGCCGAGCAGAACGAGGAACGGGACCCAGCGTGCGGGCAGCAGGAACAGGATGGCTGCCGAGGCCACGAGTGCCGCGGCGGCGAGCAGGGTGCGCTGCACCGACACCTTCGCGACGGCGGAGAACACCCGCGGTGCGTACAGCGCTCCGAAGGCGTAGAAGACGTAGAGGGCGCCGACGCGGTTCCAGCCGATGTTGCCGCTGTTGATGAGACCGGCGGTCACGGCGCTGGAGAGCAGGGCGGCGAGGATGACGTGCACGACCGGCGGGAGCTTCCGCAGTGCCCAGGCGGCGAAGGCGAAGACGGCGAGGGCGTAGATGAACCAATAGCTGCTGCTTGGCCACACGAGGATGAGCGCCAGGCTGATCGGGTTGCTGGCCGGCAGTTCGCCGAGCTCGCCGCTGAGGCCCGGGACGATCAGGTAGAACGCGAAGCGCACGATCGACCAGACGATATAGAGGTAGAGCACGGGCAGCAGGCGCCGTCTCCACAGGTTGCCGAAGGTCCACGTGACGGCTCGCGCGCCGAAGAGCCCGGCGATGAGGAAGAACACCGGCATGGGGAACAGCTCGAGCACGAGCTTCATGCGGTTCGGCAGCCCCATGATGCCGGCGTGCTGCAGGTACAGGGTGACGTGGTAGAGCACGACCATCGCGATGGCGACGCCCTTGGCGAAGTTCATCCAGGCACGCGGGCGCGGCTCGGAGACGGTCCAGCGAAATGCGGTGGCGGTCACGGCTGTCCAATCTCTCGGTCGGCCGTGCACCCGACTTGACTCGGGTGGGTGCACGCCCACCGTCGGGTCGCAGCTCCGTTCTCGCGATCGGTCCTGCACTGAAAACGTTAGTGAGGGCTCGTCACCTGCAGGAGTCGCCGAGGTTAACGCTCGGCGCTGGAGATTACAGTTGTGTGACGCGAACGGGGGTCGCACGCTCTCGCGGCGCCTCTGCCGGCTCGCGGCATCCGTCGTCTGACTACTCGCGGGCGCCGCGACTGCTCATGATGCGGCGGTAGAGCGGCATGCTCGTGCGGGCGGCGACCAGCAGGGCGAAGCGCTGCGGTTCGCGGGCACGGGCGAGCGAGAGCACGACCGCCGGCGTCATCTCGGCGCGGGCCGTGCGCACCAGGGCGCGCGACTCCTGCTCGGTGTAGGCGCCGCTGGTGGCGTCCTTCATGCGGGACAGCAGCGAGAATCGCGCGGTGTAGTAGTCGAGTTCGCGGCCGTCGCCTGCGCCGGCGCGGCGAGCGCACTCGCGCACAACGGCGCCGACCTGCTCGAGCGACTGCGCCCGTTGGGTGTTCGACCTGATGATCGACCCGCTGCGCAGGCGGTAGGTGTAGACGGTGTCGCGGATGCCGGCCACGGTCTCGGCCGCCACCAGGAGCTGGGCGACCATGGCCTGGTCGGAGTGCACCCGGGAGCGGGTGAAGGTGATGGCCGGGAAGAGCCTGCGGGCGAACAGCTTGTTCCAGAGGTGCCCGCTCACCCGCCCGAGCAGCATGGCCCTGAAGGCCGTCGCGCCGTCGACGGTGCCCGGCGACAGGGAGGGAACCGGGCGCCGCGATCCGTCGACCGAGAGGTACTCGGCGCCGGCGCACACCACGTCGGCCGCGAACCCGTCTGCGGCGGCCAGCAGCGTCTCGGCTGCATCCGTCGTCCACTCGTCGTCGGCGTCGACGAACCAGATGAACCGCCCCGACGACGCCGCGACCCCGGCCTCACGGGCCGCTGCCACTCCGCCGTTCTCGGCGAGGGGAACGAAGACGACCGACGGATGCCTCTCGGCGAGCGCGGCGCCCACCCGCGCCGTCGAGTCACGCGATCCGTCGTCGACCACCACGATCTCGACCGCGATGCTCTGGCGCAGCAGTCGCTCGACGGCGTCGCCCAGGAACTCGGCGGCGTTGTAGGCGGGGATGACGACGCTGACGTCGACGCCCGTCATCGCGGGCCGTCCGCTGCGACCATCTGCAGCACGGTCTCGAGATCCCTTCCGCTGGATCCCACGGAGAAGCGGTCGAGCCAGGCGTCGATGCCGGTGACGTCGATGGCGCTCGCGCGCTCGACGGCGTCGGCGAGCTGCTCCGCCGTCGGGCCGAGCGCGAGTTCGCCGGTGATGCCCGGCACGATGGCGTCGGCGACGCCGAGGGCGCCCGACACGGCGACGGACGGCACTCCGGCGGCCGCGGCCTCCACGAGCACATTGCCGAACCCTTCACGCACCGACGGCAGCAGCACGACGGAGTTCGGCTTGAAGTGCGAGAACCAGTCCTCGACCCAGCCCTTGTCGTCGAAGGAGACCCCGAGCCGTTCGGCCTCCGCCGTCACCGAGTCGAGCAGCGGACCGCCGCCGAAGGAGATCACCTCGGTCGGGATGCCGCGTCGGTTGAGCTCGGCCGCGGCGTGGATCGCCAACTCCGGTCGCTTCTGGGCGACGAGGCGAGCCGCCAGCACGAGCTGCAGGCCGCCGGCGGTTCCCGGCACGCGCACGACGCGGTCCATGCCGGCCACCTTCGCCGTGGCGGGGTTCGCGACCACGGTGCAGCGCTCCCCCGTGACGCCGAAGCCGCTGACCAGCTCGCCGGCGACGGGATGCGAGATCGCGATGACGTGGTCGGCCCGGCCGTACATGCGGCGGGCGAAGCCGATCTTCACCTTGTGCGGCAGGTCGGAGTCGGCCAGGCCCAGCGAGACCAGGTTGCGCTCGCTGATGATCACCGGCGGACGACGCGACTTGGGGCTGAGCGCGGCGGCCGTCAGCAGCACGAGGTTGGCGTGGGCCTGCAGGCTCACGGCGACATCCGGCTTGAAGCCGCCGAAGATGGCGATGAGGGCCCGCGACTTGCCCACGTGACCGCCGGCCGTGGCGATCTGGTAGTGCACGACCCCCGCGGGCAGGTAGGTGTCCGTGGCCTTGGCCGACGTCGTCACGACGGCGACGGAGTGGCCGCGTTCGACGAGCCAGCCCATCCAGGTGCGCGCCACGAACTCGGCCCCGCCGCCGTGCAGCGAGGGTACGACGAACAGGATGCGCAGTGGTGCGTCGGGCTGGGTCATCTGACTCCTTGGGTGCGGCTGGCTTCCGGAGCGCCGTCGAGGGCGCGGATGAGACGGGCGGGGGTGCCGCCGTAGAGCGAATCGGGCTCGCAGTCGGCCGTGACCACGGATCCTGCGGCGATGATGCACCCCGACCCGATGGTGACACCGCCGAGAACGATGGCGCCGGCGCCGATCCACGTTCCGTCGCCGATCGTGATGGGGGCGCTGACCGAGGCTCCGGCCCGGGCGGAGGCCGGTCCGATCTCGTGGGTCGTCGGCACGAGCTGAACCCGCGGGCCGAGCGACACCCTGTCGCCGAGCACGACGGGCGAGTTCGATCCGACGAGGAGTTCGACGTTGATGAAGCATCCGTCCCCGATGCTCAGCAGGTCGACTCTCTCGATGAAGCGGATGCCGGGACGGATGCGGGTGCCGGTACCGACGGTGACGCCGCAGAAGCGCAGCAGGCGCACCCGCACCCGCGGCGACCAGAGGGGGCTCGGCGCGATGGACGTGGCGATGAGCTGCTTGAGGCCGCCCATCAGCCCGACGTCCCGGCCGCGCTCAGGACGGGCTCGTCGAGGCCGGCGGTGTTCGCCCTGGCCAGCTCGATCACCCGGGGCAGCCCGGCCGCGATCGCCGCTCGGGTCGCCGACGACGAGGGCATCACGTGGGCGAGCGATGCGATGACGGGGCCGGCGAAGTCGCCGGCCGGTGACACGCAGAGCTCGGGGGCGCCGATCAGTTCCATCAGTCCCTCGACCTTGCCCTGCGTGGCCATCGTCACGGCCGGGGTGCCGCCCATCAGCGACATGATCGAGAGGTGCATCCGGCCTGTCACCGTGACCGTCGCCTGGGCGGCGAGCGCCCGGATCTGGGCGGGCGGCAGCAGCTCCTCGATGAAAGTGACGTCGGGGCCCGCGACCACCTCGGCCACGGCGCGGCAGGCGACGAGGTCGTCGCTGAGGTCTTTGATCACGTGCGGCAGGATCACCACGTGGAGCCCGGCGGAGCGCAGGTGGTCGATGATGCGCCGGTACTGGGCGGTCTGGTCGGTCGTGCGCGCGATCAGACCGCTGACGTTGACGATGGCGAACGGCACGGTCGGGATCGCGACGCTCGCATCCGTCGTCGTCGCGGCGAAGACGATGTCGGCGACGAGCTCGACGTTGCTGATGCCGTGCTCGATCGCGCGTTCGGCCGAGCGGGGATCGCGGAGCAGCGGCACGACGCCCGCGCGACTCGCCCTGACCAGGGCTCGGCGGGCGCCGAAGCTCGGCGACCCGTTCCAGCTGAAGCCGACGATGCGGGTGGGGACGCCCTCGGTCGCTCCGATCTCGGCCAGCATGGCGCGGCGCACCGAGCCGCGGAGGCTGTAGCGGCCGTCCATGATGTCGGCGCCGATGATGGAGAGGCTGCGAGCACGCCGCAGCAGTTCGACGAAGGTGCGGATGGCCTGCTCGTGGGCCGGCCCCTCGCCGTAGACGAGGCTCGGGAGGGGGAACACCTCCACCTTCGAGCTCACGGCGTCGGGGACGACGAAGTCATCGGTCTCGCGCACGATGGCGATGATGGGGCCGGGCGCGTTCTCGAGGAAGGCCTCGAACAGCGCCTGGTCACCGATGTTGCCCCGCCCGGGGGCGGCGATGAGCAGGTGCACGTTCCGCGCTGCGGATGCCGGAAGGGCCGCGGACGCCCGGCGGGCCGTCGCGCGATCCCGGCGGGGCGGCAGCCCGGAGCTGTAGCGCAGGTCTCTCCACGTGCGGAGGAGTCTGGATTGGATGCGGCGTCTCATTCCTTCTCCGTTCGGGTCGTCGGTTCTGGGGTGTCGGTCGAGGTGGCGGATGCGGATGCCGGCGCCGGCTGGTGCTCCTGCTCCGGCCGGGCGTCATGTGGAGCAGCCGCATCCGGAGCAGCGGCATCCGAAGTCGCGGCAACTGGAGCCCCTGCATCCGGAACCCCCGCATCCGGAGCGTCGGCGTCTGGAGCCTGGCCGGCCGGAGCCGTTCGCGCCCGGCTGAGGTAGCGACGGGCGCCGATGACCTGCAGCACGTCGGCGCGGAAGCGCGGCCAGATGGCCGCCTCGAGCGCGAGCATGCCGAGCAGGGCGACGGATCCGATGGCGAGGTGGAGGAGCGGCTGGTCGGCCGGCACGGCGAGGGTCGACGCGTAGGAGGCGCCCGTGGCGATGCCGAAGACGACGATCATGCGCAGGCCGTTGAGGAACAGGCGCTTGGCGTCGACGTCGGAGACCTTGCTGATCCAGAAGAGAGCGATCGGCCAGGTGATGCCGAGGCCGAGGGCGAAGCCGGCCGCGACTCCGTAGACGCCCCACAGCGACCCGAGCAGGATGAGCCCGATGGTGAGGGGACGCGTGACGAGGGCCGACCAGAGGTTCTCCTTCGTGAGGCCCTTGGAGAGGAACACCCAGTAGCTCACGTACGCGGCGGCCTGGAACCAGCCGGCGATGAGCAGGATCTGGAAGACCGGAACGGCCTCCAGCCACTGTTCGCCCAGCATGATGGAGACGACGGCCGTCGCCTGGGCACCGAGGAACGCGAACATGAGGCCGACGATGGCGAGCAGCGTGGTCTGGCCGAAGCTGATGAAGGCGTTGAACCTGTCGCGCTGGTCCTGCAGGCGCGACAGCACGGGCAGCGCGACGCGGGTGGCCGGGGCCTGCAGTTGCAGCAGCGGCAGCATCACCAGTTGGAACGAGCGGTTGTAGAGGCCGAGGGATGCCGGCCCGAACCGGGCGCCGATGATGACGGAGTCGACGTTGCGGCTGACATAGTTGAGCATCTGCGCCAGGAAGACCGTGACGCCGTAGGACAGCAACGGCTTCATTCCGGCATGGCGATGGATGCCGCGGGGATACCAGTCGGTCACGATCACCAGCACGATGAGCACGAGGGCCGCCTGCCCGACCTGCTGCACGGCGAGCGCCCAGTATCCGCCGCCCATCACGCCGACGACGATGGCGGCGATGAGCGCGATGGCCTGGCCGACGGCATCCGCCACCACGAGACGACCGAATCCGAGGTGACGCCCGAGGTCGGCGCGGAACTGCGTGGAGAGCCCGTTCAGCAGGAAGGTGATCGAGAGCACCTCGGTGAGCAGGCGCAGCCTGTCGTCGCCGTAGAGCGAGGCGATGGGGCTGGCGAGCAGGAATGTCACGACGGTCAACACGGCACCGATGCCCGTGTTGATCCAGAACAGGTTGTCCTTCTGGTGCGGCGAGAGCGTCTTGGCCTGCACAGCTGCCGACGAGAGGCCGAAGTCGCGGAACACTTCGCCGATGCCGATCACGGCCGTCACCATGGCCACGAGTCCGAAGTCCGTCGGCCCGAGCAGGCGGGCGAGGATGACCACTCCGGCGAGCTGCACGATCACGCGTACGGCCTGCCCGCCGATCATCACGACCGCGCCGCGCGATGCCGAGGTGGCGAGCGACTGCTCGACGCCCTCGGCCGGCCGGCGCTGGGTGCGCGTCATCGATCGGCCTGCGCGATCTCGATGGCGCGGCGGTAGGCCGCGGCGTGCTCCTCGCCGAGCACCTTCCAGTCGCGACGCGACAGGTCGGGGGCGTCATCGGCGGCCACGGTGCGCACGGTCTGGAGCGCCTCGGCGATCACCTCGGGGGTGAGCTCGCCGTCGTACTCGATGACCCAACCGGGTCCGACCTCCTCGCGGAGCGCCGTGTTCGCCGGCGACCGCGGCACGAGGGCCGGGCGCGACAGCGAGAGCGCCACCAGGATGGCGCCCGAGTTGTGCATCTCGCGGTAGGGCAGCACGACGAGTTCGGCCTGGCCGATCTCGGAGACCAGCACGTCGTCGTCGACGTAGGCGAGCAGCGCCGACGTGCGCGGGTCGCGGGCGATGCGCTCCTCCACGAGCTCGCGCTGGCCGACGCTCGGGCTACCGACGACCCGCAGGGTGAGGTCGTCGCCCGGCAGCTCACGGAAGGCGTCGAGCAGCAGATCGACGCCCTTGTACGGGCGGATGATGCCGAAGTACAGGATGCGGCCGGGCTCGCGCGGCGGCAGCGGGTGCTGGGCGAACTTCTCGATGTAGTGGCCGTGCAGGATCGTCACGGCCTCGGCCTCCGTGGGGAGCTCGGTCGTGGGGTTCAGCCGCAGGTAGAGCGACGTGGACCTGTCGATGAGGTCGAGCGATCGGTTCTCGGCCGCCGAGCCCTCCTCGTGCGGAGTCACGTTGTGCAGGGTGCGCACGATGGGGATGCGCTTGCGCTTCAGCCTGAACACGAGCACCTGCAGCGCGCGGCGGCGGGCGAAGCGCTTCCACGACTTCTTTCCCCGGATCATCAGTTCGGGCCAGTGCACGTGAAGCACGTCGTAATCGGCCGAGAGCGCACCCTTCCAGGTGAAGTACCGGATGCTGACGTCGGGTGATGCGCCGTCGACGATGATGTCGACGTACTTGGTGCGGCCGTCCGGCGGAGCGAGGGTGTGCTGCACCACGAGCGGCCGGGACGGCGCGGGTGACAGCGGGAGGGTGGTGCTGGAAGTGCTGGAAGTCATGGGCGCCTTGTCGTCTCTGCACGATCTGAAGGGTGGAACGACACTGAACCTCCTGCCGACAGTACCGCCGGATTTTCGCCGGTACGCTGGGTGTCGCGAGATGTACACCCGGTCGTAACGTGTGAGCAACACTCACGGATGGGCGTTTGGTACAACTTGGAAGACCAGACGCGTGCGCCGTGGCTCGCAAGTGAAATCAACGAAAGGCCAATGCGTGAAGATCTCAGTCATCGGATGCGGTTACCTCGGAGCAGTGCACGCGGCCAGCATGGCCGAACTCGGGCACGACGTCATCGGAATCGATGTCGACGAAACGAAGATCGCCGCACTGGCTGAGGGGCGTGCCCCGTTCTTCGAGCCCGGTCTTCCCGAGATCCTGATCTCGGGCGTGAACTCGGGTCGGCTGCGATTCAGCACCGACATCGCGGATGCCGCCGGTGCCGTGGTCCACTTCGTCGCCGTGGGGACACCTCAGAAGAAGGGCTCGTACGCCGCCGACCTCACCTACGTCGACGCGGCCATCGACGCGCTCCTCCCGCACCTCTCCGCGGGCGACCTGGTCGCCGGCAAGTCGACGGTTCCCGTCGGCACGGCGGCCCGTCTCGCCGAGAAGCTGGCAGCATCCGGAACCGACGCGATCCTGGCCTGGAACCCCGAGTTCCTGCGCGAGGGATTCGCCGTGCAGGACACGATCACGCCCGACCGTCTCGTCTACGGCCTCCCGCCCGAGCCCGAGGCCGCCGTGCGGGCCGAGTCGCTGCTGAGCGAGTGCTACGCGACGGCGATCGCGGCTGACACTCCCCTGGTGACCACCGATTACGCCACGGCCGAGCTCGTCAAGGTGTCGGCCAACGCGTTCCTCGCCACCAAGATCTCGTTCATCAACGCGATGGCTGAGATCGCCGAGGTCACGGGCGCCGACGTGACGCAGCTGGCCGACGCCATCGGGTACGACGTCCGCATCGGCCGACGCTTCCTCGGGGCCGGAGCCGGCTTCGGCGGCGGATGCCTCCCCAAGGACATCCGCGCCTTCACCGCACGCGCCGAGGAGCTCGGTCGGGGTGAGTCCGTCGCCTTCCTCAAGGAGGTCGACGCCATCAACCTGCGCCGTCGTCAGCGCGTCGTCGACCTCGCCGTCGACGCCCTCGACGGCGAGGTGAACGGCAAGCGCGTCGCCGTGCTCGGACTCGCCTTCAAGCCGTTCTCCGACGACATCCGCGACTCGCCGGCCCTCGACGTGGCGGTGCGCCTCAAGGGTCTCGGCGCCGACGTGATCGCCACAGACCCCGAGGCCATCGAGAACTCGCGTCGCCTGCATCCGCAGCTCGACTACGTGGCCGACACCGCCGAGGCGCTCACCGGAGCCGACCTCGTCGTGATCGTCACGGAGTGGAACGAATACCGCCAGATGGAGCCGGCGTTCGCCAGCGCCCTCGTCGGAGCGAAGATCGTGATCGACGGACGCAACTGCCTCGACGCGGCAGCCTGGCGCGCCGACGGCTGGACCTACAAGGGCCTCGGCCGCCCCTGACCCCGCCCCGCTGAGGCCCGGACGCAGTCCGCGGCCCCCGCTCGCTGAGGCCGGAAACTGTCCGCAGCCCCCGCTCGCTGAGGCCGGACGCAGTCCGCGGCCGAAGCGCGCCAGAACGCCCCGCCCCATCCTCAGAGAAGGGGCGGGGCGTTCCTGCTCTCAGTGCCGGGTGAGGACCTGCGACAGCGGACGCTTGGGCGAACGCGCGACCCTGTAACCATCCGCCGGCGCGTGACCGACCGCGATGAGGCAGATGACGTCTTCGGATGCCGGGATGCCGGCCTCCTGCCGCAGCGCGTCGGTGCGGGCGTTGGTCATCGACCAGTTGAGCATGCAGCTCGAGAGGCCCAAGCCGTGCAGCGCCCAGACCAGGGTCATGGCGAACAGCCCGCCGTCGACCCAGCGCTGGTTGCGCTCCCCGGCACCGGCGAACAGGCCGCGCTCGACCGTGACGATCATCACGGTGCGCACGTGGTGGCGGAAGCCCGCATTGCCGTTCTGGTGGGCGAGGATGCGGGCGCTGTCCTCGGCGCCCTCGAAGACGTGCACCCGGGCGGCCTGGCGGTTGCAGACCGATGGTGTGCACCCGGCGAGGCGCACGGCCTGGTCGATGAGGCGAGGGTCGACGGGGCGATGCTCGTCGAAGTCGCGCACGCTGTGGCGCGTCGCGAAGAACTGCTCGAGCAGCTCGGGATCGATGGCATCGCTCGGCGCCGCCAGGGGGCTCACGATGTCGCTCAGCGAGCCGGCGGTGTTCCAGCCGGCCAGCGCTTCGCGGGCATCGACGGCGAAGGCCTGGTAGCCCTCGTCGATGGCCGCGCCCGCCGGAACCAGCATCGCGAGTCGGCGATCGACCGCGTCACCGAACGGATGCTTCGGCGAGCGCAGGCTCAGGCCCTTCTCGACGCGGTGATAGTCCTTCGTCACCTGGGTCTCGAGATGGATGCCCGACAGCTCCGTGCTGGCGGCGTCATCCGTCGGGGCCGCCGTCGCCCGGTAGGCGCGGTAGTCGCGGGCGAACTCCGCTCCCATCGCGAACCGTCTGCGCACCATGCGCACCGGCTTTCGAACCAGTTCCCGTACACCTGCCATGATCTGTCCTCCCCCGAGAGACGGGGCGGATACCCCTCGTTCAGGGTACAGAGGCGGTGTTAAGGGCGGATTACGGGACGCTGCACATTCGATCTCCGCTCGCTGAGGCCCGGACGACGTCCGCGGTCGAAGCGCGGGCACCCTGCAGCACCGACACGCTTCGGGCGGTCGCTCCGCTCGGCCCTCAGCGAGCGGCGATCACATCCAGGACTGGAACGTCTTGATCATGTCGGTCTGCGTCCACCCGGGAACCACATGGCCCTGATCGTGGTACTGAACGATCACCTCGGTCGCGACGGGCCTGGCCTTGTCGGCCAGGGCGAGTCCGTGCTTCGACGGCGTGACGAGCGGGTCGAGCAACGACACCACGGTCTTGACGCGGGTGCCGGTCCACGCCGACTGGGCGAAGCGCGCCGGGTTGGTGGCGATGGCCAGTGCGCGGTTGTTTCCGTACACCGGAGCGATGCGCACGGGGTCGCGGTCGAAGAGGTCCTCCATGTCGTACGTCGCGTTGGCCATGTATATGCCGCGCGCCGCCGGCACGAGCTTCTTGCCGTAGGAATAGCACATGAGGGAACCGCCGCCGGAGTTGCCGCGCATGAAGCTCAGCCCGACCTTCCAGACCGTGCTCACGTACTTCGACACGTTCACCTGAGCCTGAATCGCCGGCTGCGTCGTCCAGAGGCTGCCGCCGTAGTTGGCGCAGACGCACACGGCGCCCTGGTCGACGGCCATCTCGGCGCCGTACTTGTACGCGCCGTCGATGGACGTGTAGTCCGATCCGTTGGCGTGGAAGAACCACAGCACGCCGATGGCCTTCTTCGTTCCGGGCAGCGATGCGTACGGCACGAAGATGCGCACCCTGTCGGTGCCGAGCACCACGTCGATGGCCTCGTACTGCTTCTTGCCGAGCTTCGTCACCCGCACGGCACTGCGGCTCACCTCATAGGGCAGCTTCGGGATGGGCGAGGTCGCGGCCTGCGCGACGCCGCCCGTCGAGAGGGCACCGAGCAGGAGTCCACCGGCGGCACCTCCCAGCACTGTGCGTCGGTTGAGAAGCGTCGGAGGTGGGGCATCGATCGACGTTGGGCGCGTTCCGGGCATGCTGCCTCCTGGCTCACCGACGGCCCGACCCGCACGCGGGCGGCCGATTCGGCATGACTCTAACAACGCGGTGAGGCCGAAAACACGGATGCCTCATGTTGTTAACAGGATCGACACGCAACCGTTTCTCGGGGCGGCGAGGCGTCCTTGCGGTTTGCGGATACCCCCTATAACTTGTGAGAACCGTGACTTGGCCCTCGTCGAGAAGGCCACGTTCGGCGCGAGGGAACGGGCAATGATGCTGGACCGATGATGCGGCTCTGGCTACCGACACTCGCTTCCCTGAAGTCCACCCCTCGCGATGTGAACTGAGTTGCAGCATCCGCGCGAGGGAGGAGAACCGATGGCCACCATCGCGATCATCTCGCCTGCCACGGAGTCGAGGGTCTCCGGCACCGTCAATGTCGTCGCCAAGATCACCGGGGGCACGAAGGTCTCCAAGGTGACCATCATCGTCGGCGTTCCGGAGTACGGCACCCGCGAGGCGAAGGGCGTGGGCGGCGGCAAGTACTACATCGCCTGGAACACCACCAGGAAGCTCGTCGACAACGTCACGCCGACACCGTCGGACGGAGTCTTCTGGATCCGCGCCCGGGCCGTGGTCGACGGCGTCACCATCACCTCGCCCTTCATCGGGGTCGCCACGGCGAACCGATTCCAGAAGGACTCCCTGCCGACCGGCGGATGGCGGTCCGAGCTGGCCTGGGCCGCGAAGTACGACGGCACCCTCGATCAGTGGAAGGCCGGCCACGGCGCCGTCGTCGGAGCGAAGTACGTGCAGCTCGTCAACGACCCGATCCTGGGGTCGGCGCGCAAGGTGGCCAAGATCTCGGTTCCCGAGAGCGCCCGCTACGACGCCGAGCAGCCGACCAAGACCACGGTGCGATTCCAGTCGTCGAGCCGGCGCAACATCGTCGAGGGCGACGAGTTCTGCGTGGGCTTCGCCTTCATGCCCCCGGCGGACTTCCCCACGGTCTACCCCAAGAACGACCCGGTGAATCCGAACGGACCCGACGCCACGGGCTACATCGCGGTGTTCCAGTTCTACGGCCCGCCCTACGTGCAGGGATCTCCGCTGGTGCTGCACGCCGAGAGGCGCCTCGCGAGCGACCCGCTCGACGAGTTCGTCATCCGGGGCAACGAGCTGAACGCCGGCGACCCCTGGCCCTACCTGTCGCTTCCCTATCGCCGGGGCCGCTGGACCGACGTGGTGCTGCGCATCCACGTCTCGCGTTCCATCTCCAAGGGCTGGATCGAGACGTACGTCAACCAGGGCGCCGCCACGACAGTGCAGCCCGTTCCCTTCGTCAACGGCGCGCATCGCGTACCTCGCGTGCTCGCCCGCCCCGACTCCGAGGCCTTCCGAACCGACATGCAGATCTACCGCGTCGCGAACAGGTTCCCGGTGGTGTCGATGTACCAGACCGGCCACAGGATCGCGCGCACGGTCGCCGAGGCCGACCCGCGCTCGTACCGCAACGGAGCGAAGCCATGAGCGGCGGCATCCGTCGTCGAACTGTGATCGTGGCCGCCCTGGGTACCGTCGCTGCCGGAGCCGCCGCGGTTGCGTTGCTGCCGCGGGATGCCGCACCCACCGTTCCCGGAGCGGGTGGGGCGTCCAGTGCGCCCACGCCCACGAACGCTCCCCTGCCGACTCGCACCCTCGATGAGGTGCGGGCGGAGGCGCTCGGCAGTGCCGGCATGAGACTCGCGGCGAGCCCGTGGAGCGCGGATGCCGCAGCGACGACGACGTGGAGCACGCTGTACGTGTCGTGGCTGCTGCGCGAGAACGCAGTGCCGCAGACCCGCGACGCGCGTGAGCTGTACGAGCACTTCAGCGCGCTCGGCCGGGTCGGAACCGAGCCGCGCGACGGCGCCGTGATCTTCTACAGCGATGGTCCTGTCGACAGCATCCACCACGCCGGGTACGTCGAACGGGCGAGTGCGGGTGCCGTCGCGACGGTCGAGGGCGACGTGCCGGACTTCCTGCCGCACGACCAGACCTTCGTGCGCCGGTACGGTCAGCCTTGGGACGCCAACGTCGTCTACGGCTACCCCGAGTACGTGGTGGCATGAGCCCGTCTCGGCGGAGACTTCTGGCCGGCGTGCTGTTGGCGGTCTACCTGGTCGTGCTCGCGCTCGTCGTGCTCTGGCCGGAGCCCGTCGACAAGCCGGCCAATCACGAGGTGTACGCCTCGATCATCTGGTTCCACGAGCACGGCCTTCCGTGGGTCACCTACGACATCATCGAGTTCACGTCGAACGTGGTGATGTTCCTCCCGTTCGGAATCATCCTGACCGTGCTGCTCGGCCGGCGCCTCTGGTGGCTGTCGACTCTCGCGGCCGTCGCCCTGTCGACCGGGATCGAGCTCATCCAGCTCATCGCGCTGCCCGACCGCTACCCCAGTGTGCGCGACGTGATCGCGAACAGCGTGGGGGCGCTCATCGGCAGCCTCCTCGTGCTGCTGATCGGCACGCTCCTCGCCCGCCGGACATCGACGCCGCAGCGGGCTCAGGGCCGCTTACCCGCGTCAGCTACTCCTCGCTGAGCACGCGCCCGGCCGTCGCTGAGTACCGCCCGGCTGTATCTCAGCGGCGGTTCTCGCCGGAGACCGCGCCGAAGAGTCGGGCCACGAGGGCGACCACGATGAGAAGCGGTGCGACCAGAAGAAGGATGCCCGCGGAAGCGGCACGGCCGGCGAGCGCATTCATGCCCGAGATCGGCGCTTCGAGCACGACGGCGTCGAAGGTGTCACGTGTGGGTCGCTGCGAAGCGCTCACGTTTGCGGAGCTCATGATTCTCCCGGCCCGCCCGCGCTACCCGAAAGCGCGGGACTCCTGAATGGTACCGAGCGATGGTGAACAGTGGCTGGACGGGAGCACCCCAGTCCGCGGGGGAATTCCGGGTCGTGTGCGGCCGGAACGGCGTAACGAGGTCGTCGTTCGGCAAGATCCCAGATGGCTCATGGTTGAATGCTCGGATGCCTGACCTTCCGGACACTCGTCGCGCCTCAAGACGAGGCAAGCGACGCACGCGTCGCGTCTGGATCTGGGCGCTCGCGGCGCTCGGGGTTCTTCTCATCGCCGCCGTGGCGTGGGTCGGCATCCGAGGCTGGATGGCCAAGGGCGAACTCGAGTCCGCCCAGGCGAAGATCTCGACCCTGAAGACGCAGGCTCTGGCGTTCGATGTCGAGAAGGCGCAGAAGACCGTGACGGAGATCACGGACTCCACCGCATCGGCCGCCTCGCTCACGAGCGATCCCGTCTGGCGCGCCATGGAGCTGGTTCCCGTGGCCGGAGCGAACCTGCACGCGGTTCGCCAGCTGGCGAGCGTCACGAATCTCGTGATGACGGATGTCGCCAGCCCTCTCGTCGGCGTGCTCGGCACGATCAACCCCGCGTCGATCGTGCCCAAGGACTCCGCTCTGGACCCTCAGGTCTTCGCCGATGCCGCGCCGGCCAGCAAGCGCGCTGCGACCGCGATGAGGCAGGCCCAGAGGGAGATGACCCAGCTCGACACGTCGGGCACCATCCCTCAGATCGCCGCGGTCGCGCAGTCCTTCCGCACCCAGCTCTCCGAGATCGCGCAGCCTGTCGAGACCATGGGCACCGTCATCCCGCTGGTCCCCCAGCTCCTCGGCGCCGACGGCCCGCGCACCTACGCCGTCGTCTTCCAGAACAACGCGGAGTCGCGCGCTCTCGGTGGAACGGCACTCTCATTCGCTGTGCTGAAGGTCGATGCCGGCCGTATCGTGATCGATTCCATCGTGCCCGCGGGCTTCGCCAACTTCCCGAAGACCGACAGCTCGATCGTGCCCATCCCCGATGGCGCCGAGGCGGTTTACCCCGACGGCATCTACGGAACGTTCGTCGCCAACGCAACGCTCCGCCCAGACTTCGCGTCAGCCGCCGAGATCATCCAGGCCAACTTCACGCAATTCCGCGGAACCCCGCTCGACGGCGTCATCTCGATCGACCCGGTCGCGCTCAGCTACATCCTCCGGGCATCGGAACCCATGACCATCTCGACCGGCGATGTCATCGACAGCAAGTCACTGGTGCCGTTCCTGCTCAACACCGTGTACACGCGGTTCGACAGCGGTGACGACGTGGCGGACGCACTCGCCCAAGACGCCATCTACGCAGAGGTCGTGCAGACGACGTTCGCCCAGCTGATGGGCGGGTCCCTAGATCCCAAGCTAACGATGGCCGCCGTCGGTCAGGGCCTTTCGGAGCGCCGCATCATGCTCTGGAGCGCACATGAGGACGAGCGGAGGGCCTTCGTCACGTCGCATGCTGACGGACCACTTCCGTCGAGCGATTCGGCCGCCGAACGTGTGGGCGTCTACTTGCAGGATGCTGTCGGATCCAAGCTGAACTTCTACCTGCGCCAGGCCGTCGGCCTCGAAGCTGGTACCTGCGGACCGGATGACCAGCCGACGTACGGCGTCTCGGTCGATCTGACGAGCACCGTGCCGGCCGATGCTGCCGATCTCAGCCGCTACATCATCGGGCGATGGGAGCGCGAAGGTCTGGAGCCTGGTGTGCAGCGGATGGTCGTGCTGCTCTATGCACCACCGGGATCGACGATCACCGGCCTGTCGGTCGACGGGGCAGCACAGGAGGTTCAGCCTCTCCATGACACCGAGTACGCAGTGGGCAAGGCAACGGTGCGCATCGCTCCCGGCGCAACTGCGTCAGTTCACTACACCTTTACCACAAAGGATCAGAGGGCCAAGAAGCTCGAAGCGCAAGTAACTCCGATGGTCACCCCGACGGCGATCGAATCCCGGCCGATCACCTGCAGCCCCGCCGCCTGATCGGATGTCAGTCAGCACGGAAGCCACTGCCGGCTCACGTGGTCGCACGCAGACACCGCTTCGTCTTCTCTTCGCTTGCTTCTAGAAGCTCTGGCATGGATCGTCTTCGCTCCAGCCAGAGAAGTGTTCCGGGTCACCGGATTGGTCGCGATAATCGCCGGCGCCCTCGCAGCCTTGGTTTTCGAGACAGACGCGTCGGACAAGGTGCTCGAGTTCTGCGCCAATGTCGCCCTGTTCACGCCGTTCGGCTGCTTCTCGTCATGATCTGACCGAAGGGAAGTATGCGTATCGTCGGAGCATCAGCGCTCAGCACGACCACCATGATCGAACTCATCCACACCGCACTTCCCTCGCGATTCGCAACGGTATCCGACATCATCGCCAATACCGCAGGCGCGCTCGTTGGTGCTGTCTTCGCCGGCAGCCTGTACCTGGGGAGGTCAGTGCGCGAGGTGTGGATCCGCCGCCAGCAACCACGAGAATGGTAGCCAAGCAACCCGGAGTTAGCTGAGGCGCTTCCTCGGCCCGTCTGATTCCACTGTGTCGACTGTCGACGCGCGCACCGCTGCAACTCCCGCCCAAGCTGCAAAAAGGGTTGGCCACAAAAGCCGGTTGCCGTTGATGTCGCCAGAGACGAGTGCGTTAAGAAGGGCGAAGACGAGCAGTGCGAACATGATCGCCATGGTGGGCTCCACGGCGAGACGAACGGATCGGCAGAGACCCGCAATGAGCACCAAACACACGATGGCTGTGACGAGCCATCCGGCTTCGACGCCCAATTCAAGAATCATGTTGTGGGGATACGTGTAGATGCCGGCGACGCCGTAGCTGCCCCAACCGGAGCCGAATGGGCTCCGGGCGATTTGCGCGTCCGCCACCTGCCACAAATAGAGACGCGTCTCAGACGAGTTGTCTTCCTCTCCGAGCAGGATGGAAAAGACTCGGGTATAGCCGTCGCTTGCGTTTGCGGCTGCGATCGCTATCGCGACGATCCCCACCGAGACCACTGAAACAATCGCGCGAACTCGATACCTACGGAATACAGGCAGGAACACCAGCGCCGTCAGGAGAGCTACACCGGCCGACAAGACGGGGCCGCGACTGCCTGTGGAGAAGGCCAAGAACGACACCGCCACGCCCACTATCGCGAAGACCACACGCCACCCGCTTCGCATGCCTCGCATGATCGAGTAGAGAAGAAGCACGATCGCACCCGCCATCGCTATTCGGGCGGTGCCGATCGTGTTGGTCCCTTCAAGCAAAATCCGCGAAGTGTACTCGGCGACGCGCGTGGGGCTAACCAGCATTGCCCACGTCGCAGCTAATACCGCGATCGCGGCGATGCTCAGCAAGAACGCACGACGCTGCTCAACGCTGCGCAGGAGTTGGAATGGCGCGACCGCGAGCGCGAGCGTCACGGTATACAGAGTGAGGACTTTTGTCGTGGCGGCTTCGTCGAGGGGCCCGATGACGATGGCCGGCAGGAAAGCCAACCAGAGCGCAATTGGGAGAACAATCCACTTGGATGCCGGTCCCATGCGAATTCGCGTGATCACCATGCAGAGAACCACTGCAACCGCAGCGGTGAGCGTGAGATCGATGGGGAACCACCTGAGAGCGGGGTTTTCCTTCAGTTGGCCAGCGAATACCAGCACGGCAAGCACCGCAGGCCCGAAATAGTGAGCTACCCGACCACTCGGCACCTCTCCCCTGATGGCGGATCCGGACCCGTCCGCAGCCTCCTTGATTTTCCGGGCGCTCACTTCAGTTCCTCATTCACGGAGACGGCGGGCGCAGCAATGATCCGGTCCGCACGATTTGCGCGCCGCAGGCTCAGCACGAGGAGAACCACGTAGGCGACGACCTGCACCGTTGTCATACACAGCAGTGCATAAACGAACTCCAGGTCGAGCGCGAAGGGCACGACCACGGCGCCAATGGTTCCGATTGCGCGGCTCACGTCCCACACCAGCTGGGTCTTCTGATGCCCAAGGATCACGAGCGAGCGCGAAATCGGCGAGATCGCGAACTGGGTCGCATAGGCAACGATGAGGATCTGCGCATACACTCCCGCCATTTCCCACTGCGCCCCAAAAACAACGGAGAACAATTGCGGGCCGAAAAGGAGTACGACGGCGGTCGGGATCGCAGCGACCAACGCCAGCCGCCAACTCACCGTTCGGATGAGTTTGGCAAGACCGCTACCGCCTTCTCTTAGGGAAGCGGAGAATGTGCCCTCGAAGTACTGACTGACGGCGTCCACAACGATCCCGACAGGCGCAGCCAGTACCCGCAGCGTGAGCGCATAAAGGCCGGCGGCAGGAGACGCATAGAGCGTGATGATGAGAATGACCGGTAGCTGCAGTCCCAAGGTGTTGATCAGGCGAGACCATGTGTTGACCAGTGGGAACCGTCGATACGTGCGCGCGGTCGCCCACATTCCCGAACTCGTTCCACTCATCAAATGCTTCGGGCGTAGCTGCCGCGCCAGGCCGAGCAGGCCAGCGGCACGGCCCGTGGCAGGGCTGATGGCGAGCCCAATGGAGCCCACCCCGAGCAAGCCGAGTCCCACGCTAGATGCGGCCTGAGCCAGACCTTGGAGTGCGTTTCGCCAACCGAGTTCCCCGTATCGCTGATGGCGCACCACCCATGAGGAGCCAATCCCGAACAAGCCGATGAGCACGACCGTGACCGGTGTCACCCACCAGTCATCGTCGAATAGGTCACTGCCCAGTATCGATGCCATTTCAGCACGGAAGATATAGGCAAGCGCAGTCACGATCGCCCCGACGACAACAACGCTCAGGAGGCCGAGACGGACCAGATTCGCGGCGTCCTCGTCTCGCCTCGGAATGACGATCGCACGCTCCCATGAGAGCGTGACCAGGCAGGCCAAGACCGCTGAGACCGCAACCACCGCGGCTAGAGAGGCGAAATCCTCAGGGGTATACAACCGAGTGAGCAGCGGTGATACCGCAAGCAGCGTTCCCTGCCCAACGAGGCTTCCGAGCAGGATCTTTGCGATATGGGCTCGCCCGATTATGCCCCGGATACGCTTCAGGATGATCGCACTCCGCGAGTCGTATCGTAGGCGCTCAACAGCACGGGCACCTCGTGCCCCCAGTTGAGGCGCGTCTCGGCCAGGTGCCTCGCATTCCTGCCGTGACTCGTGAGCAATTCCGGATCATGTGCGTACCGCTCCAGCGCTTGAGCGATCGACGCTGGCGACGTCTCATCAACCAGCATCCCGCACTCGCTGCCCTCGACGATGGACCTCCACAGCGGGAAGTCCGAGGCGATCACCGGCATGCCCGCCGCGAAGTATTCGAACATCTTGGTCGGCAGGGATTCGCGGTAAGCCGGCGAATCCTGAAGAACCGAAAGCCCGACCCTGGACTCCAGCAGCAGATCCCGTGCCTCGACCGGGCCGACTTGGCCATGGTAGTTCACCCTCTGATAGGCAGTGAGATCGTTGCTATCTCTCATCGACTCGTCGAGTGGTCCTGCCAGCTCCAGCGTCCACCCTGCGGGGAAGGCCTCATTCTCGGTCGCCGCGATCATCTGCGCCGAACCACGCAAGGGGCCGATACCGCCGACGTACACGACTCCCTCTGGTCGCTCGACCAGCGGTACGGCATGCAGTTCTTCACTTCGAAGAGGTGGATAGTTGTGCACGACACTCACCTTGCCAGCCGGAAAACGGTCAGCGATCGTCTCAGTAGCCGCAATGATGTGATTGGCGCTCCGGGCTAGCCGGATTATGCCGCCTGCCAGACTCCGCAACATGACAGTGCCCAAACCCCTCGCGTAGGGTTTGTTGGATACCTGCTCGGGAAGGTCTTCGTGGGCGTCATAGATGACTTTCCTGCCTGCGATGCGGAGCAGCGGGATCCAAACTGCCAGTTCGGGATCATGACAGTGGACGATGCGGGCGCCGCTTCTCAGCGCCCGATAGACGGCCCTGGCGGCGCCTACCGACATCCGTTTCAGGCGCCTCGTTCGTGGCAGTGCGATGACCTCCACACCGGTGACGGGCCCGTCGATCGCGCTCTCAACCGCGATGAGGGTGACCTTATATCCGGCGTCGACCAACGAGACGCACTCTCGGTAGTGGATGCGGTTGTCTGTCCACGGGTGAGCAGAGCTCACGTGCACGATATGAACTGCCCGGGACGTCATCGGACGTTCTCTCCTTCTTTCGGTGCCTGCAGATGCCCGGCCGAACCTGGGTCAATCGACTCGTTCAGGGCGCTGGCGAGAAGACCGGAAAGAACCTCGTACGAGTAGTGCTCGCGCACGTGCTTCATCCCGTTGACTCCGAGCCGGGTCCGTTCTTCCGGCGATTCGGTCGCCATGGCGATCATGGCTGAAGCCAGTGCTTCTGGCTCATCGGCCGCTACCAGCGGACCTGCACCAGCCTCCTGAACCGGATTGTTGCTGGCGTTCGATGCGAAGATCACCGGTCGGCCCGCCATCATGTAGTCGAAGAGCTTGTTGAGGCTGATCCCGTAGCGGTAGACACGATTGTCGTGGAGGGCGGCGACAAGACAATCTGCTTCTCTCGCTCGCGCCAGCACCGCGGAGCGCGGGATCTCGGGTTCGAAGTTGATTCTCTGCGCTGAGGAGAGCTTTGCAGCCATGGATTCGAGCGCGGGCTTCTGGGGCCCTCCGCCGACCAGACGCAATCTCATGTCGAGGTCCGGGCGTTTGGCGGATGCCAAGTCGAAGGCCTCCAAGATGTCGTCAATTGCGTTCGAGTGGTTGTGCGAGCCGAGGTACATGAACGTGAAGGACCCGTGCTCCTCCGGAACGATGGTCTCCTCGACAGTGGTATCCACACCGTTGGGAATCCATGCGAAGGGCACTCCTGACAGGTCGTGCGCATCGAGGTAGCCACGGACGCCCGGAAGCGGAGAGATCACAAGGGCAGCTCTGCGGGACAGCGTCACCGAGAGACGGTTCACGGAGCGCGCGAAGATGCCGCCCGGCTTGACCTTTCCCAGATCGATCAGCACGTCCGGCCAGACGTCGCGGATCTCGAAGACGAAGGGAACGCTGTGACGCCGAGCCAGCCGGGCCCCAGCCCAGGCGGCAAGAAGGTGGACGGTGCTTCCGATGACGACGTCCGGCTTCGGCAGTCCGCGTGTAGTGCTCGGCCGGATCAGGTTGAGTGCGAAGGCGCCCATACCGATCATTCGCAACGCCGGGCTCGATCGATAGGCGTTCGTGCGGATCCAGAGAGTGTCGACGCCGAGCTCGCGACCCCGACGCCGGAGGTGTCTCCCAGACAACCGCTGCTCGCCGCGATGGTTCGTGCTGGCGACGATCACTGTGCCCGACCAGTTGTAGAGAGGAAGGAAACGGGCGAATGCGAGATGCCGTCCCTCACTGCCATCCTTCGAGGGGAGGGCACCATGGTGGTTGACAATCCAGACCTGGCGAGAAGCACTCTTGGCGCTATCCACTGCTAACTTCTTCCTTCGTCTCGGCGTCACGGTTAGTGATGATTTCACGTGCGAACGCGCCGGCAACGGCCAATCCGCACCTCGCCTATGCCCTCGGTGAGCAGCTTCTGCGCAACCGCATGGCCGAAGGATCCGGTGCCGCCGGTGACCAGCACCTTCTTGCCGGAGTATTGATCTGATTCAGCGTGGTTCACAGCTTTGTCTTCCTTTTTCATTTCGGACGTATGCGTCTACAAGGATTCTTGCGATCTCACCCACACCGTGCGTTCTCTGTATCGTCTGCTCATACGTGCCCACCCGGGTGGCAACGTCGCCCGCATTATTTGTTGTCATGAGGTTGGACGGCGCGCTTCATATTCGGAGCGCAGGATTCCGACCTGAACGAGGTCGTGATAGTCGCCGGAACGCCACACGTGCGAGCGCAACCGACCCTCAACCGACCAACCGGCCTTGCGAACAAAGAGCGCCAGCGAGGCGTCGTTGTCGTCCAGAATCGTGCTGTGCAGTCGGTTCAATCCCACGTCGTTGAAAGCGAAGTCCATGATCGCGTCCACGACGGCGATTCCCAGACCTCGTCCCCTGACATCAGGTCTTCCACCCAACTTGACGGCGACGAGTGCGGTGCGGTTGTGCCAATCGACTTCCCATAGGCCCGCCATACCCGCTGGGCCGTTCTCGTCCTCGGCGATAAAGCGGTGCACCGATGAGTCCGTGTCAGCTCGATCGAACCATTTTTCTTGCCCCGCGAGTGACAGCGGCCAGTCCCAACCCACGACTTTCGCCCGCACAACCGGGTCATTTGCGAGGTCTCGGAGAAATTCCAGATCCTCGCGCTCGACAGGACGCAGCCGCATCTTATTATTTGTCATTTCTCTCCTCCGGTTGAGCATGACCGAGGTCGTCCACGTCCGCTACGGTCTGATCGTGCCGGATTCCCCGGCCACCGAAAACTGTCGCTATCGTCGCGAACAATATCTTCAGGTCCAAAATCGGGCTGATGTTCTCCACGTACTCGACGTCGGCAACGATCCGCGTGCTCCACGGCGCATCGTTCCTGTACCTGACCTGGGCCAGTCCCGTCACTCCTGGAGGGACATCCACGCGGTGCTTTTGAAATTCCGTGTATCGGGCGTATTGCGACGGCAGAGCGGGCCGTGGCCCTACGTATGACATCTCCCCGCGGATGATGTTCAACAATTGTGGGATCTCGTCGATGCTTGTCCGACGCAGGAACTTACCCAGCGGCGGAATGAGGTCGAGTTCAGGCGGCATGTAGCCACCACCGGCCTGCTCCGCGCCGTGGACCATCGTCCGGAACTTGAATAGACGGAAAGGGCGACCGTTACGCCCGACACGAGCTTGCGTGAAGAGGACGGGACTACCCATCGAGCCCTTTACGATGATCGACGTCGCAACGACAAGGGGAAGCGCCAAAACGAGCAGCATCACAGCCGAAAGCCGTTCGATCGGCACCCTCACCGCAAGATATCGGTCGCCTCTCACGATGGTTGAATCGCAAACGCTGGGAAGAAGCCCTGGGCCAGGAGTGCGGATGGAGCCGTACTCAGTTCCTTCGCCCGTTTGTCGATGAGACTCAGGTATCGGTCTTCGTCGACGATAAGGCGGCCGATCCTGAAATCCATGTCTTCGCTCCCGAAGCTCGATTTGAATTTATGCAACGAGTCGCGATCGGAGCGCCCTCCGCCTAGATGCACAGCCGTCCTCCCCACTCGTTGAGCGTGTTCCATGATTCCCCAGACCAGAAGGTTGTTGGCGCCAGATCGGGCTGCCTCAGGATCGGAACCTGCGAGGTGATAATGGACGACTGTCGGGTCGAGCAAGACGAGTGCCGCAGCCACCGTCTCCCCGCGCGAGTCGACCACGGAGGCGACGTGGAGACGGGAGCCAAGCTCTGAGAGCCTCGAGAAGTACGAGTCATCAAATCGGTATCTATCGGCCGCACCAAGTCGGTCCATCGTTGAGTCATATAGTCGGCGGAATCGCCGCATGGAATCGGACTGAGCCCCGTCGATCTGAGTCACCGCGACCTGCATTCCCGTGTTGGAAGCCTTCCTGATGGCCGTACGCGCCCGCCCCGCCATTCGATCCCACATCGCGTCGCTCGCGTCCACGTGCACCAGACAGGTGGACGAAACCCTCTGCACCTCGAGACCAGGCAGCCCATCGAGACGCGCGTCCGGAGCGAAGGGCGCGAATCTGAGAAAGACGGTTACGATTCCCGCGGAGCCGAGCGCGGCGAGGGACGCCTGCCAATACGCGTCGATCTCTGAGCGACTCAAGTCTGGATCTGCCCATACGCCTGCATAGCCATTAGGAGTGCTAGCAAATTTCACGCCATAGGCTAGTTCCGTGACTACGAGAGGGATCTGCCAACGGCCGTCCGCAGAACTCAGGCTGACCCAATACGCGCTCGCCGAACCGGTCGCATCCGCCTGACCGTAGGCCGTTGTGAAGTACACGCTCGGCGGCCCGATCGCCGCATTCTTCATCGCGATATCGATCATGTGATGGCCACCCTGATGGCATCCGACAATCGCCGCATGTCTGCCGGGCCGTAGCGGTGGTCCACCGGCAAAGAGATGAGATCATCCCTCCACGGCTCGGCCTCGTCCATGAAGGAGGGCCGCGGCCAGTGGATGGGGCAGAATATTCGATGATCGGAGAGTCTTCGCTGAAGTTCACCGGGATTCGGGACGCTCACAACCAAATGAGACGGAACGCTACGGGAGGCCTGGCTCACCACCTGGAGATCGCCCCAGGACCTCAATTGCGCTGACAACTCGGAATGATTCTCAGTGCGTCGGGCGACCATCCCCTCGAAGTCCATCCGTTGAATAGCGGCCAGAGTGCGTGTGGATGCACCGCGAGGCTCACTTGAAGACTCCAGTCCCGCGTTCGCGGACCGGAACAGGCCTGGCCTCGACGGCCTGTCGGCTTCCAAATCGCCGAGCTTCTCGTCCATCGGTGACCATCGTGCACCAGCGCCGATTCCTCGTGCGATTGAGCCACGAAGGGTGCCGTTTAGACCTCTCAAGTACGCACCATCTGCGACGGGCAGCAGTTTGCGCATACTTCCGAAGGAGTAGTCGGCGTCGACGGCACCGCCTGGGCGGAATACCCGATGGGTCTCGTCCTCCACGACGACGACGGACTGCTCGCGGAGTTCTTTGGCCAATCGGCGATGTGCGTCATCGGGCTGGCTGCCGAAGAAGCTCATGAGCACGGCGAGGGCTGGCCCGTTCAGCGCTGCAAGCACCTCACGGCAGGCGGCCAGATCGAATCTGAGATCCGGCAGCAATGGAAGAAGAAGGATTCTCCATCCACGATCGGTGAACGGCTGCGCCATACTTTCGCAGAAATGAGCCGGCAGCAGAACCGTGCAAATCCCTGACGCACCTACCTGATCCGCTATCAAGGCAAGTGCCTGGCGCCCAGTTTCCACATAAACCGTCGGGTCGCCGGGCTGAGTTTCCCACGGAACCGGCGTGGGTCGAGGAGCTGGAATCTCCGACGCGAAATCCGATCCGATCGCGACTTCGGCGTCTGTTTCAGACATTCGAAGGGAGCCCCCGGACGAATTCGGCCACAGAGTCTATGACGCGAGTCCTTTGGTCTGCGGTCAGTGCCGACCCACTTGGAAGGGTCAGACCGTGCCGGAACAACCATTCGGAAGATCCGTTGACTATCCCGCGACTTCCCGCGAAGACCGGCTGAAGGTGCATCGGCTTCCAGAGGGGACGGCTCTCGATAGCGTCAGCGGCGAAATGAGTGCGCAAGGCGTCAGGGCTGCCGGGTCCGGTCCCGTCGAAGACTATCGAGGTCAGCCAGACGTTATCCGCCTCGTCGCCAACAGCCCCGAACACCTCGACGCCTGCCACATTTTCGAAGATCTGCTTATAGACGTCGCGCATAGCCCGCCGGCGGCCGATCATCTCGTCGAGGCGCGAGAGCTGGGCACGGCCGAGGGCAGCCAGCAGGTTGCTCAGACGGTAGTTGTAACCGATGTCGACGTGCTCGTAGTGCGCGACGGGCTGACGAGCCTGGGTGGCGAGATACCGGGCGTGCTGGGCGAACTCGCCGTCATCGGTCAGCAGCATGCCGCCGCCCGAGGTGGTCATGATCTTGTTGCCGTTGAACGACACGATGGATGCGCGCCCGAAGCTTCCGGCGGCGCGACCCCGGTGGGTTGCTCCGAGTGACTCCGCGGCATCCGCCAGCACGGGAACACCGTACCGCTCAGCGATCGACTCGATCGCCGTGTAGTCGACGGCCTTGCCGAAGAGGTCCACCGGAACGATGGCCGCGACCTTCTCGCCCGCGGCGGTCAGGTTCTGCAGCGCCTCCTCGAGCAGGGCGGGATCCATGTTGCCCGTGTTGGGCAGGCAGTCGATGAAGTACGGCTCGGCCCCCGTGTAGACGATGGCATTCGCCGTGGCCGCGAACGTCATGGTCGAGGTGAGCACGACGTCGTCGCGTTGAACGCCGAGACCCAACAGGCCGAGGTGCAGTGCAGCAGTACCCGAGCTCAGCGCGACGGCGTGCGCTACGTCCACCCGCTCGGCGAGCTCGCGTTCGAAGGCGTCGACGTCGGGTCCGAGGGGAGCCACCCACCCGGAACGGAGAGCAGACACGAGGTACTGCTCCTCGAGTTCGCTCATGTCGGGAGAGGACATGTAGATGCGCTCGGTCGTCATGATGCGTGTCCCCCGGTCGAGATCCGGGGAACCTGCGACGTGTCGTTGTTGCGCGGCTGAGCGCGCATCCGGTCTTCCCAACCGGCCTTGTCGAGGCGTTCGGGTGAGATTCCGCCGACCTTGGCATGCGAGATCTTCGGGTGCAGCGGGCGGGCGTCGGTCTCGCCGGTTCCGACCAGGATCTCGTGCAGCTTCTCGCCGTCGCGCAGGCCGGTGAAGACGATGGTGATGTCCTTGCCCGACATGTCGATCATGCGCTCGGCGATGTCGAGGATGCGCACGGGCTCGCCCATGTCGAGGATGAGGACTTCACCGGGCTTGCCGATGCCGCCCGCCTGCACCACGAGCTGGCAGGCCTCGGGGATGGTCATGAAGTAGCGCGTCACGTCGGGATGGGTCACCGTGAGGGGCCCGCCGGCCTCGATCATCGATGTGAAGGTCGGCAGCATCGAGCCGCGGCTTCCGATGACGTTGCCGAAGCGCACGGAGAGGAAGCGGAGCCCGGTCTCATCGGCCATCCAGGCGGTGAGCTTCTCGGCCACGCGCTTGGAGTGCCCGAGCACGCTCGTCGGGTTCGCCGCCTTGTCGGTGGAGATGTTGATGAAGGTGAGCACCCCGGCATCGCGCGCGGCGTTCAGCACGTTGAGGGTTCCGAGAACGTTCGTCTTCCACGCCTCGTCGGGATACTGCTCGAGCATCGGGAGGTGCTTGAGGGCCGCCGCATGGAAGACCACTTCGGGGCGACGCGCCTCGAAGATGCGGTGGATGACGTCGGCCTCGCGGATGTCGGCCAGCACGACCTCGTCGGAGTCGAGGAGGCCGTGGCCCTTTGTCCCGAGCTGCGCGGTCTGCAGACCGGTCTCGTCGCGATCGAGCATGATGAGCTCGGACGGCTTGAACTTGGAGATCTGACGGCACAGCTCCGAGCCGATCGATCCCCCGGCGCCCGTGACCAACACGCGCTTGCCGGTGAGGTATCCGGCGATGCTCTCCATCTCCGTGTCGACGGGATGCCGCCCGATGATGTCCTCGATGGCGATGTCGCGCAGGTCGGACACGCGCGACTTGCCCGCGAGGATGTCTTCGAGCAGCGGCATGACCTTGACCGAGAGGTTGTAACGCAGGCCGATGTCGGAGATGCGGCGGAGGAAGTCGGAGTCGGCCCGCGCGACGGCGACGACGAGCACTTGCGCGTTGGTGTCGCCGACGATGCGTTCGATCTGGTCGATCGAGCCGCGCACCGGGACCCCGCCGATGTGGCGGTTCCGCTTGGCGGGGTCGTCGTCGATGATGCCGACGGGCAGGTACGTCGAGTGCGGATCGGTGGTCATGCGCCGGATGAGGGACGTTCCGATGTAGCCGGCGCCGTAGATGAGCGTGGGCTGCGCGTCGTCGCCCGGTCGCGCATGGCGTTCGACGTAGAGGCGCTTGAGGTAGCGCACCGAGAACATGAAGAGCAGGGCGATGGGGAGGGCGATGAACATCGTGCTGCGCGGCGTCTGGATCAGATTGCCCAGGATCGCCACGGGGATGCCCACAAGCACCGCAACGACGAGTGCGGCCAGGCTCAGCGCACGCACCTCCTCGAAGGTGCCGTAGGGGAACCGTCCCTGGTAGAGGTGGAACATGAGCCCGATGCCGTACTGGAGAGCCGCGGCGGCGAGCGACAGCAGGAGCAGCGGCACGACGGCGATCTGCATCGCGTTGAACTCGTAGCGGAACAGTTCGGCGAGGGCGATCGCGAGGAACCAGGCGACGGCGTCGAGCACGTACTGGGAGCCGAATCGGATGGGCCGCCTCTTGTAGCCCGCCTCCACGATGTCGTGGACTCGGCTGTGCCTCACCATGTCAGTCCCCCGTCGGTCGAGCGTGCGACAGCATCGCCCGACCACAACCAGATCGCGTCGCCGCCCTGAGCCACGGCGTTGTCCTGCGGAGCCGCACCGGACTCCACGCACGTCGATGGATTCGTCGCGGCGCCGGCGTCCACCGGGATGGAGGCGACCTGGGCGCCGTTGCAGTCGTTCTGGCCGGAGATCACGACCAGGTAGCCGTCGCCGCCGGGGGCGACAGCTGCGGCGCCGGGGACCGACAGCGGCTCGCTCCACGAGCCTCCGGCATCCGTCGTGGTCATGATCGACGAGCTGGCGCAGAGCACGGCGGCCGCGGTCTCGTTGGTCGCGGCGACCTGCACGGGCTGGTCGCAGGGCTGCGATGCACCGCCACCGGGAGCGATGACCGACGCGGCGTCCTGGCTGAGGTGCCAGGTCGTGTCGACCTCGTCGGCAGCCTCCCATTCTTCGCCGGCCACGTAGGACCGGGCGAACAACGGGGCACAGCTCGCGGAGTCTGCCGTCACGAGGGCGACGTAGTCTCCGCTCCCCGGAAGGATGGACTTGACGGATGCCGCCGCCGGCTCGACCGTCACGGTGAAGTCCGACCAGGACGATCCGCCGTCGTCGGTCGACTGGATGACGGGCTCGTCGCCCGGGCACGAGCCCACGCCGGCTCGGTACGCGCGCTCGCCGTCGACGGCGGCAAGGGTACGGGAAGGCGCGCCGACGACCGCCACGGGCTCGGCCGACGGTTCGACGGTCGGCGTCGCGCGATCGACCGGTGCCGAACTCGCCGGGGTGGACACCGCGGCGCCGTCAGGGGCATTGCGGTTCTGGGTGAGCGCGACGAAGACCAGCACCAGCACGACGAGCGCGAGGGCGGCGATGCCGATGATCCACAGGGTGCGGGAGCGCTCTCCTGCGGAGTGATCGGTCCTACCGGGAATTCGTTTTGCCATCAACGGACCGACTAACCGACGGATGCGGCGCGCTCGATGAACGACACCGTGGTGCGGACCGCGGGCACGAGCTGATCGGCCGACGTCTGGTAGACCGCCTTGGACTGACGGTAGGGGTCGACGACGTCGTCATCGCCGGGAGAGTCGGCGGGTGCCACGATCCCTCGGAACGACGAGGCGACCGCGACCGCCGATGAGAACGGCTTCGAGCCGGGGATGAACCCGTCGGCCAGGTCCTCGTCGGTCACTTCGGCGACCAGGCGCGCGAACTCCCGGAGGGTGAAGGTCTTCCTGACGGCGCTCGGCACCATCTCGACGATCGCTCGGCGGTGGTCACGCGACATGGCCAGAACGAGGTCGGCTTCGACGATCTGATCCGCGGTCAGCTGGCGCGCGACGTGCGCAGCCGCATCCGTGGCCCCGTAGCGAGCCGAGAGAACCTGCGACGGGGGCGCCATCGACGAGCCCACCATCGCGATGGTGCCGGCGCTCGTCACGGTCGCGTCCGTGACACCGCTCAGCCCCTGACGAAGGAGCTGCTCGGCGAGAGGGGAACGGCAGATGTTCCCCGAGCAGACCGTGAGGATGGAGATCGCCATGTCAGCGCTTCCGTCGACTGCGGGTCTTGACCGGTGCGGCCGACTCCGAGGCGTCGTCCTCCTCGTGGATCACGCCGTAGGTGTAGGCGCCGTAGCCGTAGCTGTCGGGACCCTTGGTCGGGAGCATGGTCACGACGACACCGGCGAGGTGGCCGCCGGATGCCGTCAGTGCACGCACGGCGCCGGCGAGCTCCTGCTTCTTCGTGCTTCCGGATGCCGCGACCAGGATGGTGCCGCCGGTGAACTTCGACACGACAGCAGCGTCGGTCACCAGCAGGAGGGGCGGCGCGTCGATGAGGATGTAGTCGAACTGCTCGGAGAGGGTCTCGAGGAGCTCGACCATGGGCCGCGAACCCAGCAGCTCGCTCGGGTTCGGGGGGATGCGCCCCGCCGGGAGCACGAAGAGCTTGCCCCGGCCCCACTTCTGCAGCACGTCGGCGAGGGTGGCTCGCCCGATCAGGAGGTCGGTCAGGCCGACTCCGCCTTCGATGCCCATGTACTCGGCGATCTTGGGAAGGCGGAGGTCGCCGTCGATGAGCGCGACGCGAGCACCGGTCTCGGCCAGCGAGATGGCCAGGTTGGCCGTCGTGGTCGACTTGCCCTCACCGGGACCGGCGCTGGAGATGACGAAGCTGCGCGGCCCGCCCTCGACGTTCACGAACTGGAGGTTCGTACGGAGGCTGCGGAAGGACTCGGCGCGCGGGTTGCGGGGATCGGCGTGCACGATGAGCGGACGCTTCTTCGCGTCGGGGTCGAGGGCGATGCCGCCGAGCAGGGGCTTGTCGGTGATCTGCTCGATGTCGTGCAGAGAGTGGATGCGCGTGTCGAGCACGCTGCGCAGGATCGCCAGGCCGATGCCGGCGGCGAGTCCGATGAGGGCCCCGAGGATGAGGTTCAGCGGAACGTTGGGGCTCGAGGGCGCGGATGGCACTGTGGCCGGCTGGATCGTCTCGATCTTGACCATGCTCGGCGCATCGCCCGCCGGCTTCTCGAGGCTGTTCGCCACGACGTCGGAGAAGTTGGCCCCGATGGAGTTGGCGATGAGAGCTGCCTGCTCCGGGTCGCCGTTGGTGACGGTGATGGCGATGAGAACCGTGTTGAGCGGGGAGCTCGCGCTCACCTGCGCAGCCAGCTGGCCGCTCGACTCCGCGAGGTCGAGCTCTTCGATCACGCGATCGAGCACCACGGCGCTGGCGACGACGTCGACGTAGGACGTGACGGCCTGACGGGCGAAGCTTGTACCCTGAACGAGGTCCCCGGTGGCCGCTGCCTCACCGGCACGAACCGAGACGTAGAGCTTCGTCGTCGCCTCGTACTTGGGGGCCACGAGGATGGAATACGTGGCTGCGAGCCCGATTCCGAGGAGCGCGAAGACCACGATGAGGATCCAGCTCTTGTGCAGGATCCGGACGTAGTCGCGTATCTCCATAGGTTCTGCTGTCCCCCGGTTTGTGGTTGTCGCAGACGTAGTACTGCGTCGTACATTTTGGCACACGGCTCGAAGGGGCTCGTCCGTTCGACGTTATGTTTCCGGCGGATTTCGCCCCTCACCGGCAAACCTAGCCCCTCTATTGGGGTGGCGTCGCGCCTAACGGTTGGCGAGCCGCCCGCCGGACTCCTGCAGATAGCACGATCCGCACAGCGACTCGTAGCCGACGTGAACCCCGTCGATCGCCACCTGGTCGCCGTCGAAGACGAAGGCGCCGTCGACCAGACGGGCGTTGAAGACGGCCTTGCGACCGCATCGACAGATCGTCTTCAGCTCTTCGAGGCTGTGCGCGATCTCGAGCAGACGACGGCTGCCGGGGAAGGCCACGGTGAGGAAATCGGTGCGGATGCCGTAGGCCAGCACCGGGACGTTCTCGAGGATCGCGATCCGCAGCAGGTCGTCGGCCTGCTCGGCCGTGAGGAACTGGGCCTCGTCGACGAGGAGGCAGCTCACGTCGCGACCGGTCACCGCGACCTGGGCGGCGCGGTGGCGCTGGAACTCGGCATAGGCGTCGGTGTCGGGAGCGAGGATGAAGTCGACCTCGCGCACCACGCCCAGGCGCGACAGGATGCCGAGGTCGCCCTTGGTGTCAATCGACGGCTTGGCGAGAAGCACGCCGTGACCGCGCTCCTCGTAGTTGTGCGCCGCCTGCAGCAGGGCAGTGCTCTTACCGGAGTTCATCGCTCCGTAGCGGAAGTACAGCTTGGCCATTACTCGAGGAAACCGTCTTCGGCCGCGCGACGGATGAGGTCGGTCTTGCGGCTGGCCGGACGGCCCACCTTCTGGTACTTCTCGCGCACGCGGCGGAGGTAGGTCTTCGCGGTCTCGTACTTGACGTCCATCGCCTCGCCGACCTCGATGGTGCTGCGACCGGTGACGTAGAGCACGAGGGCCTGGCGCTCTCCGGGGCTCAGCTGCGGCTTGACGAGGGTGACGCCGGGGGTGCTGGCCACGCGATCGGCGACGCCCGACGTGGGCTCCGGCATGCGCAGGGCTGATCGAACCGCCGCCATGACCTCGGCCATCGGGAGCGCCTTGGACAGGAAGGCGAGGGCGCCGGCCGAGCTCGCCCGCGCCCGGGCGTCGGCGCTGTCGAGGGCGCTGATGACGATGACCTTGGCTCCGGCGGCCCGGCAGGTGCGGATGCGCGCCTCGATGGAGACGGGTTCGACGAGCTGGAAGTCCATGAGCACGACATCGACCGGGAAGTCCTCGCTGCGCACGAAGTCGAGCCAGCGGTTGGCGGCCACGGCCAGGGTGAAGTCGGGAGCGTTGCTGCCGATCCAGCTGGCGACGGAGTCGAGGATGACCTCGTGGTCGTCGAGCAGCCCGACTCGAACGGGCCGCGCCGCGACGGCGTTCTCAGTGCTGGGCATAGTCGAATCCTACTGTCACGGCCCCCGGTGCCACGCGCACGACGACCCCCTCGAACAGGACACGCACGACAGCGAGATACTGCACGAGGAGTCCCTCGGCCCGGCGCGCGCTGAGCGATCGAGGGGCGGCATCCGTCGTCGCGGAGATCTGCACGGAGACGGATGCCGCAGCCGGCCCGCCGCCGATACGCGACCCAGGGCGGGCGCCTGCGCTCTGCCGCAGCACCACGGTGACCGACCGCGCCGCGATCTCCTCGTCGGCGCTGATGGCCGCCACGAGCGCCGCGCAGGCGACGCGCTGCTCACCGCTCATGCGTATCGCGAGCATGTCGGGGTCGTCGACGGCAGGCGAGCCGCCGCCGGGCACCGCGATGCCGTCGGCCACGTCGTCCAGCCAGGTGCGACCGATCTCGGCGACCAGCGTGCCGCGGAGGGCGTCGGCCAGGGCGCGGGCGCGCTCCACGTCTGCCAGCTCGACGGTACTGGCGTTGATGCCGCGGGTGAGGAACGGCAGCACCTCGCGCGCCAGCACACTCACCTGCTGCTGCTGTACGGAGCGGGCGAGGCCGATGCGCGCCTCGTCCTCGATCTCGAGAGCCGCCCGCGACACCAGTCGCTGCCAGTTGCGCACGGCGCGCACGAAGCCGTTCGAGAACGCCGCAGCCGCGAGCCCGAGGGCGAGCGGAGGCACCACGAGCACCACGATGTACTCGGCCAGCGGGGCGTTCACGGCCAGGTAGGGCACCTGGGCGACGGGGAACAGCGCGAGCGCCATCGACGACGCGACGGCGCCGATGACGAGCGAGAGCGCAGGCCTGTACGGCGCCATCATGGCCAGCAGGATGGCCACGGTGACCTGCCCGAAGTCGTCCTGCAGCAGCAGGTTGGACCCGAATCGCGAGATCGTCTCGAGCGCCGCCGCGACGACCGCGAGCGTCACGACGACGAACGCCGCCAGCGGCCCGAACGGCGAAGACGTGGGGTGGGCTGCCACCAGGAAGACGGCGCAGGCGATGACGAGCACGACCACCGCGGCGATGCCGACCGCCGGCTGCTGCACGGCCTCCCACTGGCGCGCGGTCTGGAAGCCGGCATAGCTGACGGCCACGATCGAGCCGATCCAGGCGAGCGGATGAGCGCTCAGCGTTCCGAGCGGATCGACGACCTGCGGGCTCTTCCGCCACGACGCCGTACGCGTCGCCTCGATGCGCGAACGGATGCCGCCCCATCTGCTGTCGGTCCTCACCGCCGCGCTCATGTCGCTGTCCCGTCAGCGGCCGGGAGGTCTGCGGTGCGCTGAGATGCCGCGGGCACCGACTCGGCCCGACCGGATCGGGACCGGGCCGGGAGCGCGATCACGACGCTGGTTCCCGAGCCCGGGGTCGACCACAACCGCACCGAGCCGCCGACGGCCTCGACCCGCGCGAGCACGGAGTGGCGCAGGCCGAGGCGAGGCGCCTCGGTCTCCGACGGCACGAAGCCGACCCCGGCATCCGTCACGGCCACCACCACCTCGTCGTCGTCAGCGCTGACCGAGAGGTCGGCATCCGTCACCCCGGAGTGCCGCAGCACGTTGATGAGGCACTGGGTGACCGCGAGACCGAGGGCCTCGGCCCTCTCCCCGTCGAGTCTGGAGACGACGGAACGGTCTCCGGAGACGTCGATGGAGAGCCCCTGGGCGCGGGCCGCCGAGATCGCCTGGGCTAGCGGGGTGGCGAGCCAGTCGGCTGAGCCCGTGCTGATGGCGTCGCGGGAGAGCAGCCAGTCCTGCCCGATGATGCGCTCGAGGTCGCTGGCGATCATCGAGCGCAGGCGTGGATCGATGGGGCCGGGCTCGGCTGCCGCGACGGCCATGAGGTGGCTGAGCGCGGTGTCGTGCAGCAGTGCCGTGGCGCGCGCCCCGAGTTCCCGACGGGCCGTCAGCGCGCTGTCACGGCGGGACGCCTGGTGGATGAACTGCTGCGCCGACTTCGCGCGGCCCGTGTCGAACGTCGTCGCGAGCAGCACGATGGCGATGAGCAGGTAGGTCGCCGGGGCGAAGGGATCGATGCGGTACTCGACGCCCGTGGCCAGGGCGGCCAGCAGTACGGCGGTCTCGCCGAGCACGAGGCCGAGCGTGCTCCAGACCAGACCGATCAGCGGGGTGTCGCCTGCACCGCCCACCATCACCAGAGCCATGACCGGCAGGGCGACGATGAACAGGTCGGTCGTGGGGAAGAGCAGGTTGTCGCTCAGGATCGTGACGGCGTAGATGAACGTGCTGGCCGACCCGACCACCAGGTACCCGACGGTGGCGAGAACCGTGTGGTGCCTCGTGAGAGTGATGAGCAGGATCGCCATGGGAACGAGCGCGACGATCGTGGGCCAGAGTCCGTCATGCGGATGCGCGAGGTTGAGCGAGATGATCGCCGTCAGGGCTCCCGCGAGGCAGACGAGGCCGAACCAGTGCGCGGCGCGCGCGATGACGCGACTCATCGTCGGTGCGATGAGATGGTTCGGCAGTCCGAGCGTCACAGTGAGCACCCCCTCGAGGTTCATTCCAGCGCATGAGCAGCGGTCGTACCCCGCATTCTCTGGAAATGTACCCCGCTCTGGGACGGTGCGCGAGCATTCGGGGGACAGATTCAGGTGTCGAATGGTGCTCGAGACGCTCGTGGCCCCGTTTCTCTCGGGCTCGGAGCCCTCAGAACAGAGTCGGCTCCGGGTCGGATCGCGAGAGCACTCCCCCGGTGTTCGGCGACAGTCTGGTGCGATTCAGTCCATGCTTGCGCACCAGCGGCGCCACCCTCTCGGCGAGCCAAGCGCGGTACTCCTTCGGGGCGTATGTTCCCCGGTACATCGCCCGATATCTGGGCAGGAGCGCCGGATACTCCCGCCCGAGCCACAGGAAGTACCACTCCTTCACGCCGGGCTTGAGGTGCAGCGCCGAGTGCACGACCCCCGTGGCCCCGGCCTCCTTCGCCTGCCGCATCGCCTCGTCGAGGTGGGCGACGGTGTCGGTGAGGAACGGGAGGATCGGCATCATGAAGACACCGCAGTCGAGCCCGGCCTCGCGCACGGCGGTGACCGTGGCCAACCGCGCCTTGGTGGTCGGTGTCCCCGGTTCGACGGACTGCTGCAACTCGTCGTCGTAGACCGCGATGGACATGGCGATGTCGACGGGCACGCGGCGGGCGGCATCCGCCAGCAGGGGAAGATCGCGGCGCAGCAGGGTTCCCTTGGTCAGGATGCTGAACGGGGTTCCGGTGTCGGCGAGCGCCCCGATGATGCCCGGCATGAGGGCATAGCGCCCCTCGGCGCGCTGGTACGGGTCGGTGTTCGTGCCGAGGGCGACGGCGTCGCGCTTCCAGCTCGGGCGGCTGAGCTCCTTGCGCAGCACCTCGGCCACGTTCACCTTCACGATGATCTGCCGGTCGAAGTCGTCGCCGCCGTCGAGGTCGAGGTAGGTGTGCGTGGGGCGGGCGAAGCAGTTGTGGCTGATCACGCCATTCGCGACGAAGTCGCCGGTGCCCGTGGTGATGTCCAGCATGTCGATGGTCTCACCGAGGGGCTCGATCGACACCACCTCGAGCTTCGCGCCGGACTTCACGGCCGCACCGATGAGTGCCACGACGATGTCGGTTGTCTCGGAGGCGGCACCCCTACCGAATCCCATGAGCTTGTTGTTCGGCGTCAGATAGGGCCGCTGCCCGGGGCCGGCCATCGACCCAGTCACATGCTTCCACCCGCGCTCGGTGAGGAAGCGGTGATCACCGCTGGCGATGATCTCAGTGCCGTCTGCGAGAACCACGCGGAATGCCGGCTTCCGCGTTGCCCACTTCGCAGCGACGCGCGTCTCCACGTAGCGTCGGTATCGTCCTCGGGCCTCGGTGCCGACGATGGCATCGCCGACCTCGATGTCTCGAAGCGCACGCTGACGGCCGTCGGCCATGAGCACGAGCGTGTCCGGATGGAGGCAGTAGGCGCAGGCATGGCTGCAGCCCCTGTACGGGTTGATCGTCCACTCCATCGGAACCTGGCTCTGCACGGGGAGCTTGTTCAGAGCCGACTTCGCCAGCACCTCGTGGAAGGTCATCCCCGCGAACTCCGGGGTCTTCACCGAGCGCACGAGGTTGTTGAGCTTGGCCAGTCCCGGCAGGGCGTCGGCGTTCTCGACACCCAACTCCTGATTACTCCACCGCATGCATTCATTCGAACACGTCTTCGAATGATTGGCAAGGCGAGACGTCGGAATGTCGGATGCCGGGAGTCGGCGCAGGGGTTGGGGAGGAGCGCCGATCTCTCAGCCGGCGACCGGAGCCAGGGCGGCATCCGACACCGGACGCAGGTGCAGTTCGGCGGCAGTCCAGCGCCGACGCAGCCAGCGATCGTGGCTCGCGATCACGACGGCACCGGGGTAGGTGCCCAGGGCCTCTTCCAGGTCGGTCGCAAGGCCCAACGACAGGTGATTGGTCGGCTCGTCGAGCAGGAACAGGTGCGGCGGCTTCGCGATCACCAGCGCCAGCGCGAGCCGACGCTGTTGCCCGACCGAGAGGGCGCCGACGGGTCGGTTCTCGTCGCGCGGTGCGATGAGGCCGAGGCCCGAGAGCGGCACCTGCTCCGCGCGCCGCTCCCCCAGCACCGACTCGTAGAGGGCGCGCGCGGGAAGGGCGGCATCCGGGAACCTGACGTCCTGCTCGAGCAGGCCGACGCGCAGGCCGCGGCGGCGCTGGAGCACACCATCGCCCGACCCGATGCGGCCGGCGAGCAGCCCCAGGAGCGTCGACTTTCCGGCTCCGTTCGCGCCGGTCACCAGCAGTCGCGTCTGCGGCTCGACCCTCAGGTCGAGCGGGGCGAGGCGGCCCGGAACCGCGAGACCGGCTGCCTGCACGAGCAAACCGGACTCGTCGCCGAGCGCCTGCGATCCGCGCGGGATGCCGGCGAAGGCGAGCGGCGCCGGGGGCTTGCGCACCTGCTCGCGCTCGAGAACGCTCAGACGCCCCTCGGCGTTGTGCACGCGCCGCGCGATGGCCTGGTCGTTGCGAGCGCCCTTGAAGCCGTGGATGAACTTGTCGTTGTCGCGCGGCCCACGACCATGAGCGACGGAGCGCGTCGTGACCGCCACGGCATGCCGCAGGCGGCCGAGCTCCTCCTGTTCGTCGGCGTACTGGCGCTCCCAGCGGTCGCGTTCCGACGCCTTGTGCTCGAGGTACTCGCTGAAGCGGCCTCCGAACACGGTGACGGATGCCGCTGACGCGTGCGAGTCGGCGTGGGGTGCGCGCGCGGCGTCGAGATCGACCAGTCCGGTGGCGACGGCGTCGAGGAAGGCGCGGTCGTGGCTGGCGAAGAGCACGGGTCCGGCCCAGTCGCGCAGTTGTCGCTCGAGGAACTCGGCGGCGGAGTCGTCGAGGTGGTTGGTCGGCTCGTCGAGGAGCAGGGCGTCGGGCCGTCTCAGCAGGAGGGCGGCCAGGGCGACGCGACTGCGCTGGCCTCCGGAAACCTCGTCGAGGCGGCGGTCGAGCTGAAGACCGGAGACGCCGAGCCCGTCGCGCAGCACGTCGCGGCGGGCATCCGCTCCCCAGATGTCGGCCCGCTCGGCTGCGGCGAGGGCGAGGCCGTACCGCTCGGGTGCGGCCGGCGACGCCGGGTCGTGGGCGAGGGCGGATGCCGCATCGTCGAGTTCGCGCTCGATCGCGCGCACCTCGGCGAGGGCGTCCTCGAACACGTCCCCGACGGTATCGCTCGGGCGGAACGGAACCTCCTGCCACAGGATGCCCGTGTGCAGGGGCCTCGTGATGACGCCGTGGTCGGGGCCCTCGACTCCGGCGATGATGCGCAGCAGCGTCGACTTGCCAGCGCCGTTCTCGCCGATGAGGCCGACGCGCTGTCCGCGGCCGACGCTGAAGCCGACGTCGCTGAGCACGCGACGGTCGCCGTAGCTGTGGGAGACCCCGTCGAGACGGAGGTGATCGGAGTGGATGAGGGGAGATCGCAAGAGGGGAACCACCTGTCGGGGTGGCCCGCCGCGTGCCGTTCGATCGGGGCACGGATGCGCTTCGCTGAGCGGCACGCGGCGGGCGAGGGGATCCCGCCGGGCATCTGCCGCCGACCGCTGGAAGCCCTCCCTGACGGTTCATCGCGGTGCGCCGGAACCGTGCTGCGGATGTCGATGCCCGGGTTCGACGAATCGAGGACCGGACCGGCTGCATCCGCCGGGAAGGATGCCGAACGTCAACGGCGCCTCAGGCGCGGGACGGATCGGCAGTTCTACTTCATAGCGGGGTCGACGATAGCAGGGGCCGCCGGGAGATGTCCAGACCCGATGGCTCCGAATGCGCGTCGACCGCGGACTCCGTCCGGGCCTCAGCGAACGGTCATTGGAGCGCCCGCTAGACGAGCGCCTTCTGCGGCGTCGGCAGTCCCAGCGTGGCGGCCGTCGACGCCAGCGAGGCCGCTGCGACCTCGGGCTTGTCGTTGAGCGTGGTGCCGAAGCTCGGGATCATCTCGCGCAGCTTGGGCTCCCACGACGGGAACTCCGTCGGGAAGCAGCGCTTCAGCACGTCGAGCATGATGGGCGCCGCGGTCGAGGCTCCGGGCGACGCGCCGAGCAGCCCGGCGATGGTTCCGTCGGCCCCGGTGATGACCTCGGTGCCGAACTGCAGAACCCCGCCGGCCTTCTCGTCCTTCTTCATGACCTGCACGCGCTGGCCGGCCGTGATGAGCTCCCAGTCCTCGTCCTTCGCCGTGGGCATGAACTCGCGCAGCGCATTCATCTTCTTGCGGCGGTCGGCCGCGAGCTCGCCGATCAGGTACTTCATGAGGTCGAAGTTGTGGACGGCGACGGCGAGCATCGGCCCGATGTTGTGCCAGCGGATGCTGAACGGCAGGTCGAACCACGTCGAGGTCTTCAGGAACTTGGGCGTGAAGCCCGCGTACGGCCCGAACAGCAGCGAGGTCTCACCGTCGACCACGCGGGTGTCGAGGTGCGGCACCGACATGGGCGGAGCGCCGACGCCGGCCTTGCCGTAGACCTTGGCCTTGTGCTGGGCGACGACGGCCGGGTTCGACGTCTTGAGGAACTGCCCGCTGATCGGGAAGCCGCCGAAGCCCTGCACCTCGGGGATGCCGGAGTGCTGCAGCAGCGCGAGGGCGCCGCCGCCGGCGCCGACGAACACGAATCTCGCGTGCACCTCGCTGCGGGTGCGTCCGACGCCGTTCAGCACCTTGACCCGCCAGGTGCCGTCTTTCGTGCGCTTCAGCCCCGTGACCTGGTGGTTGAGGTAGAGCTCGCCGCCGTTCTTGGTGAGGTCGGCGAACATCGAGTGCGTGAGCGAGCCGAAGTCGACATCCGTTCCCGACTCGATGCGGGTGGCGGCGATGCGCTGGCGCTTGTTGCGCCTGCGGGTGATGAGGGGCGTCCACTCCGCGATCTTCGCGGGGTCGTCGCTGAACTCCATGCCCTCGAACAGCGGCTGGTCCTTGAGCGCGTCGTGGCGACGGCGCAGGTACTCGATGTTCTTCTTGCCGTGCACGAAGGTCATGTGCGGGGTCGTGTTGATGAACGACGACGGCTCGGGCAGCGCGCCGGTCGACACGAGGTGCGACCAGAGCTGGCGGCTCACCTGGAACTGCTCGTTGATGCTGATGGCCTTCGCGGGGTCGACGGCGCCGTCCTTCCCCTCGGGCATGTAGTTCAGCTCGCAGAGGGCGGCATGGCCCGTTCCCGCGTTGTTCCACGGGTTCGAGCTCTCCTGGGCGACGTCGCCGAGGCGCTCGTAGGCGCGGATCGTCCAGTCGGGCTGGAGCTGCTTGATGAGGGTGCCGAGCGTCGCGCTCATGATGCCGCCGCCGATGAGGACGACGTCGATGGGGGCCGGAGAAGTCACGGATACCAGTCTATCCGCGCGCGAGGCGGCACTCTCCCGCCGCGGAAAGCTACTCGCCACCGAGGACGGGCAGGCCGCGCTCGTCGAGCGGCCAGAACGGGTTGTGCGCGATCTCCCAGAGGTTGCCGTCGGGATCGGCGACGTAGCCGCTGTAGCCGCCCCACTCGGTCTCGGTGGGAACCTTCGACACCGAGCCGCCGAGCGCCATCCACTCGCCGATGGCGTCGTCGACCTCGTCTCGGGTGGCCACGTTGATGGCGAGGGCGACGGCGCGGAACGCCGGGGCGTTGGCGTGCATCGTCGAGGTTCCGGCATCCTTCGCCAGCTCGGCGGTCGACCAGAGCGCGATCACTCCGCCGGGCGTCGCGAAGAAGGTGACCTCACCCTCGACGGAGGACGGCGCCGGCTCCCAGCCGAGCGAGCGGTAGAACGCCGTGGCGGCGATGACGTCGGCGACGCCGAGCGTGACGAGTGAGTAGCGCTGCGGAATGGCCATCCCTCGACGCTAGCGGGGCCGCATCCGTTCTGCCTACCCTTTGATGCCACTCGGGATGCACCGCCGGATGCCACCCGACGGCGTGTCCCCCATTCGAGGGTGTTCACCCGAATGGCCCGCTGCGTTCACGCGGATGTCGGATGCGACTGCTGACCTGTGTATCGCCTGTGAAGCAGGCATCATGCCCGCCCCGGCGGACACCCCTCGCAGGCCAAACACGCAGACCATCCCCAGGAGACACCATGCCCGTCCGTCCCACCTCTCGAGCCATCGGCCGCGTCGGCGCCGCCGTCGGCGTCCTCGGACTCGCCACAGCCCTCGTCGTGGGCTCGAGCCTCGCCGCCACGGCGACCTCGCAGCCGACTCCCGACCAGACCGGCGGCGCCGCCCGCAACCACGGCCTGGACCAGACCCTCACCGTCGCCGGCGCCCTCGCCAGCGGCACCAAGGCGCGCAACGTCATCCTGCTCATCGGGGACGGGATGGGCGACAGCGAGATCACGATCGCTCGCGACTACCTCTACGGTGCCGGCGGACGCCTGCCCGGCATCGATGCCCTGCCGCTCACCGGCCAGTACACGACGTACTCGCTCTACAAGGACGGAGACCCGTTGGCGGGCAGGCCGGACTACACGCCCGACTCGGCCGCGACGGGCACGGCGTGGGCCACGGGCACCAAGACCTACGACAATGCCATCAGCGTCGACATCCACAACAAGGCCCAGAAGACCCTGCTCGAGCTCGCCAAGACGCAGGGCCTGCGCACGGGCAACGTCTCGACCGCCGAGATCCAGGATGCGACGCCGGCCGTGCAGGTCGCTCATGTTGCGGCCCGCAGCTGCTACGGACCCGACAGCCCCACCTGCGGCGCAGACGCACTGGTCGCCGGGGGCGCCGGCTCCATCTCGGAGCAGCTGCTCGACACCCGCCCCGACCTCACCCTCGGCGGTGGCGCGGCCACGTTCGCCCAGACCGCGAAGGCCGGCGAGTGGAACGGCCAGACGCTGCTCGCCCAGGCTGCAGACCGCGGCTACCAGGTCGTGAAAGATGCGGCATCGCTCGCGGCCGTGACGAAGGCCAGCCAGGAGTCGCCCGTGCTCGGCCTGTTCGCCGACGGCAACTTCCCGACCCGGTTCGCCCCGTCGACCGCGACCGTCGGCGGTTCGGGTGGCCCTGCCACGACCTGCACGCCGAACCCGGCGTACCTCGGGTCGGGACTCACGCTGAGCGACCTGACCAAGAAGTCGATCTCGCTGCTCAACGACAAGAAGGCGAAGAAGGGCTTCTTCCTGCAGGTCGAGGGAGCCTCGATCGACAAGCGCGACCACGCTGCAGACGCCTGCGGCCAGATCGGTGAGACCCAGGACCTCGACGAGGCCGTGCAGGCCGCTCTGGCCTTCGCCAAGGCCGACCGCAACACGCTGGTGATCGTCACCGCCGACCACGCGCACTCCAGCCAGATCGTCGACGGCGCGACCCCCGGGCTCGGCTCCACACTCACCACCGTCGAGGGTTCGCCCCTGCGCATCTCCTACGGCACCGCGGCGGCCGGCGGCTCGCAGCAGCACACCGGATCGCAGCTGCGCATCGCCGCTTACGGTCCTGGTGCGGCCAACGTGGTGGGTCTGACCGACCAGACCGACACCTTCTTCACCATCTCGAACGCCCTGCGTCTCAACGGCTCGCTGGCCGTCGAGTGGCCCGTGAAGCACGGGCACGGCTCGAAGAACTGGTGGAACTCGAAGGGCGGCAAGGGCGGCCACTGATCGCCTGAGTCACTCACGAGCGGGGCGGATGCTGCGGCATCCGTCCCGCTTCTCGTTCGTCGAGTCGCCCGCATCTGTCGCATCCGCGAGCTGAGACGGATGCGATGGCGACGAATCCGGGCGACTCGGCGGGGCGTGCCCTCGGCGGGGCGGGCCGTCGGCGGGGCGGGCCGTCGGCGGGGCGGGGCTGTCAGCCGGCGAGTCCGGCGGCGAGCAGCCCGACCCCGGCCGTGATGAGTCCGGCCGTGAGCGAGAGCACGCCCAGCCAGAGCAACAAGATCAGGCGGCTGGGCTTCTCCGGGTCGCGACCGAGCACGGACAGGAAGAATCCGGCCGGCATGAGGATGGCCGCGATCGGCACGCCCGTGCTGGCGAGCCAGAACCAGAAGCCGGTCAACGAGGCCTGGTCGATGACCGCGAGGATCGCCAGGCTCAGCACCAGGAGGACTGCGGCGTGAGCGTGGCCCGCCCGGAAGAAACTGGTCTGCAGGGCGTTCGCGGGAGCGTGCCCGCGCACGACCTTCGTCAGGAAGTAGCCGCCGGACTCCACCGTCACGAGGGCGAGGAGCAGGATTCCGAAGACGGTGAGGCTGGATGGACTGAGCATCGGGTTCCTCTCGGCACTGGCGGAGCGGCATCCGTCATGATTGGATAGTTGAACTATCCAAAGAATAGATAGTTCTACTATCTGATGTCAAGGAGTCGGATGCGCATCTCCCACCTGGTCGAGGAGTCCGGCGTCCCCCTCGCCACCGTCAAGTTCTACCTGCGCGAAGGACTCCTGCCGCCCGGGACGGCGACGACGGCGACACAGGCCGACTACGGCGAGCAGCACCTGCATCGGCTCCGGGTGATCCGTGCTCTGACCGGTGCCGCGGGCCTGCCGGTGCAGCAGGCCCGCGCGGTCCTCGCACTGATCGATGCTCCAGATGGCGACCTCTTCGACTCGCTGGGCCGAGCCGTCGCTGCTCTCCCTCCCTATGCGGAGGCCGATCCCGACGGCGACTATCCCCGCGCCCGCGCCGTGATCGAACGCCTGGGCCAGCTCTTCGACCCCCAGTACGCGGCGGTCGCCCAGCTCGAGCACGCCCTGAAGGCCGCCGAGGATGCCGGACTACCGATCAGTGATGAGCGCATCGAGGCCTACGGCCGCCACCTGCACGCCATCGCCGAGTTCGACCTCGGCCAGATGCCGAGCGCGGCCGCGGCTTCGGATGGCGCGGCGGGGTCGGCCGCCGTCGAGTACGCGGTGCTCGGCACAGCGCTCTACGAGCCCGTCATCCTGGCCATGCGCCGCCTCGCCCATCAGGATGTGGCGGCGGGGCTCCTCGAGGGCGACCACGACTGACGCGGGCCTGAGAGATGCGGCCGGTCAGAGGCCGATCGGATCAGAGGCCGATCGGATCAGAGGCCGATCGACCCGAGCGCGGAGTCCATCTTCTCGGCGATAGCCGCATAGCCGTCGTCATTCGGATGCAGGCCGTCTGAGGCCATCCACTCGGGATGACCCTCGATCCAGTGCGAGGCGTCGGGGATGTAGTCGGCTCCGATGCGCTCGGCGCCTGCCTCCACCCAGTCGATGATCTGCTGCACCGAGTCCGGTCGATCGTCGGTGTACCAGAACGGCTCGACCACCACGATGCGCGCGTCGGGCAGGTCCGTCGACAGCCGGGTGAAGTCGCTCTCGATGGCGGCCTCGATGTCGTCGGCCCGATCGGGCATCGAGAAGTTGTCGTTCAGCCCCATCGTCACGATGACGATGTCGGGGTCGGCGTCGATCACGGCGTCGAGTTCGTCGACGCTCTGATACTCGCGGTTGTTCACGAAGCCGAGGCCGTCAGTCGACGGGTTGACCTCGGTCCAGCCTCGATCGGCGCTGATGATGCTCGACCAGCGCTTCTCGGTCGAGGACGCGCCCGTGCCGCGCGTGTAGGAGTCGCCGTAGAAGGCGACGACGGGCGCATCGGGGTCGACGTCGACGGATGCCGCGGGTCCGCCGCCGGGTTCAGCAGCGCCGCAGCCCGTCAGTGCGATCGCCGCCGCGAGGACGGCCGCGATCCGCGCGGGCAGGAATCGGCGCTGGGTCATGCCCGGTGTTCGCTGCGGCCGGCCGTGCGGATTGCGCATCGCGACTCCCCCAATCCACGGGTCAGGATACGCCGGCAGGCCGGTGATCAGGGGGCTCGCTGCCCCGCGCCCGAGCGTGCCCGGCAGACCTGAGGCGATCTTGAGGTCGGCTTGAGGCTGTCTCACTAGCGTCGTCCGTGGTGGGAGACGACCCGCATCGCCCCTACGCGAGCGAGTCGCCACCGCCACCCGTCCGCCGCCGCACCTTGAACGGAGCACCGCCGTGCCGAGCCGTATCAGCGTTCTCCCGATCATCGCCGTGATGCTCGTGGTCGCCGGCGTGGCCGGAGTCGGCGGAGCAGCCAGTGCGGCGCGCGCGACGCCGGCGACGCCGCGCACGGTGCAGGCGAGCTTCGAGTTCACCGGCCTCACCCCGGGCGTTGAGAAGTTCGCACTCAAGCCGTTCACGACGGCGACGGTCGCCACGATCGCCGCCGTCGCCCCCATCGCTCCGAGCAACCCGCAGAGCGCGGCCGACGCCGCCTGGACCGGCGAACTGTGCGATGCGAACGGCGACGGATGCCGCCCGTTCGACGACTCCCTGACCGGCACGACGCTCGCCTCCGGCGAGCACACGGTGCGGGTGCGTGTCACGACGCCGGCGGGGAGCACTGCGACGTCGAGCGCCGCCCTCGCCGGCCTCGTCTTCGCCGGCCCCGAGACCGTGTCTGCCCCGCAGGGCCCGGCTTCGCCCGGCTTCCCGCTGCTGTGGTGGGGCGCCATCGCCGCCGTGGCACTGACCGCCGGGATGGTCCTCACCGCGGCTCAACGTCGCCGGGCGCGTGATGAGGCAGCGGCATCCGTCGCCGTATCGGTGTCAGGCGCGCGCTCGTGATGACGCCCACCCCAGCGCTGCCGTTCGTCATCGCCTGACACTCTCGCCGCTCGGCTGCACACTACCCCCACGGGCGTCGGCTAGCATTCAGCACGAATGCGACGTCGAGGTTCGAGACGTGCATCGGTCGATCGAGGGGTGATCTGCGCTTGGGTTCGGAGAGACGCGTGGCCGTCATCATCGAGGACGACGCCGACATCCGCAATCTCCTCGAGTCCGTGTTCGAGCAGGCCGGTTTCGAGACCGTCACCGCCGCGACGGGGCTCGACGGCATCGAGGCCGTGCGCGCCCACGAACCCGTCGTGACGACGCTCGACATCGGCCTGCCGGGCATCGACGGCTTCGAGACGGCCAGGCGCATCAGGGCGGTCAGCGACACCTACCTGGTCATGCTCACGGCCCGCAGCGACGAGATCGACACCCTCCAGGGTCTCGAGGCCGGCGCAGACGACTACGTCACCAAGCCGTTCCGCCCGCGCGAGCTGCGAGCCCGCGTCGAGGCGATGCTGCGTCGCCCTCGCGTGACGCACGCAGGCTCGAGCGACTCCGCCGCGACGGCTCCGGGTTCGGCTCCCCCGGTTTCCCCGGCTCCCGCTGCTCCTGCCGCTGCCGCTGCCGCTGCCGCTGTCGTTGACGCCGCGCCCGGCTGGATCGAGCATCGCGGCCTCCGGCTGAGCAGCGCCGAGCGCCGCGTGCAGCAGGGCGACATCGATCTCGAGCTCACCCGCAGCGAGTTCGACCTCCTGGGCGCGCTGCTCGAAGCCAGGAGACGGGTGCTGAGCAAGGCCGACCTCGCCGCAGCCCTGCACGACGACTCCGTCACCCATTTCGTGACCGAGGGCGACAAGCGCGCCGTCGAAGTGCACATGGCGAACCTGCGCAAGAAGCTCGGCGACGACCCGTCGGCTCCACGGTGGATCGAGACGGTGCGCGGAGTGGGCTACAGGCTCACGGCCTGATCGGCGCTGGAACGGGCCAGCTCGCGACATCCGCTCTGCGGCCCATGGGTCGGCCGTGCACCGCCTTCAGGCGGCGGACGTGCCGGCCCGCTCGTCCGTCGCGATCACGACGGACTCCCCCAGGGCGATCGCGTACTGAGCCGTCGATTCGGCCCGGCCGATCAACGCGCGTGCGCCTTCAGCCGGGTTCGCGGGATCGCTCAGCGCCACGCCGATGGTGGCCGTCGGACGGATGCCGCCCAGATCTGCCATGCCGGGATCGAGCAGGCCGTCGACGATCCGATCGGCGATGGCACGCGCATCAACTCCCTGGTCGATCGACGTGACGACGACCAGGGATCCGCGAACGTCTTCGAACACGGCTGAGAACGGCGGACAGTGAGCGCGGACGGATTCGGTCCAAGCCGTGCACATCTCGTCGGCGGCGTGGCGGCCGAACGCCGTGGCGACGGCGCTGAGCGTGTCGAATCGAACCGCCAGCACGGCGATGCCGCGACCGTACCCGGATCCGCGCTTCATCCACCCGTCGGCCAGCGCCTCCAGCCCGCCGATGGCGAGGCCGCTGACCTCATCCGGCCGCCGCGGCCGCCGGATGCCGCGGAGACGCGCGCGGTCGGCACGGAGCACCGACATGGAGATGGCGCCGACGATGGTGACGGTGACGACGATGAAGCTCGTGGTGATGGTTCCGAAGCCTGTCTGGAACAGCTGCGTGTCCGGGCCGCCGGTGAAGAGGAGCACCGTGCGCACGGTGTAGTAGGCGCTCTGCAGGAGGAGCACGATCGCGAGGGCGCGAGCATTGGGGTTCGCGCCCATGCTGCCGGTCAGCGATTCCACCCCGGCACCACCGGCGAAGGCTGCGATGGCGATGAACATGATGCCGGCACCGGCCCAGTCGCCGCCCGATGGCGCCTCGATGATGACGGCGATGGCGCTCGCCACCGTGATCAGCACCACGAAGACCCAGACGAAGCCCGGCCGGTTGTTGTAGGCGCGGGCGCCGACCCACATGCATCCGGCCGTGGCGACGTAGCCGGCGTTGCCGACGGCGACTGCCCACCAGGCGTCGCCGTTGGCGGCCCAGAACAGGTAGCTCACGACGGTGAGCATGCCGCTCAGGTAGGCCAGGGCCCAGATGCGCCCGGCGACCTCGTCACGGCGCACGAGGGTGTCGGCGATGAACGTGACTCCGGCGACGACCACCACCAACGCCGTGACGAAGACCACTGACTGCAGGTCGAACTCGATGTTCATGTCTTCTCCCAGGGAATGCGCACGATGGCGACGGTGCCCACACCGAGAGCACTCTCGATGGTGAGCTCCCCGCCGTGCCGACGCACGATGTCGCGACTGATGCCGAGACCGAGCCCGCTGCCGTGCACGCTCGACCCGCGCACGGACTCGCTGCGGAAGAACCGCTCGAACAGCCGCGGCACCTCCTCGGGCGCGATGCCGGTTCCGGTGTCGCGCACAGTGATGACGGCGGCGCCGGAGGCATCCGGAGCAGCCTCGACGGTCACCGTGCCGCCTTCGCGGTTGTACTTGATGGCGTTGGTGATCAGGTTGTCGACCACCTGCCGGATCCTGAAGGCATCGACGACGGCATGCATCTCGCGGATGCCCGAGGCCTCGATGGTGACGAGGTTCTCCCGGGCGCGCGGAGCGAGGCTCTCGACCGAGGCGGCGACGACGGAGGCGAGGTCGGTGGAACGACGATCGATGGTGAGCTCGACCGGACCGTCTCCTGCCGTCGATGCGGCGAGGATGTCGGTGATGAGACCGAGCATGCGGTCGGCATTGCGATCGGCGACCTGCAGGTAGCGCTCGGCCCCCTCCGAGAGCTCCTCGTCACGGGCGAGGTCGAGGTAGCCGACGATGCTGGTCAGTGGCGTGCGCAGTTCGTGGGAGACGGATGCCACCAGGTCGTCGCGGGCGCGCACGGCAGCGAGCTCGGTGGTCACGTCGCGCGTCACCACCACGATGCCCTCGTTCGTGGCGCCGGGTCCGCTGCGGAGCCGCCGGGCGGTGATGTTGAGGGCGACGCCGCGGCCGGGGGCTCCGACCCACACCACCATGCCGGCGAACTCCTCGCCGCGCTGCAGCCGGGCGAGAGGGGCGTCGTGCGCGTCGATCGGAGTGAGGCCGTTCGCGGCGAAGAGCGGGGCGAGACCGGCGGCATCCGGAGCCAGGATGTCCCCTCCGGCCGCGGTCATGATGCGACCATGGCTCTCGTTCATGACGGCGACCTCGCCGTCGCTGCCGACTCGTGCCACGCCGAACTCCACGGCGTCGAGCACGTCGGCGAGCAGGTTCTCCTGGCGCCGGGCCCGGATCATCGCCGACTCGAGCACACGCGACTGACTGCGCAGCAACTGCCTGCGAGCAGCGGATCGACGGGCGGCGGTGACCGTCGATGCTGCAACGGCGGCGAGCACGAGCGGAAGGATGACGACCGACGGAACCGTGAGCGTGCCGACGGGGTCACCGGTGAGGAACGCCCCGGTGATGATCATCCCGCAGATCGAGAGCACGCTGCCGATGGCGCCGATGATGCCGAAGTAGCTGCTCAGCCAGATGACGGGGAAGATCCAGAGCAGACCGGCGCCGAGCGACGGGTCGGCGAACCGCAGGCAGACGATAGCGACGATGTCGAGCGCCGGGAGCGTCGCGGCCCAGCCGCGCGGGAACAGATGCCAGGGCACCGCGATGGCCAGGCCGCATCCGAGGAACGCCAGGAAGACCCCGAGGAAGAACGCGCCCGGCCTGTCGGTGACGTCGGAAGCGACCTGCTGCACCACCACGACGAAGAGGATGACCACCCCGAAGAGCAGCTGACTGAGCGTGACGGCGCGATCGAGAGAGCGATCGGGAGCCGCAGGGAGCTCGGTACCGGACATGGTCTCGACACTAACGGGTGGTCGGGCCTCCGACGGCTCGCGCCACCGCGGCAGTCGGGCTACAGTCCGAGCTTCGCCAGGGCCGCGTCCATCCGACGCGCGATCATCGCGTGACCGGCGTCATTCGGGTGCCCTCCACTGGGTTCGTGCAGCTCGGGGTGGCCGTCCATCCAGTGCGAGGCGCCGGAGATGTAGTCGGCGCCGACCTCCGTCGCGGCCGCCTTGACCCACCCGATGATCCGGTCGACGGAGGCCGGGCGATCCTGGTTCGACCAGAACGGCTCGACCACGATGAAGCGGGCGTCGGGGATCTCGGTGGCGAAGCGGTGGAAGTCCGCCTCGATCGCAGCGTGCACCTCCGCCGCCGAACCCGGCATGACCGAGTTGTCGTTGAGGCCCATCGTGCTGATGACGATGTCGGGCTGGGCCGCGACGATGGTGTCGACGATGTCGATGGCGTCGCGGGTGCGGTTCTTGACGAACCCGAGGCCGCTGATGCTCGGGTTGATCTCGATCCAGTCGTGGTCGTCACTGACGAGGGTCGACCAGCGCTTGCCGGAGACGGATGCTCCCTGGCCGTGGGTGAACGAGTCGCCGTAGAACGCCACGACCTGGCGCTGCCCGGTGGCGTCGGCGGTCGGTGCCGGTGTCGGCACAGGCGTCGGGACGGCACCTTCACTCAGCGGGGCCGGCGATCCGGCCGAGGGCGTCGCAGCAGGGTCGATCATGGACTGGGCGGCGCTCGGTGCACAGCCCGAGAGCAGGGCGGCAGCGAGCAGCAGCCCGACGGCGCCCGCGACGGAGCGCGTGAGGTGCTTCATATGGTGTGGTGCGGCTCCGGTCGGGCTCTCGGCGAGCGAGCTGTCGGCGAGCGAGCGTTCGGTGAGCGAGCTCAGACGGCGGCGGGAACGAGCTTCGCGGCGACGAGCTCCGCGATCTGCACGGCGTTGAGGGCGGCGCCCTTGCGCAGGTTGTCGTTCGAGATGAACAGGGCGAGGCCGCGTCCGTCGGGGGCGCCCTCGTCCTGACGGATGCGTCCGACGTAGCTGGGATCGGTTCCGGCTGCCTCGAGAGGAGTCGGAACGTCGGTCAGCACGACGCCGGGAGCCGTGGCGAGGAGTTCCTCGGCGCGGGCGACGGAGATCGGGTTGGCGAACTCGGCGTTGATCGAGAGCGAGTGACCGGTGAAGACCGGAACGCGCACGCAGGTGCCGCTCACGAGCAGGCCGGGCAGGTCGAGGATCTTGCGGCTCTCGTTGCGGAGCTTCTTCTCCTCGTCGGTCTCGAAGTCGCCGTCGTCGACGATGGAGCCGGCGAGCGGGATCACGTCGAAGGCGATGGGACGCACGTACTTGTTCGGAGCGGGCAGCTCGACGGCGCGGCCGTCGTGCACGAGTCCGAGCACGTCGCCCTCGAGAGCTGCACGCACCTGACCCTCGAGCTCCTCGGCACCGGCGAGGCCGGATCCGGAGACGGCCTGATAGGTGCTCACGATGAGTCGCTCGAGGCCGGCCTCCTCGTGCAGCACCTTGAGCACGGGCATGGCCGCCATGGTGGTGCAGTTCGGGTTCGCGATGATGCCCTTGCGAGCGTCGGCGATGGCCTCGGGGTTGACCTCGCTCACGACGAGCGGAACGTCGGGGTCCATGCGCCAGCCGGAGGAGTTGTCGATGACGGTCACGCCGGCCGCGGCGAAGCGCGGGGCCTGCGCCTTCGACAGCGTGGCTCCGGCGGAGAAGATGGCGATGTCGAGGCCGGCGGGGTCGGCCGTCGCGGCGTCCTCCACCACGATGTCCTCGCCACGCCACGGCAACGTGGTTCCGGCGGAGCGCGCCGAGGCGAAGTAGCGGATGCCGGCCACCGGGAAGTCGCGCTCGTCGAGCAGGCGGCGCACGACCGCTCCGACCTGTCCTGTCGCTCCGACCACGCCGATGGTGATTCCCATGCTGTTGCTCACGTCTCTTGCCTCTCGTTCACGTCAAGTCTGACAGGGGTGGGCCACCCGACGGGTCCGGATCGATCTGATCTCCCCGTTTTGGCGGCTTCGCCCTGTGGAACGGCAGTCGATCGACTGCCTGGTGGGCTGCTGTGCCCGACGGATGCCGCGACGCGGCCCCGCTGCATCCGGCCCCTAGCGCCCGGTGCCTCCGTGCACGACCGCCTCGTCCTCGGCGTCGAGGCCGAAGGCCGTGTGCACGGCGCGCACGGCGTCGTTGATGGCGTCGGCGCGGGTGACGATGGAGATGCGGATCTCGGAGGTCGAGATCATCTCGATGTTGATGCCGGCCTCGTAGAGGGCCTCGAACAGGGTGGCCGAGACGCCCGAGTTGGTGCGCATGGCGTTGCCGACCACGGCCAGCTTGCCGATCTGGTCGTCGTACTGCAGGCTCTCGAAGCCGATGCCGTCCTGCGCGTTGCTGAGGGCCGTGATGGCCTTCTGCCCGTCGTCCTTCGGCAGGGTGAACGAGATGTCGGTGCGTCCGGTCGACGCTGCAGACACGTTCTGCACGATCATGTCGACGTTGGCGTTGGTGTTCGCCACGATCTTGAACAGCTTCGCGGCGACGCCCGGAACATCGGGAACTCCGACGACGGTGATCTTGGCCTGGCTGAGGTCGGTCGCGACTCCGGCGATGATCGACTCTTCCATGGTGGACTCTTCTCCCTCTGGCAGCTTCTGGGGGTCGTAGACGATGGTGCCCACGTTGTAGTTGAACGAGGAGCGGACGTGCAGGGTGACGTTGTGACGCCGGGCGTACTCGACGGCGCGGATGTGCAGCACCTTGGCACCGGATCCCGCGAGCTCGAGCATCTCCTCGCTCGTGATGCGGTCGATCTTGCGAGCCTTCTTCACGATGCGCGGGTCGGAGGTGAAGATGCCGTCGACGTCGGTGTAGATCTCGCAGATGTCGGCGCCGAGGGCTGCGGCGAGGGCGACGGCCGTGGTGTCGGATCCGCCGCGGCCGAGCGTGGTGATGTCGCGCGACTCGCGGCTGAAGCCCTGGAAGCCGGCGACGATGGCGATGGCGCCTTCGTCGAGGGCCTCGCGGAGCCGACCGGGAGTGACATCGACGATGCGCGCTGCGCCGTGCTGGGCGTCCGTGATCATGCCGGCCTGACTGCCGGTGAAGGACCGGGCGTCGTAGCCGAGGCTGCGGATGGCCATGGCGAGAAGCGCCATCGAGATGCGCTCGCCCGCTGTGAGGAGCATGTCGAGCTCACGGGGCGCCGGGATAGGGGTGACCTCGTGCGCGAGGTCGAGCAGGTCGTCGGTGGTGTCGCCCATGGCGCTGACGGCCACGACGACCTCATTGCCCTCGCGATGCGTCTCGACGATGCGCTTGGCGACCCGCTTGATGCTCTCGGCATCGGCCACGGAGGAACCGCCGAACTTCTGCACGATCAAGCTCACGAACAACTCCTGGGGTGGGACGAGGCGGAACCCCCATCATAAACGGCGCGCATATGCCCTCTGCGCTATGTGACGGTGGGGGCTGCGGATGCCGGGCGGCGACGTGCAGCGGTAGAGTGCGGCGCATGGACACCATGCTCGAGGGCTGGACCGAGTTCAACCTGGCGATCGCGGGGGCCGGCGCGGCGCTGGCGGGCCTCATCATCGTGGCGATGTCGGTGAACATCCGCGAGATCCTGCAGACCGCGACCATCCCGGCGCGGGCGGCAGCGTCCATCGGAGCGCTCATGCTCGGCGTGACGGCGTCCTGCCTCGCGTTGATCCCCCGTCAACCGCTCTGGGTACTCGGAGTGGAGATCCTGGTGGGAACCGTTGTGGCGACATGGCTGGAGTTCACCGCGGCACGGGCGATCGTGCGCGAGAACCGCGCGAACGGGAGCCCGCTGCTCAAGAACGCCGCCGGGATCGCGCCGCTGGTCGCCTTCGGCGTCGGCTCCGTCCTTCTTCTCCTCGGAGACGCCGGCGGCTACTACGGCGTGGCCATCGGCAGCATCCTCGCCATCCTCTCGGCAGTGCTGCTGTCGTGGATCGCACTGGTGGAGATCCTGCGGTAGCTCAGCTGACCGAGCGCCGTCCCTCGAAGGCACGACCGAGGGTGACCTCGTCGGCGTACTCGAGGTCGCCGCCGACGGGCAGCCCCGACGCCAGCCGCGTGACGCGGATCTCGAGCGTCGTGAGCAGACGCGACAGGTAGGTGGCCGTGGCCTCGCCCTCGAGGTTCGGGTCGGTGGCGATGATGACCTCCTGCACGGTGCCGTCGGCGAGCCGCTGCATGAGCTGGCGGATGCTGAGGTCGTCGGGGCCGATGCCGTCGATCGGGCTGATGGCGCCACCGAGCACGTGGTACAGGCCGCGGAACTCCCGGGTGCGCTCGATGGCGACGACGTCCTTCGCCTCCTCGACCACGCAGATGAGAGCCGGATCGCGGCGCGGGTCGCGGCAGATCGTGCAGGTGTCCTGTTCGGAGATGTTGCCGCAGATGCTGCAGAACTTGACCCGCTCGCGCACCGTCGTGAGGATCTCGGCGAGGCGCGCGACATCGAAGCTCTGCGTCTGCAGGATGTGGAACGCGATGCGCTGTGCCGACTTCGGACCGATGCCCGGCAGTCGGCCGAGCTCGTCGATCAGGTCTTGGACGATTCCCTCGTACATGTCTCTTCTCGCCCCTATGCCCGCTCGCGGAAGCCGGTCTTGGGGGTGTGCGGCTGCTCCTCGAGGAAGGTGGCGCCGAGCACCTCACGCACGACGGACTCGCCGTAGCGCTGACCGGGGGCCGCCGGGCGCTGACCGCGCGCAGACTGCTGTGCACCCTGCTGCCGTGCGCCCTGCTGCTGCGAGGCCGCGGGTGCCGGGCGCTGGGGAGCGGTGTCGTAGCGGGGGCCGGGGTCTTCGGGGAGGCCGGGGTCATAGGGCGGCTCGTCGTCGAAGGGCGGGGGCACATCGTCGAACGGCGGCTCGTCGTCGGACGGGGCCGCCGCTGCCGGGGCGGGAACCGGGCTCTGCGCGGAGGCCGCGGGTGCGGCCTTCGGCTGCTTCGGCTGCTGGGGAGCTGGTGCGGGCGCATCAGTCGACGCCGGTGCGGGTGCTCCGGCACCGGGGATCGCGATGGTCGCCCAGCCGTCTGCGGAGTCGACGGGGGCGGATGCCGCAGATGCTGATGGCGCAGACGCTGATGCCGTGCCGGTCGCGGGGGTCTGCGTGCGCGCCGACGGGGATGCGGCCGGCGCGGCAGGAGCGCCGCTCGACGAGGCGCCGGTGGCGGCGGCACCGCCCGGATCACCGGCGGGAGGCGTCGTGACGTCGGGCGTTCCCGAGCCGGGGCCGCCGGGGCCGCCGGGGCCGCCGGGAGTCTCGACACGGGCGATGAGCTTCGGAGTGAAGCCGAGGATGTCGGACACGGCGCGCTTCAGGTGATCGCCGACGCCCTGGCCGGGAGCGGCCTGCTGCTTGAGCGCCGCGACGTCTTTCTGGCTCGGGAAGCCGAGCACGAGCACGTCGTCGTCGCGGAGTTCGCGCACCTGGGCCGTGAAGACGACCATCCAGGCATTGAGGCTGGCGGCCTTGACGGCCTCGAGCACTTCGGGCCAGGCGTCTTTGACCTGGGCGAACGTGACGGGGCCGACGGGCGTGGTGCGCACGGCGGCGGCGGTCGCGGCGGGTTCGGACGCGGCTGGCACCGTCTTCTCGGTTTCGGCGGCGACCGTGTCGCTGCCTCTGGCAGCGGCGTCGGGTGCGGGGGTGGGCGCCGGGGACGTGGATTCGTCGGTGACTGCGTCGCTGCCTCGGGCAGCGGAAGGTGCTGCGGGTGCAGGGGCGGCAGCCGGCGCGGCGGGCGCGACGACGGCGGGGGTGGGAGCCGGAACCTGGGCTTCGGCGGCGACTGCGCCACTGCCTCTGCCAGCGGGCGAACCGGAAGGGGCCGCATCCGTCACCCCGACACGACGTTCCAAGCGCTCGACCCGGGCGAGGGCGCCGCGCTCGGTGTCGTCGGCCGCCGGCACCAGGGCACGGGCGACGAGCAGCTCCAGGTGAAGGCGCGGCGACGTGGCGCCGGTCATCTCGGTGAGGGCGGCGTTCACGATGTCGGCGGTACGCGATAGCTCGGCCTGGCCGAAGGCCGTGGCCTGCACGCCCATGCGGTCGAGTTCGTCTTGAGGAACACCGCGCAGCACGGCCGCGGCGCCCTTGGCCGTGGTCGCGCCGACGACGATGAGGTCGCGCAGGCGCTCGAGGAGGTCTTCGACGAATCGCCGCGGGTCTTGGCCGGTCTGGATGACGCGGTCGATGCCGGCGAAGGCTCCCGCTGCATCACGGGCCGCGATGGCGTCGATGATCTCGTCGAGCAGGGCGCCGTGGGTGAAGCCGAGCAGGGCGACGGCGCGCTCGTAGTCGACCGTGGAGTCCTCGGACCCGGCCATGAGCTGGTCGAGCAGCGAGAGGGTGTCGCGAGGGGAACCGCCCCCGGCACGTACGACGAGCGGGAGCACGCCCGGAGCGACCTTCACACCCTCCTCGTCGCAGAGCTTCTGCACGTACTCGAGCATCTGAGCCGGAGGCACCAGCCGGAAGGGGTAGTGGTGCGTGCGCGAGCGGATCGTGCCGAGCACCTTCTCGGGCTCGGTCGTCGCGAAGATGAACTTGACGTGCTCCGGCGGCTCCTCGACCAGCTTCAGCAGGGCGTTGAAGCCCTGCGGTGTGACCATGTGGGCCTCGTCGAGGATGAAGATCTTGTAGCGGTCGCGGGCCGGAGCGAAGATGGCCCGCTCGCGCAGGTCGCGGGCGTCGTCGACGCCGTTGTGGCTCGCCGCGTCGATCTCGACGACGTCGAGCGATCCGCCGCCGGCGCGCGAGAGCTCGATGCAGCTGTCGCACTTTCCGCAGGGGGTGTCTGTCGGACCCTCGGCGCAGTTGAGGCAGCGCGCCAGGATGCGGGCCGACGTGGTCTTGCCGCATCCGCGGGGCCCGCTGAAGAGATAGGCGTGATTCACCCGGTCTGCGCGCAGTGCTGTCATGAGCGGGTCAGTCACCTGGGACTGCCCGATCATCTCGGAGAACGTCTCGGGCCGATAGCGGCGATACAGGGCGGTGACCACGGTTCAAGAGTAGTCGGCGCCGCCGACATTCCCGCCCGGTGCCGCGAGCTCCTGTGGACTCCCCCAGTGGTGGGTACAATCGCCCTTTTCACGGCGAGAATGGGTCATTCTCCCAGTGATCCCGAGGATTCTGGTGTTGCCATCGAGATACCCCATCTCTCGCGCACCCCGCGCGACACCGCGACCCGAAAGCCGGTGATCGTCATGCTGTACCACGCTGCGTCGACGCTGCACACGAGCACCTCGCTGTTGGCGACCTCGGGCATGAATCCGGGCCTCTCCGTCGTCATTGCGGCGGGCGCGCTCTTGACCGGAGTCGCGCTCTACCTCGGCCTGCGCCGACGCAACCAGGGCTGAGCTCCCCGAGCTGCGGCATCCGGACTCGACTCCGGATGCAGCGAGTCAGGCGTGCGGTGACGTCTCCATGCGCGCCGCCGCCAATCCGTGGAATGAGCGGTCCACGAGGGGCGTGAGGGTGAGGCACGCGTAGAGCACGGCTGCGGCCACCAGAGTCGCCTGCAGGCCGAAGGCCTCGACGGCCACGCCGGCGGCGAACGCACCGAGCGGCATCGTCGCAGCGACCCCGGCCGACGTGGCGCCGAACACGCGAGCCCGCATGGAGGCCGGCGTCATGCCGTACATGACCGTCGAGATCATCGGGTTGATCGCACCCGCCGCGAAGCCCGAGACGAGCATCACGGCCAGGAGGATGGCGAAGGGGACGGCGAGGGCCATCGCCGCGTACGGGACCACCCCGGCGACGGCGAAGCAGACGACGAACAGCGCCCGGCCGGCCAGCCGATGACCGACGCTCGCGAACACCACCGACCCGACGAGCGCTCCACCGGCGAAGCAGGCGATCATGGCGCCGAGCGTCGCAGGGTCGCCGAGCACCGTCGTGGCGTAGACGGGCTTCAGCACCGTCATGCCCGCCACGTCGATCGCGTTGGTCGCGGTGACGAGCAGCACCACGGCGCGGATCAGGCGGTTCTCCCACAGGAAGAGGAATCCGGCCGCGAGCCCGGAGAGATAGGACTCCGGATGCCTCTCGGCCGCGCTGCCGCCGGGTCCGGCGCCGGCACGGCCCGTGCGCGGCACCAGGACCGCCACGATCAGCGCCGAGACGAGAAAGGTGCCGGCATCGATGAAGAGCGCGCCGAGCGGACCGACCAGCACGACCAGGCCACCGGCGAGAGCGGCCCCGAGCATGCGCGCCGACCGCTCGATGGCGCTCTGCGCCCCGGCGGCACGCGTGATCGGCACCCGGCCGAGGCGCGCGAGGTCGGGCACGAGCGAAGCCCGCGCCGAGTCGCCCGGGGTGTCGAGGAGCCCGCTCAGGAAGACGAGGAACAGCAGCGCCCAGAACGGCAACCCCACGGTCGCGGCGAGAACCGGAATGGCGAGCACCGTGAGCCCGCTGGCCAGGTCGGCCACGATGCTCGAGAGGCGGAATCCGAACCTGTCGACGATCACCCCTCCGAGTGCGCCCCCGACGACGATGGGCACCGTCGCGAACACGCCGGCCACGCCGGTGGCGACGGGCGAGCCCGTGGTCTGCAGCACGTAGAGCGGCACGGCGATCACCGTGACGGCGTTGCCGGCGAGCGACACGAGCTGCGCGGTCAGCAGCGCGACGAGCGGCAGCCGGCGGCGCGGTGCGAGCGCGGCATCCGTCGTCACCTCCTCGGTCATGGTCGCGGGAAGGCGTTGTAGAGGTAGCGCACGGTGCGGGTGCCTTCGCGGGTGGCGCGTCCCCGCTCCGACCACTTCGCCACGAGCGCGTCGAACTCGCCGGTCATCTCGGCGAACTCGTCGAGGGTGAGGTGGGCGAGGAAGTCGCCGCTGCTCGAGGCTGCGAGCCACTCGCTCTCGAGAGTCGCCTCGGCTTCGAGGGCCCGCAGCTGTTCGGAGAGGTTGTGCTGCAGGAACATCTGCCGCATGGCGACGGATGCCGCGAGCTGGGCGGGATCGTCACGGAGCTCGAGCGGCTCGAAGTGGGTCGTCTCGTGGGCGGCACGCCACCAGCGCTCCCGTCCGTCGCTCGCCAGTTCGGGCGCCTCGACGACGTAGCCCCACTTGGCCAGGGTGCCGAGGTGGTAGCTGACAGTGCCGGGGGCCTCGTCGACGGCGTCGGCCAGGCGACCGACCGGAGCCGGCCCGTCCGAGCGCAGCAGGCCGAGCAGCTTCAGCCGCAGAGGGTGCGCGAGGGCGCGCATCGACTTGGGGTCGGTGACCGTGACGGATGCCGCCGGCGCGGGTGCTGGCTGCTCGATGTCGCTGCTCATGGTCCCACTCTAATTCCACAATAACTCTTGTGCAATAGTTCTTGTGGAATGTGTTGCCGCTCACTGAGGCCCGGACGTCGTCCGCGGTCGAAGCGCTGCCGAACAGCGGCTGCGCGTCGGCGACGCTTCGGGCGGTCGCTCCGCTCGACCCTCAGCGAGCGGAAGCGGAGCTTCGGGCGGTCGCTCCGCTCGACCCTCAGCGAGCGGGTCAGGCGCGCGTGACCGCCAGCGTCTGCCGGGCGATCTCGAGTTCCTCGTTCGTCGGAACCACGAGCACGGCCACGGTCGAGTCGTCCGTCGAGATCACCCGCGCGGCACGCGAACGCGCCTCGTTCCGTTCCGCGTCGATCCGGATGCCGAACGACTCGAGGCCCTCGAGCGCCCGGGCGCGGATGACCGGCGAGTTCTCCCCCACGCCGGCCGTGAACACCACGGCATCCACGCGACCGAGCTGGGCGAAGTAGTTGCCGACGTAGCCGCGCAAGCGGTGCACGTAGACGTCGAGGGCGAGGGCGGCATCCGCATCGCCATCGAGGGAGGCGTCGACGACGTCGCGCATGTCGCCGCGACCGCTCAGCCCGAGCAGGCCGCTGCGCTTGTTGAGCAGGTCGTCGACCTCGTCGATGCTGAGCTTGGCCCGGCGCTGCAGGTGGAGCAACACGGCCGGGTCGATGTCGCCGGAGCGCGTGCCCATGACGAGCCCCTCGAGCGGCGTCATGCCCATGCTCGTCTCGACCGAGCGGCCACCGGCGACGGCGCAAGCGGATGCCCCGTTGCCGAGGTGCAGCACGATCTGGTTGATGTCGGCGACGTCGCGTCCGAGGAACTCGGCGGCGGAGTGCGACACGAAGCGGTGGGAGGTGCCGTGGAAGCCGTAGCGGCGCACCCGGTGCCTGGCCGCCAGCTCGGCGTCGATCGCGTAGGTGTAGGCGGCGGGCGGCAGGGTCTGGTGGAACGCCGTGTCGAAGACGGCGACGTGCGGCACGTCGGGGAAGGCCTTCTGCGCCGCGACGATGCCCTCGAGGTTCGCCGGGTTGTGCAGGGGCGCGAGGCTCGACAGCTCGTCGATGTTGATGCGCACCAGGTCGGTGATGACGGTCGGCTCGAAGAAGCGTGCACCGCCCTGCACCACGCGGTGGCCGACGGCGATCACCGGATGCGTCTCCAGCGACGGCCCCAGGTCGGCGATGGCGTCGAGCATCACGGCGAAGCCCGCCGTGTGGTCGGCGATCGGCAGCTCGCGCTCCGATTTCTCCTCGGCGCCGTCACCGGCCACCACTGTGTGCACGGCCCGGCCCTGCGCCTCGCCGATGCGCTCGACGAGGCCGGTGGCCAGCATCCGCTCGCTCTCGGAATCGATGAGCTGGTACTTGAACGACGACGACCCGGAATTGACGACGAGAACTGAAGCCACGACTCAGCCGGCTGCCTGGATCGCGGTGATGGCCACGGTGTTCACGATGTCCTGCACTGTCGCTCCTCGGGAGAGGTCGTTGATCGGCTTGTTGAGGCCCTGGAGCACCGGCCCGATGGCGACGGCCCCGGCGCTCCGCTGCACGGCCTTGTAGGTGTTGTTGCCGGTGTTGAGGTCGGGGAAGATGAACACCGTCGCGCGCCCGGCGACGGCCGAGTTGGGCGCCTTCGCGGCGGCGACGGCGGCGTCGGCCGCTGCGTCGTACTGGATGGGCCCCTCGACGAGGAGGTCGGGCATCCGTTCGCGAACGATGGCCGTGGCATCGCGCACCTTCTCGACGTCGGCACCCGAGCCCGACTCGCCGGTGGAGTACGAGAGCATCGCCACGCGCGGCTCGATGCCGAACTGCTCGGCTGTGCCCGCGGACGAGACGGCGATGTCGGCGAGCTGCTCGGAGGTGGGGTCGGGGATGACGGCGCAGTCGCCGTAGACCAGCACGCGATCGGCGAGGGCCATGAGGAACACGCTCGACACCACACCGACGCCCGGGCGGGTCTTGATGATCTCGAATGCCGGGCGGATGGTGTGCGCCGTCGTGTGCGCGGCGCCCGAGACCATGCCGTCGGCGAGGCCCAGGTGCACCATCATCGTGCCGAAGTAGGAGACGTCGGTGACGGTGTCCCGCGCCTGCTCGACCGTGGGAGCCGCCTTGCCCTTGTAGGCGCGCAGCTCGGCGTAGCTGTTGGCGAACTTGAAGCGGAGCACGTCGTCGAAGGGACTCACGACGTCGGCCGCGGTGATGTCGAGTCCGAGTTCGATGGCCCGCGAGCGCACCTCGAACGGCTCGCCGAGGATCGTGATGTCGGCGATGCCGCGCGCCAGCACCGTGGCTGCCGCACGCAGGATGCGGTCGTCGTTGCCCTCGGGCAGCACGATGCGGCGGCGCTCGGAGCGCGCGCGCTCGATGAGGCCGTACTCGAACATGAGGGGCGTGATGACGCTGGAGCGGTTGAGGTCGAGCAGTTCGATGAGGGCGTCGCCGTCGATGTTCTGCTCGAACAGGGCGAGCGCGGTGTCGAACTTGTTGCGCGACTCGGCCGCGAGCCGGCCGCGCGTGTGCGTGATGCGCACAGCGGTCTCGTAGGTCGTGAGCGGCGTGCTGATCACGGGCAGCGGCGAGCGCACGCCCTCGATGAGGCGCTCGATGGGCTCGGGCAGCTCGAATCCGCCGTTCAGCACGATGCCGGCGAGAGACGGGAACGTTCCCGACGCGTTGGCCAGCAGCACGGCGAGGAGCACGTCGGTGCGGTCGCCCGGGACGACGACGACAGCACCGTCGACGAGGCGGGGCAGCACGTTGTCCATCGACATCGCGGCGACGACCACGCCCAGGGCCTCGCGCGACAGCAGCTCCTTGTCGCCCTTGATGAGGGTGCCGTCGGTGGCCTCGAGGATGGCGCCCATGGTCGGAGCCACGAGCACGGGGTCTTCGGGAATGGCCCAGACGGGAACATCCGTCGTTCCGGGGATCGCGGATGCCACAGCCGCGACGATCTCCTCGAGATTCTCGGGATCGGCACGGTTGACGATGACGGCGAGCAGCGAGGCGTGCTCGACCCGGAGCTCGGCGAGCGACAGCTCGGCGAACTGGCGCATGTCGTCGGCCGTGCGGGCATCGGCGCGGCCGAGGGCCTCACCCACGCCGCTCTGGGTGTGGCGGCCGCCGAGCGCGAGCAGCACGGGGGCGCCGAGGTTCGCGGCGATGCGGGCGTTGTAGCCGAGCTCGGTGGGGCTTCCGACGTCGGTGTAGTCGCTGCCGACGATGACGACGGCGTCGCACGCGGCCTCGACGGCCTTGTAGCGCTCGACGATGCGTGAGAGCGCGGCATCCGGATCCGTGTGCACGTCGTCATACGTGACTCCGACGCAGGTGTCGTAGTCGAGGCCGGCGGTCGACTGCTCGAGCAACAGGTCGAGAACGTAGTCCCGCTCGGCGGTGGAGCGAGCGATGGGCCGGAAGACCCCGACCTTCGCCGTCGTGCGGGTGAGCGTCGCCAGGATTCCGAGCGCGATCGTCGACTTGCCGGTATGCCCTTCGGCAGAGCTCAGGTAGATGCTTCGCGCCACCCTCCCAGCCTACGGGCGCGCTCGCTGCCGACGCTCAGCGAATGTGCAGCTTGCGGTGACCTTTCAGGCGGAGTTCACCCGCGGGCTCGGCGCCGGCCTCGCGTTGCCGAGCTCGCGGAATGCAGGGCGCGCGGAATGCAGGATGAGCCGCCACACGGCTGCGATATGCGGCCGTGTCGCGGCTCATCCTGCAAAGTCAGGCCCGCATCGTCCGGTCGGGACGGAGGCCGCGGGCTCAGGCCTTGGTGATCGCCGGAATCTCGTAGCCGCCGGCGACGACGGATGCCGCCGGCGAGTAGAGCCGCAGGATGGGACGGAACGGCCCGGCGGGCGCGGGAAGCCAGTTGGCGGCCTCGGTCGCATCCGTCGGCCGCTCTGCACTGATCGTGATGGCGACCCCGCCCTCGGCGTCGCGCACGAGACCGGGAGTGCGATCGCCGATCGAGTAGCGGTCGATCGGATTGTCGATCAGGAAGAAGTCGGGCACGGAGTACATGGTGAGCGACCAGAAGGCGTCGACCGGCGGTGGCGGGCTGAGCACCAGGCGGTAGCTCCGGGAGCCATCGAGGGCGTCACCGTCGGCATCCAGGTAGACCATGGCGTAGGCGGCCTCGTAGGCGTGATTGCCCCAGAGACCGGCGAGCGCAGCAGCGGCCCGTTCGGGGATGCGGGTGGCCTCCGCCATCTTCCACTTCGGGTCGTCGATCGCACCGACCTCGAAGAAGTCGAGGTTGTAGTCGAACACGTGATAGGTCAGCGTCCAGTTGTTCACGACCGGGCTGGATCCCGAGTGCAGGATCTTCTCCAGCAGTGCCTGCCCGGCTGAGTAGCCCTCCTCGAGAGCCGCGATCACGTCGTCGCCGAGTTCGGTCACGTGGGTGTCGCCGGTGAGGCCGAGCGGGGCGAAGGAGTCCTGCAGGGCGAGGTCGCGCTCGGCGGGCAGGAACTCTTGGGACCACATCCTGTAGCGCTCCCAGAACTGCAGCGCCTCGCTGTGGTGCCACTCCGGCCACTCCAGTCCGGACGGCGGCGTGAGCATCTGCAGCAACGGTTCGAGCGTCATCGCGTCCTGCAGCGCGTGCACGGCGGGCAGGTCGTCGACGCCGTCGCAGGCCCAGCGGCCGACGATGCTGGCGATGCGGGTCGGGAAGTGGATGACGGTGGCGCCCGGCGCAGCCTCGGCGACGTCGCCCTCCCAGCCGTCCTCCACGAGCAGGAATGTGCCGGCCGCGGTGCCCGTGGCGCGCTTGCCGACGTAGGCGAAGTTGTTGGTCCAGGCGTCGACGAACTGCAGCACGTAGTAGCGGCCCGCGCTGTCGGGAACCGTGAGCAGCACCGGGCCGACGCTCAGGTCGATCGACGCCAGCGAGTACACGGTGTCGTTGTTGATCGACACGAACGTGTCCTTCGGACCCGCCAGGGTGCGCGCGTGGCTGAAGGTGTTGAACGGGGCGGGCGGGTTGGCACCGGCGCCCGTCGAGACATAGCGATGCACCTGTTCGAGGTCGAAGACGAGCGGAAATCCATAGACGTAGGCCTGTGTGGCGAGTTCGGACAGGTCGGTCGCGGGCATCGCTGGCTCCTTCGATGAGTGATGCTCACACACTATCGATGACGGATGCCGCGCTCGCCGCTGATCCGGTCGCTGCTTCTCCGAGTTGCAGGAGCTGCTTCCGCGAGTTTGCAGGATGAGGCCGAGGATGTGCCCGCCTGAGCACTCAACGGCGCCATGGTCCTGTAAACGTGGTGGCCCGGCCAGCCGAGCTGCGCGCGTTGCGCCGGTCGCCCGTTAAAGAGAGGTGACCCCTCGCGCACCTCGGCACATCAGCAGAGTCCCGGTTACCCGCGCGGCCCGTTAAAGAGAGGTGACCCCTCGCGCACCCGTCAGAGCCCGGTTACCCTTGCTGCGTTTCCGCCCTGGGGGAGTTGGCCTGGATGGCGCCACGCGAGGAGCCGAGGAACAGTTTACGGGATGAATGGGGGTGCTCGGCGCACAGGATGGCTCGCGGCATCCGGAGCCCTCAGCGTCGGGTAAGATTCTCTGAGGTCGTTTCCTTCGGGATGGCGATCGACCAGGAGAATTCGCCTAGTGGCCTATGGCGCACGCTTGGAAAGCGTGTTGGGTGAAAGCCCTCGGGGGTTCGAATCCCCCATTCTCCGCAGAAGAAAGGCCCGCTCACACGAGCGGGCCTTTTCTGGTTCCGGATGCCGCACGGGTGACGCGCAGCGCCCACAGCCGGGGTTCGAATCCCCCATTCTTCGCAAGGAAAGGTCCGCTCCGGCGGGCCTTTTCTGGTTCCGGATGCCGCACGGGTGGTTCCGGACGCCGCAGATCCGATCAGCCCACCGCCCTCCGGACCATCCGCCCGATGAGCTCTGCACTCTCGTCGGTCAGGTGATCGAGGGCATAGGAGCTCGGCCAGAGACCGGCATCGTTGTCGAGCTTCGCATTCACGCTGAAGCCGAGAGTCGAATAGCGCGCCTTGTCGTCCAGTCCGCTCCGGAAGAAGACGATGACCTTCCCGTTCTGCGCCCACCCCGGCTGGCCGTAATAGAGCTTCGGCGAGAGTTCGGGGGCGGCATCCGTCACGATCGCATGGAGGCGTTCCGCCAGGTCGCGATCCGGCTGCTGCATGGCGGCGATCTTCGCCATCACCGCGGCCTCCTCGGCCGCGGCCTTCTCGGCGGCGCTCCCCCGTCGCGCCTCGGCCTTGAGCTCGGCGGCACGCTGCTTCATCGCGACGCGTTCCTCGGCGGAGAATCCTCCCGATGCGCTCGCTCCGTCATCGGGCTTCCTGCTCGTCTGGGATGGGGTGCTCATATCGTGGTGTCCTCACGTCGCTCATCGTCGGTGTCCGATCACGGTAGCGGCACGCCGTCGGCGCCCGCTTCTCGATTCCTGATCGTTCGGGCCCCGTCGGGCCAGGCCGTGCACGCCGCTCCGCTCTGCGCGGATCGTGGCAGAGTGAGAGGACCGGAAACGACATCCGGGGCTCCCGAAGGCGACCGAGGAGACGCGCGATGGCCAGGACGACACCCGAGAACCGGTGGAACGATCTCGTGCTGCTGCGTCGAGTGCGCGACCGCATCGATCGTGAGTACGCATCGCCGCTCGATATCGAGGCGCTCGCACGCGGCGTGAACCTGTCGAGCGGGCACCTCAGCCGAGCGTTCAAGCTCGCCTACGGCGAGGCGCCCTACCGCTACCTGATGACCAGACGCATCGAGCGCGCCATGACCCTCCTCCGCCGCGACGACCTCAGCGTCACGGAGATCTGCTTCGCCGTCGGGTTCTCGTCGCTCGGAACCTTCAGCACGCGATTCAGCGAACTCGTCGGGGTCTCCCCCAGCGCCTACCGTCGCGGGGCCGACACCACGGCCGGGATGCCCGCCTGCGTCACGCGCGTCGTGACCAGACCGATCAGGAATCGAGAAGAGCGCGGAGCAGCCCTCCCCGTAGCGTGAGCGCATGACGATCACCATTCACGCGAGCTACCTTCCCCACACCGATCCGGATGCCTCCCTGGCGTTCTACCGCGACGTGCTCGGCTTCGAGGTGCAGAACGACGTCGGCTACGCGGGGATGCGGTGGATCACGGTCAGCGCTCCGGGTCAGCCGGGTACCTCCATCGTGCTGCAGCCGCCCACGGCCGATCCGGGCATCACCGACGCTGAAGCCGACGCCATCGCCGAGATGATGGCCAAGGGCACCTTCGCAGGCATCCTCCTCGCGACGGACGACCTCGATGCAGTGTTCGAACGGATCGAGGCGAGCGACGCCGAGGTCGTGCAGGAGCCGATGGACCAGGACTACGGCCTGCGCGACTGTGCCTTCCGCGACCCGGCGGGCAACCTCATCCGCATCCAGCAGGTGAACTGAGCACAGGGAACGTTCCGTCTCCGGCGTCGACCGGACGGCCGACGACTCCTCAACGGCCGATCGGTCGGCTCACCGCCGCCTGCGCGTCCCGAAGATGCCCGCCAGCACCCCCGTGAGGATGGTGCGGGTGGCCGGCGAACCGAGCACGTCCTTGATGACCCTGCCCTGCGCCTTGGCCCGCGCCGCCTGCTCCTTCGCGGCTCGAGCTGCCTCGGCGTCCGCCGTGCGCTGGGCTTTGGCGCGCGCGGCCGCCTCGGCGTCGGTCTGCTTCCTGATCGCCGCCTCCTGCTTGGCGTACTCGGCCTCGGCCTTCTTCGCCGCCTCGGCATCGGCGACGGCCTGGGCGGCTGCAGCCGCTGCATTCATCTTGGTCGTGAGGATCTCGGATGCCGACTCCCGGTCGACCGCGGCCCCGTAGACGGCCTGCAGCGGAGATGCCGCGACGGCTGCCGCGATCTCGGGCTCGGGCGTCGGCGACATCAGACCCTGCGGTGCACGCAGCCGCGTCCAGGCGACGGGGCTCGGCGCGCCCTTCTCGTTCATGACGGTGACGATGGCCTCGCCCGTGCCGAGCGTGGTGAGCACCTCACCGAGGTCGTAGCCCGACTTCGGGTAGGTCGTCACCGTGGCCCGCAGGGCCTTGGCGTCGTCGGGCGTGAAGGCACGCAGCTGGTGCTGCACCCTGGAGCCGAGCTGGGCGAGCACGTCGGCCGGCACGTCCTTCGGGGTCTGCGTGACGAAGAAGATGCCGACGCCCTTCGACCGGATGAGACGCACCGTCTGCACGACCTGGGCGAGGAAGTCCTTCGACGCATCGGTGAAGAGCAGGTGCGCCTCGTCGAAGAAGAACACCAGCTTGGGCTTGTCGAGGTCGCCCACCTCGGGCAGGTCGTTGAAGAGGTCGGCGAGCAGCCACATCAGGAAGGTCGAGTACAGCGCCGGCTTGTCGGCGACGCCGGGAACCTCGAGCAGGCTGATGACGCCGCGTCCGTCGGAGGCAAGGCGGAGGAACTCGGCGGTGTCGATCTCGGGTTCGCCGAAGAACACATCCGCTCCCCCGTCCCCGAAGACGATGAGTTCGCGCAGGATCACGCCGACGGTGGCACTGGAGAGTCCGCCGAGGCCCACGAGCTCGGCCTTGCCCTCGTCGCCGACGAGGTAGGTGAGAACGGCGCGCAGGTCGGCGAGGTCGAGCAGCGCCAGGCCCTTCTCCTCGGCGTAGTGGAAGACGAGTCCGAGGCTCGACTCCTGCGTGGCGTTGAGGCCGAGAGCCTTGCTGAGCAACAGCGGACCGAAGCCGGCGAGGGTGGCACGGATCGGAACGCCGTTGCCCACGCCGCCGAGCGAGAAGTACTCCACCGGGAAGCTCGCCGGCGTCCAGTCCTGTCCGATGCCCCGGGTGCGGGCGAGGAGCTTCTCGCTCGACACCCCGGGTGTCGCGACACCGGACAGGTCGCCCTTGATGTCGGCGGCGAAGACGGCGACGCCGTGGGTCGACAGCTGCTCGGCGAGCCCCTGCAGCGTGCGCGTCTTGCCGGTTCCGGTGGCGCCGGCCACCAGTCCATGGCGGTTCATCATGGCGAGGGGGATGCGCACCGGCACGTCGGCGAGAGCGTCACCGTTGACGAGGGACCCCATCTCGAGCGCGGCCCCGCTGATGTCGTAGCCGGCACGGATCGCCTCGACCTGCTGGGGGTCGAGCGGCCCCGAGGCACTCGGGGGAACGGATGCTGAAGCCGGCGCTCCCGAGCCGGCCGCCGCGGCCGCAGCCGAAGCCGCGGCATCCGGCGCTTGGGTCGTCTGAGCTGCGGCGGCCGCCTCAGCAGCGGCCGCAGTCACCTGCGCCTCGGCCGCTGCCCGGGCCACCTCGGCCGCCTGCTGCGCCTTCAGGATGGCCTCCTGGGCCGCAGCCTGCAGCCGCTCCGCTTCCTCGGCGGCCGCGACGGCGGCAGCCCGGGCATTCTGAACCTCGTCGCTCATGGCTCGATCCTAGCCACGGCTCGCACCCTGTTCGGGGGTATCGCCTCGCGGCGATCGGGTCAGTCGAGCGAGGCGAGTGCCTCCGCGATCGGGGTGTCGCCGTCGATGACGTTCAGCACTCCGCCGAACGCCACGGGCCCCTCGAGCAGTGCTGCGATGACCGCGGCGGTGTTGGCGCGGCTCGTCGAGCCCGAGGTGACGTCATCGCCGATCCGCACGCGCCCCGTGGCCGCGTCGTCGTTCAGGTGCCCCGGCCGCACGATCGTCCAGTCGAGATCGCTCGCCCGCAGGGCGTCATCCGCCGCCTTCTTGGCCTTCTGGTAGGCGCCGAACGACTCGTCGCCCGAGGTGTCTGCCTGATCCGCACCGATGTACGAGATCTGCACGAAGCGACGGATGCCGCTCTGCCGCGCAGCCGCGATCGACTTCACCGAGCCTTGGTGGTCGACGGTCTCCTTGCGGGCGGCACCGGATCCGCCGCCGGCTCCGGCGGCGAAGACCACGGCGTCGACGGCCCCGTCGCCATCCGACGCGACGGCGGCGAGCGCCGCCGAGAGCTCCTCGGCGGAGGCCGTCTCGATGTCGAGGACGACGGGAACACCGCCTGCGGCGCGCACCTCGTCGGCGTGCGCGGGGTTGCGGATGACGCCGACAGCCTGGTGGCCGGCATCCGTCAGCGATCGTGAGAGCAGAAGGGCGATCTTGCCGTGTCCGCCGATGATGGCCGTTCGGGTCATGGGAGCTCCTCGAGGTCGTGTGGGAGCGACCCGGACGGATCGCCCAGCTTCCATTCTGCGCCCCGGCCCGCGCGCATCGCCGTGGGCTCCACCGTGGACGGTGACGCGGACGGTGACGGCGCCGGCACCCCGTGCCCCCCGATGTCCCCGTTAATGCGGCTTCCGATCCGCGTTCGCTGTGCCCCACAATGATCGAGGGGGTTTCTTTCATGACCGAAGTACGTGGCACCGACGTTCGTACGCAGACGTTCCGTCCTCGCAGCCCACTTTTCGGACAACTCGCCGTCGCCACCGGAGTACTCACGGTGCCGGTGTTCGCCGTTCTCTACTGGATCAGCGTGCCCGAGGGGAACTGGCTCTTCGTGACAGCACTCCAGGCGCTCGTGATGGTCATCGTCGGTGTGGGCGTCATCGCCTCCCGCAGTGTCTACGTGCAGTTGCACGACTGGGGCGTCGAGGACCACTGGCCGTTCGGTTTCACCAGCCGGGTGCGCTCGAGCGACGTCGACACCATCCTGCTCATCGACCTGTACACGGGCAACGGCATGGAGACCGTCCCCCAGCTGTTCGCCCTCGACGGCCGAGACACCCTGGTGCTGCGCATGCGCGGACAGATCTGGACTCGCTCAGCCATCCAGCAGGTGGCCGCCCGACTCGGAGCCCCCGTGGTGCACGCGCCGGTTCCGATGACGCTCACCGACTTCACTCGCATCGAGCCGCAACTGCTCACCTGGTTCGAGCGGCGTCCACTCTGGGCGGTGCGTGCACCGCGCACCCTCACCGCGAGCGCGGATCGCCGGGTCTTCGACCAGTAGCGCGCCGACAGCCGGCTTCCCGGCCTCGGATCGCACCAGCACGACGGATGCCGCGGCTCAGCCCGTCTGCCCGCTGAGTCTCGCCCTGAGTCCCATCCGCCCGATGACCACGGTGCCCTCGAGCTCGTCGTCGTGCACGATGCGCGCCACGAGGCCGGCATCGGCGATGATCGCCGCGGTGAGCGGCGCCTGCCGAACACTGGTCTCGATGAGCAGATGGCCGCCCGGTCTCAGCCAGGCGGATGCCCCTGCGGCGACCCTGCGCTGGATGTCGAGGCCGTCCGCCCCTCCGTCGAGTGCGACCGTCGGTTCGTGGAGGCGAGCCTCGGGCGGCATGAGCGCGATCGACTCCGTCGGAACGTAGGGGGCGTTGACGACGAGGACGTCGACCCGGCCGCGCGCGGCATCCGGTAGCGCGTCGTAGAGGTCGCCGAGGAACACCGTTCCCCCGGCGGGCTCGATGTTGCGTCGGGCGCAGGCGACCTCGACGGGATCGACGTCGGCGGCGAGGAGTTCGACCTCCGGCACTCGGGCGGCGATGGCCGTGCCGATCGCGCCGGTTCCGCAGCAGAGGTCGACGACCACGGCATCCGCCGTCGAACCCGACGCCACGAGGGCCACGGCCTCGTTCACCAGCACCTCGGATCGACGCCGGGGAACGAAGACGCCGGGGTCGACGGCGATGCGAAGGCCAGCGAAGTCGGCCCAGCCCACGATGCCCTCGAGCGGCTCCCCGTCGACGCGGCGGCTCGCCATGACGTCGAGCTCCTCTGCTGTGCGCGCAGCCTCGATGATCAGGGCGGCCTCGTCCTCGGCGAAGACGCAGCCCGCGGCGCGCAGGCGGACGACGAGAGCGGCCTCGGCGGCGGGCGTCACGAGAGCAGGCATCGCGCTGTCGGGCGTCACGGCAGCAGGATGACCTTTCCGCCGGGGTGGCCCTCCCCCACGAGCGCGAGAGCCTCCGCAGCCTCGGCGAGGGGATAGGTGCGTGCGACGCGCACGGTGAGCTCGCCGCGTCCGGCGAGCTCGACGAGCGGGAGACGTGCGGCCATCCGCAGCTCGGTGCCCGGGTCGGCGCCGGCTCCCCCACCGAGTCGCTTCGCGCCGATCTCGGCGGCGCGCTCGAAGCCGGCGACCGTCGCGATGCGATCGACGTCGGCCACGAGGGCGGCCGAGGCGTCGAGTGCCTCGTCGGTGCCGACGGTGTCGAGTGCGACGTCGGCTCCGTCGGGCAGCAGCGCGCGCAGTCGGTCGACCAGGCCGTCGCCGTAAACGACGGGTTCGGCTCCGAAGGCCTCGAGCAGCCCGTGGTTGCGCTCACTGGCCGTGGCGATGACCCTGGCGCCGCGCAGCTTCGCGAGCTGCACCGCGGCGAAGCCCACGGACCCGGCCCCGCCGTGGATGATCACGACATCGCCCTCGCCGACACCCGTGGCCTCGAGCAGGTGGAAGGCCGTCACGCCGGTCAACAGCAGGCCGGCGGCCTCCTCCCAGCCGAGGCTCGCCGGCTTCGGGAGCACTGCCGTCACAGCCACGGTGATCTCCTCGGCGTAGCCGCCGGAGACCCGGTAGCCGATCACCTCGTCGCCGACGGCGATCGGGCCGGCCGGGCCCACGGCATCCGGACCCACGGCAGTGACGACGCCGGAGACCTCGCTGCCCGGATGCAGCGGCAAGCGCGACGGATTGCGGCCCCAGACGCCGTTCAGCAGTTTTGCGTCGGCGGGATTGACGCCGCTCGCGAGCACGCTGATGGTGACCTCGCCGTCACCGGGCGCTCGAGTGGGCTCGTCGGCCGGCTCCAACGCCTCGGGGCCGTCGAAGCTGCGGGCGATCATGACACGGGGCATGCGGTTCCTTCTCTCGTGGCTCACGTCCATTCTGCCGCGCCGGGGCGCTCGGCAGGGCTGTGGGAGAACAGGCCGAATTGCGCCGTGCCCGCGAGAACAGGCCCGCCCGGCCTGTTCTCGTCCTCGGGGCCGCCCACCGCGGAATACTGGAGGCATGAGCGACCTCGGACCCGTCGACCCCGGTCGCGGCGGCGAGACGGAATGGCTGCGTCGCTGGCGCCTGCAGCCCGACGGCGACGCCTTCGCGACGGCGACGAGCGTGCTCACCCCCGTGCTGCTGGCCGATGGAACGCCCGGGATGCTCAAGGTGGCGCGGGTCGACGAGGAGATCCGCGGCGGGGCCGTGCTCGCCGCCTGGCACGGGCGCGGCGCAGCGCGGGTGCTGGAGGCTCAGGATGCCGCCATTCTGCTGGAGCGCGCGACGGGCACACGCTCGCTCGTTCACTGGGTGGAGAGCGTATGCGACGACGAGGCGACGCGGGTGCTGTGCGATGCGGCCGGCGCCCTGCATGCGGCATCCGGCGACCTGCTCACGACCGGTGTCGGCGAGCGCCACGACACCCCGGAACTCGTGCCGCTCGAGCTGTGGTTCCGCGAGCTGCTGACCCGCGCCGACGGCAACCGGGCGACGGTGGCCGGCAGCGATCCGGGCTTCGTGCGGCGGGCGGCCGCCATCGCCCGCGAGCTGCTCGATGACCAGGACTCGACCCCGCAGGAGGTCGTCGCGCTGCACGGAGACATCCACCACGGCAATGTGCTCGACTTCGGCGATCCGGCCGCAGGCGGCCGCGGCTGGCTGGCCATCGACCCGAAGGGACTCGTGGGCGACCGCGCCTTCGACTACTGCAACCTGCTCTGCAACCCGTCGCACGAGCGTGCACTCGAGCCGGGGCGCCTCGAGCGTCAGTTCGCCGTCGTGACGGATGCCGCGGGCTTGGCTCCCGACCGCCTCGCGCGCTGGCTCGCGGCGTGGTGCGGGCTCTCCTCCGTGTGGTTCGCGCTCGACGGCGACGCCGGGCACACGGCATCCGCCACCGCGATCGGCAAGAAGGCGCTCGCGCTGATCGGCTGAGGGTGCTGAGCCGGTCAGGCGCTCCGGCGCTCAGCCGCTGAGGCGCTCCCGCGCTCACGCGCTCACGCGCTCACGCGCTCACGCGCTCACGGTCTCAGCCGCGCAGGGTGCGGTGCGGGCTCAGCGCCAGTTCGGCCACGAAGGCCTCGTCCACCTCGACGCCGGTGCCCGGGCCGGTCGGAACCCGCAGCTGTCCTTCGTGCTCCCCCGTTCCGAGCACGAAGGGCTCGGTGAGGTCGTCGGCGAAGTACCGTGCTGAGGCGGAGGTGTCGCCGGGCAGGGTGAAGCCGGGCAGAGCCGCGAGCGCGACGTTGGCCGCCCGGCCGATGCCCGTCTCGAGCATGCCGCCGCACCAGACCGGCACCGAGAGCTCGCGGCAGATGTCGTGCACCCGCAGCGCCTCGAGGTAGCCGCCGACCCTGCCTGCCTTGATGTTGACGATCGACGTCGCCCCGCGCTCGATCGCGTCGACGGCGATGGCGGCGCTCAGGATCGACTCGTCGAGGCACACCGGTGTCTCGATGACCTGCGCCAGGGCTGCGTGCGAGGCGATGTCCTCCTCGTCGAACGGCTGCTCGATGAGGAGGAGGTCGAAGGGGTCGAGGCGCTTCAGGTGTTCGGCATCCGCCAGCGTGTATGCGGTGTTCGCGTCGACCTGCAGCAGGCCGTCGGGTCCGAGGAGCTCGCGTACGCGGGCGACGGGCCCGAGGTCCCAGCCGGGCTTGATCTTGAGCTTGATGCGCTTGTAGCCCTCGGCGACGTAGCCGGCGACCTCGGCGAGCAGCTCATCGATCGAGGGGGCGATGCCGACCGAGACGCCGCAGTCCACCCACTCGGCGGTCGCGCCGAAGTACTCGCCGAAGGAGCGCCCGGCCGCGCGCAGCTCGGCGTCGAGCACCGCGGCCTCGAGGGCCGCCTTGGCCATGCGGTGCCCGGCCACGAAGCCGAGCTGGCGGGCGACGGATGCCGCTGTCACGTCGGGCGCACGCAGCAGCGTCGGTGCCAGGTAGTGCTCGATCACGTGAGCGGCCCCGTCGACGTACTCGGAGCTGTAGAACGGCTCGCTGCCGGCGACGCACTCGCCCCAGCCGTCTCCGGCATCGCTGCGCACCCGGATCAGCAGCACCTCGCGTGCGGTCTGCACGCCGAAGGAGGTCTCGAACGGTCGTACCAGCGGCATGCCGACGCGGTGCAGCTCGACGGCGTCGATCCTCATGAGCGGTCGGCGCTGTCTGGGGCGGCGCTGTCGGGGGCGGCGCTGTCGGGGGCGGCGCTGTCGTCGCGATCGGCGCTGTCGGCCGTGAAGATGTAGTCGTTCTCCGCGGTGAGCTCAGGACGGAGGCCGGCGGCGAACGCCTCGCGGAACGCCTGCCGCGATGCGGTGCGACGCTCGGCTGCCCAAGCGGGATCATCCGCCCTCAGCGACTCGAAGTCGTCGGCCAGCGCGAAGGTGTCGTCGCCCCGCCAGATCGGCTGCTTCCCGCGGGCCAACGCGCGCAGCACGCGGGGCGAGTCGAGGCGCCAGCGCACCTCGAAGCGGTCGCTGCGGTCGGTGCCGGTGATGGCGTCGTCGAGGCGCCCGTAGAAGTCGGGGTGGAACGCCGTGACCTCGGCACCCAGCTTCACGAGGTTGACGTGGGCGTTGCGGCGGATGAGCGGATCGAAGGTCCAGCGCACCTCCGTCACGCCGTGGTCGAGGCTCACTGCGCGCTGGAACAGCTTGAGGGCGTGGCCGACTCCCCCGCTGCGGCGCCAGGGGGCGACGGCGTTCATGTGCGAGTGCAGGTGCAGCCCGCCCTCCCAGCCGAGGAATCCCAGGGTGGCGCCGACCGCGGCGCTGGTGACTCCCGGCCCGGACTCGGTGGCGATCAGCACGGTGTTCCCCGCGTGGTCCATGGCCTGCAGCATGGCGCGGTCCGGGCTGCGGCCCTGGCCCCACGTGCGCTCGAACAGGCCGACGACGGCATCGAGGTCGCGCGGGTCGGCGTCGCGCACCTGCACGCCGGCGGCATCCGCTGCAGCCTCCGCGAGGTCGTAGGCCGCCCGGACGACGTCGCTCGGCGCCGCTTCGTCTGGAAAGCGAGGAGTTTCGGGCGCTCGGGGCGGCTCGAAATCGCTTTCGGCGGGTGTCTCGGTCATGAGTTCCTCGCTTTCCAGATCATGCGGCGGCGAGCCTGTCGTCGAGGCCCCAGGGTTGGCCGTAGCCGCCGTCGCTCTCGGACTCGGCCATGAGGGCGAGGAAGGGCTCGGCGCCGAAGGCCTCGGGGCCGAGCACGCCGACGCCCGACCAGGCTCCGGATGCCAGCAGTTCGAGCGCGATCACCGGGTTGAGGGCCGTCTGCCAGACGACGCACTGGCTGTCGTACTCCTTCATCGTCCACTCGTTGTCGGCCACGTGGTAGAGGTACACCTCGCGTGGGTTTCCGTCGATTCCCGTGCCCGTGACCCAGACTCCGGCGCAGGTCTTGCCCGTCATGAGCGGGCCGATCGTCGCGGGGTCGGGCAGGGACGCGGCGACGACGTCGCGGGCGGCGACCTCGACGGGGCCGTTGGCGCTCCGCACCCGCACCGGGGTCGTGGAGTCCAGCCCGAGGAGGTGCAGGGTCTGGAGCACGGTGATGAACTCGGTGCCGAGCCCGTACTTGAAGGTGACGCGCTTCGCGTCGAGCCAGCGCGGCATGAGGAGCACCTCCTCGTGTTCCACGTTGACGCACTCGACCGGGCCGATGCCGCCCGGGAAGTCGAACACCTCGGGTTCCGAGAACGGCGCCGTGGTGAACCATCCGGCATCCTTCTCCCAGATCACCGGCGGGTTCAGGCATTCCTCGATCGTGGTCCAGATGGAGAACGACGGGGCGAAGATCTCGGTGCCGTCGGAGTCGCGCACCACGAGGTTGGCGCCGTCGCGGGTGCCGAGCTCGTCGATCTCGCTGAACAGGTGGTCGCTGGCGTAGCGGGCGAACACGTCGGACAGGCCGGGCTCGACGCCCATGCCCACGAGGGCGAGTCGACCCGACGCCTCCCAGTCGCCGGCCTGCGCGAACTGGTCGTCACCGAGCTTCACTCCGGTGAGGTTGTGCGGATCGGTGCCGTGCGGCTCGGACAGGCTCATCGCCATGTCGAGGTAGTCGGCGCCCGCGGCGAGCGCTCCGGCGAAGATCGACTGCACGAACTTGGGCTCGACGGCGTTCATCACGTGCGTCACGGAGTGCTCCCGGGCGACGGATGCCACGGCTTCAGGGTCGGACGCATCGATCTGCGCGGCCGTGAACCGGGCGGCCACGTCGGCTCCGTGACGGTCGGCGATCCACGCGATGGCGCTCTCGGCGCGCCCCAGGTCGTAGTCGCTGACGACGATGAGCTCGTAGAACGAACGGCGGGCGGCGATCTTGGTGATCGCGCCGCCGACTCCGCCGGCTCCGATCAGAAGGATTCTCATGACTCGACGCTACCGTGAGCGCCGGTCGCTTCGCCCTCTTCTGATCCGGCCGCGAGCGCTACAGCCCCAACGACTCCGTGAAGGGGTTGCGGAACACGCCGCGCGGGTCGAGGCGATGGCGCAGGACGGCGAAGTCGGCGAAGCGCGGATACAGGGCCGCCACCTCGGCGCCCGGCAGCGTGAACAGCTTGCCCCAGTGCGGTCGGGCCGCGAAGGGTGCCAGTGCGGCCTCGAGCAGCGGCAGGAACGCCTCGACCGCCGGCTGGTCGGGCAGCCACGTGAAGTGGATTCCGGTCACCTCGGTGCCGAACGCCGGGCTCAGCCACAGCTCGTCCGCCGCGACGGTGCGCACCTCGCACACCTGCAGCAGTGGCGCGATGCGCGGGGCGAGCAGTCTCACGGCCTCCAGGGCCTCGGCCGCATGAGCCCGAGGCACCAGGTACTCCGACTGGAGTTCGGCACCGTTCGACGGCGTGAACCCGAGCTTGAAGTGCGGCAGCCTGTCGAGCCACGCTCCGGGCACGCCGAGCTGGTCGGTGCAGTTCTCGGGCGAGACTCCGGGCAGCGGATGCCGCGGCCCATCGGCCGGCGTCAGGGCGAGGGCGAGCGCGGCCGGGCCGGCGGCATCCGTCACCGCAGCATCCGTCGCCACCCGTCGCTTCACCCAGAGCTGGTCGATGACGTCGGGGTCGCGCCAGGTCGTGAACATGCTCGTGCTGTAGCCGAGCGAGGTGACGGCCGAGAGGTCGGCGAGCACGTCGTCCCATTCGAGCTTCTCGTAGACGTTCTGGGCCACCGCGTAGCTCGGCTCGATGTCGAGGGTGAGGGTCGTGACGGCCCCGAGGGCGCCGAGGCCGACGACCACGCCGTCGAAGTCAGCGTCACCGCGCGTGTAGGTGCGCACGTCGCCGCTGGCCGTCATGAGCTCGACGCCGGCCACGGAGCCGGCCAGGGAGCGCACACCGTCGCCCGACCCGTGCGTGCCCGTGGCGACGGAGCCCGCCACCGAGATGTGCGGAAGAGAGGCGAGGTTCGCAAGCGCCCAGCCCTCCTTCTCGAGCGCGATGGCGAGGTCGCCGTAGCGCAGCCCGCCCGACACCCGCACGGTGCGCGCGGCGGAGTCGATCTCGAGCACGGGATGCAACATCGCGAGCGAGATGAGCACGCCCGACGTGTCGGCGATCCTGTTGAAGGAGTGCCGGGTGCCGAGCATGCGCACGTGGGTCTCGGAGCGCAGCAGCCCCGCGAGCTCACCGTAGGTGTGCGGCGTCATCACCTGTCGTGCTCCGTAGGCGAGGTTGCCCGCCCAGTTCGTTCCGACATCCAGCTGAGTCATGCATCAATCCTCTCGCGCCCCGGAACCGGGGGCGTACACGTCCGGGCGGTTCGGGCAGCGGATGCCGCCGTCACCACTGCACGGACGGCCAGCCGTCGGCATCCCACTGCAGCGGCAGCAGCGCCAGCTCGAAGGCGCCGCCGGCGTCGCCGTTGTAGAAGTGCAGCGCCATCATGCCGTCCGCCACGGACTGGCCGCCGGGCCCGATGCGCTCGCCGTCGGTGGCGATCACCGGGGTTCCGCCGTCCTGCAGGAGTGGGGTCCCGTCACGGTCGACGTACGGGCCCGTGGGTTCGTCGGCACGCCCGACGGCCACGTTGTACGTGCTCTTCACGCCCTGGCAGCAGGAGTCGCGCGACACGAAGAGGAAGAAGTCGCCATCGTGTTCCACGATGTACGGCGCCTCGATCGCGTTCGGCGGGCTCTGCCGGTCGGCAAGCCGCAGCGGGTCCGCGTCGTCGGCTCGCAGGCCGTCGGGCCACGCCAGCTCGACCATGCGGATGCCGCTCCAGAACGACCCGAAGGCCATCCACGGGGTGCCGTCGGAGTCCTCGACGATTCCGGGGTCGATGGCGTTGAAGTCGTCGCGCGTGGTCGACGTGACGACGGCGCCCCGGTCGACCCACTCGTAGTCGGGATCGTCGGGATCGAGCGTGCTGTTGGTGGCGAGGCCGATGACCGACGCGTTCGTGCCGAACGTCGACGCCGAGTAGTACAGGTACCAGGTGCCGTCGTGCTCGACGAGCTCGGGCGCCCAGAGGTTCGACACCCCGGGAACGGCATCCGTCACCCAGTCGGGCTTCTCCTCCCACACCTCGCCGGCGTACTGCCAGCTGGTGCCGTCGGCGGAGGTGCGCACCTGGATGTTGCCGTCGGCCACGGACTGGTTGCCCGTGGAGTAGACGTACCAGGTGTCGCCATCGTGGGCGAGCGCCGGGTCGTGGGTCGACAGGTCCCCCGAGAGATCGCGGGCTCCGGATGCCGCACAGCCGGCGAGCCCGATGCTCGCCGCCAGCGCCACGGCGGCGAGGGCCGCGACGGAGCGCAGGCGCCCGCCCCGGCCGCCGCTGCCGGCCGCGGCGACGAGTGGGGGCCCCGCATGGCGCACCGTCATGGACGATCGGTGCGGCATGCGGGGAGTCATTCGTGCGCCGCGATCAGCCGAGCGAGATCGCGGTCCACGACACCGGCGGCAGCGTGATCGTGAGCTCGCGCCCGTCGATCGCCGCGCTGTCGTTGGCGTGCACGCCGACGCGCTCGGGATCCTGCAGCGTGTTGACGGCCGTGAGGTCGTCGTCGGCCAGGGTGTGGGTCTCGAGGATGCCGACGGAGCCGAGCCCGCCGATGTCGACGGTCACGGTGATGGCCTCGGTCTGCGAACGATTGACGAGGAACACGGCCGAGCGGCCGGTCTCGTCGTCGTGCGTCGCGACGGCGTCGACCAGCGGAACCTCGCCGTAGACCTCGGTGGAGTAGGTGGGGGCGTCGAGCTTGAGCTCGAGCGCCCGACCCTGCGCGAGACGGGAGGTGATGGCGAACGGGAAGTAGGTGGTCTGCTTCCACGCGATGCCGCCGGGCTCGGTCATGATCGGCGCGATCACGTTCACGAGCTGGGCGAGGGAGGCGCTGGTCACGCGGTCGGCGTGCTTCAACAGCGAGATCATGAGGTTGCCGAAGACGACGGCATCCGCCACCGAATAGGCGTCCTCGAGCAGGCGCGGTGCGACGGGCCAGTTGTCGACGCCCTCGATCTTGTCGACGCCGTGGTAGCGGTCGATGTACCAGACGTTCCACTCGTCGAAGGAGATGTCGATGGTCTTCGAGCTGCCGTTGACGGCCTTCACGTGGTCGGCCGTGGCGACGACGGACTCGATGAAGTGGTCCATGTCGACGGCGGAGGCGAGGAACGAGTCGAGGTCGCCGTTCTTCTCCTCGTAATAGGCGTGGCAGGAGATGTAGTCGACGTCGTCGTAGGTGTGGGTGAGCACGACGCGCTCCCACTCCCCGAAGGTGGGCATGTGGGCGCTCGACGATCCGCAGACCACGAGCTCGAGGGACGGGTCGACCTGGCGCAGGGCCTTCGCCGTCTGCGAGGCGATCTTGCCGTAGTCGTCCGCCGAGCGGTGGCCGAGCTGCCACGGTCCGTCCATCTCGTTGCCGAGGCACCACATCTTGACGCCGAACGCGTCGGTGGCGCCGTTGGCGATGCGCTGGTCGGAGAGCGCGGTGCCGCCCGAGATGTTGGAGTACTCGAGCAGGTCGAGGGCCTCCAGCGTGCCGCGGGTGCCGAGGTTGACGGCCAGCATCAGCTCGCTGCCGACCTTGTCGAGCCACGAGGCGAACTCGTGCAGGCCCACCTCGTTGGTCTCGGTGGAGTGCCAGGCCAGGTCGAGGCGACGCGGGCGGTCCTCCTTCGGCCCCACCGAGTCCTCCCAGCGGAAGCCGGAGACGAAGTTGCCGCCGGGATAGCGGATGGCCGAGACGCCGAGCTCCTTCACCAGGTCGATGACGTCCTGGCGGAAGCCCTCGGCATCGGCGGTGGGGTGGCCGGGCTCGTAGAGGCCGTCGTAGACGCAGCGGCCGAGGTGCTCCACGAAGGAGCCGAAGAGGCGGCGGTTGATGGGACCGATCGCGAAGTGCGGATCGATGGTGAGGCGTGCGGTGGGCATGGCGGTCTTTCTGGGTCGAGGTCGAGACGAGATCGAAGGTTCGGGGTCTGGTTCCGGGCCGGCCGGTCGGCTGCTCCGACGGATGCGCTACTTGATGCTTCCGAGGGAGAGTCCGCCCTGCCAGTAGCGCTGGAGGAAGAGGAACGACAGGATCAGCGGAAGTACCGAGATGAACGATCCGGAGGTGATGAGGTTCCACACCTGCTCCCCGCCGGCACCCGCGTTGGAGAGGGCGGTCCAGCGGTTGAGGCCCACGGTGACGGGCAGCAGTCCGGGGTCGGTGAGCACGGCGAGCGGGAGGAAGAAGTTGTTCCACGTTCCGACGACGCTCAGCAGCAGCACGGTGACGATCGCCGGCTTCAGCAGCGGCAGCGCCACGGTGAAGAAGGTGCGGATCTCGCCGGCACCGTCGATGCGGGCGGCCTCGAGCATCTCGTCGGGCACGGCATCCTGCGTGTAGACCCGCATGAGGTAGACGCCGAACGGGCTCAACAGCGACGGCAGGATGACAGCCCAGGCCGTGTTGATCAGCCCGTACTGGCTGAGCAGCATGAACGTGGGGATGACGAGAGCCGTCAGCGGCACCATGACGGAGCCGAGGATGATGGTGAAGACGGCACCCCGCCCGCGGAAGCGGTACTTCGCGAAGCCGTAGCCGGCCAGGATCGACAGGATCGTCGCCCCGATTCCGCCGGAGAAGGCGTACAGGAACGAGTTGCCGAGCCACGTCCAGTAGATGCCGCCCTCGTGGGTGAACAGTCCGGCGATGTTCTGGAACAGGGCGAAGTCGCCGTCGAACCAGAACGCCGGGCTGGTGAACAGGCCGGAGTTGGACTTCGTGGCGGCGACGAACAGCCACCAGATCGGGATGATGAAGTAGATCCCGAGGATGACGAGGAAGACGTGCGAGCCGATGCGTCGCCTGCCGGTCCTCCGGCCGGGTCGCTGCGGTCCGCGGACCTCGTGCACCGGGATGCCGGTGGTGTGGTGGTCGCTCAGGTCGACGTTGCGCTGGGAGAAGACGGTCATCACTTCAGTCCGCTCTGCTTGCGTGTGAGGAAGAGGAAGATGAACGAGCCGCCGAACACCAGGATGCCGAGCGAGAACGCTATCGCCGAGGCGTAGTTGAACTGGCTGTAGGAGAAGGCGAGCGAGAAGGCGTACATGTTGGGCGTGTACGCCGCGTCGATCGCTCCCTGCGCGATGTTGCGGAGCACGACGGGTTCGGTGAAGAACTGCAGGGTTCCGATGAGCGCGAACGTGATCACCATGACCATCGACGAGGAGATCATCGGCACCTTGATGCGGGTCGCGGTCTGCCAGCCGTTGGCGCCGTCGATGCGGGCGGCCTCGTAGATGGACGGATCGATGGACCGCAGCGCCGCGTAGATGACGACCATGTAGTAGCCGGCCCACTGCCACGTGACGATGTTGACGAGAGCGCCGAAGATCGTGTCGGAGGCGAGGAAGTTGGGGGTGTCGAGGCCGAAGAGGCCGAACACCGACGACGCCGGACCGAACCGGGGGCTGTAGAGGAAGCTCCACATGAGGGCTCCGATGACGACCGGGATGGCGTACGGAGCGAAGATGAACAGCCGGCTGAGCTTGGAGAGCCAGCTCGTCAGAGTGTCGAGCACGAGGGCTGCGGCGAGCGCCACGATCAGCTGCAACGGGATCATGACCACGGCGAACCCGGCGACCCGCAGGAGTCCCTCGAGGAAGAGCGGATCGGTGAACGCCTTCACGTAGTTGCCGGCTCCGGTGAATTGGGTGCCGGTGGCCAGCGTCGAGGTGAACAGGCTCATCCCGAACGCGTAGAACAGCGGGAAGACCAGGAACAGCAGGAAGACGACGATGAACGGGGTGACGAAGAGCCAACCCCAGCGCTGGCGTTTGACTTCCAGGCCAGCGCCGCGTCTCTGTGGGCGATGCGCGGAGCTTCGGGCCGATCCCGGGGCCGCGACGGCCGTTGGTGTTGTCATGATGACTCTCTCGTCGGTGAAAGGTGGGTGGCGGGTGGCCGACCGTCTGGCCGGCCACCCGGGTCAGCCGCTACTGGAGCACGAAGCCCTGGTCGGTGGCGTACTTCTCGAGCGACGCCTGCAGGTCGTCGAGCGCCTGGTCGGAGCTCTTCTCGCCCTGAACCATGGCGTACTGCTGTTCTGTCAACTGGTCGTAGGCGTAGTTCTGGAACGGGCTGAACGTGAAGCCGGTGTATCCGGATGCCGCCGCGAGGAAGACGTCCTTGTTGATCTGCTGTCCGCCGAAGAACGGGTACTCGAGATCACGGAAGTAGTCGGAGTCGAGGATGGGCTTCCAGAGCGGGAACAGGGCCGCCTTCTCGATGCCGATCTTCCAGGCCTCCTCGGTACCGAAGACCTCCTTGGCGACGGTGGCCGCGGCCTCCTGGTTCTTGGACTGGCTCGTCACGGCGAAGGTCGATCCACCCCAGTTGATCTGAACGGGGTTCGCGGCATCCCACTGCGGAACCGGTGCTGCCTGCCAGACGGCGTCGGAGTCTGCATCCGAGAGGCCGCCGAGGTAGCCGGGACCCCAGGCAGCAGCGACGTAGATGGCGTAGCTGCCGTCGACGAGCTTGGTGTTGTAGTCGGCCGTGAAGGCGTCATCGGTGGCGACGAGGTTCTTCTTCACCAGGTCGTCCCAGTACGAGAGCACCTTCTTCGAACCGGCGTCGTTCACGTCGATGCTGATCTCGGTGGGCTTGGCGTTGTCGTAGGCGAACGGCACCGATCCGGCCTGGGCGTAGAGCGCCTGGTTGTAGGCGCGGCCGTTGGTCGGGAAGTCGGCGAGAACTCCGGGAGCGCCGGCGTCCTTCAGGGCCTGCGCTGCAGCGGCGAACTCGTCCCACGTTGTGGGCACCGGGATCTTGTACTGGTCGAGGATGTCCTTGCGGTAGAGCATGCCCATGGGGCCGCCGTCGACAGGGATGGCGTAGACGGCGTCACCGCTCGACACGTCCTTCCAGGCGCCTTCGGTGTAGTCGGCCTTCACGTCGTCCGCGCCGAACTCGGTGAGGTCGACGAGTGCGTTGCGGATGGAGAAGCTCGAGAGCACCTCGGACTCGAGCATGATGACGTCGGGGGCACCGGAGCCGGCCTCGATGGCCGTCGAGAACTTCGTGTACTCGTCGTTGCCCTGTCCGGCGTTGGTCCAGCAGATCTGCACGTCGTCATGGTTCTCGTTGAACAGGTCCACGACGTCTTCGAAAGCGGGGTACCAGGCCCAGACACTCACCTGGGTGGCGTCCTTGTTGACGATCTTGTTGGTGCAGTCCGCCTTCTTGGCGGATTCGGCGGCCGGGCTGCATCCGGTCAGCGCCGCAGCGGTGACGGCGACGAGGCCGATCGCTGCCAGGAGCTTGCTCTTCATTGTGCTGTGCTCTTTCTCTCGCGGTGTTGGACACCAGTGTCAGCAGTGCGATGGGAGGGGCCCGACCTCTCGGACACCAGCTCTCCGCGACGAGATCGAACTTTTACAACGTTGTAAGTAAACGTTGTAAAAGACATGGTGCAACGGAGGCGAGGCATCTGTCAAGCATCCGTTCATCACGGATGCGTCACGCCGATGGCCCTCAGAGAGGGGGCGTGGATTCGCGCTCGACGATCTCGTAACGCGCCAGGATCTGACGCGCGTCGCCGATGGCGCCGTCCCGGTCGCCGATGCGTTGCAGCAACGTCGCCACGGCGGTCTCGGCGATCTCGTCGCGACCCGGATTGACGGTGCTGAGGCTGGGCAGCGAGTACTGCGCCTCGTCGAGATCGTCGAAACCGATCACAGCCACGTCCTCGGGCACCCTGAGGCCTGCCTCCTGGATGGCGCGCATGGCGCCGAGGGCGAGGGTGTCGTTGAGTCCGAAGACGGCGTCGAACTCGACGCCCGTCGCGAGCAGTGCACGCATCGAGGTGGCGCCGTTCGAGCGGTGCCAGAGCGTCGTGTAGCCGATGAGGGCCGGATCGAAGTCGAGCCCGGCTGCGTCGAGAGCCTCCCGGTAGCCGCGCAGACGGAGACCGGCCGAGCCGATCACCTCGTCCTCGTGGGCGCCGATCACCACGATGCGCCTGCGGCCCCGCTCGATCAGGAACTCGGTGGCGGCCCGCGCGGCCTCGACGTTGCGCATGGTCACATGGTCGGCCGGGCCGTCGAAGATGCGCTCGCCGAGCAGCACCAGCGGATAGGGCACCTCGAGGCGCGCCACGTCGTCCATGCCCATCCCCAGCGGGGAGAAGATGAGGCCATCGGTCATCTTGAGACGCGGACTGGTGAGGACCTCGAGCTCGCGGGTCCTGTCACCATTGGTCTGCTCGATCAGCACGACCTTGCCCGCCCGTTCGGCCGCCCTGATGACGGCATCCGCGAGCTCGGCGAAATAACTGAGACTCAGCTCGGGCAGGGCCAGCGTGATCGCGCCGGTGAGACCGGAGCGCAGGCTGCGCGCCGAGAGATTGGGCTGGTAGCCGAGCTCCTCGATGGCGGTCTGAACCCGGGCGCGGGTGTCGGGCTTGACGTGCGGGTAGTCGTTGATCACGTTCGAGACGGTCTTGATCGAGACGCCGGCGATGCGGGCGACGTCGTGCAGCGTGGCCGCCATGGCTCCCCCATTCACGCCGGACCGCCCGGATGCCGTCACTCTACAACGTTGTACGCGACGATCGGGGCGCGTATCCGACGATCGGGCGGGCTACGCGGCCGGATGCCGCCGCTCGTGCAGGGCCAGGCGCTCCTGCTCGAGCTTCTGGGCGAACGGGCCCCAGATGACGAGAGCCATGCCAGCGCCGACGAGGAAGCCTCCGATGGTGTCGGTGAACCAGTGCACGCCCAGGTAGGTGCGGCTGATCGCCATGAGGATGGTCCACATCGCGCCGGCGATCCACACCCACACGACCGGGAAGATGACCCCGAAGGCGACGGCGATGGTGGCGGCGTTGGCTACATGCCCCGAGGGGAATGAGCCGAAGTCGGAAGCCACGAGCATGTCCTCGGGGCGGGCCCGGCCGAAGAGCTGCTTGAGGATCTGCACGGCGATGGCACTCGCCGACGAGGCGATGGCGAAGTACAGGGCAGCCCAGCGCCGGCGGGCGGCGAGCAGCGCGATCACCGTGGCCAGTGGGATGATCAGCGCCCCGATGAGAGTGCCGCCGGCGTAGTTGAAGAACATCGCGAGCGCATCGCCGACCGGCCCGCGGATCTCGGTCATCTCCTCGGCCCACTCCTCGTCGAGGCCGAGGAGCAGCGCCCCCTCGCGCACGACGATCACGACGCCGAGCAGCACCGCGACGATGAGGAGGGAGAGTCCGGAGACCAAGGGGATGTGGCGGCCGAACCACGACGCGCGTCGCTCGGGTTCGGCATCCGTGGGTACAGGATCGGGGTCGGCGATGTGCGGCTCCATCCATCTACGGTACCCCGGCGGGCGGCGCGGCTCAGTGCGAGAGCGCGGGAACGGTCCGTGGGCGCACGACGAACCAGAGGAGGACGATCGAGATGACCGCTGTCGTCCCCATCACTGCACCCATGGGCAGCGCGCTCGAGACACCGAGCACGCCGACGATCGGCGAGAGCACTCCGGCCAGTCCGAAGTTCAGGGCTCCGAGCACCGAGGCAGCCGTTCCCGCCTCCTTGCCGTGGTTGGCGAGCGCGAGCACCTGGATGCAGGGGAACGTGAACCCGCAGGCCGTGATGAACAGGAACAGGGGCAGCACGGTGCCCCAGAGGCCGGCCCCGGCGACGTCGAGCACCATGATGGCGATGGCCATGGCGAGCAGCGCGATCGTGGTGCAGGCGATGATCCACTGCGGTCCCACGCCGCGACGCATGAGCAGCGAGCTGGTCTGCACTCCGAGCACGACGCCGATGGAGTTGACGGCGAAGAGCAGCCCGTACTGCTGGGCATCGAAGCCGTAGACGCCCTGGAACAGGAACGACGAGCTCGAGAGGTAGGCGAACAGTCCGGTGAAGGTCATGCCGCCGATGACGGCGACGCCCACGAAGGTGCGGTCGGAGAACAGCGCCCTGTAGCGCTGGCCCACGGTGGAGTGCCCGTCGCCGTGGCGCTCGCCCTTCGGCAGCGTCTCGACGATGAGGAGGGCGACGCAGACGATCACGACGGCGCCGTAGAGGGCGAGAACCCAGAAGATGCCTCGCCAGTCCATGAAGAGCAGCAGCTGCGAGCCGATGACGGGTGCGAGCACGGGAGCGAGGCCGCTGACCAGGGCCAGACGAGAGAGCATCTTGACGAGGGGACGACCGCCGAAGAGGTCGCGCACCATGGCCATGGCGACGACGCCACCCGCCGCAGCACCGAATCCCATGATCAGTCGGAAGGCACCGAGCCAGTAGATGTCGGGCGACAGCGCCGCGCCGACGCAGGCGACGAGGTGCACGCTGGTGGCGGCGAGGAGAGGCAGACGTCGCCCGACCTTGTCGCTCCAGGGGCCGACGATCAGCTGGCCGAGCCCGAAGCCGATCATGGTGCCGGTGAGGGTGAGCTGGATGATCGCGGGCGAGACGTTGAACTCGTCCTGCAGCACGGGGAACGCGGGCAGGTAGAGGTCGATGGTGAAGGGGCCGAGGGCCGTGAGCGCACCGAGCACGAGGATGTAGACCAGGCGCTGCCTGGCGCTGAGGCGATCGCCCGGGTGGGCGTGGTTCACCGCGCTATCGGGAGTGATGGCGGGGATGGAGCCGGTGTACGTCAAAGCGAAGGTCCTCGAGAGATGGGGGGTGTGCGGCGGCGCGCAGCGATCGAGGGGCGACGGGACGTGCCATGCCGGTGGCAGGGATGCCCGAGAGTCACGGATGCGGCGGGCCACGCGAGGCGGCTGCATCGCCGCGGATCGAATCGATTCGATCGTTGCTGGTCAAGCCTAACGCAGAGGACGGCGCATCAGCCAGTGACAACCTGAGAGTGGTCGGGATTCGGGGTACAGGCCAGCGGGTGAGTGCGCTTCGACCGCGGGCTTCGCCCGGGCCTCAGCGAGCGGGGGGGCGCTCGCGGGCTACTCGATCAGCGGGAGGGAGGGCGCACGCGGGCTGCTCGATCAGCGGGTACTCAGTTCCGGGTCGGCGAGCACCGCCGCGAAGGCGGCCTCGGCGGCTCCGATCAGCAGGCGGTCCTCGCCGAGGCCGGCCACCCTGATCTCGAGCTCCTCGCCCGCCACGGGCAGCGCCTGGGCGAGCACCGCAGCCTCCAGCGCCGCCAGATCGCTCTGCGCCACCGTCGCGAGGAAGCCGCCGAGGATCACGAGCGACGGGTTCAACACGTTGATGGCGTTGCAGAGCGCTGTCGCGAGGATGCGCCGCTGGCGTTCGAGCTCGCGCTGCACGGCGGCATCCGTCGACTGCATCATGGCGGCGGCGAGAGTCGGCTCGTCGGCCGTGTCGAGACCCACGACCTCGAGCAGCCTGGCGCGGCTCACCTCGTCCTCGAGAACGCCGTCGGGTGCGCGCCTGTCGTCGGTCGTGGCGATGCCCGGCCGGTTCTGGCCGAATTCACCGGCATAGCCCGCGGATCCGCCGACGAGGCGGCCGTGCACGATGAGCCCGCCGCCGATGCCGCTGGCGCCGCCGTTGAGGTAGACGATGTCGTCGACGCCGCGGCCTGCGCCGAAGAGGTGCTCGGCCACGGCTCCGAGGCTGGCGTCGTTGTCGACGACCGTCGGCAGGCCGATCGCGGTCTCGAGAAGGTCGCGGATGCCGGCATCCGACCATCCGAGGTGTGGAGCCCAGCGCACCAGGCCGTCGGCCCGGCGCACCTGGCCCGGCACGGCGACACCGCAGGCGAGGAAGCGCAGAGCGGCCAATTCGGCGGTCGACGACCATCCCGCGACGGTGCGGGCGACGATCTCGACGGCTTCCTCGGGACTGACGACGTGGTCGACCTCGATGCGCTCGCTGTGCAGCACGCGGCCACCGAGGCCCACGGCCGCGATGGTGATGGCATCGACCTCGGGGTTCACGGCGATGACGGCGGTGAGCGGATGCGGTGCCACGACGGGAGAGGGGCGACCCACGCGATTCGTGGGATCGGGCGCGCTCTCGACGACGAGGTCGAGCGCAGCGAGCTCGGAGACCAGGGTGGCGACGGTCGAGCGGTTGAGCCCTATGGAGGCGGTGACCTGCGCGCGGGACAGCGGCCCGTCGTAGTGCACGAGCGACAGCACTTTCGACAGATTTCGGCGATGGACGCCGTCGAAGGTCCCCAGGGTGCTCACGGCTAACACTCTAGGGGCGACTGGCTGCCGGGCACCGGACCCGCGCCGAATATGTTGCGCTTGACGGCATATCAACGCGGCCGTAGGATCAGATCGTCCAGATCACTTTCGACGCAGACGTCGAAACTTTCGAGAGGTTCAACGATGAACAGACGCAGCACCAAGCGACTGCTCGCTGGCGCAGCAGCCATCGGGATCGCGGTCGCCGCGCTCACCGGCTGCAGCGCGAACAGCGGCGAAGACGGCGATAGCGATGGCGATGTCACACTCACGTGGTGGCACAACGGCAATCAGGATCCGCTGAAGGGCCTGTGGGAGGACGTGGCCGCCGAGTTCGAGGAGGCGAACCCCGGAGTGACCGTCGAGGTCACCGGCTACCAGAACGAGGACCTGCAGAAGACGCTCATCCCGAACGCCCTGCGCTCGAACACCCCGCCCGACCTGTTCCAGGCCTGGGGCGGCGGCGAGCTGAAGGATCAGGTGGCTGCAGGCTACCTCAAGGACCTCTCCGCCGACGTGACGGACGAGCTCGATGCCATCGGCCCAACGGTCAGTGGCTGGCAGATCGACGGCGTGACGTACGGGCTGCCGTTCAGCTACGGCGTCGAGGGATTCTGGTACAACAAGGATCTCTTCGCCCAAGCCGGCATCACCGAAACCCCCACGACGCTCGACGAACTGAACGACGCCGTCGCCAAGCTCAAGGCGGCCGGGATCGCCCCCATCTCCGTCGGCGCCGGCGACAAGTGGCCTGCCGCGCACTGGTGGTACAACTTCGCCCTGAAGAACTGCTCACCGGAGACCCTCACGAAGGCTCAGGCCGAACGTGACTTCAGTGACGAGTGCTTCATCAAGGCCGGCGAGGACCTCGACGCGTTCCTGGCCACCGAGCCGTTCAACGAGGGCTTCCTCGCGACCCCCGCCCAGCAGGGAGCCGGCAGTTCCGCCGGTCTTCTCGCCAGCGGAAAGGTCGGCATGGAGCTCATGGGCCACTGGGAGCCCGGCGTGGTCGGAGGCCTGACCGACGACAAGAAGGTTCCCGAGTTCTTGGGTTGGTTCAACTTCCCGGGGATCGACGGCGCCGACGGTGACCCGACAGCAGCGCTCGGCGGCGGCGATGGCTTCGCCTGCTCGGAGCAGGCGCCGCCGGAGTGCGTCGACCTGCTGAAGTACATCATGAGCACGGACGTGCAGAAGCGCTTCGGAGAGTCCGGAGCCGGAATCCCGACAGTCGAGGGTGCCGCAGACAGCATCACCGACCCGAACCTGCAGATGGTGCTCGACGGTAAGCAGAACGCGTCGTACGTGCAGCTCTGGCTCGACACGGCCTACGGACCCACCGTCGGCGGTGCCATGAACGACGGCATCGTCAACCTGTTCGCAGGCCAGGGTTCCGCCGATGACATCGTCACCGGCATGCAGGACGCCGCGGCGACCGAATAGTCGCACCGACACCGCGAACAGTTAGTTGAGCATGACCATCACACGCAACACAGAGGCCGGGCCCGCGCACACCGCGGGCCCGGCCCCCGCTCCGCACACTCCTGGTCCTCGCAGGCGCTCCAAGGCGCGCAATCGCAAGCGCCTCGAGATCGGGCTGTTCGTCGCCCCCGCGACGATCGTCTACATCGCCTTCGTCCTCGTCCCAGTCGGCCTCGCCGCGGTGTACAGCTTCTTCAAGTGGAACGGCTACGGCCCGCTCGAGGACTTCAACTTCCCCGACAACTACACCCGCGCCATCGGCGACCCCGTCTTCATCGGCGCGATCGGGCACAACCTGTTCATCGTCGTGCTCTCCCTGGTCGTCCAGGGTCCGATCGCCATCGCCTTGGCGCTGCTGCTCAACCGGAAGATGAAGGGGCGAACGGCCCTCCGGGTCATCATCTTCATCCCGTACGTGCTGAGCGAGGTCATCGCGGGACTGTCATGGAAGCTGCTCCTGCAGCCGAACGGTCCGTTCGACGCCTTCCTGCAATCCATCGGACTCGGCAGCATGCAGCAACTGTGGCTCGCCGACCAGGACATCGTGCTGTGGACCCTGTTCTGGATCCTCACCTGGAAGTACATCGGCTTCGCCATCCTGCTCATGCTCGCAGGTCTCCAGGGCATCCCCGAGGAACTGACCGAGGCCGCGCAGATCGACGGGGCGAGTTGGTGGCAGGTCCAGCGGCACATCACGATTCCGCTGCTCGGGCCCACCATCCGCATCTGGGCGTTCCTGTCCATCATCGGATCGCTGCAGCTCTTCGACATGGTCTGGATCGTCACGGGCGGTGGACCGGCCAACGCCACCGCCACGATGGCCACCTACATGGTGCAGTACGGCTTCCAGCGCAATCAGCTCGGCTTCGGCAGCGCCGTCGCCGTCATCCTCTTCATCATCTCGCTCGTCTTCGCCCTGGTGTACCAGCGATACGTGCTCAAGCGCGATCTCCAGGGCTCGCTGACACAGGGAGTCGGTTGACATGACGACGACATCCATCCGCGCGGTCAATCCGACCGCCGCCACCGGAAGACCGGTGCGCCGGGGCATCGACTGGGGTCAGCCCTTCGTCTACCTCGTCGCGCTCGTCATCGCCGGGATCACCATCGTGCCGGTCGCCTACATCTGGATCGGCGGCTTCCGCTCGACCGCTCAGATCAACGCCGACCCGTCCGGATGGCCCGACCCGTGGATCCTCGCGAACTACGCGACGGTCCTCACGTCCCCGACCTTCTGGATGCAGGTCGGCAACAGCACCGTCGCCGCCCTCGCGACCACGCTCGGCGTCGTCATTCTCGGAGTGATGGCCGCCTTCGTCATCGCCCGCTACGAGTTTCGGGGCCGCGACGCCATCTACTCGATGTTCACAGCCGGGTTGCTGTTCCCCATCACCGTCGCGATCCTGCCGCTCTACCTGATGCTCAAGGAAATCGGACTGCTCGGCTCGCTCGCCGGCGTGTTCATCCCCCAGATCGCCTTCGCCCTGCCGACGACGATCATCATCCTGGTGCCGTTCCTGCGTGCGATCCCCGGTGAGCTCGAAGAGGCTGCCACTCTCGACGGGACGAGCCGCTTCGGCTTCTTCTGGCGCATCCTGCTGCCACTGGCCGGCCCTGGCCTCATGACCGTCGGCGTGCTCGCCTTCGTCGGCAGCTGGAACGCCTACCTGCTTCCACTGCTCATGCTCACGGACGCCTCGAACTACACCCTGCCGCTCGGCGTGCAGCAGTTCTCGACGCAGTACTCGCAGGACACGGCGGCCGTGCTCGCTTTCACCTCGCTCGCCATGCTGCCAGCGATCCTGTTCTTCACGCTCGCGCAGCGTCGCATCGTCGGCGGACTCAGCGGGGCGGTGAAGGGATGACCGCCCCGGAGCGGGTGCATTCGATGACGGATGCACCCTGGCACGACACCACCCTCCCGGTCGACGAGCGCGTCGACGCCTTGATCGGCGCCATGACTGTGTCGGAGAAGGTGGCCCAGCTCTACGGGATCTGGGTCGGCGCCTCGGCCGAGGGTGGCGATGTCGCCCCGCACCAGCACGACATGGAGGAACTCGTCGACCTCGACACCCTCCTCCCGTCGGGCCTCGGCCAGCTGACCCGTCCGTTCGGCACGGCACCGGTGGATCCGGCGCTCGGCGCCCTGTCGCTGCTGCGCACCCAGGAACGCATCATCCGCGAGAGCCGCTTCGGCATCCCGGCGATGGCGCACGAGGAATGCCTCGCCGGGTTCGCCGCGTGGGGAGCCACGGCCTATCCGGTTCCCCTGAGCTGGGGTGCCACCTTCGATCCCGAGCTGGTCGAACGGATGGCGGCACGCATCGGAGCCGACATGAGCGGCCTCGGCGTGCACCAGGGGCTCGCCCCGGTGCTCGACGTCGTGCGCGACGCCCGCTGGGGCCGCGTCGAGGAGACCATCGGCGAGGATCCGTACCTGATCGGCACCGTGGCCTCCGCCTACATCCGCGGCCTCGAGTCCGAGGGCGTCGTCGCCACCCTCAAGCACTTCGTCGGCTACTCGGCATCGAAGGCCGGACGCAACCTCGCCCCGGTCTCCGTCGGTCGACGCGAGCTCGCCGACGTGCTGCTGCCACCCTTCGAGATGGCCGTGCGGGAGTCGGGGGTGCGCAGCGTGATGAACGCGTACACCGACATCGACGGGGTGCCGACAGCGGCCGACGGGTCGCTGCTGACCGAGCTGCTCCGCGACACGTGGGGGTTCGACGGCACTGTCGTGGCCGACTACTTCGCCATCGGCTTCCTGCACCTGCTGCACGGAGTGGCCGGGGACTGGACTGATGCCGCCGCCCAGGCTCTCGAGGCGGGCATCGACGTCGAACTGCCGACGGTCAAGGCGTTCTCGGGGCGGTTCGTCGCCGCGATCGAGGACGGCCGCGTCGACGAGTCGCTGGTCGACCGGGCTCTGCGCCGGGTGCTCCGGCAGAAGGCGGAGTTCGGCATGCTCGACGCCGACTACTCCCCCATGCCTGCTGCCCTGCGCGGTCGAGACCTCGACTCGGGCTCCGAGCTGCGCGGCAGCGTCGACCTCGACTCGGCGGAGAACCGCGAGATCGCGCGTGCCCTCGCCGAGCAGGCCGTCGTGCTGCTGCGCAATGACGGGCTGCTTCCCCTGGGAGCGGCATCCGAGGCTCCGAAGCGCATCGCCGTGATCGGCCCGAATGCCGACGACCCCTACGCCGTGCTCGGGTGCTACTCGTTCCCGGCCCATGTGGGCGTGAAGCACCCCGAGGTGCCGATCGGCATCGAGCTGCCCACGATGCTCGAGTCGCTCCGGGCCGAGTTCCCGGCGTCCACGGTGCACTTCGTTCGCGGCACCACGATCGACGGCGGCGAGACGGATGCGATTCCCGATGCCGTCGCCGCGGCTCGCGCTGCCGACGTCGTCGTGCTCGCGCTCGGTGACCGCGCCGGCCTGTTCGGCCGCGGTACGAGCGGCGAGGGCTGCGACGCCGAGAGCCTGGCTCTTCCCGGGGCGCAGCAGGCGCTGCTCGACGCCGTGCTCGAGGTGGGCACCCCGACTGTCGTGACGCTGTTGGCCGGGCGGCCCTACGCCCTCGGATCGGCGACGGATGCGGCATCCGCGATCGTGCAGACGTTCTTCCTCGGCGAGGAGGGCACCCCCGCGATCGCCGGAGTGCTGAGCGGGCGGGTGAACCCCAGCGGGCGTCTGCCGGTCTCGGTGCCCGGGCATCCCGGAGCGCAGCCGTCGACGTACCTGGCGTCTCCGCTCGCCGGTGCGAGCGAGGTGTCGAACATCGACCCCGCCTCTGCATTCCCGTTCGGGCATGGACTCGGCTACACCGCGTTCGAGTGGGGTGATGCCTCCGCGAGCGCCGCATCGCTCGGCACCGACGGCCGCGTCGAGGTCTCCGTGACAGTCGAGAACGTCGGGTCGCGCTCAGGCGTCGAGGTCGTGCAGCTCTATCTGCACGACCCGGTGGCCAGCGTCGTACGCCCGGTCCAGCGGCTCATCGGCTACGCGCGGCTGCCGCTCGAGGCTGGGGCATCCGTTCGCGTCGTCGTCGACGTGCCGGCCGACCTGGCGAGCTTCACCGGCCGCGACGGCCGGCGCATCGTCGAGCCCGGCGAGATCGTGCTCGGACTGGCCCGTTCCAGCGGCGACGTCGTGGTGGCACAGTCGGTGCAGCTCACGGGCGCGACGCGGGTCGTCGACCACACACGGGAACTGCACGCGCGCGTGCGTCTCGAGCCGGTCGACTGATGGATCTCGTCTCCCCGGGTCGCGGCGACCTTCCGCACCGACTCGGGGAGGTCGTGGTCACAGTGCGCGACCCGTCGGGTCGGCCGATGCCGGACACGTCCGTTCTCGTGCAGCAGACGGCGCACGCCTTCGCCTTCGGCAACATCGGCTTCGACTTCATCGATCTCGCGAACGGATCCGGATCTCCGGGCGACCCCGAGCTCGCCGCCCTCTGGCTCGATCTCTTCAACACCGCCACGCTGCCCTTCTACTGGGGCGGCTTCGAGCCCGAGCCCGGCAGACCCGACACCCGGCGCCTCGCCACGACGGCGCAGTGGTTCGCCGAGCGCGGTGTGGCGCTGAAGGGGCATCCGCTGGTCTGGCACACAGTGCAGCCGCGCTGGCTCCTCGACCACGACGTCGACGCCATCGAGCGACTGCAGCGGGAACGCATCCGCCGCGAGGTGGGCGACTTCGCCGGCCTGATCGACACCTGGGACGCGATCAACGAGGTCGTGATCATGCCGGTGTTCGACAAGGAGGACAACGGCATCACCAGGCTGGCACGCGAGCGCGGGCGCATCGCGATGGTGCGGCTCGCCTTCGAGGAGGCGCTGGCGACGAATCCGGCAGCCACCCTGCTGATCAACGACTTCGACCTGTCGAGCGCCTACGAGTGCCTGCTCGAGGGGCTGCTCGAGGCGGGCATCCCGATCTCGGCGATCGGGCTGCAGACGCACATGCACCAGGGCTACTGGGGCGAGGACGCGATGCTCGCGATGGTCGACCGCTTCGCCCGCTACGGCCTGCCTCTGCACCTGACCGAGACGTCGCTGGTGTCCGGCGAGATCATGCCGGGCCACATCGTCGATCTGAACGACTATCAGGTGCCCAGCTGGCCGTCGACGCCCAAGGGCGAGGCCCGTCAGGCCGACGAACTCGTTCGGCACTACCGCTCGCTCGTCGCGCATCCGTCGGTCGAGGCGATCACCTACTGGGGCATCACCGACCGCGACGCCTGGCTGGGCGCGCCGATCGGGTTGGTGCGGGCCGACGGCTCCCGGAAGCCCGCCTACGACGCCCTGCACGCCCTGGTGAAGGGCGACTGGTGGGTGCCGCAGACATCGGTGCGAACGGATGCCGCGGGTCGCTTCAGACTGCGCGGCTTCGCCGGCGACTACAACGTCTCCGCTTCACGTACCTCCAGGAGGCCGGACCCCGTCCGTCTGGTGGCCGGGCTCGCGTCATCGGTGACCGTCACCCTCTGATGGCCGGGAAGCCGGCACGCCGCCGCATCACTGCCGCAGCGAGACCGGGCCGATGACGATGCTCAGCGGGGTGCGCACCCAGCGCTCCCCGGTCTCGCGGAGCTCGGCCCGCGTCGAGAACCTGTACAGGTACGTGCGCGCCCGCACGTGGCGCGGGGCATCCGACCCGAACGGAGCCCGGCGCAGCAGCCTCAGGGTGGGTCGATCGGCGAGCAGCAGCTTCTCGAGCAGGCGGTGGAACCAGTCCTCGTGCACACTGCCGAGGGGCAGGAACCACATCAGCCAGTCCAGGCGCAGGTGGTACGGAGCCCACTGGCGTGGGATGCGCCGCACGTCGCCCGGCTTGCCCTTGAATTCGTACTCCCTCCATTCGGCCGTGCGCGGGTCGTCGTCCAGGGTGGCCTCGATCACCACCTCGACCCGCTGGCGCGTGACCGTGCCGAAGGCCCCGTAGGCGTTGGCCAGCTGCCAGCGATTGAAGCTCGCGTTCATCAGCTGCCTCCGAGCGAACAGGTTCCTCAGCGGCCACCAGCTCAGCACGACCAGAACGGCGGTCGCCAGCCCGACGATGCCCATCCACCAGGGTGGCGAAGCGGCGGCATCCGCCCCCAGGTCCACCGGAACGAACGGCAGGACGGCATGCACGACCGGATCGCTGATGCGCGCGCAGGCGAGCACGATCGTGATCCAGTTCAGCCAGGCGAAATTGCCCGTGATGACGAGCCAGAGCTGCGTGAGGATGACGATGACCGCGGCGACGGATGCGATCGGCTGCGGCGCGAAGAGGAGGAACGGCACGACCAGCTGCCCGACATGATTGCCCACGACCTCCGCCCTGTGCACCCACTTCGGCAGCAGGTGCGCCTGCCGGCTGAGCGGCCCGGGCATCGGCTGGGTCTCGTGGTGGTAGTACAGCGCGGTCAGGTCACGCCACTCGCTGCCCCCACGGATCTTGATCATGCCCGCCCCGAACTCGAGCCTGAACACCAGCCAGGCGATGAGCAGGATGATCCAGGTCGGCGGCGGCACCTCGTTCGAGCCGAGGAACCCGACGGTGAATCCGGCCTCGAGCAGCAGCATCTCCCAGCCGAAGCCGTAGAAGGTCTGCCCCACGGTCACGATCGACATGTACGACAGCCAGAGCACCAGGAACACGAGGAGCGGAACCCAGGCCGGGCCCGATTGGGGGAGCCCCAGCACCACGGATGCCGCCAGCAGCATCCCGAGCCAGCAGACGACGGCCAACAATCGATCGGAGTAGCGCCAGCGGAACAGCGAGGAGCCCCGATGTCTGGCCGGCACGCGCTTCAGGACCTCGACGAAGTCGGGAACCGGGAGCAGGCCGTGCTCGCCGAGCAGCACCCGGAACTGGTTCAGGCTCGACAGGAACGCGACGAGATAGAGCGCCGCGACACCGCGCTGCAGCACCTCTCGAGCGAACTCGTAATCCGGAGCGTCGAACCAGCCCACGCCGCCACGCTACCGACGCAGCGACGCTCGCGCAGGGGGCTTGCGCACCCTGCGCGAGCGACCGATCAGAACAGGAACAGCAGCGGGAACGGGTTGCTGACCGAACTCGCAGCCGAGCCCACCCCGCTGAACTCGGCCCGCACGATGTGGATTCCCGAGCGGAGCGGCGGCAGAGTGATGGTGGCTGAGCCGTTCGCCTTCAGGGCGACGGGCGCTCCCGCCTTCTTCCCGTTGATGCTCAGCTGCACCGTGCCCCCGGCAACGGACTCGGTGGAGGAGACCTTCACGGTCGCCTTCGTGGTCTGCCAGGAGAAGGCGAGCAGACGCGACAACGACAGCGACGTGGTCGACGGCGCCTTCGGAGTCACGGCGGCAGAGGTCGCCGTGGCCGAGGTCAGGCCCTGCTTCGCGGCCGTGACGACGACGGTCACAGCCGAGCCGGCATCCGTCGCGCGGACCGTGTAGACGGCCTTCGTCGCGCCGACGACATCGACCCCGTCGACCTGCCACTGGTAGCTGAAGCTCAGCCCCTCCGTGTCCCAGGTGCCCGGTGTCGCGGTGAGCCTGCTCCCCACGAGCGCGGTGCCGCTGATCGCCGGAACGACGGTGTTCACGGGCGAGACCGGAGGCGCCACGGCCACGGCCACCAGCTGTCCGACGCCCCATCGGGCCGTCGACTGGTATCCGGCGCCCGACGGGTCCGCCCAGTTGCGGATGGAGGTGCGTGCCCCGGCTGCGGCATCGTTCACCTGGAAGTCCAGGCCGTGCACGGTGTCGATGCCGCCGTACTCGAGGAGGCTCACGGCGGCCTCGACGACGTAGCCGCCGTCGGCGAGCGCCGTGGCACTCTGCACCCGGTTCGCCTGGAAGGCCTCGTCGCCGGTGCCGAACGACACGGCGTTGGCCGCGCTGATCCGGATCTGCGTGTCGTCGTAGCGGTAGGAGCCGTTCTTGGCGTTGCCGGGATCGACGTAGATCTCGACCGAGTCCTGGATCCACGGGTCGGATCCCGACACGTCGACGACGGGGTCGGCCACCTCGGCGAGCACGTAGAGCGTCTGGTCGCGCCAGAGCGTTCGCACCGTCGCGGTGGCACCCGAGGTTCCCACCACCTGCTTGTCCGTGGTCACGGCGTTCGCGTCGGTCCAGGCCTCGTCGATCTCGCCATCGATGGCCGGGGCGGATGCCGCCTGCACGACCTCGAGGAACGACAGCGGCTCCAGCAGGGTGATGGTGCCGACAGCGCCCGGCGAGTTCCAGCCGGTGGGGTCGCTCCCCTCGTCGAGGATGCGCACGTCGAAGCTGTGGGTCTCCCCCTGTGCTGCTGTGATCGGGATCTGGACCACCGCCTCGTAACCGCCGGATCGGGGCGTGAAGACGCCGTCCATGTCACCGATCCCGTCGGTGAAGATGCGCCGGACACCGCCGTCGACCTCGAACTCGAGTCCGTCCTCCTCGGCCGGCGTGGCATCGTCGACGCTCACGTAGACGGTCAGGTGGTCGGCCGCCCAGCGGAGCTGGAACGAGCCCCGGTCCTCGATCGGGAGCAGCGGCAGCCGGTCCCACTCGGGAGACGACGTCGCCTCGCCGGTGAGCGGAACGTCGCCCTGGAACACGTTGGCCGTGCGCACGCGCGGGGCCAGGTCGCCGTCGACGATGCCGTCGTAGGCCGGCTTGGCCTGCAACCCGTCGTCGAACACCAACGGAGCGCCGGAACTAGCTCGCCAGCTGCGGCCGTCGGTCAGCCCCCACACGGTCACGGAGAACAGGTCGTCGGCGTGCTCCCGGAAGGAGCGGAAGGCGTCGCGGTAGTAGTAACCCTGCTCGATGAGGTTCGCCTGGGTCACCGGGGTACCCGTCGTGACGTCCAGCTCCGTCACGGCCTGCGTCACCGGGAGGTCCTCGAAGGCGACGACAGCCTCACCGAGCGTGCTCGCCGGCAGCGACAGGCTCACGTGGAACTGGTGGCCGACGCCGTCGACGGGCACTCCGCGCTCGAGGAGGCGCTGCACCAGCGCATGGTAGCGGGCCTGCTTTCCGGCCTGCTCCGAGTTGTAGTCGTTGATGAACAGCGTCACCGGGTGCTCGACTCCCTCCGCCGCGTACTCGCCGTTGAAGGCCTCGTTCGCGTACTGGAAGGCCAGGTCGATGAACTGCTCGCCGAGGATGCGGTACCACTCGCTGCGTCGCAGTCCGTCGGCCGAGTCGGCGGCATCCGACACCACCTCGTTCACGACATCGAACGCGTACAGCGGGTTGGTGTCGCTGCCGAAGGCCCCGTAGGTGTCGCTGAGGTGCTGCGCGACGCTGAAGATGTGGGTGCGCATCCTGTCCTTCAGCACCTGCTGGTCGGCAGCGCTGGCGGTGAGCGGCGCGCCCCCGTCACCCTGGAAGAACCAGGCCGGTGTCTGGCTGTGCCACACGAGCGTGTGCCCGTAGACGTTCAGGTCGTTGTCGCGGGCGAACGACATGAGGGTGTCGGCCTCGGCGTTGGAGGTGAAGACGCCGTTCGCGTCGTACCAGGCCTCGGGCTTCATGTAGTTCTCGCTGGTGACCTGGTCGAAGTGCTTGAGCAGCAGTTCGGATGCCGCTCCCGTGGTCTCGCGGCTGTCGATGGCGACGCCGATCGGGAAGTCGACGGTGTCCTTGATCGGCACCAGGTCCTGCACCTGAGACGGTTCGGGAACGCTCACGACGATGTCGTCGACGTACAGGTCGGAGGTGTTGGTGCCGTTGTAGTCGGTCTCGAGGTACAGCAGCGCCGAGTCGGCCGCGCCCATCGGGAAGGTGGCCGTCACCTCGGTCCATCCGTCGTTCGCCACCGAGGCGAACTGCGCGAGGGTCGAGTAGCTGGTGGAGCCGTCGACCGTGCGCGCCATGCTCAGCCAGACGTCATCGGTCGGCTGCCCGTCTCCGAAGCGCACCCAGGCCGTGAGGTCGTAGGTGGTTCCGGTCTGCAGGAGACCGCTGATGTCACGGCCGATCCCGCTTCCCTGAGAAGTGCGCTCGGTGACGGATGCCGAGAACTCGCCCTCGTGTGCGACGGCATCCGTCGTCTCCACGATCGGAGCTCCGGAACCGCTGTCACGCGGCCCCCAGCCATCGAGGCCGTCCTCGAAGTCGGTGTCGATGACGTTCTCGCCGCCGGATGCCGCAGGGGCGCCGACAGGGAGGCTGAAGGTCCAGCCATCGGCGAGGCGCTCGGAGACCACGGTCTTCACGGCCGCGAGAGTGCCGGCACGGTCGCCGCCGCCGTCGTGCGCGAGCACGACCTGTCCGGGCTTCATCGCGGCCCGCAGGTTCGTGGTGAGAGTGTCGACGTCCTGCGTCTCCCAGTCGTTGATCGTGTTGACGACGCCGAGCGGCTGCATGCCGAGAGCGACAGCCACCGCCGCGGTCTGACCCCAGGAGCCATTGGGGGCCCGGAAGAACGGCACCGGCGCATCGGGGTCGCCGAGTGCCGTGCGGATGGTGGCGAGGTTCGCCTTCATCCGCTCCTCGGCGGCCGCTGCGGACAGGCCGCCCATGTCGTCGTAGTCCGTCGAGTGGTTGCAGAGGGTGTGACCCTCGGCGACGATGCGCTTCAGCAGGTCGGCTCCGCCCGGAGCGGTGATGTTCTGGCCGATCACGCAGAACGTCGCGTGCAGTTCGTTCGCCTTCAGGTAGTCGAGCACTGCCGGCGTCGTGCCCGGGTTCGGGCCGTCGTCGAAGGTGAGCGCGGCCACGTCGCCGCTGCCCCGGGCGAGGGTCACCGGGGTGGCGACGGGGTTCGGCGCACCGCCGGGGATGAAGTCGGGATCGGGGTCGGGGCCGGGGCCGGCATCCGTCGTCGTCACGAGGATGTCGTCCACGAGGTAGCTGTACGGCGCCGCCGGAGCGAGGTCCGCCGTGCCGATGTAGACCTGGAGCGCTGCGGGGTCGGCGTCGGCCGGCACGGTGTACTCGCCGCTGACGTTGGTCCAGGCATCCGCCGTCATGGTGGTGTTGCCGATCCAGGAGTAGGCGGGCTTCATGACCAGGCGCACGCCGACGCTTCCAGGCACACCCGGTGCAAGACGCGCCCTCATGCTGAACGCGTAGGTGGATCCCGGCTCGAAGACACCCGTGGGGCTCTGCAGGCCCACATAGTCGGCGGCTCGGTCGGTGATCTTGGCGACCTTGCCGGCGTCGTCGTCGATGACGCTCACGGTTCCGGCGCCTCCCCCGCTCTGCGTCCAGCTGCCCGTGGTGCCGTCTTCGAAATCGACGGAACTCACGGTGACGGGTGCGGCGGATGCCGGTGAGATCGGCCCGATCACCATCCCGGCCGTGGCGAGTGCGATGACGATGGCTCCGAATGTGCGACGTTGCATCAGAAGCGCCCCTTTGCGCTGGGAGATATGTGGAGATTGCCAACATATGCGCCAGCCCTGAAAGGGGGGTCAGGTCGTTATCGAAACGTTACGAAATTGCTCCGATAGTTTCGAAATGGGAAGGGCCCGGGGTCGTCCCTCAACGAGCGGGCCGGGCCGGCGGCGCCGTACTCTCGCGCACCACGAGGTTGGTCGCCAGGTCGATGCGCGGAGTTCCCGTGAACGTCTCGCTGCTCATCCGGATGGCGATGCGCGTCGCCTCCTCGGCCATGCGCCGCAGCGGCTGGTGGATGGTCGTGAGCCTGGGACTCACCCACTGGACCAGCGGGATGTCGTCGTAGCCGACGATCGACAGGTCCTCGGGAACGCGCAACCCGCGCGATCGAGCCACCTCGAGCACGCCGAGCGCCTGCAGGTCGCTGCCGGCGAAGATGGCCGTGGGCGGGTTCTCCAGCGAGAGCAGCTCGGCGGCGTGCGAGCGCCCGCCCGTCACGTGGAAGTCGCCGAAGCGCACCCAGTCGGGGTCGACGTCGAGCCCGGCGGAGTTCATGGCCGTGCGGTAGCCGTCGACCCGGGCCAGGGAGCACATCATGTCCTCGGGCCCGGTGATGGTGGCGATGCGCGTGTGCCCGAGTTCGATGAGGTGGCGGGTGGCGAGGAGCCCTCCCGACCAGTTCGCCGATCCGACGGACGGCACGTCGGGCGACGGATCTCCGGCCGGATCGATGATGACGAACGGGATGGCGCGCGACTGCAGCCGCTCGCGGTACTCGGGCGCGAGGCCGGAGAACACGAGCACGACGGCGACGGGTCGGCGACGCATGACGCCCTCGACCCAGGCCGGGTCGGGCGCGTGCCTGCTGCCGCTCTCGGTGAGCACCACGGACAGGCCGTGCTCCTTGGCGACGGCCTCGACGCCGGTGATGATCTCCATCGACCAGACGCTCTCGAGCTCATGGAAGACCAGCTCGATGAGGTCGGCCTTCGCGGCCGTTCCGGCACCGCGGCGGGCATAACCGCGCTGCGCCAGCAGCTCCTCCACGCGCGACCGGGTGGCGGCGGCGACATCGGCCCGACCGTTGAGCACCTTGGAGATGGTCGACAGCGAGACACCGGCCTCCTCGGCGACGGAGGCGAGGGTGACGCGATCATCGGTGTGGGCTGTCGTCATGTTTCGATCATAGTTTTCGAAACTATCGACGTGGTTGCAATGCGGCATCCGTCGCTATACGTTGTTCTTAACAACAATTCCGTTCATCGAGGAGCAGGAACATGAACACCCCCACTCGCGCCGACAAGTTCTCCTTCGGCCTCTGGACCATCGGCTACAACGGCACCGACCCCTTCGGCGGCCCCACCCGCAACCCGCTCGACGTGGTGCACGCCGTCGAGAAGCTCTCCGAGCTCGGCGCCTACGGCCTCACCTTCCACGACGACGACCTGTTCGCCTTCGGGTCGACGGATGCCGAACGCCAGACCCAGATCGACCGCCTCAAGCAGGTTCTCGCCGACACCGGCCTCATCGTGCCGATGGTCACCACGAACCTGTTCAGCGCGCCGGTCTTCAAGGACGGCGGCTTCACCTCGAACGACCGCGCCGTGCGTCGCTTCGCGCTCCGCAAGGTGCTGCGCAACCTCGACCTGGCCGCAGAGCTGGGCGCCAAGACCTTCGTCATGTGGGGCGGCCGCGAGGGCGCCGAGTACGACTCGGCCAAGGACATCCGCTCGGCCCTCGAGCGCTACCGCGAGGCCGTGAACCTGCTCGGCGACTATGTCACCGACAAGGGCTACGACATCCGTTTCGCCATCGAGCCCAAGCCGAACGAGCCGCGCGGCGACATCCTGCTGCCGACCCTGGGGCACGCCCTCGCCTTCATCAGCTCGCTCGAGCGCCCCGAGCTCGTGGGCCTCAACCCCGAGGTCGGACACGAGCAGATGGCTGGCCTCAACTTCGCCGCCGGCATCGCCCAGGCGCTGTACCACGACAAGCTGTTCCACATCGACCTCAACGGCCAGCGCGGCATCAAGTACGACCAGGACCTCGTGTTCGGTCACGGCGACCTGCACAACGCCTTCGCGCTCGTCGACCTGCTCGAGAACGGCGGCCCCAACGGCGGCCCGTCCTACGAGGGCCCGCGCCACTTCGACTACAAGCCGAGCCGCACCGAGGACGAGACCGGCGTCTGGGACTCGGCCGCGGCCAACATGCGCACCTACCTGCTGCTGAAGGAGCGCGCCGCGGCCTTCCGCGCCGACCCCGAGGTGCAGGAGGCGCTGGCCGCCGCCCGCGTTGCCGAGCTCGCTCAGCCCACCCTCGGCGCCGGCGAGAGCTACGACGACCTGCTGGCCGACCGAGCCTCCTACGAGGACTTCGACGCCGAGGCCTACCTCGGCGGCAAGGGCTTCGGCTTCGTGCGGCTGCAGCAGCTGGCGACCGAGCACCTGCTGGGTGCCCGCTAGCGCTCGCTTCCCTTTCCGCAGCTCAGGCTGGATGCTGTTCGACAGGCTCGATTCGCACGATTCGTCCTGCTGAGCCTGATCCAGCCTGAGCTGCGCCCGTCTCGATCGAATGCGTGAACCCATGACTCTCGTCGCCGGCGTCGACTCCTCGACGCAGTCCTGCAAGGTCGTCATCCGCGACGCCTCCACTGGAGCGCTCGTGCGCTCGGGCCGGGCGCCGCATCCCGATGGCACCGAGGTCGACCCCACCGCCTGGTGGGGCGCCCTGCTGTCGGCGTTCAGCGATGCCGGCGGGTTCGACGGCGTCGAGGCGATCTCGATCGGCGGCCAGCAGCACGGCATGGTCGTACTCGACGCCGACGGCCGGGTCATCCGCGACGCCCTGCTGTGGAACGACACCCGCTCGGCGCAGGCCGCCCTCGACCTCATCGCCGAGGTCGGCGCCGAGGAGTACGCCCGGCGCACCGGCGTCGTCCCCGTCGCGTCGTTCACGGCCACCAAGCTGCGCTGGCTGCGGGATGCCGAGCCGGATGCCGCGGCTCGCGTCGCGGCGGTCGCGCTCCCCCACGACTGGCTCACCTGGCGGCTGCGCGGCTTCGGTCCCGTCGGGGAGTCGCCGCTCGGGCCGGTGCTCGAGGAGCTGACGACGGACAGGTCGGATGCCAGCGGCACCGCATACTGGAGCGCCGCGACGGGCGACTACGACCGCGAGCTGTTCGTGCGCGCTCTCGGCCGCGACGCCGTGCTCCCCCGGGTTCTCGGCCCCTCCGAGCGCGCCGGCCAGACGCCCGACGGCATCGTCGTGGGCGCCGGCGCCGGCGACAACGCCGCTGCCGCCCTCGGCCTCGACGCCCAGCCGGGCGACGTCGTCGTCTCGATCGGAACGTCGGGCACGGTCTTCGCCGTGACGGACGCCCCGACCGCAGACGCCTCGGGCACCGTCGCGGGCTTCGCCGACGCGAGCGGCAACGCCCTCCCCCTGATCGCCACGCTGAACGCGGCGCGCGTGCTCGATGCCGTCGCGGGAGTGCTGGGCGTCTCCCATGCCGAGCTCGGCCGCCTGGCGCTCGAGGCCGAGCCTGCGGCATCCGGAGCCGTGCTCGTTCCCTACTTCGAGGGCGAGCGGACCCCCAACCTGCCCGACGCGACGGCGACCTTCTCGGGACTCACACTGGCCAGCACCACCCGGCCGACCCTCGCGCGCGCGGCCATCGAGGGCATGCTGTGCGGCCTCGCCGACGGACTGGATGCCGTTCGTGGCCAGGGCGTGTCGGCGACGCGGCTGCTGCTCATCGGTGGCGCCGCCCAGAACCCTGCGGTGCGGGCTGTCGCGGCGCAGGTGTTCGACGTGCCCGTCGTGGTGCCGGCCGCCGGCGAGTACGTGGCGGATGGCGCCGCCCGCCAGGCGGCCTGGGCTCTGACGGGGTCTCGCCCGACCTGGGCGCTGGCGATCGAGGCGGAACTGCCGCTCGACACGCGCCCGGTCATCCGGGAGCAGTACGCGGCTGCGGCCGCTCCATCCGCTCTCTGAGACCGGACGCAGTCGGCGGCCGAAGCGCCGCGACCCCTCAGCGAGCGCGTACCACGAGACCGTTGAGCAGCGCGGCGGCCGTGGCGGCGTCGTCCACGGTGACCACGATGGCCGCCCCCGAGCGCCGCTCCACCTGGATCGCCGGGCCCGACGCGAGCACGACCCCTCGGCGCCCTCGGGAATCGAAACGGATGCCCCACCCGCCGAACTCGGCGATCGGGTCGACCTCGACCGACGCTGCGGAGACGACGTCGGCGAGCCTCACGCGCAGCATCCTGAATCCGAGAAGCGATCGCACCAGCAGTCCCGACGAGTCGACGGTGACTCGGGCGACGAGCACCAGCGCGATCAGCCCGGCGAGGAGGATCAGCAGCGCGCTCGACCACCACATCTCCGGATCGAGGAAGACCGGCACGAGACCCAGCGCTCCGACGGCCACGGGTACGGCGAGGACCTGGCGGGGCGCCGACACCGTCCGCGTCCAGACCGCTCGCTCACCGGGCTCGAGGGTGACGGCGGGTTCCGGGGTCGGCGGGTTCGATCCACGCGACGGGAGCGCGAGCCACGCCAGGACGCCCGTGACGGCTGCGGCAGCTGCCGCGGCGAGGAGGATCCAGAAGACACCGCCGGCCTCGGTGGCGTCATCGAGGCCGACCTGCATTCCGAGCGAGCCGGCGATGATCACGCTCAACAGCACCGCGAACACGGGCGAGAACACCACGGTCAGGCGCACTGATGCCGGCTCTGCTCCGCGAGCGACGGCGCGCAGGGCCGTGTAGGTCATGAGCGCCGAGAACACCACGCCGATGACGGCGAGCAGGCCGATGGCCATCCACGGGCTCCCGAAGCCGTCGGGCTCGCCGCTCGGACCCCAGTGCGTGGCCACCGGATCGGGCAGGCGCGGCAGCCAGGCGATCATCAGGGCGACGGATGCCGCAATCACGACGAGCGGAAGCACGAGACCCACGAGCACGATGACACGACGCTCGGAACGACGCTCGGCGGCGGCACCGGAGGTGGGGGCGGCGGAGCTGGGGGCGGCAGCGGGCTCGCTGGAGCCCCTGGAGTTGTCGGCGTTGCTCATCGGTTGAGCTCCTCTCTGACCAGGGCGATCACGGTGTCTGCTGCGAGGCCGTGCGAGCGTGCCTCGACCGAGCCTCAGATCGCGAGGGTGCGCGCGAGCCTGGCACCGGCATCCCGCAGCCACCGGGACGGATCAGCGCGCGCCGCTGCGCTGTCCCCGGCGAGGTCGGTGAGCGAGACGGCCGCCGAGAACACTGCGGCGTCGCCCTCGATCGCCCCGGCCACCAGGGCGACGGCGATCGGCGTCCGGTCACCGAGCGAGCCCGAGGCCGAGCCTGCGGCATCCAGCACGTACGACGGCACCTTGCCCGCCAGCGACTGGGAGTCGAACCGGCCTTCGCCCGTGATGACGACGGATGCTCCCGCCAGCGCGGCGGGCAGCCCCAGTGCCGCCCCCACCGCCGCAGCGCCCGGCGCGATGGTCGCGCCCCAGGCGAGCAGGCCGAATCCGGTGCCGCCTGCGGCACCCGCACCCGGAGTCGCGGCATCCGCTTGCTCGGGCAGGTTGGACACCGCCACCTCGGAAGCCCAGCGAGCCAGACCCAGCTCGAGCCCCTCGACCTGCGATGGGGTCGCCCCCTTCTGCGGACCGAACACGGCGGCGGCGCCGCGCTCGCCCAGCAGCGGATTGTCGACGTCGCTGAGGATGACGGCGCCGCCCGCGGGCAGCGGTCGCAGACCGGAGGCGTCGATCGCCGCCAGGTGAGCGAGGCCGCGGTTGCCGACGCGGATCGGGCGCCCGGCCGCGTCACTCAGGTCGAGGCCGAGCGCGGCGAGGGCGCCGGCTCCACCATCCGTCGACGAACTGCCGCCGAGGGCGAGGAGCAGTCGATCGACGCCGGCATCGAGGGCGGCGGCGATGGCCTGCCCGAAGCCGAAGCTGTGCGCGTCGAACGGCAGCAGCGGATCGAGGAGAGTGATGCCCGAGGTGCTCGCGAGCTCGACGACTCCTGTGGGCCCGTGTCCGCCCGACGGGGGCAGCCACAGCCACGAGGCCTCGACTGAGCGTCCATCGGGTCCGTCGACGACGACCGGCATGCGGCAGGACCCGGCCACGGCGAGCTCGAAGGCGTCGAGCGTGCCCTCGCCGCCGTCGGCCATCGGCACGAGCCGCAGCTCGTCGGCCGGGCGCACTGTGGCCCAGCCGTCGGCGAGGGCGCGGGCGGCATCCGCGGCACCGAGTGTGCCCTTGAAGGAGTCGGGGGCGATGACGATGACGGCCATGGGGTCACTCCCTCCGGCCGTCGGCGTCGGCCCGAGCCGGCACCCGCAGCAGCACGTACCCGAACGGTTCGAGCGTGACCTGATCGACGGATGCCCCCGTCAGCAGGTCCACACCCTCTGCAGCGATGCGGGCGGCATCGCCGCCGTGGTTGATGAGCGTCAGCACGTCGCCGCGGCGAGCGACCTCGACGGTCTCGGGCAGGCCGCGCAGCAGCGGCTCGACGCCGGCTCCGGCGAACATCTCGCCGAGCACCGTGGCCGCGCCGGCGGCATCCGTCACCGTCGCGAGATAGTAGGCACGACCGGCGGCATCGCCACCGTCGCCAGGAGAGCGCACCGTGAGCGCGGGCCGCCCATCCGACCGTCCGCCGCTGAACCGGCCGAGCACCTCGGCATCCGTCGCTCGGATCTCCTCGGCGAGCAGTGTGCCGGTGAACACTCCGGCAGCGGTCTCGACCTCGACGAAGCGCTCCCCCGGCTCCGACTCGGGCGCATCGGGGGCGACGAGAGCACCGAAGTCCTCGACGCGCACGCCCAGCACCGGGCCGAGCTGGGTGAGGTAGCCGCCGTCGCGGAAGCGATCGCACTCGTCGACCACGTCGGAGAACGCCGTGACGAGCAGGTGTCCGCCGCGGGTGACGAAGTCGGTGAGGTTGGCGGCTCCGGATGCCGCCAGCAGGTAGAGCTGCGGGGCGATGACCACGCGATATCCGGTCAGGTCACTGCTGGGCTGCACGATGTCGACCTGGACGTGCTGCCGGTGCGCGGCCGCATACCAGGTCTGCACGTGCGCGAGGTGGTCGAGCACGACGGGGTGGTCGGGATTCTCGATCGCCCACCAGTTCTCCCAGTCGAGAACGAGGGCGACGCGGGCGTCGCGCGAGCCGGCCGGGAGCCCGCCACCCGCCGCCGGCTGCGCCGGGAGTTTCGCCAACGCTGCCAGCTCGGCCCCGAGCGCCACCACCTCGCGCCAGGTGCGGGTGTCGGTTCCGGCCTGCGGCAGCATCGCCGAGTGGAACTTCTCGGCTCCGGCCTTCGACTGCCGCCACTGGAAGAACATGATGCCGTCGGCACCGCGCGCGACGGCCTGCATGCTGAGCGCGGCCATCTGACCCGGCGCCTTGGGGGCGTTGCTCGGCCGCCAGTTGAGCGCGCTCGTCGCCTGCTCCATCAGCAGCCACGGCACCTCCGGCTTCAGTGAGCGCATGAGGTCGCGCGCGAACGCCGCGGCGCGGAAGCTCTCCGGGTCGTTCGGATCGGGGTAGCAGTCGTCGGTGATCACGTCGAGGTGCTGCGCCCACTGCGGGTAGTTCACGGGCTTGAACGGCCCCATGAAGTTGGTGGTGATCGGCTGCGTCGCCCCGGCGGCGCGGATGATGTCGCGCTCCATCAGGTAGCACTCCAGCAGCATGTCGCTGGTGAAACGGTGGAAGTCGAGCAGCTGCCCGGGGTTCGACGAGTAGGGCGCGGTCCGTGGGGGCAGGATCTGGTCGAACGATCCATAGCGCTGAGACCAGAAGTCGGTGCCCCAGGCCGCGTTGAGCTGCCCGATGGCTCCGTACCGATCGGCGAGCCAGCGGCGGAAGGCGTCGCGGGCGGCATCCGAGTAGTCCGCGTGAACGTGGCAGCCGTACTCGTTGTTGACATGCCAGAGCACGACGGCCGGATGCCGCCCGTAGCGCTGCGCGAGTCGGGTGACGAGCTCCGCGGCCAGCCGGCGGTACACGGGGGAGGACGGAGCGTAAGCCTGCCGCGATCCCGGCCCGAGCACGATGCCGTCGGCCGTGCGCGGCAGCATCTCGGGGTAGGCGGCCATGGCCCAGGGCGGCGGGGACGCCGTCGCGGTGGCGAGGTCGACGGCGATGCCCCCGGCGTGCAGCAGTTCGATCACCCTGTCGAGCCATGCGAAGTCGAACTCGCCCTCGGCCGGCTGGAGCCGGGACCACGAGAAGATGCCCAGGCTCACCATCGTGACGCCGGCCTCGCGCATGCGTGCGACGTCGTCAGGCCAGATCTCCTCGGGCCACTGCTCGGGGTTGTAGTCGCCGCCGTAGTGCATCGAAAGCCCTCTCGTCTGCCTGCACTGGGTTCACCCGCGGCATTCAACCTCCTGCGGGAAAACGCATTCCGCCCATCCTATTCGCGGAGGCCACCCTCGAGAAAACGCCAGGCCTCGTCCTGCATCGCGGCGTCGAACACGTGCGCCTTCTCGTGGAAGGAGCCGGAGTAGAGCGGCATCCGTTCGGTCAGCATGGCATGGGCCGCGCGCATTCCGGCGACGTCGAAGAGGTGATCCTGCAGGCAGTACTGCGCCAGCATCCGCTGACCGTCGACGACACCGGCGATGCCCGGCCAGTCGGTCACCGCCGACAACCCCGGCGTGAGCAGCAGCCAGGAGTGCTGGTCGATGTGGTCGGGCACGAGGGCGGCGAACGTGGTCATCATGCAGCTGACCACCGCGGCGCGCACCTCGGGCGCCTCCGCCGCGAGCAGGTGGGCGCGGGCACCACCGCCCGAGAAGCCGAAGACCCCGAGTCGGGTGGCATCGACGCGATCGGATGCCGCCAGAACGGCCAGCGCCTGCAGGTCGTCGTGCAGCACGGTGCCGGCGATGCTGGTGCCGAGCAGCCCGGCCGCCTTGGCCACGCGATGCTCGACCTGCACGGAGCGGCGGTCGGCGGCTGCGGCCTCGGTCGCGCTCTCGGTCCCGCTCGCGGTCCCGGATGCCGCCCGCGGTCGATCCGCGGCGAATCGACGGCTCCCCCAGAGGAACGCCTCGTGCACGAGCACTGCGAATCCGCGACGAGCCAGCTCTCCCACCGGCGCGAGGCCGTCGTGATACCGCGCCCGAAAGGCAGCGGCACGCACCGGATCGACGGATGCCGCCCCGAGGTCGAGCAGCTGCTCGGCGCCGACGGCCTTCTGCCCGCCGTGAGCGTGCAGCGCGAGAACGCCGGGCAGCCTGTCGGAGGCGACCGCACCGGCTTCGGCGCCCTCGGCCGCGACCGGCGCCACCAGCCAGCCCGCCGTCTCGGGGCCGAAGCCCGAATCCCAGCGCAGCTCGCTGTACTCGAGCCCGTCGCGCTCGAAGACAGCGACGATACGCACCGCCGGAGCGGCCGCCGGGCGCACCAGTCCGAGCGCCGCCGCCAGCCGCGACTCCCCCGCCGATCGGTTGGCCCGGGCCTCGGCGACATACGCCGGCCAGTCCTCGTAGCCGTCGAGCACGCCGCTCACGATCGCTCGACTCCAGCTCCAGCAGGGGGCGAGACGACGGCCCGCACCGGCCCCGAACTCGCCCGCACCCGCAGCTCCGGGCGCAGCATCACGTCACCCTCGGGCTCCTTCCCCTCGAAGCGGGCGGCCAGCCTCCTCCAGGCCAGCTCCCCGAGTTCCCCCACAGGAACCGCCGCCGTCGTGAGAGCCGGCGTCGTGAAGGCGGCGAACGGGATGTCGTCGAAGCCCACGACAGACACCTCGGCGGGCACGGCGATGCCCTGCGCTGCGAGCGAAGCCAGCACTCCCATCGCCACGAGGTCGTTGAAGGCCACCACGCCGGTCGCTCCGCTCTCGACGACGACGGATGCCGCCGCAGCCCCGTCGCCGAAGGTGGCGCCGGCCTCCACCGTGAGCACCTCGACATCGGGCCTCGCCAGCGCGAAGTCGGCGAGGCCGGCTCGGCGAGCGGCATCCGAGGCACTCGATGGCGACCCGGCCGCGTAGACCAGTCGTCGATGCCCGAGCGTCGCGAGGTGCTCGAGCAGCTCGACGATGCCGACGCGATAGTCGGCCGAGACGCCGGGGATGCCCGGGACCTCGCGGTTGATCACGACGACGGGATCGAGCGCGGCGACCGCGGCGATCAGAACATCAGACGGCATGCGCGGCGAGCACAGCACCACGGCGTCGCAGCGCTGCCTGGTCTCGCGCACGATGGCCTCCTCGGCGGCGGCGTCTTCGGACGTGTCGGCCACCAGCACCCTGTAGCCGTCGCGCGCCGCCGCGAGAGTGACCCCGCGCAGCATGCCCTGGAAGGTGGGGTTGGCGAGGTCGGGTACGACCACGGCGATGGTCTGGGTGCGCCCGAGGACGAGGCTGCGGGCGAGGGGGTTGGGCCGATAGCCCAGGCTCGAGGCCGCGGTCCGCACTCGCTCGGCCAGGGCGGCATCGACGCCGGCGCGGCCGTTCATCACGCGCGACACCGTCGACGCCGAGACCCCAGCCGCACGCGCGACGTCGTCGATGCCGGTGGTGCCTGTCGTGCGTCCCACGCTTCTCCCGTCGTGCGTCCCGCCTGTCGATCGAGATCCAACCTAGCCCTAGAAATCGTTTTCTCTCGGGTGTTAGCCTGTGGGAAAGCGTTTTCTGCGGTGCCGTGCCATACACGACCGGCAGCATCCGGAACCGACCAGCGAAATGAGTGATGACACCGATGTCGACCCTCCGATACGCCCTCGTGGGCAGCGGACACCGCGCCCAGATGTACGTCGACGCCAGCCTCGGCGCGCACAGCGACGTCGCCGAACTGGTGGCGCTCAGCGACCCGAACCCGACGCGCATCGACTACTACGCGACGCGCATGCGCGACGCCGGCGCCGCGGAGCCGAGCCGCTGGCACCCCGACGACCTCGAGCGCATGGTGGCCGAGGCATCCGTCGACCGAGTCATCGTCACAAGCCCCGACGTCACCCACGCCGCCCTCATCGTGCGCGCCCTCGAGGCCGGAGCCGACGTCGTCGTCGAGAAGCCGCTCACGATCGACGCCGACGGATGCCGCGCCATCGTCGACGCGGCCGAGCGCACGGGCCGCAGCGTGGTCGTCACCTTCAACTACCGGTACTCGCCGCGCAACTCGGCCCTCAAGCAGCTGATCAGCTCGGGCGAGATCGGCCGGGTCACCTCGGTCACCTTCGAGTGGGTGCTCGACACGGCCCACGGTGCCGACTACTTCCGGCGCTGGCACCGAGAGAAGGTCAACTCGGGCGGCCTGCTCGTGCACAAGGCCTCGCACCACTTCGACCTGGTGAACTGGTGGATCGATTCCACACCCACCCGGGTCTTCGCCTCGGGGGGCCTGCGCTTCTACGGAGCCGAGAACACGGCCGGGCGCGACCTGCCCGCTCGCAATCCGCGGGGAACCCACGACGGCGCGCACGACCCGTTCGAGCTCGACCTGCGCGACGACGAGCGGCTCCGCGCCCTCTACCTCGACGCCGAGAAGCACGACGGCTACCTGCGTGATCGCGACGTCTTCGACTCAGGCATCACCATCGAGGACAACATCGCCGTGATCGCCGACTACGACTCCGGCGCGACCCTCAGCTACGCCCTCAACGCGCATGCCCCCTGGGAGGGCTACCGCGTGGCCGTGAACGGAACTCGAGGCCGGGCCGAGCTCGACGTGGTCGAGCGCGGCGCCGTCACAGTGGGCGACGACGGCGCCCTCGTGCTCGATCCGAGCGCGCAGAAGGATCCCCGCGCGGATGCCGCGGCCGGTGCCGCCCCGCTGCGCCCGAGCGGCGAGCGTCTCATCGTGCAGAACCACTGGGGCCTCGCCCGCGAGGTGCCGATCGAGAACGGGGATGGCGCTCACGGCGGTGGCGACGCACTGCTGCTCGCCGACGTGTTCCGCGGGCCGTCGGCCGATCCGCTCGGTCGCCCCTCCGACTACACCGACGGACTGCGCTCGGTGTCCGTCGGCATCGCGGCGAACCTCTCGCTCGAGACCGGCCTTCCCGTGCAGATCGCCGAGCTGGCGATCGGCCACCCGGCGCTCGATTCCGCGGCGGCGACTCCGGACGGATCAGCCGCCCGCGCGGTTGCGGGCACCCGATGACCACCGTCGTCACCGGCGGCTCGGGCCGCCTCGGCCGCAGTGTCATCGCCGGGCTGACGGATGCCGGGCATGAGGTCATCTCCCTCGATCGGGCTGCGGCATCCGGCCTCGACGTCGACCAGATCGCGGTCGACCTCACCGATCCCGCAGCCACCGCCGCGGTGTTCGAGCGCCTGCGTCCCGACGCCGTGGTGCACCTCGCCGCCATCGCGGTGCCGTTCAGCGCTCCGGAGCGCACGATCCTGAGCACCAACACCGCTCTCGCCTTCGGCGTCATGGAGGCGGCGATCAACGCGGGCGTCGAGCGCGTCGCCGTGGCGAGCAGCCCGACGGTGCTCGGCTACGGAGCCCCGAACGGCTGGCTGCCGCCGTCGTTCCCGCTCGACGAGCGCACTCCCCTGCGGCCCTGGCACGCCTACGGAGTCTCGAAGCTCGTGGCCGAGGAGTCGATGCGCATGCTCGCACGTGCCACCGGCGACAGCGTGCGGTTCGCCGCGTTCCGACCCTGTTTCGTGATCGCGCCCGAGGAATGGGAGGGTGCACCGACCCAGCAGGGGCACACCGTGCGCGAGCGCCTCGACGACCCGGCGCTCTCGGCACCGGCCCTGTTCAACTACGTCGACGCGCGCGACGCATCGCACTTCGTCGCCCTGCTGCTCGAGCGCCTCGGCGACATCCCGAACGCCGAGACCTTCTTCGTCGGAGCCGACGATGCGCTCGCCCGTCTCCCGCTCGCCGAGCTGCTGCCGCGGTTCGTGCCGGGCAGCGGGGAGCTGGCCGCCGGCCTCACCCGAACGGCACCGGCGTTCTCGAGCGCGAAGGCGCACGAGCTGCTCGGCTGGCGGCCACAGTACTCCTGGCGCAGCGAACTCGCCGACACCCCCACCCCGACCGACACCCTCTCGAGGAGCCACCCATGAACTTCGACGGAATCCTGTTCTTCCCCGTCACCCCCTTCGACGGCCAGGGCCGCATCGACACCGGCGTTCTCGCCGACCACGTCGCCACCGGCGTGGGCCACGGCGCCGGCGGAGTCTTCCCGGCCTGCGGCACCGGCGAGTACCACGCCCTCTCTCTGGGCGAGGTCGCGACCGTCGTCGGGGCGGCCGTCGACCAGGTCGCCGGAGCCGTGCCCGTCGTCGCGGGCAGTGGCGGAGCCCTCGGGCACGCCGTCGAGGCGGGTCGCGCTGCGGCGGATGCCGGAGCCGACGCCCTGCTCGTCCTGCCGCCCTATCTCGTCTCGGGCACCCAGAACGGACTCGTCGCCTACGTCGAGGCCATCGTCGAGGCATCCGATCTCCCCGTGGTGATCTACCACCGCGGCTCGGCCCAGTACGCGCCGGCCACTGTCGCGCGCCTCGCCGCGGACAGCCGCGTGATCGGCTTCAAGGACGGCACCGGCGACATCGGCGTCGCCCAGCAGATCGTGCGGGCGGTCGCCGCAACAGGCCGGACCGACTTCCAGTTCTTCAACGGCCTGCTCACCGCAGAGCTCTCGCAGGGCGCCTACCGCGGCATCGGCATCCCGCTCTACTCCTCGGCGGCCTTCGCCTTCGTCCCCGAGATCGCGAACGCCTACTACCGGGCCTACGTCGACGGCGACGAGCAGCGCCGCCTCGCGATCCTCGACGGCTTCTACAGCCCGCTGGTGAATCTGCGCGATGAGACTCCGGGCTTCGGCGTCTCGCTGGTGAAGGCGGGCCTCCGTCTCGGTGGGCTGCCCGTCGGATCCGTGCGCGCGCCGCTCGTCGACCCGAGCACCGAGCAGGAGCAGCGACTCACGGCCATCATCGAAGCCGGGCGCGCACTGCTGTGAACGGCATCCGTTCCTTCGACTCCCGTCTCGTGCGCATCCCCCTGCACCGGCCGTGGGGTCCCGACGTGACGAGCGTGACGGTGCTGCCCACCCGCGTCGAGCTCGACGACGGCACCGTCGGCTTCGGGTTCAGCTGGACGCCGACGATCGGCGCCGAAGCCGTGCTCGCACTCCTGCAACACGACATCTGGCGCACCGTCATCGGTCGCGACGGCGATCCGGAGGCCATCTGGCAGAGCGTCTGGGAACACCTGCACGAGGCGGGCGGTGGCGGGCTCACCACCATCGCACTGGCCGGGCTCGACCTCGCTCTCTGGGATGCGCGGGCACGGGCGAACGGATGCTCGATCGCCGACGAGATCGGCATCCGTCACGAGAGTGTCGAGGTCTACGGCAGCGGCGTGAACCTGCACTACACGACCGACGAACTGCTGGCGCAGGTGCAGCGCTGGATCGACGCCGGGCACGATGCCGTGAAGATCAAGGTGGGTCGACCGTCGCTGGCCGACGACGTGGACCGCGTGCGAGCCGTCCGCGAACTGCTCGGCGATGACCGCCGCCTCATGATCGACGCGAACCAGCGCTGGGATCTCGACCGCGCCACCACGGCCATGCAGGCGCTCGAAGCCTTCGATCCCGCCTGGATCGAGGAGCCGCTGCGCGCCGAAGACCTGCCGGGGCACATCGTCCTGGCCGGCCGTACCTCCGTGCCCATCGCCGTCGGCGAGAACCTACACACCCGCCAGCGCTTCGACGAGTTCCTGCAGAGCGGGGCCGCGGGCGTCGTGCAGCCCAACATCGTGCGGGTCGGCGGCATCACGCCCTTCCGCCGCATCGCTGCAGCAGCGCTCGAGCACGGCGTGCCGCTGCATCCGCACCTGTTGCCCGAGCTCTCGGGTCAGCTCGCCCTCACTCTCGACGGCGTCTTCGGCCCTGTCCTGGTCGAGGACGTCGAGGGCGCCGGCTTCGGCGAACTCGGCGCCCTCACCGGCCCGAGTCCGGTGCGCATCGCGCACTCCCGTCTCACCCAGACCGGTTCGCCGGGCCTCGGACTCCTCTTCACGGAAGGCTTCACCTCATGACCGACACCGCTCTCCTCGCGCGGAACTCCCCCACCGACGACGCGCGGCTCGCCGCCGTCACCGCAGCCGCAGCCGCAGCTGCTCCGCTCCTGCGGGCCTCCGACGACACCGAGCGGGCCGGCTGGCTGCGGGCCGTCGCCGACGCCCTCGACGCCAACGCCGCAGAACTCGTGGCTCTCGCCGACGAGGAGACCCACCTCGGAACCGTGCGCCTCACCGGCGAGGTCGGCCGCACCACCGGGCAGCTGCGCCTGTTCGCGGCCGTCATCGACGACGGCGCCTGGCGCGAGATCACCATCGACCATGCGGACGCGTCTGCGACCCCGCCGCGCCCCGAGATCCGTCGCATGCTCACCGCCGTCGGACCTGTTGCCGTGTACTCCGCGTCGAACTTCCCGTTCGCGTTCTCGGTGGCGGGCGGCGACACCGCGTCAGCTCTCGCGGCAGGCTGCCCCGTGATCGTGAAGGCCCACTCGGGGCATCCGCGGCTCTCCGCGCGCACGGCCGAGATCGTGACGGATGCCCTCGCCGCGGCCGGCGCTCCCGACGGCATCTTCGCGTTCGTCTCCGGACGCGAGGCCGGCAACGCCCTCGTGCAGCACCCGGCCGTCGCCGCCGCCGGCTTCACCGGATCGCTCTCGGGGGGCCGCGCCCTCTTCGACCTGGCCTCGAGCCGGCCCGACCCCATCCCCTTCTACGGCGAGCTGGGCTCCATCAACCCCGTCGTCATCACCGCCGCCGCCGTCGAGGCCCGCGGCGCCACTCTCGCAACCGGACTCGCCGGGTCGTTCACGCTCGGCTCGGGCCAGTTCTGCACCAAGCCCGGCGTGGTGTTCGTGCCAGCCGGAACGCGCTTCGCCGACGACCTCGCCGTTGCCGTGGCTCCGGCGACGACCGGCCGGCTGTTGACGGACCGCATCGCCGATGCGTTCCCGGCTGGACTCGGCGCCCTCGTCGCCGACCCCTCGGTCTCCATCGTCGTCGGAGCCATCGACGACGACACCGACGCCCCGCAGCCCGTCGTGGTGCGCACCGACGCCGGGGCCGTCGCGGCCCGTCCGGAGACGCTGCTCGAGGAGTGCTTCGGCCCGGTCACCCTGCTCGTGGAGTACGCCGACGAGGGCGAGCTGTTCGCCGCCCTCGCCGTGCTCGGCGGGTCCCTGACCGCGACGCTGCACTCGGAGCCGAGCGACGATGCGGCATCCGTCGTCGAACGGCTCTCGGAGGTCGCCGGACGCGTGTTGTTCGCGGGCTGGCCCACGGGCGTGGCCGTCACCTGGTCGCAGCACCACGGCGGACCGTGGCCGGCGACCACCTCGCTGCACACCTCGGTGGGCGCGAGCGCGATCCGTCGGTTCCTGCGCCCGATCGCCTTCCAGGACGCTCCGGATGCGCTCCTCCCAGCACCGCTGCGCGACGCGAACCTCCGGCGTGCGCCCCGCCGCGTCGACGGGGAGCTGCAACTGGCCGCGCACTGACCCTGCCGCCTCCCGCGCGCTGAGGGCCGACGCAGTCGCGGTCGAAGCGTGGTGGGTGAGCACGTCCCTGTGCGCTTCGGCCGCGGACTTCGTCCGGGCCTCAGCGAGCCGGTTGTCCGGCCTCAGCGAGCGGGTTGTCCGGCCTCAGCGAGCGGGTTGTCCGGCCTCAGCGAGCGGGCAGCTCCAACGTCACCGGACGCTCGACTCCGCGCACCGCGATCGTCGGCCACGCCGGATCGCGGGTCAGCACCTCGAGCGCTGCATCGCCGGCGGCATCCGGCAGCAGCAGCACGGTGTCCTCCACCTTCACACCCGGCGCGCTCGGGTTGAGCGCGAACGCCTGCCCGAGCTCGATCGGCTCGTCGACGCCGGGCGCGAGCCGCGGATCGCGCCCGTTGTAGCCGGCCGCACCGCCCTGATGATGCCGCTCCCACTCGTCGTCGGCGAAGCCGTGCGCGGGATACGACGCGGTGATGGTGCCCAGCACATCCGCGAGGCCCACTCGGCGTCGGAGCGCCTCGAAGCCGTCGGCCTCCACCTCGAGGATGCGCCGCTCGGCATCGAGCTCCGCCTCTGACGCTCCTCCGAACCCCACCCACCGGGTGACATTCGCGATCAGGCCGTGCCGGCGCGCGCAGACGACGGCCATGGCGCGGCGGCCGAGGGCGGCATCCGTCGGCAACGGATGCCGCTCCGCCAGCCGCGCCTCCCCTGCGACGAGCAGCACGACCGGGTCAGCGCCGAGTTCGATGAGTCGCGCGGCGAGCCGGGCGGCGATCGCACGCTCGGTGTCATCGGGGCCGGCCGCACGCAGCACGTCGCCGAGGGCTGCGGCCGCATCGGCGCCGAGTTCCCGGTAGCGGCCATGCTCGACCGGAAGCAGCACCCGTCGAGCCGCGCGCAGCTCGGCATCGACCGCGGACTCCCTCAGGGCCGCATCCGTCGGTGCCGCCTCGAACCACGCTCGCTCGGCCACCTCCACTCCGGCCGGCACCTCCTCGGCGCGCAGGCGATGACCCTCGTTGCTGGTCGCGAAGACGGTGACGGATGCGGCATCGACGCGCACGGCCACGATCGGCGGAGCCGCCAGGCTCACGTGCACCCGCGCCCCGCCGAGCATCCAGGCGACGGCGGCCTGCGACTCGAGCAGCACGCTGTCGGCGTCGCGCTGCCGCAGGATGGCGCGCACGCGATCGTGCTTGGCGGCCAGCTCCTCGCCCACCTCGGGCGCGACATCCGTCGGAACGGCCATTCTCATGCCTGTCACAGCAGCTCGGCGACGCGCTCGTCCGCGAGCTCCCCGTCGGCGACCAGCCCGGTGAAGCTCCGCACGACGGACTCTCCGGGCTGCACGAGCACCTCGGACTCCCACGCCAGCGACGATCCGATGCCCGGATAATCGGCCACGCGCACGAACCACGGGTCGGCCCTCGTGACGTCATCCGCCCCGGCGAGAGCGACGGTGGCCGTGCCGCCGTCGAACGCGGCAGTCCAGGCGATCCACGGCGCGATCGCTCCGTGGCAGGACTCCTCCCCTGCGTCCGCCGCCGTCCGCACCCGCGCATCGGTACCGCGAGCGAGGCGCCAACTCAGCCCGCCGTAGCCGCCGCCCGCACGCCCGTTGCTGCCGGGACTCCCCAGACTGATCGCGTGATCGGTCGCGTTCGCGAGCTCGACGGTCAGCCGGAAGGTGACGACGCCGGGGGCGACCTCCTCGAACCACAGCTCCTGAGTCTCGTGCAGCCGGACCACCGCATCCGGGCCGATCCAGTCGCTCCGGGTGCTCAGCGAGCCGTCGCCGACGACGACGCCCTGCGCCTCGACGCGGCCATGATCATCGAGCCACTGGTAGCCGGAGTCGCGCACGTACGTGCGTCCGCCCCAGAAGTTCACGCCGTCGACGTGCTGCACCCCGACCGACAGGCCGAGGTGCCAGTCGTGGTCGCGCGGGTGGGCGTCGCTCACCACGACGCCCGCGGGGGTGCGGACCGGATGCAGGAACGGACGCGGCGACGAGGTGGGCGTCACCGTCGAGCCGTCGTCCCAGACGGCGACGGGGACACCGGATGCCGTGACTCCCGCCGCACCGGACGCCGCTCCGGATGCCGCGACGATCGTCTCCTGCCGTCCGTTCGGCGCCGCCACGGCCCAGGGCACGCGCATCTCGCTGAACAGCGCGCCCGCCGCCGCGGTGCGCTGCACCCACCAGTCGACGTCGTCGACCACCGGATGCGCCGCATCGCCCTCGCCCTGCCAGGTCACGAAGGCGGCGTCGATCGGGAGAGGCTCGTCGTGCGTGCGGATCGCCTCGAGCACCTCCATGTAGGCGCCCGAGTCGACGAGCGACGACAGCAGGGGCTCGCCCGTGGCGCGGTGCGCGTGCAGGTTCTCGAACAGGTCGGTGCGTCCGTGGGTGACGGACGCCGCCGTGCCGGTTTCGGCGACGCCGCGCACGGCATCCGACGCGGCATCCGGAGCGGCATCCGGAGCGGCATCCGCCCCCGCGAGCTCGTCGCGGGTGTACCAGAACGTGAGCTCGCCGGCATCCGTGCGCACCGAGAGCTCCGGTTCGTGCTGTTCGGCGGCGCACAGCGTGAGCGCCGCGCTCACCACCTCGCCGCTGGCGAGCCGCACCCGCAGGCTCGTGGTGTCGTCGCTCTCGATGTCGTTCGCCCGGTACAGCTCGACCTCGACCGACGCCACATCCTCGCGGCGACGCGCTCCGGCGATGCGCAGTGCCGTGGCCACGGCGTGCGCCAAGGGGTTCGTGGCGACACCGTCGATCATGGGCCTTCCGTCGACCACGCGCTTGCCCGCCCAGGGCGAACGCGACCAGTAGGCGCGATCGCGCAGCCAGGTCGCGTGCGCGGCCACAGACCAGACGGTGCCGTGCGCGGCGATGGCATCGAGGGCGTGCGAGCCGAGGCTCTGGAATCCCACCTGCACCGCCCGACCGGTTTCCTCCTGCACCCGCAGCAGGCGCTCGAAATCGGCCATGCTCGCCACGGGAGGTTTCTCGACGTAGACATCGGCGCCGGCCCTCATGGCGGTCTCGGCCAGGTCGGCGTGCGTGCCGATGGGAGTCGCGACGATGACGATGTCGGCCCCGATGCCTGCGGCATGCGTCGACCGCAATGCGTCGTCGAGCGACGGATGCAGCGGCACGTCCGAACCGAAGCCGTCGGCGGGGCCTCGGTGGGGGTCGGCGAGGGCGACGAGCTCGACGCTGTCGCGCAGACGCTCGAGGTTGCGCAGATGCACGGCGCCGAAGCCGTTGGCGCCGACGAGGATGACGCGCGGCTTCGCGAGCGATGCGGCGCCCGTGTCGGTCGCCTCTGTCGTCGAGGTCTGGCTCATCGAACTCCCTGGGTCAGCGTTGACTGTCGCGTTGCTCCCACGTTACCTCAGGCGGAAAACGTTTTCCAGCACCGTTGTCCCCAATACTCCTCATCGCTGCCCGAGAACAGGCTCGATCAGCGTGGACAGGCCAGAACGCCCTCTTCCAGCCTGCCCGAGCCGATCGAGCCTGTATTCAGCGCGACGCCGGTCAGACGCTGATGTCGTAGGTGCGCAGCAGTCCGCACATGCCGAACTTCAGCTCGCCGTCGTGGGGCGAGGCTGACGTCGCACCGCTGAGCCCGAGCTGCGCGGTACGGCCGGCTGCGAGATCGTCGAGCAGGCTGCGCGTCCGCGACACGTCACCGAGCACCCGCTCCTCCCAGATCCCGCGCCAGGTGGCGGCGCGTCCCGAGACCAACCGCACGGCAGCAGCGTAGAACTCCTCGAGGGGTGCGGTGTTCCCGGCGAGCGCGACATCACGCAGTACTTCGAAGCCCTCTACCGCGAGGTCACGACGGCGGGCAGCAGCTGAGGCAGCGGCCGGTCGATCGAGAGATGCATCCGGCAGCGTGGCGGCCTCGGCGTAGAGGGCGGCATCCGTCACCAGGGAAGCGGGGAACGTCATGACAGCGTCCCCCGCTTCGGGCAACCCGGCGTTCGACATGATCACGGCCACCTCGAGTCCCCCGTGGTTGACGGCACGATGAATCGTGCCGGCGCCGAACCAGATGACGCTCCCCGCAGCCAGCTCTGCCGTGTGGAAGCCCGCCCGGTCGATGGTCTGCAACTCCCCTGAGCCCGCCGTCACGATGTAGGCCTCGGTCGAGACGGTGTGCAGGTGCGGGGTGCCGCCGTGCAGCGCGTCGGGTGCCGCATCCGTATAGACGTTCAGCCTGGTGACGCTCGTCCCCCCGGGGAAGGCTGCACCGGTCATGAGCGGCTGTCCTCCAGGATTCGATTCGGCACGCGCCCCGCTTCCAGCAGCCCGCGCCCGAGATCGGCGAGCCGAGCGGCCGCACCCTCCTCGCCGTGGCCGTCGGCGATGACCACGGCGTACCGGAAGCGGATGCTCTCCCCCGCCCCGAACTCAAGCTCCTCGCTGAAGAACGGTGCCGGGCACAGGCAGGCGAACTCCTCGCTGCGGGCGAACCACTGGGGCGGATGCCGCGGATTCTCGACGTCATCCACGATCACGAGAGTCGAGGTGCCGCCCGAGCCGTCCTGCCGGCCGGTGAAGCCCATCCACTCCAGCCGGGATCCGCGGAGTTCGTCGCCGCCGTCGCCCAGCGGCGTGCGCACGGTACCGCCGGTGAACGACCGCGGGCCCCGCCAGAACAACCCGCCGTAGCCGGCGTTCTCGCGCCCCTTGGTGGTGGGGGATCCGATGGAGATGGTGGCGTCGGAGGTGTTGCGCATCGCGGTCTCGAACACGAGGACCCAGGCGTCGTCGACGAGATGGACGCCGATGCGGCGGTCCTCCTCGATGATCTGCCGACCGTCCTGGGTCATCCACCGCAGCCTGTGCGCGATGGTCGCGGCATCCGCCGTCGCCTCGAGCTCCGTCATGCGCTCGTGCTCGGCCCGGCCGTTGTTCTCGAGCTGCACGTAGAACTGCCCGTGCACGTAGGTCGGGCCGCCCCAGAAGTTCTCGTCTCCGACGTGCGGCAGTGACCACGCGATGCCCTTGTGCCAGACGTGGTCGTGCGGGCGGAACAGGGTGACCGGGTCTCCGCCCCGGGTGCGCAACGGATGCAGGTAGGGCTTGGGAGACTCCAGCTGGACCGTGTCGGGCCGGTAGGTGTAGCGCGCGAGTTCCACATCGCCGTCACGGACGATCACATGGCTGTCGAGCTCGTGGGTGACGGTGATGCTCATGCGCGTGCTCCGCTCAGCCAGGGTGCGCCGGTGCCCAGCATCGACGTGTAGAAGGGATCGTCGGCGTCGATCGACCCGCGGACGACGGTGCGATCCCCGAAGGCCGAGGCGTAGATCGAGGCGACCAGGTCCATGGTCTGGCGAGCGTCGTCGAAGCCGACGGGCGCGGGAAGCCCGGCTTCCAGCGCATCGAAGATGGCCGCGAACTGGGCGGCGTGGCCGCTGCGCACCTCGGCGGCGGACGACCCGGCCCATGTGGTCGCCAGGCTTTCACTCCCGGGCGCCGCGGTGAACCGCCAGTCGGCATCGCCGTAGCCGTAGAGGTGCTCGAGCTCCACTGTCGCGTGCTCGAAGTCGAAGCGCAGCGAGCTGGTCTCGCGCGGCGACACGAGGGAGTTCAGTACCGTGGCCACCGCGCCGTTCTCGAAGGTGACGATGGCCGCCGACACGTCCTCGGTGTCGGTCGGGCGGTCCTGGCGAGCAGCGACGGCCCGCACGGACTGCCAGGGCCCGAGGATCGACAGCAGCAGGTCGAACTGGTGGATGCCATGCCCCATCGTCGGCCCACCCCCCTCGATGTCCCAGTTTCCACGCCACGGAACGGCGAAGTAGTCGGCATCCCGGTACCAGAGCGTGTTGCACACGGCCACCAGCGGGCGCCCGAAGCTGCCGTCGGCCACGGCCTGACGCAGGCGAACCGCACCGGACCCGAAGCGCTGCTGGAACACGGCGACGGCCTGCGCTCCGGTCTCGCGCTCCACGGCGATGGCCTCGTCGATCTCGGCCAGCGTCATGGCGGGCGGCTTCTCGACGAGGGGAACCGATCCCCCGCGCAGCACTGCAGCAGCGAGCGGCAGGTGGGAGCCGGGTGGGGTGCAGATGTGCACGAGGTCGGGCTTCTCGGCGGCGAGCATCTCGTCGACGGATGCGTGCACTCGCGGAATCCCCCAGGTCTCGGCGAAGGCGCGGGCGCGGTCGAGGTCGATGTCGACGACGGCGGTCACCTCGGCGCGTCCGCCCAGAGCGCGGATGCCTTCGATGTGGGCGACGGCGATGCCGCCGGTTCCGACGATCGCGGTGCGATAGGCCATGGTTCTCGTGACGTCCAATCAGGTTCAGAAGCGGCGGAGGTGAAGAGGGGAATCGTGGTGCCGGAGTACGAGGTGCAAGAGAGAAGTGCAGGTGGAAAGACGAAGGGGAGGCGATTGCTCGCCTCCCCTTCATCCGATCATCAGGCGTTGTCGATCGCGGCCTTGAGGTCCTTGATGAACCCCTCGGCCGCCTGGTCGGGCGTCAGCTGCTTGAACAGAACCTGCTCGGTGTACTGCTTGAGCAGAGCCTCGATGGCGCTTCCACCCGGAGGCGTCACCGCGGGAGCGTCTCCGACGTCCTCCGACAGGCCGTCGAGGAAGGCCACGACCTCCTTGTCGGTCTCCGACAGCTTCGGCTCGATATAGGCGCGGATCTTCTCATTCGCCGGAACACCGCGCTCGGTGAGCAGGATGTCGGCGGCTTCCTCGGTGTTGGCGAGGAAGTTCACGAACGCCGCCGCCTCGGCGGGGTGCTCGCTGCGTGAGGAGATCGACCAGTACATCGACGGCTTGTAGTACGCCGACCCGTCGGCAGCGCCATCGGTCGTCGGAACGCGGAGCACCTGGAGGGGCGAGCCGCTGGCGTCGGAAAGGGCCGTCAGCTGGCTGTTCCACCAGGGACCGAAGGCCGCGGTGTTCGTGGCCGTGAACGACTCGGCGAGTCCACCGCTCTGCTTCTCGATGATGGTGGCCGCCGGGGGCGTCGTGCTGGCGTCGACCATGTCGAGCAGTTGCTGGTACCAACTGGACACGGTCTCGGGCTTGATCGAGACCTCACCCTCCTTGTTGTACAGGGCGTCGCCATGCTGGCGAGCCCAGTTGTTCAGTCCGCCGTCCTCGAAGCCCCAGGGTGCGACACCCCACTCGGCACCTCCGCCGGCAGCCGAGACCTTGGCGCCGATGTCGGCGAGGTCGTCCCATGTCCAGCTCTTGTCGTCGGGCACCTCGACGCCGGCCTTCTCGAGGAGGGTCGGGTTCGCCATGATCGAGTAGCTCGTGAGCCCGACGGGGATGCCGTACAGGGCGTCGTCGAGCGTGCCCGTCGCGAGAGCCGTCTCGGGGAAGTCCGAGGTGTCGACGGCATCGCCGAGGGACCTGATGTCGAGGAGGGCACCACGGTCACCGTAGGTGGCGATGTACTTCTCGTCCATCTGGATGATGTCAGGGGTGTCGTTCGCGGCCGTCTCGGTCGCGAGCTTGTCCCAGTAGCCGGCCCAGTCCGTGAACTGCGGCTCGATGGTGATGTTCGGGTACTCCTTCTCGAAGGCTGCGATGACCTCCTCGCTGGCAGCCGTGCGGGCGTCGTTGCCCCACCAGGTGAAGCGCAGCGTGACCGGCTTGTCCGAGAGCTCAGGGGCCTCGTCTCCGCCTCCTCCTGCTGAACATCCGCTCAGAACCAGTGCGGTGGCCATTCCTGTGGCGATCACGGCGGCGACGCTGCGCGCGCGAGTCTTGCCTCTCATAGTGTGCGTCCTTTCGTGTGTGTGCAGTGTTGTTGGTGCTTGTCGGTTGGTACTACTTGCCGCCCGTGGTCGCGATACCGCTGATGAGGTATCGCTGACCGAACAGGAAGACGAGGAAGATCGGGATGAGCGAGACGACGCTCATCGCGAACATCGGGCCCCACGACGTCGACGACTGCGCATCCATGAAGGCGCGGAGTGCGAGCGGGATCGTGTACATGTTGGGCTTGGTGAGGTAGATCAGCTGGGAGAAGAAGTCGTTCCAGGTCCAGATGAAGGTGAAGATGGCGGTGGTCGCCAGCGCCGGAACCATGAGCGGCAGGATGATGCGGAGGAAGATCCGCGGATGCCCGCAGCCGTCGAGGCGGGCAGCCTCGTCGAGCTCCGTCGGGATGCCGCGGATGAACTGCACCATCAGGAAGATGAAGAAGGCGTCGGTGGCGAGGATCTTCGGCAGGATCAGCGGCAGGAAGGTGTTCACCCAGCCGAGCTGCGAGAACAGGATGTACTGCGGAACGATGATCACGTGCACCGGGAGCATGATCGTGGTGAGCATCACCACGAACCACCAGCGCTTGCCGCTGAACTTGAGTCTCGCGAAGGCGTAGGCGGCCATCGAGCACGACACCAGGTTGCCGACGATGCAGCCCAGAACGACGAGGACCGAGTTGATGAGGAAGACGCTGAACGGCTCGGAGAGGGTGTTCCAGCCGACCGTGTAGTTCTCGACCTCGAAGCTGTCGAAGATGATGCCCGGGTTGCGGAAGATCTCGTCGGTGGGTCGCAGCGAGCTGACCACCAACCAGATGACCGGGTACAGCATGATCAGGCCCACGAGGCTCAGCAGCACGTGCTTGACCACGCTCTTCCAGCGCGGCTTGCCCGAGGCGCGGGCCAGTCGGCGGCGCTCGCGGGGGTCCATGGTGGCTTGCGGACCTGCGACGGCGACGAAGGACGACGTCGGAGCTTCGATTGTTTCAGTCATCGTAGAAAACCCAATACTTGGAGGCCCAGAAGTTGATGGCGGTGAACGCCCCGATGATGAGCAGCAGCACCCAGGCGAGAGCCGATGCGTAGCCCATGTCGAAGTTCGCGAAGCCGCGGTTGTAGAGGTAGAGGGTGTAGAACAGCGTGCTGTCCGCCGGCCCTCCCGTTCCGCCCGAGATGATGAACGCCTGCGTGAACGACTGGAACGCGTGGATGATCTGCAGCACGAGGTTGAAGAAGATGATCGGCGTGAGCAGGGGAAGCGTGATGCGGAGGAACCGCTGCCACTTCGTCGCCCCGTCGACCTCCGCGGCCTCGTAGTACATCGTGGGGATCTGACGGAGTCCGGCGAGGAAGATCACCATCGGGGCTCCGAAGGTCCAGACGTTCAGGGTGATCAGCGTGCTGAGGGCGGTGGAGGGATTCGCGATCCAGCTCTGCCCCTCCACGCCGAAGAAGCCGAGGAACACGTTGACGAGGCCCTCGGAACCGAAGACCTGCTTCCACAGCACCGCGATCGCGACGGACGAACCGAGCAGCGACGGCAGGTAGAAGACCGAGCGGTAGAAGGCGAGACCGCGCAGGCCCCTGTCGAGCAGGACCGCGAGCGCCAGGGCTGCAGCCAGCTGCAGCGGAACCGACACGAACACGTAGACGAAGGTGACGCCGAGGGCGTTGTGCAACCGCTCGTCGCCGAGCATGCGGGTGAAGTTCTCGAGGCCCGTGAACTTGGGCGCCTGCAGCAGGTTGTACTTCGTGAATGAGAGGTACAGCGAGACCAGCATCGGGCCGATGGTGATGAGCGAGAGGCCGAGGAACCAGGGAGCCAGGAAGAGGTAGGCGGCCTTGTTGTCGCGCCGATCGGCCTTCTTCTCGGCCTTGGTCTTCTTGTCGGTGCTGATCTTGCGGAGTTCGCCGATGGCGCTCATCGAAGAGCCTCCACAGCGGGGTGTCCATTGATGGTGACCACGATCACACTCCTGTTCAATCACCGTTGATTCACGATTTGGGAAAGCGTATTCCGAACCGTTCTGACAGTTCTAGCATGTCGTCATGCGAGACGCAAACACCAATCGGGTGACGCTCTCCGGATGCCACGGGCCGGCGTGCGGCGCCAGTGGCCGCGCCGTGGAATATGCTTTCCCGCACACCGGGACGCGACGAGGATCCCCCTCCTCGCGCCGGACGAGGAGCCCCCATGACGTCGCCAGACCTGCCGGCGAATCCCCCGACTCTGCACGACGTCGCCCGCGAGGCGGGCGTCTCGCTGGCGACCGCATCCCGCAGCCTGAACGGCAGCGCCCGCACCGTGCGCGAGCCCTACCGCGAGAAGGTGCTGGCCGCGGCCGCCCGCCTCGGCTACACCCCCAACCTCTCGGCCCAGGCCGTGGCGAAGGGCTCGACCATGACGGTCGCCCTGCTCGTCGCCGACATCGCGGACCCGTACTTCTCGTCGATCGCCGCCGGAGTCATCAGGGCGGCGGATGACGTGGGCCTGGTCGTGACGATGGCCGCGACCGAGCGCGACACCCGTCGCGAGCTCGAGTTGGTGCGGGCCATGCGCGGCCAGCGACCTCGCGTGCTGATCCTGGCCGGTTCACGGGTGGAGGGCGACGAGAACGAGGGGGCCCTGCGCGCCGAACTGGAGGCGTTCCAGTCCACCGGCGGGCGGGTCACGCTCATCAGCCAGAACACGCTGCCGTTCGAGACGGTGCTGCTCGACAACTTCGAGGGCGCCAGGGCCCTGGCCGCCTCGCTCGTCGAACTGGGCTACCGGCGGTTCGCCGCCATCTCGGGAGTCGCATCACTGCGCACCGCCCGGGATCGCCTCACGGGCTTCCGCGCTGGCCTCGCCGACCATGGCATCGACCTGCCCGACGACGATGTCGCCGTCACCGCGTTCACGCGCGACGGCGGCTACGCCGGGGCCGAGCAGCTCATCCCTCGCATCACCGATTTCGACCTGGTCTTCGCCGTCAACGACGTCATGGCCGTCGGCGCCATGTCGGCGATGCGGGATGCCGGCATCACCCCGGGCGTCGATGTCGGGGTCGCCGGCTATGACGACATTCCGACCGTGCGCGACGTGACGCCCGCACTGACGACGGTACGCATCCCCCTCGAGGAGGTGGGTGCCCGCGCCCTTGCCCTCGCGATGGGCACCGGGGAGCAACCGACGCCCATCGCCACCGAGGTCATCCTGCGAGCCAGCACCCCGCGCCGGGGCTGACCCTCCCGGCCCCAGCCGCACCCTCCCCCACCCACGCCGATCGCCCCGGTTGCGCATCGGCCGATTTCTGATCTACACTTCGGTAAACGCTTTCCCGCACACCCAGCTCGTGCGGCGAACCGGTTCCAGGACAGAAGGAAGCAGAACGTGTCAGAGCAGACAATCGGCATCATCATGAACGGCGTCTCCGGGCGCATGGGCTACCGGCAGCACCTCGTGCGCTCGATCCTCGCCATCCGGGAGCAGGGTGGGGTGCTCTTGACCGACGGAACCCGCGTGCAGGTCGAGCCGATCCTCGTGGGACGCAGCGAGGCGAAGCTCGCCGAACTGGCCGCCAAGCACGGCATCGAGCACTACACGACGAACCTCGACGAGGCCCTCGCCGATCCGCGCTGGCAGATCTACTCCGACTTCCTCGTGACCCGAGCCCGTTCTGCAGCCATCCGCAAGGCGATCGCGGCCGGCAAGGCCATCTACACGGAGAAGCCGACGGCCGAGAGCTTCGAGGAGTCGCTCGAGCTGGCCCGACTCGCATCGGAGGCCGGCATCAAAAACGGTGTCGTGCACGACAAGCTCTACCTGCCGGGCCTGCAGAAGCTGAAGCGCCTGATCGACTCCGGCTTCTTCGGCGAGATCCTCTCCGTGCGCGGCGAGTTCGGCTACTGGGTGTTCGAGGGCGACTGGCAGCCCGCCCAGCGCCCCAGCTGGAACTACCGCTCGGAGGACGGCGGCGGCATCGTCGTCGACATGTTCCCGCACTGGAGCTACGTGCTCGAGAACCTGTTCGGTCGCGTCGAGTCGGTCTACGCCCGCACGGCCACGCACATCCCCACCCGCGTCGACGAGAACGGCGACGCCTACGCGGCCACGGCCGACGACTCGGCCTACGCGGTCTTCGAGCTGGAGGGCGGCATCGTCGCCCAGCTCAACTCGAGCTGGGTGGTGCGCGTCAACCGCGACGAGCTCGTCGAGTTCCAGGTCGACGGCACCCTCGGCTCGGCCGTGGTCGGGCTGTTCGGCGCCAAGGTGCAGCCGCGCGTCGCCACCCCAAAGCCGGTCTGGAACCCCGACCTCGCCGACAGCCACGACTACTCTTCCGACTGGATGGAGCTGCCCACGAACGACGTGTTCGAGAACGGCTTCAAGACCCAGTGGGAGCAGTTCATCCGTCACGTCGTCGAAGACGCTCCGCACGAGTACGACTTCCTCGCCGGTGCCCGCGGCATGCTGCTCGCCGAGGCGGGTCTCGAAAGCTCGCGCACCGGACGCCGCATCGACCTCGCGCCGCTCGACGAGTCGGCGCTGGTGTCGGCGGAGCCCGAGGGGGCCGAGGTGACGGATGCCGCACCGGATGCCGCATCCGACCACTCCTCGTCGGTGCTGAGCCCGGCCGGGGTGTAGTCGTGACCCGCATCACCCTGCTGGCGGCCGACGGCACCACGAGCTCGACCGAACTCGCCGCAGCACCCGCGCTGGCGAAGCCGCGCCGCCCGCTCGAGAGCCGGGTGGCCTATGCCGCCGCGCACGTCGTCCCTCTGCCCTTCGCCGACAACACCCCCGGCCGGCCCGCGGCCATCGACTGGGACGCCACCCTCGCCTTCCGCCACCATGTGTGGTCGTGGGGCCTCGGGGTGGCCGACGCGATGGACACCGCTCAGCGCAACATGGGCCTCGACGCCGCGGCGACCCGCGAGCTCATCAGCCGCAGCGCCCTCGAGGCCTCCGCAGTCGGCGGCAGTCTGGTGGTCGGCGTCAACACCGACCACCTCGATGACGAGAACCTCACGCTGAACCAGGTCATCGATGCCTACAAGGAGCAACTGCACTTCACCGAGGACGCCGGAGCAGGCGCCGTGCTCATGGCCAGCCGCCACCTCGCGCGCGCCGCGCGCACCGCCGACGACTATCGCCGCGTCTACCGCGAGGTGCTCTCCGCCGCGGGAGCGCCCGTCGTGCTGCACTGGCTCGGGACCGCCTTCGATCCGAGCCTCGCGGGCTACTTCGGCAGCACCGACACCGATGCCGCCTCCGAGACCCTGCTCGAGATCATCGGATACAACCGCGACCGCGTCGCGGGCGTCAAGATGAGCCTGCTCGACGCAGACGCCGAGATCGCCGTGCGCGCGAAGCTGCCCACCGGAACCCGCATGTTCACCGGCGACGACTTCAACTACGTCGGCCTGATCGAGGGCGACGATCACCAGCACTCGGATGCGCTGCTCGGGGCCTTCGCCGCCCTCGCCCCGCAGGCCTCGGCCGGCATCCAGGCACTCGACCGCGGCGACACCGACGAGTACCGCCGCATCCTCGGCCCCACCGAGGCACTCTCCCGCCAGGTCTTCGCCGCCCCCACCTACTACTACAAGACCGGCGTCGCGTTCCTCAGCTGGCTGAACGGCCACCAGGCCGCTTTCAGCATGGTCGGCGGCCTGCACGCGGCCCGCAGCCTGCCGCACCTCTCCGAGATCGTGCGGCTCGCGAACGCCGCCGGATCCCTCGAGCGGCCGGAACTCGCGGCCGCCCGCTGGCACGGTCTGCTGGCGCTGAACGGCATCGATGTGTCGGCGCCTCCAGCCCGGCCCGCCGAACCGGCCACACCCGCCGAGGCGGCCGCAGCCGAGGCCCTCGCATGAGCGCGCACGCCCGACTCAGCATCAACCAGGCCACGATCAAGTACGCACCGTTCGACGACGCGCTCAGGGTCGTGCGCCAGGCCGGAATCGAGAGCATCGGCCTGTGGCGTGAACCCGTCGCCGAGGTCGGACTCGTCGAGGCGGCTCGCCGCCTGACGGACTCCGGGCTCCGGATGTCGACCTACTGCCGCGCCGGCTTCTTCACCTTCCCCGAAGGCCCCGAACGTCGAGCGTCGCTCGACGACAACCGGCGCGCCATCGACGAGACAGCCACCCTGGCCGCCGCTGGAGCACCCGGATCGGAGGCCGTGCTCGTGCTCGTGGCCGGAGGCATCCCCGCCGGAAGCACCGACCTCGCGGGCTCCCGCGAGCGGGTGCGCGACGCCATCGCCGAGCTGGCCCCGGATGCCGCAGCCGCCGGCGTCACGCTCGCGATCGAACCGCTGCACCCGATGTACGTGTCCGACCGCGCCGTCATCTCCACGCTCGGCCAGGCTCTCGACATCGCCGAGCAGTTCGACGCAGCCACCGTGGGCGTCGTGGTCGACACCTTCCACGTCTGGTGGGATCCGCAGCTGTTCGAGCAGATCGCCCGCGCGGGCGGTCAGGCCGGAGACGGCGGCCGCATCGCCACGTACCAGGTCTGCGACTGGGCGACTCCCCTTCCAGCCGACGTGCTCCTCGGGCGCCACTATCCGGGCGACGGCGTGATCGACTTCGGCGCCATCACCCGCGCCGTCCTCGCCACCGGCTACAGCGCCGACATCGAGGTCGAGATCTTCAACCAGCAGATCTGGGACTCCCTCTGGACCGACGTCGTCGAGCGCACCTCGGAGGCCTTCTCGGCGGCCGTCGGCGTCCACCTCGAGGCGGCCCGTCCCGTCGGGCGCTGACCCGGTCGACGCTTGTACAGGCGACGCTGCGATGATGGGATCCTGAGCGAAGGAGTCCCCATGGCAGCGTCCCTCCCCACCCTGGCCGTCACAGGCTCGACCGGCGCCCTCGGTGGGCTCGTCGCTCGCGGACTCGCGGCATCCGGAACCCCACAACGCCTCATCGTGCGCGACCCCGCCCGCGCGCCGGAGCTCGAGGGCGCCGTCGCCGTGCAGGCCGCCTACTCGGATCCGGATGCCGCTGCCCGAGCCCTCGACGGCGTCGAGACCCTCTTCATGGTCTCGGCCACGGAGGACGAGCATCGCGTGCCGGACCACATCTCCTTCATCGACGCAGCCGCCCGCGCCGGCGTGCGACACATCGTCTACACCTCGTTCCTCGGCGCCTCCCCCACAGCCACGTTCACCCTCGCCCGTGATCACCACGCCACCGAGCAGCACATCGCAGCCGCCGGTATCGCCCACACCTTCCTGCGCGATTCGCTGTACGCCGACTTCTTCACTCACCTGGTGGGAGAGGACGGCGTCATCAGAGGGCCGGCCGGCACCGGCCGCCTCGCCGGAGTCGCCCGAGCGGATGTCGCCCGCTCGGCCGTCGCGGTGCTGCGGGATCCGAATCCGCACTACGGCCACAGCTACGACCTCACCGGCCCCGAGGCGCTCACCTTCGACGAGATCGCCCGCATCCTGAGCACCGCGCTCGGCCGGCCGGTGAGCTACCACGACGAGACCATCGCCGAGGCCTACGAGTCGCGGGCCCCCTACGGCGCGCCTCAGTGGCAGCTCGACGCCTGGGTGTCGACGTACACGGCCGTCGCCGCCGGAGAGATGGGCAGAGTCAGCCGCGACGTCGAGCACCTCACCGGACGCAAGCCCCTCAGCCTCGCCGAACTGCTGGCAGCGCGCTGAGGTCTGGCGCGCCATCGGGCTACCCCCGCGGCGGCGCCCCGATCGCGCGCACCTGACGCCGCGCCTCGTCGATGGTCTCGAGCACGGCGATCGAGCGGCGCAGCGGATGCAGCGCGGACTGCGTGCGTCCCTCGCTGATCTCCCGGGCGACGGATGCCGCCTGCCAGGCCAGCCCGTCTCGACCCTCGAGCCCAGACTCATCGCGCCAGAGCAGCTCGGCGCCGTCGGGGCCGACGAGGGCGAAGCTGCCGGGCATGAGGAACAGCGGATCGATCTCGATGCGCGCACGCGTTCCGAAGATGCGCGCCTCGGCCGTGGTCTGCACGAAGAGCGAGGTGCTGAGCAGCGCCTGCGCACCCTCATCCCCGTCCAGCACGAGCGACGTCTGGCCGTCGACACCCGTGGCCGCGAGGGTTCCGGTCGCCGTGATGTCGGTGGGAGTGCCGAGCACGAAGTGCGCGAACCAGACCGGATAGATGCCGAGGTCGAGCAGGGCACCGCCACCCAGGGCGGGGTCGAAGATGCGGCTGCTCGGGTCGAAAGCCGGCTTTCCGCCGAAGTCCGCCGTCACGAGCTGCACGTCGCCCAGCACCCCATCGGCCAGCAGCGAGTTGATCACCGTCGTCTGCGGCAGGAAGCGCGACCACATCGCCTCCATGGCGAAGACTCCGGCGGCCTCGGCCGCGGCGGCCACCTCGCGCGCCTCGGCCGCGGTGGTGCCGATCGGCTTCTCCACCAGGACGTTCTTTCCGGCGGCGATGGCCAGCCGCGCCAGCGTGCGGTGCTCGCTGTGGGGTGAGGCGATGTAGACGATGTCGACGGCAGGATCCGTCACCAGCGCCTCGTAGGAGTCGTACCAGTTCGCGATGCCGTGTGCCGCCGCGAAGCGTGACGCGCGCTCAGAGCTGCGTGACGCCACGGCCACGACGCGCTGATCGGTGTTCGCGTGCAGGGTTCCGACGAAGGCGTTCGCGATCATCCCCGGTGCGAGCACACCCCAGGCCAGTGTCGGCCCGCCGCGTAGCGGAGCGGCCGTCGAGACCGGGAGCGCCCGGGGAAGAGAGGTCATGAACGCGATTGTAGAGGTGCCGCCCGATGCGGGGAGCACGGGGGCCATCGAAGAAAGTGACGTTTTCTCGCCATGATCGCGCTTCCATAGCAAGAAATGCGGCACGTGACCACCCCCTCCGGAAGAATTCGCAGAGCATGCCAGAATTGGCGAGGCCCAAACGGGAACCCCCTCAACAGGGGTGATCGTGAAGCGGGCCACACGGAGGGCGCCGGTCACAAGTCGGCTCCCACAACAGAAAACGGGAACAACAGAATATGAATCTTCTTCTCATCATCGTGGCCGTCGTCGCCGTCATCCTGCTCTTCACGGGTGGATTCGTCTCGGCTCTCAACTGGCTGATCTGGGTCGGAATCATCCTGCTCGTCATCGCGGTCATCGCGTGGCTGCTGCGTGTCATCGGCGGACGCAAGTCCGTCTGATCCAAAGAACTGAGGAAGGGCCCGTGCGCATCGCGCACGGGCCCTTTTCCTGTCCCAGCGGCCGTCCTGCTCGAGCGGCCCGCTCAGGCAGCGGGAAGCGTCAGCGCCGCACCTCGACGGCGGTGATCCCCGAGAAGTTGAGCCAGAGCCTGTCGTCCGATTCCACGATCGTGGCCAGTACGTTGTCGCAGCTCGCGCAGCGCACCACTGTTCCCGGCGTCCCCTCCCAGACCATCGCCCGGGCGAGCACGTCGATCGTGCCGCAGCCGGCGCACCGAGCCGACGCCGTCGTCGGGTCGAAGCGGAACAGTTCCGAGAGCACGCCAGCGAGCGAGTTGCCGTCGAGATGCGTCATGACGTTCCTCCGAAGCGTTCCGTACGGATGGACCGCGGATCGTGGCCCAGGTCGACGAGCCATTCCGCCACGGTCTCGACGAACGTCGTCGACCCGCAGAGGTAGACGCGCGGATTGTCGGACGCCGGGAAGACGGATGACTCCACCACCTCGCGCGTGATGCGGGCGGGCGTCACGGGCCAGCCCTCGGGTGCGCGCCGCGTGTAGATGAGGTCGACGCGCAGGGCGGGCACCCCGCCGTCGTCGGCGAGCACGTCGGAGAAGAACACGTCATCGGGCGTGCGCACCGAGTACAGCAGGCGGAACGGCGTCGAGTCATCGGCGGCCACGTGCGACCGGATCATGGCGACGAGGGGGACGACACCCGATCCGCCGCCGATCAGCTGTACGGGGCGGGCGGATGCCGCCACACGGTCGCCCCCGTCACGCTCGGCAGCGGCATCCGGAGCCGCATCCGGCTCCCAGACGAACCAGCCGCCGAGGGGGCCGTGGATCTCGAGCATGTCGCCGACCATGAGGTCGTCGACGAGGAACGGCGACACCTCACCGTCGGGCAGCTTGTCGACGGCGAGGTCGACGCGGCTGCCGGGCCCCGCCGAGGCGATCGAGTAGGAACGCGTCGCCGAATAGCCGTCGGGGGCGGTCAGACGCACGTCGAGGTGCTGCCCGGCGATATTGCCCGGCCAGCCATCGACGTCGATGATGATGCGCCGGGCGCTCGGTGTCTCCGGGTGGACCTCCGCCACCGTGCCGACGCGCCAGGCTGTGTCGGATGCGCCACTCACCAGTAGCGTTCCTCTTTCCAGGGGTCGCCGTGGATGTGGTAGCCGGACTGCTCCCAGAACCCGGGCTCGTCATCGGCCATCATCACGAGGCTGCGCACCCACTTGGCGCTCTTCCAGAAGTAGAGATGCGGCACGATGAGGCGTGCCGGCCCTCCGTGCTCAGGGTCCAGAGGTTCGCCGTCGAACTCGAAGGCGATCCAGGCCTGGCCGTTCAGCAACTCGTCGAGCGGCACGTTGGTCGTGTAGCCGCCGTAGCTGTGAGCCATCACGTAGTCCTGGCTGGTCTCGACGTCGGCGAAGAGGGTGTCCAGCGACACTCCGCGCCAGGTGGTGCCGAGCTTGGTCCAGTGCGTGACGCAGTGGATGTCGGTCGTCACCTCCTCGATCTTCTCCGCCATGAGCTGCTCCCACGACCACGTGCGCGGTTCTCCGCTCTCGGGCACGATGGAGAACTCCCACTCGGCCGTGTCGATGTGCGGCGTCGGTCCCGCTGAGAGCACAGGGAAGTCGCCGACCTCCGTCTGTCCCGGTGGAATCCGAGGGTCGCGATCACGCGAACGTCCGGAGAATCCTCGGGTGATGAACGACATCGGATCCCCTTTCGACTGCAGCACGGAAAAGGCGGCAGTTCCCTCACGATAGTGACGCCGAGGGAGCCCTGTCACGCAATGCGTGCGAGATTGATCGTAGGGTTGACGAATGACGCCGATCACGCTCGGAATCCCCGCCCTGCGGCGTGACCCGTCCGCGGCGCCGTCCACTCTCGGGCGACCGGATGTCACAGGCCTGGTCGATCGTTTCGGTCGCGTCGCCGAGGACCTCCGCATCTCCGTCACCGAGAAGTGCTCGCTGCGCTGCACGTACTGCATGCCGGCGGAGGGCCTGCCCTCGATTCCGCGCAACGACCTGCTGACGGCATCCGAGATCGCCAGGCTCGTCGGGATCGCGCACCACGACCTGGGCGTCAAGGAGGTGCGGTTCACCGGCGGTGAGCCGCTCACCCGCGCCGACATGGTCGAGATCATCGCCCGCTCGCACGCGGTGGCCCCGGCCATCCAGATCGCCATGACCACCAACGGCATCGGCCTCGACCGCAAGGCCCAGGCACTCGTGGACGCCGGCCTCACGCGCATCAACGTGTCGCTCGACACCCTCGACCGCGAGCACTTCATCCGCCTCACCCGCCGCGACAGGCTCGACGCCGTGCTCGCCGGCATCGCCGCCGCACACGCGGCAGGGATGACTCCGCTCAAGATCAACGCCGTGCTCATGCGCGAGACCCTGCACGATGCTCCCGAGCTGCTGGCGTGGGCCGTGACGCACGACTGCAGGCTGCGCTTCATCGAGCAGATGCCGCTCGATGCCGACGAGACCTGGCGCCGCGACAACATGGTCGACGCGGCCGAACTGCTGGCCGTCCTCGGCGAGCGCTTCGTCCTGACCCCGGTCGCCCGCGAGGACCCCTCTGCGCCGGCCGAGCAGTGGACGGTCGACGGCGGGCCCGCGACAGTCGGCATCATCGCCTCGGTCACGCGCTCGTTCTGCGGCGCCTGCGACCGCACTCGCGTCACCGCCGAGGGAACGGTGCGCTCCTGCCTGTTCGGCGACGACGAGACCGACCTGCGTGGTCTGCTGCGCTCCGGCGCGACGGATGCCGACATCGCCGACCGCTGGCGCGCCGCCATGTGGAACAAGCAGGCCGGCCACGGCATCGACGCAGCCGACTTCCATCGACCCGCGCGGTCGATGGGCGGGATCGGCGGTTAGGCGTGGCTGACGTGCACGTGCGCTACTTCGCTGCGGCCGCGGAGGCCGCCGGGCGCGAGGAGGAGGTGCTCGACGTCGACTCCGACGCCACCGTGGGCGACCTCGGCTCCGCCCTCGTCGCGCGCTACGGCCCGGTCATGGCACGCGTCGTGACGTCGGGCTCGTTCCTGGTCGACGGCCTCGCGACGCGCGACCCGGCGCGTCGCCTCGGCGCCCGCGTCGACGTGCTGCCGCCGTTCTCCGGCGGGTAGAGCTTCACCCATACCCCCGCTCGTTGAGGACCGGACGAAGTCCGCGTCCGAAACGCATGAGGAGCGAGCGCACACCGGGGCGCGTCGACCGCGGGCTTCGCCCGGGCCTCTGGGAGCGGGCGCGACAGATCCCCTACAGATTCACCCACTCCGTCGTGCCCGTCGCCAGGTGCTGGCGCTTCCAGATGGGCGTGCGCTCCTTGATGCGGTCGACCAGGGCCGAGCACGCGGCGAAGGCGTCGCCCCGATGCGCCGATGCCACGCTCGCGATCAGCGCGACGTCGCCGATGCCCAGCCGTCCGATGCGATGCGATGCGGCCACGCTCACGTCGAACTCCCCGGCGATCTCCAGACACACCGTGCGCAGGAAATCCTCGGCGTCGGGATGCGCCTCGTAGTCGAGCAGCTCGACGCTCTCGCCGTGGTCGTGATCGCGGATGATGCCCTCGAACGTCACCATCGCCCCGTCCTGGGGCGTGAGCACGAAGGCCTCGATGGCGGCGCGGTCGAGCCGGTCGGCCGTGACCCTGGCGAAGACCTCAGGCATGGTGGTGGCCCCGTTCGCGCTGCCCGCCGTGCCCGCCGCCGGCGAGCTGGTCGACGAGATGCGGCAGCACCTCGCCCAGCACGTCGAGGCCGTCGCGCACACCGCCGGGAGATCCCGGCAGGTTCACGATGATGGTGTCGCCGGCGAGTCCGGCCACGGCCCGGCTGAGCGCGGCCGTGGGGGTGACGGCTCGACCGGCGGCGCGGATCGCCTCGGCGACCCCGGGCAGCTCGCGGTCGAGCAGCGCGCTCGTGGCCTCCGGCGTTCGGTCCTGCGGGTGCAGCCCGGTGCCTCCGGTCGTGATGATGATGCGCGGCGAGCCGGCGAGAGCCTCGGCCAGCGCGTTCGCGATGTCGGCGTCGGCCACGACGACGGGGGCGTCGACCGCGTAGCCCGCGGCCTGCAGCCAGTCGGCGATCACCGGACCCGTCGCATCCGTCGACGTTCCGGCGGCGGCGCTCGTCGAGGCCACGACGACGACGGCGGAACCGCGCGACGCAACGGTGGCGGCAACAGGCACGGGGGCGGCAGCAGGAGGAGCGGCATCCGTCATCGGCGATTCGACGAGCAGGTCACCGGTGGCGCCGTCGGCCACCCAGTGTCCGCGCTTTCCCCCGGTCTTCTCGAGCAGGCGGATGCCGCCGAGCTCGGCGCCGGGGTCGACGGCCTTGACCATGTCGTGCAGGGTGAGTCCGGCGATGGCCACGGCGGTGAGGGCCTCCATCTCGACGCCCGTGCGACCCGTCACCGAGACCTGCGCCCGGATGTCGATGCTGTCGTCGCCGAAGCCGAACTCGAGCTTCACGGAGTCCAGCGGTAGCAGGTGGCAGAGCGGGATGAGCTCGCTCGTGCGCTTGGCGCCCTGGATGCCGGCGATGCGCGCCGTCGCGAGCACGTCGGCCTTGGGCATGCCGTCGGCGATGACGAGCGCCACCACCTCGGGCGTGGTCGTGAGGCGTCCGGTGGCCACGGCGACGCGACGCGTGACGGCCTTGTCGCCGACATCGATCATGCGGGCGCGGCCCTGGTCGTCGACGTGGCTCAATGCCGGGGCGTCGTGGTGCTCGTGCTTCTCGGTCATAGCTCTAACACTTCCACGAGATCACCGGCGGCGAGAGCAGCGACGGCTTCGGGCACGATCACCAGCACGTCCGCGGCGGCGAGGGCTGCCACGAGGTGCGAGCCGGGTCCTCCGAAGACCTCCACCGCGCCGTCCGGCATCCGACGCCCGCGGAGATACTGCCGACGACCGACGATGGAGGTGAAGGATGCCGCCACTGCGCGCTGCTCGCGCTCGGCGACCGGCAGCCCGGCGATCTCGCGCAGCACCGGCGCCACGAACAGGGCGAACGACAGCTGACTGCTCACGGGGTTCCCCGGGAAGCAGATCACGGGCAGGCCGCGATACGACGCCGTGGCCTGCGGGCCCCCGGGCTGCATGGCGACGGCGCCTACCCAGGCTCCGAGCGGCTCGAGCAGGTCGCGCACCACCTCGTGGTCGCCCATCGAGACTCCGCCGCTGGTGAGCAGCAGCTCGGCACCGGCATCGATGGCGGCGTCGAACCGAGCGCGCAGCTCCTCGGCGTCGTCGCGCACGCGGGCGGCTGCGACGACGAGGGCTCCGGCGGCCGCGACAGCAGCCTGCAGTGCGATTCCGTTGGAGTCCGGGATCTCGCCCGGCCCCAAGGGCTGGCCTGGGGCGACCAGCTCGGATCCCGTGCTCACGACGGCGACCCGCACGCGCGACCGCACGGCCACCTCGGTGAGGCCCGACGCGGCGAGGGCCGCGAGCTGGCGCGACTCGAGCAGCACCCCGGCGCCGAGCAGCTCGGCTCCGGCCGCGAGGTCGGAACCCGCCTCGCGCACGTACTCCCCCACCTCACGGGCGCGCCGGATCGTGACGGCATCGCCGTCGACCGCCGTGTCCTCCACCGGGACCACGGCATCCGCCCCCGGGGGAATCGGAGCACCCGTCATGATCCGGGTCGCGGTGCCGGACTCCAGCGCCGGCGGCTCGCCGGGGGCGGCAGCCACCTCGCCGACGATCGGCAGGGTGACCGGCGCTGGGGCGATCTCGGCGGCGCGCACGGCGAAGCCGTCCATCTGGGAATTGCGGAACGGGGGCAGGTCGATGGCGCTGCGGATGGCGTCGGCCGTCGCCCTGCCGCGGGCTTCCAGCAGGGGCAGGGTCTCGGCCGCCCCGCGGTCCCGAAGCGGGGCCAGCAGTGCCGCGACGCGTTCGGCGTGCTCCTCGACCGTGATGCGATCGCCCATCAGTTCCCGCCTGCCATCAGAGCCGCCTCGTCATCAGTACCGCTTCATTCCCGGGTCGACGGATGCCGCCCACTCCTCGATTCCACCGGCGAGGTGCGACGCCTGCGAGAACCCGCTCTGCTCGAGGAACACCAGGGCGTGCGCCGACCGCACACCGAGATGGCAGTAGACGACGACGGGCGCGTCCGGATCGAGCTCGCCGATCCTGGCGCCGAGCTCGCCGAACGGGATGCGCGTCGACCCCGGAAGCTCGGCGATCGCCGCCTCCCAGTCCTCGCGAACGTCGAGCAGGGCGGGCGGATTCGCGCCGTCGAGCGCCACGGCGAGCTCGGGCGCCGAGTACGTGCGCGGGTGCGAGGGCACCGAGTCGGGCTGCCGGTCGGGCGCCGAGGCACCGGATGCCGCGGAGTCGACGCCAGCCGCCGCATTCGGCGCACCGCGAGCCGGGTCCCGGGCATACGGCACCTCGCGGGTGCGGCCGGTGAGCGCGTCGTACACGGCGACGCGGCCGAGGAGCGGCTCCCCGATGCCCGTCAGGAGCTTCACGGCCTCGGCCGCCATGAGCGCACCGGCCACACCGCAGACCATCGGCAGAACACCGGTCAGCTCGCAGCTGTCGCCGTCATCGCTCGGCTGCTCGGGGAAGAGGTCACGGTAGTCGATGCCGTGCGCGTCCCAGGCGACGCCGACCTGCGCGCCGAAGCCCACGGCGGACCCCCAGACCAGCGGGATCCCGAGTGCGGCCGCAGCGTCGTTGGCGGCGTAGCGGACGTCGATGCTGTCGCTGCCGTCGATGACGAGGTCGACACCGTCGAGCAGCGCGGGCGCGTTCTCGGCGCTGAACAGCACGGGGTGACGGATGACCCGGAGCTCGGGGGCGAGGCGGGCAGCGGCATCCGCCGCCGAATCGACCTTGAGCCGACCGACGTCGGCCACACCGTGAGCGGTCTGGCGCGGCAGGTTGGTCTCGTCGACGGTGTCGGGGTCGACCAGGGAGAGGGTGCCGAGGCCGACGGCGGCGAGCGCCGGGACCACGGCGCTGCCGAGACCGCCGGCGCCGATGACGAGCACGTGGGCGTCGGCGAGGGAGCGCTGGCCGGCGAGCCCGAAGCCGGCGAGGACGTGCTGGCGCGCGAAGCGGCGGGACGACGGATCGACGCTCGGAGCCATACGCCGATTCTGACACGGGCTGCCACACGCATCGGGTCGCCGACCGCTCGCTGGCCCGTGCGTCTTCCCACTCGCTGAGGCCCTCTCCCCCGGTTCGCCGAGGCCAACTTCCCCGTTCACTGAGGCCCTCTCCCCCACTCGCTCAGGCCCTCTCCCCCGTTCGCCGAGGCCCGGACGCAGTCCGCGGCCGAAGCGCCCCGTGCCCTACGCTGCTGCCATGAGCCCCATCGTGCGCCGCGTGCTCGCCCCGAACCCCGGGCCGATGACCCTCGACGGCACGAACTCCTACGTGATCGCAGCCCCGGGCTCGGCATCCGTCATCGTGATCGATCCAGGACCAGACGACGACACCCACCTCGCCGCCCTCGCCTCCTCGGGCCACGTCGAGCTCATCCTGCTGACCCACCATCACGCCGACCACGCCGACGGCATCGACGCCCTCGTCGCGCTCGCCGGAGCCCCCGTCCGCGCCATCGATCCGGCGTTCTGTCGCGACGCCTCGCCGGTGGTCGACGGTGAGCTCATCGACGCTGCCGGAGTGCGCCTGCGCGTGCTCGGCACCCCCGGTCACACGGCCGACTCCGCCTGCTTCCAGCTGCTGGGCGATACCGACGCCGCCGTCTTCACCGGCGACACCGTGCTCGGTCGCGGCACCAGCATCATCGCCGACCCCGACGGAGCCCTCGGCCCCTACCTGCGCACCCTCGAGCGCCTGCAGGCGCTCGGACATGTACGCGTTCTGCCCGGCCACGGCCCCGAGCTCGACGACCTGGCCGCCGTCGCCACCGCCTACCTCGCCCACCGTGCGGGCAGGCTCGCCGAGGTACGTCGGGCGCTCGAGCAGCTGGGCGCCGAGGCCTCGGCCGCTGCCGTCACCGATCTCGTCTATGCCGGAACGGATGCCGCTGTGCGGCCGGCGGCCGAGGCGTCGGTGCGGGCCCAACTCGCCCATCTGCGCGCCTCCGGCGGCTGACCCGGGCGGCGGCGCGCATCACGATCGCGCATCCAATGCGGCTGTTTCGGGCACCATCTGTCAGGCTCGGAATGAGCACTGCGTCCATGGGGGTCGGTGGGTGCCCGCTGCAGATCCGAGCCCAACGGCGCGGTCTGCGAAGGAGAAGGGGTGGAGTGTGGCTGACGATCGCTCCGGCGGATCACGCGGCCGAGCCTTTCTGGCCTTCCTCGGCCTCAGCGTCGCGGTCGGCGTGCTCGCCGCCGTCGCCGTCACTCCGGCACTGGCCGTGGGCGGGCTGGCGGCATCCAGCAGCATCTCGATGTTCGAGAAGCTCCCCGGTTTCCTTCAGATCGGCGATCTCGCCGAGAAGACCAACATCTACGCGACGATGCCCGACGGCTCGCCGCAACTGCTCGCCTCCTTCTTCGACCAGGACCGCGAGGAGGTCGACTGGGAGAACGTGTCGTCCTACGCGAAGGATGCCGCTGTCGCCGGTGAGGATCCGCGGTTCTACGAGCACGGCGGCATCGACATCCAGGGAACCTTGCGCGCCGCTGCCGTGAGCCTCGGCGGCGGCAGCATCCAGGGCGGATCCTCGATCACCCAGCAGTACGTCAAGAACGTGCTGGTGCAGGAGGCCGTGGCCACGGCGAAGACCCAGGAGGAGGAGGACGCCGCCGTCGAAGCGGCCATCAGGCAGACCCCCGATCGCAAGATCAAGGAGATGCGCCTCGCCATCGGCGTCGAGAAGAAGTACACGAAGAACGAGATCTTGATGGGGTATCTCAACATCGCCTTCTTCGGCGGCCGGGTCTATGGAATCGAGTCGGCGGCGCACTACTACTTCGGCACCACGGCGAAGGACCTGACCCTCGACCAGGCTGCGTCGCTTCTGGCCATCGTCAACAACCCCGAGAAGTTCCGGCTCGACAAGCCCGACGATGCCAAGAACGGTGCCGAGAACGGCTACGCGAACACCCTGTCCCGCCGCAACTACATCCTCGACAAGATGCTCGAGCACTCCAAGATCACCGAGGCCGAGCACGACGCTGCGACGGCGCTGCCCATCACGCCGACGATCACCCTTCCGAGCACCGGCTGCGCCACGGCGGAGGGCTCGGCGTACTTCTGCGACTACGTCTACTGGACCATCCGCAACGACGAGGCCTTCGGCGCGACCGAGGCCGAACGGCTCACCCTGCTGAAGCGGGGCGGCCTCGACGTCTACACGACGATCGATCCCCTCATGCAGGGCGCCGCCGAGACTGCAATGCGCGAGCTCGTCCCTCCGACAGCCGACGGCATGGACCTGGGCGCCTCGAGTGTCTCGGTCGAGGTGGGCACCGGCCGCGTACTCCAGATGACCCAGAACACGGTGTTCTCCGACGACCCCGAGGTGCTGACAGACCCCGTCTACAGCGCCGTCAACTACAACACGGACGGCGAGTACGGCGGATCGGCGGGCTTCCAGCCCGGCTCGACCTACAAGATCTTCACCCTGGCCGAGTGGATCAAGGAGGGGCACTCCCTCAACGAGTACGTGAACGCGTACAGGCGCTCCGACTGGGGCGGCTTCAACGACAGCTGCCTCGGCGAGCAGTCCGACCCGTCCTGGAGCCCCCGCAACGACGGCGGCGAGGGCGGCGGAACATGGAGTGCACTGACCAACACCCAGCAGTCCTACAACACGGGCTTCGTCGCCATGGCCAAGCAGCTCGATCTCTGCGGCATCCGCACCATGGCGGAGTCCTTCGGGGTGCACCGGGCCGACGGCGACCCGCTGCAGCAGGGTCCGGCGTCGATCCTCGGCACGAACGAGGTCGCGCCCGTCACGATGGCAGCGGCCTTCGCCGGCGTCGCCGGCAACGGCATGGTCTGCAAGCCGATCGTGATCGACAGGGTGCTGCGTCACGGCACCGAGATCCCGGTGCCCTCGGCCGACTGCGCCCAGAAGGTCGACCCCAACATCACGGCAGCGATGGCCTACGCGATGCAGCGCGTCATGAGCGGCGGAACGGGCGGGACCTCAGATGACCGCACCGAGCCGCACTCGCCGATGATCGGGAAGACGGGAACCACCGACAACGCCGAGGCCACGTGGATGAGCGGTGCCAGCACGCGGGTGGCGACCACCGTGGGCGTCTTCAACGCCAGTGGGCACGTCAACCTGCGCGAGACATACATCAACGGCGAGGAGGCGGCCCTCATCCGTCACCTGATCTGGCCGCGCATCATGTCGACGGCCAACGCGCAGTATCCGGGCGGGGAGTTCCCCGAGCCAGACGACAGCGCCCTCGTCACGGTGATGAGAGACGTTCCCGACGTGCGCGGCAAGTCCATCGGCGAGGCCGAGCAGATCATCGAGAACGCCGGCTTCAGCTTCTCCGACGGCGGTGCACGCGATTCGGAGCTTCCGGCAGGTCAGGTCATCGGAACCGATCCGTCGGGGACAGCGCCCCGCGGCTCGCTCATCACCGCGTTCACGTCGAACGGCGCGCTCGTGATCGTGCCGCAGGTCGACTCGGACCCTCAGAGCGCCGCGAAGACGCTCCAGAACGCGGGCTTCACCGTGAAGACCGCGGAACAGGAGACGACGGACTCCCGGGCGGTCGGGAGGGTGATCTCCATCGACCCGGCACCCGGCACCGCTGTGGCACCGGGCTCCACCATCACGATCGTGGTGGGGAAGGCGGCGCCGGAACCCGACCCGACGCCGGAGCCGACGCCGAGCGACGGCTGAGCCCCCAGCGGGTGACCTGGCCGATGGCCTCCAGTGCGATGCCGGTCGTCATCTTCGAGGTGCCGTCGTGACGTTCGACGAAGGTGATCGGGACCTCACGGATGTCGGCGCCGGCCCGTTCCGCACGCCAGGCGACCTCGATCTGGAACGCGTAGCCGGCGCTCTGCAGCCCGTCGAGATCGAGGGAGGCGAGGAACGGCACCCGGAACGCCCGGTACCCCGAGGTGATGTCATGCAGGTGCGAGCGCAGCATCACCCTGGCGTAGGCCGTCGCGCTCCGTGAGATGAGCTTGCGATACCACGGCCAGTGCACGGTGCGGCCGCCCGGTATCCACCGTGCACCGATCGCCAGGTCGGCGCCCTCGGCGATCGCGGCGATGAGCAGCACGAGTTCCTCGGGCTGATGCGATCCGTCGGCGTCCATCTCGACGATGATGTCGAAGTCGCCGGAGTCGAGGGCCTGGTGGAAGCCGGCGATGTAGGCCGGCCCGAGGCCTTCCTTCCCCGCACGATGGAGGACCTGCATCCGTGGTTCTGCTGCCGCCATCTCGTCGGCCAGCACCCCGGTGCCATCCGGCGAATTGTCGTCGACGACGAGCACCGACGGCTCGGGCTCCGACGCCAGCACCCTCTGCACGAGCGGGCGCAGGGAGTCGACCTCGCAGTAGGTGGGCACGACCACCAGCACACGAGGTGCGTTCGCGCTCACAGCGCCTGTCGTTCCGGCTGGACTGCGCCCATGTCGTTCATCAGTCCCATTATCGACGCAGATGACGGTCGACCATGTCGAGCGCCCAGTCCAGGCGTTCCGGGGTGACCGTGGCACGGAAGACGATCCCCCACATCTCGGCCAGCCTCTCCGACAGGTCGGCGCGAGCGGTGAACACCTCGGAGATGATCTGGATGCCCGTGAACGACGGGATGATGAAGCGCGCGAGCATCGCCGGATCGGTGTCGGGCCGCAGGTCGCCGGCAGCGAGCGCTGCACTCAGGATGGTCTCGAAGGTCGCGAGCCAGTCCTCGTACGGCCCCCGGATCGGCGCATCGAACGAGGACGACTCGGTGGTCAGACGGATGCCGGCCCTGGTGAGCGGATCGGTCTGCAACCGCAGCGCCAGACCCGAGGAGATCACGACGGCGGTCTCGAGGGCGGCCTCGTTCGTGAGCGCCATGCTCGCCGCCGACCTGGAAGCCGCCTCGTGCTGCGCCTCGATCACGGCGCCGGCGAGTTCGTCCTTGGACTTGAAGTGGAAGTACAGGGCCCCCTTGGTCACTCCGGCCGCCGCAGCGATGTCGGTCAGGGAGGCTGTGGCGAAACCGCTCCGGTCGAAGGTCTCCGCGGCGCCGACGATGATCCGCTCGCGCGTCGCACGAGCTCGTTCCTGCGTGGCCATCGGTCTCCTGTCAGCGGGCTGCCGACATGCTAGTCGCGGAAGCTATGGACGCAACTCAGCCTGCGCGGAACCGCCCCTGCCCGCTGGAGCCGCGCGGGCAGAAGGAAAGGGAAGCCCATGTCCCCCCGGGCTTCCCTTCCGCATCCGCAGGGCGGATGCGCGGCGCAGACCCCCGTACGCGCCACCTCCGGCAAGCATAATCGAAACAAAACCAGTCGTTCGGATTGTTCACCTGCGTGGCATCTCCGTTACGTGATCGGGATGGAGGGCGCCCGATTCAGGCGCGACTGAGCAGACTCGTGCGCGATGTACGTGCCTTCGGCGGTTCTCACCGGTAGTTTGTGGTCAGAAGCGCGGGCGGACCGGGCGGAACGGGAGACAACCACCATGTTCAACGACTTCTGGGGCTTCGTCTGGGTCTTCTTCTGGGCGTTCGCCTACGTCGCCTACCTGTTCGTGCTCATCTACATCCTCGCCGACATCTTCCGCGACAAGGGGCTCAACGGCGGCCTGAAGGCGCTCTGGATCATCGCGATGGTGTTCGTGCCGTTCCTCACGGCCCTGGTCTACCTGATCGCCCGCGGCACCGGCATGAACGAGCGAGCCGCTGCCCGCGCCAACCCCGAGATCCTCTCCGAGGACCGCGCATCGATCCAGGCGCAGTCCTACGCCGACCCGCAGGCCGAGATCGCCAAGGCCGCGGCGCTGCGCGACCAGGGCATCATCACCCCCGGAGAGTTCGACGCCATCAAGGCCAAGGCCGAGGGCAACAAGTTCTGAGCTGAGCGAACCTTCCGGGGGACCGGACGGATGCCGGCGCGTCGGATGCCGGCGAGTCACATGCCGCCACGTCGGATCACGCCGTGTCAGAGCTCGTTCTGACGGGGCACCACGACCTGCTTGATGATCAGCAGGATCGACGCTGCGACGGGGATGGCCACGAGTGCGCCCAGGATGCCGAGGAGCGATCCGCCGGCGAGGGCCGCGATCACGACGACGGCGCCGGGCACCGACACTGCACGGTTCATGATCCGTGGACTCAGGACGTACGCCTCCACCTGCATGTAGATGATGTAGTAGATGGCGGCGACGATGGCCGTCTGGGGTCCGGTGATCAGGCAGGCCAGCACGATGATGACCGAGCCCGTGATGGTTCCGACCAGCGGGATGAGCGAGAACGTGAAGGCGATGACGGCCAGCAGGATCGCGAACCTGGCGCCGATGATGGTCAGGAAGATCGCGCTCAGGATTCCGTTGCAGAGCGCCAGGGCGACCTGACCCATCACGTACTTGCCGACGGAGTCCGTGATCTGGTCGGCGAGCTCGCTGAAGCGCGAACGCTTCGTCGCGGGCACCAGCTGGTAGGTGCTCCGCTTGATCGAGGGGAGTGACGACGTGAAGTAGATCGTCAGGATGATCACGATGATCGTGGCGAAGAAGCCGCTGATGATGCCGAGGCCCACCTGCAGCACGCCGCCGCCGATCTTCCCGGCGTTGTCCTGGGAGTACTTCACCACGGAGTCGAGGTTCTCCTGGTTGACGATCGTCGGGAACTGCTGCTGCAGTTGGTGCACCAGGTCGAGCGCGTCACCACTCTGAACCCATTCCGTGATGCCCTCGATGGCCTGCGTCGACTGGTCGACGATCACAGGCACGATGGCCCAGACGAGACCCGCGATGGCCGCCAGCAGCACCACCATCGTGGTGAGCAGGGCGAGCCAGCGCTTGAACCCACGACGCTCGAGAAACGAGATGAGGGGCTCGATGCCGAGAGCCAGGAACAGCGCGGCGCCGATGTACGTGAGGATCGTCGCCAGCGACACGATCGACATCAGGATCAGGATGCCGAGGCCGACCCCGAGGGTGCCGATGAGCCCGAGTCGGAAGGCGTTCTGGATCTTCATGGCAACTCCTGCGGTAGGGAATCCCAGTATGGGCGTCTGACCGGCGGAATTCAGCACCTTGACACGGCGCTTCCGAAGGCCCCCTCGGTGACGGATGCCGCTGCGGATGCCACGTGTCAAGGTCTCGGCATCCGCATCGCACCGGCGTACGCTCGCACGGAGCGCACGGTCACCCGACCGTGGCGGATGAGACGAGGAGCAGCACGATGACCGACTCGACACCGACCGGCGACAACTACCCCGACGAGCAGCCCGGACGCGAGGCCGACGCCGCCGACCAGGTCGACGAGCAGTCGTTCAACCCCGACGACACCGCCGACGAGCTCGAGGGCGGACGCGAGGAGCAGCCGACAGCCGAGTAGCGCAGGCGTTCGTCGCGCGCGGCAGGGAGGCCTGCTGCGCTACGCCTCGTTCGCTCCGATCAGCACGACCAGCCGGTCGAGCGCATCCGGAGTCACCGAGAGCACGGAGACGTGGCCGTCCTCGGGTCGCGCCCAGAGCTGGGCGTTCGGCAGGCGGCTGAGCATCCACGACGCGTGGAGCCGGGGCACGACGCGATCGAGGTCACCCTGCACGAGCAGCACCGGCGCGGCGACCTGCTCGAGGTCGAACCCCCACGGGGAGGCGAAGGCCACGTCGTCGTCGATGAGTCCGTCATCGCCCCACTGCGCCGACCGTCCGACGTCCTCGCCGAGCGAGGACCACGCGCCCTCGAGGGCGGCGAAGTCTGCCGGTATGAACTGTTCGGGATCGAACTCGTCGGTCTCGGCGAACGCGGCACGACCCGCACGCCCTCCCTCGAGTGCAGACCGCAGTCCGCCGGGGGCGACCATGCCCCCGAACCAGGCGAACCGCTCCGTGAACGGCGCGATCCCCGCGATGGTCACGACGCCGCGCACCCGCTCGGGCAGCAGCGCCGCGCAGGCGAGGGCGTGCGGCCCGCCCCCTGACGCTCCCATGACGGCGAAGCGATCGATGCCGAGAGCGTCCGTCACCGCAGCGACGTCCCGCGCGGCCGAGGCGACGTCGCGCCCCGGGTTCGGCGTCGATCCGCCGTAGCTCGGACGCCCGTAGGAGACCAGGCGGATGCCGCGCTCGCGCGTGGCCGCGAGCACGGGCTCGAGGGGCGCGCCGGTCTGGGGAGAACCGTGGTGCCACACGAGGGTGAGGCCCGATGCGGCATCGGCTCCGGTGTCGTAGGCGTGCAGGATGCGCCCGTCCGGCGTGCTGACGTCGAGCTCGGTGACCATGAAGCGAGTGTGCCACGTCGCTCCCGCCGCTGCGCGCCCACGCACGCACCGGTGTCTGCGATCATGAGACCCGATGAGCACCGAGAGAGTGATCGCGTGGGGCGACGAGATGCGGGCCGTTCACGAACGGCTGCAGCGGGCTCTCGCCGCGGCGCGCGAGACGATCGAGTCGGGCGGGGATGCGGCATCCGTCGCCCGCGACATCCGCCTGTTCTGCTGGGGATTCTGCGTGGCCCTCGACGGCCACCACGTCAGCGAGGACAGGGCGCTGTTCCCCGAGGTCGCGCGGCAGCATCCGGAACTGCAGCCCGTCATCGCCCAGCTCATGCAGGATCACAGCATGATCGCCCACCTCATCCGCGGGGTCGAGCAGGCCCTGCAGTCGGGCGATGAACCCGACGTGCTGCTCGGTCACCTCGATGGCATCGGCGCCATCATGACGTCGCACTTCGGCTACGAGGAGCGCCGACTGCTCGGCGTGCTCGACACGATCGAGATCTCGTCGACGGATGCGAGCCCGCGCGCGTACTTCGGTCCGCTCGCGGAGTGAGTCAGCGCTTCTGCGGCGGCCGCACTCCCTGCACACGCCCGAAGCGGGCCGCGAGGGGAACGAGCACGAGGGGCTTGGCCAGCAGCCACGCTCCGATCATCGCCACGACCGAGATCACGAAGATGATGAAGCCCACCCAGTCCTCGGAGTCGCGGGCGGCGTACATGATGTTGAGGTTGCGCAGGGCCCCGGTGGTCAGCACGAGGAAGACGTGCACGGCCGTGAACGCGATGAAGAACAGCATCACGGGGTAGTGCAGGGCGCGCGCCAGCTTCTCGGGGACCACACGCGACCAGGCGCCCTCGAGCGGCCAGATCGGCGAGAGGCGCAGGCCGGTGATGATGGCGAGCGGCGCCGCGATGAACACCACGGCGAAGTAGCTGAGCAGCTGGGCCGCGTTGTAGGAGACCCACGAGTCCTCGACCGGCCAGTCCAGCGAGGCGTACTGCAGCAGCGCCGAGATGGTGTTCGGCACGATGCCCCAGTCCGTCGGCACGATCCGCACCCATTGGCCGGTCGCGAACAGCAGCACGATGTACGACAGACCGCAGAGCACCCAGAGCGCATCGACGACGAGGTGCAGCCAGAGGGGGATGCCGAGGCGGCGCGGCGGGCGCTTGGTGCGCGGCCAGCGCGTGTTGTCGCGGGTCCAGAACGCCGGCGGGCGCACCCCCGACTTGAGCAGCATGCCCGTGCGCACCAGCATCACCAGGAGGAACGCACTCAGGAAGTGCTGCCAGGCCAGCCACGCGGGAATGCCGACGGGCGATCCCTCGGGCGGGGTGGTGCCGCCGGGGTACTCGGCGATGAAGGCGGCGACCTCCGGAAGCTCCCGCAGCCAGCGCGCGACGAGCACGACGACGGCGAAGGCCACGATCGCGGCGGGGATCAGCCACGCCAGCCGACGCAACGGCACGCCCGCGAACGTGGGGCGGTCGGGTTTCGGCACGTCTCTCACCTTCGCAAAGCAGCGGCACGGATGCAAGCCGGCTCTCACCCTACGACCGGCGCCACGCTCAGTGTGCCAGCCTGAGCACATGGATCCCGCCGACCTGGCCCGTTTCGCTTCAGCGAGCGCCGGCATCCGCTCGCTCAGACGCGTGGTGTTCGTCGAGGGCGACAGCGATCGGGAGGCGGTGCTCCAGTTCGCGCTGACCGTCGGGCGCGACCTGGGCGCGGAGGGCACGGCCGTGGTCGGCATGGGCGGGGCCAACAGCCTGCCGCGCTTCCTCGAGATCGCGGGCGCCAGCGGCCGCGACCTCGCACTGACCGGCCTGTGCGACGAGCAGGAGGTTCCGGTGTACCGCCGAGCACTCGAGAGAGTCGGGTTCGCGGATGCCGCACATCCCGTGCCGCTCGAGAGCCTGGGCTTCTTCGCCTGTCGCCACGACCTGGAGGACGAACTCATCCGCGCCCTGGGCATCGAAGTGGCGGTCTCCATCGTGGCCGAGCAGGGCGAGGGCGCCAGGTTCGAACGGATGCGCCGACAGCCCGCCCAGCGCGAGCGATCGCTGAACGCGCAGTTGCACCGCTTCATCGGCGCCGGCGCCGGTCGTAAGGCACGGGTGGCGCGCGCCTTCGCCGAGCGCATCCCGCCCGAGAGCATCCCCGCGCCGATCCTCGGGTTGCTCGCGGCCACGCGTCCACCGACGGCGTAACGCTCTCCATCGATCCCCGATACTGGGACGGGCGCATGAGTCGCGCCCCCAGTCACATCGGAGGTCCCGTGCACGAGCAGAATCCCGCCTTCCACCCCGAGACCCTCGCCATCATCGCCGGTCGCCCGGCACGGGAGGTCGACGAGCCGCTCAACGTGCCCCTCACCCTCGCCTCCACCTACGTCGCCGGGGGCGAGCGCGAGTACGGCCGCTACGCGAACCCGTCGTGGACAGCGTTCGAGGACGCCCTCGGCGCTCTGGAGGGCGGGCGCTGCCTGTCCTTCGCCTCGGGCCTCGCCGCCATCTCGGCCGTGCTCGACCTGGTCGAGCCGGGCGGCACCGTCGTGGCTCCCCGCCGCTCCTACACGGGCACGGTGCTTCAGCTCGACGACCGCGCCCGCGAGGGGCGCCTGAGCGTCGTGTACGTCGACATCGCCGATGCCGCCGCCGTGGCCGAGGCATCCGTCGGCGCCGCCATGGTCTGGATCGAATCGCCGACCAACCCTGCCCTCGAGCTCGCCGACATCCCCGCCATCTCCGAGGCCGCCCACGCCGCCGGAGCCATCGTCGTCGTCGACAACACCTTCGCGACGCCGGTGCTGCAGCGTCCGCTCGAACTCGGTGCAGACATCTCGGTGCACTCGGCGACCAAGTACATCGCCGGCCACAGCGACGTGCTCCTCGGTGCCGTCATCACGGCGACGGATGCGCACCACGACGCCGTGCTCGGCCGGCGTTCGCTCTACGGAGCGATCCCGTCTCCGCTCGAGGCCTTTCTCGCCCTGCGCGGCCTCCGCACCCTGTCGGTTCGCCTCGAGCGCGCGCAGGCCTCGGCGCAGGAGCTCGTGCGCCGTCTCGCCGATCACCCCCAGCTCGACGAGGTGCGCTACCCCGGCTTCGGCGCCATCATCTCGATCGTCGTGAAGGGTGGGGCGGATGCCGCGGACGCCCTCGTTCCGCGCACGGCGCTCTGGCTGCACGCCACCAGCCTCGGCGGCGTGGAGTCGACCTTCGAGCGTCGGCGTCGCTGGGCGGCAGAGCACGAGACCATCCCCGAGGGCCTCGTGCGCCTGTCGGTCGGGCTCGAGCACGTCGACGACCTCTACGACGACCTCGTCGCAGCGCTGGGGTAGCTGAGGCATTCGGGCTGAGCCTCAGGGTCGAACCGGGGATGTGACGGATGCGGCGGCCCGCCGCCGCTGCCTAGCGTTGACCCATGCCCCCGATCGTCGCCTCCTTCCTGCGCATCGCGGGAATCACCGCAACAGCCTTCGTGCTCGGCGGACTCACGCCACTCGGGCAGGGCGCCCTCCCGGCGGAGTTCTCCTCGCTGGCCAACTCCGCGTCGGGCTGGACCATCCCCACAGCGCTGCTCGTCTGGCTGCTCGCCCGCGGCTACCCCGAGGCGGCGATCGGCGGAGCCCTCGGCTTCATCGCTCTCACGATCGGCTACACGGTCGCGTCGGCCTGGCGCGGAGTCGACTTCGATCCGCTGTTCTGGGTGATCGTCGGAGTCGTGGTCGGTCCGTTCATCGGCCTCGCCGCCCACGCGCTGCGCCGTTCGCCGCTCCATGCCGCCCTCGGCACCGGCCTGCTCTCGGGCGTGCTCGTGGGTGAGGCGATCTACGGCCTGATCGTGGTCGGCGACACCACGAGCCCGGTCTACTGGTGGATCACCGCGGCGCTCGGGGTCGCCCTGCTGGTGGCTACGGCGGTCCGCATCCGTCGCCTCCGACTCATCGTGCTGGCCGCGGCGCTGACGGCCACGATCGCCGCGGCCTTCCTCACCGCCTATCAACTGCTCGGGTCCGTCTCGCGCTGAGCCCGCCGCCACCGAATCCGCGTCCTCCCACCGCCACGCGCACGGATGCCGCGGGCTCACTCCCGCGGCATCCGCACGCTCTGCTCGTGCCTAGCCGAGGAGCGTGAACACGACGGTGCTCGTGTTGCCGGCGACGTCGTGCACGACGAGGGTGTTCTGCCCGGCGACGGCTCCGAACACGCCCGGCTTCACGAAGTTGAGGTCGGACCACGCGTTGTTCGTCAGGTCCTTGACCACGCCGTTCAGCTCGACCTTATCGACCTTGCCGGCGTCGGAGAGCTTGAAGCTGACCTTCTCGTAGACGCCGTCGGCGCCGATGGTCTCGGAGGCTCCGGTCTTGACCGTCGCGGCCGGGGCCGTGCCGTCGACGGTGAACGCGAACGTGCCTGTCGGGGCGATGTTGCCTGCGATGTCCTCCGCGTTGAACTTCACCGTGTACGAGCCGTCGGGCAGGGCGATCGTGGCGCGGTGGCTGCCGGTCCTGGCGCCGTCGACCGCGGTCTGGGTGCTCTTCAGGAGGGTACCGTTGCGGTAGACGTTCGCCACGATGCGCTTCAGACCCCGGTCATCGCTCGCGTCGACCTGCGCGTCGAGCGCCCGGAACGGGCCGGCCTGGGTCGGGGTCACGAGCGTGGCGACGGGCTTCGTCGTGTCGGGCGTGACGGGCGCCGCATCCTGCTCAAATGCCACGCGGTCGACGGTCCAGAACGCGCTGTTCGTGCCCGTGTAGTGGAAGCGGAACTGCGCCGTGCTGGCACCGGCCGGTGCGTCGAAGGTCAACCGCTCGTTCGTGTTGGTGTTCGCCGAGTACGCCTTCAGCGACTGCGGCGTGCCGCCGTCGAAGCTCACCGAGACGTCGGCCGACTGCGGCCCGTCGATGACGTAATTGGTGGCGAAGGCGAGGGTCGCGGTGGCCGCGCCGGTGAGCTTGTACGCGGGGCTCACGAGCGTGGAGTCGAACTGGCCGGCTCCGTGCGACTTGTCGTCCCACTCGTCGGAGTCGGCGACGGCGAACACGTCGCGGCTGCGCACGCTCGTCTCGCGGCGCTGGCCGAGCTCGACGTTCGTCCAGAAGTCGTCGGTCGCGAATGACCAGCCCGCCCACTCGGTCACGCCGCCCGCCGGCATCTTCGAGTTGTCGATGCTCCAGCCCTCGGGGGTCGTGTGCGTCCACCCGAGCACGCTCGCGCCGGGGCGTGTCTCGTCGACCTTGGTCTGCAGCGCGGGGCGGAGGGTGTCGAAGTCGTCGGCCTTCAGGTCGCCGATCGCCGTGCCGTCGAGCTTCCACGCCGCGTCTGCGGTGATGCCAGCGGCAGCGATCACCGTCGGGGCGATGTCGACGATCTTCACGTCGTTCCGCACCGATCCGGCCGCGATGCCGGGGCCAGCGGCGATGACGAACGTCTTGCGCTCGGCGGGCGTGCTGCCGCCGTGGCCGCCGGTGGGGGTGTGGCCGTGGTCGGCTGTCACGATGATCGTCCAGTCCTCGGCGGCGCGGGTCGTGCGCGCGTCGACGGCCCGGAGGATCTCGCCGAGCTGCGAGTCGGCCCGCTTCAGCGCCGCACCGTAGGCCGCGCCGTTCGTGCCGACCGAGTGTCCGGCGCCGTCGACCTCGTCGAGGTGCACGAACACGTCATCGGGGTCGCCGGTGCGCAGCGCGGCGACGGCCTTCGCGGTGGTGCCTGCGTCGTTGCCGCCGGCGATGCGCTCGTCGACCGCAGGGCCGAACACGGTCTGCGGGATGGGGGTCCAGGTGCCGACCACGAGGGTGGAGCGTTCGGGTGCTGCCGCTTCGACGCGGGTCAGGTAGTCGGGGAACGCGGCGTAGTTCGGGTTGCTGAAGCTGTTGTCGACGACGCGGTGCTTGTCGGGCCAGACGCCCGTGGCGATGGTCGACCACCCGGCCCCCGAGACCGTGGCGGCCATGGGCTGTGCGTAGAGGTTGCTCGTCGCGGTCAGGCCGGCGGTGCGGAGGGCGTCGAGGTTCGGCATCTCGGCGGCGTCGAGGAAGTCGAAGCTCGCACCGTCGATGCCGACGACGAGGGTCTTCGCGGTTCGGGAGCCGTCGGCAGCGGGCGTCGCTGCAGGCACCGCCGATGCGGCTTGGGCGCAGATCGGCGCCGCGACGAGCGCGGCGGCGAGGAAGGAGATCGAGACTGCGCGTGCAGCGCGGTTCGGTGTGGGCATGGCGTTGGTCTCCGATGGTCGTTGCGCGGTGGCGGATGCCTGCCGCACTCCTCAGTCTTCGGAGGACCACGCGCCGAGTTCAACGCAGATCGGGAGTTGTCTATACATGTTCGCTCCGGATTCACGCGGATGTCGTCGCCCTCGTCCGCCCACCTGTGTCAGGTAGGTGAACAACTCGCATCGGACGGATCTCCGTGTGCTGCACGGATGCGCCCGCACGCCGTCGCGACCACGATGAAGTGCATCACCACCCGGCCGAGCGGCTTCCACCCGAACGCACCGCTCGGCCGGTCGACCCGAACGAGGAGACACCGATGTCCGACACCACGCGCACGACCGATCCGATCACCACGACCGATGCCGACAGGGCGCTCAAGGCCAAGCACCGCGGCATGTGGGCATCGGGCGACTACCCGACCCTCGCCGTCGAGCTCATCGACGACCTCGGACCCCGACTCGTCGCCGCCACGGGAGTACGCCCGGGCGACCGGGTGCTCGACATCGCCGCCGGAAGCGGCAACGCCTCCATCCCCGCAGCTCTCCGGGGAGCGACGGTCGTCGCGAGTGACCTGACACCCGAGCTCTTCGACGTCGGGCGCCGTCGGGCAGCCGAGGCCGGTGCCGAGCTCGAATGGCGCGAGGCCGATGCCGAAGCCCTGCCGTTCCCGGATGCCTCCTTCGATGTCGCTCTATCCTGCGTCGGCATCATGTTCGCGCCCCACCACCAGCTCGCCGCGGACGAACTGCTCCGCGTCACAGCTCCTGGCGGCCGCATCGGGCTGCTCAGCTGGACGCCGGAGGGCTTCATCGGCCAGATGTTCCGCGCGATGAAGCCCTTCGCCGCACCCCTTCCGGAAGGCGCTCAGCCCGCTCCGCTGTGGGGTGACGAGGAGCACGTGCGCGAGCTGCTCGGCGATCGCATCGAGGACTTCACGGCCGAGCGCCAGACCGTGCGGATCGACCGGTTCGCCACGGCCGAGGACTTCCGCGACTACTTCAGGAGCCACTACGGACCCACCATCGCCGTCTTCAACCGCATCGCCGACGACCCCGCCCAGGTGGACGCCCTCGACGCCGCGCTGGTGCAGTTGGCCATCGACAACGGGCTGCGCTCCCCCGGCGACGCCCTTGACTGGGAGTACCTGCTGGTGACGGCGCGCGTGCGCTGACGACGAGCAGCGCCTCATCCCCACCCTGCGCGGGCTCGGCACGCGGCCTAGAATTGCCGCGTGTCGGGCCCGCAACTGACGCCGCGCGAGAGCGCGGTGCTCGCCGCCATCGAGCGGCGCCTGAGCAACCCGGAGATCGCCGCCGAGCTGTTCCTCTCGGTGCGCACCGTCGAGAGCCACATCGCGAGCCTGCGCCGCAAGCTCGGGGCGTCGAGCCGGGCCGAACTGGTCGATGCCGCCGTCGGCAGGCGGGCGGCATCCGTTCGGCTCCCGCAGAATGCCTTCGTGGGGCGAGACGCCGACAGGGCGACGCTGGCGGTCCTGCTCGAGAATCACCACTGGGTGACCCTGACCGGGCCCGGAGGTGTCGGCAAGACCCGGTTGGCCCTGGAGTTCGCGGATGCGGACACCCGCGTTCCCCTCGTCGTCGAACTCGAGCACTCCGAGCCGGGCGACGTCGTGGCCAGGCTCGCCCGCGTGCTCAGGCTCGAGATCGCCCCGGGCACGGATGCGGCATCGAGCGTGGCGCTCGCACTCGCACTCGCGGCGCAGCCCTACCTGCTCGTGCTCGACAACATCGACAGGGTCGGGCCGTCCGTCGGTGACGTCGTCGCGCGGGCCACCGCCGCAGCGCCGGCGCTCCGGGTGCTGACCACGTCGCGCACCCCCATCGGCGACGCCTCCGAGACCGTGTTCCCGCTCTCGCCCCTGGTCGCATCCGGAGCCGACTCCGCGGCCGTCGCCATGTTCCTCGACAGGCTCGGCCCGTCGGCACTCCCCCAGCCGCCGAGTGCCGACGACCTCGAGCGTGCCGCCCTCGTCTGCGACAGGGTCGATGGCCTGCCCCTCGCGATCGAGCTCGCCGCGGCCGTCGCCCGCCACCTGACGCTCGCCGAGCTCGCCGACAGGCTCTCCACCGACCTGGCGATGCTCGACCGGGCCACGCCCGGCGGCAGGCACCGCACCCTCGAGACGGCGTTCGACTGGACCTGGGACCTCCTCGACGACGACGAGCGCGAGACCCTGTGCCGCCTCGCCGCCCTGCCCAACACCTTCGACATCGATCTGGCGGTGGCTGTGACGCATCCCGGCGCCGAGGGCGTCGTGCTGCGGTTGCTCGACCATTCCCTGCTCGTGCCGGCCGGCGGGCATCCGCGGCGCTTCAGGCTGCTGTCGGTCTTGAGGGAGTTCGTGCGCGGACGCACCGATCCCGCCGTCATCCGCGGGGTGCTGCAACGGCACGCCGAGGTGCACGCGGCGGGGGCGGCGGCGCACGCGGCACGCGCCCGCACCGACGACAGCCGCGAGGCGATGGAGCTGTCGCACCGGCTCTGCCCCGAGGTGAACGCCGCCCTGCGCTGGGCGCTCGCCGCCGGCCACCCGAGCGCCCTGCCGCTCGCCGTCTCGCTGTCGGTCGGTGTGGAGCAGTACGGAACCGACGTCGACAGCATTCGCGCCATCGCCCTGGTCGCCGACGACGGCAGGGCGCTCGCCGCGGCATCCGCCGGCGACCTGCTCATCCTGGCGATCGCGCTGGCGTTCATCGACATGCCCCTCGTCGACTCCCTCGCGGCGCGTGCCGGCGCGATCGCCGACGATCCGGCCTCGCGCCTCGCCGCCGTGCATCTGGCCGGCATGGCCGATGCCTACGGCGACCGCGTGGAGTCGGCCATCCGCCACCTCGATGAGGCCGAGGCCCTCGCAGTCGCACTCGACGACCCGTGGGAGCTCGCCAGCGTGCGGCAGTCGCGGGGCATCGCGCTGCGGAGTGCTGCGGACGGTACTGCTGCGGGTGCCGAGCGGGCCATCTCCGAGTTCGAGGCCGCCATGCACGGCTTCGCCCTCGCCGGCGACGGCATGCACGTCAACAACGCGCGCTACATGATGGCCAGCACGGCCGCCGAGGCCGGGATCGAACGGCGACGGGCGGCGGAGTGGGCAGCCAGCTGCGTCGAGTACGCCGTGGCAGCGGGCAATGAGCACGAGCTCGCCCATGCGGCCCTGGTGCAGCAGACGCTCGGCCGCGCCGATGCCGCCCTCGACCTCGACGAGCTCACGGGCGCGTTCCAGCACTTGGGTGACGTGCGCTGCAGCGTGCGCGTGCTCCTCCTCCGCGCCGAACGCGCAGACGGGGCCGAGCGCGGGCGCCTGCTGCACACGGCGTTGGGGCTGGCGGATGCCGCCGGCGACGCCGCGCACCAGCGCTCGATCCGCGAGCTGCTGGCCGCCGTCGACGACTGATCCGGGGGCGGCACGGGCCGCAGCTCTCCGGCCCGGCGCTGTGACGCCGTGTTGCGGCGCCCCTCGATCAGGAGGAGTCGACGGGAGAGGATGGCCGCCATGTCCTCAGAGTCGACAACACCGAGCGCCCAGAATCCCCAGCGCCAGATCCGCTTCAACGCCTTCGACATGAACTGCGTCGCCCACCAGAGCTCGGGCATGTGGCGGCATCCGCAGGACCAGTCGTACCGTTACAAGGAGATCGGCTACTGGACCGAACTCGCGAAACTGCTCGAGCGCGGAACCTTCGACGGCATCTTCATCGCCGACGTGCTCGGGACCTACGACGTCTACGCCGGCAGCAACGAGGCGGCCATCCGTCACGGCGCCCAGGTTCCGGTGGCAGACCCGCTGCTGCTCGTCTCGGCCATGGCTGCGGCCACGGAGCACCTCGGCTTCGGCGTGACGGCCGGCACCGCCTACGAGCATCCGTACCCCTTCGCCAGGCGGATGTCGACGCTCGACCACCTCACGAACGGCCGTGTGGGCTGGAACGTCGTGACCGGATACCTGCCGAGCGCCGCCCGCAACATGGGGCACGACGACCAGCTCGAGCACGACGACCGCTACGACCACGCCGACGAGTACCTCGAGGTGCTCTACAAGCTCTGGGAGGGCTCGTGGGAGGACGACGCCGTCGTGCGCGACCGCGAGACCGGCGTGTTCACCGATCCGTCGAAGGTGCACGAGATCGGCCACAGGGGCAAGCACTTCACCGTGCCCGGCATCCACATCTCCGAGCCGTCACCCCAGCGGTCCCCCGTCATCTACCAGGCGGGCGCCTCACCGCGCGGCATCGGGTTCGCCGCAGGGAACGCCGAGGCCATCTTCGTGGCCGCGCCCACGAAGGAGGTGCTGAAGTCGACCGTGGAGCGCATCCGCGACGCCCTCGAGGCAGCCGGGCGCGACCGCTACGCCGCTCGCATCTACACCCTGCTGACGATCATCACGGATGCCACTCCCGAGGCGGCACAAGCGAAGTACGAGGACTACCTCTCCTACGCCAGCGAGGAGGGTGCCCTCGTGTTCATGTCGGGCTGGATGGGCATCGACCTGTCGCAGTACGACCTCGACGAGCCCGTCGGCAACGTGCAGTCGAACGCGATCCGCTCCGTCATCGCCAATTACGAGGAGTCGGCGAAGAACGGCGAGGTGTTCACAGTGCGCGACATCGCCCGCGGCGGTGCCATCGGCGGCCTCGGCCCCACCATCGTCGGGTCGGGCGAGGAGATCGCCGACACCCTGCAGGAGTGGGTGGACTACACCGACGTCGACGGCTTCAACCTCGCCTACGCCATCACGCCGGGCACGTTCGAGGACGTCATCGAGTTCGTCGTGCCGGTGCTCCGCGAACGCGGCGCCTACCCGACCGAGTACGTCGAGGGCACACTGCGGCAGAAGCTGCACGGCCGCGGCGATCGCCTGCCGGCAGAGCACCGTGGTGCCGGGTACAGGGTGGGGGCCGCTGTCACGGCTTGATGCTGGATGGCTGAGGACGGAGGGGCTGACGGATGCCGCAGCCACGGCCTACCGTGGACGCATGGAGCCGCACCGCCTCAGCCGCACCGACGCGCGCCGCATCGCCGTGCGGGCGCAGCTGCTCGATGCCGAACGCCCGGCCGACCTGCTCGCACTCGTGCGCCACCTCACGCTGCTGCAGATCGACCCGACGGCGGCCGTCGCTCCGAACGCGGACCTCGTCACGTGGAGTCGCCTCGGCAGCGCCTATCGGCCGGAGCACCTGACGCAGGCACTCGAGCAGGATCGCACCCTCGTCGAGTTCGAGGTGCTCATCCGCCCGGTCGAGGACCTGCCGTTGTTCCGGGCGGGCATGGCGTCGTATCCGAGCTACGAGCGCAGCCGGTTGTGGTTCGAGCAGAACGCGCGGTTCCAGCGCGACGTGGTCGAGCGACTGCGCGCGGCCGGACCTTTGACCTCGCGCGAGATCCCGGACACCTCGGTGGTTCCGTGGCCGTCGTCGGGGTGGAAGAACGATCGCAACGTCACGCAGATGCTCGAGTTCCTGGTGTCCCGTGGCGAGGTCGCCATCTCAGCCCGCCGCGGTCGAGAGCGCATCTTCGACCTCGCCGAGCGCGTCTACCCGCCCGGCGACGAGACGATCCCGGCCGACGAGGCGAGCCGCATCCGCAACGAACGCCGTCTCGCCTCCCTGGGCGTCGCTCGGGCGAAGACGACGGCGTTCCCGATGGAGCCCGGCGACGTGGGCGCCGCCGGCGAACCCGCCGTCGTCGAGGGCGTGCCGGGCGAGTGGCGCGTCGATGCGGATCAGCTGGCGCGACTCGGCGAGCCGTTCGCCGGCCGCACGGCCCTGCTCTCGCCGTTCGACAGGCTCGTGCACAACCGCCAGCGCACGCTCGAACTGTTCGAGTACGAGTACACGCTCGAGATGTACAAGCCCGCCGATGCGAGGCGCTGGGGATTCTTCGCGCTGCCGATCCTGCACGACGACAGGCTCGTGGGAAAGCTCGACGCCCAGGCCGACCGCAAGGCCGGAGTCCTCACCGTCAACGCGGTGCACGAGGACGTGCCGTTCACGACACGGATGCGGTCGGCCGTCGACGCCGAGATCGCGAGCCTCGCCGCGTGGCTGGGGCTCGAGCTGCGCGCCTGAGAGCGCCTACTCGCGCAGCATCGCCCGTAGCGTCTGGATGGTGTCGGCATCCGTCGCCGGCTTGTCGTCTCGATAGCTCTTGACGCGGGCGAACCTGAGCGCGATGCCGCCGGGGTAACGACTCGAGCGCTGCACCCCGTCGATCGCGATCTCGACGACGGTGATCGGCTCGACCCAGACCGTGCCGGCCGTGCGGCGCACCTCGATCTCCTGGAAGCGCTCGGTCTGCCAGCGCAGCAGCGCGTCGGTCAGGCCCTTGAAGGTCTTGCCGACCATCACGAAGCCGCCGGGCTCGCCGAACTCACCGAGGGGATCAAGAGCTCCGAGGTGCAGGTTGGACAGCAGCCCGGTGCGCCGCCCCGAGCCCCACTCGCACGCCAGCACGACGAGGTCGTAGGTGTGCACGGGCTTCACCTTGATCCAGCTCGAGCCGCGTCGGCCCGCGGCGTACGTCGACCCGATCGCCTTCACGACGACGCCCTCATGCCCGGCCGCGAGGGCGTCACGCGACACCCTCTCGGCCACCTCGGGATCGCTCGTGACCTCGCCCGGGATGCGGTTGGCCGGCGCTATGCGCTCGAGTTCGGCGATACGGATGGCCAGCGGTTCGTCGAGCAGGTCGCGCCCGTCGAGGTGGAGCACGTCGAAGAACCACGGATGCAGCACCGTCGTGCGGGCGGCATCGGCGCCGAACGTCGACATGGTTTCCTGGAACGGCCGCGGCGCCCCGTCTTCATCGAGAGCGAGCGTCTCGCCGTCGAGGATGACGTCGTGGACCGGCATCCGGCGCACGACGTCGACCACCTCGGGCAGGCGGTGCGTGATGTCGGCGAGGTTGCGGGTGAAGACCCGGATGTCGTCGCCCGAGCGGTGCACCTGGATGCGGGCGCCATCGAGTTTGAACTCGACGGATGCCTCCCCGGTGGCCTCCAGCGCTGCCGCGGCGCTGGCCGCTGTTCCGGCGAGCATGGGGAGGACGGGCCGTCCCACGACGAGGCCGACCGAGTCGAGCTCCTCGGCCGTGCCCGTGAGCGCCAGTCGCGTGGTCTCGCCCAGGTCGCCCGAGAGCATCGCGGCCCGGCGCACGCTCGCGATCGGCCGATCGGAGGCCCGGGCCACGGCATCGGTGAGCACTCCCTCGAGGGCGCCGGTGCGCACCTCGCCGAGGAGCACGCGCCCGATGAGGTCCTGCTCGGTCGCCGTCGCGCGCGCCGTGAGGGAACGGAGCACGTCGGCGCGGGCGGCGGAGGAGCCCGCCCCGCCCCCGGCCATCGCGAGCAGCTGATCGAGCACGGCGTCGAGATCGGCGACCGAGAGCGACGCCTCCTCTGCGGGCGATCCCATGGCCGCCTCCATGCCGCGCCAGCCGACGCCGACGCGTCCTTGGCGGGGCTTGCCGACCAGGATGCCGACGGCCGGCGCGATCTCGTCGGGCTCGAGGCGGCGCAGCAGTTCGGCCAGGGCCTCGACCTTGGCGAGGCGCGAGCGCGTCGCAGTCACGGCATCCGTCGTCGTCACAAGCTCGTGGAGCAGCACCGGATCAGTCTGTCACCGCCCGCCGACATGGGCCGGGGCATTGACACGGGCACGCGCCGACACCACCTGCCCCCCCTTGCCCAGCGACGGCACGCGGTCGTACCGTCGAGGCACGACCGAGAAGACGGCAGGACCCCGGCCCGAGCGGCTGGCGGGCCGCGAACTCCTCGACACCGTGACGGCCGAGCTGCAGAAGCAGCCCGATGTCGCCGTCGGTCGCATGTTCGGCTCTGAGGGCTACTCGGTGCGCGGCAAGCTCTTCGCCTTCGTCTCGACCGACGGCTCCCTCGTCGTGAAGCTGCCGGCTGAGCGCATCGAGGTGCTCGGCCTCGACAGCATGGTGATGCACGGCGGCCCGGCGAAGGAGTGGGCCACCGTACCGCTCACCGACGGTGCCGATCGCTGGCGTGCCATCTGCGTCGAGGCGCACGCCTTCGTCGACGAGATCACGCCGCGGTAGCGCCCAGCTTCGCGCCGCCGGTTCGCCACTTTCCGTCGCTACTCAGGCTGGAAGCGACCGAATGTGGCGAACGGGGCGAGTCGCGGATGCCGCTAAGCGGTCAGCGGCATCCGTCGAGGCGCATGAGCCACGACGAGCGAGGCGACACCGATGAGCAGGATGACCGGCGCCCCGATCTCGAGCGCGAGCTGCAGGCCGACCGAGGTGGCGAGCACGCCGAGGCCGAGGGCGGCGACGGCCTGCACGAGGTAGCCGATCACGTAGGCCGCTGAGATGACGCCGGCCCGGTGGTGAGCCGGGGCGCTGGCCGTCACGAGGCCGAGCCCACCCGAGAACATCAGGCTGTAGCCGGCGCCGGCCACGAGCGAGGCGACGATGAACGCGGGCAGGGAGTGCGCGAGGCCGGCCACGATGAGCAGCCCGAGTCCGGCCGTGGCGAAGACGGGGCCGAGGGTGACGGCGAGGCGCGGGCGCATCGGACGCGCCAGCACGGCGACCACGCCGATGGCCACGGCCGAGAGCGAGATGATCGCTCCGTCGATGAAGGCGTTGTCGCTGCGCACGAGGTCACGGGCGATCTGTGCTCCGAGCGCGAGGAAGATGGCGCCCATCGCGTACGCCGCCGAGATTCCGAGCGCTCCGGCGACGAAAGCGGGGCGCTCGCCGAGCGGCATCCGGGGCAGGCGTGGCTGCCAGCGTTCGCTGCCGTCACGCACGTGTCGCGGCAGGAGGAACGCGGCGACGCCGACCACGAGGATGACGGCCGTGAGCACCCAGAAGCTCAGGTGCAGAGGCGCCGGTGCGTACTGCACCAGCGCTCCCCCGACGAGGGTGGCGAGCGCGAGGCCCGTCGCCGTGGAGGCCGTCGTCGCCGAGCTCGCCCGCCGAGCGCCGTCTGGGCCGCCGAACTCGACCATCGCGGCGGTGGCCGGGCTCAACGAGAGCCCGACGCCGACCCCCATGAGTGTGCGGCCGACGAAGACCCAGGTGAGGTCGGGGGCGAGCCCGAAGACGATCGACCCGGCCCCGAGGGCACCCAGGCCCATGAGGATGACGGCCCGCCGTCCGATCACGTCGGACAGGTTGCCGAAGACGATGAGCACGGGCACCAGCACGATCGGGTACACGGCGAAGATCGCCGTGCTGACGGCCGGCGGCAGCCCCCATTCCTGCGCGTAGAGCGGGTAGACGACGGTCGGCGCTCCACTAGCCCAGAGGGCCAGACCGGCGACGGATGCCGCAGTCCAGAAACTTCCACGCTGTGACAGGGTCACGGGTCCGCCTTTCGGGCTCACAGGAGCTCCACCTGAATTGGTTTCACCAAGTTAGCACGCTGACTACGTTTCTCATAGTCAGTTGCTATGATCGAGCCATGACGACCACGCCGACCCCCAGCGGTGAGCGCTGCTCCATCGCGCGCAGCCTCGAGGTGCTCGGCCAGAAGTGGTCGATGCTCATCGTGCGCGAGGCCTTCTGGGGCCGCACCCGCTTCGCCGAGTTCCGCGCGCGGCTGGGCGTCGCCCCCGACGTGCTCACCGATCGCCTCGGCCGGCTCGTCGACGCCGGCATCCTCGAACGTCGCCCCTACCGCGCCGACGGCGAGCGCGAGCGCGAGGAGTACGTGCTCACCGATGCCGGCACCGCCCTGCTCCCGGTGCTCGCGGCGATGAACGCGTGGGGCGACGAGTTCCGCCCGACCGGCTTCGGGTCGGCCGCCGTCTACACCGACCGGGCTTCCGGGTCTCCGGTACGTCTGGCCTTCCTCGACGCCGACGGAGTCGAGCACGATGCCGCCGATGTGACCGTGGTGCGCGGACCGGGAGCGGCATCCGTCGCCTGACAAGCCCCTTGTCCCTGTCGGTGCGCGGGCCTACGGTCGAGCCATGGACGTCACAGACTGGCTGCTCGACTCCGACCCCGCGATCCGCTGGCAGGTTCTGCGGGACCTCACCGATGAACCGGCATCCGTCGCCGAGGCTGAACGCGAGAAGGTGACGAGCGAGGGCTGGGGAGCCGCGCTGCTCGCCCTGCAGGACGAGAAGGGCTACTGGGGCGGCGACGAGTACGGCGAGGATCGCAAGAGCGTGCACTGGACTCTGCAGTCGCTGCGTCGCTTCGGCATCGATCCGGATGCGGCATCCGTCGCCTCGGCCGTGAAGCTCGTGCACGACAACGTGGTCTGGCACTACTGGGACGACCTGCCCTACTTCTCGGGCGAGGTGGAGCCGTGCATCAACGGCGGCGTGCTCGCCTCGGCCGCCTACTTCGGTGCGCTGGGCGAGGGCAGCGACCGCATCATCGCGCGACTGCTGGCCGAACAGCTCGAGGACGGCGGCTGGAACTGCGAGACGGAGTCGTCGAAGGCCTCCTTCGACACCACGCTCTGCGTGCTGGAGGGACTCGCCGAGTACGAGCGGGCCGCCAGCCAGGTCAACACCTCGGAGGAGACGGATGCCGACCGCGTGGTGCTGACGGCCGTCACGACGGCCCGCCACCGCGGCGAGGAGTACCTGCTCGAGCACAACCTGTTCCGCCGTCTCTCCACCGGCGAGGTCGTGCTTCCGCGCTACGGCAACCTGTCATTCCCGCCGTACTGGTTCTACGACATCCTGCGGGCGCTCGACTACTTCCGCAGCACGGGCCAGGTGGCCGACCCGCGGGTCGAGGATGCCATCGACAAGCTCGTCGGCCAGCGCCAGGACGACGGCCGCTGGCTCGCCGGGCAGCCGTGGCCCGGCGAGGTGTACTTCGCCCTCGACGCGCCTGAAGACGAGCCGAGCCGGTGGAACACGCTGCGCGCCCTCCGAGTGCTGCGCTGGTGGGACGGCGAGCTCGGCTAGCGCCGGCGCCGCCTAGACCTCCGTGTGCCCGAGCTCGGGCCCGGCGAGGAAGGCCGCCCGCGCGTCGGCGAGCACCTCGAGTTCGAGTACGACGATCTCGTTGACGCCGGCGTGCACGACGGGCCCCGGCACGAAGAGCGTGCGCTGCGGGCCGCGGCGCCAGTAGCGCCCGAGCAGGAAGCCGTTCACCCACACGAATCCCTTGCCCCAGCCGGCGGTGTCGAGGAAGAGGCCGTCGGCGTCGGCGTCGAGCGTGAACTCGCCGCGCGCGATCACCGGCCCCGCTGTGCCGGTTCCGGATGCTGCGGGGTCGGGCGCAGCGGCAGCCACTCCGGGCACGGCATCCAGCTCGATCGGCGTCACGGACCAGTCGAGCACCGGCACGCCGTCGAGCCGAGCCCCGCCGATGAGCCCCTTGGGCTCGCCGATGCGTTGGCCGTAGTTCACCCGGCCCTGGTCCTCGACGAGGATGCTCAGCTGGCCACCGGTGCGCGGCAGGGCGATGGCGTTCTCGTGCGAGTCCCGGGCGAGCACGCCGACGGGCGCGCCGTCGAGGAACACCCAGGCGCGGTCGCGCACCTCCTCGAAGCCGAGGATTCCGGCACCGGCAGCGCCGTCAGGGAGAGTCGTGGTGAACAGTGCCAGCCCGCTGTCGTGCTGGAGGTCGTCGAAGGTCGGCAGGTCGCCGTGGGCACTCGTCGTTCCGAGCGGTGAGCCGGATGCAGCGACGACGTCGAGCAGTGCGGCGACCCTCTGCAGCGGCACCTCGAACGCCGGGGCGTCGGCCGCGACATCCGGAACCTCGGACGGCACCGGAGCGTACTTCGCGATGACGTCGCGGAAGGCGAAGTACTTGGCGGTCGGATGCCCGGCCTCGTCGAGCGGGGCGTCGTAGTCGTAGCTGGTCACGATCGGCTGGTACATGCCCTTGTCGTTGGCGCCGCTGGTGAGGCCGAAGTTCGTGCCGCCGTGGAACATGTAGAAGTTGACCGATCCGCCGACCGAGAGGATCGCGTCGAGATCGGCTGCGGTCTGCTCCACGGTGTTGGTGTGGTGGTGCGTGCCCCAGCTGTCGAACCAGCCGTTCCAGAACTCGGCGCACATGAGGGGCCCCGTCGGCTGGTGTTCGCGCAGGGTCGCGAAGCGCTCGGCGGTGCGCGACCCGAAGGAGGCCGTGAGGTGCAGGCCGGGCAGGCTCCCGTCGGAGAGCATCTCGGGGGTCGGCTGGTCGATGGTGGTGAGCGGCACGGTGATTCCGGCGTCGCGCGTGACCTGCACGAGGTGGGCCAGGTAGTCCTTGTCGGAGCCGTAGGCGCCGTACTCGTTCTCGATCTGCACGAGCACGACGGGTCCGCCGCGGTCGATCTGCAGGGGCGCGACGATCGCGTAGACCTGCTGCAGGTACTCGGTCACGGCCTCGAGGTAGCGCGGTTCCGAACTGCGCGGGCGCACCTCGGGGTCGCGCAGCAGCCACGCCGGCAGACCGCCGTTGTCCCACTCGGCGCAGATGTAGGGCCCGGGGCGCACGATCGCGTGCATCCCCTCTGCGGCCACGAGCTCGAGGAACCGGGCCAGGTCGAGCCCGCCCTTCGTCGAGAACTCCCCGCGTCGAGGCGAGTGCGCGTTCCAGGCGACGTAGGTCTCGATGGTGTTGAGACCCATGAGGCGCGCCTTGCGGATGCGGTCGGCCCACTGCTCGGGGTGCACGCGGAAGTAGTGCATGGCACCGGAGATGACTTGGTGCGCGCGCCCGTCGAGGAGGAAGTCGGTCTCGCCGATGGTGAATTCAGACATGGAAGGCCCTCAGTCGGTGGGGGTGGAGATGGGGAACGGATGCGGATCCGGCGGTCGTCCGCCGGACCCGCATCCGTTCTCCGCGGACTACTTGTTGACGGTGAAGCCCTGGCCGTTGCCGTAGTCGACGAGCTGCTTCTGCCACTCGGCGAGGCCGTCGTTCAGGTTGCCCTTGTTGGCGTAGGACTGCCCGACGGTGTCACCGAAGATGCTGTTCGCGTACACCTGGAACGGCAGGTACTGCCAGCCGCTCGGGACGTCCTTGGCTGCCGCGGTGAGCACCTCGTTGATCTTCTGGCCGCCGAAGTACTCGGGGGCCTGGGCGAGGAACTCGTCGGACTCGAGGTCGGCCGTGGTGGCCGGGAAGCCGCCCTTCTCGAGGAACACCTTGATCGACTCCGGGTCGTTGTTCAGCCACTTGAGGAACGCTGCGGCGAGTGCCGGGTTCTTCGACTGCTTGATCACGGCCTGTCCACCGCCGCCGTTCTCGGCCGAGACGGGGGTGCCGTCGTAGGTCGGGATCGGAGCGACTCGCCAGTCGCCCGAGGCGTCGGGAACACTGCCCTCGAGAACGCCGGGCATCCACGCGCCGGTGATGAGCGTGGCGATGGTGCCGTCGCCGAGGCCCTTGTACCACTCGTCGCTCCAGCCGGGGATGTCGGAGAGCAGTCCGCCGTCGATGAGGCGGTTCCAGTTGTCGGCCCACTTCTTGCTGCCCGCGTCGGCGAGGTCGATGGTCACGTTCGTGCCGTCGGCCTGGAACGGCTGGCCGCCGGCCTGCCAGATCATGCTCGTGGCGAAGCCGGAGTCACCGGTGTCGGAGGTGATGTACTTCGTCGGGTCGGCCGCGTGCAGCTTCTCAGCGGCAGCGACGTACTCGTCCCACGTGGTCGGCACCTCGATGCCGTACTGGTCGAAGACGGTCTTGTTGTAGAACATCGACATGGGGCCGGAGTCCTGCGGCAGGCCGAAGACCTTGTCGCCCGAGGTCACGGATCCCCAGGTGGACGCCGAGTAGTCGTCCTTCAGGTCGCCGAACCCATACTGCGAGAGGTCGACGAGCGACTCCGACAGCGAGAACTGCGGGATGGCGTAGTACTCGATCTGTGCGACGTCGGGGGCACCGGAGCCGGCCTTGATCGCGTTCTGGAGCTTCGTGTACTCGTCGGTGTTGGTTCCGGCGTTGACGAGCTTCACGTCGACCTTGGGGTAGGCCTTCTCGAAGGCAGCGACCTGGGCCTCGGCCGAGGGGGTCCAGCTCCAGTACGTGATGGTGCCGCCCTTCTCGAGGGCTGCGTCGAGGTCGGATGCCGAACCGGAGCCTCCGGACGAACCGGCGTCGGCCGAGCAGCCCACGAGGGCGGCACTGATGGCCGCGACGGCGACGATCGCTGCTGCGCTCCGACGGATGCCGGAGCTGCTGCGCTTGATGGTCATGATGTTCCTTTCACTTCCTTGTAAACGGTTCCGGCGCAGGACGCCCCGGGTGAGAGTGGTGCTGTTTCTCGCAAGCGCGTGCCTCTCGAACACTCACTTGACGCTTCCGGCGCTCAATCCCGACTGCCAGAAACGCTGCAGGACGAGGAAGGCGGCGACGATGGGGAGGATCGTGAGCAGGGAGCCCGTGATCACCAGGTTGTAGATCGGCTGCGCAGCGACTCCGGTCGCCTGCGCGTTCCACTGGTTGAGGCCGACCGTGAGGGGGAACCAGGCCGGGTCGCTCAGCATGATCAGCGGGAGGAAGTAGTTGTTCCAGGTCGCGACCACGGCGAACAGCAGCACGGTGACGATTCCCGGCGCGAGCAGCCGGATGGAGATGGTGAAGAACGTGCGGAACTCACCGGCACCGTCGATGCGAGCAGCCTCGAGCAGTTCCGTCGGAATCGACTCCGCCGCGTAGACCCAGATCAGGTACAGGCCGAAGGGGCTGATGAGCGACGGGATGATGATCGCCCACGGAGTGTTGGTGAGGCCCAGCTGGCTGAACATGAGGAACGTCGGCACCGCGAGCGCGGTTCCGGGGATCGCGATGGCACCGAGCACCACAGCGAACACGGCGCGCCGACCCGGGAAGCGGAACTTCGCCAGGCCGTAGCCGGCGACGGTGGCGAGGAGCGTCGCTCCGCCGGCGCCGACGACGACGTAGAGCAGGGTGTTCCCGAACCAGCGCACGAAGATGCCGTTGTTGTACGTCAGGGTCTGGGCGATGTTGTCGAAGAGGGCGAAGTCGCTGCCGAACCAGAGCCCGAAACTGGAGAACAGATCGGGCTGGGTCTTGGTCGCGTTGATCACGAGCCAGAGCAGGGGAACGAGCGTGTAGACCACGAACAGGAGCATCAGGAGGGTGAGCGCGATGGACTTGCGCGACCGCGGACGCGAGTTGTCGCGACTGCGCACGTAGGCGGGGGCGCTCATCGGTCTTCCTTCCGCGAGCCGCGGAGTTGCACGACATAGGCGATCACCGCGGTGATCACGCCCATGACGATGGCCACCGTGGCCGAGTAGTTGAACTGCTGACCGGCGAAGGAGAGGTTGTACGCGTACATGTTCGGGGTGAAGTAGCTCGTGATGATGTTCGGCGCCAATGGCTTGAGGATGTTCGGCTCGTTGAAGAGCTGGAAGCTTCCGATGATGGAGAAGATGGCGGCGATCACGATCGCGCCGCGGAGGGCCGGGATCTTGATGCCGGTGATCACGCGGAACGGTCCGGCACCGTCGAGTTCGGCCGCCTCGTAGAGCTCGGTCGGGATGGTGCGGAGCGCGGCGTAGAAGATGAGCATGTTGTAGCCCACGAACTCCCACGTCACGATGTTGCCGATGGCCGGCAGGATCCACTCCCGGGTGAACGGGGTGATGACCTCGGAGCCGAGGAAGTCGTTGATGTTGGCGGCGAGGCCGAAGTTGCCGCCGTAGATGAAGCCCCACATCAGCACCGCCACCACGGCCGGAACGGCGTAGGGCAGGAAGATCACGATGCGGAAGAAGCCGGTGGCGTGCAGGCGCGCGCTGTCGATGGCCATGGCAGCGGCCAGTGCGAGCACGAGCATGATCGGCACCTGGATGACGAGGAAGAGCAGCACCCGGAGGAACGCCTCCCAGAACTTGCCGTCGGAGAGCACGAGGAGGTAGTTCTCGAAGCCGACGAAGGCGTTGCCGCCCACGAGCTGCTCGCGGAACAGGCTGAGGTAGACCGCGTAGATCACCGGGGCGATGAACACGAGAAGGAACACGGCCATGAAGGGACCCACGAAGGCCCAGCCGCGCCAATCGCGCCGCACCTTCCGGCTCGGCTTGGGGATCGGCAGCCCCTGCTGTCGTGACAACGTCGTCATTTCACTCTTTCGTGGAGAACCTATGTTTACGTCAACATGTGGTGTTGGAACAGTAGCATGTTGACGTAACCATGACCAAGGAGACCGATGACGGCCACCGATGAAACCGGCGCGGTCGACGCGTCCCGCCGCCGCGGTCCGTCGATGGCGGATGTCGCACGCGAGGCCGGGGTGTCCGGCCAGACAGTCTCGCGGGTGTCCACCGGACGCCCGAACGTCGACGAGGACACCAGGCGCCGCGTGCTCGAGGCCATGCGGAAGCTCGGCTACAGGCCCAACAGCGCCGCTCGCGCCCTGCGCTCCGGCCGCTTCCGCACCATCGGCGTCATCATGTTCACCCTGTCGTCGTACGGCAACATGCGCACCCTCGACGCCATCGCCGTCACCGCTGCATCCGCCGGCTACTCGATCACCCTCCTCCCCGTACAGCACCTGACGCAGGGCGAGGTCTCCGTGGCGTTCGGTCGCCTGAGCGAGCAGGCCGTCGACGGGATCATCATCATCATCGAGGCGCATCTGCTCGACGACGCCGACATCACCCTCCCGCCGGGCCTGCCCGTCGTCGTGGTCGACTCCAGCGCCCGCTACCCGTATCCGGTGGTCGACACCGATCAGGCGCAGGGTGCCCGCATCGCCACGGAGCACCTGCTCGACCTGGGCCACCGCACCGTCCAGCACATCTCCGGACCGCTGGGCTCCTTCTCCGCCGGTCGGCGTCGGGACTCCTGGGCCGAGACCCTGCGCTCGCGGGGTGCATCCGTTCCCGAGGTGATCGTCGGCGACTGGTCGACGGATGCCGGCTACCGGGCCGGCCTCGATCTCGCCGACGATCCGAATGTGACCGCCATCTTCGCCGCCAACGACCAGATGGCCCTCGGCGTGATCCGCGCCCTGCACGAGCGCGGCGTCGCGGTGCCGGAGGACGTGAGCGTCGTGGGATTCGACGACATGGAGGAGGCCGGGAGCTTCTGGCCGCCGCTCACCACGGTGCACCAGCACTTCGACGAGGTGGGCCGCCTGAGTGTGAGCCAGCTCCTCGACGAGATCGACGGCGACCTCCCCGAGGAGCTCACCGTGCGGGTGCCGACCGAGCTCGTCGTGCGTGCCAGCACCGGCCCAGTCGGCGCCTCCCGCACGGGGGTCTAGGGCCGCCAGCCCTTCAGTCGACGATCATCCCTGCCGTCAGGTTGGCCACGACGCCGGTCATGGACCGTGCACGATCCGAGGCGGCGAACGCCAGGTACTCGGCGACCTCGTCCAGCACCGGCAGCCGGTCGAGCAGGGTGTTCCCGGCCAATCCGGCCAGCCAGTCCGCGCGGGGCGTGGCGGTGAGCGCAGCGATGCGGCCGAACATCTCCCCCGTGTACGACGTGTCGACGGCATCCAGCAGAGCATTCGGACGCACGCACACCACACGAACCCCGGCCGGCCCGAGCTCTCCGGCCAGCGCTCTCGAGAACCCCTCGAGTCCGGCGCTCTGGGCGGCGTTCCCGATCAGCCCGCGGCCGGTCAGGCGGGCTCCGGGGGTCGAGATCGTGAGGATCACGCCGCTCCCCTGCTCGGTCATGTGCCTCGCCGCCGCCTTCGCCGTGACGAAGTTGGTCCGCAGGTAGCCCGTCACCGGATGCAGGTAGTCGGCGAGGGACGTGTCGCCGATGCCGAGACCCTGCACATGGTCGAAGCCGACGGCGTTGAGGGCCACGTCGATGCCGCCGTGCGCGCGGACGACGGCATCGACATGCCTGTCGACGGCATCCTGATCCAGGGCATCCACCACGGCGATCTCGACCGAACCCCCGTCGACCCGGATCGAGGATGCCGCAGCCTCGAGACGCGGCAGGCTGCGCCCCGCGAGGAACAGCCGAGCCCCCTCCCGCGCGAACACCCGCGCCGCAGCAGCACCGATCGATCCCCCACCGCCGTGGATCACGGCGACCTTGTCCTCCAGCAGCATGCTCGACTCCTTCCTTCATTCATTCACCCTTTTGGTTGAATGTACGCCGATGAGGCGTCGGCGTCAACGGCCGAGGCTGGACAGCCGCGGCCGTCCTGTTCGAGGATGGAACGGTGCGCCGGCGCACGAGGTTCCGGCGACGACGGAAGGACGCATCCGTGGGCAGAATCATCGCGAACATGTTCATCACGCTCGACGGTGTCTACCAGGGTCCGGGCGGCAGCGACGAGGACACCTCGGACGGCTTCGCGTTCGGCGGCTGGCAGGCGCCGGTCTCCGACGACGAGGCCGGCGCAGCCATCGGCGCCGAGATCGAGCGCATCGATGCCCTGCTGCTCGGCCGGAAGACCTACGACATCTTCGCCGCATACTGGCCGCACCAGAGCGACGACATCGGCGGCGTCCTGAACCGCGTCCCCAAGTACGTCGTCTCGAGCACCCTGACCGATCCCACCTGGGAGGGCACGACCGTGCTGCCGGATGCCGCAGCCGCCGGTCGCCTCCGAGACGAGTACGACGAGGTGCACATGTTCGGCAGCGGCGCCCTCATCCGCTCGCTGCTCGCCGAGGACGTGCTCGATCGCCTGCACCTGTACCTGTATCCGCTCACCATCGGGCAGGGCAAGCGTCTCTTCGATGACGGGACCATCCCGACGACCTTCCGTCTGGCCGAGCCGGCGCGCACGTTCCCGAAGGGCGGAGTCTCCCTCGTCTACGAACGGGCGGGCGAGGTCGAACTCGAGGACATGTAGGTCGGCCCGGTGGTGATCGAGGTGCGACCCGCCACGCGGTTCGCCGACGTGAAGACCATGGTCGGTCCCAAGCGCCCCGACGCGAACGTGTGCTGGTGCCTGAGCTACCGCATCCCCTCGAAGGAGAATCTCGCGCTCTCGGGCACGGCCCGCGGCGAGCGCGTGAAGAAGCTGTGCCGTGAGGATCCGCCACCCGGTGTCATCGCCTACGACGGCGACGAGGTCGTCGGGTGGGCCGGCGTGCACCCCCGCGCCGACACGGGCTTCGCCACCAACCGCAGGATCCCGCAGGTCGACGATCTCGACGTCTGGTCGGTGTGGTGCATCCGGGTACGGCCCGGTCACCGGGGGCAGGGCATCTCGCACACGTTGCTCGAGGGCGCCGTCGCGTTCGCGCGTGAGAACGGCGCCCCGGCCATCGAGGGCTACCCCGTCGACAACAAGGGCGAGAAGGTCGACCTCACGATGGCGTACGTCGGCACCCGCAGCCTCTTCCTGAAGGCCGGCTTCCGCAAGGCCGCAGACACCACGAGCGTGCTGAACGGCTTCCCGCGCATCCTCATGCGCCTCGCCCTGAACTGAGCTCGTCGACCCGGGCGTGCTCCAATGCCCACGCGAGAGCGTGGTCGGCCACCTCTTCCCAGCCGGGTTCGGCGCAGATCCAGTGCGAACGGCCCGGGAACTCGACGTACTCGGTGGTGGCGGGCGACTTGGCGTAGTGCTTCGCGTTCGACCTGTTCACCGAGGGCGGCATGATGTGATCCTTCTCGCCGCCGATGAACAGCAGCGGCGCCCGGTCGGCGTTGTAGTCGACCCAGGTCTCCTGCTTGCCCGGCGTGAAGTTCGCGAGCAGTCCGTAGGCCCACACCCAGTTGCCGGGCGCTGCGATGGCGAACTCGTTCCAGACCGCATCCGAGTCCTCCCGCGACAGCGTGTTCGCGAAGGCGTAGTGGAACTCCTCGGCAGTGAAGGCCACGGCCTTGTGATAGTTGGCGGGGTTCTTCAGCGCCGGGAACAGCGACTTCGCCTGCGAGAGCGGCGTGACGCGCACACCCTCCGTCGGCGCCGAGTCGACGACGACGGCGGATGCGCCGAGTCCGCGTGCGAGCAGCAACTGGGTGAGCGTGCCTCCGAAGGAGTGACCCATGATGATGGGCGGGCGCGGAAGCGCCTCGATCTGGGCGGCGATGTGGTCGACGGTCTCGGGCACCGTGAGGTCGGCGATCAGCTGCGGGTTCTCGCGGAGCGCCTCCACCTCGATCTCGAAGCCCGGGTAGGCGGGCGTGATCACGGTGTAGCCCTGCGCCTCGAAGCGCTCCTTCCAGCCGCGCCAGCTGCGTGGGGTCATCCAGAGCCCGTGCACGAGCACGATGGTGTCGGGGGCGGATGCCGCAGCCCCGGCGTCGGTGTCGATGTCGATGGAGTCGGTCATGATGCGTCCTTTCGAGGGGCCGCGTAGCCGGGTGGGCCGGCGGCCGGGTGGGGTGGAACTCGGGCGGTCAGGAGTCGATGAAGTCGAGCAGGTCGGTGTGCAGGCGATCCCGCGCGGTGTCCGGCAGGCCGTGGGCGCCGTCCTCGTAGACGAGCAGGGTGGCTCCGGCGATGGCTGCGGCGGAACGCTCGCCTCCCACCGAGAGCGGCACGATCTGGTCGTCCGAGCCGTGGATGACCAGCGTCGGCACGTCGACGGCGGCGAGATCGTGGCGGAAGTCGGTCGCCGAGAATGCGGCGATGCACTCGTAGGCGCCCCGGTGGCCGCTGGCCATGCTCTGCAACCAGAAGGCGTCGCGCACCCCCTGCGAGACGTCGGTGTTCCGGTTGTGGCCGAAGAACGGTCCGTCGGCCAGGTCCCGGTAGAGCTGCGAGCGGTCGGCAGCCTCTCCCGCACGGATGCCGTCGAACACGGCCAGCGGCAGGCCGTCGGGGTTGTCGTCGCCCTGCAGCATGAGCGGCGGAACCGCAGACACCAGCACCAGGCGCGCCACCCGCTCGGAGCCGTGCCGTCCGAGGTAGTGCACGATCTCGCCCCCGCCGGTCGAGTGACCGACGAGGGTCAGTCCGGTGAGGTCGAGGTGGACGATCAGGCAGGCGAGGTCGTCGGCGTAGGTGTCCATCTCGTTGCCGGCCCAGGTCTGGCTCGATCGGCCATGACCGCGCCGGTCGTGGGCGATGACCCGGTGGCCGTGCCCGGCGAGGAACAGGGCCGCCGCGTCCCAGGCGTCGGCGTTCACGGGCCAGCCGTGGCTCAGCAGCACCGGCGTGCCTTCGCCACCCCAGTCCTTGTAGAAGATCTGCGCGCCGTCGTCGGTCGTGATGCAGGGCATGATCGCCTCCCGGTCTCTGCCCGCGAGCATGACCTACCGCATCCGTCGACCGAACCACGTGTCGCACGTAGTCGCGACGGCGACGGCGACGGCGACGGCGACGGCGCAGGCAGGGCGGGCATCGTCGAGGTGGGCCCGCCTCGACGATGCCCTCAGCCCGGTGTCAGGTGCTCCGCCAGCTGACGGCGCGAGGTGACCTCGAGCTTCCGGAACACCTTGCGCAGGTGGTAGTCCACCGTGTTCACGCTGATGAACAACGCGCCTGCGATCTCGGCATTGGTGCTGCCGGATGCCGCCAGCCGCGCGACAGCGGTCTCTTGGGGCGTCAGCAGGTCGACCTCGTTCGCCGCGTTTCGCAGGATGTGCTCGCCTGTCGCCTCGAGTTCGCGCCGTGCCCTGTCTGCGAACGCCGGCGCACCGACCCTGGTGAAGATGTCGAGAGCGGATCGCAACTGCTCCCGGGCCTCGCGGCGTCGCTTCAGCCGGCGCAGCCACTCGCCGAAGAGCAGGTGCGCACGCCCCAGGTCGCCCGGTACCGCCGCCTGCTCGAGCTGCTCGATCGCCTCGCGGTAGAGCGCTTCGGCGGTCTCGTCATCGGAGAGCATGGCTGCACTCCGAGCCGAGACTCCGCGGATCCACGGGGTGCGGCTCGCGGCGGCGAAGATGGCGAGGCGATCGGCAGCCGCGACAACGGCACCCGGATGCCCGCTGCGAACACCGGCCTCGATGAAATCGGGCAGCTGCTGATAGGTCACCTGCAGGAACGGCCGCTCGACCATGGGGCGCAGCCGCTCGAAGGCGTCTCGGTAGTGCCCGTCCGCGATCGATCGGATCGAGAGCCCGGTCTGGGCGACGGTGAACGCTCCAATGAATCCCGAGGCGAGTACCCCCTGGGCGACCAGCTCGACCTGCTCGGTCGGCGCGCCACTCCAGGCCAGGTACGACGCATTGACCACCTGCTCGGCGTCGTAGCCGATTGCCCGGCGCAGTTCCCGCACCTGTTCGACGTAGCGGCCCGATGCCGCCGGATCGCCGCGCACCAACTCGACGAGGCTCAGCATCCAGAGCGTCGTGTCGAGTACCCGCAGTGAGCCGGCATCGCGCGCGGCACGCGCCGTGCGCTCGACGATCTCGATGCAGGCCCGCTCGTCCCACAGGCCCATCGTGATGGCGATGCCGAAGAAGCCCATGTCGAGCAGCGCGGCGTCGTCGAGCTCGAGGAGCATGGCGACGGCTGCACGCATGAGCGGAACAGCCTGAGCGTAGGGAAGCAGAATGTGGGCACCGATGGCGCGGAGTGCAGTCGCGAGCGGCCCGGTAGCCACGTCGGCACCGTCGAGCATCCTGCGCCCGAGCTCGGTCAGAGTGACGCCCTGGGTCTGCCATTCGGTGTTGAGCACCAGCTCGAAGGCGCGCACCAGGGTGCGCTGCTCGAGCTCGGGGGCCAGGCCGTGGAAGAGCTCGGCGGCGTTCAGCAACGTGGACGCACCAGAAGCGATGCCCGTCGCGTCGGCAACGAACAGGGGCAGCAGCGCGCGCAGGGTGAGGAGGCGGCCGCGCCCGATCGGATCGAGCAGCGACTCGTCGATGCGACCGAGCAGGTCGAGGGCGAGGCCGGCCGCACCGGCGCCGGCCGCCGCCTCGGCCGCCGCCAGCAGTCGCCCGTCCCGCTCCGGCCCCGGCGGCGTGAGGTCGGACGCCTTGGCGAGGAGGGCCGCGCGCGACGCCGATCCGCCTCGCCCGCCGGCCGAGTCCGCGACCCGCTCCATACGGTCGGCGACGGCGGCGTCGGTTCCGATGCAGGCCTCGGCGGCATGCCAGACGGCCACGTCGATGCGCCCGGCTTCGTCGGCGGTGTCGCGCAGAGCCGCGTGAGCTCGGCGGCGTTCGGCATCCGTCACCCCGTTGTAGACGGCGGCACGTACGAGCGGATGCCGGAACGTCACCTCGCGCCCGCCGGCATGCACGGCGGCGAGGCCGGCGCGCTCCGCCGCGGCACTGGCATCGCCGGGCAGGCCGAGCCGGTGGGCCGCGCCAGCGATGAGTGCGGCATCACCCGTTGACTCGGCCGCGGCGATCAGCAGCCACTGCTGTGCCGGGTGCGGAGTCTCCGCGATCTGACGCAGGTAGTGGGTCTCGAGCCTCGCGCCGACGGGCATCGGAACCCCGGCGAGCGTGGAGTCGGTGAGAGTCCTGACCGTGGATTCGCGCGCGAGATCGATGAGGGCGAGGGGGTTCCCTCCCGTCTCCTCGGCGATCTGGCGAGCGAGGTAGGGGTCGAGGTCCTCCCCCGACGCCGCGCCCGCCGAACGGTTGAGCAGTGCGACGGATGCGAGAGGGTCGAGCCCATCGAGCTCGAGCACGGGAAGACCGGCCACAGCGGCATCGACACGCTCGTCTGGTCGGGTGCCGAGAAGGAGGCCGACGGATTCGGCGGTCAGGCGGCGCCCCACGAAGGCGAGGACGTCGAGCGATTCTGCGTCGACGAGGTGCGCGTCGTCGACGACGCACAGCACAGGCACCGCTTGGCCGGCCGCGGCGAGGAGTGACAACATCCCGAGTCCGACGAGGTAGCGGTCGGGTGGATCACCGACGTCGATGCCGGCTGCGATGCGGAGCGCAGCGGACTGACGGTTCGGGAGCGACGGGAGATATTCCCGGAAGGGCATACCGAGACGCTGCACCACGGCGTAGGGCATGGCCGATTCGGCCTCGAAGCCGTCCGAGCGCACGGTCCGCACACCGGAGATGGTGCCCAGCAGGGTGGTCTTGCCGATCCCCGGATCGCCTCTCACGAGCAGCGCGCCGCCACGTCCGTTGCGCGCAGCACCCACGAGGGCGGTGAGGCGGGCGAGCTCGGCGGAACGGCCGAGGAGTCCGGTGGATGAGGCGTCGATGGCATCACGGTAGCGGGGCACGGCCGCCCGCCGCCAGACCCTCTCTCGCCGGCCCGACAACGGACGGCACGGCCGGTACGGCCGGTACGGCCGGTCGCGCACCGGGCGGCGGTCTCGTCAGGCGTCGGCCTCGACCGCCAGCCCGTCGAGCACCGGCAGGCTCGGCACGAAGTACGTCGATCCGGTGAGCGGCGTGGAGAAGTCGAGCAGGCGGTCGTAGGCGCCGGCCGGAAAGCCGACGAACATGCGCAACAGCATCCGGTCGATCGTCTGCGGAGATCGGGCGTAGCCCGTGAAGTAGGTGCCGAACTCGCCGGCTCCGGGCTGACCGAACGGCATGTTGTCGCGGAGGATTCCGTGCTCGGTGCCGTCGGGATCGGTGATGGTCGCGAGGGTCTTGTGGGCGGACCGGGTGCCGGCCGGAGCGTCGTCGAGCTCGACGTTGTCGGCCTTGGTGCGGCCCATGATGGCCTCCTGCTGCTCGGTCGAGAGAGCACGCCAGGCGGCCATGTCGTGCACGTACCGCTGCACGGTGACGTAACTGCCGCCGCGATAGGGCGCGTCCTCGTCTCCGACGATCACGTCGCCGACCAGCTCTGAGCCCACCGGGTTCGCCGTGCCGTCGACGAAACCGAGCAGGTCGCGCGCGTCGAAGTAGCGGAAACCCGTCACATCGTCGGCGACGTCGACGGCTCCGTCGAGGGCACTCAGCAGCAGCCGCTCGAACTCGAAGCACAGGTCGAAGCGATCGGCACGGATGTGGAAGAACAGGTCGCCGGGGGTGGAGACGGCGGTCTGCACCGGACCGCCGATCGGGGTGAACGGACGCAGCTGGGCCGGCATCGGTTGCGAGGTCAGCCGGGGCCAGGCCGCTGCGCCGACGCCGACGACGCAGCTGAGGCGAGCGTCGAGGTCGCGGAAGCCCACGCTCTTCACGAGGTCAGAGACGCCGGTGACCGCGTCCCGCGCGATGTCGGCCGCTGCAACCCCGTCACGGATAGTGACGACGAGGAAGATCGCCGACCGGGTGAGCGGAGCCAGCACGCTCTGAGCCTCGATCGGAACGCGGTCGCCGGATGCGTCGGTCATGTCGCTCGGCTCAGTAGTCTTCTCGCCCTTCCCTGAGCAGGCGAAGTTCGTCCTCGGTGCCCTGCCAGGCCAGGAGAGCATCCGTCAGCTGCGCGCTGAGCCACGCGGCGTCGAGGTCGTTCGCGTCGACCAGGGCAAGCTGCTGCATCCGTTCGGTCGCCGATCCGATCAAGTCGTCCATTGCTTCACCTTTCGTTCGGAGGCCCCAGTCGCGACCGGGCCGGCGCGCGGCCGGATGCCGCCACGTGCGACCACCACGCTCATCCAAGCAGGTTGCACGGATCGGGGGAACGCCCGATCCCAGCCATGTCCGGCCGAAGGTACGAGCCGACAAGGCCATTCGGCCGATGCGCCGGGCGCGAGCGTGACGCGACGATCGAGCCATGACCGACACCATCGAGCTCCTGGCCACCCGCCGACGGCCGCGACGACGCCCGGAGTGGCTCGTCCCTGCCGGCCTCATAGTCCTCAGCCTCGTCCCGATGCTGGCCGGGTCGGTGAGGCTCACGCAACTCGCCACCGCGGCCACGGTGACAGCCGAGAACGCCCGCTTCTTCGACTCGCCGGTTCCGGTGATCGTGCACATCGTGAGCTCGAGCGTGTTCCTGGCACTCGGAGCTCTGCAGTTCGCACCCTCGCTGCGACGACGCCCCTGGCATCGCCGGGCGGGCCGCATCGTCGCACCGGCCGGAGTGCTCTCGGCGTTGTCCGCGCTCTGGATGACGCTCTTCTACTCGATGCCGGCCACGTACGGTCCGATCCTGTTCGTGATGCGCGTGGTGCTCGCCGTCGCGATGATCGCGGCGATCGTCTCCGCGTTCCTCGCCATCCGCCGCGGCGATGTGCGCACGCACAGCGCCTGGATGACCCGCGCCTATGCCATCGGCCTCGGAGCCGGCACCCAGGTGTTCGTCTTCCTGCCGTGGACCCTGCTGCTCGGCGCTCCGGACCAGCTGACGTACTCGCTGCTGATGGGCGCCGGCTGGGCCGTCAATCTCATCGTGGCCGAGATCGTCATCCGTCGCCGCGTGAGGAAGGGCCTCCCGCGAACCCGTACCCACGGCCGATCCGCAGCCGCGCCGGCCCCTCTATCCTGAGGGCATGACGAGCCCCATCCGCGCGCTCTGGGAGGCGCCGGCGGCGTCCCCGCCTCCGCCGCGGCGCGTCTGGCGCGACTGGGTGCTCGTCGCGGTGCTGCCGCCGCTCGCGCTGCTCGAAGCCGCCCTCCGTCCCGAGGTCCCGGGGCGGTGGCTCTGGGCTGCCGTGCTCGTCGCCCTCGTTCCGACCCTTCTCTGGCGTCGCACCCATCCGCTCGGGATGCTGGTGACGGCCTTCGCGGCCGGAACGGCGATGAGTCTGCTGATCGGAGGAGAGCCCGAGCTCTTCACGACCGCGTACTTCCTCGTCCTGGTCTACGCCGTGATGCGCTGGGGCACCGGCCGTGCGGCCCTCGCCGCCTCGGGGATCCTTGCCATCGGCATCGTGTCGCCACTCCTGTTCGGGCCTCCGACGGTCGCCGATGTCGTCGGTTCCATCGCGGTCGTGGTCACGACGAGCACACTCGGGGTGGCCTTCCGCCTGCGCGCGTCTGCACGCGACCGGGATCTGGAACGGATGCGATCGTTCGAGCGGGAGCAGCTCGCACGCGACCTGCACGACACCGTGGCGCACCATGTGTCGGCGATCGCAATCCAGGCGCAGGCCGGCATGGCCGTCGCCGCGAGTGATCCGGGGGCCGCGACAGCGGTGCTCCGAGTGATCGAGAGCGAGGCATCCCGCACCCTCGACGAGATGCGCTCGATGGTGCGCATCCTCCGCCGAGACGACACGGTCGAGCTCGCACCCGTCGCCGGGCTGGGCGACCTGCCACGCCTGGAGCAGCTCGGTGGCGAGGGTCCGGATGTCGTCGTGACCCTCAGCGGCTCCGTCGACGCCGTACCGCCGGCGATCAGCGCCGCCGGCTTCCGCATCGCCCAGGAGGCGGTGACGAACGCGCGTCGGCACGCCGTCGGAGCCACCCGCGTCGAGGTGACCGTGCTGGTCGATGACACCGGCGTCCGACTCGACGTCCACGACGACGGCGATGCCGCCGGCTCCTCCGTGCCCGGCTACGGGATGGCCGGGATGGCCGAGCGCGCAGCCCTGGTCGGCGGGTCCTGCCGGGCCGGCGCAGTCGCAGGTGGCGGCTGGACCGTGGGCGCCGTGCTCCCGAGGTCGGGTTGGTCGTCATGAACGTGCGCGTTCTCATCGCCGACGACCAGGAACTCGTGCGCACCGGGCTGCGCATGATCCTCGATGCCCAACCGGGCATCGAGGTGATCGCCGAGGCATCCGACGGAGCAGATGCCGTGGCGCTCGCCCACGAACTCAGACCCGACGTGTGTCTGATGGACATCCGGATGCCGGTTCTCGACGGAATCGCCGCGACCACCCTGCTCGCCGGACCGGGCGTGCCCGACCCGATCCCGGTCGTCGTGATCACGACCTTCGATCTCGACGAGTACGTCTACGCCGCGCTCCGGGCCGGCGCACGCGGGTTCCTCCTCAAGAACGCCGGGGCAGTGCTCCTCGCCGGGGCCGTGCACGCCGCCGCCCGCGGAGACGCCCTCATCGACCCGAACGTCACGGTGCGCCTCATCGAGGCCTTCGCCCCGGCGGCACCGGCTGCCGTGGTCCAGCCGGCGAACCCTCTCACCGACCGCGAACAGGACGTGCTCGCGGCAGTCGCTCGCGGACTCGGCAACACGGAGATCGGCAGCGAACTCCACATCTCTCTCAGCACGGTCAAGACCCACATCGCGAGCCTCATGCTGAAGCTCGGCGTGCGCAACCGCGTCGAACTCGCGATCTGGGAGCACGAGCGCCGTCAGCGCTGATCCGCGAATCGCGAATCGCGGCCGCGTCAAGCCCACGGCCCGCCCGGTCTGCTGCACCTAGGCTGATCGGCGTGCTGAGCGGATTCCTGTCGGGCGTTGCCCTGTTGCTGCGCGGTTTCGGCGTGTGGCGCCGCAACCCGGGCGTGATGCTGCTCGGCCTCGTGCCGGCGTTCATCGTCTTCGTGCTCATCGTGGGCGCCCTCGTGGCGCTCGGGTTCAGCCTGGCGCCGTTCATCGAGTGGGCGACCCCGTTCGCCGACTCGTGGACGGAGTCGTGGGCGGCGGCGCTCCGCATCACGCTCGGCGCGATCACCCTCGGAGCCGCCGGGCTGCTGGCCGCCGTCACCTTCACAGCCCTCACACTCGCGATCGGCGACCCGTTCTACGAGCGCATCTGGCGTGCGGTCGAGCTCGATCTCGGCGGTGAGGTCCCCGACCACGGCGCCGGAGTCTGGCAGGCCGTGCGCGACTCGAGCGCCCTCATCGCGCTCGGCGTCGTCTCCTCGCTCGTCGTGCTCGCCGTCGGATTCGTCCCCGTCGTCGGCGCCGTGGCAGCGCCGGTGCTCGGCGTCGTGCTCTCGGGTCGCCTGCTCGCCCGCGAGCTCACCTCGCGCGCCTTCGAGGCGCGCGGCCTCACGCCCGCCGAGCGCCGCGCCGTGCTCCGCCCGCATCGCGCCCGGATGCTCGGCTTCGGCGTCGCGACCCAGCTGCTGTTCCTCATCCCGCTCGGGGCCGTGTTCACCATGCCGGCGGCCGTCGCGGGATCGACGATGCTGGCGCGCGCGGCGCTCGACGCTGTGCCGACGCCCGAAGCGATGCACCCGGTGCAGCCGGTGCAGCCGGTGCAGCCGGTGCAGCCGCCGCACTCGGCGTAACCGACATCACTGGCTTCCTGAAGCCACCGGGAAATGAGCCACTCCGCGGTGGCGGCGGGCCTCGCGAGCGTCCCGAATGACCCAAGCTCTGCATCGCCCATGTTCCGGGTGAGGATGCCGCAGCGATCCAGGCTCGACTCAGCCTCCCCGCCCTCGCAGACGGCTCGGATCGGGCTACCTCGACGGCGAGGTGGGCTCGGGAGTGTGAGCGCGTCCAGTTGCCACGAAGCGGGGGTGCTCCGACTGGAACACCACCGCTTCGTGGCAACTCGATCCGGCTGTGGCGACTACGCCGCCTGCGCCAGGCGAGCGGATGCCGTCACGACGATCGCGCCGTCGTGGGCGTCCACCCGCACGGCGCCGCCGTCGCCCACCGACCCGTCCACGAACAGGTCGGCGATGCGGTCGTCGACCTCCCGCTGGATGAGGCGGCGGAGCGGGCGCGCTCCGTACTCGGGCTCGTAGCCGTGCTCGGCGAGCCAGTCGATGGCGGCATCCGTCACCTCGATGGTCACCTCACGGGCGGCCAGGCGGGCGGATGTCGCACCCAGCAGGAGCGAGACGATCTCGCGCAGCTGCGGCTGGTCGAGCTTGCGGAACAGCACGATCTCGTCGATGCGGTTGAGGAACTCGGGCCGCATCGCCTCGCGCAACTTGCCCATCACGCGGTTCTTCAGGTCCTGCTCGGAGCTGAAGCCCGACGCATCCGTTCCCCCGACGAAGCCGAGGGCGCCGGAGCGCGAGGCGAGGAACTCGCTGCCGATGTTCGAGGTCATGATGACCACGGTGTTGCGGAAGTCGATGCGCCTGCCCTGCCCGTCGGTGAGGTGACCGTCGTCGAGCACCTGCAGCAGCAGGTTGAACACGTCGGGGTGCGCCTTCTCGATCTCGTCGAACAGCACGATCGAGTACGGGTTGCGCCGCACGCGCTCGGTGAGCTGTCCGGCCTCGTCGTAGCCGACGTATCCGGGAGGGGCACCGACGAGACGCGACACCGTGTGGCGCTCGCCGAACTCGCTCATGTCGAAACGGATGACGGCACTCTCGTCGGCGAACAACGAGGTCGCCAGCGTCTTGGCCAGCTCGGTCTTGCCGACGCCGGTCGGGCCGAGGAACAGGAAGCTGCCCACAGGACGGTTGGCGTCGCCCATGCCCGTGCGGTTGCGGCGCACGGCCTTGGCGACGGCGGTCACGGCGTCGTCCTGGCCGATGACACGCGAGTGCAGCTCGGTCTCGAGCACGGCCAGGCGGTCGCGCTCGCCCTCGGTGAGGCGGTTCACCGGGATGCCGGTGGCCCGCGAGATGACGGCGGCGATCTCGGCCTCGTCGATGATCGCGCTCGCTGAGGCCCGGACGGAGTCCGCGGCCGAAGCGATCTCGTCCAGCTTGCCCTGCACACCCGAGATCTCGTCGCGGATCCGCGACGCCTCCTCGTAGTGCTCGGCACTCACGGCGGCGTTCTTCGACGCCTCGAGCTCGGCGAGCCGAGCCTGCAGGGCCGACACGTCGACCTTCACGCCGAGGCGCAGGCGCAGTCGCGCTCCGGCCTGGTCGATGAGGTCGATCGCCTTGTCGGGCAGCACCCGGTCGGTGAGGTAGCGCGCCGAGAGCTCGACGGATGCGCGCAGGGCGGCATCCGTGTAGCTCACAGCGTGGTGCTCCTCATAGGCGGGCTTGAGGCCGTGCAGGATCAGGACGGCGTCCTCGATGGACGGCTCGCCCACGCGCACGGGCTGGAAGCGACGCTCGAGGGCCGGGTCCTTCTCGATGGTGCGGTACTCCTTGAGCGTGGTCGCACCGATGAGGTGCAGCTCGCCGCGGGCGAGGCGGGGCTTCAGGATGTTGCCCGCGTCCATGCCCTCGCCGGCTCCCCCGGCTCCGACCACGCTGTGCACCTCGTCGATGAACACGATGATCTCGGTCTTGTGGGCCGCGATCTCGTCCATCGTCTTGGTGAGGCGCTCCTCGAAGTCGCCGCGGTAGCGGGTGCCGGCCAGCATCGCCGGCAGGTCGAGCGAGATGACGCGCTTGTCGCGCAGCTGCTCGGGAACACTGCCGTCGACGATCGCGCTGGCGAGACCCTCGACGATGGCGGTCTTGCCGACGCCGGCCTCGCCCACCAGCACCGGGTTGTTCTTCGTGCGGCGGCTGAGGATCTCGATGGCCTGCTCGATCTCGTCGGCGCGGCCGATCACGGGGTCGAGCTCGCCACCCTCGGCGAGCGCCGTGAGGTCGGTGCCGAACCTGTCGAGCATCGGGGTGTCGGATGCCGGTGACTCATCGTCTGCCGCATCCGTGCCCTCGAAGCCGGTCTCGTCGCCGACGGTCTCGCGCATGCCCTGGGTGAGGGCGTCGGCCGTGACGCCGGCGTTCGCCAGCACCTGACCGGCCGGGGTGTCCTGGTTGAGCACGAGCGCGAAGAAGAGGTGCTCGGGCTCGATGTACGTCGACCCGGAGGCGCGGGCCACCTGGTAGGCGTGGAACAGCGCGCGCTGGGCCGAGTTGGTGATGGTCGCAGCGTTGACGGATGCCTCGCCCGACGCACCGGGCAGCCGCTTCTCAGCGGCCGTGGCGATGGCGGCGGGGTCGACGCCCAGGCGCCTGACGGCGTCCTTCGCCGCATCCTCCGCGATGATGATTCGCAGGATGTGCAGCGCGTCGAGCTCGTTCTGGCCGCGCTCGAGCGCGAACCGGCCGGCCTGCTGCAGGATCTCCTGCGTGCGCGCGGTCAGGAACCGGCTCAGGTCGATCGACCGGGGCGTGTTCGCGCGGGCGCGCTCGCCATCGAGATAGCGGGCCAGGAACTCGTCGAACGAGTTGCCGGCATCGCCGTTCTGGGATGTGAAATCGTTGGGCACGGGACCTCCTGGATGAAACTTGAGTGCCTTGCACTCAACTTCAACGCGGAGGGGGCGCGGGTATTCCCGGCGTGCTCGATTCCGTCGGAACGCGTCCGACTCGCGTCGTCGGCGCCGCGCCGCCACCTCGACCCCTAGGCTCAGCCCATGCCCGCCGCCGCCATCGCCCTCTGCGTCATCCTCGGGGCTCTCGCCGTCTTCCAGCTCGCCCTGATCCTCGGCGCCCCCATCGGACGCTTCGCGTGGGGCGGGCAACACCGGGTGCTCCCGGCGAAGCTGCGCATCGGCAGTGCCGTGGCCATCGTGATCTACGCGGTGATCGGGGCGCTCGCCCTCGATCGCGCATCCGTCATCGACGTCGTTCCCGACATCGTGTCGGCCGTCGGCATGTGGGTCGCGTTCGGGTACTTCGTGCTCGGCATCCCGCTCAACGCGATCTCACGCAGCAGGCCCGCGCGCTTCACGATGACGCCGGTGGTGTTCGTGCTCGCGGTGCTCAGCCTTCTCGTCGCCCTGGGCTGACGACACGACGCCCGCCTCCCTCGATGGGAGACGGGCGTCGGGCGACGGATGCCGCAGCCGCGGGCTCGCTTTCAGCTGAACTTGCGCTTGTAGATCGCGTTCGCCCAGACGTAGGCGACGATGAGGATGCCGACGAGCCAGGCCAGGGCGACCCAGATGTCGCTGCCGACGGGCTGACCGGCGAACAGGGCCCGCGTGGTGTCCACGATGCTGGTCACGGGCTGGTTCTCGGCGAACCAGGCGACAGGGCCGGGCATCGACTCCGTCGGCACGAATGCCGAACTGATGAACGGCAGGAAGATCAGCGGGTAGCTGAACGCGCTCGCGCCGTCGACGGTCTTCGCCGAGAGCCCGGCGACCACGGCCAGCCAGGTCAGGGCGAGGGTGAACATCACCATGATGCCGGCGACGGCGAGCCAGGCACCGAGATCGGCTCCGGTGCGGAACCCGAGGATCAGCCCGACGCCGATCACGATCGCGATCGATATGAGGTTCGCGACCACCGAAGTGAGCACGTGCGCCCAGAGCACGCTCGACCGGGCGATCGGCATGGACTGGAAGCGCTCGAAGATGCCGCCCTGCAGGTCGAGGAAGAGCCGGTACGAGGTATACGCGATTCCCGACGCGATGGTGATGAGCAGGATGCCGGGGAGCATGTAGTCGATGTAGGACTCGTCGGACCCCGTGTCGATGGCACCGCCGAGCACGTACACGAACAGCAGCATCAGCGCGATCGGGGTGACCGCGGTGGTGATGATCGTGTCGGGGCTGCGGAGGATGTGTCGCAGCGAGCGTCCGGTGAGCACACCGGTGTCGCCGAGAACGTGGGTGGTCATCGCTTCTCTCCTTCTGTCTGTGCCGCGGCGGCGGCATCCGTGGTGCCGGTCCCGCCGGTCAGGGCGAGGAAGACGTCCTCGAGGGACGGCTGCTTCTCGACGTACTCGACCGTCGCTGCCGGGAGGAGGCGCTTGAGCTCGGCGAGGGTGCCGTTCTGGATGATGGTGCCCTCGTGCAGGATCGCGATGCGGTCGGCGAGGTGTTCGGCCTCGTCGAGGTACTGCGTGGTCAGCAGCACCGTGGTGCCCTGGCCCGCGAGGGTCTTGACGGTCTGCCATACCTCCTTGCGCGCCTGGGGGTCGAGCCCGGTGGTCGGCTCGTCGAGGAAGATGATCGGCGGGTTGCCGATCAGGCTCATCGCGATGTCGAGCCTGCGCCGCATCCCGCCCGAGTAGGTGCCGGCACGGCGGCTGCCGGCATCCGTCAGCGCGAAACGCGTGAGCAGCTCGTCGGCGATGCCGCCCGGGTTCTTCAGGTGTCGGAGCCTCGCGACCAGCACGAGGTTCTCACGCCCGGTGAGCACCTCGTCGACGGCGGCGAACTGGCCGGTCAGGCTGATCGATTCGCGCACGTCACCGGCGGAGGCGACGACATCGAATCCGTGAACGGATGCCGCACCCGCGTCTGCCTTCAGCAGGGTCGACAGGATGCGCACCAGCGTGGTCTTGCCGGCACCGTTCGAGCCGAGCAGGGCGAAGATGCTGCCGGCGGCCACGTCGAAGTCGACGCCGCGCAGCACCTGCAGGTCCTTGAAGGACTTCTCGACGCCCTGCACCCTGATGGCGGGTGCAGCGGCCTGGGCGGTGGTCATCTCCGGTCCTTCCCTTCGGCGTCGTCGATCGCCTTGTTGAGGCGAGCACGCTCCTTGTCGATCCACTTCTCACCGGTGTACGCCTGGGCGAACGTCTCGGCGAACTCGGCCGGGTCATCGCCGACGATGTCGCGAACGGGGGTCCCGTCGACCGCGGCGCGTTCCCAGAGGTCGGCCAGGTCGGTGAACATCGTGATGAGGGTATCGCCGTCGGTGATGCCGCCGGCATACATGAGGTAGCGGTGCATCGCCTTCGCGGCGGTTCCGTACGGCTCGGGGAGGCCGTCGATGCGGGCCTTGTCCTGCTTGTACTGCTTCTTCTGCTCGAGCGAACCCGTGAGGGTCTCGATCCACTTCGCGGCCATGGTCATTCTCCTTCGTGCTGCGGGTTGTCTGTGTGGTGGTGGTGGAGCTGGTCGATCCGTTCTGCGAGGAAGCTCCAGCTCTTCCAGAACTCCTCGAGGTACTCGCCGCCCTGAGCGTTCAGCGAGTACACCTTGCGTGGCGGACCCTTCTCGGACGGGACCTTCGTCACGTCGACGAGTCCGCGCTGCTCGATCCTGACCAGCAGTGCGTAGACGGTGCCCTCGACGATGTCGGAGAAGCCCTCGTCCCGCAGCTTCGCCGTGATCTCGTAGCCGTATGCGGGCTCGGAGGCGACGATCGCGAGCACGATGCCCTCGAGCGTGCCCTTGAGCATCTCGGTCATCTGCTGCTTGCCCATGGGACCCTCCGTCGAACTACTCTGCGGTGATGAGTACTAGTACTCAGTGATGTTGACTACCAGTACATAGTGACACCGATTACCGCCGAATGCAAGGAGAAGTCTCCTGCGCGTTCGACGGCGCTCGAGGGGTCGGAAACAGACGAGTCCCGTGCGCGATCACGCGCACGGGACTCGAAGAAGAAGGCGTCAGGACTGGCCGGCGCCCCTCAGGCGTTGCGGCGCTTGACCCAGAGGACGGCGAAGACCACCCAGGCCGCCGTCCAGATGACGGATGCGATCACGCCGGAGACCGGATCGAGTTGTGAGGGATTGAGCGCGACTCCGAAGAAGTTGCTGGATGCGTTTCCCGGGAAGGTGCGACTGAAGAGGGCGAACGCATCCAGGGGTACGAGGCCGATGATGATCGGCACGATGAACAGGTAGCCGATGGCCGCTCCGACCGCCGCGATGGTCGATCGGAAGACGAGGCCGACCGTCGTGCCGGTCACGCAGAGCACGGCGCCGTAGAAGGCGACGTCGCCGAGAACGCGCAGCACTCCGGGATCACCGAACGACGCACCGCCTCCGTGCAGGGCGATCGACACCGCGAGAGCCAGTGCACCCGCCACCCCTCCGACGATCACCCCGACGATCGCGGCCAGGAGCACCTTGGCCAAGACGATGGGGGTGCGGCTCGGCACGGCGGCGAGGAAGACCGTGATCGCGTGGTTCTCGTAGTCCGCGGTCGAGATCATCGTTCCGACCACGATGAGCAGCAGACCGCAGACGACGTAGCCGTTCGCCACGGCAGCGAGCACGTTGGCCACGGATGCGCCGGGGACGGCCGTGCTCCAGAACGCCACGATGAGCAGGGTGCCGACGACGGCGGAGCCCGCGAGCCACCAGCTCGAACGCAGGGAGCGGAACTTCAGCCACTCCGAGGCGAAGACGCCGCCGAAGCTCACCCGGGTGCCGGATGCGGGAAGGGTGGTCGTGGTCATCGCTGGGCTCCGTTCCGGGTGGCGTCCGAACCGGCGGCAGCCGCATCCGGAATCTCGCCGGCGACGTACTCCTGGTCGTCCTTCGTGAGGGCGAGGAAGGCGTCCTCGAGCGAGCCCTGCTGCGGCGTCAACTCGTGCAGGGGAATCGAGAGGGATGCCGCGAGCTCGCCGACCTGCGCCGCGGTGACGTTCGTCACGAGCAGCGCGCCGTCCGGCGCCGTGCGCGATGCCGCCCCGATCCCGGAGAGCGCCGCAGCGAGTCGATCGGACTCCGGCGAGTGCACGAGCACGTCGGACTGGGTCGCCTGGGCGATGACATCGGCCACAGGCCCCTGCGTGATGAGCCGGCCCCGGCCCATCACCACGAGATGGTCTGCGGTGAGCGCCATCTCGCTCATGAGGTGACTCGAGACGAGCACTGTGCGACCTTCGGCCGCGAGGTGCTTCATCAGTTCACGCACCCAGTGCACGCCGTCGGGGTCGAGGCCGTTCACGGGCTCGTCGAGCACCAGCGCCTGAGGATCGCCCAGGAGCGCCGCGGCGATCCCGATGCGCTGGCGCATGCCGAGCGAGTAGGTCCCGACCCGTCGGCCCGCCGCCTCCGCCATTCCGGTCAGACTCAGAACCTCCTCGACGCGGGAGCGACCGATTCCGTTCGTGGCCGCGAGCGCCTGCAGGTGCACGCGTCCCGCACGCCCGGGGTGCAGCGCAGTCGGGTCGAGCAGTGCTCCGAGGTCGCGGAGGGGTGTGGCCGACTGCCTGAAGTCGCGGCCGTTCACCCGCACGGACCCTCGAACCGGCCGGTCGAGTCCCACGATCATCCGCATCGTGGTGGACTTGCCGGCCCCGTTCGGTCCGAGCATCCCCGTCACCGCGCCGGGTTGGACCGTGAAGCTGAAATCGTCGACGACGGTCTTGTCGCCGAACACCTGGGTGAGACCCTCGACTTCGATCATGCGATCCGCCCCACGTTCCGTACCTCCCCTGAGTGTGCGCCAGGCGACAGGAGCGCGGCGTCACCATCGACGCTACCGTGCGGTCGCGGCGACAGGGCGCCCCCTCGTCATCGGCGCCGCATCCGCGTACCGTGGTGAGAGCATCAGGCCGAACGAGGAGGTTCACCGTGGCCGAGCTCTCACCCATCACGCCCTGCCTGTGGTTCGACGACAGGGCACGGGAGGCGATGGAGTACTACGTCGACGTGTTCCCAGACTCCCGCATCCGGTCGATCGAGGAGTATCCGGACGAGTCGCTCGACGAGCACTTCGCCGGCATGAAGGGCAAGGTGCTGAACGGCCGGTTCACCCTGAACGGCATGGACTTCGTCTGCCTCGACGGCGGCCCGGTCTTCAGCTTCACCGAGTCGATCTCCCTGGTGGTGCGCTGTGCCGACCAGGCCGAGATCGATCGCTTCTGGGCGAAGCTCTCGCACGTGCCGGAGTCGGAGCAGTGCGGCTGGTGCAAGGACCAGTTCGGCCTCAGCTGGCAGATCATCCCGGCCAACATGGACGACCTCACCCGAACGCCAGCGCAGATCCAGGTGATGATGGGCCAGAAGAAGATCGTGATCGCCGAGCTCGAGAACGCCTGACGGCGCGGCCGATCACGGCGTCGCTCTCCTCTCGCCTTCCCACTCGGGTCGCGGCACCGAGTCGATGAGCAGTCGCGTGTACGGATGCTGCGGAGCGTCGAGAAGCTCCTCGGTTCGGCCGCGCTCCACGATCGTTCCCGTCCTCATGACGACGGTCTGCTCGCACACCCGGCGCACGACGGCCAGGTCGTGACTGATGAAGAGGACGGTGAGGCCGCGCTCGCGGCGGATGCGCTCGACGACGGCGAGGACCTGCGCCTGCACCGACACGTCGAGGGCGCTCGTCGCCTCGTCCATCACGAGGAGGTCGGGTTCGATCGCCAGCGCCCTCGCTATGGCCACGCGTTGGCGCTGCCCTCCCGACAGAGTGCGCGGCCGCGCTTGCGCGTGCCTCTCCCCGAGTCCCACCTGGTCGAGGAGGGTGAGCACGCGGGCTCGGGCGTTCGCGGTTCCTCGGGAGTCGTGCAGACGGAGGGCATCCTCGATCGCACGGCCGGCCGTGATCCGTGGGTCGAGAGACAGGTAGGGATCCTGGAAGACCATCTGCACGGACCGAGCGTGGGCGAGCCGTTCGGCTCGAGTTCGGGCGACCGTGCGCTCTCGGTCCGCGATCCGGATGTCACCGGCATCCGCTCGCTCGAGGCCCACGATCATGCGTGCGAGCGTCGACTTGCCCGACCCGGACTCGCCGACGACGCCGAGTGCCTCGCCGCGCGGGATCTCGAACGAGGCCTCGACCACGGCCGCGACCGACTCCTTGCCCCTGCGGTGGTACTCCTTCGAGAGCGAGCGCACCGAGAGCATCGCGTCGGCGACGGGTGGGGTGGGCACAGCGAGCGCGACGGGTGGGGTGGGCTCGGCGAGCGCGGCGGGTGGAGTGCTGGGGGCGGCGACCGCCGACTCGCGCGGGCGCGACAGTGTGGGGGTCGCCGCCAGCAGGCGCTGGGTGTATTCGGCGTGCGGATGCAGGAACACCTCGCGCGCGTCGCCCTGCTCGACGACCCTGCCGGCGCTGAGCACGACGACGCGATCGCAGATCGAGGCGGCCAGGTTGAGGTCGTGGGTGATGAACAGCATGCCCATGCCGCGGGCGGCACGCTGCTCGGCCAGCACCGCGATGATCCCGGCCTGGGTCGTGACGTCGAGCGCCGTCGTCGGTTCGTCGCAGATGAGCAGGTGCGGCGAACTGGTCAGCGCGCCGGCGATCATGACGCGCTGCAGCATCCCGCCCGACAGCTCATGCGGATACTGCCGCAGGTGCTCGGCGGGGCGCGGCAGGCCGACGGACTCGAGGAGGGAGAGAGCGGTGGCCTGCGCCTCGCCGTTCGGCATCCGCTGGCACAACCGCAAGCCCTCGGTGAGGTGATCGCCGATGGTGCGCATCGGGTTGATGCCCGCCCGCGGGTCCTGGAAGATCATCGACGCCCTCGAGCGTCGCAGCTCGAGGACCTGGCCGGGAGTCGCATCGAGCACCGAGAGACCGCCCAGTCGAACCGCCCCCGTGGTGACGGCGCCGGAGGGAAGGAGCCCGAGAACCGATCGAGCCGTCAGCGACTTGCCTGAGCCCGATTCGCCGACGAGGCCGACGGTCTCGCCCGCTGCGACGGTGAGGCTCACGCCGTCGAGCAGTCGGGTGCCGTCGGGGAGGTCGAGGGTGAGCTGGGAGATGTCGAGGAGTGTCATGCGCTGATCCCGCCTCCGATGCGGTCCGAGAGCTCTTCGCCGATCACGTTGACGGCGACCACGACGAGCACGACCGCGACGGCCGGCACGATCGCCGGCAACACGTAGCCGCCGATGAGTCCTGCCTGCGCCTCGTTGATCATCGCGCCCCAGTCGGCGGTGGGGGCCTGCACTCCCAGTCCGAGGAAGGACAGCGCTGCGAGCTCGGCGAGCACGTAGCCGAAGTTGAGGGTGGACTGCGCCCCGATGATCGGGGTCACGTTCGGCAGCACGCGACGCGATGCGATCCACGCGCCGCTGAAGCCCTGCACCCTGTACGCGGCGACGTACGGACGGGTGCGCTCGGCGGTGACGAGCGACCGGGTGAGCCGGGCGACGAAGGGCGCATAGGCGATGCTCATCGCGATGACAGGGGCGACCAGCCCCTTTCCGAACAGGGCCACGGCCATGATCGCGATGAGGAGCGAGGGGAAGGCGAAGACGACGTCGAAGATGCGCCCCAGCACGGCGTCCAGCCAGCCGCCACGCCATCCGGCGACGAGTCCGAGCAGCACGCCGAGGATCGTCGAGGACACGACCACGAGCAGCGGCGCCAGGAGGGCGGTGCGCGCGCCGTACAACATCCTGCTCAGGGTGTCGCGGCCGACGGAATCGGTGCCGAGCCAGTGCAGCGTGCTCGGGCCGGCCTGGATGTTGAGCAGGTCGACCTGATCGGGGTCGTACGGGGCGAGGAAGGGGGCGAACACCGCCCCGAGGCTGAAGACCGCGAGCACGCCGACGCTCGCCAGGAACCAGGTGCTCGAGCGTGGCAGCCGGGGCGCACGGAGCACGCGGATGGCGACGGTGGGGGTCATCGGGCACCAGCTCCTGCTGCGGATCGAGGGTCGACCCAGGGTTCGAGGACGTCGATGACGGCGTTCACCACGACGAAGGCCGTCACGACGAGCAGCACGATCGCCTGCACCACGGGGAAGTCGAGGCGGTCCACCGACTGCACGAGCAGGGAGCCGATGCCGGACAACCCGAACGCCGCCTCCACGATGGCGCTCGCCACGAGCAGCCCCGCGACGAGGACGCCGCTCACGGTCAGGATCGGGCCGAGGGAGTTGCGGAGGACGTGACGACGGATCACGGCGCTGCGCGTCAGGCCACGACTCGTCGCCACCTCGACGTGCTCCCGGCCGAGTTGGTCGACCATCGAGGATCGGGTCACCTTGCTGACGAGCACGACGAACACGATCGCGAGGGCGATCGAGGGCAGCACGAGGTGGTAGAGCGTGTCGACGAACCCGCCGTCGCCGGAACCGAAGGACGGGAACCACCCGAGCTGCACGGCGAAGACGGCGATGAGCACGATCGAGCAGACGAACGACGGAATCGCCCCGAGCACTGTGAGACCGATCAGCACTGCCCTGTCCATCAGTCGCCCGCGATTGATGGCGGCGACGATGCCGGCGGCCAGGCCGACCACGGCGATCATCGTGCCCGCCATCACCACCAGGCCGAGCGTGATCGGCAGACGTTCGCCGATGACGAGCGAGACGTCCTGTCGATACTGCAGCGAGCGCCCGAAGTCACCGTGGAGCACTCCGACGAGCCAGTTCAGGTACTGCTGCCACGGCGGGAGGTCGAGCCCGTACTGGGCCGAGACCTGGGCGACGGCCTCGGCGCTCGGCTTGCGCCCTCGCAACAGGAAGCTCACGGGATCGCCGGGCACCAGGAACCGGGAGAAGAACACCAGCATGGAGGCGAGCAGAAGGGTGAGCAGCAGTGCACCGAGCTTGCCTGCGACCCGACGAGCGGCGGTCATCCAGTGACCGCCTCTCCGCCGACGGGGAGGCGGCGGCCCCCGCGGCTAGCGTGCGCCAATGGAAGCCGCCCAGGGGGCGTAGAGGAATGCGACGGAGGGGGCGACGCCGGTGATGCGCTTGCCGAGGAAGAGCGTCGTCGGCGCTTCGTAGAGCGGGAGCCACGGCAGCTGCTCGTTCGCGATCCTCTGCGCCTGCGCTGTCTTCTCGGAGCGCGCCGCCGGGTCGTCGATCGCGATGGCCTCGGTGACCACGGCATCGAAGTCGGCGTCGCTCCACTCGCCGTAGTTGCTGAACTCGCCGGTGCGCAGCACGGAGTACATCTCGAGCGGATCGGGGCTCGACAGGTACCAGGAGGTGTAGAAGAGGTCCACGCCCTCTCGAGCGCTCGGGTCCGAGAAGAGGGCCGTGTAGGCGCTGGGGGTGACCGTTTCGATCGTCGCCGTCAGCCCGATCGACTTCGCCGCCGCTGCAGTCGCCTGAGCGTAGACGGCGAAATCGCTGCTGATGGGGGCGGTCACATAGGTGATCTCCTCACCCGTGGCCCCGGCCTCCTCGACCAGCTTCCTGGCCGCGTCGAGGTCGTACGGATACTCCTCGAGGCCGTCGAACGCCGCGGAGACGCTCTGATCGCTGGCGCCCACCCAGACCGAAGACGTCGTCAACGCGTTCGTCGGCGTGCCGTATCCCTTCAGCGCGGCATCCACGATGCCCTGTCGGTCGAGCGCCATCAGCAGCGCCTTGCGCACGCGCAGGTCGCCGAGCGGTCCGTCGAGGTTCGACACGATGAGGCTCGAGACCGCGGTGTTGAGGCCGAAGAGCATGTCGCCCTGATCTGAGGACCGGAGCTGCGGCACCGCATCGGCGGGGATCATCCAGCCGCCGTCGACCTCACCCGACTTCAGCGCATTGCTGCGCGCATTCGGGTCGGCCATGAAGAGGAACGTGACCTCCCCTGACCTGGCCGCATTCTCGGCGTCCCAGTATCCGTCGTAGCGCTCCAGCGTGATGCTCTCACCCGACTTCCAGCCACCGAAGCTGAACGGTCCTGTGCAGTTCACGCCACCCGTCGAGTTGCCGTAGTCGGCTCCCTTCTCGGCGAGAGTGTCGGCCGACTCGACGACGCCGGCCGAACCGCCCATCGCGAGGTTGAACTGCGAGTCGGGAGTCGCCTCGGTCACGGTGACCTCGCTGTCGCCGGTCTGCTCGATCGATGTGACGTTCTGGTAGACCGAGAACCACGACGAGCCGACGGCCGGGTCGAGGTGACGACTCATCGACGCCACGACGTCGGCAGCGGTCATGATCGTTCCGTCGTGGAACGTCACGCCGTCGCGGATCTCGTAGACCCACGTCGTCGGCGTCGGATGCGAGAACGATTCCGCGAGCCCGGGCGACAACGTGTAGTCGGGGTTCAGCCGGAGCAGGGATTCGCACACGTTGGCCAGGACCTGGTTGTCGGAGTAGTCGAAGGCGTAGGCGTAGTCGAGCGAGTACGGCTCGGCGTAGCTCGCCCAGGTGAACGAGTCGATGTCGCCGGATGGCGCATCCGTCTGAGCCGTGAGTTCCCATTCGGCGGGGTCGGTGCTCTGGGGCGACGGGGGCGTGCACCCGCTCAGGGCGACGACGGCGCTCAGGCCGACGGCTACCGCGACGGTCGCGGACGCGCGACTGCGTCGTCGCACGGCAGGGGTGGTCGATCGTGACATGGACATGCTCCTCGGTTCAGGCGGTGCGGGAGTAGGCTGGCGCGCCCTCGATCCAGGTGGAGGCCACGGTCGAGCCGTGGATCTCCTCTGGGGGAAGGCCGAAAGGGTCGGGGTCGAGCACGACGAGGTTCGCGAGATAGCCGACCCGGATGTACCCGGTGTCGCGGTCGCGGTGGTTCACGTAGGCGGTGCCCGACGTGTAGGCGGCCATCGCCGTGGCGAGGTCCAGGCGCTGGTGGTCGCCGCCGAGCGGCTCGTAGACCTCGCCGGGTGCGATCCGGTTGACGGCGATGTGGATGGCGTCCATGGGGTCGGCACTCGAGACCGGCCAGTCGCTTCCCGCCGCGAGCCTGACCCCGTGGCGCACGAGGTCGCCGAACGGATACTGCCTCGCCTCGGCGCCGTCCTGCAGGAACGGCAGCGTGAGTTCGTCGATCTGGTCCTCGTGGGTCGCCCACAACGCCTGGATGTTGGCCACGGCGCCGAGCTCCGCGAAACGGGCGGTCTCGACCTCTTCCACGATCTGCAGGTGGGCGAGGTGATGCCGGCCGTCGGTGGCACCGTTCTGGTCGCGCGCCGCCTCGACAGCGTCGAGGGCCTCTCGAACGGCTCTGTCGCCGAGGGCGTGGAAGTGCACCTGCATGCCTGCGGCATCCAGCTCCGTGACGACCTGCTGCAGGAACCCGGGGTCGATGAAGGAGAGTCCGCTGTTCCCGGTGTCGTGGCCGTGACCGTCGCGGTAGGGCGCGAGCATCGCAGCCGTCTGGTTCTCGGCGACGCCGTCGACCATGATCTTCGTGGTGCCGAGCGTGTATCGCTCGGTCGAGCCATGCGCGGCCAGCACGTCCCGCCGCTCGACCATCTCCTCGACCTGCTCGATGCCGCGGTCTCGCTCCCACCACTGCGCGCCGACCACGTGCACGCGCAGCGTGCCCTCGGCGACCGCTCGCCTGTAGACGGCGTCGATGTCCTCGACTCCCGAGAGGCTGCCGATCATCGCGTCCTGCCAGCCGGTGATGCCGAGCGCGACGAGCTCGTCCTGGGCCCGCAGCAGTCCGGCGTAGGCCAGCTCGGCACCGATCCCGGGCCGCACGGCGTCGAAGAGGCGCTCGGCGCCCTCGTGGAACGTTCCGGCCGGGTATCCGTCGCCGTCGCGCTCGATACGACCGTCGACGGGGTCGGGCGTCGAGGCGTCGAGGCCCGCCGCCTCGATCGCGGCCGTGTTGACCCAGGCGCTGTGGTGATCCCGGCTCGACACGAGCACCGGGCGGTCGGGCACTACGGCATCCAGCAGGTCACGGGTCGGCGCTCCGCCCGGGAAGTGGTCCATCGACCAGCCGCCGCCGAGGATCCACGGCTCCTCCGGGTTCGCGTCGGCGTAGGCCCGCACCATCTCGATGGCCTGCCCGGCGTCGCCCGCTGCCGTGAGGTCGCAGAGGAGCATCTCGACACCGGCCCCGACCGGATGCACGTGCGCATCCTGGAAGCCCGGGCTCAGCAGGGCGCCGTGGAGGTGCACGATGCGGGTGCGCTCGTCGGTGATGGCCTCGGATTCGGATTCGGGGACGATCGCGGTGATCCGATCGCCGGTCACGCCGACGGCGTGGCCGGACAACGGCGCACCGACGCCCGTGAAGACGGCTCCTCCGGTGAACAACAGGTCGACAGCTGGCACAGCACCCCTCGCTTCCTCGTGATCGGGTCGGTCAGGTGAGACAACCACGGCGAATCTGCAATGTCAACAGTGTTGACAGCGGTGTTTACACAAGCGTTACACTGGCCATCCGACCCGAGCCCGGCTGCGACGCGGCAACGTCATCGCACCGTGGGTCCGTGGCAATGGGGCGCCGTGGCACGATGGACGCAACGAACGAGGAAGAGGAGCGATGGCGACTGCGACTGGAGCTGCCCGCCGGCGCGACGACGGTTCGACCCCTGCTCGAGCGCGGCTCGACCGGGACTCGATCATCGCCGCCGGTCTGGAACTCGCTGCCGGTTCGGGCACGGCATCCATCTCGGTGCGCGAGCTCGGCGCCCATCTCGGCGCGGATCCGACCGCCATCTACAGGCACTTCCGCAGCAAGGACCACCTCATGCAGGCCCTGCTCGACGAGCTCACCGCCCGCAGCCTGGCCGAGGTGACGGCCGATCCCTCCGAGTGGCGGGAGCGGCTCCGGCAACTCGCCGCGTCGACGCTGGCCCAGTACGTCGCCTACCCGGCGGTCGGCGCCGAGGCCATCATCCTGACGACCCACGGGCCCGCGGAACTCGACGCCATCGAGTTCATGCTCCAGGCGTTCGCCGAGGCCGGGCTGTCAGGCGAGGACCTCGTGCGCCACTACGCCCTGATGGCCACTCACGTGCTCTCGAGCGCCGCCGGTATCGCGCGCGGCCGCGGCGAGCGTGATCCCGTGAGCGGCGCAGGGCCGTGGTTCGAAGGGCCGATCCTCGCGGATCCGCGCAAGTATCCGCTCATCACGGCGTACAGCACGCAACTCACCGACCTCGAGGACGTCGCCCTGTTCACGCTCGGAGTCGAGGCGGTCATCCAGTCCGCCGAGCGGACTGCGGCTCGTTCCGATTAGCTCACGTCGACGGTGTACGAGATGATCTCGGTCACGGTGCCGTCGTCGAAGTCGTAGATGTCGCACGACGCCACGACGGAGACCTCTCCCCCGGCCTCGGTGTAGCGGGCCAGGCTGTCGACCACCACGCTGTCCTCGCCCACCACGGTGCGGAAGCGCTGGAACTCGGTGGTGACGTCGGCGAGGTCGGCCGCGGTGCCACGGCAGAGCTTCGCGACGGCATCGCGCCCGAGCACAGGGTCGGCACCGACGAGGCTCCAGACGACGTCGTCGGCGAGATGCGGCAGCGCGTCCTCGAAGCGGTGACTGGAGAAGGCTCGCGCGATCTCCTCGGGAGTGGCATCCATGGTCCGTCCTTTCCCTCGCGGCACGCATCGTTGCGGGCTTGGGCCTCACGGTAGTCGCGCCCGCCCCGGGGCGGTAGCGCTGGGGCCATCCAGGAGAGCCCGCGCAGCCCGCCGCGTTTCGGGATGTTAGGGTCGCAGCGCGAGGTCGCCAGCGTCCTCGGACATCGTCCAGTACCGCCCGGGGGAAATTCCACATGCGTTCACGCGCTGCCAGCACCATCGTCGTCGCGTTCGCCCTGGCACTGGTGGCGCAGGTCGCCATCGTCGGGAGTGGTCCGGCGGAGGCGGCACCGGTCGCGTCAGGTGCGTCGGTTGCGTCAGGTGCATCGGCCGCATCCGCTGCGAGCACTGTGCCGGCATCCGCCGCACCGGCACCGTTCCCCGCCGGCATCACCCGACTGAGCGGTGCGTCGCGCTACGAGACCGCCGTGGAGGTGTCGAAGCGGTACGCGCCGCGGGTGCCCGTCGTCTACGTGGCATCCGGAGCCGACTTCCCCGATGCGTTGTCTGCCGCATCCGCAGCGGCACTCGCCGGTGGCCCGCTCCTCCTGACGGCGCCGACCAGCCTGCCGAGTGCTGTGGGCGCCGAGTTGAAGCGGCTGCGGCCCGTCGCCATCCGTGTCGTCGGCGGCACCGGCGCGGTCTCCCAGACCGTGGCCACGGCGCTCGATCGCATCGCTCCCACGAAGCGGCTCGCCGGCCGCGACCGCTACGCGACGGGCCTCGCGATCCTGAAGGCGGCTTTCTCGAGCTCCGACCACGCGATCATCGCGACGGGCCGCACCTTCCCCGACGCCCTCGCCGCCTCAGGTGCTGCCGGCGCTCGGCGCTCGCCCGTCGTCCTCGTGGACGGCGCCGTGTCCTCTGTTCCTCCCGCCACGATGACCGCACTGGCGACGCTCGGCATCACGTCGGTCGCCATCGCCGGCGGAACCGGCGCTGTGAGCGACGGCATCCGTCGGCAACTGCAGAACACGGGCTACACGGTGAAGCGCTACGGCGGCGCCACCCGCTACGACACCGCCGCGCTGATCAACCGGGCGTACTTCCCGGCCGGTTCGTCGTCGACGACGTTCCTCGCCACCGGGCTGGAATTCCCCGATGCCCTCGCGGCGGCCGCTCTGGCCGGCCGTCTCGCGGCACCGCTGAACGTGACTCCGCGCGATTGCGTGCACCCTGCCGTCGGCGACGCAATCGACGCCGTCGGCGCCCAGAGCGCCGTGGTGCTGGGCGGGACCGCCGTCGTGTCGAACACGGCCGCGGCCAACACGCGCTGCGTCTACCCCGTCACGGACCAGCCCCTCACGACCTGGGCGCTCACCCCCTGGACGTTGAACGCCCAGGCAGCGGCTCCCTACTCCGACCGCCCGCCCGTGAACGTGGCCGACCCGTCGATCAAGCTCGACTCCACCGGGCTGCGCATCTATTTACGCCGCGACACCGGCGCGCGGGCCGATCATCCGGTCGCCTACGCGCAGTACGGCATCTCGGCGCTCATGGAATACGAGCGCACGGGCAAAAAGGTCTGGCTCGATCGCGCCGTGAGGCACGGGCAGCGACTCATCGACCTGCACACCGAGCGCAGCGGGGCCTGGTGGTACCCGTACTCGTTCCCGTGGACCTACTACGAGCGCACGATCTCAGCACCCTGGTACTCGGGTATGGCGCAGGGTCAGGCCCTGTCGCTGTTCGTGCGGCTCGCCGAGGAGACCGGCGAGAAGCGCTGGAACACCGCGGCCGATCGCACCTGGACGAGCTTCTCTCAGGCGAAGGCCGGCAAGGCCCCGTCATCGACCCTCGTCATCGACAACCACCTCTACTTCGAGGAGTACGCGGGCGACCAGCCGCCCCTGCTCGTGCTGAACGGACAGATCTTCGCGATGTTCGGGCTGTACGACTACTGGCGCCACACCGGCAACGCCGAAGCGGCGCGCTACTTCACCGGTGGCGCGACCACCGTGCTCGATCGCATGATGCCGCTGGTGCGGGTGAAGGGCGGCGTCTCGTACTACTGCGTGCAGGCCACGTACTGTCACAGCCCCCTCTGGCAGAACCAGACCTATCACGTGATCCACTCGTGGCAACTCGACACCCTCGCCAGGCTCACCGGCGACGCCGACTTCACCGTGTGGGCCGATCGCCTGCGTGCTGACTGGCAGGCACCGGATGCCTCCATCAGGCGTGTGGCGCCGGAGGATGGCGTCGACAGCGACTCGGGCGACATCGTGCCGGTTCCCGAGTTGACGCCGGAGCCGGGCCCGCGCGCCGGAACCGGCGGCGACCTGGACTGGATCGAGCCGTAAGAGCGAGCAGCCGCTCCACGCTCTGCGCCTCGGGTCCGTGCCGCGCGTCCCTGTGCCCGCTCGGTGAGGCCCGGGCGGAGCCCGCGGTCGAAACGCTCCCGAGCCGACGCTTCGAACGCTCGCTCCGCGCGGCCGCAACGCTCCCACAGGGCGTACACACCATCGAATCTGCGTGTGTACAACCGACTGAAGAATCGTCACTGTGTGCTAGAATAGGGTCACTCTCAAGCACCCGTGCCGTGACCCTTGATGGAGTACCGGATGGCCACATCCACCCCTACACGTCCGCCCGGCACCACGGTTGCGACCGGGCTCGACCTGATCCTGGACCGGCTCGACGAGGCCGTCGACGCCCGTGCTGACGAGACCCGGGCGCAGGCCCGCTGTGGACGGCAGTGGCGGAACTGCTGCGGTTGGCGCGAGCGAACCCGCACCTCTACCTCCGCACCGCCGGCACCGGACAACCCGACGCGATCGCCCTCGCCGAAGACGTCGCCGCCTACGACGCCGGCCTCCGGCTACGCATGACCTCCGGACAGGTGCGCCACCTCGCCCACCGCGCCCAATCGTTGGAAGACCGACTCCCGCACCTGCACGCCGCATTCACGACCGGCGCCACCACTGCGGCACACGTGAACACAGCCCTGGACCTGCTGGTCGGCTGGGACGACGACAGCGGGGTGGCGTCCTTCGATGAGCAACTCGCCGATGCGGCCACCACCCTCACGGCGGCGGTGTTCCGACGACGAGCCCGCCACCTGAAGGGCACCCTCCACCCCGAGCCCGCCGAGACCCTGCACACCCGCGCGTTCACCGCACGGCGAGTCGATCTGGAACCGGTCGAGGACGGTATGGCGTGGATCCACCTCCTCGTCTCGGCC
>LMOK01000003.1:310954-311322 GCA_001423545.1 Leifsonia sp. Leaf325
GTCCGCATCCTGGCCCGCCTCACCGGCACCGCCCGCGCCGTCCAGAAGGGCACCACCCGCTCCGACCCCGACTGGCGTACCCGCAGTCAGATCCGCGCCGACCTCGCCGCCGGCTGGCTCGCCGGCGACGACACCCCCACCGCCGCGCAGGTACGCCCCATCCTGCTGATCCCAGCCCTCACCCTGCTCGGCGACGGCACCGAACCCATCGTGTTGCGCGGCTACGGACCCATCGACCGGGCCAGCGCCGCCCGCCTCCTCACCCAGGCACCCGCATTCCGCCGGGTGCTCACCGACCCGACCAGCGGCGAGAAACTCGTCTACGACCGCACCCGATACACGCCAACCCAGGCGCAACGCGACTGGGT
>LMOK01000003.1:311383-557212 GCA_001423545.1 Leifsonia sp. Leaf325
ACCGCCAGCCCCATCCACTGACGCTTCGAACGCGCGCTCCGCGCGGTCCTCAGCGACCGAGCCGTGAGCGAGGGAGGCCCCCAGCGAGCGCGCCCACCAGCCAGCTCGTTGAGGCCCGGCGCAGTCGCGGCCGAAACGCACCCGCCGTCACCCCTCGAATCGCAGCGGCGTCCACCCGACCGGGCGGGGTCCGCGCACATCGGCGCGTTCGCGATCGGCGCGGGCCGACCAGCCCTGAGCCTCATCGGCACCGGGCACCTCGTCGACACCGGGCGCACCGACGACCCCGGGCACGCCTACGACCCCGCGCGCCACTCGGAACCCGACATCCTCGAGCACCGCGTCCGGAGCGCTCCCCCGGCGCACGGATGCCCGCAGACTCCATTCCCGATCAGCCCACCCGCCGCCGCGCAGACTGCGGTAGTCGCCGTAGCGGGCTGTGTCGGCGTAGTCCCAGCACCACTCCCAGACGTTGCCGAGGGTGTCGAACAAACCGAACACATTCGGCGCCTTGCCGGCCACCGGCTGCGGCCCGGCGATGTCGTCGGCCGCAGACCACGCGATCTGGTCGAGCGGTCCGTATCTCGGCTCGGTGGAGCCGGCACGGGCAGCGAACTCCCACTCGGCCTCGGTCGGCAGGCGGTAGCCGTCGGCGCTCACATCCCAGCTCACCGAGCGCCCATCGATGACATAGGCGCGACGCAGGCCGTCGGCATCCGTCGCCGCATTGCACCAGGTCACGGCGTCGAACCAGGTGACCGGATGCCGCGGAGCCGAGTCGCCGCTGCCCTCGGCCGACCCCGCCACCGCCGCCCACTCCGCCGCGGTCACCGCGGTGCGTCCGATCTCGAACGCCTGCAGCTCGACTGTGCGTACGGACTCCGAGCGCGCATCGCGCAGCTCGATCACGCCGGCCGGCACCGCGACCAAGGCGGGCAACGCGGCCAGCGCGGGCAGCGCGGACCGACCGGTCTGTTCAGGCTGGATCGCGGGCACGCCCCCACGCTACCGAGCAACCGCTGGTCGAGTGGGCCGAGGTCGCTACTCGATCAACGGCATGCCCGGGCGCGACTCGATCAGCGCGCCTCCGCCACCTCGATCAGCACCTTGCCGACCACACCACCCTCGACGGCGTCGTGCGCTTCCGCCGTCTGCTCCAGCGGGTAGCGATGCACGGGCAGTCCCGTCTCGTCGCCGATGCCCAACGCTCCATCCGCGGCCGCGGCTGTGATGGCCGCACCGGCCGCGACCCACGCCTCCGGACCCATCGTGTAGATGAGCACGAACTGGTAGCGCAGGTTGAGCGAGATCGCCCGCCCGAACTCGATCGTGAGGGGCACACCGCCGTCGTTGCCGTAGCTCGCGATGGTGGACCGCGGATGCGTCACAGCTTGGTCGAGCGCGGCGTTCGCGCCGGCCGCCACCTCCACCACGATGTCGACGCCGTCGGGAGCGAGCGCACGGATATGCTGCTCGGCATCAGGGTCCCGGTAGCTGACGACGTGGTGCGCACCGGCGGCTTCGGCGAGCGCCGCCTTGTCGGATCCGCTCACCGTGGTGATCACGGTGGCACCGGCCCAGCGCGCGAGCTGGATCGCCGCGTGGCCGACGGCGCCGGCGCCCCCGGCGACGAGCACGACACGTCCGTCGAGGGCACCCGGCGCGAGCTGCGCCGGACCGTCCTCGGCCACGGTCAGGGCGCGGTGGGCCGTCACCGCGGGCACGCCGAACGCGGCGCCCTCCTCGAAGCTCACGGCATCCGGCAGCGGGAATGCCCGCGAAGCCAGCGTGATCGTGTACTCCTGCGCAGTTCCGGATGCCGGTCGCTGCCATGCGGAGATCCCGAGCCAGACGCGATCCCCGACCGCGAACTGCGAGACGCCGGGTCCGACCGCATCGACGATGCCCGCGCCGTCCTGGTTCGGAACGCTCTCGACCCCTGTCGGCGCCGCGTTCGACCCGCGCCGCGTCTTCCAGTCTGTGGGATTCACGCCCGAGACGATCACACGCACCCGGATCTCTCCCGACGCCGGTTCCGCGATCTCGCGCTCGGTCGATTCGAGCACCGACGAGTCGCCGGTCCGGGTGTACACGATTGCTCTCATGACGGATGCAACCAGCCGGCCACCCCGAGGATTCCTCGCACCATGATCCCCCCGCGCGTAGCATCGCCAGCATGAACGCGGCCAAGGACGACGCGACCACCCTCGAGATCGATGGTCGCGAGGTGCGCATCAGCCACCCCGACAAGGTCGTCTTCCCCGAGCCCGGCCTCACCAAGCTCGACCTCGTGGAGTACTACCTCGCTGTCGCCGACGGCGCCCTGCGGGGTGCAGCCGACCGCCCGATGGTGCTGAAACGCTTCGTGAAGGGCATCGACAAGGAGGCGTTCTTCCAGAAGCGGGCCCCCGAGTCCCGGCCGCCGTGGATCGAGACCGCCACCCTGCACTACGCCTCCGGAACGTCGGCCGAGGAGGTCGTGGTGACGGATGCCGCCTCCCTGGCGTGGGTGATCAACCTGGGCTGCATCGATCTCAACCCGCATCCGGTGCGTGCGTGGGATCTCGATCACCCCGACGAACTGCGCGTCGACCTCGACCCGATGCCCGGAGTCGACTGGGCGCAGATCGTGGACGTCGCCTTCGTCGCCCGCGACGTGCTGGAGGACTGCGGACTCGTCGGCTGGCCGAAGACCAGCGGGTCGCGCGGCCTGCACATCAACGTCCGGATCGAGCCGAACTGGACCTACCGCGAGGTGCGTCTCGCGGCCGAGACCCTGGCCCGCGAGGCGGAGAACCGGGCTCCCGGGCTGGCCTCGGCGCACTGGTGGAAGGAGGAGCGGGGAGCGAGCGTCTTCGTCGACTTCAACCAGAACGCGAAGGACCGCACAGTCGCGTCCGCGTACTCGATCCGCGCCCTGCCCGACGCTCGCGTGTCGACACCGCTCACGTGGGACGAGGTGCGCGATCGCCGGCCCGAGGAGTTCACCGTCGCCACGATGCTCACCCGGTTCGCCGACCGCGGCGATGTTGCGGCCGGCATCGACGACGCCGTGGGCAGTCTCGACGGCCTGCTCGCGCTGGCCGAGAAGCTCGGCCCGGCCGAGAAGGCTCCGGCGACCGCCAAGGGCGACGGCACGGAATCCACGGGCCGCCGCCAGTCGGCGATGCCGCTCATCGAGATCGCCCGAGCGAAGACCAAGGACGAAGCCCTCGCCGGTCTCGAGGCGTGGAAGGCACGGCATCCGGATGTCGTCCCGCACCTCGAGCCGGCCGATGAACTCGTCGACGGCATGCGCGGATCGAGCTCGCTCTGGTACCGCATCCGTGTGAATCTCCAGCACGTGCCCGAGGCGATGCGCCCCGAGCAGGCGCCCCTCGAGGTCGACTACGACCCGTGGGCGGGGCGCGGCTGAGCCTGGGGCTCCCGCTTCGAAGAGATCCTGGCGAAGGCGGCGGGAACAGCCGAACCGGCCTGAGTCCGGTCACCTCGGGTTCTTCCCCTCGTCACCTGGGACCCCTAGTTTGGGGGGCAGGGGTGATTCGCACGCGTCGCTCCGTTCGCATCGCCCACGAAGGAGTCAGCATGCCCGCCAGACGTTCGATCCCGATCGCCATCACCGCCAGCGTGATCGGAGGCCTGCTCACCGCCACCGTCGGCATCGGCGCCGCGACGGCCGCCACGACGAGTACCGGAAGCGAGCGAACAGCAGCGTCGGCAGCCGCATCCGGTCTCCCCGCAGCCACGAAGCTGCGCGTCGCCACCTTCAACCTCTCGCTCAACCGAGCAGCTCCGGGCCAGCTCGAGACCGACCTCGCCACGGGAACCAACGCGCAGGCACGAACAGTCGCCGAGATCATCCAGCGCGCCAACCCCGACATCGTGCTGCTGAACGAGTTCGACTACGTGCCGGATGGCCGGGCCACCGACGCCTTCCGCAGCAACTACCTGGCCGTCGGGCAGAATGGCGCGAACCCCGTCGACTACCCCTACGCGTACACGGCGCCGTCGAACACCGGCATCCCGAGCGGCTTCGACCTCAACAACGACGGCACCGTCGGCGGCGGAGACGACGCCTTCGGCTTCGGCGTCTTCGAGGGGCAGTACGGGATGGCCATCCTGTCGAAGTTCCCGATCGTCACCGACAAGGTGCGCACGTTCCAGAAGTTCCTCTGGAAGGACATGCCCGGCGCCCTCCTCCCCGACGACCCGGCCACCCCGGCGGCGAACGACTGGTACTCCCCCGAGGAGCTGAAGGTGGTGCGCCTCTCGAGCAAGTCGCACTGGGACGTGCCCGTGAAGGTCGGCAAGGCGACGGTGCACGTGCTCGCCTCCCACCCGACCCCGCCCACCTTCGACGGCCCCGAAGACCGCAACGGCCGTCGCAACCACGACGAGATCAGGTTCTGGGCCGACTACATCTCGCCACTGAAGAGCCGCTACATCACCGATGACGCCGGCAAGCGCGGCGGACTCTCGCCGCTCTCTCCCTTCGTCATCCTCGGCGACCAGAACGCCGACCCGCTCGACGGAGACTCGGTCGACAGTGCGATCCAGCAACTGCTCGACAACTGGCGCATCACCGACCCGCAGGCCACATCGGCCGGCGCACCCGAGGCTGCGGCGCTGCAGGGCGGCGCGAACGCCACCCACCAGGGCGACCCGAAGTACGACACCGCCGACTTCGCCGACACGGCTCCGGGCAACCTGCGTGCCGACTACGTGCTGCCCTCACGCGGACTGCTGCAGGTCCGCGACGCCGGTGTCTTCTGGCCGACGCAGTCCGATCCGCTGTCGGCGCTCACCGGGGTCTTCCCCTTCCCGAGCAGCGATCACCGCCTCGTCTGGGTCGACCTGCGCGTTCCGCGTCTCGTGGGCCTTCTGGGCTGACGGATGCCGCGAGCCCAAGCCCAAGCCCAAGCCCAAGCCGCCGGAGCCTGAATCGCCCGTGCCAGAATCCCCCGCGAGCTACTCCCTCGAGCACCCCGTCGTCGTGGACTTCCCGCTCCGCGGCGAGGGGTGGCTCGCTGCGACCACGCCGGCCACCCGCGTGCCGAGCCACGGCGTCGACGTGCTGGGGCAGACCTATGCCTACGACTTCGTCCAGGTCGACGGGAGGCCGGGCGGCCACGTCAGCCCGGCGGGCGGCCTGCGCGGCAACCTCGTCGGAGTGCGGGCGCGCGACTGCTACGCGTGGGGAGCGTCGATTCACGCCCCCTGCGACGGCGTCGTCGTGCGAGCGAGCGATGGCATGGCCGAGCGCGAATGGATCCACCCGGTGCGCGAGGTCACCCGCATGACCTGGAACGGACTCACCTTCACCCCGGCGAAGCTCGGCGCCATCATGGGCAACCATGTGCTGCTGAAGCTCGATCCCGGTGCGTTCACGCCAGGCACGACGGATGCCGCCCGCGACGTCTTCGCCGGGTTCGCCCACCTGCAGCCGGGCAGCGTGAACGTCGTCGCCGGTCAGCGCGTGCGCACGGGAGACCTGCTCGGCCGGGTCGGCCACACCGGCAACTCCACCTCGCCGCACCTGCACTTCCAGCTGATGGACTCGGCCGACCTGCTTCACGCGCACGGCATCGCCTGCGCGTTCAGCGCCTACGAGGTGGAGCGCAACGGAGCGTGGGAGCGGGTGACGGATGCGATCCCGGCCAGGACGGACCGCATCCGCTCGGTTTCCACTCACTGAAGAAGCTGCTCACTGAGGGCCGAGCGAAGCGACCGCCCGAAGCGCCCTCAGCAGCGGACCCCGCTCGGAGCGCTTCGACCGCGGGCTTCGCCCGGGCCTCAGCGACCGAGACTTCGCCCGGGCCTCAGCGACCGGACGTCACCGGCACCGAGCCCGTCGGCGCCTCGTCGTCGACGGGAGAGGTCGCCGAGGCGCCAGCAGCGCTCTCAGCCGCGACAGCATCAGCAGCATCCGTCGCCGCCTGCCCCTTCGGCCGACGGATGAACGCGATAGCGATCACCGTACCCACGAGCATGGCGATCGCCGAGCACAGGAACGCGGCCGAGTAGCCGCCGACGAGAGCGTCCATCGAGTCGGGCACCGACGCGTCGCGCATCGCCGAGGCGTAGGCCGTCGCGAAGATCGAGAGGCCGATCGATCCGCCGATCTGCATGGCGGCGTTGGCGGTCGCGCTGGCGGCGCCGGCATCGTGCGGCGCGACGCCGGCAAGAGCCAGGTTCTGCATCGGGATGAACAGCATCGCCATGCCGATCCCGAGCAGCACGAGGGCGGGCAGCACCTGCACGACGTAGCTGCCGTCCACGGTGATGAGGCTCAGGTAGCCGAGTCCGGCGGCGGCGATCAGCGTGCCCCCGATCATCAGCGGACGCGGACCCCAGGTCGAGAGCACCTTGGTCGCGAGCGGCGCGCAGAGCGAGATGACCACGGGCAGCGGCAGGGTGGCGAACCCGGCGACGAGGGGCGAGAGGCCGAGCACGATCTGCAGGTGGAAGGTGAGGAACACCATCGCACCGATCATCACGCTGCCCGCGATCGCCTGCAGGAGGAAGGCTCCTCCCCGCACCCTGTCGAGCACGATGCGGAGCGGCAACAGGGGCTGGCCGACACGCGACTCGATCCAGACGAAGGCGACGAGCAGCACGACTCCGGCCGCGATGAAGCCGACCGTGCCGACCGACGTCCAGCTCTCCTCGGCGAGGGTGAAGCCGTAGACGAGCGAGCCCAGCCCGAGCGTCACCGTGACGACTCCGGGGATGTCGTAGCGGTTCTCGCCCTCGGCACGGCTCTCGGTCACGAGGATGGCGCCGGCGATGAAGGCGACGATGACGACGGGCACGTTCACGAGCAGGCACCAGCGCCAGTCGGCGGCCTCAGTGAGCAGTCCGCCGAGCAGCATGCCGACGCCCGCACCGGCACCGGCGACGGCACCGAAGACGGCGAACGCCTTGTTGCGGTCGCGCCCGCTCGGGAAGGTCACGGTGAGCAGCGCGAGCGCGGCCGGGGCCATGAGTGCGGCGAACACGCCCTGCAGACCTCGGGCGAGGATGAGCTCCGTGCCGTTCTGGGCGATGCCGCCGATGACCGAGGCGATGCCGAAGCCGACCATGCCCACGAGGTAGGTGCGCTTGCGACCCCAGTAGTCGGCGATGCGGCCACCGAGCAACAGCAGGGCGCCGAAGGCCAGGGCGTATCCGGTGACGACCCACTGGCGTTCGGAGTCGGTCAGCCCGAGCTCCTGCTGCGCCTGCGGCAGCGCCATGTTCACGATGGTGCCGTCGAGGACGACGATGAGTTGAGTGAGCGCGAGGGTGACGAGCACCCACCAGCGACGAGAGGTTGACGAAGACATGGGCGTGGCCCGCTTTCCGATCGAGATTGTGTGATCACGGGGTTTCCAGCCCGGATCACGCCCCTGAATCGGTGACGCGACCACACCGACGAAGAATGTCGGTCGAACGTTCAGTTTACCAGCTTCCGCTCCAACGCCGCCCGCTCGGCCGCGTTCCGGCACAGCCCGAGCGCCTCGCGCAGCGCGGCGTTGGCCTCCTCGCGGCGCCCCATGCGCAGCAGCAGCTCGCCGCGTACCGCCGGCAGGAGGTGCGACTCCGCCAGCTCGCCGCGCTCGGCGATGGAGGCGACGACGGCCAGGCCATCCGCGGGTCCGGAGTCCATCGCGACGGCGACGGCCCGGTTCAACTCGATGATCGGCGACGGCGCGAGACGCCCGAGCGCCTCGTAGAGGATCACGATGCGCGACCAGTCCGTATCACCGACGGATGCCGCCACGGCATGGCACTCAGCGATCGACGCCTGCAGCCCGTAGGCGCGCAGGCCGCCGGCGGGGCTCACCGCACGGGTCAGCGCTGCGCGTCCCCGCCGGATCGCGGCCTGGTCCCAGAGGGCGCGATCCTGATCCTCGAGCAGCACCGGATTGCCGGATCCATCGAGCCTGGCCGGGAAGCGTGCGGTGGTGAGCTCCATCAGCGCGAGCAGGCCGAAGACCTCGGGATCGGGTCGCAGCTGCACCAGGACGCGAGCGAGTCGGAGGGCTTCGCTCGCGAGTTCCGAGCGCATCCAGGCGTCGCCGGCCGATGCGTAGGAGCCCTCGGTGAAGATCAGGTAGATGACCTGCAGCACCGAGCCCAGGCGTTCGGGAATCTCTGCGGCATCCGGAACCCCGAAGGGGATCTGCGCTGCGGCCAACGTCTTCTTGGCGCGGGTGATGCGCGCCTGCACCGTGGGCACCGGCACGAGAAGCGACTGGGCGATCTCGTCGGTGGTGAGACCGCCGACGACGCGCAGGGTGAGCGCGAGCCGCGACTCCTTCGAGAGCACGGGGTGGCAGGCGATGAACATGAGCGCGAGCACGTCGTCGTCGATCACGTCGGGGTCGAAGAGGGCGTCGGCACCCGGCGTCGACTCGTCGAGGTCGCGGGCGAGCACGGCGTAGCGCTCGTCGCGCCCCGAGCGCCGCCGGAACGCGTCGATGGCCCGCCGACGCCCGACTGTGAGCAGCCAGCCCGTCGGCTGATTCGGCACGCCGTCCACGGACCACGACACCAGCGCCTCGGCGACGGCCTCCTGCGCGAGGTCCTCCGCTAGGGAGAAGTCGCCGGTGTACCGGGCGAGAGCGCCGACGATGCGTGCGGACTCGATGCGCCACACGGCTTCGACGGCGCTTCGCGCCTCGGTCGCACTCACCATGCGTTCAGCACCGGGCGCTCAGAGCTGCCCGGTCTGCTCACGCCAGGCGCGCTCCTTCTGGATCCACACGTTGTCCTGCGGGAACTCGTCGATCGACGGAACGCGACGGATCTCGGTCTTCGTGCCCTCGGTGTACGGCGCGCGCTTGGCCCACTCCACGGCCTCCTGCTGCGAGGCGACGTCGAGGATGTAGAAGCCGTTGAACAACTCCTTCGTCTCCCCGTAGGGGCCGTCGCTCACGACGGGGCTCTCGCCGGTGAAGTCGACGACGACGCCGGTGCTCGGGTCGTCGAGGCCCTCTGCTGCGAGAAGCACGCCCGCGCGGATGAGCTCATCATTGAACTTGCCCATCGCATCGAGGAGGTCGGCGAAGTCGGCTTCGGCGAACCTCGACGCCACCTCGTCGCTCGAGCGCATGATCAGCATGTACTTGGCCATTGTGATTTCTCCTGTTCCGAAAGGTCGCTCTTCGACCTTCTCACCCCAAGGTCGAACGGCGCGATGGGAAATCGACACGGGCGGTGAGAAACCTCCCCGCCGCTCAGATGATCAGATCCGGCTCCTCCTCCGAGTCCACGTACTCGAGCAGGTCCCCGGGCTGGCACTCCAGCACGCGGCACATCGCGTCGAGGGTGCTGAACCGCACGGCCTTCGCGCGGCCGTTCTTCAGCACGGCGACATTCGCCGGCGTGAGTCCGACCTTCTCGGCGAACTCGCCGACGCTCATCTTGCGCCTGGCGAGTTCGACGTCGATGCGAACGACGATCATCAGATGACGTCCTCCATGTCGGCGCGCAGCACCGCGGCCTGCCTCAGCAGGGCCCGCAGCACGACCACGGTGAGCACCACGACACCGCCGATCAGCACCAGCCCCACCAGCAGCATCGGCGTACCCGGGTCGCGCAGCTCCGGCGTGAAGTAGATGACGCCCACGATGAATGCCGAGACGCCGGCGAGAAGAGCCCAGCCGACGACCAGGGCCCACACGATCCCATCGACCCAGCCGAACGATTCGTCACTGAAGATGCGATCGGCCCGAACCAGGGTGAGCAGCCTCCAAGTGCACACGATGACGACCTGAACGCAGAGCACCTCGAGCACGGCGGACGCGAGGAGCAACCACGGGACCGGCCCCAGATCCGGGTTCTGCGCGGCCATGTACCGGAACTGGCCCGGCAGGCTGAACGTCTGAGCGATGACCAGTCCCGCGAAGACGAGCACCAGAAGCACTCTGAGCGGGACGACGACTCGATCGATGGATGTCATGCATTGATTAACGCGCGATTTCTATCGTTTGTCAATCGATTGCACGTTCGGAGAGTGCCCTCAGCCCTGGAAGTCCTCGGGGTCGACGTGCTCGAGGAACTCCTTGAACTCCTCGAGCTTCTCCTCGTCCTCGGCGACGTCGACCAGCTCCGCCGGGATCCCCGCCTCCTCGACGACGGCATCCGCGACCCAGATCGGCGCATGGAACCGAGCGGCGAGCCCGAGCGAGTCGGATGGCCGAGCATCGATCACCCGGCGACCGGATGGCGTCATCAGGGTGATCTCGGCGTAGAACGTGCCGTCCTCGATGCGGGTCACGTCCACCCGCTCGACCTCGGCACCGAGGGTCTGGAGCACTGTCTTCATGAGGTCGTGCGTGAGCGGCCGCGGTGCCTCCTCGCCCTGCGTGGCGATGAGGATCGAGGTCGCCTCCAGCTCGCCCACCCAGATCGGCACGACCCGGCCCTCACCGGGCTCATCGAGCACGGGCTTAAGCAGGATGATGTGTTGCAACGCCGAATCGAGCGCCACCCCGAGGATGCGCACCTGAACCATGACGCCTCCCGTCAGAGCCTGCGGCCAGATCGCACCGGCCTCACTGCCATGGTAGATCCGGATGCCGTGAGCCGGCCCGGCGCTCGGTGTCTCGAGTTCAGGGCAGCAGATCGTCGGGCACGACCACGCGTGCGTCGTCCCAGGGCTCGGCCCAGCCGAGCTCGTCGAACATGCGCGACAGCACCATGGCCGTGAAGCCCCAGATGAGCCGCCCGTCCACGGTGAACGCCGGCGACCGGTAGGTGCGCCCTCCCAGCGTGTGCGAGGTGATGGCGCGGTTCGCGGGCAGCAGCAGATCGGCCACGGGCACCCGGAAGACGTCGACGGACTCGTCGTGATCGACGGCGGCGACCTCCGACGGATGCGTCCACCACGCCGGCACCGGGGTGACGAGGTGTCGGCTCACCGGCACCGGGAACGGGGGCAGCGTGCCGAGCGGTTCGATGCCGTCGGGATCGAGCCCGGTCTCCTCGACGGCCTCGCGCAGCGCTCCCGCGATCGGACCGTCGTCGGATGCCTCGAGCCGCCCGCCCGGAAACGCGATCTGTCCGGCATGCGTGCGCAGCGTCGACGCCCGGCGCAGCAGCAGCACGTCGAGGTCGCCGCGCACCGGTCCGTCCGCCCGCGCCGGCTGGTCGTCGAGCACGCCGAACAGCACGAGGACAGCGGCCGGACGCAACGTCGCCGAGCCGAGCATCGCCCGTTGCAGGTCGGCGTGCCAGTCGAGCGGGCGCCCGCACAGCGCCTCGAGTTGAGCGCGCGGGCCATCGTCGGCTGGGGTCATGGGTCCAGCCTAGGCAGGTCAGTGCGGCTGGTGCCCCAGCGCTGACGGAACCCCGAGGGAGGGGATCACTCCGACCCGCACGTGCCCACCCGTCGCCGCATCGTCGATCGCACGGTCGAGCTGATCGAGGGGGTAGCTCGTTCCGACCAGGTCCCCGAGGGGAACCGTGCGCCAGGAGCGCTCGAGGAAGGCGACCGCCCGCACCAGTTGGGCCGGCGTGTAGTTGTGCACGCCCTTCAGCGTGACGAGGCGGCGCACGACCGACTCGGCGTCGAGGGCCACGGCCGGGCCCGGTGAGACGCTGCCCACGAGAACCACGGCACCGCCGACGCCGACCCTCGAGATGACGGTGTCGACGGCGGCTGTCGCACCGGAGGCTTCGATGGCCACGGTCACCTCCAGCAGGCCGCGCCGGGCCCGAGCGGCCAGGACGGTGTCGAGGTGCTCCGGAGCCCCGGGCTCCGCCAGTGGATCGGCGGGGATCGCGCCGATGCCGCGGGCGAACGAGCGACGGGCGGCATCCGGATCCGAGACGATCACCTCGGCGCCGGCCTCCACCGCCAGGGCCGCGGCGGACAGCCCCACCATTCCCCCACCCGTGATGAGCACCAGGGCACCGTCGAGGTCGGTGGTGGCGGATGCTGCGTCGAGGGCCGCGACAGCAGTCGCCGTGGCGCAGGAGGCCGCCGCGGCGACAGGGGCGGGCACGGCGTCGCTGATGGTGACGATGGCCGTGCCGGCCCGCACATGGACGTGAGTGGCGAAGCCGCCGGTGAGCTCCCACCCCCGGGTGATGCGCTCGTGTCCGTACTTCGCCAGGCTGCGGCACTTCTGCGGGAGGCCGCGCACACAGCGGTCGCAGGCGCCGCAGCTCACGGCCAACGACCACACCACCCGATCTCCCAGCTCGAGCGGCGAGCCGTCCGAGCGCATGGCGCCGTCGCCGAGCGCCACGACACGACCGACCTGCTCATGGCCGAGCACGAGCGGGGTGGGAGCCGAGCGATCGCCCCGCACAGTGTGCACATCCGACCCGCAGATCGTCGCGAACTCGATCTGCACGAGGGCGTCGCCCGGGGCGAGGTGCACCCCGGGCGACGCGATCATCTGGTGCGGTCGCCCGGGCTCGCTCCACACCATCGCGAGAGGAGACGGCGACATCGTCAGGTCCAGCCCGGCATCGGGCAGCACGGTGGTCATCGAGGACTACTCGCCGCGCAGGCCGAGCAGGGCGGGCAGTTCCCGGATGCTGGAGATCACGACGTCGGCACCGGCTTCAGTCAGTGCGGCCCGGTCGTGCGCGCCGGTGAGCACGCCCACGACGAGACCCGCGCCGGCGCGGGTGCCCGCTTCGACGTCGCTCCGGGTGTCGCCGACGACGACCATCGAGGCCACGCTCGGCGCGCCCGAGCGGAGCAGGGCGGTCAACGGGAGGTCGGGGTGCGGGCGACCGCGGCCGGCGTCGACGGGCGACAGGGCGAACTCGGCGAGATCCTGCCAGCCGAGGGCGTCGAGCACGGCGTCGCGCGTCGAGGGCGCGAAGCCCGTGGTGAAGACGACGGATGCTCCGGCGGCGCTCAGCTCGCGGATGACGTCGGCGGCTCCGTCCACCTCGGCGACGCCGTCGCGGGCGACGATCTCGGCGTAGGCCCCCTCGAAGGCGGCGTTCCCGCGTTCAGCTGCGGCCTCATCGCCGTCGGCGAGCACCCGGAAGACGTCGATCTTCGACTGTCCCATGGTGTCGCGCACGTACTGCAGCGAGGCCTCGAAGTCGGCCCCGGCACCGATGCCGCTGCGCTCGGCCGCGAGGGCGAAGGCCTGCTCGACGGCACCGTCGTCGCTGACGGTGGTGCCGGCCATGTCGAGCACGATGAGCTCGACGTCTGCCCAGGATCGCGCCGGCGTCAGTGCCCGGGTCTCGGGGGTGGTGGTTGCGGTCGTCATGCTGCTGTTCCTTTCAGGGTGGATGGGATGGCGCTCTCGCCGAGGAGGCCGGCGACCAGGTGTTCGGCGAGTCCGAGCCCGGTGGTCATGCCGATGCCCGTCGTCGCCGCAAGCACGCTCACTCCGGGTTCGGGCTGGTCGATCAGGAAGTCGTTCGGCCCGCTCGCGTAGACGCCCTGCCAGCGCTCCAGCACGCGCAGGTCGCTGACGCCGAAGAGCTCACGCGTGATGGCGAGCAGGGCGTCGAAGGAGGTCTCGCTCTGGAAGGGCGCGATCGCGGTGCCGCGGTAGTGCGTGTCTCCGACGATGAGCGAGCCGTCGGGCAGCTGCGTGTACATCTGGTTGAGGTCCAGTGCGGCCAGCGCCGGGTCCTCGGAGTGCAGTCGGTCGCGCAGAGCTGATGCGGCGGCTGTCGCCGTGAACCCGCCATAGCGCACGAGCGACCAGCCGGTGAGGAGCGGTGCCGTCAACGGCGTGCGCAGATTGGTCGAGACGCGCAGCATGTCGAGGCCGCATCGCTGGATGCCCTCCTGCTCGGCGAGGTCGGGGAAGAGCAGGTCGAGGTCGTGGTTCGCGGCGACGATGATCTCGCGCGCCTCGACGGCTCCGCGACTCGTCTCGACCCGCCCGGCTCGCACCGAGCCGACGGAGGTGCGGTAGCGGAACTCGACTCCCCGGCTCGCCAGATGGGCGGCGATCGCGGCGACGGCCTGTCGCGGGTTCACCTGCAGGTCGAGGGGCAGGAAGGCCCCGCCCAACGCCGTGCCCGGAGCGAGCGGCATCCGTTCGGCCGCCTGCTCAGCCGTCAGGAGCTGCACCTCCTCCTCGCGCCCGGCGGCGAACTCAGCGAGCACGGCGAGTTCGTCGTCATGGCGAGCGGCGACGAGGGTTCCCGACTGCCGCACCCAGACGCCGGCCTCGGCCGCGAGAGTCAACCACAGCGCGCGCGAGGCGAAGGCGAAGTCCCGGGCGATGCCGTGCTGGGGCGTGAAGCAGAGGTGGCCGAAGTTGCGCACCGACGCGCCGGTCGGCTCGCTCCCCCGGTCGAAGACGATCACGCGCTGTCCGCGGGCGTGCGCGGCGAGGGCTGCTCCCAGGCCGATGATGCCCGAACCGACCACGGCGACGTCGTAGCCGCGCTCCGTCGAGGCGCTCATCGGAACACCCGCCGCATCCACACGGCCAGGCCTTCGACGATCAGCACTGTGGCGAGGATCATCAGCACGATCGTCGTGACCACGGCGTAGTTCGAGCCCTGGCCGGCGTTCAGGAGGTAGTAGCCGACCCCGCCGCCGCCGACGATCCCGAGGATCGTCGCGCAGCGGATGTTCGAGTCGAGCAGGTAGAAGCTGTGGCCGAGGAGGGCCCGCCTGCCCTGCGGCAGGGTCGCGGATGCGTACACCTGGCCACGCGTCGCCCCGGCGGCCCGGAGCGCCCGCTCGGGGCCGGACGCGACCTCCTCGAAGGAGTCGGCGATGAGCTTGCCCAGCAGGCCGATGCCGCCGAACGCCAGCGCGATGGTTCCGGCCTGGCTGCCGAGTCCGGTGATGACGATCAGGACGATCGCCAGGATGATCTCGGGCACGCCGCGGATGATCACGAGCACCAGCCGCATCGACGAGCGCACGGCGCCGTTGGGTGCCACGTTCCGTGCGGCCAGCGAGCCGATGAGCACGGAGAACGCGAACGACAGCAGGGTGGCGGCCAGAGCGATGCCGATGGTCGCCCCCATCGCGGCGACGAGGGTCGACGCCTCGTAGTTGCCGAAGCTCGGCGGCCAGAACTGGGCGGCGATGGCCGGCACCTTCGCCCAGAACGTGACGAGGTCTCCCCAATTGATGTCGCAGATCAGCACACTGCCGACCACCACGGCGGCCGCCGTCCAGCCCCAGACGGTGTTGCGAATGCGCGACCCGGTCCAGGGGCGGCGGAGGGCCGCCTCGAGGTCTCCGGATGCCGCGGTCGAGGCCGGCGTCGGAGCTGACGTCGAAGGAGAAGTCGGAGCATCGGCCGGAGCGGCATCCGTTCGCCGCGCCGACCGTGCTGCCCGCGCATCCGTCACTCCCCGCATGACCCTGCCGCCGAGACCGCGGCCGCTGGGCTGGACGCCCAGCATCGCGCGGCGCACCACGCTGGAGACGATCTCCATGGCGACGCAGAGGGCGAAGATGACGAGGGCGATGCCGAGTCCGAGCGAGTAGTTCAGCGACTTGAAGGCGTACGACATCTCGAGGCCGAGGCCTGCGACTCCGACGTAGCCGAGCACGACGGAGCCGCGCAGGTTGATGTCGTTGCGATGCAGCACCGTCGCGACCCAGGACGGCAGCACCTGGGGAAGGATGCCGCTCGTGAACTGCTGGAACTTCGATCCGCCGGCCGCCCGGATCGCCATCCGCGGCCCCTCGTCGATCTGCTCGATGGCGTCGGCGAACAGCTTCGAGATCATGCCGATGGAGTGGATGCCGATGGCGAGGATGCCGGGCAGCGAGCCGATCGAGAACATGAGCACGAAGACCATGGCGAGAACGACGTCGGGCACCGCCCGCGTGAGCACCGTGATGAACCGGCCGGCGGCGCGCCAGGCCGGCCCCGGCGTGGTGTTCGAGGCGGCGATGTACGCGACGGGCACGGAGATCACGGCGGCGAGCAGGGTGCCGCAGAGCACGAGACCGACGGTGAGGGCGGTGAGGTAGAGGAGTTCAGCCGGTTCGGGGAAGGTGATCGGCCCGACGCGGGCGAAGAAGCGCTCGGCGTGGCTCCAGCTCTCGATCATCCCCGAGAGGGATATGCCCGATTCGGCGACGGCGACGACGGCGAGACCGACGATCACCAGCAGAGTGGATGCTGCTGCGATGCGCTCGGGCGAGATGACGCGCTTGGGCGCCCGCTCGGCGATCGACGGGACGGGGCTCGGCGCGACCGGCGGCGGGGCCGGAGCCGTGATCGTCGACATCAGCCGACGACCGCTCGGGGCTGGGTGGATTCAGCGAGTTCCACGGTGATGGCCTCCAGCTCGCTGGTCGACGTGGCGACGCGGCCGTACACCTCCATCACCTGCGCCTTCGAGAGACCCTCGACGGACGTGTCGAGCACGACCTCTCCATGACGGAGTCCGACGATGCGATCGGCCCAGGAGAGGGCGAGGTCGACCTGGTGCAGGCTGCAGACCACGGTGAGTCCGGCCTCCATCGCGATCTCACGGATGAGGCTCATGACCTGGTCGCTCGACTCGGGGTCGAGCGAGGCGACGGGCTCGTCGGCGAGCAGGATCTCGGGGTTCTGCATCAGCGCGCGGGCGATGGCCACGCGCTGCTGCTGTCCTCCCGACAGGGTGTCGGCGCGCTGGTAGGCACGATCGAGCAGCCCCACCCTGTCGAGGTGTCCGAGCGCCACGAGCTTCAGGCGCCGCGGATAGGCCCAGAGCCCGAGCCGCGGCCCGCGGAGCCCGGCGAGCGCACCCGTGAGCACGTTCTCCAACACCGTCAGCGATCCGACGAGCTCGAACTGCTGGAAGACGAAGCCGATGCGGCTGCGCAGGGCGCGGAGGCGCCGTCCTCCGAGGGACGGCACCTCCTCGCCGAGCACGCGCACCGACCCGGAGGTGGTCGTCTCGAGTCCGACGAGTTGCCGAAGCAGCGTCGACTTCCCCGACCCCGAGAGGCCGAGCAGCACGACGATCTCGCCGGGTTCGACCGTGAGCGCGACGTCGTGCAGAGCGACTGTGCGCCCGAACTCCTTCGTGAGTCCCGCGACCTCGATGACTGATGGCTTGCTCATGACCTTCTCCGGTTCCTTCAATGACCGCTACTGCTCAGTGCCGGTTGGCGCTCAGTGCCGATTGGCGTTCAGCGCCGGTCGGCGTTCAGCGCCGGTCGGCGTTCAGTGATCGGGCGTCAGCCCTGGCACTGGTCCGCGTTCGTCTTCTTGCAGATGTCGCGGATCGTGTCGTAGTACGCGTCGTCGACAGGCGACGTGGCGTAGAACACGCTGCGGAACCCATCGCTGTCGGCACCCTTCACGCCCGAGGCGATGATGTCGTCGATGGAGACCTCGCTGAGCACGTCCGTCAGTGTCGTCTTGAGGTCCTCGGGCAGGGTGTCGGACACCACGATCGGAGCACCGGGAACCATCGTCTCGGCGACGACCGTCACCTTGTCGCTCTTGGCGACCTCGCTGTCCTCGGCGAAGCCCGCCTCGCACTCGACGCCCTCGCCGACCTTGGTGACGCTGACGTCGTGCTTGCCCGCGAAGACGGGGGTGACGTCGGTCTCGGGGTCGATGCCCTCGTTCAGCAGGTTGTAGCTGGGGAACAGGTAGCCCGAGGTCGACGACGGGTCGACGAAGCAGACCTTCTTGCCCTCGAAACCGGCCAGGTCGGTGATGTCGCTTCCCTTGGGGACGATGGCCTGCGAGTAGTACCCGGGCTCCTGTCCCTCCGCGGTGATGATCGAAGAGATCGGGGTGATGGCGGCGCCGTTGTTCTTGGCGGTGACGTAGGTGAAGCCGGAGAAGGACGCGACGTCGATCTTGCCCGCGACCGCGGCCTCGATGAGCGCTGCGTAGTCGGTCGACTCGTGGTAGTCGACCTTCTTGCCGGTCTCCTGGGCGATGTAGTCCATGAGCGGCTGGTAGTTGGTCTCGGTGTCGACGGAGTCGGGCACGACGCCGAACACGATGGTGTTCTCGTCGACGGCGTAGGAGACGGTGTCTGCGGTGTCATTGGATGCACTGTCGCCGGTTGCGGCGGTGCCGGAGCATCCGGCGAGGGTGGCGGCGAGCGCCCCGACGCCGAGGAGGGCGACGATGGAGCGGGAGAATCGCGTGGACATGATGGCCTTTCAGGCAGGAGTTCCGGTGTGGTGGACGCTCAACATGCTGCCATCGGCCGCGATAGTTATATACCCATCTCGGTCTGCATTCACCGATTGTTCACGAGAAGTAGACATAAGTGAACAGTGAGTTGCGCCTGATTCCGCCAGCACTGCCCATGTAATATGCCTATGTGACCTTCGGTGTATACAAACAGATCGCGGACGACCTCCGCCAACGCATCTCGACAGGGCAGCTCGCGCCCGGAGACGACGTTCCGACCGAGGGCGAGCTCGCCCAGCAGTGGAACACCTCGCGTGGCCCCATCCGCAATGCGCTGGCCGAACTCCGCCGCGAGGGACTGATCGAGACGACCCGTGGTCGCCCGAGCCGGGTCGTCAAGCGCAAGGCGCACCAGGCCGTCGACGTGTCGATCCCCTTCACGAAGTGGGCACGCGAGATGGGTGCGGAGCCGGGCGCCGTCACCCAGCAGGTCTCGCTCCGCCGCGCGGACGAGGACCACGCCCAGATGCTCGGCATCGAGCCCGGTGACATCGTCGTCGAGGTCATCCGCCTCCGACTCCTCGATGGCCGCCCGACGATGCTCGAGCGTTTGATGTTCATCGAGGAGGTGGGCCGGGTGCTCTTCGACATCGACCTCGACACGGTCTCCATCACCGAGTACCTCGCGGAGCGCGGCCACCCGTACACGGAGGTCGATCACGAGATCGACGCAGTCGCAGCGGATGAGCTCGACAGCAGGCTCCTCGAGGTCGAGCCCGGCTCGCCCATCCTGCGCCTGCGTCGCGTGACCCGACGGGCCGACGGCCGCGTCTTCGAGGCATCCGACGACAGGTACCGCAGCGACATCGTGCGCTTCACGGTGTCGGCCTCCGGTCGCGCCATCTCGGGCGAGCATTTCATCCGCCCCGTCGGCGAGTAGGCGCTCACGCCCCGATCAGCACCACCCCGGCGACGACGATGACGGATGCCGCGACCCGCCATCCTCCGCGGCCCTCCCGCAGCACGAGCGCACCGAACGCGCTCACGATCACGACGCTGACCTCGCGCATCGGCGCCACGAGAGCGACAGGCGCGAGTGTCACGGCGAACAGCACGAGGATGTACGACAGCGGAGACAGCAGGCCGAATGTCAGGATGCGCACCCAGTGCGCCCGCCAGATCGCGCCGAGCTCGCGTACCCGTCGCCCGAGCAGCACCGAGAACAGCACGATCTCGCCCGCCGTGCATCCGACCATGAAGGCGACTGGGGACACCTCCCACACCCGCACCACGTTCGCGTCCCAGAGCGTATAGGCCGCGATCGCGACGCCGGTCGCGATGCCCCAGGCGATCGCCGGGTCGAGGCGGCGCCGTCGCACCGGCGTTGGCGCGCCGATGGGCGCGATGGGCGGGCCCGCCGCCGGTCGATCGAGGAGCCCGATCGCCACGACCCCGCCCAGGATCGCCGCGATGCCGAGAAGGGCCCACCCGGACGGCCGCTCCCCCAGCACGAGCACCGCCACGACCACGGTGACGAGGGGGCCGGTTCCTCGCGCTGTCGCGTAGACCGTCGAGAGCATGCCGGTGGAGTAGCCGCGCTGCAGCACGAGCATGTAGGCGCAGTGCAGCACGGCCGACACGACCACGCCGAGCACGAAGCCGCCGACGTCGCCGGTGCCGAGTCCGCCGGTGAACGGGACCACCGGCAGCCAGATCAGCGCGCTGGCGAGTGCACCCCACCAGAGGAAGGGCAGCCCGATGCGACTGACGCCGTGGGCGAGGATGTTCCACGCCGCGTGGCAGACGGCTGCAGCGAGAACGAGGACGAGAGCGAGCGACGACACGGGACCCTTCGGTGCGTCGCGGGCGCGACGAACGGGGTCCTCCGGGCTTTTGTCCTGTCAGATGACGGCCACTTCTGGCAGCGGCCGTGGCGCCGCTCGGACCAGTCGGACCTTTCGATCCCGGAACCCTAGGCGCTATCGCCGATCACGCTAGCAGACCCGAGTGTCAGCTCTTCTTCAGCTCCTGCGCCAGCATCACGATGATGCCGCTCGGGCCGCGCACGTAGGTGAGCTTGTAGACGTCTTCATAGGTCGCCACTCCGCGCAACGGGTGGCAGCCGTGCTTCGCGGCGATCGCCAGGGCCTCGTCGATGTCGTCGACGGAGAAGGCGACGCGGTGCATGCCGATCTCGTGGGGAAGCGTGGGTTCCGTCTCGATCGCGTCGGGGTGGATGTACTCGAAGAGCTCGAGGGTGCCCTGCCCGCCCGGCGTCTGGAGCAGGGCGATCCTGGCATGGTTGCCGTCGAGGCCGACGGCGGTCTCGGCCCACTCGCCGCTCACGGTGTCCCGGCCGACGACCGTGAGCCCGAGGTCGCTGAAGAAGGAGATCGCGGCTTCGATGTCGCGAACGGCGATGCCGACGTTCTCCAGCTTGATGACCATGCGTTGCATGCTACTCACCGGCCGGCCGGGCGTAGTTCGGCTCTAGCCTCAGCGACCGTTCTGGTGGGAGGCTGGACCGGTGCGAGCGGCATCCGGCCCCGCCGAACGACCCGGAATCGAGGCCGCCCATGCCCGTCTCCACCAGCCCCGCCGAGATCACGATGGAGCCCAGCGAGGCCGCATCCGTCACCCCCGAGGTCATCCCGGCCGCAGCGCTGCTCATCGGCACGAAGGGAACCCGCCGCTTCGTCGGGCGTGAGCACGGAGCCGGCATCTCCTACTTCTTCGTCGACGCCGACCCCGGCGAGGGGCCCAACCTGCACTGGCACCCGTACACCGAGACCTGGTTCGTGATCGAGGGAACAGCCCGCATCACAGTCGGAACAGCGACTCTCGTGGCCAACGCCGAGGACACGGCCACGGTTCCAGCGGGCGTATGGCATGGTTTCACGAACGCCGGCACCGGGCGCCTGCGCATCCTCTGCATCCACGCATCGGACACGATCATCCAGACTTGGGCCGACTGAGTCCCGACCACGAAGGAGCACCCCATGACGTTCCAGGCCTACCTCGACAACATCGAGGCCAAGACCGGACTCACCCCGCGTCAGTTCATCGAGATCGCGCACGAGAAGGGCTTCGACGAGACGACCAAGGCGGCGCCGATCCTCGCCTGGCTCACCGAGGACTATCAGCTGGGCAAGGGCCACGGCATGGCGCTCGTGCACGTGATCACGAAGGGCCCTCAGATCAGTCAGAAGCACGTGAACACGGGCACCGCCCACAGTGACCCGAGCGACACGCTCTGGCTCGACGGGGCGGCTACGAATCCCGCTACGAAGTAGCGCCTAGCCCGCGGTCGGGCAGTACAGCTGCGTGGGCACGCGCTGGTCGTTCGACCGCTCGATGCGGTGCTCCGACATCGGCTGGTGGCACAGCGGACACGACGGATCGGCGGGTCGCACATCGGGACCCTCAGGGCGCCCGATGCCCACCTGGGCGGGGCCGGTGAAGGTGCGCACCACGTCGTTGGCCTTCTCGTAGAAGCGCCAGAACCTGTTGCCCATCGCGCCAGCTCCATTTCGTTCGTGTACTAATCATTAGGGTAGCAGGTAGTCTGGGCGCATGAGCAGTTCAGCCCAGACCGTCACCGCCGAGACCACCGGCTCCGGCCCCACCGGCTCCGAGACCGACGGCGCAACGACTCCCGACGTCCTCGCCCTGGAGAATCAGGTCTGCTTCGCTCTCGCGGTGGCTGCCCGCGGAGTCATCGGGCTCTACCGCCCCGTGCTCGAGCCACTCGGACTGACGCATCCGCAGTACCTCGTCATGCTCGCGCTCTGGGAGCGCAGCCCGCGCACGGTGCGCGACCTCGGCGACGCCCTCCAGCTCGAGCCGGCCACACTCTCCCCTCTGCTGAAGCGCCTCGAAGCACAGGGCTACGTCGCCCGCGATCGGAATCCCGCCGACGAGAGGGCCCTGAACATCACGCTGACGGATGCCGGTGCTCGGCTGCGCGAGCAGGCTCTGGGCGTTCCTCCCCAGATCGTGGCCAGGCTCGGCGTCGAGCTCGAGGAGCTCGAACGCCTGCGCTCCCAGCTCACCGACGTGATCGCCGCGGTGCGCGCGACGCGCTGACCGGCATCCGTCGTCGTCCGGGAATCGGCGGGCGGCAACGTACCCTTTCAGAGTGCGCCTTTTCGACACAGCGCACGCAATACATTCGAGCAAGAGGTGGTGCGACGTGAGCGACGTCTCGTCTTTGGAGACATTCGACCGACGGGAGTCGGAGGTTCGGGGCTACATCCGTTCCTTCCCCGTGGTCTTCGACAGTGCCCGCGGCTCCGTGCTGACCGCCGCCGACGGCCGCGAGTTCCTCGACTTCTTCGCGGGCGCCGGGGTTCTGAACTACGGCCACAACAACCCGGCCTTCACGCGCGCGCTCATCGAGTACCTCGAGCACGACGGCATCATCCACGGCCTCGACATGGCCACGAGCGCCAAGAAGGGCTTCATCGAGGCCTTCGAGAAGCTCGTGCTCGAGCCGCGCGGCTTCGACTACAAGCTGCAGTTCACGGGCCCCACCGGAGCCAACGCCGTCGAGGCCGCCCTCAAGGTCGCGCGTCAGGCCACCGGCCGCGCGAACGTCGTCGCGTTCACCAACGCCTTCCACGGCCTGAGCCTCGGCGGCCTGGCCGCCACCGGCAACAGTCACTACCGCGAGGCTGCGGGCATCGCGCTCGACAACGTCACCCGGTTGCCGTTCGACGGCTACCTCGGTGAGGGCGTCGACACCCTCGACCTGTTCGAGAAGATGCTGGGCGACCCCGGCAGCGGTCTCGACCTGCCCGCGGCCGTCATCGTCGAGGCCGTGCAGGGCGAGGGCGGTATCAATGTCGCGAGCTCCGCCTGGCTGCAGCGTCTGCGCCGGCTCACCGCCGACAACGGCATCCTGCTCATCCTCGACGAGATCCAGTCGGGCATCGGCCGCACGGGGTCGTTCTTCGCCTTCGAGGAGTCGGGCATCGTCCCCGACATCGTCACGGTGTCGAAGTCGATCTCGGGCTCGGGCCTGCCGATGTCGCTCGTGCTGCTGCGCCCCGAGGTCGACGTCTGGAAGCCCGGAGCCCACACCGGCACCTTCCGCGGCAACAACCTCGCCTTCGTCTCGGCCCGGGTCGCTCTCGAGGAGTACTGGGCGGATGCCGCCTTCACCGACGGCGTGAAAGCGAAGTCGGCGGTGCTGAGCGATGCGCTCGCACGCCTCGCCGCCGCGCACCCGGAGCTCGGTGCCGTCGTGCGCGGACGCGGCCTCATGTTCGGCCTCGCCATCGACAGCGACCGCACCCTCGCAGGCCGCATCTCGAAGGAGGCCTTCACGCGCGGCCTGATCATCGAGACCTCGGGCGCCCACGACGAGGTGCTCAAGTTCCTCCCGGCCCTGACGATCAGCGAGGACGAGCTCGCCCGAGGCCTGCAGATCGTCAGCGACAGCCTCGACGCGGTGCTCTGAGCGCGGCACGCGCCCGATGAGCGCCATCTCGCGCAGGATCCTCGCCGCGGCGATCGCCGTCGGGGTGGTTGCGGCATCCGTCACCGGAGTCGCCCTGGCGGCCAACGCCGGCACTGATGCCACGGGGGCGACAACCGCCGCCGCGACTGCCACGGCAGCCGCGCAGAAGGTCGCGCTGCCCCCGGTGAACCGGCGCTTCGACTACCAGCTCGGCGGCGCCTACAAGCCGGCGGCATCCGTGAAGGTCATCGACCGCGATCGCACGGCGAAGCCTGTGGCCGGCCTCTACAACATCTGCTACATCAACGCGTACCAGACCCAGCCCGACGACGTGAAGACCTGGTCGGGCAAGAACAGCGACCTGATCCTGCGCAACGGCACGGGCGTGAAGGTCGGGGATCCGGAGTGGGACGAATACCTGCTCGACACCTCGACGGCAGCCAAGCGCACGCGCATCGCCGCCATCATGAACTCCTGGATCGACGGATGCGCCGCGAAGGGCTTCCAGGCGATCGAGCCCGACAACCTCGACTCCTGGACCCGCTCCACGAGCGCCGGGAAGCAGTTGCTGACGAAGGCGAACAACCTGGCCCTCGCGAAGCTGCTCGCCGCCCACGCGCACGGCAAGGGTCTGGCCATCGCTCAGAAGAACACTCCGCAGCTCGGCACCGCGGGAAAGAAGACCGTCGGCTTCGACTTCGCCATCGCCGAGGAGTGCCAGGTGTACGCCGAGTGCGCCGCCTACACGAAAGTCTTCGGCGCCAACGTCATCGAGATCGAGTACACCGACAACCCGATCTCGGCCTACACGACGGCCTGCGCGAAGCAGGGAACGAAGATCTCGGTGATCCTCCGCGATCGCGACGTGGTGCCTCGGGGCAAGCCCGGCTACGTCTACAGGTCCTGCTGAGCCGGGGTCGCCCCCACCTGCCGCCCGCCGAGGCCCGGACACAGTCCGCGGCCGAAGCGCACCCAGCACCCGCCCGCCGAGGCCCGGACGCAGTCCGCGGCCGAAGCGCACCCAGCACCCGCACGCTGAGGCCCGGACGCAGTCCGCGGCCGAAGCGCACCCAATGCAGGGGCCAAGGCCCCCGTACGGTCAATCGACCGATCCGATCCGGGCTAATCTGACGCAGTGAAACTCGCACCGCGGCGACGTTTGACGCTCATCGGCGTCTCTCTCGCCCTCCTCGCCCTCGGCGCCGGCGTCGCCTCCCAGGTCTCCGATGCACTCGGCCTGCAGAGCCAACCCTCGGTGGGCATCCCCGTCGAGAACCTCACGGTCGCACCGGCCTCAACCGTCGTGCTGCCGCCCGAGTTCACCGCCATCGACGCCCCCGACGACCTGCGCGTCTCGACGGCTGTCGACGAACTGCGCGATGCCGTCGCCGATGCCGGCACCACGTCGGGGACGGCGACGCTCACCGTGAGCTTCGACAGCGTCGAGGCATCCGACGAGAGCTACTCAGTCTCGGGCACGCCCACCGACATCCGCATCTCGGCGGCTTCCCGCAGCGGCGCCGTGCTGGGCGTCTACGACCTGGCCACCGCCGTGCGCGCCGGGCGACCCGTCACCGAGAACCTCGGCCGAACGGTCGAGTCGAAGCTCGCCTTCCGCATGGTCGATCTCGGGGCTGTCGGAATCGAGCCGGATGCCGAAGCGCACGCTGCCGGCACGGACTACTCCCACAACTCCAACGCCTTCAAGGACGTGATGCTCGCCGAGGCTCCCTACATCGACGATGCGGCCCTTGCCGTCGCGACGACGGAGTTCGAGGAGTACGTACGGCACACCGTCGCACTCGGCTACAACGCGATCGCGGTGCCGGGCTTCATCGAGTTCATCACCTTCGACGGCGTCGGCGACGGCACCGAGGTGTACGCCGCCGACGACCAGCACCGCGCACGCGCCGACGCCATGCGCGCAGCTTTCCAGCCCATGCTCGAGTACGCCGACGACCTCGGCATGAAGGTGTACTTCCGCACCGACATGCTGGCTCTCACGACCCCGCTCGAGAACTACTTCGATCGCACCTTCGGCGGCCTCGCCACCGAGGACCCGGCCTTCTGGGACGTCTACCGCGCCGGCCTCGACGAGTTCTACGAAGCCATGCCGTCAGTCGACGGCGTGCTCATCCGCATCGGCGAGGCCGGGCAGGTGTACGACCTCCCGGGGTGGGACTACTACTCCAAGCTCGCGGTCACATCGGTGGCATCGGTTCGCGCGATGCTCACGACGTTCAGCGGCCAGGCGGAGGCATCAGGACACGAGGTCATCTTCCGATCGTGGAGTGTCGGCGTGGGCGCCGTCGGCGACATGCACATCGACCCGACGTCGTACGCGCAGGTGCTCGACGGGATCGACTCCCCCGCCCTGATCGTGTCGACGAAGCACACCCTCGGCGACTTCTACAGCTACCTGCCGATGAACACGACGCTGGAGTCCGGGTCGCAGCGCCGCATCGTCGAGTTCCAGAGTCGACGCGAATTCGAGGCGTACGGCGCATTGCCGAACGACCTCGGCGTGCTCTACCAGCAGGCGCTGCAGCACTTCATCGAAGCGAACCCGAACGTCGAGGGCATCTGGACGTGGACGCAGGACGGCGGCCCCTGGCGCGCCGGCCCCCTGACCCTCGAGCTGAAGGCGGGCTTCTGGCAGCTGTATGAGCTCAACACGCGTCTCGCCGTGAGCCTGGCACGCGATCCGGACGCCGACCCTGCCGAGATCACCGCCGACTGGATCCGGCAGTACTTCTCCGACGACCCGGCGACGGTGCAGGCCATCAGCAGCGCGATGGCCGACTCGCGCGCCGCCGTCACCGGCGGGCTCTACATCGGTCCGTTCGCCAGCCAACGCGTGCGGGCGCTCGGCCTCGAGCCGCCGCCCATGATGTGGATCTTCGAGTGGGACATCCTCACGGGCGACAGTGCCGTGCTCGACGTGATCTACCACGTGAGCAAGCCCGAGCTCGAGCAGGCCATCGCCGAGGGCGACGCCGCGGTCGAGACCGCCGAGTCGATGCGCGATGCGATTGCGGCGACGGATGCCGACACCTGGCGCGACGACGAGCTGCGCGAGCACTTCGTCGACACGCTCGACTACCAGGTGAACCTGTTCCAGACCCTCGGCTCGTACCGCACCATGGTGCTGCGCCACGCGCAGTGGCTCGATACGGGGTCGGATGCCGCCTACAGCGAGTGGGCGCAGGCGAAGACCGCGTTCCAGGGCTTCGCGGCCGTGCACGAGGCGAACTACGCGGGCGACGTCGACCTGCCCGCCTACAACCTCACTGCAGCGCGCCTCGGGATGGAGCGCGCGACCCTCGACCTGCCGATGGCGTGGCTGGCGCGTGGACTCCTCGTCCTCCTCGTGCTCTGGATCACGCTCGGAGTCCTCGCGGGTCGCGCCCCCTTCTCCCGCTGGCCCGGCGCCGCTGCGGCACGCGCCCTCTGGCTGGCCGGAACCCGACCCTGGCGGGCGACGGATGCCGTCGCCGGGTTGTCGAGGCTCTCGAAGGTGCTGCTCGTGGTCGTGCCCGCGGTGCTGCTCGTGGTCAGCCGCGGCATCCTCACGTGGTTCGTCGCGCCGACGCACCTGCTCTTCACGCTCGCCGCATGGCTCGTCTTCGCCGCCGGCATCGCCGTGGTGATGAGGAAGCTGTCGCCGTGGCCGATCATCGCCGCGGCCGGAGGCGCCATCGCCCTGCGCGTGGTCCTGCTGCTCGCCGTGCTCGCGGTGCGCGGGCCCGGCTACTACTGGTTCGGCTTCTGGACCGACCCCACCGCCCGCACGCTCTACATCACGGTGGCGTTCGCCCTGTTCGCCTGGGTGCTGGTGGCCGTCGGCTGGTCGCTCGCCGGCCAGATCGGCGGGCGGCGGGCGACCGGCGCCGTGCTCGGCGCCAGCGGACTCGTGCTCGTGCTGCTCGGCGGATTCCTCGGTGTGGTCGGACTCGAGCAGGCGCTCACGGCCTGGAACGACCAGATGGCGTTGCTGCCGTGGGGCCTCTCGCGCATCCTCGGCCTCACGGTCTACCTCGAGATCCCGGCGTCGACGCCGTGGTACGCCGCAGCCTTCGGTGCCCTGCTCCTGGTCATCGGCGCGCTGCTGGCGCTGCGCTGGCGCCGTACGCCCGCGAGCCGCAGCGCCACCGTTCCCGCGGGTTGAGTAACGCCGACGAAGTCGACGCGTATCGAGACCACCCCCACATGCCTCCCGCAATACGATGACCCCATGAGCGACACCTACGACATCGCGGAACTGGGCGGCCTCGACGACTGGCGCCAGCACTTCGGCGGGTTCCGTCCCGAGAGCTCGCGCGACGGCCGGCGGGTCGTCGACCACGAACTCACGATGCAGTTCATCGGCATGACGGCCAACGCGTTCGAGCCCGGAGAAGAGGCGGGGTACTGGCACGCGCACTCCCGCATCGAGGAGGCGTACGTCTTCCTCGCCGGCCGCGGCCAGATGGGCATCGACGACGAGATCATCGACGTCGGCCCGGGCACCGTCGTGCGGGTCGGCCAAGGCGTGTGGCGCACGTGGCGCTGCCTGCCCGACTCGCCCGAGCAGCTGCGCTGGCTCTGCATCCGCGCCGGCGGCACCGGACTGCCGCATCTCCCCGACGACAGCACGAGGGACAACGACCGCCCGTCGCCCTGGTGACCGAGCGGGTCCGGGCCCGGGCGAAGCGACCGACGACGCCTACTCCGGCGTCGCCATCTTGCGCAGCAGCGCAGCGAGCGTCGCCTGCTCCTCCTGGCTGAGACCGCTGAGCTCCTCGGCCTCGCGCTGGGCGAGCGTGCGCATGGCGTCGTCGACCCGTGCAGCGCCCTCGTCGGTGAGCCGCACCAGCACGCTGCGTCCGTCCCGCGGATGCGGCCGCCGATCGACCAGGCCGCGACGCGACAGGTTGTCGAGCCGGTTCGTCATCGCGGCGCTGCCGATCATGGTCGCCTCGATCAACTGGGCGGGGCTCAGCTCATGCGGAGCATCCGCTCGCCCCAATGCTGCCAAGACGTCGAACTCCCACGCGGCGAGGCCGGCGCCGCTGAAGGCGTCGGCCCGCAGCACGCTGAGCTTCTTCGACACGCGCCGCAGCCGCGACATGACGTCGAGCGGCGTCAGGTCGACATCGGGCAGTCGACGAGACCACGCATCGATGATCAGGTCGACCTCGTCGTCGGGCTCACTCACGTTCGGAGCCTACCGCCGCGCTCGACGCCGGCCAGTGCACCTGAACGCCGCACCTCCCCCGGCGTCGCCGAATAGTGCCGCTTGAACGCCCGACTGAACGCGGCCTCCGAGGTGTAGCCCACCCTGCTCGAGATCGACGCGATCGGATCGGCCGTGCGCACGAGCTCGGTATGCGCCTGCTGCAGCCGCCAGCCGGCGAGGTAGCGCATCGGCGGTTCGCCCACGAGGGTCGCGAACCTCTCGGCGAAGGCCGAGCGCGACATGTTCGCCTGCCGGGCGAGCTCGACCAAGGTCCAGTCGTGGTCGGGCCGGGCGTGCATGCGGCCTAGGGCACGTCCCACCTGCGGGTCCCGCACGGCGGTGAGCCAGCCCGTCGCGGGGAGTTCGGTCGTGCGCAGCCACCATCGCAGCACCTGGATGACGAGCACGTCGGCCAGGCTCGTCATGACGGCCTCGCCGCCGGGCTGGGTTCCCTCGGCCTCGCGAGCCAGCATCCGCAGCACGGATTGGAAGGCACCGGCCTCGCCGTCGTCCCACGCGTCGACACGGATGAGGCCCGGCAACTCGTCGGTCAGTCGCGAGGCCAGCGGGGCGTCGACCTTCATCGCCGCGTAGGCGATCTGGGTGCGGTCTCCTCCGCCGTCGATGCGCATGTGCTCGAACGTCTCGGTGACCCGATCGACGGGTATGTCGAAGAGCGGTCTGCTCGCGGCATCCGCCGTGCTCAGCAATCGGTGGGTCACCCCGCGCGTGATCAGGGCAGCGCTCCCGGCCTCGAGTGTGTGCCGCTCGCCGTCGATCTCGAGCACGCAGCGGCCGGCGAGCACGACCGGGAGCATCATGTAGCCGTCGAGCTCCGGGAATTCAACGCCCCAGGGTGCCGAGAGCTCGGCGCGGCAGTAGAGCGCGCCGGTGAAGCGCAGCAGGTGCAGACCATCGGCGAGGTCGTCGGCGGCTTCCTGTTCCCCACGGATGCCCCAGCTGCTGTGCGGGCGCGGATTGACCATGCGTCCAGAGTGGCATGCCCATCAGCCGGACGTCCGGGATTCTGGATGATCGGCATAGAGACAGCGTCGTATGGCGATTGTCCGTCTCGCCGCCCGGCGCGAGGGTGGACGCATCACCAACGAAGGGAATCCACCATGTCCACCACATTCGCTGTCATCGGCTCCACGGGCAAGACCGGGCGTCGCGTCGCCGCCCTGCTCGAGGCCGACGGCCACAGCGTGCGCCGCCTCGCCCGAGAGACCAGCACCGCCTTCGACTGGGAGCGCCCGGAGCTCTGGGCCGAAGCCCTGCGCGGCGTCGACAGGCTCTACGTCGCCTATGTTCCCGACCTCGCAGCCCCTGGCTCCGAGCTAGCCATCACGCGCCTCACCGAGGTCGCCCGGGATTCCGGCGTGCAGCGCATCGTGCTGCTCTCCGGCCGCGGCGAGGACGGAGCACGGCGCTGCGAAGACATCGTGCTCGGCTCCGGCATCCCGTCGACCATCGTTCGGGCCAGCTGGTTCTCGCAGAACTTCATCGAGGGCGCGCTCGCCTACGCCGTGCAGACCGGAGTGCTCGCCATGGCGGCCGGCGACGTGCGGGAGCCGTTCATCGACGTCGACGACATCGCCGAGGTGGCGGTGCGGGCGCTCACCGAGGATGGCCACGAGGGCGTCGTGCACGAGGTCACCGGGCCGCAGTCGCTGACCTTCACGGAGGTCGCCGCGCTGCTCTCCGAGCTCAGCGGGCGCGAGGTCGTCTACGTGCCGCTGGGCTTCGACGACTTCCATGCGGCCGTCGCCGCCGAGGAGGGCGAGTTCGTCGCGACCCTGCTCACCGATCTCTGCCGCGAGGTCTTCGACGGACGCAACGTGAGCACGACCGACGGTGTCGCGAACGCGCTCGGACGTCAGCCGCGCGAGCTCCGCGTTGTGCTCGCCGAGGCCGTCACCACGGGGGCGTGGGTGTGACGACCGGGCTGGGTTGTGCGCTCAGCGCTTGCGCTTGCGCGCCTTCACCTTGATCACCGTCGCCACCCGCGCCCACAACTCGCCGAACGCGCGGGCGGCCTCGGAGGTGGGGGCGTAGCTCGACACGGGGGCCCGCAGCGTGCCCATCCGCTCGATGACCACCGTGGCAGGCACCACGATGTCGGTCACGGCCTTGCTGGTATCGGGCAGATCGCGCACGGTGTCCCGGTGCAGGGTCTTGCGCCTGTCGACCATCGAGAAGAACGTCAGGATCCGAGCCTTCGACACCGACTCGGCGACGAACTCGGAGACCTGCTCGAGGGAGCGCATCGCCAGCGGCGACGGCACCAGCGGAACCACGACGACGTCGGCCGAGAAGATGGCGTTCTCAGCCACCACCGCGGCGCCGGGCGGGCAGTCCAGCACCACGACGTCGTAGTCGTCCTCGATGTGCTCGAGGATCTTCGCGATGCGCTGCTGCGACTTCTTCGCGTGGTCCAGAACGAGGTCGAGGTCGCGATAGCCCGCATCGGCAGGGAGCACGTCGAGGGTGCGGATGCCGGTCGAGCGGATCGCGTTCTTCACCTTGCTGTCGCCGGCGACGAGGGCGTCGATGCCGCCCTTGAGCTTCGGCTTCACCTGGAGGAGGAAGGTCGCGGCACCCTGCGGGTCGAGGTCCCACAGCAGCACCCGGTAGTCGGCCGATGCCTCCGCGGCCAGGTTGACCGCTGCCGTCGTCTTTCCGACGCCACCCTTGGTGCTGTACACGGCCACGACCTTCATGCCGGAGTCCTTCCGTCGACGGATCGGCGCCGAGCAGCACCACTCTCGTCGCTGAAGCTATCAGTCGCGGCTGTTACGCCGTCCACCACGGCCGAAGTGGCAGCCCGTCACCGATACCCGCGTGAGGGTCGGGTCGGCTGGCCAGCACCTGGTGCAACTGGATGCCGCCGACCTCGAACGCCAGCCGGGATCCGGCCATGTACAGACCCCAGACCTTGGCCGTGGGCAGCCCGACCTCGGCGACGGCCTCGTCCCAGTGCTCGACCAGGTTGGCGCACCAGTCGCGCAGCGTGAGCGCGTAGTGCTGCCGCAGGTTCTCCTCGTGCAGCACCTCGAGCCCGACGTTCTGAGCCTCGGTGATGATGCGACCCGAGCCCGTGAGCTCCCCGTCGGGGAACACGTAGCGGTCGATGAACCCCCGCGTCGACGGCACGTGCGTGTTCTCGGGACGCGTGATGCAGTGGTTGAGCAGCAGGCCTCCGGGGCGGAGTCGCGACTGCAGGAAGCGGAAGTACGACGAGTAGTTGCGCACTCCGATGTGCTCGAGCAGGCCGATCGACGACACGGCGTCGAAGCCGCTCTCCCTGATGTTGCGGTAGTCGCCGAAGCGCACCTCGGCCAGGTCGGCGAGGCCCTCGTCGGCGATGGCACGCTGCGCCCACGTCGCCTGCTCCTCCGAGAGGGTGACACCGGTGGCCTTCACCCCGCGGCGGGCGGCGTAGCGCACCATGCCGCCCCACCCGCATCCGACGTCGAGCAGCCTGTCACCGGGCTTCAGCCGCAGCTTCTCGAACACCAGCCGGTACTTGTTCTCCTGTGCCTCGTCGAGCGAGGCGTCGAGGTTCGGGTAGCAGGCGCAGGTGTACGTCATCGACGGGCCGAGCACCCACTCGTAGAAGGTGTTCGACACGTCGTAGTGGTGATGGATGGCCTCGGCGTCACGGCTCTTGCTGTGCCGGAGGCCCTCCGCGACCCGACGCCAGCGCGGCGGGGCCTCTTGGGGAGGAGGAGCGATCGGGCGCAGGTGCTCGACTCCGATGGACCGCACGATCTGCGCCAGCACGCGGGGCGATGGCAGTGTGAACACCAGGTCGTCGGCGAGCGCGCGAAGCAGGTCGTACGGGTCGCCCGGATGCACTCCGTGGATCTCGAGGTCCCCGGCGATGTAGGCGCGACCGAGGCCCAGATCGCCGCGACTCGTCGCCAGGTACGTCGTTCCGCGCGGGTTCTTCAGCTCGATCCCGAGCGGCGCATCCGCCGGCCCCGCCGAACTCCCGTCATAGGCGGTGAACCTCAGCGGGAGGTGTCCGCCGGCGAGGATCTCCAAGACCTCGGCGAGGGTGTACTTCCCCGTCGCCTCGGCTCGGGCCGCGGCATCCGTCGCCGTAGGGGACTGAGGGGACTGAGGGGATCCACCGGGGTCCGGGGAGCCGGTGGGGCGTTCCTTGAACGTCGTCATCGTCGTTGCACCGCCTTCGCATAGAGGTCGAGGAGTCGGGAATCAGGGTCGTACAGCGCCTTGACGCGGCGGTAGGCGTTGCCGCCGTAGAGCTCGTCGAACTCCTCCCGCGAGTAGAACGATTCGGAGTAGAGCGACTTGTGGCCGTCGAGCTCGCTCACCCTGCGCTCGATGAGGCGGTTGGTCGCTCCCTCCGTCGAGCCCACGGGAACCGTCGACCAGAAGCCCACGTTCACATAGGTCTGCTGCGGAGCCATCGGGTAGAGCGGCCAGCCACCGTCAGGCCCATGCCCGTCGCGGAGCCGCAGCGGACACAGCCAGATCGGCTCGATGGGGACCGTCGCCATGAACCAGCCGAGGAACTCGGCACAGCGGTCGATCGGGATCTCGACGTCCTGGATCACGCGCTCCCGTGCTGGGCGATTCTTGAGTCTCTCGAGGCGGTCGCCGATGTCGAACCGCCGTTCCAGCGTCATCAGCGTCGAGTACGAGCTGCTGCGTCGATAGCGCCGGGGCCAGACCCGTCTGACGAACGGATGCTGCGCACCGAACGCCTCCGAGCACCAGAACCAGTCGGTGTCCCACCGCCAGAGGTAGTCGTGGATCGTGAGGCGGTCGTCGGTCACCCCGTCGTCGTGCTGGATCGACCGGTAGTAGATGCGCTGCCGGGTGTAGTCGCTCACCGGACCGGGCGCCGCGGTCTGCGTTCCCAGGCAGAGGTAGCTCTCGACCGCGCTGAAGACCACGCCGTCGAGGTAGTCCACCGCAACCCCGTCGAACATCCCGGTGTCGACGATGCGATCCATCGCAGCGATCAGGTCGTCGATGGAGTGGAATCGCACCTGCCTGAGCGCGACGAACGGTTGGACCGGCTCCAGTTCGATGCGCAGGCGCACCGCGTATCCGAGCGTGCCGTAGGAGTTGGCGAAGGCTCGGTACAGCTCTGGGTTCTCGTCCGGGGACGCCGTGAGCACCTCGCCCGCGCCGGTCAGGATGTCCATCTCGAGCACGGACTCGTGCGGCAGCCCGTTGCGGAACGACGTCGACTCGATGCCGAGGCCGGTGACGGCTCCTCCGAGCGTGATGGTCTTCAGCTGCGGCACGACCAGCGGGGCGAGGCCGTAGGGCAGGGTGGCCGCGACGAGGTCGTCATAGGTGCACATGCCGGCGACGTCGGCGGTGCGGGCCTCGGCATCGATCGAGATCACGCCGGTCAGGCCGGAGGTGTCGAGGCCCGGCGCATCCGTCCTGGTTCGCGTGCGGAAGAGGTTCGAGGTGCGTTTGGCCAGACGAACGGATGCCGCACGCGGAACCGCCCGATAGCTCTCCAGAAGGCGCTCCACGCCGTCGGCGTGAGCGGTCCGAGCGTCGGTCGCGGGAGCGGACACGTTCCACACGTTAGTCCGCTGTCCCGCCCGCGTGAAGGGTCCGCGGCCGAGCATCGGACACGATGACAACCGCGGCCGTCACGATGCCATCGCCTCGATAGGATTCCACGATGCAGCCGCCCGACCGAGTTCTGAGCGCGTTCGGCACAGTCGGCCCGGCACGTCCGCTGCCGGGTGGCCGCGGCAGTAGTTGGCGCACCGCCGACCGTGTGCTGAAGCCGATCGACCTGCTCCCCGACGAACTCGAATGGCTGCATCGAATCCCGACGGTTATGGCGGCTCGGGATGCCGCACGAGGCGCGCCCGCGGATGACCTGCGCCTCAGTGTCCCCATCGCAAGCGCCAGTGGCGCCCTGGTGGTCGACGGCTGGACAGCCTTCCCTCTGCTCGCAGGCGAGCACCGGGCCAGCCGATGGACGGAGATCGCGCGCGTGGGCCGCCAGTTCTCGAGCCGGTTCGCCGGCGTCGGCAGACCCGCATTCATGGAAGCCCGGAACCACGCCTGGGCACGCGCCGATCGACTCGCCTGGGGAGACGCCGACTCGTACGATCTCACAGAGGCTCCGTTCCTCACCGAGCTCCTCGCCGCGCGGCGTCAGGTGACCGACCGCTCCGGAATCATTCACGGCGACCTCACCGGCAATGTGCTCTTCCACGACGTCGAGCGGCCTGCCGTCATCGACCTGACGGTGTACTGGGGGCCGGTGCGCTACGCCATCGCCATCGTCGCCGTCGACGCCGTCTGCTTCGAAGGCGCGCCGCTGTCGCTGTTGGAGACCATCGAGCAGACGGATGGATTCCCTCAGCACCTGGTGCGGGCGCTCATCTTCCGCATCGCCACCGACTGGTTCAACGGGCTGCATCCGGGTGCTGGCGGGACCTATGACGACGCGGTCGCGCGCGTCCTCGAGCTCGTCTCACAGTCGAGAGCATAGGGCGAGCGCCCGCCCGTCAGACCGTTGATGGGACCTGCTCAGCCCCGCGTGAAGAACTCCAGCGCCGCCTGCCGGAACACGCGCGACCCCGGCGCGTTGAAGTGGTGGCGGTCGGGCAACTCCACGAACGTGCCGCGAGGTGTGGCATCCGCCAGCAGCCTCGACCGCTCGAGGATGGCGTCCTCACTGCCCGTCGCGAACAGGATCTCCTGCGTCGGCGGATGCGTCGGGTCGGGGTCGGCGTCACCCAGGCGCATGCCCTCGGCCAGCCCGATGAGGGCGCGCAGGTCGTTGCCCGGCACCCGCTCGGTGAGCGTCACGTAGTTCTGCGTGACCTTGTCCTCGATGGGTATGCCGTGATCGACATATGCCCGGGCCTGCTCGATCTGCAGGCGGGCGAGCGGTCGCCCGTCGGGGATGCCGCCGAGCACGGCGCGCCCCACATGCTCCGGAACCTGCACGGCGAGTTGCCATCCGACCCGCGCTCCCAGCGAGTAGCCCGCGTAGAGCACGGTGTCGAGGAGGTAGGTGTCGAGCACCGTCACCAGGTCGTCGACGAGCGCATCCATCCCGTAGGCGGATGCCTCGTAGGGCTTGTCGCTCGCTCCGTGCCCGCGCTGGTCGACGCCGAGCACGCGGAAGCCGGCGCGCGTGAGGTCGCGCACCCAGCCCGTGCTCACCCAGTTGTCGCGGCAGCTGGAGGCGAAGCCGTGTACGCAGAGCACGGTCGGGGCATCATCGTCGCCCCACTGGTACGTCGCGATGCGCAGGCCGTCGGCCGACATCACGTACTGCGGCGACGGCATCTCGGTCAGGGCGGGGAAGGGGGCGCTCATGCAGCCATTCTCTCGGTCGAACGGGGTGAGCGGATGCCCGCGACCATGGTGATTCCCCTGTTTCGGCGGCAGTCGCGGCCAGTTCGCGCCGAGGGCGCACCGAGAACGAAGTTCGCGCGGATGTCCTTCGCCGAGAACGTAGTACACGTGGGTGCACCCCGCTCACCACCCGCCGCAACTCCGTTCTCGGCGCGCTCCCTTCCGGCGCGAACCGGACCTCCCTCACCTGTCGCGCGACTCCCGCAGGTGCACCCGCTCCCCCTGCGTGCTCAGCAGATTGAGGATCTCCGCGGGTTCCATCGACGCGCTCACGTTGCCATGCGGCATCCGGGTGTCGAATTCGGCTGCCTCTCCGGCCTCGAGCACGATCTCCTCGGTGCCGAGGGCCAGCCGCACGCGGCCGCTGAGCACGTAGATCCAGTCGTAGCCCTCGTGCGTGCTCGTCTCGATGGGCGCCGCCGGATCGTGGCCGGGCAGCACCATCTTGAAGGCGTGCACGTCGGGGTTGTCGCGGGTGAGCGGGATGATGGCCTTGCCGTTGCGGTAGAACGGCTTCGGTCGCACCCGCGGGTCGGCGATCTGCGGCGCACCGACGAGGTCGTCGAGGCTCACCCGGTACACCCCGGCGAGGCGCATGAGCAGGTCGAGCGCCGGCCTCCGCGCGCCCGACTCGAGCCGCGAGAGCGTGCTGACCGAGATGCCCGTGCGCTCGGCGAGCTCGGCGAGGGTGAGTTCCCGGCGCTGGCGAAGCGCGCGCAGCCGCGGGGCGACCTGGTCGAGCATCGCCTCGAAGCTCGTCGACGCAGCGTTGGGGGCGGCATCCGGAGCACCCGGCTCGTCCGAACCCGCTGCCGTGCTCCAGTCGTGAACGTGAGCCATGCGAGCCCCTCTCAGTCGTTGCCGTTTCAGCAAACCTGTTTGCCATTCTACGAAGCGACGGCGCAGGATCGACCCATGAACACTTCCTGGGACGTCATCATCATCGGCGGCGGCAGCGCCGGACTCAGCGCCGCGCTTATGCTCGGTCGCTCGCGTCGACGCGTGCTCGTCGTCGACCAGGCACGCCCCCGCAACCGCTTCGCCGCCCACATGCACGGCGTGCTCGGTCGCGACCACACCTCGCCGCTCGACCTCCTCGCCGACGGCCGCCGCGAACTGGCGCGCTACGACAGCGTCGAGGTGCACTCAGGAGGAGTCGCATCCGCCACCCGCATCGGTGAGGGAACCGAAGGCGGCGCCAAGGGCGCCACCGAAGCAGGCGCAGAGCCGGGCTTCAAGGTCGTGCTCGATTCCGGCGAGACCCACAGCACGCGACGGATGCTGCTCGCCACCGGCCTGCGCGACGACCTTCCGAGCATCCCCGGCCTCGCCGAACAGTGGGGCCGCGGCGTGGTCGTGTGCCCCTACTGCGATGGCTGGGAGGTGCGCGACCGCCGCATCGCGATCCTCGCGGCCGGCCCCATGAGCACCCACCAGGCGCAGCTGATGCGCCAGCTCTCCGCCGACGTCACCTACCTCGTGAACGGCTCCGAGCTCCCCGATGACCTCCGCAGCGCCCTGCTCGCCCGCGGCATCGCCGTCGAGGAACGCCCGGTCGCTTCGATCGACACGGATGCCGCGGACACGCTCACCGCCGTACGCCTCGCCGATGGCGCATCCGTGCCCGTCGACGCGATCTTCGCGGCCCCGACGCCGGCGCCGCTCGATGCTCTGGCGCGCGACCTCGGCGCCGTCGTCGTCGACCGCCAGGGCTCGAGCTGGCTCGACGTCGACCCGATGGGCCGCACGAGCGTCCCGGGGCTCTGGGCCGCGGGCAACGTGACGGATGCCCGGTCGTCGGTGCCCTTCTCGATGGCCGCGGGCAACATGGCGGGAGCCGGCCTCAACGCCGACCTCGTCGAGGACGACATCCGCGAGGCCCTAGCGCTCATGCCTGCCCCGCCGGTCGAGTAGCCCGCACGCCCACCCATTCCGCCGGTCGATTAGCCCGCGAGCGCAGCGAGCAGGCGTATCGAGGCCACCCCACGCATCCGCCAACGCCACAATCCCACTCCCTCGCCGGAAGTCAAGGGGCCGACGCCCGCCCGCGCATCCGACGACAATGAGCGGAATGCACTCCTTCGCACCGACCCATCACGACACCACCCGACAGACCCGAGCACCCCGTGGCTGACGCCCCAGCGACAGCGGCACCCGATGCGACCGGAGCGCCCGACTCCGACACCCGGCTGCGCCGCTCCATCACCGGCCCTCTCCTGTTCCTCTTCGTGCTCGGCGACGTCCTCGGTGCCGGCATCTACGCGCTCATGGGCGTGCTGTCCGAAGAGGTGGGTGGAGCGCTCTGGCTCCCCCTCTCACTGGCACTCGTGATGGCCCTCTTCACAGCGGGCTCCTACGCCGAGCTGGTCACGAAGTATCCGCGGGCCGGCGGCTCCGCCATCTATGCCGAGCGCGCCTTCAAGAAGCCGGTCATCTCCTTCCTCGTCGGCTTCTGCATGCTCTCGGCCGGCGTCGTCAGCGCCGCGGGCCTGGCGCTCGCGTTCGCCGGCGACTACCTCGGCACCTTCATCGACGTGCCGCCCATCCCGGCGGCCGTCGTCTTCCTGGCGCTCGTCGCGGCGTTGAACGCTCGCGGCATCCGCGAGTCCATGGCGGGCAACGTCGTCATGACGGTCATCGAGCTCACCGGACTCCTCATCGTCATCATCGCCGGCGCCGTCGTGCTCGGCTCGGGCAACGGAGAGCCGGCCCGTGTCCTCGAGTTCCGTGACGGAGTCTCGCCGTGGGGCGCCGTGCTCGGCGCCACCATCATCGCCTTCTACTCCTTCGTCGGCTTTGAGACCTCGGCGAACGTCGCCGAGGAGCTCCGCACTCCGCGCACCTACCCGCGTGCACTGTTCGGAGCCCTTGCGGTCGCCGGCGCCGTCTACGTGCTCGTCGCCCTCGCCAGCTCGATAACCCTCTCCCCGTCGGAGCTGGGCGAGTCGAGTGGTCCGCTGCTCGCCGTCGTGTCGGCATCCGGCCTCGGAGTCCCGGAATGGCTGTTCAGCGCGATCGCGTTGATAGCCGTGGCCAACGGAGCGCTGCTCACCATGATCATGGCGAGCCGCATGACCTACGGCATGGCCGAACAGGGTCTCCTCCCCCGGGTCTTCGGGCGGGTGCTCCCGAAGCGCCGCACGCCGTGGGTCGCCATCCTCACGACCACGCTCATCGCCATGGGCCTCACGCTGCTCGGCGACCTCTCGGTGCTCGCCGAGACCGTCGTGTTCCTGCTGCTCTTCGTCTTCGCCAGCACGAACATCGCCGTGCTCGTGCTGCGACGCGACAAGGTCGACCACCCGCACTTCCAGGCGTGGACGGTTCTGCCGATCCTGGGCATCGCCTCCTGCGTGCTGCTGCTCACCCAGCAGTCACCGCAGGTGTGGCTGTTCGGAGCGATCGTGCTCGCCGTCGGCGCCGCGGTCTTCCTCATCGCCCGTCGGGTGTCCGGATCACGGGCGTCGGCGAGGTCGGGCCCCGGCGTGGACGAGGGCAAGCCCGAGTAAGGCCATCCGTCAGACGGATGCCGCGGGCCAGACGTACGGCATGTCAGCCGGCACCTCGGCGGCCAGCTCGGCGTAGAACACCGGGTCCTTCCGCAGCAGGTTCGACCGGTGAGAGCGGTGCAGCTCCTCGTCGCCGATCCACGGTGGCCAGGCGACGTCGCCGCGGCGATACGCCTCGCCGTCCTCGGGCACGAGATCGAGGTCGGCGAGAGTCTTCGCCCGGCAGGTGTCGGCGTGACCTCGCGCCACCCACTCGGCGCAGATCGCATCCTGGTACGCCATCAGGGCGGGCCTGAAGCCGCGCCACATCCGCACGACCGGGTGGTGCTGCCACCCGTAGCCGGGCAGGGTGAGCGCGCGCATCACCTGCAACGTCTCGACCCGCTGCTTGCCGAGCCGGCTCTGATCGAGCGCGGCGGCACTGAGCGCGAGGTCGGCATAGGGCAGGAAGGTCTGCACGGATGCGCCTGCTCTACTGCTTCAGCACGCGCAGCGCCGAGCCCCTGTGAGCCGCGCGGGCACCGGTCTTCTCGCTCTCGACGATGAAGGCCGGCTCGTCGGTACTCGCCGTGAAGTGCTGCCCGTCGAACGTGAAGTCGGCAGTTCGACGCTCGACGACTCTGCCGCGCGTGCGTCCCTGCGAGGTGTTCCAGCTCACGCGATCGTCGACGGCAACCATGAGGACCTCCTGATGACGGCCCCGGATACAGGACTCGTACCGAGCAGCGTAAGCGGCGGCCGTCGCGCCCGACATGGGGTTGACGTGGCGCCGACACACTCCCCGCCGCTGGTCGAGTAGCGCCCGCGCCCCGCCGCTGGTCGAGTAGCGACCGAGCGCAGCGAGGACGCGTATCGAGACCACCGCCAACCGCTCAGCTAGGCCTACGACGGGTCGTACGCCACCGCGACGTCGAGCACCCAGACGACACCGAACCTGTCCTTGAGCATGCCGTAGGCGGGAGAGAACTGCGACGGGGCGAGGTCCGCGATGATCGTCGAGCCCTGGGCGAGCCTGGCCCAGAGCTCGCTGATCTCCTCGGCCGAATCGGAGCGCACCGAGACGAACAGCGACTTCTCGCCCTGGTCGTAGTCGACGCTCGATGGCACGTCGTACGCCATGACCTGGAAGCCGTTGTCACCGACGACCTGACCGAACTTGATCTGCTGCGCCTCCTCCGGAATCTCGACGCTGTACGTGTCCTCGTTGGTCAGCGCGATGAGCTGGCCGCCGAAGACCGAGTGATAGAACTCGAGGGCCGCGCGGGCATCGCCGCGGAAGTTGAGGTGAGGGGTGGTGATGACGGTCATGGGTGCTCCCGGATGCGAGTGGCGACCCGGACGTTCCGGGTCGTGTTCCACCCTTCCAGCCGCGTAGGACAGTTTCGGTCCTACATGAAAACTAGGGTGGATCCATGACCACGCCGGCCTCCACGACAGCGCGACTGCTGCGACTTCTCTCGCTTCTTCAGACTCGCCGGGACTGGCCGGGAACCGTCCTCGCCGATCGCCTGCAGATCAGCCACCGCACTGTCCGCCGCGACGTCGATCGCCTGCGCGACCTGGGCTACAGCATCCGTGCCACCATGGGACCCGACGGCGGCTACAGGCTCGATGCAGGAAGCGATCTGCCGCCCTTGCTGTTCGACGACGATCAGGCCATCGCCGTGACTGTCGCGCTGCAGGCGGCCACGGAGACGAGTGCCGGTATCGAGGAGGCCGCACTGCGAGCGCTCACGACGGTGCGGCAGGTGATGCCCTCCCGACTTCGTCATCGGCTGGACGCCATCAGGTTCACCACACTGCGCCGCCTGGGCGAAGCGACTCCCGTCACAGTGTCGCCAGAGGTGCTCATCGCGCTGTCGACCTCCGTGCGCGCCCGGGAGGTGCTGCGCTTCGACTACGCGAGTCGCGACCCGAGCGAGGATGACGCTGACGCCTCGCCCCGCGCGCCCCGCAGGGTGGAACCGCACGGCGTCGTCACGTCGGAGGGGCGCTGGCACCTGCTCGCCTGGGATATCGAGCGCGACGACTGGCGCATCTTCCGCGCCGACCGCATCTCGCCGCGCACCCCGACCGGTCCTCGGTTCAGTCCGCGCGACATTCCGGGTGGCAGCGCCAGCGCCTACCTGTCGGCTCGCTTCAGGGGGTCGGATGCCGCCGATGCCTGGCCGTGCCGCGGCACGGTGATCCTCGACCTGCCCGCGTCGGAGGTACTGCCCTTCGCGGGCGACGGCACGGTTGAAGCCGTGGCCCCCGATCGCTGCAGTCTCGAGATCGGATCATGGTCGTGGGGCGCCCTCGCCGCCTCGTTCGGCCGCTTCGAGGCCGCGATGGAGGTCGTGGGGCCACCCGAACTGGGCGTCGCCTTCACAGAACTCGCGGCCCGCTATGCAGCGACGGCGACCCGATCCCCGAACCCGCCGGTCGAGTAGCGCCCGAGCGCAGCGAGGACGCGTATCGAGACCACAGCCCCAGCGCCCGCCTCTCAGGCCAGCGTCAGAGCACCCGCCGCCCCGAGAACAGCGCGTGCAGCAGCGGCACGATCGACGCGACCATCAGCACCGTTCCGAACACCTCGTCGTCGGCCCGCACCACAGCGCCGGCGATGAGCAGGGCGCCGAACAGCACGGCCGACACCACACGGCGGGCCGTGCGCTCCAACCGGGCGACCCGCTTCTCGAGGGCCGGGCTCGTGACCGCGACTGTGCCGTCGTCGAACCGACCGACGAGTGCGTCCAGGCGCTTCGGCAGACGCACGGCTACGCCGGCGATCTCGAGCGCCTGCTTCGCGATGTCCTGCACCACGTTGCCGCGTTCATCGCGAATCAGCTGCTGCGCGTACGGCTCGATGGAGTCCCACAGGTTGAACTCCGGATCGAGGGCACTGCAGACCCCCGAGGTGAGCGACATCGCCCGGATGATGAGCAGGAAGTTCTCGGGCAGCTGGAACGGCAGCGACCGCACCACGTCACCGAACTGCACGGCGAAGTCGCGGAACTCCCGCGGGTCGACCTCCCTCAGCTCGGCGAAGCCCATCCCGCCGAAGCGGGCGAAGAGCTGAGTCATCGCGCGCTCGAGTTCCGTGGTCTCGGCCGAGGGCAGCAGCACGCCCAGGTCCTGGATCGCGTCGACCAGACCCTTGCCGTCACGGGAGGCCGCGGCGATCAGCAGCTTGCGCAGGCCGCTGCGCGTGCCGGAGGGAACCTCGCCCATCATCCCGAAGTCGATGAAGGTGAGCTTCCACGGGGGCTCGCCGGGCTGCCCAGGCTCACCCAGCATCGCCGGCTCACCGAGCTCGCCGCTTGCGAGCACGGGCGTGACGAAGATGTTGCCCGGATGCGGATCCGCGTGGAAGAAGCCGTTCCCGAAGAGCTGGTCGAACATGACGGCCGCGAAGACCGGGGCCACGTGCTTCGGGTCGATGCCCGCAGCGCGCAGGCCCGCGGCATCCGTGATCTTGATCGCAGTGACGTCTTCAAGCGTGAGCACACGGCGGGTCGTGCGCTCCCAGACGACTGTGGGCACGCTCACCCGTGCGTCGTCGGCGAAGGTCGCGGCAAAGCGCTCGGAGCTCGCCGCCTCGTGCAGGTACTCGATCTCCTGCAGGCTCGTCTCGGCGAACTCCTCGACAAGCGCCCGCGCGTCGACACGGTCGGACACGAGCCGCACGCGGCTCAGCCAGCCGCCCACTTTGCGGAGGGCCGCGAGGTCGGTCTCGACGATCGCCTCGATGCCCGGCCGCTGCACCTTCATCACCACGGCGTCGAGTCCGGTGTCTTCAGCGTCGAGAGGGGCGAGTCGGGCGCGATGGGCCTGGCCGAGGGATGCCGCAGCCACGGGCACCTCGTCGATGGAGGCGAACGCCCGCTCGAGCGGCATGCCGAGCTCGGCTTCGGCGAGCGCCCGAATCTGCGCGAACGGCACCGGCGGCACCTCGTCCTGCAGCCCCTCGAGCTCGCGCGTGATCTCGGGAGGCAGCACGTCGAGGCGCGACGACATGAACTGCCCGACCTTGATCATGAGCCCGCCGAGGTCGACGGCGAGAACGTGGAAGCGCTGCGCGAACTTCTGCATCCGTCGCGATCGAGATCGCTCGGCGATCTTCGCGAGTCCGATGCGCGGAAGGAACAACTCGAACCACCACGTGACGGCGAGGTTCCAGCCGGCGAAGCGGAGGATGCGACGGTAGCGGGCACGGGTGTTCCCCGCGCCCGGTACCGCCGCATCCCGGCCCTGATGAGCCGATGGCACCCCTGTCAGTCCTGGGCGAGGATCAGGTGCAGACGGCGACGTGCGTCTTCGAGCACCGCGACGGCTTCCTTGATCTGCTCCTTCGAACCCTCGGTGTTCACCTGCGCGGCAACCCGGGCGAGCTTGACGCCCACCTTCGGGAGAGCGGAGAAGCCGGCGTCATCGGTCGATTCGGTGGTGGTGCCCCACGGCGAGGATCCGCTGGCACTCTCAGCCTCGACGCGACCCGCCTCGGTCAGAGCGTAGGTCTTGCGGCCGTTGGACTCCTCGGAGATGATGAGGGCTTCGTCGGCCAGGAGCTGGAGCGTCGGGTACACGGATCCGGCGCTGGGCTTCCAGCTGCCGCCGCTGCGCTCCTCGATCTCGCGGATGATCTGGTAGCCGTGCATCGGCTGTTCGGCGAGCAGGGCGAGCACTGCAGCGCGCACGTCGCCTCGACCAGCACGGAAGCCGGTGCGCTTCTCGAAGCCCGAGCGGAACTCCTCCATCTTCTGCCAGATGTTCTCCGGGTTGAGGCCGGCTGCAAAGCCACTGGTGGGGAATGAACTGCCCATGATGATCTCCTCCGTGAGTCGTGAACGATACCCAACGATATATCGCGATACGCGGCGAACGATAGGGTTCCCAGCGCACTCGGAGCAAGTGTGCCCCCTACCGCCGGTCGAGTAGCCCGCGAGCGCAGTGGCCACCGCTGGTCGAGTAGCCCGCGAGCGAGTGCGTGGCGCCGAGGCCGCAGCCGCGGTGGGTGCACTGGCCCCTGCACCCGCAGAGGATCCGTTCTCGGTGGCCGCACTCGCGACGTGGGAGACATGGCCTATTCGGAGGGGGAGAGAATCCTCGGAGGGCCGTCAGTGCACCAGCGAACTCAGCCAGATGACCGCGATGCCGAACGCCGTGGTGATGAGGGTGCTGAGCAGGCGCATCGGCCACGTGCCGTGGTTGCGCTCCGAGTTCACCCAGCCGATCACAGCCAGGGTGAGCACGCCGATCCACAGCGCGATGTAATAGGCGACGTACTCGTCGACCCACCCGAAGGTTGCAGTGGCGAGGGCGACGGATGGCAGCAGCATGGCCAGCAGCATCCCGATCGAGTGCCCGGCGGCAGCGCCGATCGCGCGCCCGATGGGCACCGCTCGGCCCTCGGCACTGTTCCGACTCGCGACGACGGCGGCGTAGATGTGGGTGAGCCAGAACACGCCGACCGTGCCGACGATGAAAATCAGCACCTCCCCATCCGTGTCGAATTGCCACCCCACCGCGACCAGGGTCGTGACGAGCACGATCCCGTAGACCGCATGCTCGGTGTTGTAGGCGTTGAAGAGCAGGCGCCCCAGACGCGCTGGACGTGCCGGACTCCCGACACCCGACGTTCCGCTCGCTCCCTCATCACCCATGCACACAGATTCCCACGCCGATGGGGCCGGTGGACAGGTCTGTGTCGACTAGGAGCGCAATCACGCGAAGCTCTCCACGCCGAATCGCCCCCACACCACGAAGATGCCGAGGGCGAGGTAGAAACAGGTTCAGCGGCACCGGCAGCTCCCGCTGGTCGAGTAGCGACCGCGCGCAGCGAGGACGCGTATCGAGACCACTCCCCCGGCATCCGCCCGCCCGGTACCCTCGTGGCATGCGCCCGCTTCGCTACTCCATCAACGTCACTCTCGACGGATGCGTCGACCACCGCGTGGGACTCGTCGATGAGGAGCTGCACCGACATTCCGCGGAGATCCTCGCCCGGGCCGATGCGCTCATCTTCGGCCGGGTGACCTACGAGATGATGGCGTCGGCCTGGCGACTGCCGCTCTCAGACGAGATGCCCGAGTGGACGCATCCGTTCGCCGAGACCATCGACGCCGCGAAGAAGTACGTCGTGTCGAGCACCCTCACCGACCTCGACTGGAACTCGGAGCTCGTGCGCGGCGATCTGGGCGAGGCCGTCGCGCGGCTGAAGCAGGAGCCGGGCAAGGGACTGTACGTCGGCGGCGTGACCCTGCCGCTGGCTCTGGCCAATCTGGGCCTGATCGACGAGTACGAGTTCGTGGTGCATCCGCGCCTGGTCGGCCACGGCCCGACCCTCTTCGCCGGGCTGTCGAAGATCGTCGACCTCGAGCTGGTCGATCGACAGGACTTCAGCTCGGGTGCGATGGCGCTGCGCTACGAGCCGCGGTAGTCGCCGGGCCGAGCTCCAGGTCGCGCTCCGCGGCTCGGGCTAGGTACGCCACTTCGACGTCACTGCACGCTGCAGGATGACGAAGATCAGCAGGATGCCTCCGGTGATGATCGTCGTCATCTCGGGCGGAATGCCGCCATCGCGGGTGATCAGCACGTTCATGAGGCCGAGCACCAGCGCGCCGACCACGGATCCGAGCACGAACCCGTATCCACCGGTGAGCAGGGTTCCACCGATCACGGTCGCGGCGATGGCATCGAGCTCCCAGCCGATGCCCGTGATGTTCTGGGCGATGCCGAGACGTGAGGTGTAGACGACAGCGGCGACGCCCGCGAGAGTGCCGCTGACCACGTACACGAGCACCTTGGTGCGCGGCACGGCGAGACCCATGAGGGCCGACGAGCTCTCGGATCCCCCGATCGCGTACACCGTGCGGCCCGTGCGGGTGCGGTGCAGCACGAAGAACGCGATCAGGACGACGATCACGGCGATGATCACACCCGGGGTGATGACGACGTCGTTGACCTTGGGGCCGTCGACCAGCTTGAACTGCTCGCCGAGCCAGAGGATCGGCGAGTCGTCGCCGAGCCGCTCAGGCTGTGTGCTGAGCAGGGCTGCCAGGCCACGGCCGAGGAACATCATGGCGAGCGTCGCGATGAACGGCTGCACATTGAAGAACTGGATCAGGATGCCGCTGACCAGCCCCATCGTCGTGCCGATGAGGATCATCAGCAGGATCACGATCAAGGGATTCCAGCCGGCGTTCGCGAGCATGACGCCGGCGACGCTCGACAGCGCGATGACCGCGCCGACCGAGAGGTCGATCCCGCCGGTCAGGATCACGAACGTCATCGCCACCGCGAGGATGATCAGGTGCGCGTTGTTGATGAACAGGTTCGAGACCGTGTTGTACTGCAGGATGCGCCCGTAGGCGATCTCGCCGTAGATGACCATGCCGACGAAGATGACGATCGCGGCACCGGTCGGCAGCACCGACGGGTTGGAGGCGATGACCCGCTTCGAGCGGGCGATCAGTCTCGTGATTCCGGACTCGCTGGCGGGAGCGTCGGCCTGGGGGGCTTGGGGGTTCTGCACGATGGTCATGCCGGGACCTCCTGCTTCTTGGGCTCGGCGGGGAGGGGTTCCGGTCGCACCATCGGGGGTCTGCGCCGCTGCACGAACCAGCCACGCACCCGATCGGACTGGAGCAGACAGAGCACCACGATCACGATCGCCTTGAAGGCCGGGGTGGCCGACGACGAGATGCCCAGGAACACGATGGTCTTGTCGAGCGTCGCGATGAGCAGGGCACCGACGACGGCGCCGCCGATCGAGAACTTGCCGCCGGCGAGCGAGGCGCCACCGATGACGACCGCGAGGATCGCGTCGAGTTCCATCTGGTAGCCCGTGCGTGACACGTCGACCGTCATCACTGTGCCCACCGACATGATGCCGGCGATGCCCGCGAGCACGGCGCTGAGGATGTACACGGTCATCAGCAGTCCGCTCGGCTTGATGCCCGCCATCCGGCTCGCCTTCGGGTTGATGCCGATCGCTTCGATCATGAGGCCCAGTGCGCTTCGACGCACGACCAGGCCCACGATGATCACGATGACGATCGCGATGAGGAACACGACGGGCAGCCCGAACACGAAACCGTTCGCAATCCAGCGGAACGACTCGTTCGACGCCGACGTGTTCTGCCCCTCGGTGATGACCTTCGCGATGCCGCGGCCCGCGAGCATCATGATGAGCGTGCTGATGAACGGTTGCAAACCGATGTAGGCGACGAGAACACCATTGACCACACCGAGGATCGCACTCACGAGCAGCGCGAGCCCGATGGCACCGAGGGCCACTCCGAGCGAGCCCGACTGGCCGGCATCCTTCATGAACACCATCGCGACTGCGCCCGAGACCGCCATGACCGAGCCGACCGAGAGGTCGATGCCGCCGGTGGCGATCACGAGTGACATGCCGACAGCGATCATCAGGATCGGCGCGGATGCTCGGAGGATGTCGACGACGTTGCCCACGAGATTGCCGTTGGTCGGGTTCACCGACAGAGCGAGGTAGTTCGGGTCCTTCAGGACGTTGAGGAGGAGGAGCGCGAAGATCGCGACCACGCCCCAGAAGTACGGCTTCCGGATGAGCTCGCGCAGCCAGGTCGTTCGAGCAGCGGTGCTCATGATTCCTCCTCCGTCGCAGCATACGCACGCGTGCTCGCCTGCGGGGTTCGTGTCGGGGTCGATGTGTCCGGGTCGCGCTCGTCCTCGGCATCGATGATGCCACTCTCGGCGGCCGCCTCCACACCGTGCGCGGCGATGACGTCGACCACGTGCTGTGCGGTGATGCCGGGACCGTTGACGATCTCGCCGATCTTCTGGTGGTCCTTCAGCACGACGATGCGTTCGCTCAGTCGTACGACCTCTTCGAGCTCGGAGGAGATGAAGACGACCGAGACGCCGTTCTCGGCGAGTTCGACCACGGCCTCCTGGATCTCGGCCTTCGCGCCCACGTCGATGCCGCGGGTCGGCTCATCGAGGATGAGCAGCTCGGGGTTCGTCGCGAGCCAGCGGCCGAGAAGCACCTTCTGCTGGTTGCCGCCGGAGAGATTCTTGATCAGTCGGTTCGGGTCGGACGGCCGCACGTTGAGGGCGGTGATGTACTTCGCCACCAGCTCGTCCTGCTCCTTGCGCGGGATGGGCTTGGCCCAGCCACGCTCGGCCTGCATCGCGAGGATCATGTTCTCGCGCACGGTCAGGTCGGCGATGATGCCCTCGTCGCGGCGGTTCTCGGTCGAGAAGGCGATGCGCTTCTCGAGGCCGTCGGCGGGGTTCTTGATGTCGACACGCTTCCCGTGCAGCGTCATCTCGCCTTCGTCCGCACGATCGGCGCCGTAGAGCAGGCGTGCCAGTTCGGTCCGCCCCGACCCGAGGAGGCCGGCGAAGCCCAGGACCTCTCCGCGGTGGATGTCGAGGTCGGTGGGCTCGATCGAGCCCCGGCGGGCCAGCCCCTTCGCCGCGAGCAGTGGCGCCTCGGAGTCGTACTCCCGCTGATCGACACGGCGGTCTCCGCCGAGCGAGGAGAGGGCTCGCAGGTCCTTGCCGATCATCTTCGAGATGAGGGAGTGTCGGTCGAGCTCTCGGGTCGAATACTCGCCCTCCCAGCGGCCGTTGCGCAGAATCGTCACGCGGTCGCTGATGGCGTAGATCTGGTCGAGGAAGTGCGAGACGAACAGGATGGCCACGCCCTGGTCGCGAAGCGAACGCATCACGCGGAACAGGCCGTCGACCTCCGCGGCGTCGAGACTCGAGGTCGGCTCGTCGAGGATGAGCACCTTCGCCTTGATCGCCATCGCCCGGCTGATCGCCACGAGTTGCTGCATCGCGATCGACAGCGTCGAGAGCGGCATGTGCGTGTCGAGGTAGTCGAGGCCGAGGCCGGCGAGCGCCCGCGTGGCAGCGGCGTGCGTGGCACGCCAGTTGATGCCGAATGCCCCGCGCACCTCGTGGCCGAGCATGACGTTCTCGCCGATCGTCAGGTTCGTGACCAGGTTGATCTCCTGGTACACCGTGGAGACACCGGCGCTCTGCGCATCGCGGGTACCGGTGAACTGACGTTCCTGGCCCGCGACGACGATCGAGCCGCCGTCGATGCGGTACACGCCGGTGAGGGCCTTGATCAACGTGGACTTGCCTGCGCCGTTCTCACCCATCAGTGCGTGGATCTCGCCCGGGAAGAGGCGGAAGTCGACTCCGTCGAGCGCTTTGACGCCGGGGAACTCGATGGAAATGTCGCGCATCTCCACGATGGGCAGTGTGTCTGTCATGGCATTCGCATCCTGTACCACGGCCGTGCGAGAAGACCGTTGAATTGAGCGGTGCGGGGCCGCCCTGGGAGCAGACCCCGCACCGTTTTCGCTGTTCGCCGCGCGGTGGCGGCTTCAGCCGATCAGTACTTGCGGTCGGCGAGCACTGCCTGGGCGGCCTCGGCCGAGTCGAATGCCTCGCTCGGCACGATGATGTACGACTCGACGGAGTCGCCCTCGAGCGCCTTGTTCACGACATCGAGTGCGGTCTCTCCGAAGAGCGGGTTGTACTCGTGCACGTAGCTGAGCTGACCATCGGCGAGTGCCTGCATGGCGGCCTTCGTGCCATCGATCGTGGCGATCTTGACGTCGACGCCCGGCGTGAGGCCGGCCTCTTCGACGGCCTGTGCGGCGCCGAGGCCCATCTCGTCGTTCTGAGCGAAGATCATCTGAACATCGTTGTTGTTCGCCTTCAGGAGGGTCTCCGTCACGCTCTTGCCCTCTTCAGCCGACCAGTTCGCGGTCTGCGCGGCCACCTGCACGAGCTTCGAACCCTCGACGGACTGGTTCCAGCCGTCGTTGCGCTCGTTCACGACTCCGACGCCGGCCGGTCCTTCGAGGGTGATGTAGTTGCCGCCATCGGGGAACTGCTCGACGGCCCAGGCTCCGACCTCCTTCGCGACCTCGACGTTGTCGGGCGCGATGCGGGTCACGTAGAGGCTGGTGTCGTCCGGCTCGATGCCGCGGTCGAGGAGGATCACGGGGATCTCAGCCTCCTGAGCACGCTTGAGAGAGTCTTCCCACCCGGATGCCTCGGTGGCGGAGAGCAGGATCACGTCGACACCCTCGTCGACGAACGACGTGAACGCGTCGATCTGCGACTTCTGGTCGAGGTTCGTCGCCGGCGCGTACTTCAGGTCGAAGCCGGCGTCTTCGGTGAACGTGTCCTGCACGTTCGTCTCGTTGGCCTCACGCCACGCACCCTCGGGTCCGACCGCGACGAAGCCGACGGTGGTGAGCTCATCCGATCCGCCGCCCGACTCGCTATCGCCGCCGCCGCTCGAGCACGCCGCCAGGCTGATGCTGATCGCTCCAACGGCCGCCAGGCCGAGGATCTTCGTGAAACGCCTCTGAACTGCCATGAGATCTCCTCCTTGAGATCGGCGCGATCGCGCCGGTGTCCGCCCTGCGGACTACGAGTGACTGCGGCAACGCTTGGCGCGCTCCCACGCCAGTGATGTTACCGGGAACAAAGTCGGGAGCACAAGAAGATTGTTCCCGGAAACATAACGGTCTGGACACGACCGCGAAGACCGCGGATCTGGGCCTACGCGTCGTCCTCGTCGTCGGCCGCGATCATCTCGATGATGGTGTCGACGCTGAGCCCTGGGCCGTTGCTCACCTCGCCGATCTTGCCGCGGTCCTTGAAGATCGCGATGCGGTCGCTGAGGCGCACCACCTCCTCGAGCTCCGAGGAGATGAAGACCACCGCCATGCCGTCCTTGGCCATCTCGGCGACGCGCGCCTGGATCTCGACCTTGGAGGCGATGTCGATGCCGCGGGTGGGTTCATCGAGAATGAGCACATGCGGACGGGTGGCGAGCCAGCGGGCGAGGAGCACCTTCTGCTGGTTGCCGCCCGAGAGCTGACGAGCCGGTCCGTCGAGACTCGGGGCGACGATGCCGAACGACTCCACGAACCGCTCGACGAGCGCGTCGCGCTCCGCGTGCGAGATGGGCCGGGCCCAGCCGCGGATCGCCTGCAGGGCGAGCACGATGTTCTCGCGCACGCTCAACTCCTCGATGATGCCGCCATCGCGACGATCCTCGCTCGCGAACGCGATCCGGTGCCGCAACGCCGCCGCCGGATTCGGCAGACCCACCGGCCGGCCGTCGATCTGGAAGGTGCCCGAATCGTTCCGCACGACCCCCGCCAGGAGCTGGCCGAACTCGGTGCGACCTGAGCCGCGCAGCCCGCCGAGGCCGACCACCTCTCCCCGGTGCAGCTCGAAGTCCGTTGCCTCGAACTCGCCCCGACGCCCCACGCCGACCGCACGGAAGACGGGCGTGCCCGTCGGCTCGACACGGTGGGCCCGTCGATCGGAGCCGATGCGGCGCAGCTCGGTGAGCTCCTTGCCGATCATCTTGGAGATGAGCACGGCGCGATCGAGCTCGCGCGTGGCGTACTCGCCCTGACCGTACCCGTCGCGCAGCACGGTGATGCGATCACTGAGCGCATACACCTGCTCGAGGTAGTGCGAGACGAACAGGATCGCGACACCGTGGTCGCGAAGGCGCCGCAGCGCCCGGAACAGCGTCGCCACCTCGTCGGCATCGAGGCTCGACGTCGGCTCATCGAGCACGAGCACCTTGGGGTGCGTCACCATCGCGCGTGCGATGGCCACGAGTTGTTGCAGAGCGGGCGACAGGGTCGCCACTGAGCGCAGCAGGTCGAGGTCGCCGAGACCGAGTTCCTCGAGCACCACGGCGGCCCGGCGACGGGTCGCCGGCCACGAGATCCCCCACCAACGCCGCTCCTCGTGGCCGATCATCACGTTCTCGGCGATGGAGAGGTTGCCGCACAGATCGACATCCTGGAAGGCCGCGGCGATGCCGGCGGCCTCGGCATCCGCAGTCCCCGCGAGAACCACGGGTTCTCCGTCGATGCGCACCACGCCGTCGGAGATGCGGTAGGCGCCGGTCAATGCCTTCACCAGGGAGGACTTTCCGGCGCCGTTACCACCCATGAGCGCGTGCACCTCACCCGGGAACAGGCGCAGGTCGACCTGGTGCAGCACGACGGCACCGCCGATCTCGACGGTGATGCCCGTCATCTCGACCACCGGCTGCGTTGCCGGATTCCGCGTCGGAGTCGTCATATCGCCCTCGGCGGAGCGGTCGAGGATCGCACGGCGAGCTCACTGGGGATCTTCGACCGTTGCGGAATCTCGCGACCTTCGAGCGCCGCGTGCAGCACCTCCATCGCCTTGACTCCGAGCGCGTGGAAGTCCTGCGTCACGGTGGTCAGCGGAGGGATGAAGTGGCGCGACAGGGGCAGGTCGTCGAAGCCCACGACGCTCACGTCCTCGGGCACCCGGATGCCCCGGTCGTGGAAGCCGTGCATGACGCCGAAGGCCATCGCGTCGTTCGCGACGAACATCGCGGTGTACTCGGGCACGCCCGTGAGGCCGGCGGCGTAGTCGTAGCCGAAGTCGGCGGTCCAGTCGCCGACGACGATCGGCCGGGCCTTCAACCCCCACTGCTCGATGCGCAGGTGGAACGCGCGCTCCCGACCTCGGGCGTCGAGCCAGTCGAGCGGGCCGGCGAGATGGAGGATGTCGCGGTGTCCGAGAGCGACGAGGTGGTCGACCGCGAGCGTGGTGCCGAGCTGCTGGTCCACGCTGACGGTCAGGAAGTTCGGGTCCTTCGCCGCCTTGACCACGAGCACGGGCACGTCGATCGAGATGCGACGCAGCGCCGATACCGATGACGATCGGGGAGCCACGATGCACAGCGCATCGACGCCCTCGGCGATGAGATGGCTGACCGCGCTCTCGGGCGTGAGGCTCGCGTCGTCCTGCATCGCGACCGAGGTGACGGAGTACCCGCTCGCGCGCGCCGCGAACTCGAGCCCGCGCAGCGTGCTCGTCGGTCCGAACTCGACCGAGCTGTCGACGATCACGCCGATGCGCTGGGTGCGCTGCGTCGACAGGGCGCGCGCCGCGCTGTTCGGCTTGAAGTCGAGCTGCTCGATGATCTCCAGCACCCGTTGGCGCGTGGCCGGGCGGATGTTCGGGTGTCCGTTGAGTACGCGGGAGACGGTCATGTGCGAGACGCCGGCGAGCACGGCAACCTCACGGATGCCGAGTTTCTCGGGGCGTTCCCCGCTCTCGACGTCACTCACCACCGGTCTCCTGTCTCACGGAAGCGTCGTTGCTCGGTTCCCCGATGCTGAACCGCCGAGCCCGCCTGCTCGAGGTGCGGTCGACGGGGACAGCCTATGCGTTCGACTCACTCCATCATCGATGATCGATCGTCGATCATCCCGATGCGTCGGGCCAGCCGGTCATCACGCAGACGCGGTGCGAATCCTGACCTCGCGCTCCATGCGCTTCTCATGGCGCTGGCGACCCTTGACCGCCTCAGCCTCGCGAGTCTTCGGTGGGGCATTCGTCACCAGCTCGTCGAGCATCCGTCGTGCGGCATCGGCGATCTCGTCGATCGCGCGCTCGAACGGCTCGGTGTTCGCCCGTGACGGATGCGTCGATCCGCTGATCTTGCGAACGAACTGGAGGGCGGCCTCGCGCACCTCGTCATCACTCGTGGGCGGCTCGAAATTGTGGAGGCAGCGGATGTTCCGGCACATGCTCCGACGATACGCCGGTCCCCGACCGGTGTCAGCCTGCGGATCGATTGCTCGGATCCTGCGGAGATTCCCCACCCCTCGCTCGACCGCCACCGCTCCGGCCACCCCACCCACGCTCGTTGAGGGCCGAGCGAAGCGACCGCCCGAAGCGCTTTCAGACCACCCGGTCACACCGACGTCGGGCACCCCAGGTTGTCCGCGACAGCACGCATCGCAGCCTCCGCCGACGCCACCGTCACGAGAGAGTTCCCCGCCACGATGTGCAGCCCGTATGCATCCTCGAGCGCCACCAGGTTCATCGCCAGCTGCTCCACCGGTAGCGGCGGCGCGAACACCCCGGCCTCCACGCCCCGCTCGATCACGCCGGAGTACGTCGCCAACTGACGCAGGTACATCCGTTCCACCAGCTCGTCGTGCAATTCCGACGTTCCCGCGAGCACGTCGAACTCGTAGAGCAGTCGCATGAGGGCGTCATCCGGACCACTGGGCAGACCTTCACGGATGGCAGCGGCCAGCTGCTCCTGCGGCGTCGCGATACCGGCGACCTCAGCGTCACGCGCGTCGCAGAACCGCTCGAGTCCGGCGCGATGGGCCTCGCGAAGCAGCTCGTCGAGATCGTCGTAGTAGTAGAGGATCGCCCCGCGGGTGAGCCCGGCCTGAGTGGCGACATCCGCCAGCGAGAGCGATCGCAGCCCGTGTTCCGAGACTGCGGCGAGCGCAGCCTCCACGAGGTCGGCCCGCCTGGCCTCTTGCTTCTTCGGTCGCGCCATTCCTTGACACTAGCGCAAAAGAATGACACGATCCTCAGATTCCTTGACGCTGATGTCAAAGAACTCGCGCCCCGAGCACGATGCCCCGAGCAGTAACCCCCAGCACCGCCCGAGCAGAGACGGATGACCGATGGACTCCACCGCAGCAGCCACCGAGCACGGAGCACCGAATGGCGCCCTCCCCACCCCCGCCGAGGTCGAACGCGCCGAGCAACCGCGCCTCGCCCGCAGACTGGGTGTCGGCGGCAACGTGCTCATCACGCTCTCGTCCATCTCGCCGGCATCGAGCGTCTTCATCCTCGGCGGGGCCGCCCTCGCCAGCTACGGCACCGGAGTGTTCTGGGCGTTCATCATCGCCGGCGTCGTGAGCATCCTGATCGCCTTCTGCTACGGCGAACTCGCCAGCGCCTACCCCGTGTCGGGCGGCGACTACTCGCTCGTCACCCGTGCGCTCGGCCCGGCCTTCGGCGTCGCCACCTTCTTCGTCAGCCTGGTCTCGCTGCCGCTCATCCTCGCGGTCTTCGGTCTGGGCGTCGCCGACTACCTCGGCGTCGCCATCGCCGGACTCTCGCCGCTCGGCACGGCTCTCGTTGTCGTGGCGCTGGCCACCGTCACGGCGTGCTTCAACATCCGCACGAACGCCTGGCTCACGGGCGTCTTCCTGTTCATCGAGTTCGCCGCCCTCGGTCTGCTCGCGGTGCTGGGCTTCATCAACATCGAGCGCTCCCCCGCAGCCCTCCTCAGCCCCGAGTTCCTCGATCCGTCGACCAACGCGATGGCCCCGCTCGCCATCGGTGGCCTGCTGCTGGCCGTCACGCAGGGCATCTTCGCCTACAACGGATACGGCGGAGCCGTCTACTTCTCCGAGGAGACCAAGAACGCCACCCGCTCCATCGCCAAGGCCGTCATCCTGAGCTGCGTCATCACCGTCGTGGCCGAGGTCGTGCCGCTCACGGCCATCCTGCTCGGCGCCTCCAGCCTGCCCGCCCTCTTCGGCGACACCCTCCCGGTCGAGTCGTTCCTGGCCGAGAACGCCGGCGACACCGTGAGCCTCATCGTGCTCATCGCCATCGCGCTGGCCATCATCAACGCCATCATCGCCATCGCCCTGCAGGCCGGACGCCTGCTCTACACGGCCGCCCGCGACAACGCCCTCCCCCGCGCACTGTCACGCCCGCTCAGTCGGGTGACTTCCGGGTCGCGCGTGCCCGTCGTCGCCACGGCCACCATGGGCGTCATCGCCCTGCTCGCCTGCTTCATCCCGCTCGACGTGCTGCTCACCGCCACCGGATCCACCGTCGCCTTCAGCTACCTCTTCATCGCGCTGGCCGCCTTGGTCAACCACCGCCGCAAGGCCGCGGAGGGCGCGTACCGCATGCCCCTCTTCCCACTGCCGCCGATCGTCGCGATCGTGGTCATCGCCGGAATCATCCTCAGCGCCGTGCTCGACCCTGCGCAGTGGCTCAGCCTCTCCATCTCGCTCGGCATCGTCGCCGCCGGCTTCCTCTACTACTACGCCTACCTCCGGCCGCGCTCGGGCACGCACCTGGTGCTGCTCGATGCCGAGGCCGAGGAGACGGATGCCGCAGCCTCCGTCACCTCGAAGGCAAGCGCATCCGCCACCACCGCATCCGGTACCGAGCGGAAGGACCCCCACGCATGATCGACCTCCTGCTCACCGGCGGCGTCGTGCGCACCTTCGACGACGCCCAGCCCACCGCCGAGGCCGTCGGCACCACCGATGGACGCATCTCCTACGTCGGCCCCGCCGAAGATGCGCCATCCGCCCGCCGCACCATCGACCTCGAGGGGCGCCTGGTCACCCCCGGCATCATCGACAGCCACAACCACCTGCTGCTCGGTTTCGACGCGGATGCCGTCTCCCTCGAGGGCGCCGAGACCCTCGAGGAGGTGCGCCGCCGCATCCGCACCCTCGCCGATGCCCGCCCCGACCTCGACTGGATCTGCGCCGAGAACGCCGTCTATTCCGTCGTGCCGGGCCGCCGCCCGCGCGTCGCCGACCTCGCGGGCCTCACCGACCGCCCCGTCTTCGTGACCACCTACGACCAGCACTCCGTGTGGCTGAACGACGTGGCGGTGCGGGCCCTCGGCATCCGTCGCGCCGACAGCATCGCGTGGGGCAATCCCGAGATCGACGCGGCCACGGGCGAACCCACCGGCTGGGTGACCGACTTCTACACGAGCGCCATGACCACCGCGGGCCTCGCCGCCCTGCAGCGCGACATCCCCATGTACTCGCCCGACCGCCGCTACCGCAAGCTGCTCACCAGCCTGCGTATGGCCCGCGCCACCGGCATCACCACCGTCGTCGAGCCGCAGGTGCCGCTCGCCGAGATGGACCTGATGTTCCGCGCCCGCGACGAGGGTGAGCTCTCGAGCCGTGTCATCGCCGCACTCTTCCACCCGATGGATGCGGATGCCGCCTTCCGCACGGATCTGCGCGAGGCCGTCGACTCGGCTCCCGTCGATGAGCGCCTGCGCTTCGGTCCGGTCAAGCTCTACGCCGACGACGTGATCGAGCCGCACACGGCCTGGATGCTCAACGACTATGCCAATCGCCCGGGCCACCGCGGCCACCCGAGCGCACCTCTCGGCGAGCTCACCCGCATCGTCACCGAGCTCGACCGCCTGGGCTTCCAGACCCACACGCACGCGACGGGAGACGGCGGCATCCGCATCGCCCTCGACGCCATCGAGCACGCCACCCGCACCAACGGCACCCGCGACCGCCGCCACGGAATCGTGCACGTCGAGTGCCTGCACCCCGACGACCTGCCCCGCTTCGCTTCGCTGGGCGTCACCGCAGCAATGCAGCCGAGGCACTGCTCCCCCGACCTCGTCGGCGGCACCTGGATGGACAACGTCGGCGAGCAGCGTTGGAGCCGAGCCTGGCGCTTCCGCTCCCTCATCGAGTCGGGCGCCCACGTGGCTCTCTCGAGCGACTGGCAGGTCGGCGAGATGGACCCGTTGGTGGGCCTCTACTCAGCCCTGACGAGGGCGGGCCTCGACGGGCGCTCGTCGTGGACTGGCGCCGAGCGCCTTGGTCTCGATGCCGCGCTGCGCGGCTACACGGCCGAGGGTGCTTGGGCCTGGCACGCGGAGGACTCCCTCGGCGTAGTGCGCGTCGGCGCTCGCGCCGACCTCGTGACCTGGTCGTCGAACCTCTACGACCTCGAGCCCGATCCCGCCCGCCTGCTTACGGAACGCGCCGCCCTCACGATCGTGGCAGGCGAAATCGTGCACGATGCGACGGATGCGGCTCCCTTGCCGGAGGCGCCGCCCGCCGGCAACCACCACTGCTCGGCGGTTGCGTAGTCGACCAAAGAGTACTCATCGAGCCGAATGGGTGCACTTGCTACAGTCCCCGAGGCAATCGGCGGTCGTTCGGAATCCGACGATCAGGCGCTCGTAGCAACAAGCGCGCCAGACATTGGCCACGGAGCCCAGCTCACTCGGGAGCCTTCCACGCTAGGTCGCTTGCGCCAGCTTTAGCGGCGCTGGATCGGCAGGCACCTCTGAGATGCCATATTTGGGGCCGTGTTTAGACCACTCGGTGAACTCTACAACTGTCGTCCTGTGGCGCCCACCCACTGGCCTCAACTTGCGCCCGAGAAGCTCGGCGAATGCTTGGTCGTGGGTAGTGACAAAGATCTGCCTGTGCGGAGCCAGCTTTCGGAGGAGGTCCACCATTCCCAGGAGGTGCACGTCGTCAAGATTCTGCAGAGGATCGTCCAAGACGAGAGTGCGCAATCCGGACTCTGAAAAACCCAAATTGAACGCGAGAAATAGCGCGACGGCGAGGGCATTCGCCTGCGATGTTGACATCGTGCGACCCGGATCTTCGACGGTTACTTCATCCGTGTCGTCCCGAACTCGAGGAGAAAGACGCTGCTTTCCACGAAAGATCGTTGTGGAAATGTCGACGGCGGTGAACGTGGGATGCGGATCAATCGCTGCGTAGAACTGGTCAAGTAGCGGTTGCAGGTCTCGGATGCGATCTGCAACGTACGTCTCGGAGTACGCCTTGAGTGCCTTCACAACTGCCTCGGCCTGATCGCTCGTTCTACGCCTTTCCTCGAGATCGCGTTCGATCTCGAAGGCCGAGTTTCGGGCAGCGTCTAGTTCCACTTCGAGTAGCTGTGCGCGCGATCGACTTGAACTCGCTGTTTCATCCCCGGCCAGCCTCAAACCAAGTTCCAAGCCCGAGAGCCCTTCAAGTCGCCTTTCTTGCTCCGCTCGCCGTTCGTAAATCGCGGATTGAAGAGCGTGCTCCCCCTCAGATCCAATTCCTTCCGGGTCGTAGGGCAGTCCGAGGGTGGCCGCACGCACAGCGCGGACTTCCCTCAGTGCCCGAGCTCTCGCCTCGTCACTCCTCGCCGCTGTAAGTGCTGAATCTTCGTCGGCTATCTGCGCACCGAGCTTGCTGATCTGCACATTTTTTTCGGAGATTTCGCGGCGGACCGCCGCAATCTTCTCGTCCACATTGGACGAACCCGGCCCACTCTTTAGGCTTCTCAGTCGGTCGACGAACTCGTCGAGGACAACAGCTTGGCCGCAGAGCGGGCAGTTGTCTCCGAGATGATGTTCCGCGAGATCGGCCATTGCTGCCAACTCTTCCCGATCACTTCGGTCCTGCTCCGCGCGCTGCTCAAGTTCTGCCAGTGTCTGCCGCAGGCTCGTTGCTTGACGGGCAATATCGTCACGTACGGCTATTAGGGATGCGGATCGCCTTTGTAGCTCCGCGAACTCCTTCTGTGCCAAAGTACGCGGGATCGGCACCGCGAGTTCAGATGTCAGAGCGTCGAGCGACCCGATCAGGGATGTCGCTTCTCGGCGAGCTTCAGCAAGGCCGTTACGAGCCGCGCGCGGATCAAAATGCGGGGGAAGTTGAATGTCTGGGTTCAAGACATTAAATCCTGCAAGCCACTCGTCCCATGAATAACTCGGCCGCTCAGCCAAAGAAGCTTGCGTCTCAAAAAGTGAAAGTTCCAGCTCAGCGAGGCGATCGCGTTCGGGTTGAAAGTCTGCCTGCGCCTTGTTGAGGGCTCGGTTCCACGCCGTCTTCTCTGATTCGAACACGCTGACAAAGTTTCCAAGCCGAGCAGCACCAACCATCCTGGCGATCACCGTAAATCGTTCGGAATCGCTCATCGCGACTAGGAAGTCTCTAAGTGACTCCTGGCGCATATACATTGATGCCACCGAGTCACGAATCGCAAGGCCGATATCGTCCGCGGTATCCAATCCGAAAAGGTCGCCGATCCATTCAAGCGCGGATGCTCCACGCCGTACCCGAGTCGGGTCCTCAACTGTCACGGAAGCATCCACCGGATTCTCGCCCGGGCGTAGGGTGCGCGTGACCGTCGTAATGCGATCTCCGTCGCGAATTGAGAGTGATACAGCGGTTGAACCTGATCGACTGTAGAGGTTGCGAGGGTTGGGACTCGTGGCATCAGAGCCATGTAACGCCCAGCCAATCGCGTCGCAGATCGTAGTCTTGCCGTAGCCGTTGGGCCCCCAAATCACGACGACGTCGGAGTCCAAGTCGAAACGGGTTGTCCCAGGCACGCCGCCGAAGCCAGTAATTTCAACGCTGCTAACCCTCATCAGCCATTCCCGCCATCTTCTTCGTATCGAAGCCGCTCATTATGCATCGTCTCGACAATCGGTCGCCCCAATGTGTACGAGCGAATGGCAACCTCGAGGCTTTCTCGGCTTGAGTCCGACAGATCTAGCTTCCCGGTCAGACCGACGAGGGGGTCCCTCGCCCGGCCCATGTTTTCCACCTGCAACCCGACTAGTGGGGCCACGGCACGCCTCAAACGAATCGATCGCGGAATCGAGCTGATCCCATCTTGAGGGCCGTCGATTGCAACGATCAGCTTTCGCGAACGCTGCATGTCCGCCCGAATTAGGTTCACCTGCGACTGAAAATATGGAGCAACCGCCTCAGGAACACAAAGGACGAGGTAGGTCTCCCAGGCTTTCGAGTCCGTTGACGGTAGGGCAGAGGAGACAAGCTGACTCAGTGACTCCTGGGCCTCTCCCCAACCGCCAACGAGCGCTGAGACACTCTCGTACGGCCAGAACGCAATGATCGAGTAATTGTCTTCCAATACGACAGCATCACTCGGCCACCCCTCGTAGAGACGTCGCGGAACCGGGCGCGCACCTCCGCGCTCTACCAGGGAGGCCAAGGCGGACACAAGGTCCCCGGCAGGACCCGCTAGCTCATTCATTCTTGGAGTTCCTCGAGAATTTGCGTAAGTTGATTCGAATCGGCAGACATGATGTCCTCTGCAGCGAGGTAACGGATGATTGTCCTTCCCCTTACGATGCTGGAGGAATCAACGGCCCGGACGATGTTCGGCGGTAGGGGCGTGCCTCCTGAGCGTGCGCCAGCCAAGACGTACCAGCGCGGGCGACGATGGTCGGGGACGCGGTCAAGACGGCTGGCAATCGACTGTTCAAGCTGAACGATCCCGAAAGTGCCGGCACCGTGCATTGCCCCCAGAGAAACGGGCTGCCTAGATGACGCGCGTATCGTCACCAGACCCGCATCATCGACCACGACGGAGCCCGCAGATTGCGCTACGAGCCGCCCTATCGCCAGAACAATGTCCGAGAGCTGTCGACGTTGAATGGCGCCAACGTCAGCCTGATAGGTACCGCTATTTACCCAGGCAGCTCGGAGTTCTCCGAGCCGCTTTAGGTCGAGCTGGGCGATCGGCTCGAGAACGGCGGAGATGATTGACTCATCGATTCCGTGTTCCTTGGCCAGCACCGTCGCGGCCTCGGTCCAATCAGCAACCTGCCCGCGGACTACTCGTCGTGAGAGCTCGGTTATTAGTTCGACCCAGCCGTAGGTGAACGTCGAGACAGTTGATCCCAAAGCCTCAGCAAACTTGTTCTCAGGGTAAGGATCAGCAAGATAGTAGGAGTTTCCCGTCGCGCGCGAGAGCTTGTGCGCGCTTTCAGTAAGTACGGCGGCCGGGCTTCCCAGACCTGCGAAGACAACATGCGGTGCCGTCAAATGCGACTGAGCGACGGCCTCCTCCCAATGGTCGCGCCAATCGGTGTCCAAAGCAGAAGTTCGTAGAACCCAAGTTTCAGGGTCCGCTTCGGCACTTCGATGCAAATAGGTCAACGACCGGGAGCTCGCGTGGTTGGATTCCTCCGGGCCTTTGATGATTGCGATCGCGTCCGGCCGGCCCATAGTGCTGAGGGCAATCTGAAATGCTAGGTCAAAATTCAAGGTGACGATGTGCCGGAGTGCGCCTTCAACGAGCAGTGCGGCTGCCAAGTAGTGGCCCGCGTTTGGGTTGGGACTTCGCCATTCTGCTTGCGGAAGTCGGTCGGTCAATTCTTTTTGAGTACCCGTCTTGACGAATACAGCTTCGGCAAGAGCCGAGAGATCCGAGGGATCAGCGCAGTCGCTCTCGGCAATCACACCATCCATTACAAGGCGGTCGTATGCACGCCTCGAATAGTGGGCGCCGGACTGAAAATCGGTCGGACTCTCCATCGAGCTGCCGGCACCAGTCACGAGCACAACCATGCCACCGCCTGGAGCAGAGATCGCTTGAAGCAGATCTGACGGCAGTGTCAAGTGTTCTCCTTTGATCCCAACTGATCCCAACTTCGTACGGCTCATGTTCCCACGGCCGGGTCACCGTCGGCGACTAGTGGGCCCCAAATTGGCGACGAAACGAAAGGCGGATGCCGCAGCATCCGCCCTTCATCACACGTACCTTCAGAGAACTAGAAGTCCCAGTCCTCGTCCTCGGTCGACACGGCCTTGCCGATCACGTACGACGAGCCCGAGCCCGAGAAGAAGTCGTGGTTCTCGTCGGCGTTCGGGGAGAGCGCCGAGAGGATGGCGGGGTTCACATCCGTCACCGTCTTCGGGAACATCGGCTCGTAGCCCAGGTTCATCAGGGCCTTGTTGGCGTTGTAGTGCAGGAACTTCTTCACGTCTTCGGTGAGACCGACGCCGTCGTAGAGGTCCTGGGTGTACTGCACCTCGTTGTCGTAGAGCTCGTACATGAGGCTGAAGGTGTAGTCCTTCAGCTCGTCGCGCTCGGCCTGGCTGACCTTCTCGAGGCCCTTCTGGAACTTGTAGCCGATGTAGTACCCGTGCACGGCCTCGTCACGAATGATCAGACGGATGAGGTCTGCCGTGTTGGTGAGCTTGGCGCGCGACGACCAGTACATGGGCAGGTAGAAGCCCGAGTAGAACAGGAACGACTCGAGCAGCGTCGAGGCGATCTTGCGCTTCAGCGGGGAGTCGCCCTGGTAGTACTCCATGACGATCGCGGCCTTCTTCTGAAGGTTCTCGTTCTCCACGCTCCAGCGGAACGCCTCGTCGATCTCCTTCGTCGAGCACAGCGTCGAGAAGATCGACGAGTAGCTCTTCGCGTGCACCGACTCCATGAACGCGATGTTCGTGTAGACGGCCTCCTCGTGCGGGGTGATCGCATCCGGAATCAGCGAGACGGCGCCCACGGTGCCCTGGATCGTGTCGAGCAGGGTGAGACCCGTGAACACGCGCATCGTGAGGGTCTGCTCCTCCTGGGTGAGCGTGTTCCACGACTGGATGTCGTTCGACAGCGGCACCTTCTCGGGCAGCCAGAAGTTGTTCACGAGGCGGTTCCACACGTCGACGTCTTTGTCGTCCTGGATCTTGTTCCAGTTGATCGCTTCGACGTGCGAGACCAGCTTGAGCTTGTCGGGGGTCATGGGGTTCTCTTCTTTCGAAACGGATGCTTCGGGTCGTGTGGTTCGTGCGGGGTGTGGTCTCGATACGCGTCGACTTCGTCGGCACTACTCGACCAGCGGTGGTGTGGTGACGGATGCGGCTCTCGAGGAACCGCATCCGTCACCGGAGTATTACAGGGCGCAGGAGACGCACATCTCGAGCTCGGTGCCCTCGAGGGCCATCTGACGCAGACGGATGTAGTAGATCGTCTTGATCCCCTTCTTCCATGCGTAGATCTGCGCCTTGTTGATGTCGCGCGTGGTCGCGGTGTCCTTGAAGAACAGCGTGAGCGAGAGGCCCTGGTCGACGTGCTGCGTGGCCGCGGCGTAGGTGTCGATGACCTTCTCGGCACCGATCTCGTAGGCGTCCTGGTAGTAGTCCAGGTTGTCGTTCGTCATGAACGGCGCCGGGAAGTACACGCGGCCCAGCTTGCCTTCCTTGCGGATCTCGATCTTCGCGGCGATCGGGTGGATCGACGCGGTCGAGTTGTTGATGTACGAGATCGACCCGGTGGGCGGAACGGCCTGGAGGTTCTGGTTGTAGATGCCGTACTGCTGAACGGATGCCTTCAGCTCGCGCCAGTCGTCCTGCGTGGGGATGTGCACGCCCGACTGCTCGAACAGCTCCGCACCGCGGGCGGTCGACGGCAGCCACTCGGCATCCGTGTACTTGTCGAAGAACTCTCCCGACGCGTACTTGCTGTCCTCGAAGCCCACGAAGGTCTCACCGCGCTCCTTCGCGATGTTGTTCGAGGCACGCAGGGCGTGGAACAGCACCGTGTAGAAGTAGATGTTCGTGAAGTCGATGCCCTCTTCGGAGCCGTAGTAGATGCGCTCACGAGCGAGGTAGCCGTGCAGGTTCATCTGGCCGAGGCCGATGGCGTGGCTCTTGTCGTTTCCGTCTTCGATCGAGCGGACGGATGCGATGTGGCTCATGTTCGAGACGGCGGTGAGGCCGCGGATGGCGGTCTCGACGGTGCTGCCGAAGTCGGGCGAGTCCATGGTGAGGGCGATGTTCAGCGAACCGAGGTTGCAGCTGATGTCCTTGCCGATGACGTTGTAGCTGAGGTCCTCGTTGTAGGTCGTGGGGGTGTTGACCTGGAGGATCTCGCTGCAGAGGTTCGACATGTTGATGCGACCCTTGATGGGGTTCGCCTTGTTCACCGTGTCTTCGAACACGATGTAGGGGTAGCCGCTCTCGAACTGGATCTCGGCGAGGGTCTGGAAGAACTCACGCGCGTTGATCTTGGTCTTCTTGATGCGCGGGTCGTCGACCATCTCGCGGTACTTCTCGCTGATCGAGATGTCACCGAAGGGCAGTCCGTAGACCTTCTCGACGTCGTACGGGGAGAACAGGTACATGTCCTCGCCGTTCTTGGCGAGCTCGAAGGTGATGTCGGGAACGACGACACCGAGCGAGAGCGTCTTGATGCGGATCTTCTCGTCGGCGTTCTCGCGCTTGGTGTCGAGGAACTTCATGATGTCGGGGTGGTGCGCGCTCAGGTACACGGCTCCGGCGCCCTGGCGGGCACCGAGCTGGTTGGCGTAGCTGAAGCTGTCTTCGAGGAGCTTCATCACGGGGATGATGCCGCTGGACTGGTTCTCGATCTGCTTGATCGGGGCGCCGGCCTCGCGGATGTTGGAGAGCGAGAGGGCAACGCCGCCGCCGCGCTTGGAGAGCTGCAGGGCGGAGTTGATGCCGCGCGAGATCGACTCCATGTTGTCTTCGATGCGGAGGAGGAAGCAGGAGACGAGCTCACCGCGCTGCGCCTTGCCCGTGTTGAGGAACGTGGGGGTGGCCGGCTGGAAGCGGCCGCCGATGATCTCCTCGACGAGGTTCACGGCCAGCTTCTCGTCGCCCTGGGCGAGACCGAGCGCGGTCATCACGACGCGGTCCTCGAAGCGCTCGAGGTAGCGCTTGCCGTCGAAGGTCTTGAGCGTGTAGCTCGTGTAGTACTTGAACGCGCCGAGGAAGGTGTCGAAGCGGAACTTCTTCGAGTAGGCGAGGTCGTTGAGCTTCGTGATGAACTCGAACGAGTACTGGTCGAGCACGGCGGCCTCGTAGTACTCCTTCTCGACGAGGTAGTCGAGGCGCTCCTTGAGCGAGTGGAAGAACACCGTGTTCTGGTTCACGTGCTGCAGGAAGTACTCCCGCGCAGCTTCGCGATCCTTGTCGAACTGGATCTGTCCGTCGTCGCCGTAGAGGTTGAGCATCGCGTTGAGCGAGTGGTAGTCCATGCCCACGCGCGGCGCGTCGATCACGGCTACGCCGCTGTCAGTTGCGTTGACCAAAATGCTTCCAATCCTTCGTTGACGGCGGTGACGTCGTCGGGTGTTCCGAATACTTCGAATCGATAGAGGTGCGGCACGTGGCACTTGGCCGCGATGATGTCCCCGGCGAGGCAGTAGCCCTCGCCGAAGTTGGTGTTGCCTGCGCCGATCACGCCGCGGATCAGCATCCGGTTGCCCGGATCATTGAGAAAACGGATGACCTGCTTGGGTACTGCGCCGTCCCCGTCTCCCCCGCCATAGGTGGGGAGGACGAGCACGTAGGGTTCGTGCACCGTCAGCGGAGCGTCCCGCGGGTACAGCGGGATGCGTGCTGCCGGTCGGCCGAGCTTCTGGATGAATCGGTGCGTGTTGCCCGAGACGCTCGAGAAGTAGACCAGGTTGACGTGGTCGGATGATGCGGCCGGGTTGTCGGTCGCGGTGTTTCCGTTGCCGGTGACGTCAGCGCCGACGGCGTTCGTGGGGCGGGCCGCAGAAGGGCTCGCGTTCGTGGTGACCACCGGCATCCTCCTTGTTCTCCGGTGACGCGGATATTCGATTGCTGCGTCGATACCGAGGAACGGATGCGGCGGATCAGGCCAGGCGCGAAGCCAGCTCGCTGATCTTGTCGGGGCGGAAGCCCGACCAGTGGTCCTCATCCGTGATGACGACCGGGGCCTGCAGGTAGCCGAGTTCCTTGACGGCGGCCAGAGCGTTCTCATCGACCGAAAGGTCGAGAACCTCGTACTCAACGCCCTTGGCGTCGAGAGCGCGGTACGTGGCCGTGCACTGAACACACGAAGGCTTCGTGTAGACCGTTACCGTCATTTCTCTGACCCCTTTTGGCTCGTTCTGAGTTGTTGTCTTGCTGTACTTCAATACTACATCTAGTGCTTCCCTAAAGGAACGCCCACAAGATGCAGTAGTTACATCCGTGTAGTTCTCCACAGGTAATTCACCTGTTTTCAACAGGCCCGCGGATGCGGATCGGCTTGTTTCCGGCCTTCGCGAGAGAGTTATTCACAGCCCCCACTTTGGGAATTCCACGTGTTGTGGAATTGCACCGGGCGTGTCGCGCCATGTTGCCGCGTAGTGCTGCTTCGGCGCCCGACCCCTACATGTTGTGTTGTGCTGCACACTCTTCCACCACCCACCGACACTGAGCGGGCACGACGCGCGGGGGTGTTTGGGGGGGGGTGGCGCCCTGGGGACATCCGATTGCACCATCCCGCCAGTTCTCAACCGAAGGGTTGACGATGGCGCCGCATGCGCGTACGGTGTCGTAAACCAAGCGGTTGACGATAAACGAAGGCGGCACAGAAGACATGAGCACGACGAACACAGCGCACGCACTGGACGACCAGCGGCTCACCCAGGTGTTCAGTGCGCTCGCCGATCCGACGCGGCGCGACATCGTCGTGCGGCTCTCGGTCGGCGACGCCACCGTGGGCGAGCTCGCCGAGCCGTACGCCGTGTCGGTGCAGGCCGTCTCGAAGCACCTGCGGGTGCTCGAGGATGCCGGCCTGGTGAGCCGCGACGGCGACGGATTCCGCTCCCGCCGCCACCTGGAGGCCGAGGTGTTCGACATGATGACCGCCTGGATCGAGAAGTACCGCCGTACCGCCGAGGGCCGGTTCCGCCGCCTCGACGCCGTGCTCGCCGAGATGGGCGAGGCCGAGGCTGCCGAGGGCGCGGGCGGCGCGGCCGCGGCATCCGTCGCCCGAGACTCCGGGGGACCCTCCCCCACCACCCGCACGACAAGCACGACCGACACCACCACCACCACCACCGATAAGTAAGGAGCACCACCATGGCCACGACGACCACCCCCGACACGACGATCGAGGTCGACCCGACCCTGCCGACCATTCGCATCGTGCGTGAGTTCGACGCCCCGCGCGAGCGCGTGTTCCGCGCGTGGACCGACCCCGAGCTCTACGCCCGCTGGCTCGGACCCGACGACATCACCACCGAGATCGCCCAGTGGGACGCCCGCACCGGCGGCGCCTGGCGCTGGTCGAACTCGCGCGACGGACGTGAACTCGCCGTCTTCTGGGGCTCGTTCCACGAGGTGCGGCTGAACGACCGCATCGTGCAGACGGTCACCTTCGACGAGTACCCCGACGGTGTCTGCCTCGAGACGATCCTCTTCGAGGACCTCGGCGACGGCCGCACCCGCGTCACCGACATCTCCTTGGTGGACTCGCTCGAGGCCCGCGATGGCATGGTCGCGTCGGGCATGGAGCACGGCGTGATCGCAGGCTACGCGAAGCTCGACGCTCTGCTGGCCGGCGGCGAGGCCTGAGAGCGCGGGCCTCTCGATCTGCCACTCGAACGCCCGCGCATCCGTCTCGATCGGACGGATGCGCGGGCGTTCCGCGTGTCGGTGGTGCGGGCTAGCGTGAAGGCATCCCACCCAGATACAAAGGAGTAGCGCCATGGATTGGAAGATCGAGCTCATCTTCGTGCCGGTGACCGATGTCGATCGGGCCAAGGAGTTCTACGTCGACAAGGTCGGCTTCACGCTCGACCACGACCAGACGCCGTTCGAGGGCCTGCGCTTCGTGCAGCTCACTCCCCCGGGCTCGGCGTGCTCGATCGCGTTCGGCACCGGACTCGGCGTGCAGTTGGAGCCCGGCCAGCAGAACACGATCCAGGTCGTGGTTCCGGATGCCGCCGAGGCTCGCGCCCACCTCATCGCGAACGGCGTCGAGGCCTCCGAGGTCGACCCGCAGGCCTGGGGCAACTTCGTCACCTTCGCCGACCCCGACGGCAACACCTGGACGCTGCAGGAGCTGCCGAAGCGCGACTGAGTGCGGGCCCGCGACTGAACGCTTCCGGTCGCGCGTCAGCGCGCGGAGCGGGGCGCCCCGGTGCGCGGCGGCGCCGTGCTCTCGCGCACGACCATCTCCGAGACCCGGCCGGCACGGTCACCGGCCTTCTGCTCGTCCACGAGCACGTCGAGCACCACGGCCATGATGTCGCGGCCGAGCCCGCTGAAGTCCTGCCGCATCGTCGAGAGCGGTGGCGCGAAGTGCGCGGCCTCGGGGATGTCGTCGAAGCCCATCACGCTCACCTCGCCCGGAACGCGCACGCCGGCATCCCGGAAGGCGTGCAGCACCCCGAGGGCCATCTGGTCGTTGCCGACGAACACGGCGGTGGGGAGCGGATGGGCCGGGTCGCGCGCATCGATCATCGCCCGCCCGGCGGCGTATCCGCTCGTCGACTGCCAGTCTCCGATGATCGCGGGGCGCTGGGGCAGTGCGTGGGCGGCGAGGGTGTCGCTCCAGGCACGCACACGCTCGGTCGCATCCATCGAGTCGGCGGGACCAGCCACGTGCGCGATGTCGGCGTGCCCCAGGCCGATCAAGTACTCCACGGCCTGGCGGGCGCCCTCGTACTGGTTCATGGCCACGCGGTGGAAGCCGCCGACGTCCTCGGAGGAGACGGCGATCAGCGGCACGGAGCGCTCGATGCCGCGGATGATGTCGAGCGCCTGCCGCTCGCCCGAGATGAGCACGATGGCCTCGACGTTGTGGCGCACCATCATCTGCACGGCGGCCCGCAACGAGTCGGCGTCGATCTCGCGCATGCCGGCCTGCGTCACCGTGTAGTTCGCGGCGTGGGCGGCCTCGTTGAAAGCCAGCGCGGCGTTCGACGGACCGTAGTCGGGCCGGCCGGCCTGGATCAGGCCGATGGTCTGCGAGCGGCGCGACGCGAGCGTTCGGGCCGCCGGCGATGGCACGTAGGAGAGCTCCGTCATCGCGTGCTCCACCCGCACCCGGGTCGAGGCTCGCACGCCCGGGAGGTTGTTGAGCACTCTCGAGACGGTCTGGTGCGAGACCCCGGCGACTCGTGCGACGTCGAACATGGTCGCCGCGCGCGAGGAGAGCGACCCGGCGACGGATGCCGCACCACCGGCACCGGTACCGCCTGCACCATCGGCAGCGCCAGCACCGCCGGCTGGCGCGCCCTCAGGCTCAGCAGCATCCGTTGCGCTCATCACGCGTCTCCCCCTCGAGATCAGAAAAGTTCATGCACCCACTGCGGGCAGCGGAGCGGCCAACGGCGGCCGGACTTCCTCAGCCCGGCCGCCGCCGTCCCACCACCACCACAGAGGAGGGACCTACTGGCCGCCGGAGCGACGCTTGTTGTAGACATCGAAGGCCACGGCGAGAAGGAGCACGAGGCCCTTCACCGCCTGCTGCCACTCGATGCCGATACCCATGATCGACATGCCGTTGTTCAGCACACCGATGATCAGACCACCGATGATCGCGCCGCCGATGGTGCCGACACCACCCTGCACTGCCGCGCCACCGATGAAGGCTGCGGAGATGGCCTCGAGCTCGAAGCCGTCACCGGCCTTCGGACCGGCGAGGTTGAGGCGGGCGGTGAAGATGAGACCGGCGAGGGCCGCGAGGAAGCCCATGTTGACGAACAGCCAGAAGTCGACCCGGCGGGTCTTGATGCCCGACAGCTCGGCCGCGTGGCGGTTGCCACCGATCGCGTAGATGTGACGGCCGAACACCGAGCGGTTCATGATCACGCCGTAGACCATGACGAGCACGGCCAGGATGATGAGCGTGACCGGGATGCCCTTGTACGAGGCGAGCGCGTAGGTGAAGAAGCCGATGGCGACCGAGACGAGAACCAGCTTGGTGATGAACCAGACGATCGGCTCCACCTCCTGGCCGTACTTCTGGCGTCCGCGGCGGGTACGCAGCTGCTGCACGATGAGGGCGACGATGGCCAGCGCACCGATTCCGAGGGTGAAAATGTCGGGATCGGATTCGCCGAAGATGCCGTTCACGAAGCCGTTGCCGAGCGCGCGGTACTCCGTGGGGAACGAGCCGATGTTGGCGTTTCCGAGGACGACGAGCGCCAGTCCTCGGAAGATGAGCATGCCGGCCAGCGTCACGATGAACGCTGGAATACCGACGTAGGCGATCCAGAAGCCCTGCCAGACACCGACGGCGGCACCGATCGCGAGCGACAGGATGACGGCCAGCCACCAGGGCATGCCCCAGGTGACGGCGAAGAGGCCGGAGCAGGCGCCGACGAACGCGGCGACGGATCCGACGGACAGGTCGATGTGACCCGCGATGATGACCATCACCATGCCGATGGCGAGAACGAGGATGTAGCCGTTCTGCACGATCAGGTTGGAGATGTTCTGCGGGCGCAGCAGGATGCCGTCGGTCAGGAACGAGAACAGCACCACCACGATGATCAGGGCGATGAAGATGCCGTTCTTGCCGAGGTCGCTCAGGATGTGGCTGAGGCGCTCGGTGAACTTGTTGTCGATGGGGTTGACGTTGCCGCCCTCGACCCGGGTCTCGGTCTGAAGTGGAGCGTTGGGATCTGACATTGTGATGTCTCCTCTTGGAAGGTGCGTGGAGTGAAGGCCGGCCAGCGACGCCGCTAGCGGGGCTTCTCCATGGTCATGAGCTTGAGAACGGCTTCGGGGGTCGCCACGTCGATGGGCAGTTCCCCGGTGATGCGTCCCTCGGAGAGGGCGTAGATGCGATCGCAGATGCCGAGAAGTTCAGGCAGCTCGGAGGAGATGACGATGACGCCCTTGCCCTCGGATGCCAGCCTGTTGATGATCGTGTAGATCTCGTACTTCGCACCGACGTCGATGCCGCGGGTGGGCTCGTCCAGGATGAGGACATCCGGGTCGGAGTAGATCCACTTCGACAGCACGACCTTCTGCTGGTTGCCGCCCGAGAGCTTGCCGGTCTTCACGAGCACATTCGGCGCCTTGATGTTCATCGAGGTGCGGTACTCGTTGGCGACCTTGAACTCCTCGTTGTCGTGCACGAGGCCGTACTTCTCGAGCTTGCCGAGCGACGCCATCGAGATGTTGCGCTTGATGTCCTCGATGAGGTTCAGGCCGTAGGTCTTGCGATCCTCTGTGGCGTACGCGATGCCGTTGTCGATCGCCTCGGACACCGTGCGGGTCTTGATCTCCTGGCCGCGCTTGAACACCTTGCCGGAGATGCGCGATCCGTAGGTCTGACCGAACAGGCTCATCGCGAACTCGGTGCGACCGGCGCCCATGAGGCCGGCGATGCCGACGATCTCGCCGGCGCTCACGGTGATGTTCACGTTGTCGACCATCACGCGCGAGGTGTCCTGCGGGTGGTGCGCCGTCCAGTCCTCGACCCGCAGCAGCTCCTCGCCGATGTTCGGCGTGTGCTCCGGGTAGCGGTGCTCGAGGTCGCGGCCGACCATGTCCTTGATGATGCGCTCTTCGGAGACGTCGGCCTTGGCGATCGTCTCGATCGACTTGCCGTCACGGATGACCGTCACGGTGTCGGCGATCTTCTTGATCTCGTTGAGCTTGTGGCTGATGATGATCGACGTGATGCCCTGCTCCTTGAGGTGCAGGATCAGGTCGAGCAGGTGATCGGAGTCCTCGTCGTTCAGGGCCGCTGTCGGCTCGTCGAGGATGAGCAGCTTCACCCGCTTGGAGAGCGCCTTGGCGATCTCCACGAGCTGCTGCTTGCCGACGCCGATGTTCATGATCTTCGTCGTCGGGTTGTCACGGAGGCCGACGCGGTGCAGCAGCGTCTGGGCCTCGTGGTTGGTCTTGTTCCAGTCGATGAGGCCGCCGCGGCCCTTGACCTCGTTGTTGAGGAAGATGTTCTCGGCGATCGACAGGTAGGGGCTGAGCGCCAGCTCCTGGTGGATGATGACGATGCCCTTGGCCTCGCTGTCGGTGATGTCCTTGAACTCCACCACCTCATCCTCGAAGACGATGTCGCCTTCGTAGGTTCCGTGCCCGTAGACGCCCGAGAGCACCTTCATGAGCGTGGACTTTCCGGCGCCGTTCTCGCCGCAGATGGCGTGGACCTCACCGCGGCTGACCTCGAGGGTCACCTCCGAGAGGGCCTTCACGCCGGGGAACGTCTTCGTGATGCCGCGCATCTCGAGAATGTTCGTCATTCGTTTTCCTGCTTCCTCGCCGGGTGCTCCGGGACGGACGGGAGTGGTGATGCGACGTGGCGCGCCGGGGCCTGCTGCGAGATTACTCGCACCCAGGCCCCGACACGCTTCAGTCGATCATCGGGACGATCGGGTGATCGACGGACTTAGCCGTTGATCTCCTCTTCGGTCCAGTAGCCGCTGTCGACCAGGATCTCGTTGATGTTGTCCTTGACGACGATCTGCGACTCGAGCAGGTACGACGGAACGACCTTCTTGCCGTTGTCGTAGTCCTCGGTGTTGTTGACCTCGGGCTCCTCACCGTTCAGCAGGGCGGTCGCCATGTCCACGGCCACGACCGCGAGCTTGCGGGTGTCCTTGAAGATGGTGGCGTACTGCTCACCGGAGTTGATGGCCTTGACCGAGTCGAGCTCGGCGTCCTGGCCGGAGATGAAGGGCCACTCGGCACCGACGGTGTAGCCGGCGTCGGTCAGAGCCGAGATGATGCCTCGCGACAGGCCGTCGTAGGGCGAGAGCACGGCGTTGACCTTCGAGCCATCGGAGTAGCTCTTGGTGAGGATGTCCTCCATGCGGCTCTGTGCGACCTCGCCGTCCCAGCGCAGCGTTGCCGCCTGCTGGAAGTCGGTCTGGCCGCTCTTGACGACGAGGGTTCCGTCATCGATCAGGGGCTGCAGGGTGTCGATCGCACCGTTCCAGAAGAACGTGGCGTTGTTGTCGTCGGGCGAACCGGCGAACAGCTCGATGTTGAACGGTCCCGCGGGTGCGTCAGCGACGGGAGCGCCCTCGAGGTCCACGAGGCCGAGGCCGCTGAGGATCGAGTTGGCCTGCTGCACGCCGACCTTGTAGTTGTCGAACGAGGCGTAGTAGTCCACGTTCTCGCTGTCGCGGATGAGGCGGTCGTAGGCGATGATCGGGATGTCCGCGTCAGCGGCATCCTGCAGCACCTGCGTCAGCGTGGTTCCGTCGATCGAGGCGATGATCAGGGCTTCTGCACCCTTGGTGATCATGTTCTCGATCTGCGAGACCTGCGTGGGGATGTCGTCCTCCGCGTACTGCAGGTCGACCTTGAAGCCCTCGGCCTCGAGCTGCTCCTTGACGGCGTCGCCATCCTGGATCCAGCGCTCGGAGCTCTTGGTGGGCATCGCGACGCCGATGAGGCCGCCGTCTCCCTGGGCACCCTCGGTGGCTCCGCCGCCGGCGCCGCCGCCGGAGCAGGCTGCGAGGGCGAGCATCGAGCCCGCTGCCAGTGTGGCGAGAAGGACCTTCTTGGTGGTCTTCACTGTGTTTCCTTTCACTGATGGACACCGTTGTTCACTTGGTGAGGTGCGGATCCGGTGTCGTCCATGAATCACCGGATCCCGTGGGCCGCTCGGCCGGGTGACCGTGCGGCGGGTGTGTTGAGTTGTGTGGTGCTGTTGGTGCTGGGTGTTGCGATTACAGGCCTTGCGCCAGGCGGTAGTACGCCTGGTTCCAGCGCACCTCCCGCGCGAAGTCGCGCTGGGTGGTGGTCTCATCGATCACGAGAAGCTCGGTGCGAGCGATCTCGGCGAAATCTCGGAACACGTCGACGCTCACGGCGGTCGACATGACGGTGTGGTGCGCGGCGCCGGCGGTGAGCCAGCAGGCGGCACTCGTGGCGAAGTCGGGGGCCGGCTTCCAGACGGCGCGGCCGACGGGCAGCTTCGGCAGCTCGGGAGCCGACACGTTCTCGACCACGTTCGCCGTGAGGCGGAAGCGGTCGCGCATGTCGGACAGCGCGACGACGACGGCGGGACCGGGGTCGGCCGTGAAGACCAGTCGCACGGGGTCGTCCTTGCCGCCGATGCCGAGCGGGTGGATCTCCAGCGTGGGCTTCGACGTCGTGAGCGACGGCGAGACCTCGAGCATGTGGGCGCCGAGGATGCGCTCGTTGCCGGGAACGAGGTCGTAGGTGTAGTCCTCCATGAGGCTCGCGCCTCCCGGGAGGCCCGAGCCCATCACGTTCGCGACGCGCACCAGGATGGCGGTTTTCCAGTCGCCCTCGGCACCGAAGCCGTAGCCCTCGGCCATCAGGCGCTGCACGGCGAGGCCGGGCAGCTGCTTGAGCGCGCCCAGGTCCTCGAAGCTCGTGGTGAAGGCGCCGAAGCCGCCCTCCTCGAGGAACGACCGCAGCCCGATCTCGATCGCGGCGCCGTCGCGCAGGCTCTGGTGGCGGTCGCCGTCGGCACGCAGCTCGGGAACGACGTCGTAGAGCTCCTCGTACTCGGCCACGAGGGCGTCGATGTCGAACTCGGATGCAGCGGCCACGGCATCCGCCAGCTCGTTGACTCCCCAGGTGTTGACTTGAACACCGAAGCGCAGCTCGGCCTCCGTCTTGTCACCCTCGGTCACCGCGACGTAGCGCATGTTGTCGCCGAAGCGGGCGAGCTTGAGGGTTCGGGATGCCGCCCAGCCGGCCGCCGCACGCTGCCAGGTCTCGACCTGCTGCTGCACGGCCGGGTTCGACACGTGGCCGACGACGGTCTTGCGGGCGATGCCGAGGCGGGTCTGGATGTAGCCGAACTCGCGGTCGCCATGGGCGGCCTGGTTGAGGTTCATGAAGTCGAAGTCGATCTCGCCCCACGGCAGCTCGACGTTGGCCTGCGTGTGCAGGTGCAGCAGCGGCTTCTGCAGCGCGTCGAGGCCGGCGATCCACATCTTGGCCGGGCTGAACGTGTGCATCCAGGCGATGACGCCGATCACGTTGTCGGCGGCGTTCACCTGGAGGGCGGTGCGACGGATGGCATCGGAGTCGGTGAGAACCGGCTTCCACACGACCTTCACCGGAACGCCGCCACCGAGCTCGTCGGAGATGGCGCGCGACTGCTCGGCCACCTGACGCAGGGTCTCCTCGCCGTAGAGGCCCTGGCTTCCGGTGAGGAACCAGACCTCGTAGTGCTCGAGCGAGGTGGTGAGGGCGGTGCGGGTCATGTGCTGGTCTCCAGGTGCTGGGGTCGGTGTCGGTTGTCTGTGCGCGGGTCGCTCGGTCAGAGCGCCTGCACGGCGGCGGCCTCGGCAGCGAGGCCGGCCCGATAGCGGTCGAGGAAGGTGGCGAAGCCCGCGACGTCTTCTGCGACGGGGGTGACGGTGTCGAAGCCGGCGTCGGCGAAGACGCGCTCGTTCAGGTACGTTCCGAGGTCGGTTCCCGAGTCGGTTCCGGATGCCGCTCCGGATGCCGCATCCGACGTCGCACGCAGGTACGACGCGAGCACCGCGATCCCCCACGCTCCGCCCTCGCTCGCGGTCTCGCCGACGGCGACAGGGGCGTCGAGGGCACCGGCGAGCAGGCGCTGGGCGACGCCCGCGGTGCGGAAGATGCCCCCGTGGGCGAACATGCGATCGAGCGAGACACCCTCGTCGGCGAGCACGCGCATGCCGAGGCTGAGGGTGCCGTAGACGCCGTAGACCTGGGCGCGCATGAAGTTCGCGAGGGTGAGCCTGCTGTCGGGCGTGCGCACGACGAGCGGGCGGCCCTCGCTGAGGCCCGCGATCGGCTCTCCGGCGAGGTGGTTGTAGGCGATGATGCCGCCGGCATCCGCCTCCCCCTCGAGGGCTTCCCGCAGCAGGACGCCGAACGCGGCATCGGTGTCGACCGGGGTTCCGGATGCCGCAGCGAAGCGCGAGAACACGCTCACCCACGCCGCCAGCTCGCTGGCGCCGTTGTTGCAGTGCACCATGGCGACGGGGTCGCCGGCCGGCGTGGTGACGAGGTCGAGCTCGTGGTGCACCTGCGCGAGCGGGGCCTCGAGCACGACCATGGCGAAGATGCTGGTGCCGGCGCTGACGTTGCCCGTGCGCGGCGCGACGGAGTTGGTGGCGACCATGCCGGTGCCGGCGTCGCCCTCGGGCGGGCAGAGCAGGGCGCCGGGCTGCAGCGCACCCGTCGGGTCGAGGAGCGCGGCGCCCTCGGCGGTCAGGGGGCCGGCGGCCTCACCGGCGACGAGCACCTCGGGCAGCAGCTCGGCGACACGGAGCCGGGGAGCGCGGTCGGCGACGAGGCCGTCGTAGATCGTGATGAGGCCGGCGTCGTAGTCGTGCGTGGCCGAGTCGATCGGGAACATGCCCGACGCGTCGCCGACGCCGATGACCTTGCGGCCGGTGAGCTTCCAGTGCACGTAGCCGGCGAGCGTCGTGAAGAAGGCGACGTCGGAGACGTGGGCCTCGTCATCGAGCACGGCCTGGTGCAGGTGCGCGATCGACCAGCGCAGCGGGATGTTCACGCCGAAGCTCTCGCTGAGCTCGGCCGCTGCCGGTCCCGTGGAGGTGTTGCGCCAAGTGCGGAACGGCACCAGCAGCTCGTCGGCGGCGTCGAAGGCCAGGTAGCCGTGCATCATCGCCGAGACGCCGATGGCGCCGAAGCCGGTGGGCTCCACGCCGTGGTCGCGGCTCACCTGGGCGACGAGGTCGGCATAGGCCGCCTGCACACCGGCCCAGACGGCGTCGAGCGAGTACGTCCAGACGCGGTCGACGAACTGGTTCTCCCACTCGTGGCTGCCCACGGCAAGTACATCACCGGGGTTCTCGCCGATGAGGCAGGCCTTGATGCGCGTCGAGCCGAACTCGATGCCGAGCGACGTGCGCCCCTCGAGGATGGCCGTGCGAGCGGCATCCGTGGTGCTGGTGGAAGCGCTCATCGGCGTGCATCCCCCGACTGTCCGTAGACGTTCTGGTAGCGATCGAAGAGGCTGTCGATGGCCTGCTGCGGGATGGGGACGAGCGGTCCGGCCTCGCGGGCGTAGTGCACCGTGCGGGCGACGTCCTCGACCATGACCGCGGCCTTGACGGCGTCCTTCGCGTCCTTGCCGATGGTGAACGGCCCGTGATTGGCCATGAGCACGGCGCGTGAACGGTGACCGGAGAGGGTCTCGACGATGCCGCGACCGATCGAGTCGTCGCCGATGATCGCGAACGGACCGACAGGGATGGGCCCGCCGAACTCGTCGGCCATCGCCGTGATCACGCAGGGGATCTCCTCGTTGCGTGCGGCCCAGGCCACGGCGAACGTGGAGTGGGTGTGCACGACCCCGCCGACCTCGGGCATGTTGCGGTAGACGTAGGCGTGGGCAGCGGTGTCGCTCGACGGGCTGCGATCGGAGCCAGCGGTGCCGGCGATGACTGCGCCGTCGAGGTCGCAGAGGATCATGTTGTCGGGGGCGAGGTCGTCGTAGGAGACGCCCGACGGCTTGATGACGAAGAGGTCGGCTCCGGGAACGCGACCGGAGACGTTTCCGCCGGTCCAGACGATGAGGCCGTAGCGGGTGAGTTCGGAGTGCAGTGCGGCGACGTCGGCACGCACCTGCTGGATGGCGGCCTCGATCTCGGCGGTGAAGACGGAGCGCTTGATGCTCTCCTGGCCGGATGCTGATGCCACCGTCGCAACTCCTTCGTCGTGATGCACACCGACGCACCACGGGACGGCGGCGTCGGAGTCTGCTGCGTCGTTAGCGCTAACAGCCTTCGTCTATGTTAGCGCTAACGAACGCTCGGAATGCAAGCGGTTCAGGTCTCGATTCGGACGCCGTGACCAAGCTGTGACCTGGGCGCGCATTAAGAGGGGTACGCGGACGCGCCGAGGTGCCCACTTCCGCCGGTGCAGCGGTGGCCGCACTGGTGGAAGTGGGCAACTCGCGGCATCCGCCTGCGAGACGCAACTCGCGGCATCCGTCGGCGAAACGCCGGACGGCCCCCGCTCCCGAGGGAGCGAGGGCCGTCTGTGACGAAGCGAATGCTGCTTAGGAAGCGGCGTTCACGATGTCGAGGAGGTTCGGGTTGTTCTTGTACGCCTCGGCTGCGTTGTCCTTGGTCACGATGACCGGGGCAAGCAGGTAAGCGGGAACGACCTTCTCGCCGTTGTCGTACTGCTCGGTGTCGTTGACCTCAGCCTCGTCGCCCTTCTGGAGCTCGCCGATCATCTTGATCGTCTGCTCCACCAGGAGGGTGGTGTCCTTGTTGATGGTGGAGTACTGCTCTCCGGCCATGATCGACTTGACCGACTCGACCTCGGAGTCCTGACCGGTGACGGTGACCTTCGAGATGTCCTTGCCGGCCTGCTTGGTCGACGTGATGATGGCGCGAGCCAGAGTGTCGTTCGGGGACAGGACACCGTCGATGGCGTCGCTCGAGTAGTTCGAGGTCAGCAGCGAGTCCATGCGGCTCTGGGCGTTCTCAGCCTTCCAGCCCTGGGTCGCGGTCTGGGCGACCTCGGTCTGGCCCGACTTGACGACGAGGGTTCCGTCGTCGATCTTCGGCTGGAGCACGTCCATCGCACCGTTGAAGAACACGGCGGCGTTGGCGTCGTCGGGCGAGCCCGAGAACAGCTCGATGTTCCACGGGGCAGCGTGACCCGAGCGCTTCTCGAGACCCTCGAGGAGAGCCTGGCCCTGGAGCTGGCCGACCTTGAAGTTGTCGAAGGCGACGTAGTAGTCGACGTTCGGCGTGTTCTCGATGAGGCGGTCGTACGCGACGATCTTGACGCCGGCGTCGGCAGCCTGCTGCAGCTGCGTTCCGAGCTGCTTGCCGTCCTTCGCACCGATGACGATGACCTTCGCGCCGTTGGTGACCATGGCGGAGATCTGGTTCTGCTGCTCCGCGACGGTGTTGCTGGCGGGCGCGTACTGCACGTCTGCCTTGTATCCGGCCTGGCTGAGGCCATCCTCGAACAGCGCACCGGCGAGAACCCAGTTCTCAGAGGTCTTGTCGGGGAGTGCGACACCGATGGTGGAGTCTGCAGCGAAGCCCTTGGCGGCTTCACTGGACCCGCCGGTGCTTGCGCCGCGGTCGGACGAGCAGCCCGTCAGCGCGAGGGCAGCTGCGGCTGCAACCGCGACTGTTGCCAAAGCGATCTTCTTCATTGATTTCACTTTCTCTTGGTGGTGGTGGTGAGGGGGATCGTGCAGGTCGGGAGACGGATGCCGCGAGCTCAGCTGCGCAGCGACTCCGCCGAGGCGTTGTCGTTCGTCGGCAGCACGGTGCCTGCCGACTCGAGCACGGGCTCATCGGCGGCTGCGCGGGCCTTGCGGCGCTGCGACCAGATGCCGAAGATCGACGGGCGACCCTGGCGCTTGCTCCAGACGTCGACACCCACGGCGATCAGCAGCACGAGGCCCTTGATGATCTGCACGAGGTCTGCGCCGGCACCGATGAGCTGGAGGCCGTTGTTGAGGAACGCCATGACCAGACCACCGACGATGGAGCCGATGACGGTACCGATACCGCCCGAGACTGCAGCGCCACCGATGAAGACCGACGCGATCGCGTCGAGCTCCCAGCCGTTGCCGTCCTGCGGGCCGGATGCCGTGGCACGGGCCACGTAGATCATTCCGGCGAGGGAGGCGAGCACCGACATGTTCATCATGACGAAGAAGTCGACACGGCGGTCCTTGACGCCCGAGAGCGTCGCGGCCAGACGGTTGCCGCCGACGGCGTAGATGTGGCGGCCACCGATGGTGCTGCGGGTGATGAACGAGTAGAGGATGACGAGGGCGACCAGGATGATGCCCGAGATCGGGAAGCTGGTGCCGACGCGACCGGTGGCGAACAGCCAGGCGGCGGCGAGGATCACGCCGGCGAGCAACACGACCTTGACGACCGAGACCCAGACGGGCGAGGACGTGGAGCCCATCTTCTTCTGCACGCGGCGGATGTGCCACTCGTTGTAGACGATCCAGGCTGCGCCGAGGATGCCGAGGATCATCGTGCCCGTGCTGAACGGGAACGGACCGAAGTCGGGGATGTAGCCGGCGCCGATGTAGGTGAACTCCGACGGCACCGCGACGCTGGTGGACTGGCCGATGAACTGGTTTCCACCGCGGAAGATGAGCATGCCCGCCAAGGTGACGATGAAGGCGGGAACACCGATGTAGGCGACCCAGAAGCCCTGCCAGGCACCGATGGCGGCACCGACGGCGATGCCGAGCACGATCGCCAGCGGCCAGGGGAGGTTCCAGTCGGCCATGGCCTTCGCCACCACGATGCCCGTGAACGCCGCGACCGAACCGACCGAGAGGTCGATGTGGCCGGCGATGATCACCATGACCATGCCGATCGCGAGGATCAGGATGTAGGAGTACTGGTTGACGACGTTGATGAGGTTCGTCGGCGAGAGAGTCAGGCCGTTCGTCAACACCTGGAACAACAGGATGATGACGATGAGGCTGCCCAGGATGCCGAACTGGCGCAGGTTGGACTGACCGCCACCGAACATCTTCTTGATGTCGGCGAACCCGCCACTCTTCTTCGTCGAGCTGGTTTCGGTGCTCATCAGTTCTGAACTCTCTTCCGTGCGGAGGTCATGCTCTTCATCAGGGTTTCGGGGTTGGCATCCGTCACGGGGATGTCACCGGTGATCTGGCCTTCGAAGACGGTGTAGATGCGGTCGGCTATGCCGAGGAGTTCGGGGAGTTCGCTCGAGATGAGGATCACGCCCTTCCCCTGTGCGGCCAGCGCCTGGATGATCGTGTAGATCTCGTACTTGGCACCCACATCGATGCCGCGGGTGGGCTCGTCGAGGATGAGCAGGTCGGGGTCGGTGAACATCCACTTGGCGAGGACGACCTTCTGCTGGTTTCCACCGGAGAGCTTGCCCACCCCCATGTCGACGCTCGGCGCCTTGATGCGCAGCGACTTGCGGTACTCCTCGGCGACCGAGTACTCGCGCATGTCGTCGACGACCTGGCCGCGGGAGATCTTCTTGAGCTTGGCCGAGACGATCGACGCCTTGATGTCGTCGAGCAGGTTGAGGCCGAGGACCTTGCGGTCCTCGCTCACGTAGGCGAGGCCGGCATCGATGGCCTGCGACACGTCGCGCAGTTCGATCTCCTCGCCGTCCTTGACGATGGTGCCCGAGACGAAGCTGCCGTAGGAGCGACCGAAGAGGCTCATGGCCAGCTCCGTGCGTCCGGCGCCCATGAGGCCGGCGAGTCCGACGATCTCACCGCGGCGCACGTAGAGGCTCGAGCCCTTGACGACCAGGCGCTCGGCCACCTGCGGGTGCTGCACGGTCCAGTCCTTGACCTCGAAGAACACATCGCCGATGTTCGGGGTGCGGTCGGGGAAGCGGCTCTCGAGGCTGCGACCGACCATGCCGCGGATGATGCGGTCCTCGTTGATCTCGCCCGCGGCGATGTCGAGGGTCTCGATGGTCTTGCCGTCTCGGATGATCGTGATGGAGTCGGCGACCTGCTCGATCTCGTTGAGCTTGTGGGAGATCATGATCGACGCGATGCCCTTGCCCTTGAGGCCTCGGATGAGGTCGAGCAGGTGCTGCGAGTCGTTCTCGTTCAGTGCGGCCGTCGGCTCGTCGAGGATGAGGAGCTTGACGTCCTTGTTGAGCGCCTTGGCGATCTCGACCAGCTGCTGCTTGCCGACGCCGATGTTCTTGATCTGGCGGTCGGGGTCCTCGTCGAGGCCGACACGGGCGAGGAGCTCGGTGGCCTTGGCCTTCGCCTCGACCCAGTCGATGACGCCGCGGTGAGCCAGCTCGTTGCCGAGGAAGATGTTCTCGGTGATCGACAGCTCGGGGATGAGCGCCAGCTCCTGGTGGATGATGACGATGCCCGCGTTCTCGCTCGAGCGGATGTCCTTGAACTCCACCCGCTCTCCGCGGAAGACGATCTCACCGGTATAGGTGCCCGCGGGATAGACGCCCGAGAGGACCTTCATGAGCGTGGACTTGCCCGCGCCGTTCTCGCCGCAGATGGCGTGGACCTCGGCTGCGTTCACCGTGAGGGAGACATCCGACAGCGCCTTGACGCCGGGGAACTCCTTGGTGATCGAGCGCATCTCGAGGATGGGGTGCTGCTCAGACGGCATCGCTTGACTGTCCCTTCGAACCGTGGCTGAACGTGGAATCGGCCGCACCCGCATCGCGAGTGTCCGTCACTGTCATGGACAGGGCAACCGCTGGGCGGCTGGGCTGCGGCATGAAGCTCACGGGCTGACTCCGATGTCAAAGGGATGGGTCGGAATTTCCGATGTGGCGGTCGTGTGACCGTTCACATCGCGTCTCATAGTGCCTCCACCGCGAACCGGTGTCAAGTTGAGTTCGCGTCACGCTTTCGTAACGGCTCAGTAATGAACGAGGGCCGCGTGCACCGGGCCGCTGGAGCCGCGCACGACGAGGGCCGGCACGATCTCCTCGCTCTGCGACACGGGTTCGCCACGCAGTTCGCCGAGCAGCAGGGCCACCGCCCGGCGCCCCACCTCGCGGAACTCCTGGTGCACTGTCGTCAAGGGCGGAGACACGTGCTGGGCCACGGGGATGTCGTCGAAGCCGACGACGCTCACGTCGTGCGGAACGTCGAGACCGGCATCCCGGAACGCGTGCATCAGCCCGATCGCCATCAGGTCGTTGGCCGCGAAGACGGCGCTGAAGTCCCGGTAGCGGCTCAGCTCCCGCCCGGCGTAGTACCCGAAGTCCGCGGTCCAGTCGCCGAGGATCGGCGGATGCGTGCGCAGGTCGGCGTCGATGATGGCGTCGAGGAAGCCCCTCATGCGCGCCTCGGCCTCGATCCAGTCCTGCGGCCCGGCGAGGTGCACGATCTCGTGGTGACCGAGATCGATGAGGTGCTGGGTGGCCGCTCGAGCTCCCGCGATCTGGTCGACGGCGAGGGCCCGATGGTCGCTCTGCCCCGTCGACTGCAGGCTCACGTAGGGGATGTCCATGGCCATGCCGGCGAGGACGTCGAAGACCCGCACCTGCGGTGCCATCACGATCAGGCCCTCGACATCCTGCAGCACCAGGTGCTTGAGGGCGTCGACGATGGCGGCGGGAGTCGACGCCGCCAGGTTCGCGGTGTTCACGAAGTACCCGGCCTCGCGGGCGGCATCCTCGATGGCGGCGATGCTCGACGACGGGCCGTACTCGCCTGTCGTCGCCGACAGCACGCCGATGGTGCGCGACCGACTGGTGACCAGGGCCCGGGCGGCGCGGTTGGGCCGGTACTTCAGGGCCTCCATGGCATCGAGCACCCGCTGACGCGTCTCGTCACGGATGCTGGGGTGCCCGTTCAGCACTCTGGAGACGGTCTGATGCGACACGTCCGCGAGGCGCGCGACATCGCGGATCGAGGGCGCTCGCCCCTTCTGCGGCTCTGGCGACATTGACGGACCGTTCGGATGTTCACGTTCACATGGAAAAGCTCAGATCAATTATGCACATGAGCGGCGGATGCGAAAGTTCACGATGTGACAGTCACATTGCGCGGATCGTGTGACAGCACGACAATCGACGCCGAACATCGGCTGCGCCACGCACATATGCCGCGCGGGCTATCGACGGCGAACGCGCGCCCCCAGCACCAGGGCGGCGAACCCGCAGGCGGCTGCGACGGCGAAGGCCGCGGTGAATCCGGCGCTCGACTGGGCGGCAGAGGCCTCCTCTGCCGACGTTCCGGCTGCCGTCACGACGGCGAGGGCCGTGGCCGCCAGAGCCGCAGCCGCCCCGAGGGCGTCGGCGATGGCCAGGGACGAACTGTTGGCGCCCTGGTTGCCGACCTCGGAGTACTCGAGCGTCAGGACGGAGAGCCGCGGGTATCCGAACCCCATCCCGACACCGGCGAGGACCCAGCCGCCGATCGCCACGAACGGCGACAGGTGCAGCGCGCTGGTCACCCCGACGATCACGATGCCGGCGAACAGTCCGGTCGCGCCCCAGCGCACGACGTCGGCGCTCGCGATGCTGTAGCCCGCTCGTCCCTGCAGGTGCGAGCCGAGCGCCCACGCCACGCCGGCGCCGGTGAGGGCGAGCCCGGCGAACGCGGCGGTGTAGTCGTACTGCTTCACGAGCAGGTAGGGCACATAGGCCTCGGCGCCGAAGAACGCCGCAGCCATGAGAAGCCGCACGAGCACGACCGAGGGCAGCCCCCACGCCGAGCGCAGGGTTCCCGGCGGCACGAGCGGGATCAGGGCGACGGCCGCCACGACCACCGCGACGACGGCCACGATCCAGCGCAGCGCTCCGTCGAGTTCGGCGGTGAGCGTGAGGGCGAGCACGGCCGCCGCGGCGAGCACGGACCAGCCGAGGCGCACCGGAGTCCAGCGCGGCGCCGTGCCGGCGGCATCCGTCAGCCTGCCCCGGAGGGCGATGCCGACCATGGCGAGGGCGGCGACGACCAGAGCGACGACGCCGAGGAAGACCCAGCGCCAGCCGACCGATTCCGCCACGGAACCGGCGATGACCGGACCGATGAGGGAGGGCAGCACCCAGGCAGCGGCGAACGACGCGAAGATGCGCGGATGCCGCACCTCGGGGTAGACGCGCGCCACGATCACGTAGATGGGCACGGTGATCGCTCCGCCGCCGATGCCCTGGATGATGCGCCCGCCGATGAAGACGGGCATCGACGGGGCCAGCCCGGCGATCAGCAGGCCGACGGTGAGCGCGATGACCGCTGCGTAGAGCGGGGCGCGCGGCCCCTTCCTGTCGGCCCAGTCGCCGGCGAGGATCATGCCGATCACTCCGGCGGCGATGGGCGCCGAGAAGGCGAGGGCGTAGGCGTTGGCGCCGTCGAGGTCGGCCGTGACCAGCGGCATGGCCGTCATGATCGCCAGCGACTCGAACGCGCTCAGCACGATGAGCGAGATGAGGCCGACCAGCACCCACGGGGAGGGTGCGGCGGCGATCGGCGTGCCGGCCTCCGGTCGCCGGGGCTCGGACGGAGTTCGCGGCCGAAGTGCCTCGGCCTCCGCGCTCGAATCGGTGTCGCTGCTCACTCGTTCGATCCTAGGACGCCCGTCGGCGCCGCCGAGAACGGAGTTCGCGCGGGTGCCCGTCGTCGAGACCGGAGTTCGCGCGGGTGACATCGCCTACGCACCCGCGAGAACTACGTTGTCGGGCCTCGCACGAGAAGAGAGGGCGGCGCGAGTGTGCGCTAGAACTCCTCGTGGGTGACGGGGTCGCCGTCCCAGAGGCGTCCGCGCTCGAGGGAGGAGATCGCGGAGACCTCGTCGTCGCTGAGTTCGAAGTCGAACACATCGAGGTTCTCGCGTTGGCGGGCGGCATCCGCCGACTTCGGAATGGGAATGGAGCCGAGCTGCAGGTGCCAGCGCAGCACGGCCTGGGTCGGAGTGACGCTGTGGCTGTCGGCGATGGCGACGAGTAAGGGCTCCCGGGTGAGTTCGCCACGCTTCGCGAGGGGGCTCCACGACTCCGTGCGGATCGCATGCCGCTCGTGGAATGCACGCAGCGCCGCCTGCGGGAAGTAGGGGTGCAGCTCGACCTGGTTGACGGCCGGAGCCACGCCGGTCTCGCCGATGATGCGCTCGAGGTGCTCCTCGGTGAAGTTGCTCACGCCGATGGAGCGCACCTTGCCCTCGTCGCGCAGCGCGATCATGGCCTTCCAGGTGTCGAGGTACTTGTCGACGCCAGGCAGCGGCCAGTGGATCAGGTACAGGTCGATGACGTCGAGTCCGAGGTTCGTCGACGACTCGGCGAAGCTGCCGAGCGTCTCGTCGTAGCCGTGGTGGCGCCCGGGGATCTTCGAGGTCACGATGATCTCGCCGCGGTCGATTCCGGAGACGCGGATGCCATCGCCGACCTCGCGCTCGTTCTCGTAGTTGAGCGCCGTGTCGAGCAGGCGATAGCCGCTGCCGATCGCCGCAGCGACGGCCTGGGTGCCCGCTGCGCCGCGGAGTCCATAGGTGCCGAGCCCGATCACGGGGATCGAGGTCGAGTCGTTCAGGGTGTGCGTCGGAATCTCGGAAGCCATGTCTCCATCCTCGCCCGGAACCGTGCGCTTGTCGCGGATCCGAACGGGATCCGCCGAACTCGGTGCTAGCACTGATGCGGGACTCCGGCGTCAGGACCACTCTGGCGGGGACGATTGCGCCCGATGCGCTCGTCTCTGTCCACCTCCACTCCCGAAGGAGCTCCCATGAAACGCCTGCTCGCCGTGGTCGCCGCGGCGGCCCTCGCTGTACCGATGTCACTCGCATCCGCCCCCGCCTTCGCGGCTCCGGCCCGTGCCACCGACCCCCGTCCGATCGGCGGTCCGTTCCTCAGCCCCCTCTCCCTGGCTCTCGACCTCTCCCATGACGTCTACGTGACCGACAACTTCGCCGGTTCTCTGGCGAAGGTTCGGGGCGGGAAGACCACGACGCTCTACACGACGGCCACTCCCGGCAACGAGGTGGGAGCAGCATCCGCCTTCCTCGGAGCGGTGACCTTCGCCGAGACCACGGCGGACGGCGCGTTCCTCAAGCGCATCGATCGCAAGGGGAAGGTGTCGACCCTCGCCGACCTCGGAGCGTACGAGGCGGCCGCCAATCCGGACGGTTCTGTGGCCTACGGCTTCTCGAACCTGCCGGAGGAGTGCGCGGCGCAGCTGCCGCCGTTCATCCGAGCGTCGTACACCGGCGAGGTGTACTCGCATCCGTTCGCCAGCATCGGAACTCCGATCGGCACCGTCGTCGCCGACGCCGGCGGAAACGCGCTGCTCACGGTCGACGCCCGGGGGAAGGTGCGCACTCTCGCCGCGTTCCCCGCGCAGAAGACGGTTCTCGACGAGGGCGCTCTCGCGCTGGGACTGCCCGAGTGCGCACTCGGATACGAGTACGCGTTCGAGGCCGTTCCCACCGACGTCGAACTCGGCCCTGACGGATGGCTGTACGTCACGTTGCTCCCGGGCGGACCGGAGACCCCCGATCTCGGCGCCCGCGGCTCCGTCGTCAAGGTCAACCTGCTCACCCGCAAGGTCGTCACGGTGGCGACCGGGCTGCTGTCCGCGACCGATCTGGCGATCTCACCCCGCGGTGACATCTACGTCGCGGAGCTGTTCGCGAATCGCATCTCGGTGATCACGAAGGGGTCGTCTACGGCCACCCTCTTCCGGGAGGCGAATACACCCGGAGCAGTCGAATGGTCCCCGAGCGGGCTCTACGCCACCATCGACTCGGTGCCGCCGTTCTCCGAGGACCCTGACGCGCCGCCGCCCGTTCCGGCCGGTTCCATCGTGAAGTTCGCGTGGTGAACCGCCGCCGCTGATCGAGATCGAACGGATGCCCTGCCCCCGTGGTGGGGCATCCGTTCTGTCCCATCACGTCCGCTGACTCCCGGACGGAGTCCGCGGAGGAAGCGCTCGCCGAACGCACTTCGGCCGCGGGCTGCGCCCGGGCCTCAGCGAGCGGGAAGCTCGGCGAAGGCGCGCACCGGGAAGGTACCGAAGTCGGCGACCTTCGGCGGCACGGCCGTGAAGCGCGCGCCGCGGGCCGGAACCGCACCCAGGTTGGTGAGGTGCTCCACGACGTGGATGCCGGCGTGGAGCAGCAGGCTGTGGGCCGGACGCTCTCCCCCGCTCTCGGTGTCATCGATGTTGAGCGAGTCGATGCCCACCAGCGTGACGCCGGCATCGACGAGGTGGCGCACGCCGGCCTCGGTCAGGAACGGCGAGCCCGTCGCGTAGGCGGGCTGGCCGAAGTGCACGTCCCAACCCGTGTGCAGCAGGACCGCTGATCCGGCCAGGTCGCGGTCGAAGAACACCGAGGCCGGGATGCCGCGGGTGGCGGCATCCGTTCCCCAGTCGACGTCGTCGAGGTGGAACACCTCGGCGCGGAGCCCCACGAGCGTCTCGAGGTCGAGGCCGGAGAGATCGGTGCCGCCCTCGTAGCGGTGGAACGGGCTGTCGAGGTACGTGCCGGTGTTGCCGATCATCGTGATGACATCCAGGGCGAACTCGGTGCCCGGCGCGTACTTGGCCCGGGAGTCCTCGCGGGTGAGGTGCGGCGTGATCACCGGGGCCGGCAGTCCAGGGTAGGTCACGAGGCCGGCGGAGACCGTGTGGCTGAGGTCGACGACATGAGCTGTGGTGGAGGCGTGGGCATCCGTTCCCCGCGAACCCTTGTGCTGTTCCTCCACGATGCTGAGCCCGGTGATGTCGACACTCTCGACGAGGGCGAGCCCGAGGTGGCGCACGAACAGCTCGGCGAGCTCGGACTCGGTGACCGACGCCGACGGGAGGTCGAGCCGGAAGTCGCTGACGCGGAGGTCGCCGCCGTTGATGAAGGCGACCTCGGCGTTGAAGCGGGCACGGTACTCGGACATGTCAGGTTCTCACTCTCGTTTCGTTCTGCGTTTGATGAGGCCGACGATGACGGCCGCGACGGCGAGCACCGCCGGGATGATGAGGTTGGGTCCGGCGAGCACGAGCAGGCCGGCCGTCAGCACCGTCGAGACCACGGCCATCCACCAGCCGAGGCTCCAGGTGGCGAGCAGGCGCATGGCGGCGATCATGCCGATGGCGTAAATGGCGGCCATGCTGCTGGTGTGCACGAGGATGAACGGCGTGAGCTCGAATCCGCTCGCCGCCATCAGCGCGTAGTAGATGCTGATGAGCACCGCGACGACGGCGAGGCTGCGCCGCGGGATGCCGCCGTCCTCCACGCCCCGCGCCAGCCACCGCGGCAGGTCGCCGTCGCGTCCGAGCGACGCGCCCAGCTTGCCGAAGGCGCCGAGATAGGCGTTCACGACCCCGGCCACGACGACGGCCGCGATGACGGCTACGAGGAACGGGCCGTAGCCCGGCGCACCATCGGCGACGAGGTCGACGAGGGGCGTCGCACTGGTGCCCGCGGCGTCTCCGAGCACGGCGACCGTGACGAACTGCAGCGCGAGGTACGCGGCTCCCACCACCACGACGGCGATCGCCGTGGCGATCGGGATGACCCGGCGCGGGTTGCGGAACTCGCCGGCGATGTGGGTGCCCACCTCCCAGCCGGCGAAGGCCCAGAGGAACAGGCTGATCGCCGTGCCGATACCGGCGACGCCGTGCGGGAGGAAGGGCTGGAAGTTCGCGGCATCCGACTGTGGAAAGCTCACCGCGACGACGCCGACCACGACGACCAGGAGCAGCGCCGTGAGCACCAGCTGCAGGGCGCCCGAGACGCGCACTCCGAAGAAGTTGATGACGAAGGGCGGAACGAAGATGGCGATGCCGACCCAGGCGACGGCGGCGTGGTCGACCCCGAGTACGGCGACGACGTACTCCGCGCCGAGCACACCGACCACCGGGGCACCGACGCAGACGCCGAAGTAGAACCAGTAGCCGGCCATGCGGGCCCAGACGTCGCCGAGAGCTCGGCGAGCGTAACTGGCGACACCGCCGGGATCGGGGTAGCGCGAGGCGAGGGCCGCGAAGGTGCCGGCCAGCGGGATCGACAGCAGGAACACAGCGGCCACGGCGATGATCGAGGCCGGTCCGGCGACGGATGCCGCGAGCCCGGGCAGCACCAGGATGCCCGTGCCGAGCACCGCGGCGATGTAGAGCGCCGTGCCGCGAGCGAGGCCGAGAGACCCGTGGTGCACGGCCGGCTCGCCGCTCGGCCCGTTCTCGACGGTTCTGGTCGCGGTGCTGGTCACTCGTCCACTATGCCCGAGCGACCCGTCTCGTTACGCTGGCAGGAACGGCGATGTTCGTCGAAATTCTGCCATTGCGCGCGTCGGCAGCGCCGACATCAGTCGGCCCGATGTCAGTCCTCGGATGCCGGAAGGGTCGGGCCCTTCGGCCCCGAGCCGTCGGCCGGGACCTCGACCCACCACTCGGTGAAGCGGCTGGCTCGGCCATCGGCCTCGAAGTCGATGATCCAGAGGTTGTGGTACGCCTCGCGTTCGCGGTAGTCGGTATAACCCTGGATGACCGCACGACTCGGGGTGACCGTGACGGGCTCCCACCGGAAGGTGTAGTCCCCCGGCTCGTCGCGCGCGTCATCCCACCAGGCCAGGATCGCATCGATACCGGCCTTCGCCGGGCGACCGGGCAGCGTGTAGTACTCGGCGTCTTCGGTGAAGAGGGCACGGATGTCGTCGGGCTCGTTCGAGTCCCACGCGCGCAGGTAGGCGTCCATCCAGTCGGTGATCGGTTCGCTCATGCGTACTGTTCTACCCCGTGCGGGCGACATCGCGCACGGGGTTGCGATCCCGGGGAGAGGTGGGCCTCAACGATCGTCTGGGCCTCAGCGGGCGTCGAGCGCCTGCAGCACGTCGGCGACCAGGTCGGCGACGTCCTCGATGCCGACCGAGAGGCGCACGACGTTCTCGGGCACCTCGAGCTCGGTGCCCTTCACCGACGCGTGCGTCATGGCCGACGGGTAGTTCACCAGCGACTCCACACCGCCCAGCGACTCGGCCAACTGGAACACCTCGAGCGACTCGGCGAAGCGGCGAGCGGCATCCGCTCCACTTCCGGATGTCGGGCGAACGGCGATGGAGAGCATGCCACCGAAGGCCGACATCTGGCGCGCGGCCAGCTCGTGGCCGGGGTGCGACGGCAGGCCCGGGTAGTAGACCGCCTCGAGCGCCGGGTGACCGACGAGCGCCTCGGCGATGGCCTGGGCGTTGGCGGAGTGGCGCTCCATGCGCACGTCGAGGGTCTTGATGCCGCGGATGGTGAGGAACGCGTCCATCGGCGCCGACACCGCGCCCGCGGCGAACTGCAGGAACTTGACCTTGTCGTGGAGTTCGTCGTCGTTGATGACGAGGCCTCCGCCGATCACGTCGGAGTGGCCGCCGAGGTACTTGGTGGTGGAGTGCACGATCACGTCGGCGCCGAGGGACATCGGCTGCTGGAGCGCCGGCGAGGCGAAGGTGTTGTCGACCACGACGAGGGCGCCGGCCGCGTGGCCGATCTCGACGAGGGCGGCCACGTCGCTGATCTTCATGAGCGGGTTCGAGGGAGTCTCGATCCAGAGGATGCGGGTGGCTTCGGTGGCCACCGCCGCCCGAACGGCATCGAGGTCGGCGAGGTCGACCGGGGTGTTCCGGATGCCCCAGGCTCCGTGCACGCGGTTGATCAGGCGGTAGGTCCCGCCGTAGACGTCGTTGCCCAGCACCACGTGGTCGCCGGGCTGGAGCACCGCGCGCAGCAGGGCGTCTTCAGCGGCGAGGCCCGAGGCGAACGAGAGTCCGTGCTTTCCCCCTTCGAGCGCGGCGAGCAGCGTCTCGAGGGCCGTGCGCGTCGGGTTGCCGGATCGGGCGTACTCGTAGCCGCCGCGCAGCGAACCGATGCTCTCCTGCACGAAGGTGGAGGTCTGGTAGATCGGCGGGATGACGGCACCGGTGGTGGGGTCGAACTCCTGGCCGGCGTGGATGGCGCGGGTGGCGAAGCGGTCTGAGGTGGTCATGGTGTTCTCCTAGGCGCCGAGGTAGCTGAGCAGGTCGGAGCGCGTGACGACTCCGAGCACCTTGCCGCCGTCGGTCACGAGCAGTGCGGGCTGGGTGGCGAAGGCTGCGCGAGCCGCGGCGACGGGCTCGTTCACGCCGATGAGCTGCAGCGGCTCGCCGATCACCGAGGAGACCTTGTCGGTGAGCTTCACCTTGCCGGCGAAGACGAGCTCCATGAGCTCCTCGTCGTGGATGGCGCCCGAGACCTCGCCGAGCACGACGGGCGGCTCGGCGTTCAGCACGAGCAACTGCGAGACGCCGGTCTCCGTCATGCGGTCGATGGCGTCGCGGATGGTGTCATCGGGATGCGTGAACACGAGGGGCTCGGTGCGCCCGGCCTTCGTGGCCAGCAGGTTGGCGACGGTGTGACCGGTCGGCGCATTGCTGAACCCGTAGGAGCGCAGCCACTTGTCGTTGAAGATCTTGGCCAGGTAGCCGCGGCCGCCATCGGGGAGCAGCACGACGACGACGGCATCCGCCGGGAGGTCCTTCGCGACCTGGAGGGCCGCGACCACGGCCATGCCGCTCGACCCGCCGACGAGGATGCCCTCTTCGAGCGCGAGCCGACGCGTCATGGCGAAGGCCTCCGCATCCGTCACCGCGATGATCTCGTGAGGAACGCTGGGGTCGTAGGCGGTGGGCCAGAAGTCCTCGCCGACGCCCTCGACGAGGTACGGGCGCCCGGTGCCGCCGGAGTAGACGGAGCCCTCGGGGTCGGCGCCGATGATGCGGACGGTGTCGGACTGCTCGCGCAGGAACCGCCCGGTGCCGGTGATCGTGCCACCGGTGCCGACGCCGGCGACGAAGTGCGTGACGAGCCCGTCGGTGTCGCGCCAGATCTCGGGACCCGTGGTCTCGTAGTGGCTGAGCGGGCCGTTGGGGTTGGAGTACTGGTCGGGCTTGAATGCGCCCGGGATCTCGCTGACCAGCCGGTCGGAGACGCTGTAGTACGACTCGGGGTGGTCGGGCGGCACGGAGGTCGGCGTCACGACGACCTCGGCGCCGTACGCCGTGAGCACGTTGCGCTTGTCCTCGCCGACCTTGTCGGGCAGAACGAAGACGCAGCGGTAGCCGCGCTGCTGCGCGACGAGTGCGAGGCCGACGCCGGTGTTGCCGGAGGTCGGCTCCACGATGGTGCCGCCCGGCTTCAGCTTGCCCTCGCGCTCGGCCGCGTCGATGATGCGGGTGGCGATGCGGTCCTTGGCGGAGCCGCCGGGGTTCAGGTACTCGAGCTTCACGAGCACGGTGGCGGCGATGCCGTCGGTGACCCGGTTGAGCTTGACGAGCGGGGTGTTGCCGACGAGGTCGACGATGGTCTCTGCGTAATGCATCCGTGTTGTCCTAACGGTCGTGCTGCGCTTCAGCGCGCAGGCACAGGGAAATGGTCGCTGAGGTGGTGATCAGCGGCGACAACACGAGCGGGAGATGTTCACGGATCCACCCTATCCGGTGACGGATGCCGTGTGACGGGCGAATCCGTCGCCCGCGCGGTCGTTTCTTCACGATGGGGTCGAAATCGCGGGCGCACGTCGCAGGACCTGCAGCGCAGGGTGGTCCGGGCTGCAGCGCGGACGGTGAAGGCGCACGGGTCGATCCGGCTGGGAATGGGCTGTGAGAGGCGCCCGATCGAGGCTGCGGGTGCGCTTGATGCGTTCGTATTGTTCCGTGACCCCCAGCACTCCGCCTGTCCCCCCTGTCCCGCCCGTTCCTCCCGCCGCGAAGGCCGCTGCCAAGCAGAGGTCCATCAAGCAGAAGCGCGCCGACGACCGCGCCGCCAAGCTCGAGGAGTTCCGCCGCAAGGAGGCCAGGTCCAAGCGCAACCGCCGCATCGGCATCGCCTCGGCCATCGTGGCCGCCGTCGCCGTCGTGGCCGTCGTCGTGGTCTCGATCGTTCTCACGCCGCAGCCCAAGGAATACACCGCCGGAGGAACCGGCGCCGAGATCGAGGGCGTCGAGACCTTCGACAACGAGTCGCAGCACGTGGAGGGCGTCGTGGACTACCCGCAGACACCACCGGCCGGCGGATCGCACAACCCCGCGTGGCTCAACTGCGGCGTCTACACCGAGCCCGTGCCGAACGAGAATGCCGTGCACTCCCTCGAGCACGGGGCGATCTGGGTCACCTATGACCCGTCGCTGTCGGATGCCGACCTCAGTGCGCTGAAGGCCGAGCTGCCGAGCAGCTACATCGTGCTCTCGCCCTTCGACGGGCTGCCCAGCCCGGTCGTGCTGAGTGGCTGGAACGTGCAGCTGGCCGTCGACTCGGTCGACGACGAGCGCATCTCCACCTTCCTCGAGGAGTACTGGAAGAGCCAGAACGTTCCGGAGCCCGGCGCCCTCTGCACCGGAGCCGTCGATGCCCCGGGCAAGGTCTAGCGCCATCGAGCCCGGCTCCAGCGAGGACGTCGCCGGCGAGGCCGGCTCGGTCGACGGTTCCGCCGCCGCGACCCCCGCCGCCGGTCGCGTGGGGCGGGGCGGTCGCGTCGCCGTGATCGTCGTCGCCATCGTGGCGATCGTCGTGACGGCGCTGCTCGCGTACTCGTTCGGGCGCATCTCCACCCTCGGCGATCCGACCCCGACGGACACCAGCGCCGAGGCCGGCTTCGCCCGCGACATGCAGGCCCACCACGTGCAGGGCGTCGAGATGGCGATGATCGTGCGGGACGCGACGGATGACGCCGACGTGCGCCTGCTCGCCTACGACATCGCGACCACCCAGGCGCAGCAGTCCGGCCAGCTCTACGGCTGGCTGAACGAATGGGGGCTCAGCCAGGCCGGGAGCGAGCCGTCGATGACGTGGATGACCCGGACCGGGGCATCCGGAACCGACCACGGCCACACCGCCGGCTCCGGCACCGACACCGACGGCACCGACGCGACCCACACCCCCGGCGGCCTCATGCCGGGCATGGCGACGGATGCGCAGCTCACCGAGCTGAAGAGTCTCGAGGGGGTCGAGGCCGAACGCCTGTTCCTCACCCTCATGATCGCCCATCATCGTGGCGCACTCGAGATGGCCGAGTCGCTGCTCGACCGCAGTTCGAACGCCGTGGTGACGACCTTCGCGAACGGCGTCGTCGCCAGCCAGACCGCCGAGATCGAGCTGATGCAGGGGATGCTCGCCGAGCGTTCCTGACGGGTGCCGCGGGCTCAGTCGACGACGGTCGGTTCCACCGGCGCCGTCACCTGCTGCGAGTAGAGATCGGCGTACGTGCCTCCAGCGGCGAGCAGCTCGGGGTGGGTCCCGCTCTCCACGATGCGGCCGGCCACGACCACGAAGATGACGTCGGCGTCGATGACCGTCGAGAGCCTGTGCGCGATCGCGATGGTCGTGCGGCCGCGGGCGGCATCATCGATGGCGGCCTGCACCACGCGCTCCGAGATGGTGTCGAGCGCGCTCGTGGCCTCGTCGAGCACGAGGACCTCGGGGTCCTTGAGCAGCACTCGCGCGATCGCGACACGCTGCTTCTCACCTCCGGAGAGGCGATAGCCCCGCTCGCCGACGACCGTCTCGTACCCGTCGGGGAAGCTCGCGATGGTGGCGTGGATGTTCGCGGCGCGCGCTGCGGCCTCGAGCTCGGCATCCGTCGCGTCGGGCTTGGCGTAGCGCAGGTTCTCGGCGATGGTCGCGTGGAAGAGGTACGTCTCCTGGCTGACGATGCCGATGTGGTCGACGAGTGAGCTCTGTTCGAGTTCGCGCACGTCGATCCCCGAGAAGCGGACCGCTCCCCCGCTCACCTCGTAGAGCCGCGGCACCAGATACGAGACCGTGGTCTTGCCGGCGCCACTCGGCCCGACGAAGGCGGCGAACTGGCCGCGCTCGATGGTGAAGGAGACGTCGTCGAGGGTCGGATGCGCCTCGCCTGCGGCATCCGGGTAGAAGAAGGAGACGTGGTCGAACTCGACCTTCCCGAGCAGGTCGCCCTCGGGAACGGACCGGGCGTCGGGAGCGTCGGTGATCGCCGGCCGCAGGTCGAGGTACTCGAAGATGCGGGCGAAGAGTGCGCCGGAGGTCTGCAGGTCGAGGGCGACGCGCATGAGGCCGATGAGCGGGAACAGCAGACGTGACTGCACCGTGGTGAAGGCGACGATGGTTCCGGCGGTGATCGTCTCGGCCCCGCCGACGGCGAGGTAGCCGGCCAGGAGGTAGACGATGGCCGGAACGCTGGAGAGGAAGATGGTGACCAGGGCGAAGAACCACTGCCCGCTCATGGCCTGCCGCACCTGCAGGCTGATCTGGTTCCTGTTCTCGTCGGAATATCGGCCGATCTCCGTCTGCTGCCTGGCGAAGGCCTTGGACAGCAGGATGCCCGAGACGCTCAGCGTCTCCTGCGTGATCGCGGTCATCTCGGAGAGCGACTCCTGGGTCTGGCCCGCGATGCGCGCGCGCACCTGCCCGACGCGGCGCTGGGCGATGACCATGAACGGCATCAGCACGACGGCGACGATCGTGAGCCGCCAGTCGAGGATGAGCATGGCGATGAATGCCGAGATGACGGTCACGGTGTTGCCGAGCACGCTCGACACGGTGTTGGTCAGCACGCCGGCGACCCCGCCGACGTCGTTCTGCAGGCGCGACTGGATCACGCCGGTCTTCGTGCGCGTGAAGAAGCCGAGCTCCATCGCCTGCAGGTGAGTGAACAGGCGCACCCGCAGGGCGCCCATCACCTTGTTGCCGACGGTGGCGGTGAGGTAGGCCTGCCAGACGCCGAGCAGGGCGCTGACGATGAACACGGCGATCATCGCGGCCACGATGGTGCCGAGCACGGGCAGGTTCGGCCCGCCGCTCGGCGGGAACAGGCCGTCGTCGAAGGCGCGCTGAGTGAGCAGCGGCGGGATGACGGACAGGCCGGCCGTGACGATGACCAACACGACCGTGAGCGTGAGAGCCGCGCGGTGCGGGGCGAACAGGTCCATGATCCGTCGCCCGAGGTGCGGGATGCGGGGCGCATCGGCGTTGGCCGCCTTCTGCGCCTCGATGTCGACCGGACCGTGCCGTGGCGCGCTGCTGGCCGTACCGCCACCCTCACCGAGGGTGGCACGCTTCGGGCCGCCTCTCATCCCGCTGCCCATGCTCATGGGTTCAGCCTAGGCGCGTGGGCAGCGGCATCCGGTGCTCCTGTTCCGCTGGCAGCTGACGCGCAGATGCAGGATGAGAGCCGACTCAGCTCCTGTGGGGGGTCGAGTCGGCTCTCATCCTGCATACGGGAAGGAGGGCGCTGCGGCTACCCCTTCGTCGAGCCCGCCAGCAGGCCGCGCACGAAGTAGCGCTGCAGGCTGAAGAACACGATGAGCGGCACGATCAGCGAGATGAACGCTGCAGCCGTGAGGCGCTGCCATTCCTGACCTCGGTTACCCGTGAGCTCGGCCAATCGTTGTGTCAGTGGGGCGACATCCGGAGTTCCTCCGGAGAACACGAGCGCCACCAGCAGGTCGTTCCAGACCCACAGGAACTGGAAGATGGCGAACGACGCGAGGATCGGCACCGACAGCGGGAGGATGATGCGCAGGAAGATCTGCCCGTGGTTCGCCCCGTCGACGCGGGCAGCCTCGATGAGCTCCCCGGGGATCTCCGAGATGAAGTTGTGCAGCAGGAAGATCGCCAGCGGCAGGCCGAAGATCGTGTGCGCGATCCACACCTGCAGGTAACTCTGCTCGGGGATGATCGGGATGATGTCGTGGATGAACCTCTGGATCGGGAGGATCCAGGTGGTGAACATCTGCAGAAGCGGGATGAGCGCCATCTGCAGCGGCACGATCTGCAGGGCGAAGATCACGATGAAGATCCAGCCGGCGCCCTTGAACGGGATCCACGCCAGGGCGTAGGCCGCCATGGCCGCGAGCACCGTCGCGAAGACCACCACCGGGATGGTGATCGCGAGCGAGTTGACGAAGTAGGCGCCGAGCTGCGGCGACGAGGACGACGAGGAGAACAGCACCTCCTTGTAGTTGTCGAGCGTGAACCCCGGGTTCTGGAAGATCGTCCACCAGCCGGTGGTCTTGATGAGCTCCTCGGGCCGGAACGACGAGACGAAGAGGCCGAAGGTCGGGATCACCCAGATGAGTGCGATGACCAGCGAGACGATGGTGGCGGTGCGCGAGGTGAGGCGCTTCTTGACCCGCTTGGCCTTGCTGCCGTCGGCGTTGAAGCCGCGCTGGAATTCCTTCTTGGTCTCGTCGTCGAGGGGGATTTCGACCGGTGTGTAGGTCATCGGATCTCCTTCTGCTTGCGGAGGACGCGGATGTTGTAGACCACGATGGGCAGCACCAGCACGAACAGGATGAGGGCGAGCGCCGAACCGCGTCCGGGCTCCAGAGCACGGAAGGCCTGGGTGTACATCTCGTTCGCGACGACGCTGGTCTCGAAGTTTCCGCCGGTCATGGTGCGCACGATGTCGAACACCTTGAGGGTCGCGATGGAGATCGTGGTGACGACGACCACGAGAGCACCGCGGATGCCGGGGAGCACCACGTTCGTGAAGCGCTGCCAGCCGTTGGTGCCGTCGAGCTCAGCCGCTTCGAGCTGTTCGGCCGGGATGCCCTTGATGGATGCCGACAGCACGACGACGGCGAATCCGGTCTGCACCCAGATCATCACGACGATGAGGAGGATCGTGTTCATGGGAGCCGTCTGGAGCCAGAGCACCGGCTCCTGGCCGAACCAGACCATGATCTGGTTGAGGAGTCCGATCTGGTCGCGGCTGGCCGGCCGGTACTCGTAGACGAACTTCCAGATGATGCCGGCGCCGACGAAGGAGATGGCGAACGGCATGAAGATGAGCGACTTGTAGATCTTCTCGCCGCGTGAGCGGTCGATGAAGTTGGCGTAGGCGAGGCCGATCGCCGTCGCGATGGAGGGCACGAGGATGACCCAGATGACCGTGTTGCGGAGCGTGATGAGCGCCTCGGGCTGGGTGAACATCCAGACGAAGTTGTCGAGGCCGACGAACTCGCCGGCCTTGTTGGCGAAGGCCGCGGCTCCGGTGCGGATGGCCGGGTAGACCAGGCCGATGGCCAGCAGGATGAAGGCCGGCAGCACGAAGGCGAGGAGCTGGAGTACGTCGCGGCCGCGTTTCGGCGCCTTGTCGATGAAGAACAGGATCAATCCAACGACGGCGGCGAAGATCGCCACACCGCCGAACAACTGGAGGATCTTGCCGATGAGATCTGCAGTCGTCATGTACGCGTCTCCTCTTCTTTGAGGTTGCAGTGGGGCCGCGCGAGCTGGCCGCGCGGCCCCACTGTTAGGTGATGTTAGAGCAACAGGAGTCCGAGGACTACTGCGGCCAGCTGTCCTGGATGAACGTGGTCGTGTCGGCTGTGGACTTGCCGCCGATCCAGTCGACCATTCCCTTCCAGAATGAACCCGCTCCCACGGCGCCCGGCATGAGGTCCGAGGCGTCGAAACGGAAGGTGGTGTTCGGGTCCTGCAGCGTGGCGACGGCCGTCTTCAGCAGTTCGCTGGAGGCGTTCTCGGGGTCGAGACCGTTGTTGGCGCTGATGACACCGCCGAGCTTCACGCGGTTGTTGGCCCACGTGTCGCTGGACAGGTAGGTCTGCACTGCTGCGACCTCCTCAGCGTCACGGAAGGATCCGACGATCTCGCCACCACCGGTGACGGCGCTGGCGCCGGCCTCGGTGCCGGGGAGCAGGAAGGCCCAGACGTCGCCGTCTTCAGCAACCGTCGTGCCCTCGGGCCAGAAGCCCTCGTAGAACGTCGCCTGGTGGTGCAGCGCGCAGGTGCCGTCGAGGATCGGGAGGCCGGCGTCGCCGAACTCCGTCGTCGCGATGGAGTCGACTCCACCGAGTCCGCCGTTCACGTAGTCGGGGTTGCGGATGTAGTCACCCACCGAATCGAATGCGCCCTGGATCTTCGGGTCGGTGAACTTCACTTCGTTCGTGACCCACTGGTCGTAGACGTCGGGACCCTGCTCGCGGAGTACGAAGTCCTCCACCCAGTCGGTTCCCGGCCATCCGGTCGCGTCACCTGATGCGAAGCCGACGCACCAGGGCTTGTCGACGGCGCCCGACTTCTGGATGTCGGCGGTCAGCGTCGCCAGCTCGTCGAGCGTGGTCGGCACCTCCCAGCCGTTCTCCTCGAAGGTCGACGGCGAGTACCAGACGTAGCCCTTGACGCTCGCCATGAGCGGCGCGCCCCAGATCTCTCCGTCGACGGTGCCGTACTTCTGCCAGTCCTCGGACCAGAACTTCGTGGCGTTGTCGACGACGGCCTGAGCGGGCTTCTTGATGTAGCCGGCCTCGACCTGCGCGGCGAACAGGCCGGGCTGGGGGAAGATCGCGATGTCGGGCGGGTTTCCACCCTGGGCGCGAACGTTGATCTGCGTCTCGAACTCCTTGCTGGGCTCGTAGACGACGTCGACACCCGTGCAGGTCTCGAAGTCCTTCCACGACTCGTTCAGCAGATCTGCTTCGGTGTCGCTGATGGTTCCGTAGACGCTGACCTCGGTGCCGGAATCGAAACTTCCGTAGCTCTCGTAGGGGGCGCAATCGGTGTCAGCCTTGTCGCTTGCGGCTTCGTCACCGGTACATCCGGTGAGAGCCAGTCCGACGACGGCTGCTGCGGCCATGGGAATCAACAGACGGCGGTGCCGCGTGAGTCTCATTTCTCATCTCCTCATTGAGTATGTGTGCAGGGAGAACTGGGGAACCGGTTCCAGACGCCACGGTAGCGCTTCGCCCGCCCGGGACACAAGGTGGTGGCATCACGAATCGGTCACCTTCGACGGATGCGCGCGAAATGGGCGAGAGAGCGTTTGCAGGCGCCGTTCCGTTGCATCGAACTGCGCGGGAAAAGCACGTGAGATCGGTTCCACAAAAGAGACCTCGGCGCTATGATCGGCTCCAGTCATGCCGACCGAGGAAGTGAGGCATATGAGCGCCATCGCCGATGTGGCACGCCTGGCCGGGGTCTCGAAGGCCACGGCGTCGCGCGCCCTCAGCGGCCGGGGGTACGTCGCCGACGACACCCGGCTGCGCGTGCAGGAGGCTGCATCCGAGCTCGGCTACATCGCCTCTCCCAACGCCGCGAGCCTCGTCACGGGGCGCACGAAGAACATCGGCGTGATCATCCCCTTCGTCAACCGCTGGTTCTTCGGCGAGGTACTGGAGGGCATCGAACGCGAACTGCTCGCCGCCGGGTACGACCTCACGCTCTACAACGTGACCAGCGAGGTCGCCCAACGCAGCCAGATCTTCGAGTTCTTCCTCGCCAGGAAGCGGGTCGACGCCGTCATCGCCGTCGGCGTCGAGCTGTCGGTCGACGAGGTCGAGCGGCTGCAGCGCACGGGCAAGCCGGTGGTCGGCATCGGCGGCCCGATCCCCCACGCCAACACCATCGCGATCGACGACGTGGCGGCGTCGAGGCTGGCGACCGAGCACCTGCTGAGCCTCGGGCACACCCGTATCGCGCACATCGGCGGGAATCAGGCCCAGCAGATGGACTTCTCGGTGCACGGCAAGCGACTGCGCGGCTTCGAGCTCGCCATGGAGGCGGCCGGGCTACCGACCACCGACTCGTTCTGGCCGACCGAGCTCAGCATGCCCGGCGGCTACGCCGTGGCGCTGCAGGTGCTGGGCGATCCCCGCCACCGCCCGACGGCCATCTTCGCCGCCTGCGACGAGGTGGCGTTCGGCACGATCCTGGCCGCCCAGCGCCTCGGGGTCGAGGTGCCGCGCGACCTCTCGATCACGGGCATCGACGATCACGAGTACGCCGCGATGTTCGGTCTGACCACCGTGGTGCAGGCCCCGCGGGAACAGGGACGCCTGGCCGTGGCATCCGTTCTGAGACTGCTCGAGACGGATGCCGCGGAGCAGGGTGGCGGCGAGACCATCCTGCCCTCACGGCTCGTCGTGCGCTCCTCGACGACGGCCGCGCTGGTCGGTGCCGGGCGCTGAGGCCCAGCCACCACAAACGTCGAGACCGGAGTTCCTGCGGGTGCGCAGCATGCAACACCCGTCGGAACTCCGGTCTCGATGACGCGGAACCCTGCGGAGCTACGCCGCGTCGCCCACCAGCACGGCCTCGGCCTGCTCCGCCTCATCGAGTTCGGCGATGCCGTCGGAGGTCGCGAGAGCCCGGCGTCCGGCGATCACGATGAGCGTCGCCAGGACGAAGGCGATGGCACCGGCGATGAAGGGAGCCTGCTCGGAGACGTTCGCGGCCAGCAGCGAGGCGACGGGAGGCGCGACGGCACCGCCGAGGAAGCGCACGCCCGAGTAAGCGCTCGACGCCACCGAGCGGGGCAGGTCGGTGGCCTCCATAACGCTCTCGGTGAGCACGGTGTTCATGATGCCGAGCAGCAGCCCGCCGACGACGACGAACACGACGATGCCGACGACGGAGTGGATGAGCAGGGCGATCGCGACCATGTCGAGAGCGAGCAGGGGCAGGATCGTCCAGATCACGCGGGTGCGCCGCATCCGTGCAGTGAGCATCGGGGCGAGCCACACCGAGGACACGGCCACCGCCACGCCCCAGCCGAAGAACACGAAGCCGAGCGAGATGGCGCTCGAGACGCCGAGCGGCACGAGGGCGAACGGGGTGTAGGCCAGCAGCACGAAGAAACCGAAGTTGTAGAACACGGCCGTGGCGGCGAGGATCGCGAGCGCGGGCCGTCCGAGGGCGCGGAACGGCGCGGAGAACGCAGTGGGCACAGGCTTCTCGTCACCAGCAGACGAACGCAGCAGAGTCGAGATGGCGATGAACCCGACGGCCATGAGCACGGCGGTGCCGAAGAACGGGCCGCGCCAACTCCAACTGCCGAGGACTCCACCGACGAGGGGTCCGATGGCCAGACCGAGTCCGAGGGCGGCCTCGTACAGGATGATGGCCGACGAGGTGCCTCCGGATGCCGCTCCGACGATGGTCGCGAGGGCGGTGGAGATGAACAGTGCGTTGCCGAGACCCCAGCCGGCGCGGAAGCCGATGATCGACTCGACGTCGCCCGAGAGGCCTGCGGCGGCGGCGAAGACCACGATGACGGCGAGCCCGATGAGCAGGGTCTTCTTGGCGCCGATGCGGCTGGAGACCCAGCTGGTGAAGAACATCGCGATTCCGGTGATCACCAGGTAGCTGGTGAACAGGAACTCGGTCTCGGTGGGGCTGGCCTGCAGGTCGGCCGCGATGGCCGGCAGGATGGGGTCGACCAGGCCGATGCCCATGAAGGCGACGACGCAGGCGAAGGCGACGGCCCACACGGCCTTCGGCTGCGTGAGGATGGAACTGCCGCTCGTGCTTCCGTGGCTCATCGTGCGCCGCCCTCCTCGACGACGTTGGACGCCGAGCCGGTGACGGATGCCGCAGAGCCGATCTCGCCGGCGATGCGGGCGTGCAGGATGGCAGCGGCGCGGGCGAGCACGTCGGCCTCCTCGTCGCTCAGGTCGGCGAACACGGGCAGGAGTGCCGCCCCCATGCTCTCGCGCCACTCGTCGAGGGCGCGTTCGCCCTTCTTGGTGACGGCGATCTGCCAGGCGCGGGCGTCGGCGGTGTCGGCGATGCGGCGCACCCACTCTCGCTCGCCCAAGGTGCGCACGAGCTTGGTCATGGTGGGCTGGGCGACCCGGCTCTCGACGGCGAGCTCGCCGATGCGCATCGGACCCGACGCGATGAGCGTACTGAGGGTGCGGAGGAGGGCCGGCGACTCGGTGTTGCCCGTTCGACGGGCGGCGACGCGGGTAAGGCGGTTCGAGGCACTGACGACCTCGACGAGGATCTGGCTGATGGTGGTGGCGCGCGTGGCGTCGAGAACGACGGTTTCTGGCATGGATCCAATTATATAGCACAGCTATGCATATTCATAGCCGGGCTATCTTGTCCACGCATCCGAGTGCACCCCTCAAACGACGGATGCCCCTCCACCGCCTCCGGAGAGGTGGTGAAGGGGCATCCGGTGATTCGAGTCCGTCAGGGACGAACGACCGAAGTCACAGCAATGCGAAGCCCCGAGGGGCCCGGATTACTTGAGGGTGACGGTGGCGCCGGCCTCTTCGAGAGCAGCCTTGGCCTTCTCGGCGGTCTCCTTGTTCGCGCCCTCGATGACAGCCTTGGGGGCGCCATCGACGACAGCCTTGGCCTCGCCGAGGCCGAGCGAGGTGAGCTCGCGGACGACCTTGATGACCTGGATCTTCTTCTCACCAGCAGCCTCGAGGACGACGTCGAAGGAGTCCTTCTCCTCGACCTCTTCAGCAGCGGCGGCGGGGCCGGCAGCGGCAGCGGCAGCGACCGGAGCAGCGGCGGTGACCTCGAAGGTCTCCTCGAATGCCTTGACGAACTCGGAGAGCTCGATGAGGGTGAGGCCCTTGAACTGCTCGAGCAGCTCTTCAGTTGACAGCTTTGCCATGATATTTCTCCTTGGTTTCTTAGTAACTCACCGCGTCGTAGGAAGACCTACGCAGCGGACTCCTGCTTCTCACGCAGCGCGTCGACCGTGCGAACGGCCTTCGACAGCGGGGCGTTGAACAGATATGCGGCACCGAACAGCGAGGCCTTGAAGGCGCCTGCGAGCTTCGCAAGCAGCACCTCACGGGACTCGAGGTCGGCGAGCTTGCCCACCTCTTCAGCGGTCAGCGGCTTGCCATCGAAATAGCCGCCCTTGACCACGAGGAGAGGGTTTGCCTTGGTGAAGGCACGCAGCGCCTTCGCGACGGCGACGGGGTCGCCGTGCACGAATGCGATAGCGGACGGACCGGCGAGCTCGTCGTCGAACGACGTGATGCCGGCGTTGTTCGCCGCGATCTTGGTGAGCGTGTTCTTCACCACGGCGTACGTGGCGTCCTCACGGATGTTGGTGCGCAGCTCCTTGAGCTTCGCAACAGTGAGGCCGCGGTACTCGGTCAGCAGAACGGCGGTCGAGCTCTGGAATGCTTCCGTGAGCTCGGCGACCGTGGCTTCCTTGTTCGCCATGGCGTACTCCTCTGATGTCTTTCGTCGCACACCACGGGAGCGGTGTGCGCCTCGACCTGCCACCTGGCTGGAAACAAGAAAAGCTCCGGCGCTTGGCGCACGGAGCTTTGAGAACGGGAGACCCGAAAAAGTTCGATACACCTGCGCAGGTTCTTGCTCTCGCAAGCCTTCGATCAGCATCCGTATCTCTACGCACACCGATAACCGGCGGTCTTTGGCTTCGTACACAGTAACGGATGCTGTGGGCAAAGTGAAATCGAGGCTGATCTGCTCGCTGAAGGCCGAGCGAAGCGACCGCCTGAAGCGCACCGAGCGGCGCGGGGGAATAGTTGACCGAGAGCAATAGTTGACCAAAGTCATCTAGATCGTTATAGTTGACCGCAGTCAATCAAAATCAGGAGTCCTCGTGTCACGCTCATCGCGCACCAGCGCAGCGGAAGCCGCCGTCGAACCGGCATCATCCGCGCAGTCCCCCACCGCCGAGAACGGCATGTCGCACCGCCAGGTGCTCGAGGCCCTCTCCGGCCTCATCCTCGGCATGTTCGTGTCGATCCTCGCGTCGACCGTCGTCAGCTCGTCGCTGCCGCTCATCATCTCCGACCTCAAGGGCGACCAGTCGTCGTTCACCTGGGTCGTCACCGCCACCCTGCTCGCGACCACGGTCTCGACGCCCATCTGGGGCAAGCTGGCCGACCTGTTCAGCCGCAAGCTGCTCATCCAGATCGCCCTGGTCATCTTCGTTCTGGGCTCGGCCTTCGCCGGCTTCTCGCAGGACACCTCGACGCTCATCGTCTTCCGTGTCATGCAGGGCCTCGGCGCCGGCGGACTCGGTGCGCTCAGCCAGATCATCATGGCCGACATCATCAGCCCGCGTGAGCGCGGCAAGTACGCCGGTCTCTTCGGTGGCGTCATGGCCGTCGGCATGGTCGGCGGTCCGCTGCTCGGTGGTGTCGTGACGGACGCGTTCGGATGGCGCTGGAACTTCTTCCTCGCGCTGCCCATCGCCATCGTCGCGATCATCCTGCTGCAGATGACCCTGCACCTGCCCAAGATCGTCAAGCGTGCGGTCAAGATCGACTACCTCGGTGCCATCTTCATCGCCGGTGGCGTCTCGCTCCTGCTCATCTGGGTCAGCCTGGCCGGCTCGCAGTTCGAGTGGGCATCCGCGACCTCCTTCGCCATGGTGGCCGGCGCAGCTGCGCTCCTGATCGCAGCCGTCATCACCGAGTTCAAGGTGAAGGAGCCGATCATCCCGCTCCAGCTGTTCAAGAACCGCACCTTCACGCTCTCGGTCATCGCGAGCATCTCGATCGGTGTGGCCATGTTCGGCACCTCCGTGTTCCTCAGCCAGTACATGCAGCTGGCTCGCGGCGCCACCCCGACCCAGTCGGGCCTGCTCACCATCCCCATGATGGGCGGACTCCTGCTGGCCTCGGCGTTCTTCGGAAACGTCGTCAGCCGCACCGGCAAGTGGAAGGCCATCATGGTGACGGGCTCGGCCCTCGCCGTCGTCGGCCTCGCGCTGCTCAGCACCATCCACTACGACACCGACTTCTGGTTCGTGGGCATCTCGATGTTCATCCTGGGCTCCGGCGTCGGCATGGTCATGCAGAACCTCACGCTCGTCGTGCAGAACACCACCGAGGTCAAGAACCTCGGAGTGGCCACCAGCGCCGTGACGTTCTTCCGCAGCCTCGGCGGCACCATGGGCGTCTCGATCCTCGGGTCGATCATGGGCACCCTCGTCGCCGACAGCATCAAGGACGGCATCAAGGATCTCTCCCCCGAGAACCAGCTGGAGGCCGCGAAGACCCTCGGCAGCGGTGTCATCCCCCACGTCGACGAGCTGCCCGACGCCATCCGCGTGCTGGTCGAGTCGTCGTACGGTTCCGCCGTCGGATCGATCTTCCTTCTTGCCGTCCCGCTCGCGATCATCACCCTGATCGCCGTCGCGTTCCTGCCGAACAACAAGCTCGGCACCATGAACGCGATCGACCTCGCGAAGAAGGGCGGCTCCGCCATCGACGCCGAGACCGAGCGGGAACGCGAGATCGAGAACGCCGAGGACTCGCTCATCGAGGCTGCGGCGGCGACAGCCGGCCTGCCCGCCGTCGGGGAGGCCCACCCCGTCGGAACGCGCACGGGATCGACGGCATCCGTCGACACCCGCTCGTAGACCGCAGCGCACGAGAGCACTGACTCACGCATCATGACCAGCACGGCCATCGCCCCCAGAGACTCCGCCATCGTGGACGTCGAGGCGGCGATGGCCGTGCTGTTCACTCGTGCCGGTGCGACCTGGCGGGACTTCGCCGCCTGCGTGCACCCCGAACTGCAGCCGGCGGGCTACAAGATCCTCTCGACGCTGGTGCACCACGGGCCGACCACCAGCGGCGCACTCGCCGAGCTGCTCTTCACCGACAAGAGCGTGATGAGTCGGCAGGTGCGGTGGCTGCAGGACAACGGCCTGGTCGAGTCGCACGCCGACCCCGATGACGGGCGGGTGCGCATCCTGGCTGCGACGACGGATGCCCGCATCCGTGTCGAGCAGGCCCGATCGAGCAACACCGAGGTGTTCCGCGAGCAGCTGCGACGGTGGCCGCGCGAGGATCTCGGCCGCTTCGCCGAGATGATCGGCCGGCTCGGCGCATGACCGGCCCCGGGATCATCGACTCCCCCACCCCCACCATGACCGGCGATGATGCCGATCTGAATAGGATTGCGCCCATGAGCGACGACCACGAGCCGCCGACCGACGACCCCGATACCGCAGCGGACACCGCGGCCGATGAGGCGATCGCCGACGTCGAGGGTCAGCTCAGCGCCCTCTTCAACAGGGTGCGCTCGAACTGGCGCGACTACGCCGCGAGCGTGCATCCAGAGCTGCAGCCCGCCGGCTACAAGATCCTCGGGCACCTCGTGCGGCAGGGGCCGGCGCACGCCGGGGTGCTCGCGGAGCAGCTGCACACCGACAAGAGCGTGATCAGCCGCCAGGTGCGACTCATGGAGCAGCTGGGCCTCGTCGAGAGCACGGCCGACGCGAGCGACGGGCGCGCTCGGGTGCTGGTGGCCACCCCGCTCGCCGTCGAGAAGGTCACCGCGATCCGGCGCACCAACCAGGCCAAGTTCTACGAGCTGCTGCGCACCTGGCCCGAGGACGACATCCGCAAGTTCGCCGAGCTGTTGGGACGACTGAGCATCTAGTGCGCTTCGGCCACGGACTCCGTCCGGGCCGCACCGAGCGAACGGGATCGCCGTCAGGGCGCGGTCGGGCGCGGCCCCGTCGCCGCCTCGCTGCGGATGGCGGTGCGATTCGCCGAGCCCAACACGAGCACAGCGCCCGTCATGATGGCCAGGACCACCACGAGCATCGCCGCGCCCAGGAGCGCTGTGCCGGCCTGGCCGAGGGAGAACACGACCACGAGCACGCCGGCGAGCACCCCGACGACGATCGCGAGGATCGTCGCCAAGTCGTTCGGTCCGCCGAGATGCCTCACGGCCGGATACCGACGCGCGATGCTGAGCGCGATCCCGCTCACGACGAAGACGAGGACCGCGAGCACCAGCACGGCGATCGCGTAGGCGGTGATGCTCGACGACAGCCCGCCGACGAGCGGAACCAGTGAGGCGAGCAGCAGCACGGCACCCACGATCATCCCGAGAACACCCCGCCGTCTGGCGAGGGTCGCCGGATCGCCGCTCCAGTCGCGCGCGCTCATCCGGTGACGAACTGCGGCCAGGTCTGCACGCCGGCCGCTGTCGAGGACATCGTGCCGCGGGCGGATGCCGCGGAGGCGTACAGCGTCGCCGTGCCGGCCGCGAGCGCACCGACGCCGATCGCGAGGCCGCCCAGGGCCGCCGGCGGAGCGAGCGGCAGACCGAACACCGTCACCGCGGCTCCGGTCGCCGTGGCGAACCCGACGATCACCGAGATGATCGCGGCGACGACCGATGCCCAGAAAGCGACGATGGCGAGCATGAGGGTCGAGAGCGCCGAGGAGATGTTGCTCGCGAAGTCGCTGTTGATCGAGCCGAGCGCCTCCCGTTGCGGATCGAGGGACTGGCGGTACTGGTCGGCGCCGTCGCCCTTCCACTTGTCGTCCACGAGCAGGTCGCTGTCGTCGATGTCGCGTACGAGGTTGGCGACCTTGCCGCCGATGTCCTCGGTCCACGACACGGATGCGGCGTGCAGGCCGAACGGATTGCCGACGTAGCTCAGCTTGTCGGTGAACCAGTCCCAGAACTCGCCGAGCTTCGCCATCAGGGCGTTCCACCCGTCGATCAGCTTGTCGACGATCCAGTCGAGGAAGCCGGGGACCTTGGAGAGCGTGGAGTTCACGATGCGGGTGAGCTCCTCGACCTTGTCCTGCAGCTTGCCGATCATCTCGCGCACTTCCTGTGCCGGATCCATCAGTTGACCTCCCACATCTCGGCGAGCGAGGCCTGGATGGCCGCCTCGGTACTCTCGAAGTCCTCGCGGATGTCGCGCAATGCCGTCGCGGCTCCTCGGGTCTGGGTCGCCCCGGTGTCGAGCAACTGGATCACGAGGGTGCGGATGCGCGCGTACTCGTCTGCGACATCCGTCGCCGCGAAGGAGAACTCTCCCCGCCCCAGGTCGAGGCCCTCCGCACTGGCCTTCGCCTCGTCGAGGCCGGCGGCGATGTCGTCCCACCTCGCCGCGTCACTCGTGAGGGCGTCGTAGGCGACGGTGATGTGGTCTGCCACGATGTCAGTCCTTTCCCATGAGGATCCTGGCGAGTGCCGACGGGTCGTCGATCACTCCCGTGTACCGTTCGAGCGGTGTTCCGGCCAGCGGATTGACCGGTGCCGTCGCGGATGCCGCGGCGGTGGCGATGGCCTGGTTGATCGCGCGGGTGATGTCTGTCGCCGCTTCGGTGCCGAGCCACTCCTCGTCGAGCACGAGGGCCGTGACGGCACCCGATCCGTCCACCGTCGCGCGCACACGGCCTTGGGCACTGGCTGCGGAGTGGGTGGCGCTCAGACGTGCCGAGATGATCTGCATCGCGGCGTCCATGCCGGCGTTGACCTCCTCGAGCATCGTCATCATCTGGGCGAGCACGGCGGTCGCGTCGAGGGAGTCGCCGGCGTCGGCGAGGGCGGCCTGCACATGTTCAGCCGGTGTCTCGCCCCGGGGAGGCAGCGGAGTGGTCGCCTGATCGGCGTCCTCCTCAGCGACGGATTCGCCCCACTGGCGTGCACGTTCGGCCGCGAGCTGCGCGACGAGCTCGACGACGACAGCGCCGAGTTCCCCCGGCCGGTGGGCGGCCTTCCAGCGATCACCGACCACCACCGAGAGCACGCGCGTGTCGGAGTCGAACGCGACGCTCACGGTTCCGGAGGCGTCGGATGCCTCGGACACGGTCGGAGCCGCGGAGTACGCCCGCGCGTCTCGGACGAGCTCATCGCGGAAGTCGAGGATGTGGTCGGCGTCGGTCATGATCTCCTCGTCGAGCGGCAACGGACGGCCGGCGGGAGCGTTCACCTGTGAAGCTGACGCCCCCTCAGCCTCCGTCATCCTTTCACAGCGCGGTCGGTTCGGGGAGGGGCCCAGCGGGGACGGTGACCTCGATACGCGTCCGACTGCGTCGGGCGCTACTCGATCAGCGGACTTGGGCGGGGGCCGCGCGCGGGAGGGTCACGGTGAACGTCGTCTCGCCCGGTTCGCTGGCCACGGACACTGTTCCGCCGTGGGCCGCCACGACGGCCTGCACGATGGCGAGGCCGAGGCCGGTGCTCCCGGTCGCCCTGGTGCGCGAGACGTCTCCGCGCGCGAAGCGCTCGAACAGCGTTCCGCTGATGGCGGGATCGATGCCGGGACCGTCATCCTGCACGGTGATCGACACCGAGTCGCCATCGGTCGTCAGCCTCGCGATCACCGCCGTGCCCGCGGGCGTGTGCACCCGCGCGTTCGCCAGCAGGTTCACCACGACCTGCTGCAGGCGGGGAGCATCGCCATCGACCACGACAGGCTCGTCGGGGAGATCGACCTCCCAATCGTGGTCGGGACCCGAGACGTGCGCGTCGCCGATGGCGTCGATCATGATGCTGGTGAGATCGACCGGATCGTGCGCGAGCTCCCGGCCCTCGTCGAGCCTGGCGAGCAACAGGAGGTCCTCCACCAGACCGGTCATCCGCACCGACTCGCTCTCGATGCGCGAGAGCGCGTGCGCGGTGTCGGGCGGCACCTCCTGACCGGACCGGCGGGTGAGCTCCGAGTAGCCACGGATGGAGGCGAGCGGCGTGCGCAGCTCGTGGCTCGCATCCGCGACGAAGCGACGCACCTTCTGCTCGGACTCCTGACGTGCCTCGAGGGCGGAGCCGACGTGATCGAGCATGGTGTTGAGTGCTGCTCCCACCTGCCCGACCTCGGTGCGTTCGTCGGCATCGGCATCGGGAACCCGCTCGGCCAGGGCGACCTCGCCGCGATCGAGGGGCAGCTGGGCGACCCGCTGGGCGGTCTGCGTCACTCGGGTGAGCGGACGCAGGGCGATGCGCACGATCCGGGCGCCGAGGAGAGCCACGATGAGGATGCCGAGGAGGGCGACGATCGCGATGGTGATGGAGAGCTGGGTGATCGTCGCGGTCACGCTCGCCAGCGGCAGGCCGATGACGACCTTGCGGCCGTCTTGGTCGGCCACGGCGATGGCCCGGTACTCGTTGAGCGGCTCGGTCAGGCTGACCGTGTGCGGCTCCCCGTCGGCGGGAACCGCGGCGAGCGCCGTGCCCTGCTCGACCGTGATCCGCGTGATGTCTCCGTCGGTGTCGAGGAGACCGGCTGTCTGCACAGCGCCGTCCTGGGAGACGACGGCGACGGTGCCCTCGGCCTGGCTGGGCGCACTGAGGATCGTGCCGGCATCCGGAAGCCTGACGAAGTCGGGCAGGCCGTTGCCGTTCTGCCCCTGCGGGATGTCGGCTGCGACATAGCCTCGCTTCGTGGTGTTCGCCAGTTGGGTGTCGACGCGGCTCATCAGGGAGGCCTGCAGCACGAGCACGCTCACGAGGCCGATGACGGTGCTGACGACGGCGAGCACGGCGACGACGGTGATGAGCAGCCGGCGCACGAGCGTCATCGGCGCACGCGGGCGCTTCACCTCTGCAGCGGCATCCGTCGACGTCTGGTCCTTGGTGAAAGCCGTGACGCCGGCGACCCTCTGCTCGCTCATACGGCTTGCTTGATGAGATAGCCCGCGCCGCGCACGGTGTGGATCATGGGCTCGCGGCCGGCGTCGATCTTCTTCCGCAGGTAGGAGATGTAGATCTCGACCACGCTGGAGCGCCCGCCGAAGTCGTAGCTCCAGACGCGGTCGAGGATCTGCGACTTGCTGAGCACCCGGCGGGGGTTGCGCATGAGGAAGCGCAGGAGCTCGAACTCCGTCGCCGTGAGCTCGATGAGCTCGCCGGCGCGGGTGACCTCGTGGCTGTCCTCGTTGAGCATGAGGTCGCCGACCTCGATGACGGGGTCGGATGCCGACGCCGACGTGAGGGTCGATCTGCGCACCAGCCCGCGCAGTCTCGCCACGACCTCCTCGAGGCTGAACGGCTTGGTGACGTAGTCGTCGCCGCCGGCCGTGAGGCCCTTGAGGCGGTCGTCGAGCGAGTCCTTGGCCGTGAGGAACAGCACCGGGGCGTCTGGACGGTCCTCGCGGATGCGGGCGAGCACCTGCAGGCCGTCGATGTCGGGGAGCATGATGTCGAGCACGACGGCGTCGGGGCGGAACTCGCGGGCGGCTGCGACGGCACTGCGGCCGTCGGCGGCGGTGCGCACGTCCCAGCCCTCGTAGCGCAGGGCCATCTGGAGCAGGTCGGTGAGGGTGGACTCGTCATCGACGACGAGCACGCGCACGGGGGTGCCGTCAGCGCGGCGGATGCCGCTGGCGAGCTGGCGGACGGGGGCCTGGTCGGTCGATTCAGTCGTCATGGTGCTTCCCAGTATCCGGGTCCGTCTATGAGTCGTCTATGAGGCGTCGGTGTCGCGGCTGTGAGTCTGCCGGTCGTCCTGGCCGGCACGGCACCCGAATGAAACGTTGTCCGACCGCTCTGGGGCCGCGGCTCCGTCCGGGCCCCTGCGGGCGGACGGTCCATAGCGTCTCCACAGCCCCGCCATAGAGCGGCGATAGCGGCGGCTCCTACCGTCGGGTCATCCACCTGAAGGAGCAGCATGTTTTTCACCTACCTCCGGCGTGAGCTCGCCGGGCGGCGCCGTCAGACGGCCATCATCGCCATCGGCATGGCCCTCGCCATCGCCCTCGTCATCATCGTCAACTCCGTCGCGGCGGGCGTGAAGACGGCCCAGGCCTCGGTGCTCGAATCGGTCTACGGCGTCGGAACCGACATCACAGTGAGCCAGAGCCCCACCCCGCCGGCCGAGGGCGAGGAGGGCGATCGTGGTCGGTTCCAGTTCGGGGCGGACGATGGCACGACCAGCGACGACGGCACCACGGCCGTGAGCCAGTCGCGGCTGTCAGCCGGGTTCGGTTCGAGCACGTTCGCGGCGAGCGCCCTCGAGACCGTGACCGGCATCGACAACGTGTCGGCGGCATCCGGAACCCTCTCGCTCACCAACACGACATTCAACGGCGAGATGCCGCAGTTCACCCGAGACGGTGGAACGACGGATGGCGCCCCCACCGATCAGGGTGCCGCTGCTCCCCCGCAGGGCGGAGCCGACGGCGCCGGCGGCAGCGCCTTCGACGTCGACAGCTTCACCGTGCTCGGCCTCGATCCGGCCGCTGACGCGATCGGTCCACTCTCGGCCGTGACGCTCGCCGACGGCCGCACCCTCGACACCGACGACACGGGCGCGAACGTGGCCGTGCTCGACGCCGACTACGCCACCAGTGCCGAGCTCGCCGTCGGCGACACGATCGACATCGGCGGCACCGACTTCGAGATCGTCGGGACCGTCACGTCGAACACGGCCGACGCCGCCAGCGCCTCGAACGTCTACATCCCGCTCGACGTCGCCCAGACCCTGTCGGGCGAGGACGGCAACATCTCGACCATCTCCGTGCAGGCCGCGTCGTCGACCGACATCGCGCAGGTGCAGGCCGACATCGAGACCGCACTTCCGGATGCGACGGTCTCGACCCAGGAGGAGCTCGCGTCGAGCGTCTCGGGCTCACTCGGCACGGCATCCGGCCTGGTGGCCAACCTCGGCCTCTGGCTCTCGATCGCCGTGCTGATCGCAGCATTCCTGATCGCGATCCTGTTCACCATCTCGGGCGTGACGCGTCGCACCCGGGAGTTCGGAACGCTCAAGGCCATCGGCTGGTCGAACCGACGCATCGTCGGCCAGGTCACCGGCGAGTCACTCGTGCAGGGCCTCATCGGGGGCGCCCTCGGCATCGTGATCGGCGTGATCGGCGTGACCGTGATCAACATCATCGCCCCGACCCTCTCGGGCAGCGCCTCGACGGGAGGACTCGACGCGGCCGGCACCGGCGGAGGCGGCGGCGCCGGAGGAGCGGCGGGCGGCGCGGGCGGTGGACGCGGTTTCGGCGGCCCGATGGCCGCCGCCGCCCAGGCGACCACGGACGTCGCACTGAACGCCCCGCTCACGCTCTCGGTGATCGCCATCGCGGTGGGCCTGGCGGTTCTCGGCGGCCTCATCGCCGGAGCGTTCGGCGGCTGGCGGGCGGCACGCCTGCGCCCCGCCGAGGCGCTGCGCAGCGTCGGCTGACCCGCATCCGTCTCGCACCGACTCGACCAGGAAAGACAGGGAACCATGTACACCCTCAGCAATGTCAGCAAGACCTACACGCAGGGCAAGCGCACCGTGCACGCTCTGAAGGGCGTGGACCTCAGCATCGGCTCCGGCCAGATGGTGGCCATCCAGGGGCCGACGGGCGGCGGCAAGTCGACGCTGCTGCAGATGCTCGGCGGACTCGACCGGCCCTCCGGCGGCACCATCACCCTGAGCGACCACGACATCTCGACGATGTCGGACGGCAGGCTGGCGCACGTGCGGGCGAAGGAGATCGGGTTCGTCTTCCAGGGCTTCAACCTGATCCCGACGCTCACGGCGCAGCAGAACGTCGAGACCGCACTCGAGCCCCTCGGCGTCTCGGGAGCGGAGCGATCCCAGCGCGCGACGGAGGCTCTCGCGTCCGTCGGGCTCGCCGACCGGGGCACCCACCTGCCGAACGAGCTGTCCGGCGGCCAGCAGCAGCGCGTGGCCATCGCGAGGGCTCTCGTGAAGGAGCCGGAGGTGCTCCTCGCCGATGAACCGACGGGCAACCTCGACGAGGAGACCCGCGACGAGATCATGGACCTCCTCGAGGGTCTGTGGCGGGACCGCGGGCTCACGCTCATCGTCGTGACGCACGACTCTGCCGTGGCGCGGAGGGCCGAGCGGCGGCTGCACATCACGCAGGGGACAGTGCGCGAGGTCTGACGTTCGGCCACCGAGGTGACGCTGGCGGGAGAGCGGTCAGGTGATCAGTCCTCGACGGTGATGCCGAGCTGGTCGGCGAAGAGCGACGCCAGCTCGGCCACCTGGTCGGGCGTGAGCGTCGCACCCTTGAGGCCGGGCAGACCCACGATGCGGCGGAGGTCGACGGTGCGCAGGTCGACGTTGCGCAGCTCGGCGCGGGTGAGGTCGATCGTTCCCACGCGGGTGCCGGCGAAGGAGACCCTGTTGGCCTTCACTCCCCCGAGGTCGAGCTCGTCGATGGTGCAGTCGGTGAACTGCACGTCCTGCAGATGGGCACCGCGGAGGTTCACGAAGCCGAGCTTGCAGTTCGAGATGTGCACGGACTGCCACGATGCGTCGTAGAACTCGGCCGATCCGATGCGCGAGGATTCGAGGCTGACGTCACGGAAACGGGAGCGGGCGGCGCTCAGGATGGGAGCGTTGAGGCGCTCGATCGTGGTGTCGAGGAAGCTCGCCGTGCGCAGGTCGGCCTCATGCGCCGAGACGTCGAGGAAGGCGCACTCGCTGAACGTCGCACCCTGCAGGTCGCGCCCGGAGAGATCGATGCCGGCGAAGCGCTCGGCGTCGTGGCTGTCGTGCGGTTCGAGGGCATCGCCGTCGAGCAGTTCGGGGAGACGGATGCGGTCGATGCGGGGAGCGAGGGTGCGAGGGGTCGGTGCCATGGTGGGTTCAACTCTTCCACGCCGCTCGCCCTCTGCCCGCAGCCTCCACTTCGGCGGCGACTGCGTCGCTGCCTCTGCGAGCGGGGTGTGGGCCCGGGCCCTCCACTTCGGCCGCGGACTTCGTCCGGGCCTCAGCGAGCGGGTGGGGGTGCGGGCGCCGGGCGGGGCCTACTGGTTCGAGAAGGCGGCGTCGAACGAGGCCGACGGGCGGTCCCACAGCAGCGAGCGGATGTGGGCGAGGGCCTCGGGTGCCCCGTGGAGGCGGTCCATGCCCGCGTCCTCCCACTCGATCGAGATCGGGCCGGTGTAGCCGATCGCATCCAGGGCCCGGAACGAGTCCTCCCACGGCACGTCGCCGTGCCCGGTCGACACGAAGTCCCACCCGCGGCGCGGGTCGCCCCACGGCAGGTGCGACCCCAGCACGCCGGCGCGTCCGTTGTGCGGCCGCATCCGCGTGTCCTTGCAGTCGACGTGGTAGATGCGGTCCTGGAAGTCCCAGATGAACCCGACCGGGTCGATGTTCTGCCACATCATGTGCGACGGGTCCCAGTTGAAGCCGAACGCCTCGCGGTGGCCGATCGCCTCGAGGGTGCGCACCGAGCTCCAGTAGTCGTAGGCGATCTCGCTCGGATGCACCTCGTGCGCGAACCGAACCCCTTCGGCGTCGAAGACGTCGAGGATCGGGTTCCACCGGTTCGCGAAGTCCTCGAAGCCGGCGTCGATGACCGAAGCCGGCACCGGCGGGAACATCGCCACGTACGGCCAGATGCTCGACCCAGTGAACCCGACGACGGTGTCGACCCCCAGCTTGCGCGCGACTCGAGCCGACCGCTTCATGTCGTCGGCCGCGCGCTGGCGCACCCCCTCGGCGTCGCCGTCACCCCAGGTGTAGTCGCGCACGATGGCCTCGTGCCTGAAGTCGATCGGGTCATCGCACACGGCCTGACCGGTGAGGTGATTGGAGATGGCGAACACCTGCAGGCCGTGCCGGTCGAGGATGGCCCGGCGCTCGTCGAGGTAGCCCGGCTCCTCCTCGGCCCGCTTCAGGTCGAGGTGATCACCGGAGCAGGCGATCTCGAGACCGTCGTACCCCCACTCACCCGCCAGCCGCGCCACCTCCTCGAACGAAAGGTCCGCCCACTGCCCCGTGAACAGCGTCACGGGATGGCCCGTCGGTGTCGCAGCCTGTGCTGGGTCCGTCATGATCTCTCCCTGTCGTCCTGCAGTGCCGTGAGGTAGTCCAGCGAATCCGCCGCCAGGGCGTCCTGGCTGAGCGCGAGCGGTCGCCAGACGGAGGCTGCGACGGCGATGGTGGCGTTCTCGCCCGTGAAGCTCTCGAGCCCGAGCGGCCCGGTGTAGCCGGCGTCGTCGAGAGCATCGAGGAAGGCCGGCCAGTCGATGTGGTCGTCGCCGACGGCGCCGCGATCGTTGCCGCAGACCTGCACGTGCGCGATGTGCGCGCCGGCGGTGCGGATGGCGTCGCCGATGCGCTTCTCCTCGATGTTGAGGTGGTAGCTGTCGAGCGCGAGGCCGAGTCCGGGACCGAGCAGCGGGCCGAGGGCCTCCAACGCCTGGTCGACGGTGTTGACGAGGCTGGTCTCGTAGCGGTTGAGGGGTTCGATGGCGAGACGGATGCCGCCCCGCTCCGCGCGGTGCACGACCGGAGTGAGCGCGGCCTGCAGTTCGCGGTAGTGCTCGGCCCGGTCGGTCTCCGTCAGACGCCAGGTGCGGCCGGTGGCAGCGTAGAACGGGCCGGCGACGACACGGGCGCCGACCGCCTCGGCGACCCCGATGCAGTGCACGAGGTAGTTCTGGGTGGCCACGACCTCGGAGGCCGGAGCGGCGACGAGGTTGCGACCCGGGCCCATGGCGCCCACCACGATCGGCAGCAGCCGATGTTCGGCCAGGACCTCCCGGGCGAGCTCGGGCGACCAGTCCCCCACGGACTCGACCGGGAGCTCGATGGCGCCGAACCCCAGGCGTGCCGCCTTGGCGGCGAGCGTCGCGAGCGAGGCGTCGTCGAGCGGGCTGGTCCACACCCAGGTGTTGACGCCGATGGTGCGGCGCATCCGTGTCTCCTCTCGCACACTGCGGCCCTGCATGGCGACTGGCGAGGCTCGAGTGAGCCCCGCCAGTCGGCAGCGTACCGGTTACGGGATCTGGCGCTCCTGCCAGACCGTCGGGTAGCCGGGCAGGTCCTCTCCGCCGAACTTGGCGTAGTGACCGTCGGGCATGCCCTCGTTCGCAGCGAGGTACTGGTCGAGGTCGTCACTCGTCACGGGGCTCTGCGGGAGCACCCACTCCTTCGGAACCTCCTCGCCGGCGAAGATCTTCTGCGCGGCGAGCAGCGGCGTGCGCCACTGGAAGTTCGAGTACACGGTTCCGAGTCCGGTGAGGCCGGTGTCCTTCCACTTGCGCAGGAAGCTCAGCTCGTCCTCTCCGGTCATGACCGGGTAGTCGACTCCGGCGTCCTCGAACGCCTCGATCGCTGCGACGGCGCCGTCACCGGCATCCATCCAGATGCCCTTGACGTCACCCTTGGCGAGCTCGTCCGAGATGATCTTCTTGATCTCGACGGGGTCGGCACCGGTGAAGTAGTCGACGGCGTCGATGTTGGCCTCACCGAACAGCTTCTCGGCCGCGGCCCAGCGCTGCTCGAGCACGTCGACACCCGGGAGGATGCGAAGCGCGACGACCTTGTCACCCTCTTCGAGGTTGTCGATCAGGAAGTTCGCCGAGTCGATGCCCCAGGCGAAGCCGCCGATCGGGTGGATGAACGTGACGGGGCAGTCCGTCTGAACACCGCGGTCGAACACGATGACGGGCTTCCCGGTGTCGCAGGCTCGCTCGACCGCCGGAGTCATGGCCGCCGTGCTGTTCGGCGAGATGACGAAGAAGTCGCAGTTGCCCTCGTTGATGAAGTAGTCGATGTCGGCGATCTGCGTGTCGTCGCTGTCCTGCGCGTCACGCGTCTCCAGCTCGCTGATCGCACCCGACTCCTGCAGCACCTTGAGCTGCTCGTTCATGGTGATCCAGCCGGTCTGGCGCCACGGGTTCGAGATCGAGGCGTTCGCGAAGCACCCCTTCTTCGCCCCCTCGCTCGCGAACTCCGAGGTGTCGACCATCTCGGCGTTGATGTACTGCAGGTAGGGCTGTCCGTCCGGCCCCTCGGGAACGACCCCCCGTTCCTCGTCCTGCTTGTCGAACAGCGCCTGGTCGAACCACTCGACCTCGGCCTCCTCCGTGGCCGCGGCGTCGTCCGACGGAGCGGTCACGCTGGGATCGGTCGTGCAGCCGGCCAGTGTCAGCAGCGCAAGCGCTCCGACCATGGCGGATGCCACATGCATTCGTCGCATCACAAACCTCCTTGGTTGTGTTGGATCAGCCCTCTGCCTCGAGGGAGTGGATTGCAGGTCGAGTCGCGCCCGACTGTGGGGGCGACTCCTTCTCCCGTGCGGGTGAAGTCTCAGGGGCGCCGTCGACAGGTCCGTCATCGGCGTCGACCGGCGGACCGGCGACATCGGTTCGTCCGCGACGGCGAGCGCGGAACGAGACGGCGGAGTAGGCCACGGCGGCGATGATGATGACGCCCTGGATGGCGTCGCGCAGCGTGGACGGCACCCCGGCGAAGTTGAGCAGGGTGAACAGCGCCTCGAGGGCGAACGCCCCGGCCGCTGCAGCGACGACCCAGCCGCGTCCACCGCCGAGGACGACGCCTCCGAGGACCACGGCCGTGATGGCCGTGAACTCGTAGCCCCGGCCGACGGAGGGGTGCACGCCGGCGTACCCGACCAACAGGATGCCGGCGAGAGTCGCCGACAGCGACGACAGGATGAACGTGCTGGTCTTCACCCACCAGGTGCGCACACCGGCGAAGCCTGCTGCGGTCGGGTTGTCGCCGAGGGCGATGATGGTGCGGCCGAACGGACGCTTGCTGAACCAGATGGCCGCGGCGAGCACCACGATGAGGATGAGGACGGACCACGGGATGAGGTCGAGCACCGGCACGTCCTGGATGCCGCCCCGACCGATCTGCCGGAAGCTGTCGTCGGGGTTGCCCGTGGCAGCACCGCCGGTCCAGTACAGCACCCCGCCGAGCAGGGCCAGCATCATGCCGAGGGTCGCGATGAACGACGGCACGCGCAGGAACGACACGATGAGGCCGTTGACGAGTCCCACCAGCACGCCGAACGCCAGCATCAGGAACAGCACCGGAATGGTGCGGCTCTCGTCCTGTCCGACCAGGTTGCCGGCGATGACCACCTGCGCTGTCACGACGGAGCCCATCGACAGGTCGAACTCCCCGCCCACGATCACGAAGTACTGCCCGATCGCCACGATGGCCACGGGAGCGACGCGCTGGATGAAGCGCATCAGCTGGCCGGGTTCGGCGAAGCTCGGGTTGAGCACCGTGATGGCGATGAGCAGCACGGCGAGGAGCAGGAACACCGCTCCGCGCGGGCTCACGAGTGCGCTGACGATCTTCATACCGACCCTCCCTTCACAGAATCCGAGACTCTGTCGGACGGCGACGGATCGACATCCGGATCGGTGTCCGCCCCGCCGTCCGCTCCGAACCTGGCCCGACGACGCTCCACCTGACGTGCCGTGTAGACGGCGACGGCGGCCACGATGACCACGCCGCGCACGACGTCCTTCATGAACGGGTTGACCTGCAGCACGCTCATCACGTTGTCGAGCACGGCGAAGATGGCGACGCCGCCGATGGTGCCCCAGACCGAACCCCGACCACCCGCGAGGATGGTGCCGCCGAGCACGACCGCCGCGATCGAGAGCAGGTCGTAGCCGCCCTGGATGCCCACGGTCGGGCTGCCGACACCGAGTCGGCTGGCGAGCAGAAGACCGGCGAAGGCCGCCGTGACAGAGCAGAGCACGTGCGCGACGATGATCGGCTGGGCCGTGCGGATGCCGGAGAGCCTGGCCACCTGCTCGTTGCCACCGACGGCGAACATGTGGTTTCCCGTGCGGGTGCGGCTGAGGAACAGCGCCGCGAGCAGGGCGACGACGATCATGAGGATCGTCGACACCGGGATGGGTCCGACGCCTGTCGCCCCGATGAGCTGGAACTCCCACGGAACGTCGCCGCTGGTGCCCTTGTAGTTCGTGTCGAGGTAGCCCTTGATGATGAGGCCCATGCCGAGGGTGGCGATGAAGCCGTTCACGTGCAGCTTCGTGACGATCAGGCCGTTCACGAGTCCGATCACGGCCGCCACGGCGAGCGCCGCCAGAACGGCCGGGGCGATGTTCGCCGCGCTGCCGTTCATCGTGTCGGCGGCGATGAGGCTCGACAGGCTGACGACGTAGGGAACGGAGAGGTCGAGCGATCCGCAGAGGATCACGAGGGTCTGCCCGATGGCCACGAAGCCGAGCACGCTCATGCCCGTGAGGATGTCGCGGATGTTGCCCGCACTGAAGAAGCTGCGTCCGACCGTGGCGACGAGGATGGCGCTCACGATGATCACGCCCAGCAGGGCCAGGTAGACGAGCGCCGTGGAGTCGATGCGACGACGACGACGGAGCGGGCGAACGGATGCCTCACTCATGCGACACCTCCCAGGTCGGTGCCGGCGCTGGTCGGCGCGTGCCCCGTCGCTGCCGAGAGCACGGCCTCCTCGGTCGAGCCCGACGGCAGCTCAGCGGCGATGCGGCCGTCGTGCATGACGAGGATGCGGTCGGACATGCCGATGACCTCCGGCAGTTCGGACGAGATCATGAGGATGGCGACCCCCTCCTGGGCGAGAGTGCGCATGAGCGCGTAGACGGCGATCTTGGCGCCGACGTCGATGCCGCGGGTGGGCTCGTCGAGCAGCACGACGCGGGGCTTCGTGGCGAGCCACTTGGCCAGGACGACCTTCTGCTGGTTGCCTCCCGACAGGAACTGCACCTCCTGGTCGAGGCCGTGCGAGCTCACCTCGAGCGAGGTCATCACGCCGGGGATCGACCGCCGCACCTCGGAGGTGCGCCGCGCGAACACCCCGCGGATGACCAGCAGGGCATTGTCGAGCACCGACTGGTTCACGGCCAGACCCTGCGCCTTGCGGTCCTCGGTGATCAGCGCGATGCCCCGGCGCACGGCCGTGCGGGCGCGGGTGATGCGCACGGTCTCGCCGTCGAGGGCCATCGATCCGCGGGTGAACGGCGTCACCCCGAAGATGCCCTCGACGAGCTCGGTGCGCCCGCTCCCCTGCAGACCGGAGACCCCCACGATCTCGCCGGCCCGCAGCTCGATGTCGATGCCGTCGACGAAGCCGTTGCCGGCATCCGTCACCGCCAGACGCACGTCGCCGACCGTCGTGTCATCGAGCGCCGCGGGGAAGAAGGTCTCGATGGAGCGGCCGACCATGCGCCGCACCAGTTCGTTGGTGTCGAGCTCCGAGGCGGGGCCACTGCTGACGAGGGCGCCGTCCTTCAGCACCGTGATGGTGTCGCAGAGGTCGAAGATCTCCTTCAGCCTGTGCGAGACGTAGAGGATGGCCACGCCACGCGCCTGCAGCCGACGGATGATCGCGTACAGCAGCGCCACCTCGTTGTCGGAGAGGGCTGCGGTGGGCTCGTCCATCGAGATGACGCGGGCGTCGTAGGAGAGCGCCTTGGCGATCTCGACGATCTGCTGCTCGGCCACGGTGAGCGTGCCGACGCGCGAGGTCGGGTCGATGAAGTCGATGCCGAGCTCGGAGAGCAGCGACCTGGTCGCGGCGACCATGCCGCGCTGGTCGACGAACCCGGCCCGGCGCGGCTCGCGGCCGAGGAACACGTTCTGCGCCACGCTGCGGTCCGGCAGCAGGTTGAACTCCTGGAACACCGTGGCGAGGCCGGCCTTCATGGCCTGCACGGGATGCCCGAACTCCACGGACTCGTCGCCGAAGGTGACCGTGCCCGCGTCGCGCTGGTAGACGCCGGCGAGGATCTTCATGAAGGTGGACTTGCCGGCGCCGTTCTCACCGACGAGTCCGTGCACCTGGCCCGGGTAGAGGGTGAGTCCGACGCCGCGCAGCACGGTGACCCCGAAGAAGCTCTTCTCGAGGCCGGTTGCGACCAGGACCGGTTCCTGCGCGTTCATTCGGCCACCTCCACCCAGTGACCGGATGCCGCCGACGCGAGCACGGCATCCGTCACCCGCACCGCCCGCAGGCCGTCGGCGAAGCGGGGCAGTCCGTCGGGGTCGGCCCCGTCGATGGCCGCGTAGCTGTCGGCGACGAAGGCGTTGAACGCGTCCTGGTAGCCCATCGGGTGCCCGGCAGGCACGAGCGAGAGCCGCGCCGCCGAAGGGGCGAGCACATCGGTGTCGCGCAGGATGCGCTGCGAACCCGTGCGGTGACCGAGCCAGAGCTCCTCGGGCCGCTCCTGGTCGAAGCGGATGCTCTCGGTGGTTCCGGCGATCTCGAGCACGAGGCTGTTCTTTCGTCCTGGGGCGACCTGCGAGATGAGCAGCGTGCCGACGGCTCCGCCGCGGAGTTCGACGACCAGCGCGACGAGGTCCTCCGTGGCGACGTCGGTGTGGGCTCCGCGGTGGGCGTGCACAGTGCGCGTCGTGGCCGAGAGCCTGGCGATGCGATCGCCCGTCACGAACTCGAGCAGGTCGACGAGGTGGCTTCCGATGTCGGCGAAGGCGCGCGACGGGCCGCCGAGGCCGACGCCGACGCGCCAGTCGTCGGACTGCGGCTCGAGGAGCCAGTCCTGCAGGTAGCCGCCCTGGATGGTGAGCAGGCGGCCGACCTCGCCGGCGGCGACGCGGGCGCGGGCCTCGCGCACCATCGGGTGGTAGCGGTAGACGAAGGGCACCGTCGCCGTGAGCCCGCGTTCGGCGGCGCGCTCGGTGAGGGTGACGGCATCCGTCACCGTGGTCGCCAGGGGCTTCTCGCAGATGACGTGCTTGCCCGCGTCGAGGGCCGCGAGAGCGAGGGCCGCGTGAGTCGTGTTGGGAGTGCAGATGTGCACGATATCGATGCCGTCATCGGCGAGGAGCTCGTCGACGGAGATGTAGGAACGGTCGAGTCCGAGGCGCAGGGCGGCGTCGGCGGCGGATGCCTCACTCGAGGATGCGGCACCCCCGAGCTCAGCACGAGCGGCGCGAGCTGCGCGGCTGTGGACCGAGGCCATGAACCCGGAACCGACGAAGCCGACGCGGATCGCGGTGGCGGGTGCGATGACGTCCGTTGTCATGGGGCGAGTGTGGCACACATCAATCGACTTTTGCTAGTCATTCGACAGAAGTTGCACGTTCGAGATCAAGTCGTTGCAATACGAATCGACGAAGACCCTGTGCTTTACTATGCGAATGGTCGACATCAGCCGGGGATCGGCACTCGGAACATCGGGTGCCAGCGAGCTGTTCCAGCTGCTGCGCGACGGCCGCCCCCGCACTCGAGCCGAGCTCGCGACCGTCACCGGACTCGCCAGATCGACCATCGCCACCCGAGTCGACTCGCTCATGGCGCTCGGCCTCGTCTCCCCCGTCGGCGATGCCCTCTCCACGGGCGGACGCCCGCCGTCGCGCTTCGCCCTCAACCCCTCGGCCCGTGTCGTGCTCGCCGCCGACCTCGGCGCCTCGCACGCCACGCTCGCCGTGACAGACCTCTCGGGAACCGTGCTCGGCGAGCTGCGCGAGGCCATCGACATCGCCAGCGGACCCGAGGCCGTGCTCGGCTGGATGGTCGAGGCAGCCACCACCCTGCTCGCCCGCATCGACCGTGATCACGACGAACTCGTGGCCATCGGCATCGGCGTGCCCGGGCCCGTCGAGCACTCCACGGGACGCCCGGTGAACCCGCCGATCATGCCCGGCTGGGACCGCTTCGACGTTCCCGGCTGGGTGCAGCAGCACCTGCAGGTGCCCGTGCTGGTCGACAACGACGTCAACATCATGGCCCTCGGCGAGCGCGCCTTCGCCTGGCCCAACGCCGAGCACCTCATGTTCGTGAAGATCGCGACCGGCATCGGCTCCGGCGTCATCTCGAGCGGGCGCCTGCAGCGCGGAGCGCAGGGCATCGCCGGTGACATCGGCCACGTGCAGGTCGCGCGCGGCGTCGGCATCCCGTGCCACTGCGGCAACCGCGGCTGCCTCGAGGCACTCGCCTCGGGCCCGGCCATCGCGCGGGACCTGCGCAAGGCCGGCATCGACGTGGCGACGGGCAACGACGTGGTCGACCTGGTCAAGCGCGGGAACATCGAGGCGATCCAGGCCGTACGCCAGGCCGGACGCGACGTCGGCGAGGTGCTGACCACGGCTGTGAGCCTCATCAACCCCTCGGTCATCGCCATCGGCGGATCGATGGCACGAGCAGGCGAGCACCTCATCGCGGGGGTGCGCGAGATCGTCTACACGCGCTCGATGCCCTTGGCCACCGAGCACCTCGCGATCGTGCAGTCGTCGGCGGCCGAGAACGCGGCGGTGCTCGGCGCCAGCATGCTGGCCATCCACCACGCGCTCTCGCCCGAGGGCATCGACGCGCTGGCGACGAAGTAGGGCGCGTGTCGAGTTCGGCCCGACGACGACCCCCTCCGCTGATCGAGTAGTGCCCGACGAAGTCGGACACGTATCGAGATCACTCGTCTCGACGGCGTCCACTCACGTGTCCGCTGGCGCGAGACGTGGTCTCGATACGCGTCCTCGCTGCGCTCGGTCGCTACTCGACCAGCGGGAGGGCGGAGCGTCGTGTCGCGCGGCGTCCGAGGCGCGAGGGACAATGGTGCGGTGACCGATACGCTGCTCGACCTCTTCGCCGAGGCACAGCCCACGGTCGCGGCGGCTCCGGCTCCGGCATCCGTCCACCCGGCGATGCGTCGCATCGTGGCCGATTCGAGCGACCGCGTCGCGTGGCTGCGGGCGCGTTCCCGCGGAATCACGGCGACGGATGTGGCCAGGCTCGCCACGCCGCGCTCCATCCAGGCCGCAGCCGACGAGAAGCTGCACGGCACCACCTTCGGCGGCAACCCCTTCACCGATCACGGCCGAGCACGCGAGCCCGTCATCGCCGAGTGGGTGCTGGGCCAGCACGGGATCCTCTCGAGCAGCGCGCTCTTCCACGCCGAACACGAGTCCCGCCACCTCGCCACCCCCGACGGCTACGTCGTGCGCTCATCCGGCAGCCTCGAACTCTGCGAGATCAAGACGACCTCGAAGCCGTGGCGCAACATTCCGCGCTCGTACCTGCGCCAGGTCTGGTGGCAGCAGTACGTGCTCGGCGCCGACCGCACCCTCGTCGTCTGGGAGCAGCACGAGGACTTCGTTCCCGTCTCGAACGAGCCGCTCTGCCGCTGGGTCGAGCGCGACGAAGACCAGATCGCCATCCTCGTGAACCTCGCCAACGCCCTGATCGACGAGCTGCACCGACGCACGCGATGACGGTCCTGCTGCTGCACGGGCTGGGCTCCGACCGGCAGTACATGCTCGACGTCTTCGGGCCCGTGCTGGCGAAGCTCGCTCCGGGTGAGCGGGTGATCGCTCCCGATGCGCGCGCCCACGGCGCCTCGCCCCTCGTCGGCGCCCCGTCCGAGTTCACCCTCGACGGGATTGCCCGGGAGATCGAGGCGTCGCTCGGCGTCGAGTCGTCAGTTCCGGCTGGGTCGGATGCCGGTGGGACGACCACGACTGACAACTCGACTCGGACTGCCGGGCTCACCGTCGTCGGGGTGTCGATGGGGGCGGCTCTCGCGCTGCGCATGGCGCTGGCCGGCCGCATCCCCATCGACCGGGCGCTGTTCGTGCGACCGTCGTTCACCGACAGGTCGATGCCCGAGAACCTGCGCGCCTTCCCCGTGATCGGTCAGCTGCTGCACGATGTGGGACCGGTCGAGGGGCAGGTCCTGTTCCGCGAGACCCCGGCCTACCGCAGCGCCGTCGACGCGTCACCGCTCGGCGGCGCCGGCCTGCTCGCCCAGTTCCGTTATCCCCTGGCCGTCGAGCGGGCCGTGCGGCTCGTCGAGGTGCCGCGCAATCGCGCCTTCGAGTCCGAGGCCGAGCTGACGTCGCTGGGGGCACGGATGCCCACGGCCGTCATCGGAGCGCCCCGCGACCCCGTGCATCCGTTCCCCGTCGCCGAGCAGTGGGCCGGCGCCCTCGGCTCGCCCCTCACCCGGCTGCCCGCGCGCGATGACGGCCAGGCGGCACAGCTCACGGCTCTGCGGGCAGCCTTCGGGACGTGGCTGGCAGCGTAGGAGGCCGCTTGGGCGCGCTTCGGCCGCGGGATTCGCCCGGGCCTCGGCGGGCGGAGGAGGCGGAGGGGGCAGAATGAATCCATGCCGGAACCTCTCCCCGAGACCATGCGCGCCCTCGTCGTCGACCGCCTGGGAGCCGCCGATGAGCTGCGCCTCGCCGACGTCGCCGTGCCGTTGCGCATCGCCGACGAAGTGCTCGTGCGCGTCGTCGCGGCGAGCGTGAACCCGATCGACGTGAAGACCCGCTCGGGGCGCGGCTCATCCGCCGCCATCAGTTCCTACCCGTTCATCGGCGGCTCGGACTTCTCCGGCGTCGTCGCCGCGGTGCCCTATGCGCAGCATCCGTTCCCCGTCGACACCCCCGTCTTCGGCATGGGGCGCGTGCCCCGCGTCGGCGGCAGCTTCGCCGAGTTCGTCACCGTCGCCTCCACCGCCCTCGCCGTCAAGCCCGCGGCCCTCAGCCACGTCGAGGCCGCCGCGGTTCCCGTCGCCGCGCAGACCGCGTGGGGCATGGTGCAGCTGGCCGGGATCGGCGCCGGCGACAGGGTGCTGGTGCACGCCGGTGCCGGGGGCGTCGGCCACTTCGCCGTGCAGTTCGCCGCCTTGGCCGGAGCCCACGTCATCGCCACGGCGTCAGCCTCCAACGCGGGCTTCCTGCGCGAGCTCGGTGCCCAGGAGACGATCGACTACGCCACTGAACGCTTCGAGGACGTCGTGAGCGAGATCGACGTCGTCATCGACCTCATCGGCAACGTGCACGACGACACCGGCACGCGCTCGCTCGAGGTCCTGCGCGAGGGCGGGCGACTGGTGAACGCGCCGACGGGAAGCTGGCCGACGATGCAGACGGATGCCGCGGCTCGCGGCATCCGTGCCACCGGCTACAACGTGCCCGCCGACGGGCGCGTGCTCGCCGAGATCGCGGCGCTGCTGGAATCGGGCGCCGTGAGGGTGCACATCGACGGCGAGTTCGCCCTGGAGGACGGCGCCGACGCCCAGCGTGCGGTCGAGGGCGGGCATGTGCGGGGCAAGGTCGTCATCCGCGTGGCCGAGGAACCGACCCTGTGACCGGCGAGCGGAGGGCGCCGTCGAAGGTGCGCTCGATCGTGGTCGGCGGCGTGTTCGTGATCGTGGGAGTGCTGTGCGCCGTGGCCGCGGTCATGATCGCCGCGCGCGCCGGCGGCGACCTCTCGACCGTCGTCGGCAGCGGTGGGGCGAACCGCACCGGCGGCGCCGCTCCGGCCTGGTTCGCGATCGGGCTCACGGCCGTGCTCGCCCTGCTCGCCTGGGTGACCGGGGTGTTCATCGCGATCGTGGGCTGGCGGGCGGCGGACGCCGCGGAACGCGAAGCGGACAGGTAGGTTGATTCTCGGGGGAAGCGAACATTCGCGCGTCCTCCGACCGGAACCGAGAGGATGTCTGTGGCCTTCGCAATCGACCCGTCTGCGCTGAACACCCACGCGAAGACCCTGCGCACCCTGTCCGACGCCGTTCCGCCCGCGACGAGCTACGTCGCGACGAACCTCAGCCTCACGATCGTCGACACGGCCTTCCTGTTCGCGAAGGCCCTCGATGCGGCGAACCAGACCAAGGACGCCATCCGGCCCTACCTCACCGACCTCGCGAACTCGCTCGACCTCTCGGCCGATGAGCTCGATGCGACGGCGACCCGGTCGATCGAGCTCGACGACGCCATCGAGCGCGACCTCGACGCCGCCTACCCCGAGCCCGTCGAACGAGGCACGCCGATGTCGGTTCCGACGAGCAGGGCGGTCTACGTCAAGCCGTCTCCGCCCGGCGACGCGCTGGTGACGCCTGCGGGCGAGCCGCCCTCGGACCTGGTGAGCGTCATCCTGACGACGGACTGGCTGAGCCCGTCGACCGTGGTCGCGCAGATCCTGGACTGGATCTTCGACTGGAACTACCTCGACGAGATCTCGAAGAAGTTCTCCGGGGACTGGAACTCGCTGTTCCGCGTCACCCACGCCTTGGAGAGCCTGAAGGGCTACCACGTCTCCCAGTCCGAGAACATCGGCTACGCCATGTCGGTGGGAGCGAACACCTGGACCGGCCAGGGCGCGGACGCGGCGAACGCATTCTTCACCGAGATGGCCCGCCTGGTGCGCGAAGCCGGAGACGAGATCGGCACGCTGGCCCCCGAGTTCGAGGTCGTCGCCCGAGGCATGCACGACACGGCGGCCCTCGTGGCGGACCTGTTCGCCCAGATCCTCGACGCGGCCATCGCCGCCGCCTTCTTCTACATCGCGGGCACCGTGCTGGTCGAGACCGTCGTCGGCACCGTCATCGGCTACCTCGCAGGCACCGGTACCCTCGCCTACATGGCGTGGCTCGCCCACGAGGCCTACGACGTCGTGCAGAGCGCCCTGCTGTTCTTCGACGCCCTCGGCGCCGGCGTGGCCGTCTTCGCCCAGTTCCTCGCCGGTGGCGTCGAGCTCCCCAAACCCCTTCCCTACGACAACCCCACGGTGTGATGAACGAACCTCCTCTCGACCCCACGACGGCGCCCAACGGCTCGGACCCCTCCGACGGACCACGGATGCTCCCCACGATCGACCCGGGAAGCCCGACCGGACGGATGCTGCGCGACTCGATGGAGCGCCTGCGCTTCGCTCCCGTCGACCCGGCGATCCAGCGGTTCGCCCAGGACGTGCTCGACGGCCGCCGCAGTGCCCGCGACATGATGGACCTGCCGCAGTTCCAGCCGCTGCTGGAGAAGGCCGGCCAGTCGCTCCAGGAGTACCTCGCCGCGATGGACCCCGCCGAGCGCGAGGCCTTCCGCGCCGACATCCGCGCCGGGCGTCCGCCGGGCACCGGACGCCCTGACGGATCGACGGGAGGCTCGGCCGGTGCGCGCTGATCGGATTCTCACCGCCGGAGCCGCGGGCGTCCTCCTCCTCGGACTCACCGGATGCTCGGGCGCGGCGTCGCAGCCCCAGTCTGTGACGGTCGACTACACGATCGACGGCGAGGCGAAGAGCGCCGACGTCGCGATCCCCGGGCTCGCCTGCCAGACCCTCGGGGAGCGCGTCTTCTACTCGACGACGGCCGAGCGGAACGGCGACGACCCGCTCCCCTTCGTCGCCAACGCCGACGGCGGCTCGTACGAGAGCGTGATCGTGACGCTGCAGGTGACCGACGACCTCTGGTTCACCTCCGGCAAGCCGTTCACCGCCACCGAGGACGGAGTCTCCTTCGACGGCGTCGTCGGGGGCGTCGGCCCGCTGGACGACTCGGGGCTCCCCACCGTCGCGCTCGACAGTGCGGCCACCCTCACGGGCGACCTGGACTGCACCGAGAAGAAGTAGCGCCCCAGCACGCAGCACGACCCGCAACCGACATCGAAGGAACGATCATGAGCCGCGAGATCCGAGTGGAAGACACCGTCATCGAGGCATCCGTCACCCGCATCGAGGCGGCCATCGACGAGATGCAGCGCCTGCTCGACGACCTCGATCGCCGAGCGGCCGTGCTCCGCACCGAGTGGTCCGGTGAGGCCTCTGACGCCTACGACCGGGCTCACCGCGACTGGGATCGGTCGATCCGCATCATGGAGAAGGCCGCCCGCGACGTGTCGGCCGTCGCCCACTCCGGCACGAAGCGCTTCCGCGCCATGGACGAGGCTCACGCGCGCGTCTGGTCGTTCTGACGCGGGACCCGCGGATGCCGTGGCACCCGCGCGGCCTCAGCTGTAGCGCGGGGGCACCCAGGCGAGCTGCGCGGCCACGACGCCGCGGCTGCGGCTGACGATCTGCGCACGACCCGGAACGGCGGGCACGGCCTTGACCTTGCCGATGAGCTGGCCCTCCTCGGGACTTCCACTCAGCAGGATGCCGGTGGTGCCGAGGTCGGTGAGGCGCTGGATGATCGGGTCGTACGCCGCCCGGCTGGCGCCGCCGGCCCGACGCGTGAGGATCACGTGCAGGCCGAGGTCGCCGGCCTGCGCGAGCAGTGGCGCGAGCACGGCCAGCGGGTTGCCCTGCGAGGTGGCGACGAGGTCGTAGTCGTCGACGAGGATGAAGCCCTCGGCGCCGGTCCACCACGACCTGGCCCGCAGCTGCTCCGGTGAGACGTCGGGGCCCGGGATGCGGCTCTGGAAGAACGCGGCCAGCTCGCCGAGGCCGCCGGACGCCATCTCGTGCGAGCTCAGGTAGGCGCCGAGGTACTCCTCGGGGATGTCGCCCAGCAGAGCGCGCCGGTAGTCGACGACGAAGATCTTGGCCTCGCTCGGGCCGTAGTGCCGCATGATCTCGTTGGCGTAGGAGCGCAGCATCGACGACTTGCCCGAGCCGGCGTCGCCGTAGAGGAACAGGTGCGGCTCCTCCGCCGGATCGATGAGGAACGGCGCGAGGTCGGCCTCGTCGATGCCGAGCGCGATCTCGCGCGATGCTGTCGATGCGGCAGGCACGAGCGTGCGCAGCTCGTCGAGCGTGATGCTGTCGGGCAGCAGGCGCAGCTTCGGTCCGGCGGGGCCGGTCCAGGCCGCGCGCACGTGCTCGATGAGGTGGTCGATGCCATCGGCCAGGCTCGCGGATGCCGCGACCCCGTCGATGCGCGGCAGGGCAGTGAGCATCTGCAGGGCGGCGGGGTTCAGGCCGCGGCCCGGGATGGCGGTGACGTTGGCCGCGGCCTTGCGGTCGGTCTCGGAGTCGCTCGGGTCGCCGAGGCGCAGTTCGATGCGGGTACCGATGAGGTCCTTGATGTTGGCCCGGAGCTCGAGCCAGCGGGCCGCCGTGATCACGATGTGCACGCCGTAGGTGAGGCCGCGGGCGGCGATGGTCTGGATGCTCGCCTCGAGCGACTCGAACTCGGACCGGAGGGTCCCCCAGCCGTCGATGACCAGGAACACGTCGCCGTAGCCGTCGTCGACCTGGCCGGCGGCACGCCGCTGCCGGTAGGTGTCGATGGAGTCGATGCCGTTCTGCCGGAAGAACACCTCGCGGGCGTTGAGGATGCCGGTGACCTCGGCCACGGTGCGGCGCACGACGTCGGGTTCCGACCTGGTGGCGAGTCCGCTCAGGTGCGGGAAGCCCTGCAGGCCCGAGAAGGCGCCGCCGCCGAAGTCGAGCACGAAGAACTGCACCTCGAGCGGAGTGTTGGTGAGGGCGAGGGCGATCATCGTGGTGCGCGCGAGCGTGCTCTTGCCGCTGAGCGGCGCACCGACGACGACCGTGTGACCGGCGGCGCCGCCGAGGGAGACCACGAGGTTCTCGCGGCGCTGCTCGAGCGGCACGTCGACGATGCCGAGCGGCACGGTGAGTGATCCGGCCCCGCGCCAGCGGGCCGACACGAGGCCGAGCGTCGGGTCGACGGCGAGATCGCCGAAGAGCTGGTCGAGCGTCGCCGGAACCTCGAGCGGCGGCAGCCACACGCGGTGGGCGACAGGGCCGCGTCCCGACATCCGTGCCACGGCGATCTCGAAGGTGCTGCGGGACTCCTCGGGTTCGATGGCGACGGGGGCGTCGAGTTCGGGTTCGACGGGGGCTGCCGTGTGCACGGCGGCCGCAGTGAACAGTTCGACGGATGCCGCCCCGGAGTCCGAACGGCCGGTGTCGACCGAGCGACGACGACGGGGAGGCGGCGCAGACACGTAGGCCGCGCGGAACTGCGTCATCGTCTCGGTGTCGCTCTTGAGGAAGCCGACGCCGGGCTGCTGGGGCAGGGTGTAGGCGTCGGGCACCCCGAGGATCGTGCGCGACTCGGCTGCCGAGAAGGTGCGCAGACCGATGCGGTACGAGAGGTAGGTGTCGAGGCCGCGGAGCTTGCCCTCCTCGAGGCGTTGCGAGGCGAGCAGCAGGTGCACCTGGAGCGAGCGGCCGACACGGCCGATGTTCACGAAGCTCTCGACGAACTCGGGCTTGGCGGCCAGCAGCTCGGAGAACTCGTCGGCGACGATGAGCAGCGACGGCAGCGGGGGAAGCTCGCTGCGTCCGCCCCGACGGGCCTTCTCGTAGTCGGAGACGTTGGCGAAGTTCCCCGAGGAGCGCAGCAGCTCTTGGCGGCGCACGATCTCGCCCTGCAGGGCGTCCTGGAAGCGGTCGACCAGCGAGATCTCGTCGCCGAGGTTCGTGATGATGGCCGAGACGTGCGGCATGCCCGCCATGCCGGCGAAGGTGGCTCCACCCTTGAAGTCGACGAGCACGAAGTTGAGCTGCTCGGGCGAGTGCGTGAGTGCGAGAGCCAGCACCAGGGTGCGCAGCACCTCGGACTTTCCGGATCCCGTCGCACCGATCATCACACCGTGCGGGCCCATGCCCTGCTGGGCCGATTCCTTGATGTCGAGCACGATCGGGGCACCGTTGGTGTCCTGGCCGATGGGCACCCGCAGGCGGTCGCGCTCGAGGCGGGGCCGCCACGACACGTCGAAGTCGATGTCGCGCACGTCGGGCAACCCGAGCAGGTCGACGAGATCGGCCTGCTTGGCGGTGGAGCGCGTGGCGACGGCCGTGCTCGTCATGGAGAACATCGGCAGCAGGCGACGGGCCGTGGCCTCGGCCTCCACGATGCTGATGGTGTCGGGGTGGAACGAGCGCGCCGGGATCTGCAGGGTGAGCAGCTCGGCCCGACCCGGTCGCTCCGCATCGAAGGCTATGCGCAGGGCGTTCTGGTTCTCGAGGTCGCCCCAGCGTGCCGGCAGGTCGATGACGGTGACGCCCGAGGTGCCGTCGCCCGCGAGCAGCACGTCGCTGAGCGGGATGCGCGCACCGTCGGTGACGATGACGACGTGGGGAGTGAGGGGCGTGGAGCCGTCCCGTGCGAAGCGGGGGCGCTCACGCACGTCGGCGGGCATCAGTGCCGCGAGGTCGGCGACGTTCGAGCCGATCATGCGCGCGGCGCCGAGGGAGTCGGTCGACTGACGCGAGTGGGTGTGCGGCAGCCACTTGGCCCACTCCCACTGGCCGAGAGCTGCATCCTCGGCAGCGATGACGATCTGCAGGTTGTCCGGGTCGTGCATGGTCGCGGCGTGCAGCAGCATGGCGCGGGCGAGTCCGCGCGACTCGTTCTCATCGCCGGTGATCTCGATGCGGGCGAAGTCGCGCAGGGTCACGCCGAGCGGCAGGTCCTTCTGCACCTCGTGGGTGAGCATGAAGCGATGGGCCGCGGATGCCGCCACGGGATCGAGCTGCGCGAGCGGGGGAAGTTCAGGCGCCTCGAGCGTGATGCACAGCGGCTGGTCGCTGGTGCCGACGCGCACGGCGAGGAAGTCGGCGTCGCCGGGCGAGCGCTCCCAGACGCGGGTGCGTTCCTCGGCGATGAACGGCAGGGTCGACGGTGCCGGATGCTGCCAGTTGCCGGCCCGGCGCTGCTGCTTCGATGCCACGCGCACCGTGCGTCGCAACTCGGTGAGGTAGGCGAGGTACTCGCGGCGGGCGGCGAGCGTCGCCGCGGTTCGCTGCGACCGCTGTCGCCATCCGTTCACGGCCACGAAGCCGAGGGAGGAGAGCAGGAACATGCCGCCGGTGATGAAACCCGTCGGTCCGGTGTTGGAGACGCTCACCATGACGATGGCGCCGATCGAGCCGAGCATCGGCAGCATGGAGCTGAGCAGCCCGCCGCCGCCGTCGCTCGGGGCGATCTCGGGCGGGGGCTGAACCGTGATGGTGCCGGACGGGACGCGCGGTGGTGCCAGACGTGGACCGCTCATCAGGCCTTGTCCGCACTCTCGTGCGCCATGAGGATGCTCACGGTGAAGGTGCGGTTGCCGATGCGCACGCGGTCCCCCTCGTCGAGAAGCACCCGGTTGCCGGGGAGGAGGGGCGCTGAGGCGGCGTCGTCGCTTCTGATCTCGGTTCCGTTCGTGGAGTTGTTGTCTGTGACCCAGGTGCGCCCGCGCGAGTGCTCGAGGCGCAGGTGCGTCTTCGAGACCGTCGACTCGGGGTCGCGCACCGAGATGAGCCTGTCGCCCTGGTCCGTGGCCGACGGGTTGCGCCCGAGGTTCACCGCCACGGGGATGGGCAGCTGCTCGCGCTGGCCGGTGTCGAAGATGAGGAGCAGGGCTCCGGTCTCCGATGCCGAGCCGTCGGCACCCGGAGCCTGATCGACGGGCACGGCGGCTGCGCGTCGTCCCGTCGGCGGGGCGACCGATGCCGACTCCGCGACGGATGCCGCAGCCGGGTCGACGGGTGCGGGAGGCCCGGCGGCTGCCGCTCGCCCGCCCGCACTCTGGGGCTCGGCAGAGGACGCCGGTGCGTCGAGCTGCGGCATCCGCTCGTCTGCGGTTCCACCGCCGGTGGATGCTCCGCGCACCGAGGCGGACTCGACGGCGATGGGAACAGAGGAGGGCGCGCCCGTGAAGGAGGCGCTGGCGGAGTTCTCGTCGTCCGACACCAACGTGGCCGGAGCGCGCCGGGTCGAGGTCACGAGCAGGGGCGCCGCGAGCACGATGCCGCGCGAGCCTGCCGGCTCTGCGGCCCGGTTGCGCACCGGAACGGCGACGACGAGAGTGCGGGCGGCGCGATCGGCCCAGGAGCGGCCGCGTCCGGAGGCGTCCCACGCACTCGACGCGACGACGACCCAGGCGCCCACTCCCGCGGCGAGGAAACCGGCACCGGTGATGAACCAGCGGACGAAGCCGCGACCGACGCCGGGCGAGAACGGGCCGTCCTCTCGCGCTGTGCGCAGGCGCAGGGCCGCGTTGCCTGGGGTGATGCCGGTGCGCGACTCGACGATCCACAGACCGACGGCGAGCTCGATGGCGACGACGGCTCCGAGTACGAGAGTGCCCGTCATCAGCCAGACCACGGCCGCGATTCCGGCGACGACGGCGACGTCGATGCTGAAGGCGGCGATGCGCCGACCGACCGTCGCCGGGCGCCCGACGAAGGCCGTGCCGAGAGATCCGCCGATGCGGCGCGGACCGGCCGCTGTCGGCACAGCGGGAGCCGCGACAGCGGGAGTGCCTGCGAGAGCCGCGGATGCCGGTACGACGGCGTCGGTCCGCGCGTCGATCGGGCCGCCTGCAGTCGGCTGCGGAGCGGCATCCGGCGACGAACCCTCGAGCCCGGGCTGGGGCGCGAGCAGGCCAGGGGGCAGTGCGGGCACGCCGGAGGGAGGCACTGCCGGAACCCCCGCGCGCCCGGGGAATCCTCCGCGGTCGCTCATCCTGCCATCATCCCACGGAGCAGGCTCAGCACATCCGCGTAGAGCAGCGCGGCGGGCAGGGCGAAGGCGACGGCGATCCACTCGATCACGTCGCCGGTGCGCGACCACGCCAGCGATGAGGCACCGCGCGACGCGGGCACGACGATGGCCGCGGCGATCACCGCAGAGAGGAAGAGCCCTGCCGCGATGAGGCTGAGCGCGAGCGGCTCGAGGGTGGTGAGCGCCAGCTGGGCGGCGACGACGAGCACGACGGCCGCAGCGGCTCGCGGCATCCAGCGCAGCAGCAGTCCCGTGGTGTGCCTCGGAGTGAGCAGCAGCGAGATCTCGACGCACACGATGAGCACGATGCCGCCGGTCACGACGAAGGGGTCGCTCCCCCACGGCCGCAGCAGCGCGATCGGGGCGAAGACCGCCGCGATGATGCTGAGCAGCGCGGCCCCGGCGACGAGACGGGCCGACGATCCGTCGACGACCGCCCGCACGGTCTCCACCCTGACGGCCCCGGGCGACTCGGGGATGGCGCCGCGCACGGTCCACCGGTTGCCGACGAAGTGCTTGTAGTCGATGAAGTAGCCCTCGGGGAGGTTCACGAGGGTGCTGGGCAGGGCACGCAACGCGAGCGGCACGGCGCCGAGCGAGATCGCCGCAGCGGCCGGCTCCTCCCAGTGCAGCAGCAGGGCGAGACCCCACACCGCGGCCAGGACGGCGAGCATGATCGCGACGGTGCCGGCTGCCGCACGCAGCTCTGCGGATGCCGCCGTCGCCGTGAGCACGGCGCTCAGGACGGCGGCAGCGACGAAACCGGAGGCGACGGCCAGACGGGCACCGTCCTCGAGTCCCGGCGGCGGCGCGAGGGCACCCGCCGCGAAGGCGAGGGCGAGCGGGGCGAGCAGCGCGACGGCGCCGGCCATGCCGGCTCGGGCACGCGCCGCCCACACCACGGCCGTGGTGATGGCGGCCAGTCCGAGCACGATGCTCGTGAGCAGGCGCATGCCGGGATCGACGGAGAGCGCGACGACGGCCGCGAGGGTGAGCGGGGCGATGACGGCGAGCATCCACCACGGACTGCCGTGGTCGACCCGCCGCATGCCGGCCTCGCGGGCTGCGCGTGCCGACACCGCGGCATCCGCCCGCAGATCGACCACGCTGTAGAGCCCGCCGTCGACGAGATCGATCGCCGGGGTCTCGGGAGCGATCTCGACACCGTCGCGGTCGAGCACGATGTGGCGGCCGTCGCCGACGGGCAGACCCCCGGCACGCAGCGCGTCGCCGAGTCTGTCGTCCACCGGGATGGCGATGTCGAAGCGCCCGCTGTCGCTGAGCAGCGCGAGCCGACGGCGTTCGACGGCGGGAGTGCTCATGCGTCTCCCCCTGGTCCTTCGCCGTTCAGCACGTGGGAGCCCGGCGAGGCTCCCACGCTAGATCCTGCCACCTGCGCGCGAGTGGTGGCGTGCACGCCGGGCCGGTCGTGCGCATCGTCGAGCGCACGACCCGGCTCGCGTCAGCCGCGCCCGCCGGCTCCGGCGCCCTTCGACCGGGGGCCGCTCTCATCGTCGTCGTCGAGGGTGGGGGCGATGTAGCCGCCGAGGCCCTGGCCCTTGGCCTTCTCCTCCGAGGCGCCGCCCTGCTGGCCGGCCGCCATCATTCCGGGACGGCCGCCCGCTGCTCCGGATGCTCCACCGGCACGGGCTGCAGCGGAACCGTTGGCACCGTTGGCACCGCCGCCGGCTCCACCGGTCTGACCGAGCAGGCCGCCGCTGGATCGAGCACCCGCGGCCGATCCGGCACCGCCGGGGCCGCCCATGACACCCGCTCCGCCGACGCCGCCTGCACCGCTTGCACCGCCGAAACCGCCCAGCCCGCCGAGTCCGGCCGCACCGCCACCCGCGAGCTTCGAACCCGCCAGCAGCGCCGCGCCGGCGCCACCGCCGATCGCGGCGGAACCGAGGGGCGACGGGCCGCCGGAGCCGTTGCCGGCCGATCCGCCCAGACCACCGGGGGTTCCGACGCCGGGTCCACCGCTGCCGCCACCGGGAATGTAGCCGGGGCCGCCGTCATCGACCGAGGGTGTGGACGGGTCGATTCCGTAGTCCGGCGTCTCGTACACGGGGCCCTCCGGCGCCGGGTCGGACCAGTCGGGACCCTCCGTGATCGGGCCGATCGGATCGGTCCCGTTCGGGTCGGTCCCCGTCGAATCGGGTCCGGAGAAGTCGGGCGTGTGGAACACGGAGCCCACATGGCCGCCGGGGTTCGATCCCGGAGTCGAGCCGCCGCCGGGGTAGCCGCCGCCACCGGGGTAGCCGCCGCCCGGGTAGCCCCCTCCGGGCATGGTCGGGCCCGTGGGGCCGTCGTCCTTCGGAACGGAGACGTCGGGGAGGCTGATCATCGGCGCATTCCGCAGCGTCGCCTGACTCTTCTGGAGCTCCGCACGGTGCTCCTCCAGGGTGCCGCCCAGACTCTCGACCTTCTTCTTGGCTGCATCCTCGCGCTGGTTGCCGAGGAAGCCCTCGATGACGTCGAGGGCGGTATCCGAGGCCAGCGGACCGAGCACGGGGTGCACGACGGTGGATCCCGCCGTCACGGCGGTGCGCCAGAACGGGTCGACGCGCGCCGAGGGGAGATCGGACGACGAGGATGCCGCCTCCGATCGGGCCGAGTTCGCCCGCGAGACCGTCGTCTCGATCTGGGTGACGGCATCCTGCACGACGGTGAACTTCTTCTTCATCTGAAGGAAGACCTCGGAGGCGTCATCGGCGGAGGTCCCCTCCCATCCGGGCGACGCGGCGAGATTCGACATGGTGCGCTGCAGCGTCGAGAGTGCGAGTGACAGGGTCTGGATCTTCTCGATGTTCCAGTCGGTTCCGGCACCGAGGGACGCGAGCTGGTCTTCGTACTTGCCCATGGTCATGCTCCTGTCTGGGTCTGTCCGCCGGCTGGCGGTGAGGTCTTCGGGCGACGTCGCGCGAGCACCACGATGAGGACGATGAGGCCGGCGAGCACGATCACGCCGACGATGGAGATGCCCACCACGACCGGCGTGGCGACGCCCGTGGTGGCGTCGTCCGACGCCACCGGAGCCGCCGACGGCGACTCCGAGACCGACGACTCGGTGCTCGTGGCCGAGGCGAACTGCTCAGCCGTGGGAGTGGCCTCGGCATCGTCGAGGATCAGCGGGTTCACGTCGGGATACGTGGTCGGGTCGACATCGAGCATCGTCGTCAGCGACGCGATCCCGTAGCCATAGGTGTTGTCGTAGGCCAGGTCGGGGTTGCCGGATCCGGTGTTGTGGATGAGCGACTGGATGAGCTGGTTGCCGGTCGCCTTCGGATACTTCTGCTTCACGACGGCGAGGAAGGCCGCCGTGAGCGGCGTCGCGAATGACGTTCCGTCGGCGAGCGACTGGTCTGTCCAGTTCTTCTCCGCCGTGGGGGTGTCCCAGCTGGACCCCTGGGCGAGGATGCCGAGCCCGGCGTTGGACACGGTGACCTTCTCGAACGAGTTCGGCACGCCGTCCGTCGCCAGGGCTGCACCATCGGATCCGACCGCCTGGACAGCCACGATGCTGTTGTACCGCGCGAATCCGTCGGACTGGACACCCGGCTTGTCGGGCAGTCCGGCGACGATCACGACCCCCTCCTGGGCAGCGCGCACGATGGTCGGGATCCAGTCCTGGTCCGCATCGAGGGCGAGGGAGATGGAGATGATCTCGGCACCGTCGTCGATGGCCGCGTTGACGGCCTCGATCGCGGTGATGCTCGTCGGATCATCCACGGGTCTGCACTGGCCATCGAACTGGAGTCCTGCGACGGTCGGCGGGGCGACCACCCCGGTGTAGTAGAGCAGCTTCGCTCCCGGTGCCGCACCGTAGACACCCGCTGCGCCATCACTGCCGCTGCCGTCGCCAACGATGAGGGACGCGGTGTTCGTCCCGTGCTTGGCTGTCAGCGAGTCGGTCGTCGCCGGATACGCGGCTCCGTCGTCGTCGGCGCAGAAGGAGGGCTCGCGCACGGTGACGTCCGCCTTGGCGAGCGTCGGGATGTCGGGGTGGACCTGGGAGTCGATGATGGCAACGGTCACTCCCTCACCCGTGTAGCCCGCAGACCAGGCGTCGGGCAGGTGGAACGCGTCCACGTACCAGAGGCCGGGGCCGTCGACGGCTGCCGTCGCCGGCAGCGCCGGAGCGACGACGAGTGCCGCTGTCGCCGCCAGTGCGGCGATGAGGCGGGCGGAACCGCGCCTCATACGATGCGGTTGCGCGTTCCGCCACCAGCTGGCGCGGCGGGGGTCACCGGCGGGAGCTCGGTCGCGACGGCGGCGTCGAGGAAGCTGAGGAACGCCTTGGCATCGTCGGCGATGCTCTCGTCGTTCTGCACCAGCTGGGCGACGGTCTTGCGGATCGCGTCCTCCGCAGACTGCAACTCCTCGATGATCGAGCGGGTCGCCGCCTTCAGAACCACGGCGGTCTCGGCCAGCTCGGTTCGGAACGGGGAGGCCACGCCGACGCTGACGCCCTCGGACTGCAGCTCGCTGGGCTCGGGCAGAGCGGAGAGCCCCTCCAGGAGGTCTTTGAGACCGCTCGTCACGAGGTCGGGGATGACCTGGATGATGCTCACCATGATGGGGCTCCTTTCAGCGATTGTGTGAAGTGGTCGGCGGGCCGGGATGAACTCCCGGCCCACCGGCAGCGACCTAGAGCGAGAAACGCCCGGCCGACGACTTGTCGCTCTGCAGGTACTGCGCGGCGATCTCCTCGGTCTTGCCGGAGATCTGCTGCAGCAGCTGCTGGAGCTCGCCGAGCGAGGCGTTCCACTTGGCCTGGGCCTGGTCGTAGGACTGCTGAGCGTCACCGCCCCACGCTGAACGCAACTTGCCCACCTCGGCCTCGAGGCGGTCGAGCTCGGCGCGGATGCCCTGGGCACCTCCGCGGATCTGACCTGCGAGCGCCGTGACCTGCTCGGGACGGACTGACATCGACTGCATGTTCATCTACTCCTTGATCCGTGTTCCGGGTGCCTAGGCGCCCATCATCGAGCCGAGGCCCGAGATGGTCTGCTGGTGCGAGTCTTCGGTTGCTGCCTGGTCCTTCTCGGTGCCGGCGAGTGCGGCCTCGAGAGTGACGAGGACCTCGTTGAGCTTGCGGGTCTGCTCGTCCCAGCGCGTCATCAGCGTGGTGAACGAACCGGCGGCGGCGCCGGTCCAGAATCCACGCAGCTGGTCGATCTCGCCGCGGACCTTCTTGACCTGCTGGTCGACTCCGGTCTTCGTCTCGCGCACTGCCTGGGCACCCTTGCGGAGGGCACCCTCTTCTGCTGAAATCTGGTCAGCCATCACCCATTCCTCTCATTCGTCCGATGTAGACGATCACTGGAGGGGGCGGCCAGAACTCGGCAGCGTCTTCGTCCCCCAAATGCGTCACCGCGACCCAACCTAAGCGAGATCCGCTCAGTGAGCAATTCCCCCCTTACGCGGGACGTACCCCGCATGGGGTCGAGCGGCGAGCTGAGCGTCGATCATCTAGAGTGAAACGCGTGTCATCCGCTGGTCGAGCGGACGAGACGAATGGGGAAGACATGAGCCAGACCGCGATCGCGGCGGGCGCGGTGCTGCGGTTGTCGATCGTCAGCGAGGACCGACGTCTCGACGTCGGCGTGCCCGCGCAGATTCCGTTGATCGAGCTGCTGCCCGGCTTCGCCAGACGCCTCGGCATGCTGGATCCGTCACTGGCGCACGGCGGCTACGTGCTGAACCGCGCCGATGGGTCCACTCTCGACCCCTCCCGCGGCATCGGCAGTCAGGGCGTTCACGACGGCGAGCTGCTCACCCTGGTGCGCGGCGGCCTGCTGGCCGAAGCCCGGGTCTACGACGACGTGGTCGAGGCCGTCATCGATGCCACGAGCGAGCAGCACGGCTCGTGGACCCCGCGCGACAGTTCACGCACCGCACTCGCCGTGAGCGTCACCTTCCTCGCGCTCTGCGCCCTTCTGCTGGTCGGCACCGGACGCGACTTCCCCTTGGCCGTGGTGCTCGCCGGCGCCGGGGCGCTCGTGCTCATCGCGGCATCCGTGGTGCTCTCCCGCCTCGGTCAGACCGAGGCCGGCGCCGCGCTGGGCCTGGCCGCTGCAGGGTACGGCGGCATCGCCGGCTTCCTCGCCGTGCCCGGCGACCCGCTGTGGGGCTGGCCCGTCGCGGCCGGTGCTCTCGGCCTGCTCGTCGTCGGCGGCGTGGAACTGGCCTTCACCCCCAAGAAGCCCGAGATCCACCTCGTCCCCCTCGCCTTCGGTGCGAGCATCGGGCTGGCCGCGGTCGTGACCGCGCTGTTCTCGCTCGACCCCGTCGGGCCGTACTCGATCATGCTCGCCGTCACGGCGATGCTCGCGAACGGCCTGCCGTGGCTCGCGCTCAGCTCCACCCGCATCCAAGTCATCTCCCCCCAGAGCGACGCCGACATCTTCACCGCCCCCGACCCCATCGACGCCGACGACGTCAAGCGTCGCGCTGCAGCGGGCGCCAGGGTTCTGGTGTCGCTGCGGCTGGCCCTCGGCCTCTCGGCACTCGCCGCCACCCCGCTCGTCGCTGCGAACGGGCTCACCGGAGCCCTGCTGTGCGCCCTCGCGTTCCTCGGGATGATGTTCCAGTCGCGCCAGACCTACGCCCGCGCCGGCGTCCTGACCCTCATGGCCCTCGGCGCTCTCGGTCTTGCCGCCACGGGGCTCACCGTCATCATCACCCAGCCCGACCTGCGCATCGGCATGCTCGTCGTACTGCTGGTCGGAACCGCGCTCCTGGTCGCCCTCACGCTGTTGAGCCCCCGCGCGCGGCTGCGTCTCGGACGCCTCGCCGACACGGTCGAGGTGCTCGCCCTGGCGCTGCTGCTTCCCCTCGGCGTCGTCACGGCCGGGCTCGCGTAACCCGATGGCGACCAAGAAGGACCTCATCGAGGCGCAGGGATTCAGTCGTCGGCGCCTGCTCTCGGCGTTCACCGGCGGCGCTCCCGGTGGCAAGGAACTCGATCCGGCCAAGCCGCTGCGTGCCGTCGTCGCGGGCGTCGCCCTCACGGCCATGGTGATCCTGGGCGGCGTGTTCTACGGCCTCGTGCGCCCCGGGCTCCCCCAGGGCTGGGAGGACAACAAGCTCGTGCTCGTCTCCGACACCGGGGCGCGCTACCTCACCGTCGGTGGCGAGCTGCATCCGGTCATCAACACGGCCAGCGCGCGCCTGCTCGTTCCGGCCGGCGACTTCTCCGTCATCAGCACCGATCAGGACACCGTGGCCGACATCACGGTCGGCGGCACCGTCGGAATCGTCGGCGCCCCCGACGACCTGCCTGCTCCGGATGCCCTCATCTCCGACGGCTGGACCGCCTGCGTCACCGGCCGCGGGCAGACGGCCGTCAGCATCAGCGACGACCCGATCGCGACGAACGCTCCCGACACCGGCACCGTCGTCACCGTGGATGGCGAGCTCTTCGTCGTCGCCGGCGAGTACCGCTACGCCGTCGACAGCGACGACGCCAACGCCGTGCTCCGGGCGGTGGGACTCGGCACCTCCGCCCCGATCGAGGTCGACGGCCGGTGGCTCAACCTGTTCACGCCCGGAGTGGACCTCGCGCCGCTGACCGTGGAGGGTGCCGGCGACCCCATCGACGGCACCGAGCTGCGCGTCGGTGCCGTCGTGCACCCCGACGGCAGCGCCGACGACGAGCGGTACATCGCACTGGCCACCGGCGAGCTCGCCAGGCTCACCCCCGTCGCCTACCAGTTGCAGCTCCTCGGCACCAGCGACGGTGAGGTCGTCGACGTGAGCCCGGCCGAGATCGGCGACCTGCCCACGGCGACGGACCCGGCCGGCGGCGCCGATTGGCCGAGCGACATCCTCACCCCCGTCGACGTAGACAGCGTGCCGTGCGCCCTGTCCGACGTGACAGACACCACCGCGACGACGACCCTGGCCACGGCGCCGTCGTCCGACGTCACCGGCGCAGGCTCCGTCGGCGTCGACGTGGGAGCGGGATCTCTCGTGCGCGCGGGATCTGGCGCTCCGGCCTTCCTCGTCGACGGATCCGGCACCGCCTACGCCGTGACGACGGCCGACTCCCTCGAACGCCTGGGCTACTCGGGCAGGGACGTCGCGGCCATCGTGCCCGGATGGCTCGACTTCCTGCCGACGGGGCCGGAGCTCTCCCCCGAGGCCGCCGGCGCGAGCCCCGCCGTCGAGGCCGCGAGCTCGAAGTGATGCGCCGCCGAATCGGCGTCGCCGTCGTGCTCGGAGGTCTCCTGGCCGGCGGCATCCTGGTGTCTCCGACGGTCGGGGCGGCGCCGGCCGTCGCCGCAGACGAGGTGTGCAAGCCGGGCAATGTCGTGTTCTCCTCCGAGAGGCCGGCCGCGTTCTCCCTGCTGCAGACCGAAGCCGCCTGGCAGCGGAGCACCGGAGAAGGCGTGATCGTGGCCGTCGTCGACTCCGGCATCGACGTCGGCAACCCGCACCTCGAGGACGCCGTGGTCGGCGGGATCGACCTCGTCGGCGACGGCGAGCGTGCCGACGGTCTGAGCGATCCGCAGGGGCACGGCACGGCCATCGCCGGCCAGATCGCGGCCCGCAAGATCCCGAAGTCGGGAGTCGTCGGTCTGGCCCCGGACGCCGAACTGCTGTCGGTCCGGGTCTTCAGGGGCACGGATGACGAGTCCAAGCGCAACGGCTTCGGTCCGACGACGGCTCGGCTGGCCGCCGGCATCCGGTGGGCCGCCGAGAATGACGCAGACGTCATCAACGTGTCCCTCAGCGAGGTCGACGGCTCAGCCGAGCTCGAGGCCGCCGTCGCTGCCGCTCACGATGCCGGGAGCCTCGTGGTCGCCAGCGGCGGCAACAGGGCGACGGCGGAGGATGCGCGTGACGGCGCCCGGTATCCGGCCGCGTACCCCGGCGCCCTCGGGGCGACGGCGTCGGATGCATCCGGAATCGTGACGGACGACTCGATCCACGGGCCGCAGGTCGACGTGTCGGCCCCGGCGCAGTCGGTCACGACCTCAGCCACGGGCGCCGGCGACTGCGTGTACGCCACCGAGGCGCCGTCATCGAGCTTCGCCACGGGCTACGTGAGCGGCGCGGCCGCCCTCGTCGCGGCGGCGCACCCGGCCGACGGTCCCGACGGCTGGGCCTACCGCTTGATGGCCACGGCCGCGCGCACGGACCCCGACCAGCGCGACGACGTCTCGGGCTGGGGACTCATCCAGCCGGCGGATGCGATCACCCTCCTGCCGTCTGCGACCACTCGCGGACCGGCGAGCCCCTTCGTCGACACCGCGGGCAGCGCCGTGAGACCTCCGTCGATCAACGTCACCCCGAGTGACGGCTCGTCCGCCTTCGCCGCCACGAGCGCCGCCACGGCCTTCATCACGATCGTCGGAGCGACGCTGCTGGGCATCATCGCGACGGCCGTCGTGCTGCGCCGGCGCCGTCGGGCCGATGCCGAAGCCGATGCATCGGCATCCGACGGCCCTCCACGACTCGGCTTCCTCGACCGGCCGGCCGACGAGGAGTTCTGAGGCCGCGACGACGGCCGTCGCCGCGAACGGTGGTCAGCCGACCAGCAGGACCGCCAGGAGCACCAGTCCGACCACCGAGATGACGGATGCCGCAACGACGGCGCCGACGGAGATGAGGCTCAGGCGGCGGGCCTCGCCCTCGACCGATGGCAGGCTGCCGTCGACGACGCGGGTCGCCGATGCCGTGGGCGCGAGCTGAGCCGGCGGGGCCGACGGCTCCGGAAGGGACCGCGGGCCGTACGGAGCGACGGCGCCGGGGCCCGGCGCTTCCCGAGCCGTGCGCACGAGGGACGGATCGAGCGGAGCCGGCCTCAGCGCGCGGCGACCGCGACGCACGAGCGGCGCCTTCTCCCGCGGCGGAGCCGGCGGGCGGAACAACGGCTGCTCGAGGTCGTGGGCGGCGCGGTCGACGACGAAGGTGCCGTCATCGACCGAGGTGTGCTGCCGGTCGACCACCGCGGTGCCGTCAGCTGCCTCATCGTCGTCGGCGTGATCGGCGTGGTCGGCGCGGTCCACGATGACGGTGCGCTCATCCTCATCGTCGCCGCGGTCCACGAGGACAGTGCGTTCATCCTCATCGTCACCGCGGTCCACCAGGACAGTGCGCTCATCCTCGTCATCACCGCGATCCACGATCACGGTGCGCTCATCCTCGTCATCACCACGATCCACGATCACGGTGCGCTCATCCTCGTCATCACCGCGATCCACGATGACCGTGCGCTCATCCTCATCGGGGAGGGCCGGCGCGTCCTGATGCATGTTCTCCGGCACGATCACACGCCCGCTCGCACGGGGATGGTCGTGTCGTCGATCATCGAGTCGGTCAGGCCGCTCCCGGTGAGGCGGGCGCCTGTCGTGTCGGTGGGCTCACCCGTCGCGCCGCCGGAGACGACGTCGAGAACGATGACGGTGATGTTGTCCCGTCCGCCCGCGCGGTTGGCGCGCTGCACGAGGGCCTCGGCGGCTGAATCCGGTCCGCCACTCATGGTGAGGGTCGCCCGGATCGCCTCGTCGTTCACCTCGGAGGTGAGTCCGTCGGAGCAGACGAGCAGCCGCTCGCCGTTGGTCACCGGCATGAGCCAGCTGTCGGCCGTGCTGTCGGGAGCCCCGATGGCACGGGTGATGACGTTGCGTTTCTCGAAGGTGGCGAGCTCGTCCTGGCGCATCCGTCCCTGGTCGACCAGTTCCTGACCCAGCGAGTGGTCGACGGTGATCTGCTCCAGCTCGCTGCCGACGTGTCGGTACACCCTGGAGTCGCCGACGTTGAACACCAGCCAGTGCGGCCTGCCGTCGTGCTCGACGATGGCGATGCCCGCCACAGTGCTGCCGGCGCCGCGCTTCGTGCCGGCCGAGACCGTGTCGACGGCGTCATCGGCGGCGCCGAGGGCGTCGCGCACCTCATCGAGGGTCGTCGACTCACCGCCGGTGACGAACTCGCGGAACGCCGCGACGACGGCCTGGCTCGCCAGGTCGCCGGCGTCGTAGCCGCCCATGCCGTCGGCCACGAGGAAGATCGGCTGCTCGGCGAGCACCGAGTCCTCGTTGGCCTGACGCTTCTGGCCGCGGTCGGTGACCGCCGCGACGTTCACCACGACGCGCTGAACGGATGCCGTCACCGGTTCTCCTCCACGAAGGTCACACGCATCGCCACCTTTCCGAGTACGAACCCGTCGGCGACGGAGACCGCCACGCCCGGGTCGACGAGGATCTCGCCGCCGTGCTCGTCGTAGAGGAGCACACCATTGGTGGATCCGAGGTCGGTCACGGTCCACTCTCCGTCGTCCAGGATGAGCCGGGCATGCGTCTTCGACAGCGTACGCGTCTGGTCGGGCACCGCGAGGGCCTGTTCCCCGGGGTCGGCGGCAACGGGGTTGCGCCCGAGTACCACCCTCGGAGCAGTCAGGTCGAGCTGGGTTCCATCATCGAGGGCGAGCCGCCAGCGCACGCGCGGTCGGCGATCCACCACGACGGTCGCCTCGAGGTCGTCGGCGTCCTCCTCGACCGGCGCGGCCGGCGTCGACCGACCGGCCGTGATGACGGTGTCGTAGTGGCCGAAGTCGTCATCCTCGTCGGAGCCGTCGTCCTCAGGGGCCGGCGGCGTGAACAACGGAGCCTCGACGGGCGGAGGCGGGGTGGCCGCGGCGGCCGGGGTGGCCGGGGTGACCGCGGCGGCCCCGGTTGCGGGTACAGCCGAGGCAGTCGGCGGCGCGACCGGCGCGACGACCGGCGGCGGGCTGATCGGAGGAACGACGGCCGGCGTCACCGAGGCCGGAACGGGCTCGAAGAACACCGGCGGTGAGGCTATCGCCGGCGGCGCGGGCGCCGGCGGCACCTCAGGGTGCGGCACGACCGGAGGGGCGACCGGGGCGACCGGGGCGACGGCCGGCTGGGCCGCACGCGACTCACCGGCCGACGCCGAGGGGACCTGCTCGCGCGGCGCCCACGGGTTCGTCGCATCGGGCTCGGCGGCGGCATCCGCGGCGGCATCCGTCACCGCAGTCGTCGCGCCGGTGCGAGCGGCGGGCTGTCCCATGGTCTCGGCGATCGACACGTGCGCGACCGGCGGCAGGTCTGGGGCCTGTTCCGGAGCCGGTGCGGCGACCGGGATCACGGATGCGGCTGCGACGGCGGCCGACGAGGCGGCAGCGGCATCAGGTGCGGGATCCCGGGGCGGAATGGCGTAGCCCGACGCGTCTCGCGGAGCAGCAGCGGGCTCCAGCAGGGGCCCCACGCGCTCACTGAGCGTCGGCACCGACTGCATCCGCCCGCGCTCGGGGTCGGGCGACGCGCTCCCCCACGCCAGCAGAGTCGCCCAGAGCGGACGCAGCAGCACGGCGAGCACGGTGCTGCCTGCGCCCCGGCCGAACAGCAGGTTGATGCGGTAGGTGGCGATGACGAACAGGTAGAGGCCGTACAGGTTCACGATCGGGATGAACAGGAACACCACCGACCAGGCAGGCACCCCGCCGCGCGCATAGACCTCGGCGGTGTTGAGGACGGGCACCCAGCCCTTCCACGACTCGCCGCCCAGACGGTGGAACAGCCGCGACAGCGCGAGGGCGTCCCACACGTAGACGGCGATGCCGACGAGGGAGAAGACCACGATCATGGCGACGAGCGCACCGATGACGGCCGAGGGATCCGACGAGGCTGTACTCATGGGGCGATCTCCTTGCGCATGCTGAGGGGCACGGTGACGGGACGATTCGTGCTGCGGATGCGGGCGAGGAACGACCGCAGGGTGAGGGTTGTTCCGAGGCGCTTCCAGAACGAGGAGCCGGCCAGCAGCGTCTGGCGCTCGTCGTCGACGATGCTCCAGGCCGAGTCGGCGTCGGCAGCGGTCGGCGGATGCTCCGAGAAGACGGCGCGGTCGACCTCGCGGGCCAGCTGCTCGGCCGCAGCGCGGCCGGCCGACCTGGCGAGCAGCAGTCGGCTCGGCAGCCTGTCGAACGGCACGTCGGCATCGGCGTAGCCGTCGACGAGTTCCTCCCAGGCGCCCACGATGCGCACCTCGGGGTCGGCCGCCCCACGGCGGAAGCGACGGCGCAGCACCTTCGCCAGCACGATGGCGGCGATGGGCAGCAGCAGGAGAAGCACAGCCAGGGCGCCGATCGCGACGCCGCGGACGATGGGCCAGAATCCCGATGCGGCGACGGCGTCATCACCCGTCGGCACGACGTCGGCGTCGGAGGCGTCGCTCTGGGCCTGAGGCGGGTCGACGGCCTCGCTCTGGGCGTCGTCGGGGACCGTCGGATTCTCCGGCAGCTGCTCGCCCTCGGTGATGGCGGTCGGGGCCTTGGCGAACTGGGGCGTCACGTCGAACGGCACCCAGCCTCCTCGGGGATCGCGCACCTCCACCCAGGCACTCATCTGCGAGCCGGTGCACACCTCGGTGCACACGGGGATGCCGGGAACCTCGTCGGCTGCGGGCAGGCGGATGCCGACCACGACGCGCGACTCGAAGCCCCACTCCCGCGCCAGCAGCGACGCGGCGACGGAGAACTGCTCGTCGTCTCCGACGGCGGCGACCAGTGTCGCATCCGTCGCCTTCGCTCCTGCCCGGCGCTGCTGGTCGACGAGCGAGGTGAACAGCGTCTCGATGCGGGCCCGCGAATGCCCGGCGTAGCTCGAGAGGAAGGTGTACCGGCCGTCGGCCTTCAGCGCCTGCACCCAGCTGGTGGAGTCGGCATCGGCGAGCAGGCCGTGGCTCAGGTAGCCGCGCGCGCGCAGCCGATCGATGAGCTCGGTCAGGCCGGCTCCGGTGCGCGGCAGTTCCTGCAGCGATGCCCACTCCAGCAAGGCCGGGTATTCATCGGGATCGAGACCCGTGGCAGCGCCCTGAGCCGAACCGAAGTCGGCCGGCGCCTTCTGCTCGTCGGCCGTCAGGGTGTACGAGTCTCCGGGGAGGAGCCCGAAATCGTCGTCGGCCGGCGCGACGTCGACGGCGCCCCCACTGTCTGCGGCGATGGCGAAACCGTCGTCGAGGGCCTCGGCGCGCGGACCGGCGAAATCGGGAGCCGCGGCGAGAGCCGACGGCGAGAGCACCCAGACTCCGCTGTAGCCCTCTCCGATCCTCACCCCGAGGTCGATGCGGTCGTCGCCGGCCCCGGCCGATCGCGGCAGGCGGGAGAAGCGCGTGTCGGCCGCGACGTGCACGGTCTCGCCGTCGTAGTCGTCGAGCACGGCCAGAGGAAGGCGACCGACGCGCTCGACATCACCCGACACGCGGAACAGCTCGGTGTCGAAGGAGTCGACGCCGAACCAGCCGCGATAGTCGCTCAGCGGGCTCGGCTGCTTCTGCACGACGATGCTCGGATCGATGCCGTCGCGCAGGGCGTCGCGGTCGGCCAGCTGCGCGGCCGCCGGGGCCACGGCGAGCCCACCGACCAGCGCGATCACGATGAGGCCCACGGCGAGGGCGTTGCGCCGCACGGCGATCCAGACGGATCCGCCGCCCCCGCTGACGGTCCCGCCGCGGGCACGGGCGAGCGCCCGGGCCCGCACCAGCCTGGAGCGGCCGAGTAGCCAGCCCACGGTGATGAGCAGGGTGAGCACGGCGAGGAGCAGCTCGCGCGGCGCCGGCAGCTCGACGCCGAACACGTCGACGGCCGCGCTGGTCTCGCTGGAGCCGAAGGTCACCCCGAACAGCACCATCGCCACGACGGGCAGCGCGGCCAGCGGCGTCCACCTGTCGTCGCGCAGCACGAGGGTCGTGCCGAGGAGCGTGCCGACGAGGGTCACGATCAGGAAGGGAACGAGCACCGCCTGGTACTCCCCGACCGGAAGGTCGAGGGTGAGCAGCTGCTTCCACCCCACGACCACGCCGACGATGCCGTCGCGGATGCCGCGGGCGATGCCCGGGATTCCCGTGACGGCCGAGGGAATGGCCACGGGCACCACGACCAGGGCGTAGGCGGCGACGGTGACGAGCACGGTCAGCAGGGCGCCGGTGATGCCGCGCCAGCCGAGACGTCGTGCCAGGAGGGCGATCCCGCCGCCGATGACGGTTCCGACGACGGCCACGAGCACGACGCGCCAGGACTGGTACACCGGCCAGGCGGCGACGGTGGCGAGCACCACTCCGAGCACCAGGTAGCCGAGCCCCCAGAACTCGATGGCGCGGTCGGTGCGGCGCTCCCGGGTCGCCAGTCGGCGGCTCATCGCAGGGCTCCACGGGCGAGCAGCTTGGTCAGGTCGTCGAGGGCGCCGATCGTGATCACGGTGATCTCGCGGGCCGTGCGGATGCTGGGCTCGGCCCCGGGCTCGCAGCGCACCGCGACGGTCCGGATGCGGGCGGGCAGGGTGATGGCGGCCTGGCGCATGCGCGTGAGCGGCATCCGTGATCCCGTGACGAGGAAGGCGATCGACAGGTCGGGGAAGCTCTGGGCGGTGAGGGCCGTGACGGCCTCGAGCCGCATGACGTTCGCGCGGGACTCGATGGCCGCCATGCCGTCGAGCATGGCCTTCGGGGTCTGGGTCGGAACCGTGTTGATGCTCATGACGGCATCGCGGGAGAACTCGGGGATGGGGGCGCTCACGGCGACGAGCACATCGCGACCCTCGCGCACGCCGTTGAGGCCGAGCGACGATGCCGCGCTGACGGCCATCTCGAACTCGTCATCGGTCTCGAACTCGGCGATGTCGAGGTCGAGCAGGATGGCGATGCGGGCGTGCCGCGATTCCTCGAACTGGCGCACCATCAGCTTGCCGGTGCGGGCCGTCGCCTTCCAGTGCACGTGGCGCTGCGAGTCGCCGGCGACGTAGTCGCGCACGGCGTGGAAGGAGAGGTCTGAGTCGGTCAGGTCGCTCGTCGGGGTTCCCTCGAGGTCGCGGATGAGACCGGCGCTGGTGCTCGGGATGGCCACGGTGACGGGGTGCACGTAGACGCGCTGCACGTCGGGCCAGCTCATGTCCCGGTGCAGGATGCCGAGCGGGTCACCGCGGGAGATCGTCATCGGGCCCACGTCGATGACGCCGCGGCGCTCGGCACCGATCGTGAGGTTCTCGCGGTGCTGGGCGCCGGCGCGCAGCAGGGGAACGTGCACCTCGACGAGGCCCCGGCCCACGGGGATGTCGACGACACCGGGCAGCGACGCACGTTCGCCGCGGTTCACCAGGTCGAGATGGCCTCCGACGGTGCTGCCGGCGACGACCCTGTCGCGATCGAGGACGAGTTCGAGCCTGTAGTCATGGGCACCGAGCAGGAACGGGATGCAGGCCAGCAGCAGCAGTGCCGCGATCGCCGCCACCACCCAGGCCTCGACCCAGCCGAAGCCGAGTCCGGCGACGACACCGCCGATCACGGCGATGGCCAGCACCAGTCCGGCCGGCGACACGGTGTCGCGCGTCCACTCCACCGCCCGCCGCACGGCGTTCGCTCCGACCCGCGTCGCCCGGCGCACGCCGAACACGGCGCCGGCCACGGCGCCGCGCCGGGTCTCGGCGTAGCGCGTGACGGTCGCTGCACGCGTGCGGGTTCCCGTCGCAGCCGAGGTGCGGCTGAGACGGGATTCGGTCGGAGAGCTCACGCAGCCCCGTTCTCGCGGGGCGGGGTGACGTCGAGCAGGATCTGGCCGATGACGGCCGCGGCCGTGACACCGTCGAACTCGGCCTCGGGCTCGAGCACGAGGCGGTGGCTGAACGCCGGGATGGCCAGGTCGCGCACGTCGTCGGGGGTGACGAAGGTGCGTCCGTGGGCTGCCGCCCAGGTCATCACGAGCTTCGAGAGCGAGATGGCGCCGCGCACGCTGACGCCGAGGCGCACCTCGGTGGCCCGCCGCGTGGCGTCGACGATGCGCATGATGTAGTCGGAGATGAGCGGGTTCACGTAGACGCTGCGCGACATGTCCGTCATCGTGACGAGGGTGTCGGGCGAGACGATGCCCGTGAGCTCGCCCTTCGGCTGCGACACCCCCTGCAGGATGCGCAGGGTCGCCGCCTCATCCGGGTACCCGATGCTGGTCTTGATCATGAAGCGGTCGAGCTGCGCCTCGGGCAGGCGGTAGGTGCCGCCCTGCTCGATCGGGTTCTGCGTGGCGAGCACGAGGAACGGGTCGCCGACGGCCCGGGTGACGCCGTCGATGGTGACGTTGCCCTCCTCCATGACCTCGAGCAGGGCCGACTGCGTCTTCGGGCTGGCGCGGTTGATCTCGTCGGCCAGAACGATGTTGGCGAAGATGGGACCGGCGTGGAACTCGAACTCGCCCTTCTTCTGGTCGTAGACCGTGATGCCCGTGATGTCGCCGGGCAGCAGGTCGGGCGTGAACTGGATGCGCGAGTTGGTTCCCGTGATGGTCTGGCCGATGGCGCGGGCGAGGGCGGTCTTGCCCGTGCCCGGGAAGTCCTCGAGCAGCACGTGGCCCTCGCTGATGGCCGTCGCCAGCACCAGCTCGACCACGTGGCGCTTGCCGAGGATGGCCTGCTCCACGTTGTCGGCGAGCAGCGAGAACGTGTCGGTGAACCAGGCGGCCTGCTCGGGGGCGATCGTCATACTGTGGGGTCCTCTCGAAGGATTCTGGGGAAGAACGGGTGCGCCGATGCTCACGGTGCGACGGACTCGGCCGGGGGCGTCTCGGTCGGCGTCGGCTCCGGGGTCGGCTCCGGCGGGGGCGGCGGGGCGCAGATCGGAACGGTGTGCGTAATCCCCTGCAGCGGCGCGAACGAGCCCGTGAAGGTGACGGTGAGATCGGCCGAGAGCCTGTCGGCCGCGAAGGTGAATCCCGACACGGCATACGACCCGCGAGCTGCAGCCGAGACAGACACCAGATCGCCCGGGTTCGTCGTGTCGACCCAGCAGCCGTCCTCCTGCCGGTCCGGATCGTCGAACTCCACCGAGACGGTCGTCGGAACGTTGCCGGTGATGCCCGTCTCGCCGGAGCAGTACAACCCGAAGTTCTTGCGGCACTCGCGCGCCTTCACGTTGCCCGGGGCGCCATCGTCGGAGAGGGAGAAGTCCTCCCGCCACTGGCCGTAGAGGTAGTACTGCATCTCGAAGCCACGGCGGGGATCGATCTGGGGCGCGCGCTCGAGACCGTAGCTGTAGCTCAACCCGCCGCCGCTCGGCACGGTGGCGACGGCGTAGGTGTTGTCCCCGGACGGCGCGTCGACCGCCACGAAGGTGAGCACCTGAACCGAGTTCGACGATGCGACACCGAAGCCGTTGCTCACGCAGGCCTTGACCTGGTACACCTCGAACTCGGCCAGGCCCGACAGCGTCGGCCCGGCACCCTGCGCCTCGCCGCCGGAGATCGAGAGCGATCCCCCCTTGGCGTTCACCCGGCACTGCGGCTCGCCGCCGTTGCGCCAGGCGACGTAGAGGCGCTCGACCGGCTTCGCGCTGCCGTTGGCGTTGGCATCCGCTCCCCCGACGGTGATCGAGGAGTTCGTGGCTGCGGATGCCGTGACCCCGTTCGTGATGACCGGGCTGCCGGCACCCTCGACCGTGACGACGACGGATGCCCCGTCGGTCGAGCCCGAGATCGGCGGCTGGAACCGGCTGATCGGCACGATGGTCAGCACCTGGGGGCCGGGCGTCACGTCGAGGCGCTCGGTCGTGGTCCTGCCGGAGCGGGTGATGGTCTGGTCGCGCTCGACGATGCGGAACGCCTGGGTGTCGTCCGAGGAGGCCACCGAGAGTTCGATGACGGCGTTGTTCGGAGCCGTGCGGCCGTCGACGTAGACGGGAACCGCCGACGCCTCGCCGATGCGCGGGGCCTCGTAGGCCCACGTCGTGACGGACGAGGTGTCGCCCGACTCGCCGACGGAGTTGACGGCGCGGGCCGTGTACTCGTGCTTCTCGCCGTTGACCAGGCCGGAGACCGTGCAGGAGTAGACGCCGGCGACGGAGGGCGAGCAGTCGGCGGACTGCTGGCGGCCGCCGCTGTAGATGGCGACGCCCGTGAGTTCCGGATGCGCCCGAGCCGCCTCGCCGAGGGCGACGTCGAGCGTCACGCTCGACCCCGTGTAGGAGCGGGTGGAGATCGACGACGGCCGCTGCGGATAGCCCTGCACGTCGATCGTCAGGCGTCCGGTTCCGGTGCGGCCCTGCGCGTCGGTCACGGTGAACGGCACGATGCACTCGCCGCCGAAGGCATCCTGTCCGGAGGGGAAGACGGCGTTGACCGCCGTGTCACCGGACGCCGCGACCGTGGCGACGTCGCAGGCGACGCCCCCGCCCGAGCCGATGCTCACGAGCTTGAGTCCGGCGCCGGTCTTGCCGGCGAACGGGTCGTACTCACCCGAGACCCCGACGACGGGGATGGAGCAGGTGCCGGCGCTGACGGTGCACTTCTCGGTGAAGGTCGCACCGCGCGGGGCGTCTGCCGGCGCGACGCCGACGACGAGCGTGATGGCCGCGCTCAGGCCGCCGAAGGCCGACACCGACACCGTCGCCGTCTCGCGGGTTCCGGGACGCGCGTCCGCCCGGGCCTCGAAGGCGACCTCGGCGCCGTTCTGGGTCATCACGAAGGAAGCGCCGTCGTAGGCGACGCTGTAGTCGAGCTTCGACCTGTCGCCCTCGCGGTCGCCCTCCCAGGTCGTCATGGAGTCGTACAGCGCGACGGTCTCGGAGGCCGCTGGAGCGATCGTGCGCGAGAGCGCCGAGAGGATGGCCTGCGGGTTCTTCGGCCTGATGGCGACCGGCACGACGACGTACGACCAGGTCGACTGGCCGTCGATGCGGAGGGGCACGAGGCAGGAGTCGATCCAGGGCGCCTCGCGTCCTGCGGAGTACACGGCGTCGTCCTTGCCGCTCGCCGTGCAGGTGGCGGCCGCCCGCTGCGTGGTGAACTTCCCGTCGCGCAACTGCACGTCATCGGATGCCGGAAGGTCGACGAGGTCGCGCACGTCGATCGTGGCCGACTTCTCCTCATCGACCTGAACGGGGTCGATGGCGGCCTTCAGCTGAACGCGCATGTTGTCGAAGGCGGGGATGCGCAGGAAGCCGTAGGACACGACGTCCTGTCCCGCGGCATCCGTCGCCGACACCTGGAACGGAACGAGATCGCCCTTCGCCGGCAGCGAGCCGGTGATGCGCCATCCGTCGACGTCGTAACGCGACTGCGCCCGGTCGCCCCAGAGTCGCAGCTTGAGCCCGGCGACATCACCGGACGACCAGGCCACCTTGCCCGAGAGCACGTCGACGCCCGACGTCGACAGGTCGCCGCGGGTACGCGCCGTCAGCACGGTGTCGCTGACGATCGGATTGTCGGCGCCGACCTCGTCGCTCACCGCGACCACGATGAGTCCTTGAGCCGTGCTCGACGAGGCATCGGATCGCACCGTGTACACGTAGGAATTGGTGCCGGTCACGTCACCGGCGTTCAGGAGCACCCGTCCGTCGGCGATCGAGGTCTTCGCGTCGATCAGCCGCTCGAGTCGGTCGTACTCGCTGGTTCCGGCGGGAGCGTTCGGCTCGAGTGCGATCAGCTCGAGTTCGCCCTGCGCCGGGTCGCGGTCGTTGTCGAGGGGCTGGATGCGCACGGGAGTGGCGGCGCCGCTCTGCACGCGGGCGAAATCGCTGAACGTGACGGGAGCCGTGTCAGCCAGCTCGGAGTCGAGCACGCCCACCCGGACGACGCCCGATGCCTCGGCACCGTTGGAGTCGCGCACGGTGTAGCCGAAGCTCAGCTGCCCGCCCGGGACGGCCGAGCCCGGAGCGGTGTAGACGATGGCGTTGCCCTCGGCGGAGACCGAGGCCGTGCCGGAGTTCACCGGGGGCTGCTCGGTTCCGACCAGGATCACGGCGTCGCCGTCGGGGTCGACGCCGTAGGACGGAACCCTGATGGAGACGCTCTGCCCGGTGAGCACGCGGGCGCTGAGCGCCTGCGGCTTGGGAGCGCGGTTCGCTCCCGGCGGCAGCACCGTCACCGTGATGGTCGTGTTGTCGGTGCGCGACGGATCGGACTCGAGCGCGACCGAGTAGCCGATCGTGTAGGTGCCAGCCGCCGACGGCGCGAGGTAGCGCACGCTGTCACCGGCGGCGAAGGCGAGCTCACCACTGGTGCCGGAGCCGGCGACCGCGGGGCTGACGACGAGCCTGGCACCGCGCGGACTCACGTCGTTGGCGGTCACCGGGATCCGTACGAGCGCGCCGGCACGCACCGTGACGGCGTCGGGAAGTGCGATGGGCGAGACCGCGGACACGCTCGGTGCGAGGAAGACGGCGACGGTGCCCGTCACCGCTGCTCCGGCTCCGTCGGCGACGGTCACGTTCGCCCGCCCGATGAGACCGGGCAGGCCGTCGGCGGTCGAGCCGCTGACGCGCAGTTCGGCCGAGTCGACGACGCCCACATTGAGGGCGGCATCCGTGCTCTCCGCCGACGACAGCACGAGCACGCGACCGGTGGTGTTCGACACGGCACCGAAGACGTCGACCGACGTGTCCTCTCCGGCTCGCACGAACGCCGTGAGAGGCGCCATCGACAGGGGGACGCCTTCTCCGACGACGGTCAGGCGCACGATGGCCGACTGCTCGGACTGGGAGAGCGTGTCGACGACGGAGTAGGTGACGACGTACTGGCCCGGCGCCGACGCACTCAGCTCGATCTCGCCGGCCGCGGCGTTCGGCGAGACGACGAGGCCCTGCTCGGAGGTCGAGGATGCGACGGCGTCGACGAGGCGGAACGATCCCGATCCGCCGGTCACGTGGTCGGCCACGGCCACGGCCACGGTCTCGTCGACCCCGGCCGTGACGGCGACGGGTGCTGCCTCGAGGGTCGGAGAGCCGGTGACGACGACGGACAGGGTCTTCTCGGCGCTGGCTCCGCCTGCATCGGTCACCGTCACCAGCACGTCGACGACGCCGTCCGAGCCGTTCGGGTCGGAGTGGCGCACCGCCACCCGGCCGTCGGCCATGGGCACGACCGTCACCGGAGCGTCGACGTCGACCGTGCGGGCATCCGACAGGATGACGGGATCGCCCTCGGGGTCGACCCAGGCGTTCAGCACGGGCACGATGACGGTTCCGCCCGGCAGCACCTGCGGGGTCGGCCAGTCCTGCTGGCAGGCCTCGACGCCGCACCACACCGGGGCCGTCTGCTCCTCCGGCGCCCGGACGGTCAGCGTGACGGTCGCCGGCTTCGACGTCGCGGTGCCGTCGGTCACGGAGTACTGGAACGACGCCTCGCCCTCGCCGGCCTTCACGCGCACGGCCATCGACTGGCCCGAGCCCACGACGGAGACGGCACCGAAGCCCTGGTCGCTCAACCCGGTCACCGAGGCCGGGTCGATGGTGAGCACGTCCTTCTTGTTCGGGTCGTGGTCGTTCAGCAGCACCGGCAGCAGCACGAGCTGGCCGCTGCGCACGCCGAACGCGTCGTCGACGGCCACAGGCGGCTCGGGCTCGGCCACGTCGTCGACGATGATCGCACCCTCCTGCTCGTCGTCGTCCTCGTCGACAGACCACTCCTCGAGCGGGATGGCCGCGCCGTCGGGCAGGGTCCAGAGCAGGCCGGAGGTCGTCTCGTTGAGCACGGCGCGATCACCGTTCGAGCGGATGACCGGGGTCACCGCCTGCACGTTGTCGAGTTCGCCGTCGGGAATCGTGAGAAGTGCGGTCTCACCGGTCGAGCGCGACCAGATCGCCCCCGACGAGGTGCCGAGCCAGGCAGCGTGGGCGTCGTCGCCCACGACGACGGGCTGAGCCGGGGTGCCGGTCGCCTGGGCGATGCGCGTCGAGGTCGCACGCTGCAGGTCGAGTTCGACGAGGCCGTCGCCGTCGGCGATCAACGCCGAGCCACCGTCGTCGCTGCCCGCCTGCAGCACGGCGGCGTCATCGACATCGACGTCGACGGGCGTATCGCGATCGGAGATCCAGGCCCGACCGTCGGAGAGCAGCACCCAGCTGTCCCCGAGCACGCTGAGAGCCACGGCGGCGTCGGCATCGGGCGGCGAGGCCAGCTCCTGAGCCGATCCGAGGAAGCTGCCGGTGGTCGCGTCGTAGGTGCGCACGGCCTGTTCCTCGGCGGAGTACAACGCCACCAGGCCGGCCGGTGAGACCGAGACCGCGGCAGCGACGTAGGCGGCGGCTTCAGCGTCGTCGCCGTCTGCACCGTCGCCGCCGTCTGCAGGCGCTGTCGGGGCGGCGGATGCGGCCTCCTCGGCGAGCGGATCGATGGGCGTCACACTGGAGTCCGTGCCGACCCCGCCGAGGTACACCTGGCCGGTGTCGGTTCGGTAGAGCACGTGGGTGCCGGCCGAGACGACCTCCCGGGTGCCGGCGGGGGTGCCCTCGGCCGCGCTGGCCGGGGCATCCGTGCCCGCAGCGGCATCGGCCTCATCCGCCTCCACGAGATCGATCGGGCTCGCGGCGTCGATCGGCCAGCGCTGGCGGAGGCCCTGACTGTAGACCGAGCTCGCTGAGCCGGCCTGCACGACGTCGTTCGGATCGTCGACGGCTCGCACGGTGTCGATCTCGGCGAGATCGGTGTTCACCCGGGCGTACTGGCCGGAGTCCCTGGTGACCCACACCGACGACTCGACGCGGGGGACCTCGGTGGCCTCGTAGCCCTCCGCCGTCACGGCCAGGGTCACGACGACGCCGAGCACGGCGATCGCCGACACCGCCGCGATGATCGCGGAGCGCGCCGGACGCCGGGTCGTGCGTGGGGTACTCATCACAGCGCCCCGGTGATGAAGAGGGCTGCCACGCCGGCGACGGCCAGAAGGCCGGCGCCGATGCCGGCGCCGACCAGACCCGCGCGCAGCGCGGAGGGCTGCGCGGCGGCCACGGGGATGCCGTCACGATCGACGGCGCCGCCGCCATCGCCCTGGCGCATCGCGCGAGCCGACCGGCGCGAGTTCTTCTCCACGGTGGTGACGACGGGCCCGCGCTGGCGGGTGTCCTTGAAGCGGATGGGCGATGCAGCCGCCCACTCGGGGCTGGCGACGTCGAAGGAGGTCGACGGGATGCCGAGCTCGTACTGCGCCCACCGCAACTGCTCGGCGAACTCGGCCATCGTGGCGAAGCGCTTGGCGGGGTCGCGGTGCATGGCTTTCGACAGGATCTCGTCGATGCGCGGCGGCAGGCCATCGACCGGCAGCGCCGTGTACCTCGCCGCCGTGATGCGGCGCACCAACTGCTCGCGGGTGTTCTTCTCCCGTGTCGACGCCTCGAACGGGCTGCGGCCGGCGAGCAGGGTGTAGAGGGTGGCGCCGAGGCTCCAGATCTCGCTGGGCACCGAGCCCGACACGCGCTCCTGCAGCACCTCGGGTGCGCTCCACGGGATCGACATGGCGAAGATCTCGGGAACCCCGTCGTCGGCCGATACCGCGGCCGCGATGCCGAAGTCGGCGAGCACCGGGGACCCGAGGGCGTTGATGAGCACGTTCGACGGCTTGATGTCGCGGTGCAGCAGGCCGGCACGGTGCGCCGTCTCGAGCGCCCCGGCGATGCGCACGCCCGTGTCGAGCACCTCGACGATGTCGAGCGGCTCCTTCTTGTAGCGGGCGCTCATGGTGTCGGGGCAGTACTCCATGGCGAAGTAGGGGCGTCCGTCGGCCGAGATGGAGGCCTGGTAGATGGTGACGATGGCCGGATGCGCCGACAGCTTGGCCATGATGTCGGCCTCGACGTTGAAGGCGCGGCGCACCTCGGGGTTTAGGGCGTCGGCGAACAGCACCTTGACGGCGGAGACACGGCGGGGCATGTCCTGTTCGTAGAGGAAGACGTCGGCGAAGCCGCCGGATCCGAGCGGGCGCACATAGCTGTAGCCCCCGATGACCGGCGGTGATGACACCCGTCTGGCCACGTGTGGATCGCCTTTCTGTCAGCTCGGGCTGCTGACAGTCCCGACATGCTCGAGGCGGACTCTACGTCGAACGCCCCTGGACGGCAACACGGTAGGAATCCCCCAAATCGAGTATATCTCCGGGGGACAGCGCCATCCTCCCCCCATCGTGGAGCAGACGGGGCGGTCGGGAGCGTGCGTAGACGACGGTTCCGTTGGTCGAATCGAGGTCGTGGGCGGTGAGCACTGCACCGTCGAGATCGACCTCGATGTGCACCCCCGAGATCTCGCGACCGGGCGACGGAACGACGATGTGCATGGCGCCGGACGGGCCGTCCTTCCACGGACGACGGCCGAAGATCACCGGCGGCGCGACGGGGGTCCCGTCGGGGAGCACCAGGGTCCAGCCCGGGCCGGGAACCGACGCGACGGGAGGCTCCGGGGTGACGGATGCCTCGGGCTCGAGCGACGGCTCGGGCTCGGGTTCCGGGGTCGGCGCCGCAGCCGGTTCCGGGGCCGGCGCCGCAGCCTGTTCCGGGGCCGGCCTCGCGGCATCCGTCTTCGCGGCATCGGTCTTGGCGGCATCGGTCTTGGCGGCATCCGTCTTCGCCGCACGCTCCAGGTCGATGCGCGTGGGAGCCGCCGGCAGCCGGATGGGCCGCGTGTGCAGGTGCGCGGCCGAGGCGCGCGCGAGAGCCACCGGCCGCTCGGCGACGCCGATCATCGAGGTGCGCACGACGCCGTCGCGCACGGGCAGGCAGTCGACGCCGTCGCGGGCGTCGAGGGCGAGGCGCAGCCTGTCGACACCGATGGCCTCGCCGATGATCCACGCCGCACCCGGAGGGCCGCTGAACCGCGTCGACGAGGTGCCCGTCATGGTCACGTCCACGTCGCCGCTCACGGCGACGTGGAAGGTGCGCTCGGCCGGATCGATGACCTCGACGATCGCGAAGGAGAGGTCGGGGTGCTCGCCGATCAGCACGTCGAGTGCATCGGCGAGGTGGGTCTCGTCGTCGTCCAGCAGAGCGTAGACGCCGGCGCCCAGTTCGGAATCAGCCTCGGGCCCGAGCAGGCAGATGAACCGGTCGGTCACGATGCCGAGACCGGATCCGCCGTCACCGCCAACTGAGGAGTACTCGAACACGATTCGACCCTATCGAACGCGCAGAATGGGAGAGTCGCGAATGTGGCGCTGTCGACCCGAGGAGAGGACGTCACCCGTGCAGCATCCCCCCGAGGCTCCGGCCATCGTCTGGCTGCGCGACGACCTGCGCATCGCGGACAACCCGGCTCTGAACGCCGCCGTCGAGCGCGGAGGTGCCGTGCTCGTGCTCTTCGTCCTCGACGAGGTGTCCGACGGCATCCGTGGGCTCGGCGGGGCCAGTCGGTGGTGGCTGCATCAGAGCCTGACGTCCCTCGGCGCTTCGCTCGCCGAGTTGGGCGTGCCGCTCGTGCTCCGCCGAGGAGCAGCGGCGGAGGTGGTGCCGGCCATCGTGGCCGAGACCGGGGCGAGTGCCGTGTTCTGGAATCGGCGCTACGGCGGGGCGGCGCGCGCCATCGACACCGAGCTCAAGACGACGCTGCGAGCCCATGGACTCGAGGTGGCGAGCTTCGCGGCGTCGCTCCTGTTCGAGCCGTGGACCATCAGCACGGGAGCGGGGGGCCCGTACTCCGTGTTCACGCCGTTCTGGAAGGCCAGCCGCGACGCCCCGCCGCCGCGCGGCCCGCTGCCGGCACCGACGGCGATCGAGGGCTATGCCGGGACTGCGGCATCCGACGCCGTCGAGGACTGGGCCCTCGAACCGACGCACCCCGACTGGGCCGGCGGACTCCGGGAGGCCTGGACTCCCGGCGAAGCTGCGGCGAGCGCCGCCCTCGACGACTTCCTCGCCACGAAGCTGGCCGCCTACGCCGGCGTGCGCGACTTCCCCGCCGAGGAGGCGACGTCGCGGCTCTCCCCGCACCTGCGCTTCGGCGAGATCAGCCCGTACACGGTGTGGGACCGGGCGACCCGGGCACGGGCGGGGCTCGGGGGCGCCGGAGCCGAGGGCACGACCCGCTTCCTGACCGAGCTGGGCTGGCGCGAGTTCACCCACCACGTGCTCTTCCACGCCCCTGAGCTCGCCACGGTCAACTGGCGTCGCGAGTTCGACGCCTTCCCGTGGCCGCCGCTCGACGAGAGCGCTCTGGTCGCCTGGCAGAAGGGTCGCACCGGGCTGCCCATCGTCGACGCCGGCATGCGCGAGCTCTGGACGACGGGCACCATGCACAACCGCATCCGCATGGTCGTCGCCTCGTTCCTCACCAAGAACCTGCTCATCGACTGGCGGCTCGGCGAGCAGTGGTTCTGGGACACCCTCGTCGACGCCGACGAGGCGAGCAACCCGTTCAACTGGCAGTGGGTCGCGGGATCGGGGGCGGATGCCGCTCCCTACTTCCGCGTCTTCAATCCCGAACTGCAGGCCAAGAAGTTCGACGGCCACGGCCAGTACGTGAAGCACTGGGTTCCGGAGGTCGGAACCGATGCCTACCCCGAGCCGATCGTCGATCTCGGCGAGACCCGCCGGGCTGCCCTGGCTGCATACGACGTCGTCAAGAATCAGCCCCGCTGATCCCCGAACCGCCGGTCGACGCCGCGAGCAATGCCGTGCCCAGCTCGCTGCGGAAGTACAGCATGCTGTGGCCGTAGCGCGTCGAGGTCACCAGCCCGGCATCCCTCAGCGCCCGGAGATGCTGATTGACCGCCGAGGTCGTCACGTCGAAGCGCACCCCGAGCTCGGTCGATGACGCGGGCTCGGCGAGCGCCGTGAGCAGGCTCGCGCGCGCCTGTCCCACGATCGCGGCGACCGCGGCCGGGTTGGGTACCCGCTCGGTCTCCCACAGGGCGCCCTGACCGCGCGCCGGATACATCACCATGGGCGGCCCGCTGCCCACCGGAGCCGATGCCCGCCTCGTGAACATGGTCGGAACCAGCGTGAGCCCGAGACCGCCGGTCGCCACCTCCCGATCGACCGGATCGCGCAGCTGCACCGACACGACATCCTTCTCGTACGACACCGTCGACGACACTCCGTTGAGCATCGCCGCCAGCCCTGACTGTGCGATCAGCCGACCGCGGTAGGTGACGTCGGCCTCGAGCACGGCACGCATCCGCGGCCAGTACGGGGCGAAGCACTCGTCCCAGAGCTGCTGGAGTGCCCGCATCATCCGTGCGACGGCTTCGCGCGGCGGCCCGGAGAGGGCATCCGGGATGCGCCCGTGCACGGCCTCGAGATCGCGATGGAAGGTCGAGGTGCGGATGCGTGCCAACGCCTGGAACTCGTCGTCGATGCGCGTGAGGGGCGAGGCAGGTCGAGGGTTCAGGAAGTCGGGCGTCCAGAGCCTGTCGTCGATGAGCGCGAACAGGGTCTCGAGGTCGACCCGGCTGCGCGCCTCCTCGGTCCGACGCAGCCACGGCAACTGCAACGGGAACAGCGACGGGTCCTTGATCGCCCGCAGCGACAGGCCGAGCTCGCAGAGCGGCGACATCCCGAAGTGCACGCCTCCGAAGTCCGAGTCGGTCAGCCTGTAGCGCAACATGTAGCAGAACGCTACATCACTGTTGGGGCATCCGTTCCGCATCCATGATCGATCTCGTGATCGAAACGGATGCAGCCCCCTCCCCCACGCGCCCCAGCCCGGCGCAGCGCATCGCCGCCTCGATCTCCGACCCCGTCCTGCGCGTGCTCGTACTGTCGACCCTCATCGGACGGGTCGGTCGCGGCATCTTCCTGACCGTGACAGTGCTCTACTTCACCCTCATCGTGGGGCTCTCCGCGACCGAGGTCGCGCTGGTGCTGGCCGCCTCGAGCGCCGTCGGGGTCGGGGCGTCCCTCCTCGGCGGCCAACTCGCCGACAGGTTCAGCGCCCGGCGGCTGCTGCTCGGCTTCTCGGCACTCAGCGGTCTCGGCCTCATCTGCTACGTGTTCGCCACGTCCTTCGCCTCGGCGCTTCTCATCGCCTGCATCGTGGGAGCCGCCGACTCCGCGGCCAACGCGACCCGCATGGCGATCATCGCGCGAGCCTTCACCGGCGCCGCCCGCGTCAACGCCCGCGCGGTGCTGCGCACAGTCACGAACATCGCCATCGCGGTCGGCTCCGCCCTCGGCGGGCTCGCACTGCTCGTGGGTACGGCCGATGCCTTCCGCGGAATCCTCGTCGGGGCCGGCGTGGTCTACCTGCTCGGCTGCTCCCTGTTGCTGCGTCTGCCGGCGAGCGTCGACGCCCCGCCGCGCGAGATCGGTGTCGACACCAGCGCTCGGGCCGCCATCACGGCCGACCGGCGCAAGCGCTCCCCGTGGCGGAACCCCCGCTACCTCGCGCTCTCGGCCCTCAGCGCGGTCTTCGGCATCCAGTTCGGTCTCGCCGAGGTGGGGGTTCCGCTCTGGATCGCGCACGACACGAATGCTCCGACGGCCCTGGTCGCGGCGGTGCTCATCCTCAACACGATCGTCGTCATCATCTTCCAGGTGCCGTTGTCGCGGGGCACTCACGACATCCGACGCGCCGGGGTCGTCACGGCCTGGGCCGGAGTCATCATGGCCGCGGCGTGCCTGCTCTACTTCGCGGCATCCGGAACGGGCGTCATCGCGGCGATCGTGCTGCTGCTCGTCGCGGCTCTCGCGCACGCCTTCGCCGAGGTGCTCTCGCAGGCCGGCGGATGGGGGCTGAGCTTCGAACTGGCCGACCCGGCCGTCCCGGGCGCCTACCAGGGAGTGTTCTCGATGGCGTTCTCGGTCGGATCGATGCTGGCGCCTCTCGTGGTCACGGCGGCGCTCGCGCACGGCTTCGCCGGCTGGGCGGGGCTCGCGGTCATGTTCCTCCTCGCCGCGTTCGGCACCGACGCGATCGCTCGTCGGGCAGCGCGAACGCGGGCCGCCGCCGTCTGACCCGCGAGCTCCGGCCGGAGTCGCGTTCGCCCCTCGCCCAGACGCCCTGGCGTAGCGTTCTCCTATGCGCGTGCGTGATGACCCGGCCCAGCGGCCGGGGCTCCGCGAGGCTCGAGGCGCCGTCGTGCTGGGCTGGGTGCGCATCGCCGTGGTGGCCGCCGAGATCATCGCCCTCATCGGAAACTTCCGCTACGTGCTCGGCTTCAGTTCCTTCGGTGTCGCCAACTTCTTCGGCTACTTCACCATCCAGTCGGCCATGATCGCCGTGGTCGTCACCCTCGCCGGCGGCCTCGTGCTGCTGAGCGGACGCAGCGAGTCCGTCGCGCTGCTCACGACGCGCACGATCGTGCTCGTCTACGTCGTGCTGTCCGGCATCGTCTTCGGCCTGCTCGCCGCCTTCTCCTCGACGCGCACCTACCAGATCGTCATCCCGTGGTCGGATCAGCTGCTGCACTTCATCCTTCCGGCGGTGCTGCTCGCCGACTGGCTGGTCGGCCGTTTCCTCGGCCCGCGCGCGCCGGCAGTCCCGTGGATCGCCCTCGCCTGGGCCGTGCCGTTCCCGGTGATCTGGCTCATCTTCACCCTGCTCCGCGGCGATGCCGTCGGCTGGTACCCGTACTTCTTCCTCGATCCGTCGCAGGTGAGCGGGCCGGCGGTCATCGTCGCCTACTGCGCCGGCATCCTCGCCGTCATCCTGGGCTTCGTGGCCACCTTCGTCGGCTTGAGCCGGGCACGGATGCAGCATCCGCCCGACGCTCACGCTTCAGGCCCCGGCTCCACAGTCCTCAGCGCTCCCCGCTCCTCGAAGGCACGCGAGCGAAGCGAGCGCGTCGAGACGCCGTAGGCGGGCGGTCGTCAGCCGGACTGGGAGTCGCTCGGCGTGGGTGTGGGCGTCTCAGTGCCGGTGCCGCCGTCGGCCTCAGCGCGCTTCGCCTCGTCGAGGAACGGCTCGAGGCTCGCCAGCAGTTCGGCGAGCACGGTCGCGTCGTCATCGATGGCTGCGAGGCGGGCGGCCTCAGCCGCGGCGACGGTGCCGACGAGCACCGGATACCCCGTGTCCGGCAGCATATTCACCCACAGCCCCACCGGAGACCCGGCGGCGATGGTCGACCAGACGGTGGCGTCGGTGCTCCAGAACGGCTCGTCGAAGCGCAGCCACACGCGGTCGGAGTCGCCCATGCCGAGGATCGACACGGCTCGTGCCTTGGGCAGCGGCAGTTCCGGCTCGAACACGACGGATCCCGACTTGAGCACTCCCAGCGGCAGGGTCACGACCACGCGGTCGACCGTGAGCGACTCGCCCGTGCGCAGTCGCAGGCTGACCCTGTCGTCGCGGGTGACGATCCGCGTCACGACGCTGCGCAGCAGCACGTCGACGCCGTCGGCGAGGTCATCGGCGAGGGTGCCGAACCCGGCCAGCGGGATCGCGCCGCCCACGCCGTCCCCGGGAGTGGTGGCTCCGCCGTTCCAGGCCGAGAGCCGATCGTCCGCAGCGCCGGTCCGCGGCTGCACGACCGAGTCCAGCTGGTGGCTCAACCAGTCGGCATCCGACACCCCGGCCTCATCGGGGGTGGTCGACAACGCGCCGGCTTCCGACTGCCCGATGGCGAAGGACAGCGGAACGTCGTGCGGCTGCTGCGACGACCACTCCACGGCGTCGGCCACGGCCGCAGCACCGACAGCTGACACTGGCACAGCCGTTCCGGCCGCCGTGCGCACCTCGTCCGCTCGACCGAAGGAGACGACGTCTCCGCCCGCGGCCACGACGGCGGAGTGCAGTGCCTCATCGCCGTCGGCGATCATCGTGGGCCCGAGGTCGACGGTGAGAGGCCACGAGCCGCCGGTGCGCGCGTCGATGCGTCCGCCCACCCGGTCGCGGGCCTCGACCACGACGACGTCGTAACCGGCATCGAGCAGGGCCCTGGCTGCGGTGAGGCCGGCGACTCCTGCACCGATCACCCCGATGCGCTCGGAACCGTCGGAAGCCGAGATCACCTCGTCGGCGGCACGCGAGCCCGAGGCGATGGCACCGCTCACAGTTCCGGGAGCGTCGCGCGACGTCGCCTCACCGGCGAAGAAGACGCGATCGTCCACGGCTGCGGCGAGATCGTCGCGGCTCGCGCTCGTGGCACCGACGGCTGCGAAGCTCGCGGCGCCGAGGGCGAACGGATCGACGCTCCACCGCGATCGCACCATCGACGCCGGCTGCGGAACCGCGGATGCGGGAGGCTGGGTCGTCGCGGTCGGCGACGGGGTCGGCGACGGCGACCGGGTCGGTCGAGGCTGCGGAGTGCAGGCGGCGAGCACCGATGTGCCGAGTGCGCCGACGGCTGCGATGAGGAAGGTTCTGCGTCTCATGGATCTCGCGGGCTTGCGCTGGAACCCCGGCCGCCCTCCTCCCGAGCACACGAACGCGATTTCAACCTACTGCACCCGACTGAACGGCTCGAAAAGACATGAGGATAACTAATCTGGGGGCGTATGCCCAGCATCCACGGCCTTCTGCCAGATACCGTTCAGTATGCGAGAGCGTTCATCAGGCCCTCACATCTCACGGGGGAACATCCATCAGGCGATCGGCTTGGCCCGGCTGGTGTTGGCCGCGGTCGAGACGGTCTCGATCGTGGCGAACTTCCAGGCGATCGGGATCACGGCCTTCGACGCGGGCAATTACTTCTGCTTCTTCACTGTGCAGTCGGCGGTCGGTGCCGTCGGCCTGCTCGTGACGAGCGGTGTGCTCGCGATCACCGGCAGGCCGGAATCGAGTCGCATCCACGCGGCGCGATCGATCGTCCTGGGCTACGTCATCCTCGCCGGAATCGTCTACGGCATCCTCGCCGTCGGTTCCGCGGGCGAGGTCAAGCCGATCCTGGTCACCCCGTCGGATGTCGTGCTGCACTTCATCATGCCCGTCCTCCTCACCGTCGACTTCATCGCCGAACGGCGTCTGGCGGTGCGCACGAACACCCTGCCCTGGCTCACCATGGGCTGGGCGCTGCCCTACCCCGGGATCTGGCTCGTGTTCACCATGGTGCGCGGCAGCATCGTCGGCTGGTTCCCGTACTTCTTCATCGACCCGACACGCACCAAGTCGCCGGTCGAGATGGGGCTGTACATCACCATCGTGTGCCTGATGATCCTGGTGTTGACCACGGGATCGCTGGCCCTCACCCGCATCGGCGCCCATGACCTGTTCGCCCTGGTCCCGGATGCCGGTCCCCCCGCCTCCGGCATCGTGTTCGGCGTGCCTCGGGCTGATCCCGGGAGCGCTCACGGTGCGCGGCACCCTGCTGTCGCACTCCTCACCCCGGCCGCGAGCGCCGTGCTCCAGTCGCAGCTCGCGGCCCTGTCCACCGAGTGGCGCTGGACGTCCACGGTGTCGTACGCCCCGCTTCCCGTCGCACTCGGAACGTCCGCCCGCGGCGATCGACGATGGGTCACGGCGGCCGCAGCTCCGCGAGCGGCAGCGCACTCCGAGCTCTGGGCAGGCACGAGCTCCTGCGTCGAGCTCCAGCCGGGTCGACGCGACAGCGGCGCGCACCGCCGCGATGTCGTCACGACCCCGATCGCCGGTCCGACGCAGCGACCCCCCGACCTCCATGTGGCACTGCCGCGGTGGACGTCATCGCATCCGACGCAGCGCGCCGGCATGGGTCGATCCGGAACGCGGCACTCGAGCGCTCTCCACTCGGGAACGCTGCATAGCGGCGCGGTGCATGTCGGCGCGCATCATGCCGGCCCGGTGCGCGCTGACGCCGTCGGCGTCTGAGCGGGCCTATGGCAGCCGGCGCTCCAGAACGAAGTCGTCCTCGTAGCGATCGCCCACGAGGAAGTGCTTCGTCCCGACCCTGGCGAATCCGTTCTTCTCGTAGAAGCGGATGGCCCGGGCGTTCTCCTCGTTCACGCCGAGCCAGGCCCCTGCGGCACCGCGCTCCCCTGCGGCGTCGAGAGTCGCGGCCATGAGCGGTCCGGAGACCCCGGTGCCGTGGATCGAGGCGAGAGTGTAGAACTTGCTGAGCTCCACCGTCGGGCGGATGCCGATCGCCGCGGCGACGTCGGCATCCGTCGGCTCTCCGAACACCAGCATCGTGTAGCCGACGGCGAGCGGGTCGGATGCCGCATCCGTCGCCTGCTGCTGCTCGGCGATGAGCAGAACGCGGGCGGGGTCGGCGAGGTAGGCGTCGAAGCTGTCGTGCGACAGGTGGGTGGCGATGAAGTCGGCGATGGCCTCGGCCGTCGTGTGCGGTGGGCAGGCGAGCGGGAAGGTCGCGGCGGCCAGCTCGGCCAGGCTCCCGGCGTCGGCTGCGGTCGCGGTGCGGATGCGGATGGTCACCATCCGACCCTAGAGGTGCCCCCGCACGCCGCTCGCCGAGGCCCGCGCGCAGCGCGCGACCGAAGCGCATCCCCACTCCGCAGAGCAGTGGATGCGCTTCGGTCGCGTCCTTCGGCCGGGACTCAGCGAGCGTGGCTCACAGGAACCGCGTGTACGCCGGGATCGTCAGGAACGTCGGGAACTCCGGCTCCAGCGCGACCTGTCGGAACACCGTGAAGGCATCATCGAAGCGGTCGCCGTCGAAGCGCGGCAGCTCCTCCGAGACGCCGGCCACCACGGTCTCGAGCCAGGCGGCGTCGATGCGCCGGCCCTCGCGGGTGATCGTGTTGTCGTTCACCCACTGCCAGACCTGCGAACGAGAGATCTCCGCCGTCGCGGCGTCCTCCATCAGGTTGTCGATGGCCGCAGCCCCGATTCCCCGCAACCACGACTCGATGTACCGCACGGCGATGCGCACGTTGTCGCGAACGCCCTCATCACTCACCGAGCCCCCGATCGACGGGATGTCGAGCAGCTGCGCCGCCGTGACGTGAACGTCGTCGCGCAGGCGGTGCAGCTGGTTGCTGCGCTCCTCGAAGACGGCGTCGAACTCCGCCCGCGCCGTGGGGATGAGATCCGGGTGCGCGACCCAGGTTCCGTCGAAGCCGTCTCCAGCCTCGCGGCGCTTGTCCGTCGCGACCTTCTCCAGCGCTCGTCCGGTGACCTCCGGGTCACGGCGGTTCGGGATGAACGCGCTCATGCCGCCGATGGCATATGCCCCGCGCTTGTGGCACGTCGACACGAGCAGCTCGGTGTACGCCCTCATGAACGGCACGGTCATCGTGATCTCGGAGCGGTCGGGGAAGACCCAGCGGCGCCCCCGCGAGCGGAACGTCTTGATGATCGAGAAGATGTAGTCCCAGCGCCCGGCGTTGAGCCCGGCGCAGTGATCGCGCAGCTCGTACAGGATCTCCTCCATCTCGAACGCCGCCTGGATGGTCTCGATGAGGACCGTGGCGCGCACGGTTCCCTGCGGGATGCCGAGGGCGTCCTGCGAGAACGAGAAGACGTCGTTCCACAGCCTGGCCTCGCGGTGGCTCTCGAGTTTCGGCAGGTAGAAGTACGGGCCCAGCCCCAGCTCGATCAGGCGCCGGGCGTTGTGGAAGAAGTACAGCCCGAAGTCGACCAGGCTGCCCGAGGCGCTCATCGCCCGCCCGGAGCGGTCGTGGAAGCGCAGGTGCTTCTCGACCAGGTGCCAGCCACGCGGCCGCATCACGATGGTGGGCGTCTCGGCCTCACCGCCGTGGGTCAGGCCGATTCGGCCGGCGACCGTGTACTCCCTGCCCTCGGGCGACGTGAAGGAGAGCTGGCCCCGCACCGCGTCGAAGAGCGAGATCTGCCCCTCGATCACGTTGGTCCAGGTGGGGCTCGTGGCGTCCTCCTGGTCGGCGAGCCAGACCTTCGCGCCGGAGTTCAGCGCATTGATCGCCATCTTGCGGTCGGTCGGACCCGTGATCTCGACGCGACGGTCCTCGAGACCGGGGCCCGCCCCGGCGACTCGCCACGACGCATCCGCTCGCACCGATGCCGTCTCGGGCAGGAAGCGCGGGTCGCGTCCATTGGCCGAGGCGACGCGGGTCTGCAGTCGTGCTGCGAGCAGGTCGTGACGGATACCGGCGAACCTGTCGTGCAGTTCGGCGAGGAAGGCGAGCGCCTCGGGCGTGAGGATCTCGGAGTGACGATCGCCGAGGGGCGCCGTCACCTCGATCCACGGCTGCGACGTCGCGAAGCTGCCGGTCGTGGTGGCCGGCTCGCGCGTCGTCTCGGATGCCCGGGTCGTCTCGCGTTCCAGGGTGCTGGTGGGTGTGGTGTTCATGGTCGTGTCTCCTGTCGAATACCGCTGATCGAGGAGCGCCCGACGGAGTCGGACGCGTATCGAGATCACAGCGATCGGGTTCTAGAACTGGTGTTCCTCGGTCGATCCGACGAGGGCGAGAGTGGCGCTCGAGGGGTTGAGCGCCGTGCTGATTCGATCGAAGTAGCCGGTGCCGACCTCCTGCTGGTGGCGGGTGGCGGTGTAGCCGTTCTTCTCGGAGGCGAACTCCGCCTCCTGGAGCTCGACGTATGCACTCATGTGGCGCTCGTTGTAGCCGCGGGCGAGTTCGAACATCGAGTGGTTGAGGGCGTGGAAGCCCGCGAGGGTGATGAACTGGAAGGCGTAGCCCATCGAGGCCAGCTCGCGCTGGAAGGTCGCGATCTGGCCGTCGTCGAGGTGGCGCTTCCAGTTGAACGACGGCGAGCAGTTGTAGCTGAGGCGCTTGCCGGGGAACTTCTCGTGGATGGCCTCGGCGAAGCGGCGGGCGAGGTCGAGGTCGGGCTCGGCCGACTCGACCCAGAGCAGGTCGGCGTACTCGGCGTAGGCGAGTCCGCGGGCGATAACCGGCTCGATGCCGTTCTGCACCTCGTAAAAGCCCTCGGCCGTGCGCTCACCGGTGAGGAACGGACGGTCGCGCTCGTCGTGGTCGCTGGTGAGCAGCGTGGCGGCGAGGGAGTCTGTGCGGGCGATGATGATCGTCGGCACGTCGGAGACGTCGGCCGCGAGGCGCGCGGCATTGAGGGTGCGGATGTGCTGGCCCGTCGGGATCAGCACCTTGCCGCCCATGTGGCCGCACTTCTTCTCGCTGGCGAGCTGGTCCTCCCAGTGCACGCCCGCCGCTCCGGCCTCGATCATGCCCTGCATCAGCTCGTAGGCGTTGAGCGGTCCGCCGAAGCCGGCCTCGGCATCCGCGACGATCGGGGCCATCCAGTCGCGCCCGGGCTCGATCTGGCCGGCGCGCAGCAGGGCGTTGTTGATGCGACGCACGACGGCGGGCACCGAGTTCGCCGGGTACAGCGACTGGTCGGGGTAGGTCTGGCCGGCCAGGTTGGCGTCGGCTGCGACCTGCCAGCCCGAGAGGTAGATGGCCTCGAGGCCGGCGCGCACCTGCTGCACGGCCTGGTTGCCGGTGAGGGCGCCGAGGGCTGCGACCCAGGTCGGGTCCTCCTCGGGGGCGAAGGCCGTGCCGTCGGTGCGCTGGATGAGCTCCCTGAGCTTCTCCGAACCGCGACGCGCGAGAGTGCGATCCTCCCGCACCGGACCACGGAGGTCGACGACGTCGGCTGCGCTGTAGTCGCGACGGATGCCGTCCCAGCGTGAATCGGCCTGCCATTCGAGTTCGAGTTCGGCGGCGCTCTGCGTCTGGTCGCCCGGGCGGCTCTGCGTGGGGCGGGGCGGGGTGCTCATGGGATGTGCCTTTCGGATCGGACGCCGCCTGGAGGCTGCGGCGCTGGTGTGTTGCACCAACACTGCTGCCGCGCGGCATCCGTCGATCCGAATGCGTGTGCAGAAATAGACCCGGTCTTCTGCCGGGGAGAAGAACGGGGTGTCAGAGCGGCTTCGGGGCCGCTCGACCGAGCGTCACTCGGTGACGCCGCAGAGCTCCTGCACGCCGACGATGCTGTCGGAGAAGGCCGTGAGCTGGTCGCCGAAGGCATCGACGTCGATCGACTCCGGATCGGTCGAGAAGGCGATGAGGTAGTCGAAGTACGACTGGCTCGAGGCGACGACGGCGTCGGCTGCAGGCTTGACGTCGGCGTTGGTGACCTGGGCGGCCGCGGCAGTGAGGTCGGCGCTGGCCTTGTCGATGGCGGCCTGGGCTGCTGCCGGATCGGTTCCGAGCATGTCCATGTTCTCGTCGGTGTCGAGGCCGGAGAGCGAGGTGATGGCGTCGTTCATGATGACGCAGGCCTCCTCGACGGTCTGCGCGGCTGCGGCCGGGGCACTGGCCGACGGCGCCGGTGGCGTGCTCGCCCCGTCGGTGGCACCGGGAGTGGCGCTCGCGGTCGATCCGGGCGTGGCCGACGGTGTCGGTGTGACCGATCGGGTCGAGGTCGGCGATGCCGATGGTCCCGCGGGTCCGGAGCATCCGGTGAGCAGAAGCGCCCCCGACACGATGACGACGGCGATGACACTGCGATAGCCCACGAATCCCCCTGATCAACTTCGTTCTGCTGTACTGCCGACCCTATGTCAGGGGGCAGCCGGCTGCCAGTGCCGGGCGACGGATACCTCGAGAATCCGCCCTGACCCCCGAAAGGGGGTTGCCCCCGATGGCCCGGCACGTCGTGCGGACTAGCCTGAGGAGACCATGCCGACCCGAGATCCCCGCCTCATCACAGTGCGCTCAGAACGCCGTATCGCACTGGACCCCTCGACGGTGTGGTCCATGCTCGCCGACCACCGCTTCGACGCCATCTGGCGGGAGGGAGTCGAGGAGATGAGCCAGGACACCACGGGAACGGTGCGCAACGGAACCCGCACGGTGGAGCAGTTCCGCATGCTCGGTCAGCGCACGACGAACACGGCGATCATCAGCAGAGTCGATCCCGGAGTCGCCTTCTCCTGGGCGACGACCTCGGGCACCGACGCCGACGGCGAACGGCGGATCGAGCCGGTGGAGGGCGGCGTGCGCGTGGTGCTGACGACGACATCTCGACCGGGCAGCCGCATCGAACGGATGCTCGGTCCGCTCCTCGGGTCGTCACTGCGGCGAGCACTCGACCGCAGCCTCGAGCGCTTCGAGGACCTCGTGCTGGAGTCCGCGCACCAGTTCTGACCTCAGCGATCGGCTACTCCGCCGAGTGGACCAGCGCTCCGTCCACCCAGGTGCTGAGCACTCGGGTGTCGGCGATCGCCGTCGCCGGTCCGGTGAACGGATCCCGGTCGAGCACCACGAGGTCGGCGAGACAGCCGGGCTCGATGCGACCGGTGGAGCCGTCGCGGCCGTTGAGCCAGGCGCTGCCGGCCGTGTAGGCCGTCAGCGCTGTCGCGAGGTCGAGGCGCTGCCCGGCGTCCCCCAGTGGTGCGGCATCCGACCCCGGACCGACCCGGTTGACGGCGACGTGGATGGCGGCCAGCGGGTCCGCCGTCGACACCGGCCAGTCGCTGCCGGCGCCCAGCAGCACCCCGGCGCGATCGAGCTCGCCGAACGGGTAGTGCCGCGCCTCGAGCTCGGCGTCCAGGAACGGCAGCGCCAACTCGTCGAGCTGCGGCTCGTGGCAGGCCCAGAGCGCCTGCAGGTTGGCCGCGGCACCGAGCTCGGCGAAACGCGCCACGTCCACCTCGTCGACGATCTGCAGGTGGGCGAGGTGGTGACGGCGCTGCGGGGCGTCGGCCGCGCGGGCGGGCAACGCCTCCAGCGCGTCGAGAGCCTCGCGTACGGCCCTGTTGCCGAGGGCGTGGAAGTGCACCTGGAAGCCGGCGGCATCCGCCCCCAGCACGGCGGCGTCGAGAGCCTGCGGGGTGAGGAACGAGTGCCCGGAGTTGGAGGTCGGGTGTCCGTGGGCGTCACGGTAGGGCGTGTTCATCGCCGCCGTGAAGTTCTCGGCCACCCCGTCGACCATGATCTTGATGCTGTCGGCGCGCAACCGTTCGGGCACGCCGAGCGCCGCGACCTCGTCGCGGCGGCGGACCATCTCGTCGAGCTGCGACGTGTCGCGCTCGCGCTCCCACCACAGCGCGGCGACGACGCGGGCCGTGAGGGTGCCGTCGGCGACAGCCCGCAGGTAGACCGGGAGGGTGTCGGGCAGACCGAGCACCTCGCCGACCATGGCGTCCTGCCAGCCGGTGACGCCCTGGGCGAGCAGCTCCTCCTGGGCTCGCAGCAGGCCGCGGTACGCCAACTCGGGGTCGATGTCGGGAGCGTGCGTCTCGATCAGGGCGACGGCGCCCTCGTGCAGGGTGCCGCTCGGCGCACCAGCGGCATCCCGCTCGATGCGACCGTCGGATGGGTCGGGCGTCTCGGCCGTGAGCCCGGCGAGCGCCAGGGCCAGCGAGTTCGCCCACGCTCCGTGGTGATCGCGGTTGCTGAGCAGCACCGGGCGGTCGGCCACGACGGCGTCGAGAGCGGCCGCCGTCGGGGTGCCGCCCGGGAAGAACTCCATCGACCAGCCGGCCCCGCGGATCCACGGCTCGTCGGGGTTCGCCTGCGCGTACTCCGCGATGATCCGCAGGCAGTCCGCGGCATCCGTCGCCTTCGTGAGATCGCACTGCAGCATCTCGACCCCGGCCCCGATCGGGTGCACGTGGGCGTCCTGGAAACCGGCGACGACGAGCCGGCCCGAGGTGTCGACGACGGTGGTGGCGTCCCCGACCCAGGCGTGCAGCTCGTCGGTGGGGCCGACGGCGACGATGCGCCCGTCGAGCACGGCGACATCGGCGGCGACGGATGCGGCAGCGCCCGCGCTGAACACGGCCCCGCCCGTGAAGACGACGTCGGCGATCGGCATGGGGCCTCCTCGAGTGCGCCCCCGGTGCGGGCGCTCCCTGCGAGCGTAGGCAGGTCGACGCGTCGACGGCCAGCGCACACCGACGGGTTGTCAGCCTGCCGTCGGTCAGAGTGTCAGGATGGGGGCCGCATCCGTTTCGAAAGGGCTCACCGTGTCTCGTCTGCTGCTCATCATCGACATCCAGAACGACTACTTCCCGGGTGGGGCGTTCCCCCTCGTCGAGCCGGAGGCCGCCGCCACGCGTGCGGCCGAGCTGTTGGCGGCGTTCCGCGAGGCCGGCGACCCCGTCATCCACGTGCAGCACGTCTGGGATGCACCGGATGCCACCTTCATGCGCCCCGGCACCGCCGGCGTCGAGATCCACGAGCTGGTCGCGCCCGTCGGCGACGAGCCCGTGGTGCAGAAGGCGTCGCCGAACTCGTTCCTCGACACCGACCTGCTGGAGCGGCTGTGCGCCGTCGATCCCGATGACCTGGTCGTTGTCGGGATGATGAGCAGCATGTGCATCGACGCGACGGTGCGCGCCGCCAGCGACCTGGACTTCACCGTGACCGTCGCCCACGACGCGTGCGCTGCGCCCGACCTCGAGTTCGACGGCGCCGTCGTGCCGGCGGCGCAGGTGCACGGCGCGTTCATGGCGGCGCTCTCCGGCAGCTACGCGACGGTGACGACGGTCGAGGAGCTTCTGGCGCGCTGACCGCTGCCGGCGGGCGCCCGGAACAGGGCCGATCGTCGAAAGCAGGCCAGACGGGCCTGTTCTCGGGCTGATGCTGCGATCCGGCCTGTTCTCGCGAACGCGAGAGACGTGCGTCGGTCGCGGACGGCATCCGGGCTTGGGTGAGATCGACAGAAGAACCGCGATTCTTCTGGTTGCCGCATCCGCGGGCCCGTGACACCATCAGTCCATGATCAGCGCGGATGAGCTCGCTTCCGAGACCCTCGACGACGGGGTGGGCATCGACGCGCTCACCCTCGGACGCCGCATCCGGGCCCGCCGCGTGGCCCGCGAGCTGACGCTGGAGCACCTGGCCGCGGCCGTCGACAGGGCGCCGTCGCAGGTGTCGATGATCGAGAACGGCAAGCGCGAGCCCCGCCTCTCGATGCTGCGGTCCATCGCGCTGGCCCTCGGCACGACCGTCGATGATCTGCTGCGCACGGATGCCGCCCCAGACCCGCGCGACGCCCTCGAGATCGCGGTCGAACGCGCCCAGCGCGGCCCCGTGTTCGAGGCGCTCGGAATCCCGCGCATCCGCGTCAGCAAGGGCCAGAGCGACGAGACCCTGCAGGCGATCCTCTCGCTGCACAACGAGATCTCGCGCCTCCACCGGGAGCGCGCCGCCACGCCGGAGGAGGCCCGCCGCGCCAACGTCGAACTGCGCGCCACCATGCGCGCCCGCGACAACTACTTCTCCGAACTCGAGACCCTGGCGACGGAGCTGTTGACGGCTGTCGGGCACAACGGCGGACCCGTGTCGCAGCAGGTCGTCGCCGACATGGCCAGTCACCTGGGCTACTCGCTGCACTACGTCGGCGACCTGCCGCACTCCACCCGCTCGGTGACGGACAAGCGCAACGGCCGCATCTATCTCCCCACCGAGCAGTCGGCATCGCGCGACTCGCGCTCCCCCATCCTGCAGGCCTTCGCCACCCATCTGTGCGGTCACGACGAGCCCCGAAACTACGCCGATTTTCTGCGGCAGCGTGTGGAGACGAACTACCTCACGGCGGCGATCCTACTGCCGGAGCGTGACGCCGTGAAGGTGCTCACCGAGGCCAAGAACCTGCGCCGCATCTCGATGGAGGACCTGCGCGACGCCTTCGCCGTGTCGTACGAAACGGCCGCGCACCGCTTCACCAACCTCGCGACGGCGCGACTCGGCATCCCCGTGCACTTCATGAAGGTGCACGAATCGGGCACCATCATCAAGGCCTACGAGAACGACTCGGTGCGCTTCCCGAGCGACGCCCTCGGTGCCGTGGAGGGCACGACGGTCTGCCGCAACTGGACGGCGCGCACGGTCTTCGACGTCGAGGACCGCTTCAGCCCCTGGTACCAGTACACCGACACCAGCACCGGAACCTTCTGGTGCACCTCGCGCATCGAGAAGGCCAAGGAGGGGGAGTACTCGGTGAGCGTCGGAGTGCCCTTCGACCACGTGAAGTGGTTCCGCGGCCGCGAGACTCCCCATCGCGCCGTGAGCCACTGCCCGGACGAATCGTGTTGTCGCCGGGCGCCCACGGGCCTCGCCGATCGCTGGGCCGACCAGTCCTGGCCGGCGGCGCGCACCCCGACGAGCCTGCTCGCAGCGCTCCCCACCGGCACCTTCCCGGGCGTCGACCAGACCGAGGTCTACGAGTTCCTCGAGCGACACGCCCCCCGGACGATCTGACCGGAACCGCCACGATCCCGAACGGTATCGAGAAGGCGGGCCGCAGGCGGGTTGGCAGAATGTCAGGAACGGTCGACGGAGACCAGCAGGTCCCGTCCGGCCCCTTCCTGCAGAGAGCGTGATCGATAGTGCACACCACAGTCTTCGAACGAGCCCGGCCAGCGGCATCCGTCGTCAGCCATGCCCTGAACGGAACCAGGCAGGCCTCGTTCTGGCTCGACGACCTGGCCGAGGCGACGCCCACCTACCCCCGGCTGACGGGCGACCTCGTCGCCGACCTGGTGGTCGTGGGCGGCGGCTACACCGGGCTCTGGACCGCGCTGCTCGCCAAGCGCGAGCGGCCGGAGGCACGCGTCGTGCTGCTCGAGGCGAAGACCATCGGCTGGGCGGCATCGGGGCGCAACGGCGGGTTCTGCGAGGCCAGCCTCACCCATGGAGACGAGAACGGCCTCAGCCGCTTCCCGAAGGAGTTCGACAGGCTGCAGGAACTCGGACTGGCGAACCTCGACGAGATCGAGGCCACACTGGCCGAGCTCGGTGTCGACGCCGAGTTCGAGCGGAACGGCGCCATCGACCTCGCGGTGGAGCCGCACCAGGTCGAGTGGATGCGCGAGAGCGCCGGCGAGCACGCCCTGTTCCTCGACGAGACCGCGGTCCGGGCCCAGGTCGACTCCCCCACCTATCTCGCCGGCGTCTGGCACACCCGCACCTCGGCTCTGGTGCACCCGGCGAAGCTCGCCTTCGGCCTGGCCCAGGCCGCCGCAGCCGCCGGCGTCGAGATCTTCGAGAACTCGCGAGTGCTCGGCCTCGACACCGCCGGCCTCAGCGTGGCGCAGGGAACAGACGTGCGCACGGCGACCGGCACTGTGCGCGCAGTGCGCACGGCTCTCGCGACCAACGTCTTCCCGAGCCTGCTCAAGCGCAACGCCCTGCAGACGGTTCCCGTCTACGACTACGCGCTCATGACCGAGCCGCTCAGCAGCGACCAACTCGACGCCATCGGCTGGGCGAACCGGCAGGGTCTCGGAGACTCGTCGAACCAGTTCCACTACTACAGGCTCAGCCGCGACAACCGCATCCTGTTCGGCGGCTACGACGCGGTCTACCACTACGGCGGCCGCATCCGTGCGGAGTACGAGAACCGACCCGAGACCTTCCGCACCCTCGGCGAGCACTTCTTCACCACCTTCCCGCAGCTCGAGGGGCTGAGGTTCAGCCACCAGTGGGCCGGCGCCATCGACACCTGCAGCCGGTTCTGCGCCTTCTTCGGCGCTGCCCGCGGTGGCCGCATCGCCTACGCCACCGGCTACACCGGGCTCGGCGTCGCCGCCACCCACTTCGGCGCGAAGGTCATGCTCGACCTGCTCGCCGGGCGCAAGACCGAGATCACCGAGCTCGAGATGGTGAAGTCGCGCCCGCTGCCGTTCCCGCCCGAGCCCCTGGCCTCCATCGGCATCCAGGCCACCCGCTGGTCGCTCGACCGCGCCGACCACAACCGCGGCGAGCGCAACCTCATCCTCAAGACCCTCGACGCCGTCGGCCTCGGGTTCGACTCCTGACGTCGCAGCCCAGCCTCAGCCCCACCCCAGCCCCACCCCGACGAGAGGACCAGCCGTGAGCTCTCCATCCCCTGCCCCCGCCGTCATCGCCGACGCCGCCGACGCCGCCGACGCCACGGGATCGGTGAGCCTCCGCGGAATCACGAAGATCTTCGGCTCGGCCACAGCCGTCGACTCCATCGACCTCGAGGTGCGCTCCGGCGAGTTCATCTCGCTCCTCGGCCCGTCGGGGTGCGGTAAGACGACGCTGCTCCGCATGATCGCCGGCTTCGAGCATCCGGATGCCGGAGACATCGTCGTGGGCGGCCAGTCGGTCGTCGACCTGCCCCCGCACAAGCGCCCGGTGAACACGGTGTTCCAGTCGTACGCCCTGTTCCCGCACATGACCGTGGCCGAGAACGTGGCCTACGGACTGCGCCAGAAGCGCGTGCCGAAGTCCGAGATCGCACAGCGCGTGCACGACTCGCTGGGCCTCGCCCAGATGGTGAGCTTCGCCGACCGCAAGCCGTCGACCCTCTCCGGCGGTCAGCAGCAGCGCGTCGCCCTCGCCCGCGCCCTCGTCAACCGTCCCAAGGTGCTGCTGCTCGACGAGCCGATGAGCGCCCTCGACCGCAAGCTTCGCGAGGAGATGCAGATCGAGCTGAAGCTGCTGCAGAAGGAGCTCGGCATCACCTTCATCTTCGTCACCCACGACCAGCAGGAGGCGCTCTCGATGAGCGACCGCGTCGTGGTCATGCAGAGCGGAAGCGTGCAGCAGATCGGCAGCACGGAGGACGTCTACCTGAAGCCGGCCAACGAGTTCGTCGCCGGCTTCATCGGAAAGCAGAACTTCATCGACGCGACGGTGTCGGGAACGGATGCGCTGGTCGCGGCAGATGGCACCTTCGCGGTCTCGAGCCTCCCGAGCGGCGCCCGCGACGGCAGCGAGGTGCGGGCGGCGATCCGCGCCGAGGCCGTGCACGTCTCGGCGCAGCGTCCGGCCGGTGGCGGCCTCGAGGGCACCCTGGCCGGCATCTCGTTCCTCGGCGATGCCATCCAGTACGTCGTCGTGACGAGCTCCGGACTCGAGCTGATCGCCCGCGCGACTCCGGACCGGGCCGAGCCGCTCGGCACCGGAGACACGGTCTGGTGCTCGTGGGATGCCAGCGAGCTGCGCGTGTTCGAGGCGGCCTGAGATGGCGGACCGCCCCGACATCCGCGCGCTCGTTCCGCGTGCGGCATCCGCCCAGATCAGCCGGAGAGCACTGCTCTCGGGATTCATCGTGGTGGGGGCGACCAGCGTGCTCGCCGCCTGTTCGAAGAGCACGGGCTTCGCCCCGTCGAAGCTGCCTGACGGCGTGATGGAGAACCACCTCAACGTCTACAGCTGGGGCGACTACGACGATCCGGCGAACATCGCCGCCTTCCAGAAGACCGGGACGAGCGTGCAGTTCGACAGCTTCGGCTCGAACGAGGAGCTCATCGCCAAGCTCGGAGCGACCCGCGGCACCAGCGGCTACGACGTGATCGTTCCGACGGGCAGCTACATCCCGATCATGTCGGAGAACGGCCTGCTCGAGAAGCTCGACCACAGCCGGTTGAAGAACCTCGGCAACGTCGACCCGCTCTACCTCGACCAGAGCTGGGACCCGGGGAACACCTACTCCGTCTGCAAGGACTGGGGAACGACGGGCTTCGCCTACGACACCCGCGCCATCCCCGGTGAGCTCACCTCCTGGGCCGACTTCCTCGAGGCAGCCACCGGCACGGCCAGCGGCGACGTGTCGCTGCTCGAAGACCCGTGGGAGGTCGCCAGCATCTACTTCGCGGCCAACGGCATCGACCCGAACACCACGAAGAAGGCCGACCTGGCCGCCGCAGACGAGTACCTCGTGAACACCCTCGCCCCGCACGTGAAGGCCTTCAACTCCACGGCCGTCACGAGCGGCATCCCCGAGGAGACCTTCACCCTCATGCAGGCGTTCAACGGCGATGCGAGGCAGGGCATGCTCGCCAGCGACGATCCCGACAGCTGGCGATTCGTCTATCCGACGCCGACGGCCAACCTCTGGATGGACACCTGGGCCATCGCCAAGGGCGCGCAGAACATGGACGCCGCCTACGCGTTCATCGACTACATGCTCGAGCCCGAGGTCTCCTACCGCGAGGTGGACTACATCGGCTACAGCACGGGAGTGACGGGCATCGAGGAACTGGCGAAGGAGAACGAGTTCGACTTCCCCGAGCTGGTCTTCCCCGCGGCCGACGTGATCGAACGACTCACCCCGGCCGAGCTCAACGACGCTGCCGGACAGCTCGTGAAGACCCTCAACCGCATGATGGCGAAGGCAGGTTCGTGATGACGACGGATGCCGCTCCTCCCACGACAGCCCCCCGAAGCACACCCCGCGCCCGGCGTCGCCGCGGCATCACCGGCTACGAGGCGCTCGGCTTCCCCACCTGGGCCTACGTGGTGTTCTTCTTCGTGGTGCCGCTCTGCCTCGTGCTCTGGTACTCCTTCGGCTACAAGCCCGACCTGTTCAACGCCCACGCGAACGACGTGCTGAGCCTCGACCGCTACGTCGAGGCCCTCGACGCCACCTTCATCGGCACGTTCTGGAACACCCTGCGCATCGGCGTCGTCGGCACCCTGATCTGCCTCGCCATCTCGGTCCCGTTCGCCTACTGGCTGGCCGTGAAGCTCAACCCGAAGTGGCGCCCCCTCGCCCTCGCCCTGGTGCTGGTGCCGTTCTGGACGAACTTCCTGGTGCGCACGCTCGGCTGGCAGATCATCCTCTCGCCGCGTGGATTCGTCTCCGACGCCCTGCAGAACCTCGGCATCATCGACGGCAGGCTCGACGTGCTCTACACGGCCGGAGCCGTGCAGCTCGGCGTGGTCTACAACTACCTCCCGCTCATGATCCTGCCGCTCTACGTCGCCATCGACCGCGCCGGCCCCGCGCTCCGCGAGGCCAGCGCCGACCTCGGGGCGAACCGCTGGAGGACGCTCTGGAACGTGACCCTTCCGCTCGCGGCCCCCGGGATCGCATCCGGATGCCTGCTCGTCTTCATCCCGCTGATGGGCGACTACATCACGGCGTCGGTGCTGGGTGGAGCGCAGGGCAACATGATCGGCCAGCTCGTGGCCAGCCAGTTCAACACCGCGCAGAACTGGGCACTCGGGTCGGCCATGGCCGTGCTGCTCATGCTCTTCATCGCCGGCGCCGTCGCGATCTTCGGCGGAATCGCCCTGATCGTGCGGGCGCTGGTGCGCCGAGCGCGTCGCGTCGATCTGAACGTCGAACTTCCGGGAGGTGCCTCATGAGTGCGAACACGGCGACAGCGGCAGTGGCCGCCATCGATCCGGCGCGGGTGCGCAGTGCCTCCGCCGTTCCCCGACGGCGCCGTCGTGTCGACCCCGTGCGCGTGGGGCTCGCGATCTGGGGCGTCGTGGTGTTCGCGTTCCTGTTCCTGCCGATCATCGTGATGTTCGCCTACTCGTTCAACACCGGCCGCCTGCTGGCGTCGTGGCAGGGCTTCGGCTTCACCGCCTACACGTCGGCACTGGCGAACCCCGTGATCGTCGGCTCGGTGATCACGTCGATCTCGGCCGCCGCCGGTGCCGCGCTCCTCTCCACGCTGCTCGGCACCCTGGGCGGCATCGCGCTGGCCCGGTCGCGCGCGAGCTCGCTCTCCGTCCTGGTGGCCACGGTGATCCTCGGCATCACGCTGTTCACCCCCGAGATCGTCGACGCCGTGTCGATGCTGCCCTGGTTCGTGAGCCTCGGCACCGACGCCGGCATCGGCCTGTTCAACAACGGCCTGGTGCGGCTCGTGATCGCCCACGCCGTGCTGTCGGTCGCCGTCGTGACCTTCATCATCAGGGCACGGATGGCCGGACTCGACGCCTCCCTCGAGGAGGCAGCGGCCGATCTCTACGCGACACCGTGGCGCCGCTTCACCCAGATCACGCTGCCCGTCGCGAGCCCCGCGATCTGGGCCGGCGCGCTGATGTCGTTCACCCTGAGCCTCGACAACACCATCGTGTCGAGCTTCGTGCAGGTGCCGGGATCGACGCCGTGGCCGGTGTACATCTTCGCGTCGCTGCGCGTGGGCCTCCGGCCCGAGATCGCGGCGGTGTCGACGGTGATGTTCCTGCTCACCCTGCTGGCGCTCGGCGTCGTCGCCTACGTGCTGCGGCGGGGCGACCAGAGCGCCGAGGACATCGCGAAGACCCTGGCGGCCGGGTAGACCATGATCGACTCGACCCTGAAGACCGCGGCGCTCGCACTCTCGATGCCGCTGGAGCCCGTTGCTGCCGAGCAGGTCGTGGACGGAACCCCGCAGACCGGTTACATCGAGCTGGAGCCTGTCGGCGACGGCGACGGCGCCGACATCGGCGTGTGGGAGATGACCGCCGGCGCGATGAGCGACACCGAGGCCGACGAGGTGTTCGTGGTCATCGCCGGGTCGGCCGAGGTGGAGTTCCTCGAGTCGGGCGAACGGGTGGTCTACGCCGTCGGCGACATCGGGAGGCTGCGGGCCGGCCAGCGCACGATCTGGCGCGTGGCCGACCGCATCCGGAAGGTGTACGTCACCTAGACGCTCGCTGAGGCCCGGACGGAGTCCGCGGTCGAAGCGCTTCGGCCGCGACTGCGTCGAGCCTCAGCGAGCGGGTGTCACCGCCGCGCCAACAGCGCGGCGTGCAACGCGCTCACGGTCTCGCCGTCGTCGAGATCGACGTCGAGCAGGTCCTCGATGAGGGCGATGCGCTGGTAGAAGACCGAGCGCGACAGGTGGCTGGCGGCAGCGGCCTTCGTACGGTTGCCCGGATGCGACACGTAGGCCAGCAGCACCACGAGCAGGTCGCCGTCCAGCTCGAGGTCGTACTCGATAAGGGGACGCAGCATCTGCTCGCTGTGCGCCTGCAACCGCGGGTCGCCGGCGAAGGCCGCCACCAGCCGCAGCAGCGGTCGGTTCTCGGCCCGCAGCACCGTCACCCCGCGTCCTCGCTCCTCCCGGGGCGAGCGCAGCAACTCCTGGGCCTCCTCGATGGAGGCGATGAGTCCGCTGAGATCCCGCGCCACGGCACCGACCGCGATGACGAGGCCGGAACGACCGTGCGCCAGGCGTCGCGCGAACTCGTCGAAGACAGCATCCGACAGCCGGGCCTCGGGTGGAACCGACAGTGCCAGCACCTGGCCGCCGCCCTCGGCGCGGGGTGCGGCGATGACGGGTCCGCCGAGCTGACCCGCGGCGGCGAGCACGTCGACAGGGCCGTGGGCGCCGCCCTTCCCCTCGCCGGCCTGCACGGCGATCCCGACCAGGGCGCGGCCCCGCACCGGCAGGCCTGCGGCCTCGAAGCGGGCCGCGATCCCGGCATCCGAGCTGTAGCGGGCGCCCAGCAGGTCGGCCAGAAGCTGCTCGTTGCCGAGTCTCGTCCACTCGTCGGCGTCGCCCTCGGCGAGCCGGCCGATGGCCAGGGCGACGGCTGCCTGCTCCATCACCTGCGATCGTCCGGCCGTGTGCGGCTCGCCCGGCAGTGCGATGAGGGATCCCCATCGGATGCCGCGGGCCTCGACGGCGACGGTGTCCCAGCCGGCGGCATCCGTCGGCGGCGTCTGCCTGCTCCCGTCGCGGTGCAGCGTGCGCGACGTCGACTCCCAGTCGGCGAGGGCCTCGTCTCCGGCGTCGAGCATCTCGGCCGCGACCACCCTGTGGTTGAGGTCCTCGAGCACGACGGGGGCGTGCAGCACCCTGGCGAGCTGCTCGACGATGTACTCGGCCGTGCTGCCGCGCAGGCTCAACCCGATGAACAGCTCGTGCAGGCGGTCGCGCTCACGCAGCGCATCGGCCTGCTCCAGGATGATGCTGCTGTGCACGGCCTCGGTCACCGCGACGAACTTCACGATGCGCCGCAGCACGATGAGCGGCAGCCCGGCCTCGTCGCAGGCCTCGACGAGAGCCGGGGGCACAGCGTCGAGGCGACCGCCGAGCTCGAGCACGAGGCCGGCGACCCCGACACGTCCGAGCCGCTCGACGAAGGCCGTCAGTTCGGCTGCGTCGTCGGACCAGCCGGCCCCCGTCGAGAGCAGCAGCTCCCCGCCGTCGAGCAGGTCGGCCGCGTCGAGGTTGTCACTCACGTGCACCCAGCGCACGGCGCGGTCGAGGGACCCCGTGCCCGCGACGATCTCGGGATCGCCAGCCTGTAGAACGGGCAGCCGCACGATGTCGAGCACGGTCGGAAGCGAGGCCCCGAAGCCGCTCGGACGATCTGTAGCATCCGTCGGCGAACCGCGACGTTCTGGCATGGATATCATCCTCGGTGCTCTGTGATCATGGGGAAATCCAGCATAAGCCGGTGTCGGGCAGACCGTTCGACGGATCCAGAAAGCGAGACCGCCATGGCACTCGTCCAGCACTTCATCAACGGCGTCGAGACCGGCGAGCCCGAGCGCACGGGTCCGGTGTTCAATCCGGCCACGGGCGCGCGACAGCACGACGTGGTCTACGCATCCGTCGCCGACGTCGAGCAGGCCATCGCCGCGGCCAAGGCAGCGCTGCCGGCCTGGCGCGCCACCAGCCTGATCAAGCGCGCCGACGTGTTCTTCCGGCTGCGCCACCTGCTGCGCGAGCGCACCCCCGAGCTCGCCGCCATCGTCACGAGCGAACACGGCAAGGTCCTCTCCGACGCCGCCGGCGAGATCTCGCGCGGCCTCGAGAACGTGGAGTTCGCCTCCGGACTCGTTCACCTGCTGAAGGGCGAGCGCAGCGAGCAGGTCTCCCGAGGCGTGGACGTGCACTCCGTGAAGCAGCCCGTCGGCGTCGTCGGGGCCATCACGCCGTTCAACTTCCCCGTCATGGTGCCGCTCTGGATGGTCGCCAGCGCCATCGCCTGTGGCAACACCGTCGTGCTGAAGCCCAGCGAGAAGGACCCGTCGGCGTCGCTCTTCCTGGCCAAGCTGTTCCAGGAGGCCGGCCTTCCCGACGGCGTGCTCAACGTCGTCAACGGCGACAAGCTCGCCGTCGACACCATCCTCGACAGCCCCGACGTCGCCGCCGTCTCCTTCGTCGGCTCCACCCCCATCGCCCAGTCGATCTACCGTCGCGCCAGCGACAACGGCAAGCGCGTGCAGGCCCTCGGCGGCGCCAAGAACCACATGGTCGTGATGCCGGATGCCGACATCGACGCCGCGGCGGATGCCGCCATCTCCGCCGCCTACGGTTCGGCGGGCGAGCGCTGCATGGCCGTCTCGGTCCTGGTCGCCGTGGGCGACGTCGCCGACGACCTCGTCGAGGCCGTGCGCTCGCGCATGGGAACGCTCGTCATCGGCGACGGAACCGACAGCGCCAGCGAGATGGGTCCGCTCATCACCCGCGAGCACCGCGACAAGGTCGCCTCCTATGTCACGGGCGCCGCCGCCGAGGGCGCATCCGTCATCGTCGACGGCACCGAGAAGCAGTTCGACAACGACGGCTTCTTCGTGGGCGTGAGCCTGCTCGACCACGTCACCACCGAGATGAAGGCCTACCAAGACGAGATCTTCGGCCCGGTGCTCTCGGTCGTGCGCGTCGACTCCTACGAGGCCGCTGTCGCCCTCATCAATGCCAACCGCTTCGGCAACGGCGTCGCGATCTTCACCCGCGACGGCGGCACGGCCCGCCAGTTCGAGTTCGAGGTCGAGGTCGGCATGGTCGGCGTCAACGTGCCGATCCCGGTGCCCGTCGGCGCGTACTCGTTCGGCGGCTGGAAGGACTCGCTGTTCGGCGACTCGCACATCTACGGCCCGGAGTCAGTGCACTTCTACACGCGCAGCAAGGTCGTGACCACGCGCTGGCCCGACCCGTCGGAGTCGCAGGTCGACCTCGGCTTCCCGAGCAACCACTGAGAGACAGCACCATGACCGACACCCTCTCCCCCACCGCGACCGCCGCCTACGTCGACCGCAGCGGCATCGCCCACCAGCTGCCGGATGCCGCAGCCGACGCCCAGGTGCGCGCTGACGACCGCGGCCACGTGTTCCACTCCTGGAGCGCGCAGGCGAAGATCGACCCGCTGCCCATCGCGGCGGGCGAGGGCTCCACGTTCTGGGACTACCAGGGCAACGCCTACCTCGACTTCTCCTCGCAGCTGGTGAACCTGAACCTCGGACACCAGCACCCCGACCTCGTCGCCGCCATCCAGCAGCAGGCCGGCCGGCTCGCCACGATCCAGCCGATCATGGCGAACGACGTGCGCGGCGAGCTCGCCCGCCGCATCGCCGAGGTCGCTCCCGGCGACCTCGACAAGGTGTTCTTCACGAACGGCGGTGCCGACGCCAACGAGTACGCCGTGCGGATGGCGCGCGCCGTCACCGGCCGCCGCAAGGTGCTCTCGATGTACCGCAGCTATCACGGAGGGACGGCCACGGCCATCTCCCTCACCGGAGATCCGCGCCGCTGGGCCAACGAGCCGAGCGACGGGTCCGTCGCGCACTTCTTCGGCCCGTACGCCTACCGCTCGCCCTTCCACGCGACCACCGAGGCCGAGGAGGCGCAGCGCGCGCTGGAGCACCTCGAGAGCCTCATCGTGCTCGAGGGCGCCGCCACCGTCGCCGCGATCATCATCGAGACCATCGTGGGCACCAACGGCGTGCTCGTGCCGCCCGCCGGTTACCTGCCCGGCGTGCGCGCCCTGTGCGACAAGTACGGCATCGTCTACATCGCCGACGAGGTCATGGTGGGCTTCGGCCGGGTCGGCGAGTGGTTCGCCGTCAACCACTTCGGCGTCACCCCCGACCTCATCACCTTCGCCAAGGGCGTGAACTCGGGCTACGTGCCACTCGGCGGAGTCGTCATCTCCGACCGCATCGCCGCCCACTTCGACGACGTCGCCTTCGCCGGCGGCCTCACCTACTCCGGTCACCCCTTGGCGTGCGCCGCCGGAGTCGCCACTTTCGAGGTGTTCGAGCGCGACGCCATCCTGGAGCGCGTGCGCGACCTCGGCTCGCGCATCGTCGAGCCGGCCCTGCGGGCGATGGCGGAACGGCATCCGTCGGTCGGAGAAGTGCGTGGGGTCGGCCTGTTCTGGGCGATCGAGCTCGTTCGTGATGCGTCCACGCGGGAACCCCTGGTCCCCTTCAACGCCTCGGGCCCGGATGCCGCTCCCATGGCGGAGCTCGCCGCTGCGTGCAAGGCCGCCGGTCTCTGGCCGTTCACGCACTTCAACCGCGTGCACGTCGCTCCCCCGCTCGTGATCACGGAGGAGGAGCTGGTGCGCGGCCTCGCGATCATCGACGAGGCGCTCGAGGTGGCTGACCGCTACGTAGCGTGATCCTCACCCTCCGCGCAAGGGGTGTGCAGTCCTGAGACAGCGCCGCCGGGGCGACCGCTAGGCTGACGGACGCTCGACCCCCGACCCGGGGGTCGAGCTTTCTGACGACAAGGACACCCCACCCATGGTCACGTTCTCCATCCTGCTGCTCATCGGCCTCCTCGGCGGTGTCCTCGCCCTCATCGACGGCGTGCAGCGCGCTCGGGGACGCGGCACCGCCGTCCTCGCGATCATCGAGATCGTCGTGGCTGCGGTGTTCCTGCTCTCGTTGTTCCTTCCGGGCATCCCGTTCGGTTCGCTGGTGCTCGCCGTCGTGACGCTCATCGTGCTCATCGTGCAGCTCGTGCTGCGCGGCGGACGCAAGCGCGCAGGAATCGGCCTCACCGTCGCCGCCATCATCCTGCTCGTCGTCTGGATCGTGCTGGTTCAGAACTGGCTGGTCATCCCGGGCGTCAACTAGGCGGGCACCCACGCTCGCTGAGGGCCGGACGACGTCCGCGGTCGAAGCGCATCACGCGGCGCGCTTCGACCGCGCGCTGCGCGCTGGCCTCAGCGAGCGGGTCGTTGGAGCGGACGTCGTCGGGGCCTCAGCGATCGACGGCCGGCGCGGGCACGACCAGCACGCCGTCCTCGCGGCGCGGGATGCCCAGCGGATTGCCGTCGGCGAGTTCCGCCGGAAGGACCGATGCCGGAGCATCCTGGTAGGCGATGGGCTGCAGGAACCGGCGGATGGCCGACGCTCCCACCGAGGAGTGCAGCGAGGCCGTCGTCGCCGGCCACGGACCACCGTGCTGCTGCCCCCACGCGATGGCGACGCCGGTCGGCCAGCCGTTGAAGATCACGCGGCCGGCGATCCGCGAGAGCGCGGCGGCGAGAATCGGCACGTCCTCATCGGGAGCGTGGTGGATGCTGGCCGTGAGAGAACCGTCGAGCACGCGCAACGCAGCCCCGAGCGCCGCGGGGTCGGCATCCGGATACCGCACCAGCACCGTCAGCGGGCCGAAGTGCTCCTCGAGGAAGACCTCCGGTTCGGCCACGAAGGCGTCGAGGCTCACGGCGACGACGAGCGGGGAGGCGGCATCCGCCCCCGATCCACCGTCGAAGACCACCTCGACGTCGTCGCGCTCGAGCAGCACCTCCGAGCCGCGCGCGAACGCCGTCTCCATGCCGTCAGTCAGCAGGCGGTGACTGGGCACGCCCGAGAGCGCTGCCGCCAGAACGGACTCGAAGCCGGTCTCGACGGGCACGAACACGACGCCGGGCTTGGTGCAGTACTGCCCGCCGTCGCGCGTGAACGAGGCCGCCAGGCCCGACGCAACTGCGGCGACGCCGTCGGGGGTCGACGCGGCCGTCGGCGTGACGACCACGGGATTGATCGAGCCGAGCTCGCCATAGAACGGGATCGGGGCAGGCCGGGCGCACGCCAGGTCGAACAGCGCCCGTCCGACGCGCGTCGATCCGGTGAAGCCGACGGCCGAGACCAGCGGATGCTGCACCAGTGCCACACCGGCGTCGATGCCCTCCACCAGCCCGAAGCATCCGGCCGGCGCGCCGGAGTCCGCGAGGACGCGCTCGGCCAGGGCGGCGACACGACGCGACAACTCGGGATGCCCGGGGTGAGCCTTGACGACCACGGGGCAGCCCGCGGCGAACGCCGACGCCGTGTCGTTTCCGAGCACCGAGAAGGCGAACGGGAAGTTCGATGCCGCGAAGACGGCGACCACTCCGAGCGGGCGGAGCATCCGTCGCAGCGATGGGCGCGGGGGCAACAGCGAGGCATCGGCCGAGTCGATCGTCGCCTCGACATAGCTGCCCTCGATCGCGACGCCGGCGAAGAAGCGCAGCTGGTTCACCGTGCGCGTGATCTCGCCGTCGAGGCGCCCCTCCGACAGGTGCGTCTCGATGCGGGCGATGGCCAGCAGTTCGGCGCGGTCGGCGTCGACGGCGTCGGCGAGCGCATGCAGCCAGAGTGCGCGGTTGGCGCGATCGGTGAGGGAGAACTCGGATGCCGCCGCCGCCGCGACGATGGAGGCGAGCTCGTCTCCCGTGGTGTCGGCGTGGATCACGGCGCTCATACGACCGACGCCGATGAGAAGGCGGCGATCCCCGTGAGCTCGCGGCCGAGCACGAGCTGGTGGATCTCGTCGGTGCCCTCGTAGGTGCGCACTGACTCGAGGTTGGCCATGTGCCGCATCACCGGGAAGGCGCTGGTGATGCCGTCGCCGGCCAGGATCGAGCGCGCCTCGTGCGCGATGTGCAGCGCCTCGCGCACGCTGTTGAGCTTGCCGACGCTGATCTGCGCCGGCGTGAGGGTGCCGCGTTCCTTGAGCCGGCCCAGGTGCAGGGCCAGCAGGACGCCCTTCTCGTATTCGACGAACATGTCGGCCAGCTTGCCCTGCACGAGCTGCCGAGCGCCGATCGGCTCGCCGAAGACCTCGCGAGTGCGGGCACGTCCGAGCGCCGCCTCCAGGCAGCTGCGGGCCGCGCCCATCGCGCCCCAGACGATGCCGTAGCGTGCCTCGTTCAAGCAGGAGAACGGGCCCGACAGGCCGCGGGCACCGGGCAGGACGGCATCGGCGGGAAGCCGCACACCCTCGAGGGTCACATCGCACTGGATCGAGGCACGCATCGACAGCTTGCCGTCGATGGGCGTCGCCGTGAAGCCGTCGGTATCGGTGGGCACGACGAAGCCGCGCACCGCCGTGGAGCCGTCGCTGTCGGTCGTCTTCGCCCAGATCACGGCCACGTCGGCGATGCTCGCCAAGCCGATCCAGCGCTTGGCGCCGTCGAGCACCCACTCCTCGCCGTCGCGGCGTGCCGTCGTGGTCATGGCCGCCGGATCGCTGCCCCCGCTCGGCTCGGTGAGCCCGAAGCATCCGATGGCCTCGCCCGTCGCCATGCGCGGAAGCCAGTGCTGCTTCTGCTCCTCGCTGCCGTGCTTGTAGATGGCCGACATGGCCAGCGACCCCTGCACCGACACGAAGGTGCGCCAGCCGCTGTCGGCCGACTCGAGTTCGAGGCACACGAGCCCGTACGCGACGGCACCGGCGCCGGCGCAGCCGTAGCCCTGCAGGTGCATGCCGAGGAATCCGGCCGCGCCCAGCTCCGCGACGAGCTCGCGGCGGAAGTACTTGTTCTCGAAGTCCTCCTCGATGACCGGCAGGATGCGCTCGGTCGCGAAGGCGCGCGCCTTCTGCTGCCAGCCGCGCTCCTCTTCCGTGAGCAGGGCGTCGAGGTCGAACACTGTGTCGACGATGAGAGCGGAGTCTGTGCTCATGCGGTTCCTTCGGTGCTGGAGGCGAGGGGTGATTCGGTGGCGGATGCCGGAACGGATGCCGGGCTGGCGGATGCCGGGCTGACGGATGCCGCGAGCCAGTCGGCCCCGGCGTGCTCCCCGAGCCGCGGGGGCCGCGAGCCGTAGGCGGCTGGATCGCTCGCGAGGCGGATGGGGTTGGCGATGGAGCGGCTGCCGTCGACCTCGACGACGGGCGCGAGTCCGAGCGACTCGGCGAAGGCGATGGCCTCGCCGACGTCGTTCACGAGCCCGGCAGGGACGCCTGCGGCACTGAGGCGCGAGACCCAGTCGGATGCCGGAGCCGTTGCCAGGCGCTGCTCGATGACGGCGCGCAGCTCGCCGCGGTGCGCGACCCGCAGCGGGTTGGTGGCGAAGCGGGGGTCATCGAGGGCCGGATCGCCGAGCACCGCGGCCAACACCCCGAACTGCCGGTCGTTGCCCACAGCGATCACGAGGTCGCGGTCTGCGGCACGGAACGACTCGTAGGGGGCGATGCTCGGGTGCGCGTTGCCCATCCGCCGCGGTGCGACGCCGGTGGCGAGGGTGCTCGACGCCTGGTTGACGAGGCCCGAGAGCAGGCTGGAGAGCAGGTCGACCTGCACGAGCGAGCCGGGCGCCGCCGCGCCTGGGCCCGTCGGCCCGCCAGCGGCATCCCGAGCCCGCAGTGCCAGCAGGATTCCCGACAACGCGTTGAGCCCGGTGAGCACGTCGACGAGGGCGACCCCGGCCTTGGTCGGGTCGCCGTCGGGGCCACCGGTCACGCTCATGAGCCCGCCGACCGCCTGAACGAGCAGGTCGTACCCGGGCAGCGCCGCTCCGTCGCCGGCACCGAAGCCGGTGATCGAGCAGTAGACGACGCCGGGATTCGCGGCCCGAACCGACTCGAAGTCGAGGCCGAAGCGATCCATCACGCCGGGCCGGAAGTTCTCCACGACGACGTCGGCCGAGAACGCCAGTCGTCGTGCTTCGGCGAGGCCGCCATCCGTGGTCAGGTCCAGCACCACCGAGCGCTTGCTGCGATTGACGCTGGCGAAGTAGGTGGAGGCACCGGATGCGTCCACCGGCGGAGTCCACGACCGGGTGTCATCGCCGGCCGGCGGCTCGATCTTCACGACGTCGGCGCCGAAGTCGGCGAGCATCATCGTGGCGTAGGGCCCGGCGAGCACCCGGGAGAAGTCTGCGACGCGCACGCCGGAGAGCGGCCCTCGCCGTTCCCCGTCGTCGCTGGTCATCCATCCGCCTTCGCATGTCCCGAATGCGATTCATCCTAGACCGAATGATTTTCTGAGGGCCAGCCCTCCATTCGGTTAGGGTGATGGCCATGGGCGATTCACAGGCGAGGGCGGAGGCGCAGGCCCCACGGGTCGGATCCGCCGCTCGCGAGGCGATCTTCGCGCAGCTGGCGGACACCGGCCGCTCGGAGCAGGTGGCCCAGCGACTGACCGACGCCATCATCCTCGGCGTGCTCGCGCCCGGTGAGCGCCTGCCCAGCGAGCCCGATCTCTCGCGTCGCTTCGGCGTCGCCCTCATCACCGTGCGCGAGGGTCTCGGCATCCTGCGCGACGCCGGCCTGGTGGAGACCCGCCGCGGCCGCGAGGGCGGGAGCTTCGTCACCGGCGACGCCCTGCACGGCGGACTGCTCGATGCCCGCTTGCACGCCCTGACCCAGGTCGAGCTCTCCGACATGGCCGTGTACTTCGCGACCATCCTGGCCGGCTGCGCCGAACGTGCTGCCGTGCGGGCGACGGATGCCGAGGGCGAGCGTCTCGCGGCCCAGGTCGCCGGCATCGACGTGGCCACGGCCGCAGCGGCGCGCTTCGACATCGGCGGGCTGTTCCTCGAACTCGCCGTGCTCAGCCAGTCGGCCCGTCTCGTGCGCGAGCAGATCCGGGTGCAGGCCGAGTTCGGCCCGCTCCTGCTGCTCGCCCTCGACGACGACGACACTCGCGTGGCGGTGCTGAGCACGAGCACGGCCATCGCCGCGGCCGTCAGCGCCCACGCTCCCGCCGTCGCCCGCGAGCTCGTCTCGGCCATGGTGCAGACCCTCGCCGAGGGCCTGCTCGCCGCCAAGACCAGCCTGCACCGCGAGGAGGTGCTCCGTGACCGCGACACTGCCGACGACGTCGCCTGAGCACTGCGCCGCGGCCGTCAGCGAGCTGTTCGGCGAGGTCTTCGAGCAGCTCGCCGGCTGGCGTGAGGAGATCGTGGCCACGCTCGCCGATGCCGCTGCGCCGGCGACAGCGGCATCCGTCGACGACCTCGTCTCATCGAGGGTGCTGCCCGAACTCGTCAGCGAGAACCCCCTGCTCGTCGGGGCCGGCTTCATCGCGGCCCCCGGCGTCGTCGCCGGACGCGACGTGCACTTCGCCTGGTGGCTCGGCCCCCTCGACGCCGGCCCGCTCTTCGGCAGCACGACCGAGCCCACCCGCCTCGACCTCACCACCCGGTCCCACGCCGAGTACCTGCGCGACGTGCGCGCCCTCGAGTGGTACGCCACGCCGGCCGAGACGCAGGCGACCCACGTCACGGGACCCTACGTCGATCACCTCTGCACCTGCGACTACATCCTCACCCTCACCATGCCCGTGACCGTGGGCGAGCGGATGCTGGGCGTCGTTGGAGCCGACATCGCCGTGCGTCGCCTCGAACGCGAGCTTCTCCCCCTGCTGCTGCTCATCGACGAGCCGCTCGCCCTGGTCAACGCCGCGGGCCGCGTCATCATCTCGACGGATCCGGCCGCCCAGCCGGGATCACTCGTCACCGCTGCGGCCGAACAGTTCGTCTGCACGGGAACGCCGCTCGCGATCGATCGCCTGAGCTGAATCATTGCAAACCGGATGTTTTCTGGCGGCCGGTGATTTAGGCTGATCCTCGTGCAGGCAGTGTCGCGGCGCCATCGTGGATCCGCACCCAGCACGTTCTCGTCACGAAGGGACTGGCATGACCGACTACGCAGTGATCGATCCGGCAACCGGGGAGACCGTCCAGAGTTACCCCACGATCACCGATGAGGCCCTGACGGCCGCCATCGCCTCAGCGGATGCCGCACACTCCGGGTGGGCGCGCTCCACCAGCCCCGCCGACCGCGCAGCGCTCATCCGCCGTGTGGGCGAGCTGCACACCGAGCGCCGCGAGGAGCTCGCGAAGATCATCGTGCGCGAGATGGGCAAGCCCATCGAGCAGGCACTCGGCGAGGTCGACTTCGCCGCGGACATCTACGGCTACTACGCCGACATCTCCCCCGACGTGCTCGCCGACGAGCCCGTCAAGCTGTTGGCCGGCGAGGGCAGCGCCGTCATCCGTCGCAGCTCGCTCGGCGTTCTGCTCGGCATCATGCCGTGGAACTTCCCGTACTACCAGGTCGCCCGCTTCGCAGGCCCCAACCTCATCATCGGCAACACCATCCTGCTGAAGCACGCTCCGCAGTGCCCGGAGTCCGCCGCGGCCATCGAGCAGATCTTCTCCGACGCCGGCTTCCCCGAGGGTGCCTACGTCAACATCTACGCCACGAACGAGCAGATCGAGACCGTCATCGGCGACCGCCGCGTGCAGGGGGTCTCGCTCACGGGCTCCGAGCGCGCCGGAGCCGCCGTCGCCGAGATCGCCGGCCGCAACCTCAAGAAGGTCGTGCTCGAGCTCGGCGGGTCGGACCCGTTCGTGCTCCTCAGCACCGACGACCTCGACAAGGTGGTCGAGGATGCCGCAGCCGCGCGTCTCGACAACACCGGCCAGTCGTGCAACGCCGCCAAGCGCTTCATCGTGATCGACGACCTCTACGAGGACTTCGTGTCGAAGCTCACGGCCAGCTTCGCAGCCACCCAGCCGAGCGACCCGACCTCGGAGGAGAGCAAGCTCGGCCCGCTCTCGTCCTCGGCCGCGGCCGACCGCCTGCAGGACCAGCTCGACCGCGCAGCAGCCCAGGGCGTCACCGTGCACGCCACGGGCGAGCGCAACGGCAACTACTTCGCGCCGGTCGTGCTCACCGACATCTCCCCCGAGGCCGACGCGTACCACGAGGAGTTCTTCGGCCCCGTGGCATCCGTCTACCGCGTGGAGTCCGAGGACGCCGCCGTGACGCTGGCCAACGACACCCCGTTCGGCCTGGGCTCCTACGTCTACACGACGGATGCCGACCAGGCGGCCCGAGTCGCCGATCGCATCGAGGCCGGCATGGTCTTCGTCAACCTCGTGCTGGCCGACGGCGTCGAGCTGCCCTTCGGCGGCGTGAAGCGTTCGGGCACCGGCCGTGAGATGGGCCGTCTGGGCGCCGACGAGTTCGTGAACAAGAAGCTCATCCGCGTCGGCTGAGCCGCCCGTCCCCGCCGCTCGCTGAGGGCCGAGCGAAGCGGTGGTCTCCCTTCCGCTGATCGAGTAGCCCGCGAGCGCAGCGAGCAGGCGCATCGAGATCACACCCGCACCCGACGATCCGGTGATCCGGTGGTGGTCTCGATACGTGGCCTCGCTCCGCTCGGGCACTACTCGATCAACGCACACATCCCGCTGATCGAGTAGCCCGCGAGCGCAGCGAGTAGGCGTATCGAGATCACTCCTGCACAGAACACGACGGTCGGCGGACACCGCACGGCACAGGTGCTGCTCGTGCACACGGCGTCGCCGACCCGCATCCTCGACGGATGGCGCACATGTACATGCTGCGCTGCCGAGACGGCAGCTACTACGTCGGGAGCACCGTGCAACTCGAGGCGCGAGTGCACCAGCACCAGCTCGGCCTCGGGGCTGAGTACACGAAGCGTCGGTTGCCCGTCGAACTCGTCTTCGCGCAGTATTTCGAGCGCATCGATGAGGCCTTCGCGATGGAGAAGCGCGTGCAGGGCTGGAGCCGTGCGAAACGCGAAGCCCTCATCCGAGGTGCCTACGACGAGCTCCCCGGGCTGGCGAAGAAGCGTCGGGCGCGACGCGGCTTCGTGCTACCTCGCAATCCGAAGGCTGAGCCGCCGGCAACCTGAGTCCGGTCGGGTCGATGGGGTCTCGATACGTGTCGTCGCTGCGCGCCGGCACTACTCGACCGCCGGGGCCCCCTCAGTCCAGGGGGCGCAGGATGCGGTCGAGGAACTTCCGCGTGCGCTCGTGCGTCGGCGCCGTGAAGAGCTGCGCCGGCGCACCTCGCTCCACGATCACGCCGCCGTCCATGAACAGCACCTCGTCGGCGACCTGACGCGCGAAGCTCAGCTCGTGGGTGACGACGACCATGGTCCAGCCCTCGTCGGCCAGCCCCTTCATGACTCCCAGCACATCGCCCACGAGCTCGGGATCGAGCGCACTGGTCGGCTCGTCGAAGAGCAGCAGGTCGGGCTTCAGCGCCAGCGCCCGCACGATGCCGACGCGCTGCTGCTGGCCGCCGGAGAGCTCGTGCGGGTAGGCGTCGCGCTTCTCGGCGAGGCCGACACGCTCCAGCAGGGCTTCCGCCTGGGTGACGGCATCCGCTCGCCGCACCCTCTGCACCTGTACGGGGCCCTCGATGACGTTCTCGAGCACGGTGCGATGCGGGAACAGGTTGTGCTGCTGGAACACCATCGCCGAGCGACTGCGCAGGGCGTCGCGCTCAGCCTTCGACACCGGCCGGGAGAAGTCGATGGACGGGCCGTGCGCGAACGCCACGACTCCGGCATCCGGGGTCTCCAGTCCGTTCAACGACCGCAGCACGGTGGTCTTTCCCGATCCGCTCGGTCCGATCAGCACGACGACCTCGCCGCGGCGGACCTCGAGGTCGATGGAGCGGAGGACCTCGGTGTCGCCGAAGCTCTTGCGCAGCGCCGAGACCGCGAGCAGGGCATCGTCAGTGGGCGACATAGCGGTCCAATCTCTTCTCGAGCCTGCCCTGGCCGCTCGAGAGCACCAGGCAGATGAGCCAGTACACGAGACCTGCCTCCATGTAGACGATCAGGAACTCGCTGCTGAACGCCGCGATGTTCTGGGCGACGCGGAACAGCTCGGTGACGAGGATGACCGAGGCCAGTGACGTGTCCTTCACCAGCGAGATGAAGGTGTTCGACAGCGGCGGCACGGCCACGCGGGCTGCCTGGGGCAGGATGATCCGCTGCAGCGTCTGCGTGCTCGACATGCCGATCGTGTAGCCGGCCTCCCACTGTCCCTTCGGAACGCTGAGGATCGCGGCCCGGATCACCTCGGCCGCGTACCCGCCCACGTTCAGCGAGAACGCTATGACGGCGCTCGGCCACGGGTCGATGACCCAGCCGATCGTCGGCAGGCCGTAGAAGATCACGAACAGCTGCACCAGCAGCGGCGTCCCGCGGATGATCGAGATGTAGCCGCGGGCGATGCCCGACAGTACCCGGTTCTTGGAGAGCCGCATGAGCGCGATGATGAGCGCGATCACGATCCCGATGGCGAACGAGATGAGCGCCAGCGGGATGGTGCCCGTGATGCCGCCCCAGACGATCGGCCAGAACGAGTCGAGGAGCAGCTGCAACCGGTCGTCCATCAGCGCAGGCTACAACGTGGAGCAGCCGGCATGGGCTACTTCGAGACGTCCGCGCCGAAGTACTTCTCGCCGATCGACGCGATGGTGCCGTCGGCGGTGAGGTCTTCGAGGGCGCCGTCGATGGCCGCGACCAGTTTCGTCTTGTCCTTGGCGAGCGCGAAGGCGCTGAGCGACGGGTCGTCGGTCTCGGCTGCGACGCGGATGCCGCTGTCGCCCTTCGTGTTCACGTAGTCGAGGTAGGTCAGCTTGTCGTTGATGGTCGCGTCGACGCGACCCTGCTCGAGCAGTGCCACGGCCTGCGCCCAGCCCTCCACGGCCTCGACGTCTGCACCGTTCTCCTCGGCGAGGGCGTACCAGTTGCTGGTGAGCGACTGGGCCGACTTCTTGCCGTCGAGATCGGCGAAGTCGGTGATGTCGGTGGTGGTGTCCTTGACCACGAGCACGCCGGGCGACGTGGTGTACGGGGTGCTGAAGAGGTACTTCTCCTCGCGCTCCGGGTTGATCGACACCTGGTTGGCGATCAGGTCGGTGCGCCCGGAGTCGAGCCCGGCGAAGATGGCGTCCCACTGGGTCTCCTGGAACACGATCTTCAGGTCGAGCTCCTTCGCGACGGCCGTGATGATGTCGACGTCGTAGCCGGTCAGGTCGCCGGCGCCGTTCTCGTGGAAGCTGAACGGGCGGTAGGTGCCCTCCGTCGCGACAGTCAGGGTGCCCGCCGTGACGAGGCCGTAGTCGTCGCCGCTGCTCGAACCGTCGGACGATCCGCCGGTGGAGCACCCGGTGAGGGCGATGGCGACGGCCGCTGTGGCGGCGAGGACGGCGAGGGGGGAGCGACGCATGAGAGGAGGGTGTCCGATCTGTGGAGCTGGAGGCACGAGTTCCGCGCCCCCGAAGGAAACCTCCAGCCCAGCACAGGCATTCCCACCTGCGCGAATCTCATGTCCTCGAATTGCGCGAGATCAATCATCCGGCGCTATAGCTTTGCGACCGGATGATTCGCTATCGTTGCGGCACACACAGTGAGGTGGTGACGGATGCCGGTGGCATCCGCGGCTCCTCTCGGCTTTCACCGAAAGGTCACGATGTCCCTAGAACCGCAACCACGCGAGGCGATCACCGATCAGGAGCACCTGAGCGTGCTCGGCTACGAGGACTCCTTCAACCGGTCGATGTCACTCTGGGCGAACTTCGCCCTCGGCTTCACCTATCTGTCGCCGCTCGTGGGCGTCTACTCGCTGTTCGCGCTGGCACTGAGCGTCGGTGGGCCGCCCTCCATCTGGTGGATCATCATCGTCGGCGCCGGTCAGCTGCTCGTGTCCCTCGTGTTCGGCGAGGTCGTGTCGCAGTACCCCATCCACGGCGGCATCTACCCGTGGACGCGTCGACTCTGGGGCCGCCGCTACGCCTGGATGGCGGCGTGGGTCTACATCTGGGCCATGATCGTGACGATCACCGCCGTGGCCGAGTTCGGATCCGGCTTCGCCGCGAGCCTGTTCGGCATCGAGGCGAACTCCACCTCGACGCTGCTCATCACTCTGGCGTTCCTCGTCGTGGCACTGCTGATCAACTTCACCGGCACGAAGTCGCTGGCCCGCGTCGCCCGCATCGGCCTCGCCGCCGAACTCGTGGGCGTGATCGGCGTGGGACTGTACCTGCTCATCTTCCAGCGCCACCAGGAGTTCAGCGTCTTCTTCGACACCATGGGCGTGGAAGGCGACGGCAGCTACGGCCCGGCGTTCCTCGGTGCAGCCCTGGCCGGCCTGTTCCTCTTCTACGGCTTCGAGGCCTGCGGCGACGTGGCCGAGGAGGTCGAGAACCCGGCCAAGCGCATTCCTGTGGCCATGATCATGACCATCCTCGTCGGTGGCGTCTCGGCCCTGTTCGCCTTCGGCGGCTACGTCCTGGCCGCCCCCGACCTGGCCTCGATCGTCGCCGGGGAGGACGCCGATCCCATCCCGGGCATCCTCGAGGCATCACTCGGCGTCGTGGGCGCGAAGATCTTCCTCGTGATCGCCATCACGGCGTTCCTGTCGTGCGTGCTCAGCCTGCAGGCTGCCGCCAGCCGACTGCTGTTCTCCTTCGCCCGCGATGGCATGATCCCCGGGCACGCCTGGCTCTCGAAGGTCTCGGCCGGAGCCAAGGTGCCGACCAACGCGCTGATCGTGGCCTGCACCATCCCGGCCCTCATCGCCGTTCTGGTCTGGATCAACGCCGACCTGCTGGTGCCCGTCACGTCCTTCGCCGTGCTCGGCATCTACGTGGCGTTCCAGATGGTCGTGCTCGCCGCCCTCCGCCAGCGCTTCAAGGGGTGGAAGCCGGCCGGTCCGTTCTCGCTCGGCGCCCTCGGCTTCGTGGTGAACATCGTGGCCCTCGCCTACGGCATCTTCGCCATGGTGCTCCTGGCGACGCCCGGGACGTCGGGAGACTTCTTCACCGACTACGTCGTGATCATCGGCCTCGGCGTCGTTCTCGTGACGGGGCTCCTGTACCTGTTCATCGCCCGCCCCGACCGCAAGTCGACGGCTCCGGCCGGCGACGCGGTGGAGGTGGCGGAGAAGCTGCGGACGCACTCCTCCGCAGTCCGCTGAACCGTCCCGCCCGCTGAGCATCCGCTGCGGCCGAAGCGTTTCGGGTTCGCTTGGGTCGAGCGCGAGTCAGCGAGCGGAGCCGGCGGAGGTGATGCCCCCGACCCTGAACTGTCGGGGGCATCATGCTGGAGTCGCGCGGGCGCTCCAGCGACCGGGTGGTCCGACGGGAAGGCGGACTACCCGGAAGTCGTCATTCGAGGTTGTCGACCGGGGTCGAGTCGTCCATCGGATCGCCGTCCTTGGCAGACAGACCTAACGTGTCGTCGGGTTCCGTCTGGCGCCAGTCCGCCTCGACGGGCTCCTTGTCGCTGCCGTCGGGCTGCACGGTCGCGTCGGGCTGCTCGAGCACGTCGGGCTCGTCGGCTGTCGTGGGGTCGCTCATGGCGTCCTCCTCTCGTGAGACGGATGCCGTCTCTCATCATCGACGCTACGCAACGGACGTGATCGCCTCTAGGGATTGACAGACGGCGGCGTTGCAGTCGTTCAGCCGGCCCTCAGGGTCGGTCAGGACGCCGGTGCGACGCCGAGCGCCTGGTCGATCTCCTCGCGCCGCGCGATGACCAGCCGTGTCACGACGTCGTCGGGCAACGGCTTCTCAGCGCTGAACCGGATCGTGCCCTTCGACAACGAGTAGCCGGCGAGGGCGCCCGCCACAGCCTCGACGGCCTCGGGGCTGAACGGGAACACCGACAGGTGCTTCGCCGTCGCGCGCACGCTGATGAGCGGCCTGCCCCGGTAGCGGAGGGCCGCCATGCCGTAACTCATCCCCTGTTCGGCCTCCGGAACGATCTCGATGGCTCGATCCCGGATGCCGCTCAGCACGTCGCGATCCGCTCCAGCGAGAGTCGCCAGGTAGTCGTCGAGCACACCCATGCCGCCATCCTGCCACCTGCCTGCGGAATGCAGGAAGGGCCCGCCGAAACCGGCGGGCCCTTCCGTGTGCTGCGAGCTGATGCTTACAGAGCGTTGATGTCCAGCGGGATGCCGGGGCCGAACGTGGTCGACACGGCGCCCTTCTGGATGTAACGGCCCTTGGCGCTCGACGGCTTGAGGCGCACGATCTCCTCGAGAGCGGTCTTGATGTTCTCGTCGAGCTGCTCGGCGGTGAAGCCGGCCTTGCCCACGACGAAGTGCACGTTGGCGTGCTTGTCGACGCGGAACTCGATCTTTCCACCCTTGATGTCGGAGACGGCCTTGGCCACGTCGGGCGTGACGGTTCCGGTCTTCGGGTTGGGCATGAGGCCGCGGGGGCCGAGCACCTTTCCGAGGCGGCCGACCTGGCCCATGAGCTCGGGGGTCGAGACCGCCGAGTCGAAGGAGGTGTAGCCGTCGGCGACCTTCTGGATGAGCTCGGCGCCGCCGACCTCGTCAGCGCCTGCTGCGATGGCAGCCTCAGCGGCGGGGCCGGTCGCGAACACGATGACGCGGGCGGTCTTGCCGGTTCCGTGCGGGAGGATGACGGTGCCGCGCACCATCTGGTCCGCCTTGCGCGGGTCGACACCGAGCTTCAGCGCGACCTCGACGGTCGAGTTGAACTTGGCGGAGCCGGTCTCGCGAGCGAGCGTCACTGCCTCGGTGGGGGTGTAGAACTTGCCGTCTTCGATCTTCTCGGCCGCGGCGCGGTAGGCCTTTGACTTCTGTGCCATGTTGTTTCTCCTTGAGAGAGTGTGGTCGTCTGCGCCTGGCGGGCGCTGCCACGAAATGTCTTGTGGAGGCCGATTACTCGACCGTGATGCCCATCGAGCGAGCGGTGCCGGCGATGATCTTCGACGCAGCGTCGAGGTCGTTTGCGTTCAGGTCGACCATCTTGGCCTCGGCGATCTCGCGCACCTGGGCCTGCGAGAGCTTCGCGACCTTGACGGTGTGCGGGGTTCCCGAACCCTTGGCGACGCCGGCGGCCTTCTTGATGAGCTCGGCGGCGGGCGGGGTCTTCAGGATGAACGTGAACGAGCGGTCCTCGTAGACGGTGATCTCGACGGGGACGACATTGCCGCGCTGCGACTCGGTCGCCGCGTTGTAGGCCTTGCAGAACTCCATGATGTTCACGCCGTGCTGACCCAGAGCCGGGCCGATGGGCGGGGCCGGGTTGGCTGCGCCGGCCTTGATCTGAAGCTTGATCAGACCAGTGACCTTCTTCTTCGGTGCCATTGTTTTCTCTCTTTCCTTGACGAACGCTCCGCATGCCGGAGCACTCTCCCGCGCGCCCGATCTGGACGGCGGTGATCTGTCTGCGCGAACGCGACCTTCGATTCTATCGAGGTCGCCCTGCGAAATTGCCTAGAGCTTGGTGACCTGGTCGAAGCTGAGCTCGACCGGGGTCTCGCGCTCGAACAGGGAGACGAGCACGGTGAGCTTGCCGCTCTCGGGCTTGATCTCGCTGATCGAACCGGGCAGGCCCGCGAACGAGCCTTCCTTGATCGTGATGGTCTCGCCGATCTCGAAGTCGACCTCGGCCGCGATGACGCGGGACTGGGTCGCACCGCCGCGTGACGAGCCGCCCTTGGCCGCGGGGGCCTCGACGATCTGCACGAGGCTCTTCAGCATGCCGAATGCCTCTTCGAAGCGGAGCGGCGTCGGGTTGTGCGAGTTGCCCACGAAGCCGGTGACACCGGGCGTGTGGCGCACGACGGACCAGCTGTCCTCGTTGAGGTCCATGCGCACGAGCACGTATCCGGGGATGCGCACGCGGGTGACCATCTTGCGCTGGCCGTTCTTGATCTCGACGACGTCTTCCATCGGAACCTCGACCTGGAAGACGTAGTCCTCCATGGCCATCGACTGGCGACGGTTCTCGATGTTCTGCTTCACACGGCGCTCGAAGCCGGCGTAGGAGTGGATGACGTACCACTTGCCGGGCTGGAAGCGCAGTTCCTGGCGGAACTCCTCGTAGGGGTCGACCTCGGCGGGCTCGGCGTCGGCCTCGGCAGCGTCCTCCTCGGCGAACACCTCTGCGGCGTCCTCGGTCGCCTCGAGGGCGGCCTCAGCCTCGTCGGCGGAGTCGATCTCGAGGGCGTCGTCGACGACGGCGTCAGCCTCGGGGTCGTTGCTGTCCGCGATGGCGTCGAGCGCGGCATCCAGGTCGATCTCGACGTTGTCGGCGTCGTCCTCGATGTGGATCGCGGAGTGCTCGGCGGCCTCTACGGAGTCCTCGTCGTGCGCGAGGGTGTTGCCCTCCTGCGCCTCGTCGTCCTCGGACGACTGCTCTGCAGCCGTTGCCCAGTCGACGTCGTCGTGCTCAGTCTTAGCCACTTGCTCTCAATCCTTAGGTTGTGCGTACATCCGTGCGATGCCTGCCCGTGCAGCCGCTGACGGCTGCGGTGTCGAACTCGTCTGTCGTTACTGAGGGGTTCCGAACACGTAGGCGACCACGAGGGCGAACACCCAGTCCAGCCCGGAGACGAGCGCCATCATGATGACCACGAAGACCAGCACGACGCCCGTGTAGCTGAACAGTTCCTTGCGGGTCGGGGTGACGACCTTCTTCAGTTCCCCGAAGACCTGGCGGATGAAGAGCGCCATACGGGCGAACGGACCGCGCTTGGAGTCGCGGTCGCGCTTGGCGTTGGCGACGACATCTTCGCTCGGCTCGTCGATAACTTTTCGGGCCACCTCAGTTACACCTTTCGTGGGCCGGTACGTCAGCACCGACTTGCAGGGCGGACAGGACTTGAACCTGCAACCTGCGGTTTTGGAGACCGCTGCTCTACCAATTGAGCCACCGCCCTATGGCATCCGTCGGATGCCGTAGGTCGCGAGTCCTGCGCGATTCTTCAACGACCCGAAAAAGGGCGCAGAGAATCTTGCTGAATTCACAACATGCTCAAGTGTACGCGACGGGACGGAGAGAGTAAAACCGCGACGGATGCCGTCCCCGTGGTTATCATCGCTGAATGACGTTCATCGATCCTGACGGCGCCACTGGGGGCAATATCTGGGGGGATCCCGACGCGGCCATTGCGCGGGTCAACGCCCAGATCGCTGAAGCGGCGGAGCGAGCCGAGCGCGCAGAGGACGTGCGCCGTGATGTCGATGCACTGCGGGCGCGCGCGAGTTCGCCGGGTGGCGAGGTGACGGTCGAGGTCGATGCCACCGGCCGCCTCACGAACATCGAGTTCGATGCCGCCGCCCGCACGCTCCGGTCCGATGCGCTCTCGCAGGCCGTTCTCAAGGCTGCGGCATCCGCTCAGCGCCAGGCCGGAGACCGGGCCGTCGCCATCGCGGCCGACGCGTTCGGTGAGGAGTCCGAGGTGACGGCACATCTCAGGGCAGAGGTCGAGGAACGGATGCCGCCGGCCACCGATGACACGACTCTGGGGTACCGATGAGCGACCGCATCTCGATCGACTTCGATCGCATCCAGCAGCACGCCACGAGAGTCGGCACCGTGGCCTCCGACGTCCGCAACGCGAAGGATGCCGCCGGCTCGATGAACCTGGGCGGCGGTGCCTTCGGGCTCATGTGCAGCTTCCTCGTCGCCCCGGCCACGATGATCACCGGAGTGGCCAGCAGCATGATCGGCACGGCGGGCGCTCTCGTCGAGCGCAGCGCCCGGGAGATCCGCGGCGTCGGATCGGACTTCTCGGCCCTTGAGAGCCACATCACCGAGGAGCTCGCGCCCCTTCTCAACGCTGTCGACCAGGTGCGTTGATGGCTGCGAACTCACTCGTCGCGGCATCCGTCGACATGTCGACCCCGTTCTCGGGGACGTTCCTGCTCGAAGACGGCGAAGCCCTCGTCCAGGCCATCCAGTCGGGCGACTGGGTCTCGGGCGGCCTCGCCGCGTTCTCCGCCATCGCCGACACCGTCGCCGCCGTCATGGACCCGTTGGGGTCGCTGATCGCGGCAGGTCTCGGCTGGATCATGGAGCACCTCGAGCCGCTCAAGGGCTGGCTGAACGACCTCACGGGCGACGCCGGCGAAGTCGCCGGGTTCGCCGCCACCTGGGCCAACATCGGCGCATCCCTCGCCGCCTCCGGCGACAACCTCGTGAGCGTCCTGGGCGACCTCGACGCCTCGGAGGGCGACGCGATCGACGCCTACCGTCGCTTCCAGGAGGAGACGGCAGAACACCTCCGCGCTGCGGGCGGCTGGGCCGAGGCGATCGGCGTCGGCATGAACATCGCCGCCACCATCGTCAAGATCGTGCACGACCTCACCCGCGATGCGATCGCCCAGATCGTCGGTTCCGTCATCAGCTACGCCGCCACCCTCGTGCTCACCCTCGGTGCAGCCACCCCACTGATCATCTCCCAGGCCAGCAGCCGGGTCGCCTCCCTCAGCGCCCGCATCGGGAAGACCGTCACCCGCCTCCTCGAGTCGGCGAAGCAGCTCACCAAGCTGATCGACCAGCTGGCCACGCTCTTCAAGCGCTTCGATGCTGCAGCCGGCCGGATGCTCCCCGGCGGCCGCACGCCGGATGCTCCCGCAGCGCCTCGCCTCCCCGGGTCAGCCGACCCCTCGCCCTTCCGCATTCCGGGCACCGATCGCTATCTCGACCCCGGCGACGTGACCGACACCTTCAACCGGAGCATGCACAACGCGGATGCCGATTCTGTGATGCTGGGCAAGTACGACGGCGGCGGCCCGTCCAGTTACATCACTCAGGCCGGTGGCGATTACACCTACTTCGACCTCGGCAAGGACTGGGACGCCATCAAGGCGCAACAGGGCCTGTCCAACCAGGAGATGTTCGACGTCTACAACACTCGATTCCTCGACGAGGCGATGGACAGCGGCAAGCCGATCCACTTCTCTCATGATCCGAGAGCAGACCAAGGCTTCCTGGGCCAGGAGCTCCTCTACCTGACCGAGCACGGATACCGATTCGATCCCACGACCATGACCGCACACCCCCGGAGACGATGACCACCATGGACAGCAACGACTTCTTCGACCTGTTCGATGACTTCTGGGGCCCGAAGGCGTCGAATGCCGCCTACATCTTCGACGCGCCTGCGGTCTCCTGCCTTCTCTACGACGCGTTCCCGTTCAGGTTCGGAGTCGATGGACCGCACGGCACGTCGACGGCCGGTTACGAGTACTCGACCGACAAGTTCAGCGTCGCGCTGCTGGGCCGGAAGTTCACGCTCGACTCCGACCGGGAGTCGATCCTCGCCAACTTCCGGCTCGCGGACGAGTACTGCCGCCTGCGACTCACCGACAAGTACCTCGAGGCCTTCGACGAGTCCCACCCGCAGCCCAGCGTTCCGGTCTGATCCTCAGCCCGCAACTCTGCCCGGCAGGACGCACCGTGACGAATCTCTCCGACGTGAAGCGGATCATCGCATCCGAAGGCCTGACGAAATACCGACTCTTCAATGCCGAGCAGCACCGCCCGAGCGAAGTCGGCATCCGGCGGGTCGACGGCGGATTCCTGGTGTTCTCGATCGACGAGCGCGAGGCATCCGTGAGCGAACGCGTGTACGCCGACGAGAGTGCCGCCTACGACGACTTCCTGAGGCGTCTTCGCGCCGGAGCGCGTCTGGATGCGCGGCGACAGGAGCGACGCGCGCAGAAGGGCGCGACAAGGTCCGGAGACGGGGCCATCGGGCTCACGGCCGGGATCGTCGCCTACACAGGCCATGGAGCAGCGCGCACGCCGACCGCCGACACCGAGGCGGTGCTGGCGCTCGTGCCAGACTCGGCAGGCGAGACCCTGCTCGCCGAGGTGCGACGTGTCATCGCGGCATCCGACACCATCGAAGCCGCGTGGAGCGAGGCCATCGACGACAGCCTGTACCCGGTGTTCGCCCAGCGGCTGCTGCTGCTCGAGCCAGCTCTCGATGAACGCGCGCTGCACGCTCTGTCCTGGCGATGGGGTTATCTGCGGACCTTCTGACCGACGGCATCCCCCGTCGCAGGCGAGGCCCGTGGCTAGGATTGGACCGTGGCTGAACAGCGTCGAATCTCCTCCAAAATCTCTGCGATCGCCGAATCGGCGACCCTCAAGGTCGATGCGAAGGCGAAGGCCCTGCAGGCCGCCGGGCGTCCCGTGATCAGCTACGCCGCGGGCGAGCCCGACTTCGCGACTCCCGCGCACATCGTCGAGGCGGCCCTCGCGGCCGTGCACGACCCCAAGAACTACCGGTACACGCCGGCGGCCGGCCTGCCCGAGCTGCGCGAGGCTATCGCGGCGAAGACGCTGCGCGACTCGGGCCTCGAGGTCTCCCCCAGCCAGGTCATCGTGACCAACGGCGGCAAGCAGGCCGTCTACCAGGCGTTCCAGACGCTGCTCGACCCGGGCGACGAGGTGCTCGTTCCCACGCCCTACTGGACCACCTACCCCGAGGCCATCAAGCTCGCCGACGGCGTGCAGGTCGACGTCTTCGCCGGCAGCGAGCAGGGCTACCTGGTGACGGTCGACCAGCTCGAGGCCGCACGTACCGAGCGCACCAAGGCGCTGCTCTTCGTGTCGCCCTCGAACCCCACGGGTGCCGTCTACTCCCCCGAGCAGACGAAGGCCATCGGCGAGTGGGCCGAGGCCAACGGCCTCTGGGTGATCACCGACGAGATCTACCAGAACCTGGTCTACGACGGCGTGAAGGCCGTCTCGATCGTCGAGGCCGTTCCCGCTCTCGCCGACCGCACGATCCTGGTGAACGGCGTGGCCAAGACCTACGCCATGACCGGATGGCGTGTGGGATGGATGGTCGGCCCCGCCGACGCCATCAAGGGAGCCGCCAACCTGCAGTCGCACCTGTCGAGCAACGTGTCGAACATCTCGCAGCGCGCGGCGATCGCGGCCCTCACCGGCCCGCAGGACACCGTCGAGGTAATGCGCCAGGCCTTCGACCGCCGTCGCAAGACGATCGTCGCCGAGCTCAACAAGATCCCGGGCATTCACGCTCCGACTCCCGAGGGCGCGTTCTACGTCTACCCCGACGTCTCCGGCCTGCTCGGCCGCGAGTGGCACGGCATCACGCCGACGACCTCGCTCGAGCTCGCCGACCTCATCCTCGAGAAGGCCGAGGTGGCCGTGGTTCCCGGCGAGGCCTTCGGGCCGAGCGGATTCCTGCGCCTCAGCTACGCGCTCGGCGACGAGCCGCTGCTCGAGGGCGTGCAGCGACTGCAGCGGCTCTTCGCGTAGCTCCTTCGCCTGCAAGGGGCGAATGTGCAGGATGAGGCTCGACATGACTGCGATATGCGGTCATGTCGAGCCTCATCCTGCATTCGGCGCGAGCCGTTCGAAGCCATCCAGCAGGCGGTCGAGACCCCAGGTGAACTGCATCTGCCTGCGGCGCTCCGGGGCGATCGGCCGCCTGCTGGCCGTGATCGGGATCACCTCCGCAGCCCTGATCCTGACCGGCGACCTGATTCCGTTCGGCGTTGCGGGAACCGATGCCGCCAACTTCCTCGGCTACGTGCTCTGGAGCATCTGGCTGGTGCTGCTGGGCGTGGTGTTCATCCGGCGTGGCATCAGCGCGGCTCGCGCCGACTTCCCCGTTCAGCCGGCGCACCTCGTCGCCTCGTAGCGGTCACGTACGCAGGATGAGGCTAGACACGACTGCGATATGCGGTCACGTCGAGCCTCGTCCTGCATCCGGCGGGCGCCCAGTGGCGACGTCAGGGCCGCAGGGCCTCCCGCGCGGCATCCGCCACAGCGCCGGCGACGGCCGTGAGCAGCTCGGAGCGCAGGTTCCACTGCTGCCAGTACAGCGGCACGTCGATCGACCGGTGCGGCTGCAGGCGCACCAGCTCGCCGGCCGAGAGGGCCTCGGCGCACTGGGCCTCCGGCAGCATCCCCCAGCCCATCCCGAGCAGCACTGCCCGGGCGAAGTCGGCGGATGCCGGCACGTAGTGCAGCGGCGGGTCGGTGAGCACGCCGTACTCGCGCAGCGCCAGCGCCTGCAGGTCGTCGCGGCGATCGAAGTAGACGCTGGGAGCCAGCGCGTATTCCGCGGCATCCGGCTGACCCGGGCTCCCCTGATGACCCGGCAGCCAGCGGTCGCGGAATGCCGGCGAGGCGACGGCCAGGTACCGCATCGCCCCGAGACGGCTCGACGTGCACCCGGCCACGGGCGCCTCGCGCGAGGTGACGGCTGCCATGACGGCCCCGGTCTCGAGGAGCTCGGCCGTGTAGTCCTGGTCTTCGCGGTGCAGGTCGAACACCACGGGAACGGATGCGGCCACGCGCGCGAGCGGCGGCAGGATCCACGTGGCCAGGCTGTCGGCGTTCACCGCCAGCGGCATGCGCGTCACCTGCTCCTCGTCGAGCCCGACCGCGGCGAGCGCATCGTGCTCGAGCAGGGCGGTCTGGCGGGCGAGCCGCACGACGGCGGCACCGGCATCCGTCGCCCGAACCGGCTTGGAGCGCACGAGCAGCACGCGGCCGAGTCGCTGCTCGAGCGCCTTCACCCGCTGGCTCACCGCCGAGGGCGTGAGGCGCAGGTCGCGGGCGGCGGCCTCGAGGGTGCCGGCGTCGACGACGGCGAGCAGGGTGCGGGCCAGATCGAGGGGGATCTCCATGTGAAGCAACGCTAATGCAGATACAGAACCTTGAGCTGGATTGATGACAGCACAGCCCGTAGCGTCGTCACCATGCTCCCCTTCGTGCCCCTGCTCGCCGGTCTCGGCGTCGGCTTCTCGCTCATCATCGCCATCGGCGCGCAGAACCTCTACGTGCTGCGACAGGGCATGCGTCGCGAGCACGTGCTCATCGTCATCGCGATCTGCGCGCTCTCCGACGCCGCGCTGATCGCCGTGGGCGTCAGCGGCATCGGCGCCGCTCTGCAGCACGTGCCGTGGCTCGTGGTCGTGGTGCGCTGGGCCGGGGCCGCGTTCCTCATCACCTACGGGGTGCTCGCGGCGCGGCGGGCGTGGAGCGGCGAGGGCGGCCTCGTCGATGCGGCGGAGGGCGCCTCGACCGATCCTGCGGCGACGGATGCCGCAGGCCCGGCGAGCGCCGACGCCGGCGCCGGCGTCGGCCCCGGCGCGCCGAGCACGAGCAGAGTCGCCACGGCGACGCGCGCGCCTCGAGTGACGGCATCCGTCGCCGCCGTCGTCACGACGACCCTCGCCCTCACCTGGCTGAACCCTCACGTGTACCTCGACACGCTGTTCCTGCTCGGCTCCGTGGCCAACAGCTACACCGACGACCGCTGGTGGTTCGCGGCCGGCGCTATGGCCGCCAGTGTCATCTGGTTCTCGGCGCTCGGCATCGGAGCGCGCCACCTCGGACGGGTGCTGCGGTCGCCGCGGGCCTGGCGCATCCTGGACGGCGTGATCGCGGCGGTCATGATCGTGCTCGGCGTGATGCTCGTGCTGCCGCTCTAGCCCTCGCGGGACGGATCCGGCGCGAATCCCGCCGAGCTGTCGATTCGACCGTTCCCCTGTTCGTCGTACTGACGTAGCGTGACGAGAGGTCGCGCAGTGCAGACGACGAGAGCAGGAGACACCAGATGCGTTACATGTTGTTCGTGGCCACCGATCCCGAGGCCGAGCCCTACGACGCCGAGCAGGACGACATCCAGGACTGGGTGAAGGAGGTCTACGGCGGCGGCAAGGGAGTGCTGGGCGATCGCCTGCGTGAGCCGCAGGACGCCCGCGTCGTTCGGGTGCGCGGAGACGACCTGCTCGTCACCGACGGCCCGTTCACCGAGTCGAAGGAGTGGATCGCCGGATTCGACATCCTCGAGTGCGCGTCGCTCGACGAGGCCGTGGAGATCGCGTCGCGGCATCCGATGGCCCGGTTCGGACGCATCGAGGTGCGCGAGTTCTGGACTCTCGGCCTGGACTCGGGGGCCTGATCCTCATGCAGTACGTCATGTTCGTCGTGGTGGATCCGGATGGCGAGCCCTACGTGGCCGCCGACGACGACTACGCCCAGTGGGACGCCGACCTCGAAGAGCGCGGGGTGATGCTCGACAAACGGCGGCTGCGGCCGGCCGACGAGGCCACGACGGTGCGCGTGCGCGGCGGCGAGCTGGTCGTCACCGACGGTCCGTTCACCGAGTCGAAGGAGTGGATCGCCGGATTCGCCGTGCTGGACTGCGCCGACCTCGACGAGGCCATCGCGATCGCGCGCACTCACGCGATGGCGCGCTTCGGCCGTATCGAGCTGCGACCATTGGCTCAGGCGAACGGGGAAGCGCTGGCGTGACGAGGGATGCCGACGCCTCGATGACGGATGCCGCGACTCCGGATGCCGCGACTCCGGATGCCGCGACTCCGGGCACCGTCGCCGCAGCCGTCTCCGCCGCCCACGCGGCGGAGTGGTCCCGCATCGTGGCGAGCCTGATCCGGGTGACCCGCGACTGGTCGCTGGCCGAGGATGCTGCACAGGACGCGTTCGCCAAGGCGATCGAGCGCTGGCCCGTCGAAGGGGTGCCACGCAGCCCCGGGGCGTGGATCACGACGGTGGCGCGCAACGGCGCGCTCGACCGCATCCGTCGCTCCGCGAACGAGGCACTGAAGATGAGGGAGGTGGCGATGATGGACGAGCTCGACCGGCCCGACCGCGAGCACGACTCCGGGCACGACATCGACGACGACCGCCTGCGCCTCATCTTCACCTGCTGCCACCCCGCGCTCGCCATCGAGGCCCGGGTGGCACTCACCCTGCGCACCGTCGCCGGGCTCACGACCCCCGAGATCGCGCGGGCGTTCCTCGTGCCCGAGGCCACCATGGCGCAGCGACTGGTGCGGGCCAAGCGCAAGATCCAGAACGCCGGCATCCCCTACCGCGTGCCGCCGGCGGAGCTCCTCGACGAGAGGCTCGGCGGCGTGCTGGCCGTGTTGTACCTGGTGTTCAACGCGGGCTACACGCTGACGGATGACGCCGCCCACGACGAGGCCCTCTCGACCGAGGCGATCCGAGTGGGCAGCCTGCTCACCGAATTGCTGCCCCGGTCGGCGTCGGCGCACGGGCTGCTCGCTCTGATGCTGCTGCAGCACGCGCGTCGTGCCGGGCGCACCGATACCGACGGCGAGCTGGTGTCGCTCGAGGACCAGGACCGGTCGCGCTGGGATGCGCTGGCGATCCGGCGCGGACTGAACGCGCTCGACGCCTCCTACCGCCTGGAGCCCGAACCCGACCGCTACCAGGCGCTGGCGAGCATCGCGGCCTGCCACGCGACGGCTGCGTCCGCCGACGCCACCGACTACGCCCGCATCGCGGCGCTGTACGCGGGTCTGGCCGCGGCGGATGCGTCGCCGGTCGTCGCGCTGAACGCGGCGATTGCGCGTGGCATGGCCGAGGGCGCCGAGGCCGGCCTCGCGGCGGTCGATGAGGTCGCGGCATCCGGAGCCCTCGCTGGCTACTACCTGGTGCCCGCCGCCCAGGCGGACTTCCTGCGCAGGCTCGGGCGAGCGGATGCCGCCGGCCAGCGCTACGACACCGCCATCGCGCTCGCACCTGCCGGCCCCGAGCGGCGGTACCTGGAGCGGCGGCGCGCGGCGCTGATCGCACCGCCCGTCGAGTAGCCCCCCTCCCGCCCGCCCTCTCCCTCCCCCGAGTCGCCCGAATTCGTCGCATTGACGACCCCCGAGGCCCTTCGTAGCGACGTCTTCGGGCGAGTCGACAGGAGGGGTGGCATCCACCAACCGGTGGATGCCGTGAATCAGCCATCGAGGGGCTGCCGCCGGAGGGCCGCCGCTGCCACTCTGGGGGCATGACCGAACCTGAAGCCGTCGTACGGGTGCGCGACCTGCACAAGAAGTACGGGCACCACCACGCCGTTGACGGCGTGAGCTTCGACATCCACCGCGGTGAGACCTTCGCCCTGCTCGGCCCGAACGGCGCAGGCAAGTCCACGACGATCGAGATCCTCGAGGGCTACCGCGACCGCACCGACGGCGAGGTGAGCGTGCTCGGCATCGACCCCGGCAAGGGCGGTCTGGCGTGGAAGGCCCGTCTCGGCATCGTGCTGCAGTCCGGTGGCGAATCGGGCGTGATGACGGTGTCGGAGCAGCTGCGGCACTTCGCGGGCCTGTACCCGAACCCGCGCAGCGTCGACGAGGTCATCGCCGCCGTCGGACTCGAGGAGAAGGCGAAGACCCGCATCACCCGACTCTCGGGCGGTCAGCGTCGTCGGGTCGACGTGGCCCTCGGCATCATCGGCCGGCCGGAGCTGCTGTTCCTCGACGAGCCGACGACGGGCTTCGACCCCGAGGCCCGGCGCGACTTCTGGACTCTCGTGCGGCTGCTGAAGTCCGAGGGCACGACGATCCTGCTCACCACGCACTACCTCGATGAGGCGGCGCAGCTGAGCGATCGTGTCGGAGTCATCGCGGATGGCAAGCTCATCGACATCGGGCGGCTCGACGAGATCGGCGGCGATGACGCCCGCATCCCCCGCGTCCGCTGGCGCGACCGTGACGGCATGCGCGAACGCCGCACCACCGAGCCCGGCGCTCTCGTGAGCGCCCTGTGCGCGGAGTTCGGCTCCGAACCACCCGAGCTCGAGGTCATCCGCCCCAGCCTGGAGGACATCTACCTGCGCCTCGTCGCGGAATCGCAGGCCGAGACCCAGGCGGTGCTGGCATGAGCATGGTCAGCCTGGGCGCATCCCGCGTCCGCTACGAGACCGTGGGCTACTTCCGTTCGCCCGATGCCGTGTTCTTCACGTTCCTGTTCCCCCTCATCATGCTCGGCATCTTCACGACGGCCTTCAGCTCGTCCGGCGACGTGAGCGCCGGACCGGGCACCGCGAGCATCAGCGTCGGCGCCTACTACCTGCCCGGCATGCTCGCGGCGGGCATGCTGCTCTCCGGAGTGCAGAACCTCGCCGTCGATATCGCCGGCGAGAAGGGCGACGGCACCCTCAAGCGGCTCGGCGGCACCCCGCTGTCCCCGGTGAGCTACTTCCTCGGCAAGATCGGGCAGGTCTTCGTGACCGGCATCCTGCAGGCAGGACTCCTCCTGCTGGTGGCGGGAACCGTGTTCGGGATCGCCCTCCCCACGGAACCCTCGTCGTGGGCCACCTTCGCCTGGGTGTTCGTTCTGGGCATCATCACCTCGGCATTCCTCGGCATCGCCCTCTCGGCCCTGCCACGCTCCGGCCGCAGCGCCACGGCGGTAGTGATCCCGATCGTGCTGATCCTGCAGTTCATCTCCGGCGTCTACCTGCAGTTCTACCTGCTTCCCGAATGGATGCAGAACATCGCGAGCGTCTTCCCGCTCAAGTGGATGGCACAGGGCATGCGCGCCGTGTTCCTGCCCGAGGATTTCCAGGCGCTCGAGGTGGGCGGGTCGTGGGACCTCGGCGCCGTCGCCATCGCCCTGCTGGTCTGGCTGGTCATCGGGCTGGTGCTGAGTCGCCTCACGTTCCGCTGGATCCGCAAGGATGCCTGACGGGTCGCCCCGATCCGTCGACGGATGCCGCCCGCCGCAGTGGTGACAGAGTAGAGCCGTGCAGAACCGACGCTGGTGGGACGTGGCGGCGGTCGCTGTCGCCCTCGTGGTGGCCGGGGTCGCGGCCATCGCCGGCCCGCTCAGCACCTCGGACTGGGGCGCGTGGGCGGCCACGGCCGCGTTCCTGGTGTTCTACTTCGCCTACGGTCGCTGGCGCATCACAGCACCTCCCAGCCCGCACGATGCCGTCGCCGTGCTGGGGTTCTCGGTCATCCTCGCCGTCGGCGTCGCGTTCGAGCCGTCGTTCGCGATCCTGCAGACCTTCCTCTACCCCTACGTGTGGTCGATCGCGACGAACACGCGAAGCGCCGTGTTCGCGAACCTGCTCATAGGCTCCGCCGTCGTCGTGGGCTACACCGCCCGCTACGGCATGGGCGGGCTCGCGAACGGCATCGCCATCGCCGCGCTGTCGGTCGTGTTCTCGCTCGCGCTCGGCCTCTGGATCACGCGCATCGCGGAGTACGGCGAGGAGCGCGCCCAACTGCTCTCCGACCTGCAGGCTGCGCAGGGCGAGCTCGCGGCGCTCTCGCGGGAGTCGGGCGTCTCGAGCGAGCGCGAGCGACTGGCGCGCGAGATCCACGACACCATCGCGCAGACCCTCACCGGGCTGGTCATGGTGGCGCAGCGCGCCCGCGGCGAGGTGGCGGCCCTCGCGGGGTCGGAGCGCGCCGTCGAGAGCATCGAGATGATCGAGGCCCTCGCCCGCGAATCGCTCACCGAGGCGCGCTCGCTGGTGGCGTCGATGGCGGCGGTGCCGTCGGGTTCGAGCCTGGCCGAGGCGATCCAGCGCCTGGCCGCGCATTTCCAGCGCGAGACCGGGGTGCTCGTCGACGCCTCCGTCGATGCGACCGGCCTCGACCGCGAGCGCGAGGTGGTGCTGCTCCGCTGCACGCAGGAGGGCCTCGCCAACGTGCGGAAGCACGCCCGCGCAGCGACGGCTTCAGTTCGGATCGAACGCGCCGATGATGCCGTCGTCCTGACCATCAGTGACGACGGATCGGGGCTCGCCGGAGGGACCGACGAGGGCACGGGCGGCTTCGGCCTCGCCGGCATGCGCGAGCGGGTGGGCCTCGTCGGCGGGAGCGTCTCGGTCGGCGAGACGCCCGGCGGAGGTGCGACCCTCACCGTGATGCTGCCGGTAGCGTCGACGGCGGAGGGTGATGCTGATGCCGACACCGGAGACTGAGCCCGTGATCCGGGTGGTGGTCGCCGACGATCACCCCATCGTGCGCGCGGGCATCGTGGGGCTGCTCGCGACGGCCGACGACATCGAGGTCGTGGGCGAGGCGGCCGACGGCGAGGAGGCGGAGCGCCTGACAACCGAGCTGAACCCCGACCTCGTGCTCATGGACCTGCGCATGCCCGGCGTCGGAGGCGTCGAGGCGACGGCGCGCATCCTGGCCGCGGGCGGCACCGACGGAGCGACGCGGGTGCTGGTACTCACGACGTACGAGACCGACGACGACATCATCGGCGCGATCGAGGCCGGAGCCAGCGGCTACCTGCTGAAAGCTGCTCCCCAGGCAGAGATCATCGAGGGCGTGCGCGCCGTCGCCCGGGGCCAGACCGTGCTCGCCCCGAACATCGCCGCCATGCTCGTGCAGCGGGTGCGGTCGGGAACGCCGGCCCCGGATGCCGCCGACACGCCCCGGCTCTCGGCGCGAGAGCTGCAGGTGCTGAGGCTGGTGGCGGCAGGGCACAGCAATCCACAGATCGCGGCCGCACTCTTCATCGGCGAGGCCACGGTGAAGACGCACCTGCTGCACGTCTTCGAGAAGCTCGCCGTGAGCGACCGCACCCGTGCCGTGACGCGCGCGATGGAACTGGGCCTGCTGTAGCGCCGCTCTGGTCCGCTGCCGCATCGCCCGCTGAGGACCCGACGACGTCGGCGCCCGATGCGCGAAGAGGCCGGATCGGCGATTCTGCGCCAGAACAGGCTGGACTGGCCTGTTCTGGGCGATCGGGCCTATTCTCGGCGCTGGACCTCAGAACGCCAGGGCGATCAGCAGCAGCACCAGGCCGAGCAGCGGCGCCGACGCCTGCACCATCGCGGCGCGGGCCTTGCTGCGGTCCGACAGGATGAGCACCAGCGCCGCGGCGACCATCGACCCGGCGCTCGCGAACGCGAGTGCTGCACCGATCTCGAGCGAGCCGGCCGCGAGGAAGACGACGCCGACGGCGAGGATGATCGCCAGGAACAGGTTGTAGAAGCCCTGATTGAAGGCGAGGCCCTTCGTGATCTCCGCGGTCTCGGCGGTCGTGCCGAACGTCTTGCGCGTCGACGGCTCGGTCCAGCGCACCGACTCCAGCACGAAGATGTAGACGTGGATGAGGGCGGCGATGGAGAGGATGACGAGGCTGGCGATGAGCATGCCATCACCCTATGACCCGAGCCGCGGATGCCGCAGCCACGGCGGCAGCCATGCCGCAGCTACAGCAGCTTGCGGGCCGTCGCCCAGGCCGTGAGTTCGTGTCTCGACGACAACTGGAGCTTCCGCAACACGCTCGACACGTGGGTCTCCACGGTCTTGGTCGAGATGAACAGCGTCGCCGCCACCTCCTTGTAGGCGTAGCCGCGGGCGATGAGGCGCATCACCTCCTGCTCGCGGGCCGACAGCCTGTCGAGCTCCTCATCCGTCGACGCGATCTCGCCGCCCGCAGCACCGAAGGCGTCGAGCACGAAGCCGGCGAGCCGCGGCGAGAACACGGCGTCGCCGCCGGCCACGGCGTGCACGGCGCGGCTGACATCCGACCCCGAGCTGCCCTTGGTGATGTACCCGCGGGCACCGGCACGGATGACTCCCACGACGTCCTCCGCCGAGTCCGAGACGCTCAACGCCAGGAAGCGGGTGCCGGGCACGAGGGCCGCGGTGCGCCTGATGACCTCGGCGCCACCGGAGGAGGCGGCATCCGTTCCCCCCGGAAGATGCACGTCGAGCAGCACCACCGTGGGCGCTGCGGCGGTGATGACGGCGATGGCGGAGTCGACGTCGTCGGCCTCGCCCACGACGAGCACCGAATCGTCGAGGTCGGCCCGCAGCCCCGAGCGGAAGATGGAGTGGTCGTCGACGACGACCACGGTGATCTGCTCAGCCACGCGCTGCCTCCCCGGTCTCGAATCGCAGGTGCACCTCGGTGCCCACCCCGCCGGCGCCCGGGCCGACGGTGCCGCGGCCGCCGGCCCGCCGCATCCGTCCGATGATCGATTCGCGAACGCCGAGGCGATCCGGGGCGACGGATGCGACGTCGAAGCCGGGCCCGCGATCGCGGACGAACACGTCGACCGCCGTCGCAGCGCCCTCGATGTAGACCGAGACGTCGCCGCCGGCGTGCCGAGCGGCGTTGAGCATGGCCTCGCGCGCGGCCGCTGCGAGCTCGCCGCTCGCGCGCTCGGTGGACGATCCGACGGCCACGACCTCGATGTGCACGGGGTAGTCGAGTTCGAGGGCCGAGGCGAAGTCGCGCAGGTCGGTGGCCAGGTCGCTGTCGGCGGGCGAGTCGCCCTCGAACAGCCAGCTGCGCAGCTCCCTCTCCTGCGCACGCGCGAGGCGGCCGGCCTCGCTCGAGGCGCCGGCGCGGTTCTGGATGAGGGCGAGGGTCTGCAGCACGGAGTCGTGCAGGTGCGCCGCGATCTCGCTGCGCTGCTCGTCGCGGATGCGGGCGACGCGTTCGGTGGTGAGGTCGTTCCACAGCGTCACGAGCGACGGCGCGTAGAGCAGCCCGATGCCGATGACCACGAACAGCGCCGCGAGGAACACGACGGTCGGGTTCTGGCCGGCGCTCGGACCCGTGAACAGCGCGACGGCGAGCACGGCGAGAGCTCCGGTCGCAACGAGGCGCACGGCCAGCTCCGTGCGGCGGCCGCGCTCGGGGTCGCGACGGTCGACGAAGCTCGCCCAGGCCCCGGCGGCCACGGCGAGGAGCACCGTGACCACGACCGTCGGGATCCACGGGACAGCGCCGCCGACGCCCACGTCGTAGGTGGTGAGTGCCTGGCCGATGGCCGTGGCCGCACCGCCGAGGGCGAGGGCGACGAGGATCCACGCGACGGGAGCCCGGCGCGTGACACGAGGGGCGGCATCCGTCGGCTCAGCCCACGGGGTGAAGGCCCAGAGCCAGAGGTAGAGCAGCACTCCGGCGCCGACCAGCCCCGTGACGAGGAAGATGACGCGCACCAGCAGCGGCGACCAGCCCAGGTGCGTCGCGAGTCCGCCGGCGACGCCGGCGACGTAGCAGTCGCGATCTCTCACGAGCGGGGGCACGGTGCCGGCGCTGCGGGGAGCGCCCGACCGCGCGTTCTGCGCGTTCAGACGGCGGGCGGATGCTGTGGACACTCCTGAATCCAATCACGCGAGGGTCGACCCCGGGAGGACGGGTGGCAGAAGTCAGGGTGCGGTCAGGGTCGTACCTGATGGCGAGCCGAGTGCCCGGGGCGGCACCATCGAGTCATGGCAGTGAAACAGACCCCATCAGAAGAATCGTCCGGCTCCGAGTCCGCGGCACCGGGCACGGGAAGCGGCACGACGGATGCGGCGTCGACTGCCATGAGCCCCACGGATGCCTCGGCACGCACTGCCGACACAGCCGCGGGGAGCACGGCCGGCGGATCGTCGGGGGGCGACTCCGCCGGCCGCATCCCGGGCGACGAGGGCGGCGCAGGCGGCAGCAGCGGCACCGGCGGCAGCGGCGGCAGCAGCGGCAGCGGCAGCGGCGATGGCGACGGCACCGGAGGCACCTCAGGCGCACCATTTTCCGGCGCAGCACCATTCGCCCCCGACACCGGCTTCTTCGGCTGGATGCGCTCGCTCGGCGTTCCGCGCCTCCCGGGCTGGCTCGGCGGCGTGGCCGCCGGAGTGAGCGCCCGCCTCTCGATCGACCCCATCATCGTGCGCGGAGTGCTGGTCGTGTGCGCCCTGTTCGGCGTTCCCGTCTTCCTGCTCTACGGCCTCGCCTGGCTGCTGCTGCCCGATCTCACCGGGCGCATCCACCTCGAGCAGCTGCTGCGCGGAGTGTTCGACAAGGCTCTCGTGGGCATCGCGATCCTCGTGCTGCTCGGCCTCTCGCCCTTCGCCATCGGTGGCGACCCGTTCTACGGCGACGCCTGGAACGACATGCAGTACGGCAGCTTCTGGACGTCGAGCCCCTGGGTCTACGGCATCCGCTTCCTCTGGACCATCGCGCTCATCGGCGCCATCACGGCCCTCATCATCTGGCTGGTGCGTCGCAACCGCACCTCCGACCTGGCGTCGGGCTCCGCGTCGACCTCCCCCGAGGCTGCGTTCGCGCAGTACGAGGCCGAAGCCGCCGCGGGCACGGCCCCGGCCTACGGCACGCCCACCGTGGCAGCGGCATCCGTCGCCCCGAACCCGACGCAGACCGCTCCGGTGACGGATGCCGCTCCCGATGCCACCGAGCCGGTCGCTCCGGCGCAGCCGGCCAGCACGGACCCCGGCACCGACGAGTATGAGGCGTGGAAGGCCCAGCACGCCGCTTGGCGCGTCGATCACGAGGCCTGGCGCCAGTCGCAGGCCGACGCCAACCGCGCCGCGCGTGCTCAGCTCGTCGCCGAGAACAAGGCCCGCGCCGCGGCGTTCACGGCTCGGGCCGACGAGGCCAGGCGACTGCGCAAGCTCACCCGACCGCGCACCAGCTTCGCCTACATCGTCGCCACGCTCGGCGCCGGCCTCGTGGCCGGATCGATCGCCGCGATCACCGCTCTCGACGGGGTGAACGGCGCCTACGCCGTGACGATCGGCCTCGCCGTCGCCGCCCTCGTGTCTGCGCTCTCGATGATCGCCGCAGGCGTGCTGCGCCGACGCAGCGGCTTCCTCGCCTTCGTGACGATCGCCGCCCTGGTGCTGGCGATCGGGTCGGCTGCGGTTCCCCGCACCGATCACCTGCTCCTCGGCGACAACTCCATCGGGCTCGACGGTTCGACGAGCTACCTGATTCCGGCCGGAACCGCGTTCATCACGGCGGATGCCGGAACGGCGGAGCTGCCCGGCACGCAGAAGGTCGACATCACCTTGGGGGCCGGCAACATCTACCTCGACATCTATGACGGCGCCACGGTGAAGATCGACGCCGAGCTCGCCTCGGGCTCCTCCTCGGTGTGGACCGTCGGCGCCGACGGCGAGTACACGAACGGGCAGGAGCTCAGCCGGGTGACCGATGCCGACGGTGACATGCACCTCGTCGGGGTGGTCGGTGAGAGCCCGGGCATCGGCACGGCACCCGACGCCGCGATCACCATCCACGGTCTGACCGGCGGCATCCAGGTCACGGTCCACGAGGAGGACCGACCGTGACCGACGACCAGGACACGCAGAGCCGCCACCACCGTTCACGGACCGACCGGTTGAATCCCGGTCACCAATCTCGAGGGGCAACGACCATGAGCACAGACTCGAACCCGACCACTCCGTACGACGTCGACACGACGGCGACGGATGCCGCTGCTCCGGATGCCGCGACCACGATGCTCGGTGCCCCGGCACCGGCGGCATCCGTCCCGGCCGGGCCCGTCATCCGCTGGGCGGCCATCGTCTGGGGACTCGCCTTCGCGGCGATCGCCTCCGTGCTGCTCGTGATCGTCACCGACCTCGAGCGCCGCCAGGACTTCTCGTCGTGGCTGGAGACGCTCACCCCGGGCACCTTCGCGCTCTACGCCGTGCTCGCCCTCGGCGGGCTGCTGCTCGTGGCCGGCCTCGCGGGGATCCTGCGTCGGGCGACGCGCGCCCGGCCCGCCCGCTGAGCCAGTCCGCCCGCCGAGCCCCGGACGGAGTCCGCGACTGAAGCGCACCCCAGCTGCGGCCGTCTCGGGAGCGCTTCGGGCGGTCGCTCCGCTCGGCCCTCAGCGAGCGGGTAGTGGCGCAGCGAGCGGATGGTGGCGCACCGAGCGGAGCGTCAGGCCTCCTCCGGCGACTCCGCCTCCGCCGCCGTCAGCGTCTCGCCGCGGAAGAAGGCCGGGCGCTTGTGCCACTGCCAGAGCATCACGACGACGCCGCCGAGCAGCACCACCATGCCGAGCACGAACACCAGGCCGAGGCCGCCGACCGACGATCCGCTGCCGTAGTCGGGGTCCATGCTGTCGATGAGCGTCGTGAAGAACAGCACGCCGAGGATGACGCCGCCGATGAGCGGGAACAGCAGGGTGAAGAACACGTTCCGCACCGAGCGGAACCACTGGGCGCGGAAGTACCAGACGCAGGCGAATGCCGTGATGCCGTAGTAGAAGCAGATCATCATGCCGAGCGCCGTGATGGTGTCCCACAGCACGTTCTCGCTGAGGAAGCGCATCACCGTGTAGAAGACCGAGGCCACGACGGCCGACACGATGGTGGCGTAGCCCGGGGTGAAGAACCGCGGGCTGACCTTCGCGAACTTCTCGGGCAGGGCGCCGTAGTGGCCCATGGCCAGCAGGGTGCGCGCCGGCGAGACGAAGGTGGACTGCAGGCTCGACGCGGAGCTGGTGAGCACGGCCAGCGAGACCAGCACCGCGAGCGGACCGAGGATGGGGCCGGCGAGGTGGAAGAAGACGTTGTCCTGGATGTCGGGGTTGCCGAGGCCGTACTCCCCGTCGCCCACGCCGGCGAACGCGATGAGCGAGACGGCGATGAGCAGGTAGAGGATCACGATCGTGACGACGGTGATGGTCGCGGCCTGGCCCGGCGTCTTCGACGAGCCCTTGGTCTCCTCGTTCATCGTGAGGGTCACGTCCCAGCCCCAGAAGATGAAGATCGAGAGCGAGAGGCCGGCGGCGAAGGAGCTGAACGAGTCGATGGCGAACGGGTTGAACCACGACAACTCGATGGCCGTGGCGTCGAAGGCGTTGCCGTTCGCCACCTCCACCAGGGCCGCGACGGAGAAGAGCACGAGCACCAGAACCTGGAACCCCACGAGCCAGTACTGCAGCTTCTGCGTGGTCTGCATGTCGCGATAGGAGACCCACGTCGCACCCAGCATGAAGAGCAGGCAGGTCACCACGTTGACGAAGGGATTCATCGCGATCTCGGCGATGTCGGGGTTGCCGGCGATCTGCGAGATCAGCAGGAACAGGAAGTCCACGGCGATGCCGGCGAGGTTCGACAGCACGAGGATGGTCGCCGCGATGAGGCCCCATCCGGCCATCCAGCCCACCCACGGCCCGAACGCCCGGGTCGCCCACGTGAACGACGTGCCGGAGTCCGGCATCCGTCGATTCAACTCGCGATAGCCGAAGGCCACGAGCAGCATCGGGATGAACCCGACCAGGATGATGGCGGGAACCTGCACTCCCACCTCGGAGACCGTCGGACCGAGCGCCGCGGTGAGCGTGTAGGCCGGGGCGATGCACGAGATGCCGATGACGATGGCGCCGATGAGGCCGACCGAGCCGGCGCTCAGGCCCTTGCCCTTCTTCGCGGTCTCACTGCCGGCAGCCGTGCCGGGAATGGCGGCGCTGGCCGCTGTGAGCGGTGCCTGCGGGTCTGAGGAGTGCGTCATTGCTGCCTCTTTCAGGCGGTGGTGCGGGGCACCACGATCATGGGGACGGGGAGTTCGCGCAGCATCTTGGCGGCTGTCGAACCGAGGAAGAGGTGTCGGGGTGCAGCGAGCCGGCTCGAGCCCACCAGCACCATCTCGCCGGGCTGCCAGTCGAGGGCGCGCACGGCGTCTTCGATGCTCGAGCCCGTGGCCGTGGCGGCCGATGCCGCGATGCCCTCGGGAAGCGCCCGGCGAGCCTCGTCGAGCACCTCCTCGGCGTGCGCGCTTCCTGTGAGGGCCGCGAGGTGCTCGTCGAGGCCTGCAGGCAGGTCGATCGAGGCGAGCGAGAGCAGCCGGAGCGGCGTCCCGGTCTGACGGGCCAGGCGAACGGATGCCTCGAGCAGCGCATCCGCTCCCGGACGCGTTCCGATCATCGTCGTGACGCGCGTGACGCCCAGGTCCAGCGGCACCTCGCGCGATCCGGCCGGCGCCAGTGCGACGGGCACGTCGGAGGAGTGCAGCAGCTCATCGGCGACCGATCCGATGCGCGACCGGCCGAACAGCCCGCCGCGGGCGGCGCCCACGACGATGAGCCTGGCGCCGAACTCGTGGGCAGCCTGGATGAGCCCCTCGGCGAACGATTCGGCGTAGCGGATGTGCAGGGCGCGCTCGACATCGTCACCGAGGGCGCGCGACGCCGTGGTCAGCCAGCTGCGCGACTGCTCCTTGAGGAAGCGCTCGTAGCCGGCATCCGTCGGCACCGAGGCGTTGCGAGCCTCGCTCGGAAGCACCATGACCACTTCGAGCAGCGCACCGCTGGCGCGGGCGAGTCGTCCGGCGAGGGCCAGGGCGTCGGCCCCGGAATCGTCGGCGGTGTAGCCGGCGACGATGCGGGGCGCGGCACTCATGCGCCCGCCCGCTCCACGATGGCGGCGGCAGTCTCGATGCCCATGCGGATGGCTCCGTCGACGTGTTGGTAGCCCTTGCCGGCCAGGTCGCTGCAGGAGAAGTGGATGGGCCCGACGGGAGTGCGAAGATCTGCGCCGTAGCGGGCCAGGCCTCCCATGTCGAAGCTCGCGGCGTAGGCGCCGCGGGTCCATTCCTCGCTGCCCCAGTCGCTCAGGTAGAACACCTCGGGGGTGAGGGCCTCGTCGCCGTAGTAGTGCGACAGCGACTCGAGGATCGCCCGCTTGCGGTCCTCCCCGCTCAGCGCGAAGACGCCGTCGGCTGCCTCGTCGGCCACGAAGCCCACGAGAGTGCCGCGCGGGTCGCCGTGGTAGCTGTTGTCGTAGGCCTCGTGCACCAGCTCGTAGGGGCTGAACGCCGTGCCGGAGAGGCCGTTGGCGCGCCAGAACGGCGTCGAGTACACGGCGTGGACCTTGATGACGAAGCCCATGGAGAGGTGCTGGTGCAGCTGCTGCTGGCGGCGCGGAAGCGGCGGCTCGTAGGAGATGCGGCTGATCAGGATGGGCGGCACCGCGAGCACGGCGAAGCGGGCGCTGACCTCCACTGTCTCGCTGATGGCGATCACGCCATCCGATCCCCACCGCAGCGTGCGCACGGGAGAGTTCAGGTGCACGTCGTCGCCGAGGCGCTCGGCGAGCAGCAGGGGCACCTGCTGCAGACCGCCGACCACGCGCTTGTCGAGGATGAAGTCGGCGTCGACGAGGTTGGAGAAGCTGCCGGCGGATGCCGCCATGAGGAGCGCCTGCAGGGCGGAGAACGCGTGCGCGGGCTTGGTGAGCATGGCGCCGGCGATGAACATGCCGATGTTCTCGCGCGCCTCCTCGTCTTCGGTCTGCGTCTCGAGCCAGCGGCTGAACGAGATCTCGTCGAGGTCCTTGGCGAGCGGATGCGCCCACGGCTGGTCGGGATCGATCTCGGCGACGAGAGCATCGAGCTTCTCGATGAGGGTGAGAATCTCCTGCTCGGTCTGGGCGGCCACCGGGAAGATCTCACCCTCGAAGGTGCGCTTCTCGCCGGTCGGGCCGATGTAGACGTTGAGTCCCTCGCGGTAGCGCTCGTAGGTCTCGAGCCCGAGGTCCTCGAGGGTCTCGATGAGGGCGTCCTGGTCGGGCGAGACCCACTGCCCGCCGATCTCGAGCGTGGCGCCGTCGATGTCGTCGGTCCAGAGGCGACCCCCGACGCGGTCGCGGGCTTCGAGCACGGCGACCGTGAGGCCCGCCTTGCGCAGCTCGGAGGCGGCGGTGAGTCCGGATGCTCCGGCTCCGATCACGACGACGTCGCGTTCGATCTTCTGCATGGTGCGTGTGTTCCTTCCAGCCCCGCCCGCTGAGGACCGACGCAGTCGCGTCCGAAGCGCTCGTGGTGCGCTTCGGGCGGTCGCTGCGCTCAGCCCTCGGCGAGCGGAGTGTGCGGCGGTTTGTGATTGCTAGGAGACGGGGATGAGCGTGTACTTCGTCGAAAGGTACTCGTGGATGCCCTCGAGCCCGCCCTCGCGGCCGATGCCCGACTGCTTGACCCCGCCGAACGGCGCGGCCGCGTTGGAGACGACGCCGACGTTGAGGCCCATCATGCCGGTCTCGAGGCGCTCGATCATGCGGTGTCCGCGCGCCAGGCTCTCGGTGAAGACGTACGACACGAGGCCGTACTCCGTTCCGTTCGCGAGGCGCACAGCCTCATCCTCGTCGCTGAACGTCGAGATGCCCAGCACCGGACCGAAGATCTCCTCGCGGAGCATGCGGCTGTCGGCCGGAACGTCGGTCAGCACCGTCGGCTCGAAGAAGCTGCCCTGGCCGTCGACCACGCTGCCGCCGGTGAGAACCGAGGCGCCGCGAGAGACGGCATCCGTCACCAGGTCCAGTGAGGTCGAGACCGCTGCGTCGTTGATGAGCGGGCCGATCGCCACGCCGTCTTCGGTGCCGCGTCCGACGGCCATCGCCTTCACACGCTCGGCGACCTTGGCGGCGAACTCGGCAGCAACGGCCTCGTGCACGATGAAGCGGTTGGCCGCGGTGCAGGCCTGGCCGATGTTGCGGAACTTCGCCAGCATCGCGCCGTCGACGGCCTTGTCGAGGTCGGCGTCCTCGAACACCACGAACGGGGCGTTGCCGCCGAGTTCCATCGAGGTGCGGAGGATGCCCGTGGCCGCCTGCTCGATGAGCTTGCGGCCGACGCCGGTCGAGCCGGTGAAGCTGAGCTTGCGCAGGCGCGGGTCGGCGATGATCGGAGCGGAGACGGCCGACGACGTCGACGTGGTGATCACGTTGACGACTCCGGCGGGCAGGCCGGCCTCGACGAGCAGCGCGACGAACGCCAGCGTCGTGAGCGGCGTGAGTTCGGCCGGCTTCACGACCACGGTGCAGCCCGCGGCGAGCGCCGGAGCGATCTTGCGCGTCGCCATCGCCAGGGGGAAGTTCCACGGCGTGATGAGGAAGCAGGGCCCGACGGGCTGCTGCGACACGAGCATGTGGCCCGTGCCCTCGGGGTTGAGTCCGTAGCGGCCGCTGATGCGCACGGCCTCCTCGCTGAACCAGCGCAGGAACTCGCCTCCGTAGGCGACCTCTCCGCGCGCCTCGGCGAGGGGCTTGCCCATCTCGAGAGTCATGAGGAGGGCGAAGTCCTCCTTGCGCTCCTGCAGCAGGTCGAATGCCTTGCGCAGGATCTCGCCGCGCACGCGGGGCGCGGTGGCCGCCCAGTCGGCCTGGGCTGCGACCGCGGCGTCGAGGGCGCGGGCGCCGTCCTCCACCGAGGCGTCGGAGATCGTCGCGATGACGGCGTTGGTGGCGGGGTCCCGCACATCGAGCGTGGCGCTGCCTGCGGCGTCCGTCCACTCGCCGCCGATGAAGAGCTGGTGGGGAACGGATGCGAGCAGCTCGGCCTCGCGCGATGCCGTGACCGTGGCGCTCATGCTGCGACCGCCCCGGCGTCGGCTGCGAGCGCGTCGGCGATGACGCCGAGACCCTCGAGCAGCAGATCGTCGCCGATCGTGAGTGGTGGCAGGAACCTGATGACGTTGCCGTAGGTGCCGCAGGTGAGCACGATGACGCCGGCCTTGTGGGCGGCGCCCGCGACGCGGCCGGTGAGGGCGGCATCCGGAGCTCCCGTCGCCGGGTCGACCAGCTCGATGGCGACCATGGCCCCGCGACCGCGCACGTCTCCGACGCGGGGGTCGGATGCCGCGAGCTCGCCGAGGCGACCGAGCAGCACGTCGCCGATGGCGGCGGCACGCTCGATGAGGCCGTCGTTCTCGTAGGCGTCGATGGTGGCGAGGGCTGCGGCGCAGGCGATCGGGCTGCCGGCGTAGGTGCCGCCGAGGCCGCCGACCTGGGCTGCGTCCATGATCTCGGCGCGACCGGTGACCGCCGACAGCGGGAGGCCGCCGGCGATGCCCTTCGCGGTCACGATGATGTCGGGCACGATGCCCTCGGCGTCGCTGGCGAACCACTGGCCGGTGCGCCCGAAGCCGGTCTGCACCTCGTCGGCGATGAACACGACGCCGTTGGCGCGGGTCCAGGCCAGCAGGGTGGGCAGGAAGCCGTCGGCGGGAACGATGAAGCCGCCCTCGCCCTGGATGGGCTCGATGATGAGTGCGGCAAGGTTCTCGACGCCGATCTGCTTCTCGATCTGCAGGATGGCGCGCTCGGCGGCTTCGACGCCGTCGAGTCCCCCGTCACGGAACGGGTACGAGAGCGGTGCCCGGTAGATCTCGGGGGCGAACGGGCCGAAGCCGTTCTTGTACGGCTGGTTCTTGGCCGTGAGGCCCATCGTGAGGTTGGTGCGACCGTGGTAGGCGTGGTCGAAGGCCACGACGGCCTGCTTGCGCGTGTAGTGGCGGGCGATCTTCACCGCGTTCTCGACGGCCTCGGCACCCGAGTTGAACAGCGCGCTGCGCTTGGTGAAGTCGCCGGGGGTGAGGCGGTTGAGGGCCTCGGCGACCCCCACGTAGGAGTCGTAGGGCGCCACCGTGAAGCAGGTGTGCGTGAAGCGCTCGAGCTGCTCGGCGACGGCGGCGACGACGCGGGGGTTCGAGTTGCCGACGCCCGTGACGGCGATGCCGCTGCCGAGGTCGATGAGCGAGTTGCCGTCGACGTCGACGACGACTCCGCCGCCGGCTGCTGCGGTGAAGATCGGGATGGTGGCGCCGACTCCGGCCGCGACGGCCTCGGTCTTGCGGCTCATCAGCTCGATCGACTTCGGTCCCGGGATGGCGGTGACGAGGCGGCGTTCCTGCGGCAGGCTCGGGCCCCCAGTGACGGCGGTCGTGGGCGCGGATTCGACGAGGGTCATGAGCGGTCTCCAGATGGTGCGAGGGTGACGTGCGATGTGGCGATGCTAGACCCGCTCACCGCGCCAGCCGATGGCCGCCGCGTACACTGATTTGGTCTGAACTGTTCGTGACGTCTATCGCCCGGAGGGACCGATGCTTCCCACTCTCGCCACCCTGCTGCGTCGCCCCGAGCTCGCACTCACCCTGGTGAGCGACATCGAGGCCCTGCCGGTCGGCGCTCTCGACCGCGGAGTGCAGTGGGCTCACAGCACCGACCTCGCCGACCCGACCCCGTTCCTCGTCGACGACCAGGTTCTCCTGACGACAGGCACGCAGTTCGGCGATTCGCCGACGGATGCCGACGCCTACGTCGCCCGGCTGGTCGACCGCGGCGTCGTCGGCCTCGGATTCGGCACCGAGGTGGTGCGCAACGGAACCCCGGCTGCTCTGGTCGACGCGTGCCGCCACCACGGGCTTCCGCTGTTCGAGGTGCCCTACCGGGTTCCCTTCATCGCGATAGCGAGGGTCACGGCAGACCTCATCGCTGCCGACGCCTACGCGCGGCACTCGTGGGCTCTCGACGCGCAGCGCGCCATCTCGCTCGCGGCCCTCCGCCCCGATGGCCTGCGCGCAGCCCTCGCCGAACTCGCCCGGGCGCTCGGGCAGGGCGTCGCGCTCTTCGACGCCGCGGGAGCGGTCGATCGGGTGTTCCCCGCCGACGCGATCGACCCGACGGCGCTCCGCGGAGTGCGGCAGGATGCGACCCTCCTCCTCACACGCGGAACCCGCGCCAGCGCGACCTCGACGACCGGCGACGACACCCTCACCCTGCACACCCTCGGGCGCCGCGGCCGGCTGCGCGGGGTGCTCGCCGTCGGCGGTGGCACCTCGCTCGACCAGTCGACGCGCGAGGTGGTGGCCTCGGTCGTCGGACTCGCGAGCCTGGCGCTCGAACAGAACCACGAACTCGACGCCTCCAGGTCGCGCCTGCGCACCGGGGTGCTCCGCCTCCTGCTCGGAGGCGAGGTCGAGCTGGTGAGCACCGCGGGAACCGAACTCTGGGGCGGGATGCCGTCGGGCGACGTGAGGACGGCCGTCATCGCCGTCGACACCGACCGCCGAGGCGCGCTCGAGGAGCTGCTCGAGTCCGAGACCCGCCGCACCCCGTCGTCCCTCTTCTTCGGCGCCGTCGACGGGGAGCTGCTGGCGATCGCGACACCGGCCGCGCTCCCCCTGCTGCGCCGGCTCGCCGCGACCTTCGATGCGCGCATCGGCCTGTCGGCGCCCGGCGGTCTCGACGAACTGGCGCGCTCTCGGGCGCAGGCGCAGCGGGCGCTGGGGGCGGCATCCGTGATCGAGGGATCCGGCGGGTCGGTCGTCGACTTCGAGACCGTCGCCGCCGGCGGTGTTCTCGCATCCCTCGGGGCGACGGATGCCGCGGAGATCGCCCGCGCCGGCCTGGCCCCTCTCGCGCTGCACGACGCCGAGAACGGCACCGCCCTCATCGCGACGCTGCGCGCGTGGCTGGAGAACGACGCGCAGTTCGATGCAGCGGCCCAGGCTCTCGGCGTGCACCGGCACACCGTGCGCAACCGCATCGCGGTGGCCGAGCGCGTGCTCGGACGGGACCTCTCGACCTTCCCGGCGCGCGCGGAGCTGTGGGCGGCGCTGGTGGCCTCCAGCTCCGGCTGATCGATCAGCGCCCCTGCAGTCCCGCTGATCGAGTAGCGCCCGAGCGCAGCGAGGTCGCGTATCGAGATCGACTCGGCCCGAGCGCTCGGCTTGGACCTGGTCTCGATACGGCTGCTCGCTGCGCTCGCGGCCTACTCGACCACCGGTGGCGAGCGGAATGCGGAGCTAGATCTCCAACCCGACGATCACCGGCTCCGGGTGCAGGATGATGCCGAACTCGGCCTGCACGCGCTGCTGCACGTAGCGCGCCAGCTGGGCGACCTCTTCGCCGGTCGCCTCACCGCGGTTGGTGATGGCGAGAGTGTGCTTGCTCGAGATGGCCGCCTGCGTTCCCGGCAGTCCGAAGCCACGACGGATGCCGGAGTGCTCGATGAGCCACGCCGCCGACAGCTTCACGAAGCGCGGCGACGGCTCGGCCGAGCGCACCGGTGCGGCCAGGGCCTGCTGAGCCGCCTCCCACGGGTCGAGGGACGGCCTGTCGAGAGGCTCGACGACGTCGGGCTCGTCGGCCGCCATCGGCCAGCGCGGAGCATCGGCCGGAAGCGTGCGGGCGAAGCTCTCGCGCACGATCGGGTTGGTGAAGAACGACCCGGCGCTCCAGGTGTCGTTGTCGTCGGCGTTCAGCACCATGCCCTTGGACGCACGCAGCGCCAGCACTGCGGCCCGCACCTGCGAGATCGAGACCCTGTCGCCCGGCTGCACGCCGAGGGTGCTGGCCAGTTGCGCATAGGCGATGGGCTGACCGAGCTCCTCGCCGAGCACGTCGCGCTCGTGAGCCGTGTCGTGCAGTTCGAGCTCGATCGACACGACGACACCCTGGCGGCCCTGCTTGATGACCGAGGTGCGGTACCCGAGCTCGAGGTCGGCCGCAGCGATGCGCTCGACCTCGCCACTGTCGTAGTCGAGGAACTCGATGGCGGTCAGCGCGCTGGAGACCTCTTGGCCGTAGGCTCCGATGTTCTGGATCGGGGCGGCTCCGGCAAGCCCGGGGATGCCGCTGAGCGCCTCGATGCCCGACCAGCCATGCCGCACCGTGTAGGCGACGAGATCGTCCCACGGTTCACCGGCTTGCACCCGCAGCCGCACGAGCCCCGGGCCGGAGGACTCCGGCAACACCTCGATGCCCGTGGTCGCGATGCGGATGACGGTGCCATCGAACGGCTCATCGCTCGCGACGGTGTTCGAGCCGCCGCCGAGGAGCAGCCAGTCGCCGCCGTCGGCCCAGACCGCGAGCACGGCATCGACGAGGTCGCGCTGGGTCGTGACAGTGAGCATCCGTTCGGGCAGCCCACCGACACGCATGGTGGTGAGCTCGCGCAGGGCGATGATCGAGGACTCCGACATGGGCTAGAGCCGTACCCGCACCTGGGCCTTGCCCAGCACGGTCGCGTCGTCGAAGCTCACGGTCAGGTCGATGCGGGCGACGGATGCCTCGACGTCGAGTGCGCCGACCTTGGCGACGATGCTCACGACGGCGCCGTCCTGCGGGTCGACGAGCACGGGACGCGTGAAACGCACCTGGTAGTCGACGACGCGGGCGGGGTCGCCGGCCCAATCGACGACGGGCTGCACGGCGAGGCCCATGGTGAGCATGCCGTGGGCGAGGACGCCGGGCAGGCCCACGGACGCCGCGATGTCATCGCGGTAGTGGATGGGGTTGAAGTCTCCGGAGGCACCGGCGTAGCGCACGAGCGAGTCGCGCGTGAGGGTGACGGAGCGCTCGGCGACGATGTCGCCCACGGTCAGGTCGGTCAGCTGGGGCATCACTCGTCTCCTCGCACGACCAGGGTGGAGATGGCGGTGACGACGTGCCCGCCTGCTGCATCGGTGATGGTGGACTCGGCGGTGACCATCGAGTGGCCGCCGAGCGTCTTGACGCCGGTGACGGCGAGCTGCGCGGTGAGCTCGTCTCCGGCGACGATGGCGCGCGTCGTCGTGAAGCGCTGGTCGCCGTGCACGACGCGGGTGAAGTCGATGCCCGAGTCCTCCTCGGCCAGCAACTGGGCCAGGGTGATCTCCTGCACGACGATGGCGAACGTCGGGGGCGCGACGAGATCGGCGTGACCGGCGGCGCGGGCGGCGTCGACGTCGAGGTTGATGGGATTCGTGGCGAAGACCGCGCGCGAGAACTCGCGCACCTTCTCACGACCGACCAGATAAGGGGGCGCGGGCGGGAACGTGCGTCCCAGCAGCTCGGGGTTCACAGGCACCCGGCCAGTCTACCGACGCGCTCCCCTCCGCTCGCTGAGGGCCGAGCGAAGCGACCGCATCCCCGCTGCGACCGCGGGCTGCGCCCGGGCCTCAGCGAACGAGTACCCCGCTCGCTGAGGGCCGAGCGAAGCGAGCGCCCGAAGCGCACAGGCTGCCCGGGCCTCGACGAGGGACTTGAGGTCTAGGCTCGACGGGTGCCCGGCCGAGCCGGCACGGGATCGGGGAGAGTACGTGTTCAGCAGTTACGTGGCCATCGGAGACAGCTTCACCGAGGGCGTCGGCGACGACCAGCCCGACGGCACCGTGCGCGGTTGGGCGGACTTCGTCGCGGTCGGGCTCGCCCAGCACGCCGCGACCACGGGCGCCGGCACCGTCTCCTACGCGAACCTCGCCATCCGCGGCCGCAAGCTCGTTCCGATCATCGACGAGCAGCTGCAGCCGGCACTCGACCTGCGTCCGGAGGTGATCAGCTTCAACGGCGGTGGCAACGACATCCTGCGACCCCGCATGGACGTGGAGCTCATCGCCGGACGCTTCCGCGGGGCGATCGAGCGCATCCGTGCCGAGGGCATCCACGCGCTCATGCTCTCGGGAGCCAATCCCCTCGACCACCTGCCGCTCGGCTCGGCGTTCGACCGTCGCGGCCGCGACCTCACGACGGCGCTGCGCGACCTGGCGGAGCTGCCCGGTGTGACCTTCGTCGACAACTTCTCGGATGTCGGCCTGCGCGACATCCGCTACTGGTCGGCAGACCGGCTGCACCTGAACGCGCTGGGCCACGCCCGCGTCGCCAGCAACGTGCTCACCGAGATCGGCGTACCGGTTCCGGCCGAGTGGGGCGTCGAGGAGGTCGCTTCGGCTCCGGCCGGACCGAAGTCGCGCAACACCGCCGCCTACTACCGCGAGTTCGTGCTCCCGTGGATCGGACGCCGCCTGACCGGGCGCTCGTCGGGCGACGGTCGCGCGGCCAAGCGCGCCGTGCTGGAGCCCGTGCAGCTGTAGGTCTCAGTCCACTCCCGCTCCCCGGCCCGCTGATCGAGCAGCGACCGAGCGCAGCGAGGACGCGTATCGAGATCACGTCGACGGTCGGCGCTCACCCCAGAGCCGCGGGCTCGCAGACCTGTGGTCTCGATACGGCTGCTCGCTGCGCTCGCGGCCTACTCGACCAGCGGAGATGGGGCGACCACTGCCGCCGCATCCGTCGCCGCCGCCGACACCATGCGGATCAGCACGATCAGCCACGTGAAGATGAGCGCGAACGCGATGATCTCGACGGCCGTCAGGTTGTAGTACCCGGTCGCGAAGGACACGGCTGTCGCGGCGATCACCGCGATGAACAGGAAGCCGACCACGAAGAACGCCCTCGGCAGGCCTGGAACCACCCACGGCAGCCTGAACACCAACACGGCGAACACGACGGCCATGCCGATGGCGACGGTGTTGTGGATGGCGAAGAAGTCGTCGACGGGGAAGATTCCGACGCAGGCCAGGAACACGCCGATCAGTACGAGCGACCACTTGACGTACCGGGCTCGGCCTCGAGACACGGCATCCGTCGTCGTCTCGTCGGTTCGCGTGAGGGGCCCGGACTCGAGCTCGGCCGTCATGTAGTTCGCCATGGTGGTGATCACGATGCCTGCGATCACGAGGGTGAAGTTGAACACGTAGCCCGACAGGTCGTCGCTCATGCCGAGGGCACTGATGTTCATCTTCCACCAGTTCGGATCACCGGCCGTCAGCATGCTGGTCAGCAGACCGAGTACCAGGAAGATGGCCATGGTCGCCGCCACGCGCGAGGTCGTCATGTGCACGGCGGAGAGGAAGACGAAGTAGCTGCTGGCTGCACACGCTGCACCGAGCATCGCTGCCGCCGCGAACGGGAACACGACCGCGCCGATGAAGGCGCCCTCCAACAACTTGAAGAGCACGCCGAAGGCCAGGAAGCAGAGCACCGCGTGCGCGAAAGCCAGCCCACCGATGTCGAGGAACTGCCGGCCGAGGCGTACATCGCGCAACCAGGCCCGCGACGGCTCGGCGTACGACAGCACGTACCCGGCGATGAAGACGACGAGCGCGATGACAGCGCTCACCACGGCGGTCACGTTGCCGAGCGAATTCGCACCGGCCAGGGGCACGTCGCGGCCGCCGAACAGGATGAGCCCGATGACCGCTGCGGCCAGGAAGCCGCCGATCGCGAACAGCAGGGCGCGCGACTCGACACCGGCGGCGGTGGTGGCACCGGTCGGGCCGGTGGCTGTGACGGATGCGGCGGACTCGGCTGGCGGCGACTGTGCTGGTGTGTGCTGGCTCACGCGCCCGAGCCTAGTGAGCGGAACTCACATGACGGTCCGCGACGCGCGCTGTCGTTTCTGCGCGGCGAGATCGACAGAGCCGCAGCGCGAGCGAGAAACGACGGCGCAGCGACGGGATGTCGCTCAGTCGACCGCGTCGAACTCCACCAGCACGGCGTTCTCGGGCGCGATCAGCGGCATCGGGAGGCCGACCTCGCCGAGCACGGCTCCCGAGAGCACGACCTCGCGGGCCACCCACCACGCCGGGGCGGCGTCCTGCAGCGTGAGGACGTCGGTGCCGAGCACGAGGGGGCGCACTCTGTAGCGCCGAGTGGGGTCGAGACCGGGGAAGCGCTGGGGCGCCGGGATCGCTGCGGCCGGTGCGGCGAGTGCCGCATGACTGAACAGTGCTCGCGATCCGTCGGCCGCTACGACGCCGTGGCAGAGGATGGCGGCGTCGCTCGCGTCGGGTCGCACCACCCGGCCGCTGTGCAGCAGGCCGCGCTCGCGCTTGTACACGGCGATCCACTCGGCCACGCTCGCGCGCTCCGCCGGGGTCGCCTCCGCGATGTTCCACTCGATGCCGGCGTGCCCGAACAGCGCCGTCGCCAGCCGGAACGACAGCGTGGCGGTGCGTCCCGTCGTGTGCGCCCGCGCGATGCCGAGGTGTCCGCCGAGATACTCGGGCGGCACCACGAGGGAGGTGTACCGCTGGATCGACTGCCGCTCGAGGGGGTCGTTGGTGTCGCTCACCCACACTCGATCGGTGCGCTCCAGGATGCCGAGGTCGACCCGCCCGCCGCCCGAGGCGCACGACTCGATCTCGACGCCGGGGTGCGCCACCCGCACCGCGTCGATGAGGCGGTACAGCGCCGAGGTCTGCCTGTGCGCCGAACCGACGAGCAGGTCGCGGTTGTGATCCCACTTGAGGTACGCGATCGGATACTCGGTGAGCAGAGCATCGAGCCTCTCGAAAACGTAGGAGAACGCGTCGGGGTTCGCCAGGTCGAGCACGTTTTGCCAGCGCCAGGTGACGGCATCCGTCGCCCCGAGAATCCAGTCGGGATGCGCGCGGGCGACGTCGGAATCGCGGTTGACCATCTCGGGCTCGACCCAGAGACCGAAGTCCATTCCGGATGCCGCGACGCGGTCGATCAGCGGGTGCAGCCCGTCAGGCCACGCGGCCGGGTCGACGAACCAGTCGCCGAGCGCCCGGCGGTCGTCGCTGCGGCCGGTGAACCAGCCGTCGTCGAGAACGAAGCGCTCGACGCCCACCTCGGCGGCGGCGTCGACCAGCGGCTTCAGTCGGTCGAGGGAGTGGTCGAAGTACACGGCCTCCCAGGTGTTGAGCACGACCGGCCGCTGCGACCGGATCGTCGACCACGACCGCACCCACGGATGCAGCCGGTCGGAGATGCCGTCGAGGCCGGCGTCCGAGTACACGAGCACGGTCCACGGACCGTCGTACGAGGCGCCCCGGCCGAGGCTGAGCTCACCCGGCGCCAGCAGCTCGCCCCCGCCGATCGTCGCCGGACCCAGCGGAGAGCGCTCGGTCCAGATCACGCCGTCGCCGCTCCAGGCCAGGTGCGCGGCCCAGACCTCGCCGTGCTCGAAGCCGAATCCGGGTGTGCCGGCGGCCAGAAGGTAGGCGTTGTCGTGGCCGGGTCGTCCGTGCCGCGACTCCCGCGACCACACGCCCTGGCCGAGGGTCCGCCGTTGCGGGCGGCGCTCGTGGGTCCACAGACCCGAGAAGTCGAGCACCTCCACCGCGCGGTCGGGAACAGGCACGACGACGGATGCCGCCGCCACGCCGAGCACGGAGTCCCCGGTGTTCGTGACGGTGTGGCGCAGGCGCAGCACGCCCTCGACGCTGAGCTCGAGGATCGTGGCCACGTCGACGCCGGCTGCGGCATCCGTCAGCCTGATGACGATGCCGGATGCGGTGCCCGAGCCCGAAGCCTCGACTCCGACGAGCTCCAGCGCCAGGTCGACCGGAGCATCGCGGAACACCGACAGCGCCGGCCGTCCGCTCCAGCCCTCGCGGAACGAGGGCAGCAGGCTCAGCCGGATGGGCACATCGATCGACGACGGCGACACGGCGGGAAGCATCGCGTCGGCGAGGGACAGCAGTTCGGCGTCGGAGAGGGGGCCGAGATCCCGCCCCCAGTGGAGGACGCCGGGCACGCCCGTGCCGCGGGTGTCGAGAAGGAGACTGACGCCCGCGGCACGGAGGTGATGCATCAAATGACTATCCCTTGACCGGAATCGACTGGGCCTTCATCGCGTCGATGGTCGACTTCTGACCATCGGTGAGCGCATCGAACAGGGTACCGTCACCGGTCACGGCGGCCTTGAAACCGTCGGAGACGTCGGCGTAGGTCTGCGTCATGGTGGGGCCCCACACGAAGTCGGGGTTCACCTGGGTCGCGGCATCCGCGAAGACGTCGTAGATCTTCTGCCCGCCGTAGAACTCGACACCCTCCTGCAGCGACGGGAGCGTGAGGCCCTCGGTCGTGGCGGGGTAGATGTTCGCCGACTTGTTGAGCAGCGTGAGCGACTCGTCGGAGGTGTTCAGCCAGAGAGCGAACTTCGACGCCTCGTAGAGGTGGTCGGTGCCCTTGAAGACGGCGACGGATGATCCGCCCCAGTTTCCGGCCTTCTCCTCGCCCGCGTTCCACTGCGGGGCGGGAGCGACCGACCACTTGCCCGCGGTGTCGGGAGCGCCGCTCGCGATGGAGTTGGCACCCCAGACGGCGGAGTTCCAGCTCCAGACGTTGCCCGAGTTGTAGGCGTTGTTCCACTCGTCGGTCCAGGCGGGAACGGTGGAGACGAGGTCCTCGTCGATGAGCTCCTGCCAGTAGTCGGCGACCTGCTTGGAGGCGTCGCTGGTCAGGTCGACGGTCCACTCGTCACCGTTGTTCTGGAACCACTGGCCGTCGGCCTGCCAGACGAAACCGGCGAACTGGTTGATGTCGCTCTGCGAGAAGTTGGTGATGTACCCGCCGGCGGCGCGCACCTTCTTGGCGGCGTCCTTGTACTCGGCCCACGTGGTGGGAACCGGGATGTTGTTCGCCTCGAACAGGTCGGACCGGTAGAACAGGGCCATGGGGCCGGAGTCCTGCGGAACGCCGTAGACGCTCTTGTCGGTGCCGAGGGTGACCTGTCCCCAGGTCCACGGCACGAAGGAGTCCTTCGCCGCGGCGACCTCGGAGCAGACTCCGATGTCCTCGAGGCCGTCCTGCACGCGGAAGTTCGGCAGGGCGTCGTACTCGATCTGACCGAGGTCGGGCGCGTTGCCGGCCTTCAGCTGGTTGAAGAAGTTCTGGTACGTGCCGGAGTTCCCGTTCGGTCCGGTCTGCACCTTCACCTGGATGTCGGGGTTCTCGGAGTTCCACAGGGCGACGGCATCCTCGATGCCGGGAATCCACGAGGTGAACTCGAGATCGACCTTGCCTGTCGACGGCTTGCAGGCGTCTGCGTCGGCTGCGGTGCCGTCGCCTCCGCCCGTCGCCGAGCAACCGGCCAGTGCGAGCGTTGCGAGCAGGACTACGCCGGCCGCTCTCTTCATGTGCTGCATGCTGATCCTCTATCTAGTGATGGGTGATTACTTGGTGGGGCATCCGCTCGGCCACTCGATGTCGCGGCCTTCGCGAAGGGGTCCTACTTCAGGGATCCGGTTCCGAGGCCGGAGCGCCAGAATCGCTGGAGCAGGAGGAATGTGACGATCAGGGGGATGATCGAGAGCAGGGCGCCGATGAGCACGTACGGGCGCAGTTCCGGCACCTGGTTGAGCTGGGTGTTCCAGGCGTAGAGGCCGAAGGTCACCGGGAACAGCTCCTCGCTGCGCAGCATGATGAGCGGCAGGAAGAAGTTGTTCCAGATCGCCACGAACTGGAACAGGAACACCGTCACCAGTGCCGGAGCCATGAGCCGGATCGACACGGTGAAGAAGGTGCGGATCTCACCGGCGCCGTCGATGCGGCTGGCCTCGATGAGCTCGTCCGGAACCGACTGCGCGGCGAAGATGCGGGTGAGGTAGACGCCGAACGGGCTCACGATGCTGGGCAGGAAGACGGCCCAGAAGGTGTTGGTGAGCTGGGCCTGGCTGAACAGCAGGAACAGGGGAAGCGCCAGGGCCGTCGCCGGCACCAGCACGCCGCCGAGCACGACGTTGAAGATGACCTCGCGGCCGGGGAAGCGGTACTTCGCCAGGGCATAGCCGCACATGCCGGCGATGATCGTCGCCACCAGGCCGCCGAGGCCGGCGTAGAGCACGCTGTTGCCCATCCACCTGAGGAAGACGCCGTCGCGGTAGGCGAACAGGTCGGCGATGTTCTGGAACAGGTTGAAGTCGGCGAACCAGAGCCCGTTGGTGGTGAGCAGCTGGCCTTGGCTCTTGCTCGAGGCGACGAAGAGCCACCAGATGGGGATGAGGAAGTAGAGCGTGAAGATGCCCATGATGAGCATCGCGCCGCTGCGCGAGAGCAGGCTCTCCTTGAGCGAGCCGGCCGAGGTCGACGGGTCGGAGGCCTTCGACGGCTTCAGCGAGCGCGGCTGCTTCGGTGCGGTGTTCTGGTCCAGCGTCGTGGAACTCATTCGGCTTCCTTCCGCTGGGTGAACTTGAGGAACGTGAACGACAGGATGAAGGTGGCCAGCGCCAGCACCACCGAGAAGGCTGCGGCGAGCGAGGCATTGGGAACCGACGCCGTGGCGTAGACGGTCATGTTGGGGGTGAAGGTGTTCGTGACGGCCGAACTGAACGAGCGGAACACCTGGGGCTCGGCGAGCAGTTGGAGCGTGCCGATGATCGAGAAGATCGCGGTGAGAACGATGGCCGGGCGCACCAGCGGGATCTTGATCGACCAGGCGATGCGGGCCTGGCCTGCGCCGTCGAGCCTGGCCGCCTCGTAGATCTCGGTGGGGATCGCCAGCAGCGACGAGTAGATGATGAGCATGTTGTAACCGACGAACACCCAGGTCACCACGTTCGCGATCGACCACAGCACCAGGTCGGCGCCGAGGAAGTCGATGTTCTTCGTCACCGCGGTGAACGGCGACAGGTTGGGCGAGAACAGGAAGCCCCACATGATGGCGGCGATGACGCCCGGAACGGCGTAGGGCACGAAGAACGCGAGCCTGAAGAACTTCTTGCCGCGCACCAGGGGCGAGTCGAGCAGCAGCGCGAACAACAGCGCGAGGCCGAGCATCACCGGAACCTGGACGATGCCGAAGAGCAGTACGCGACCGACGGAGCGCCAGAACGGTCCGTTCTGGAACACCAGCACGTACTGCTGGAACCAGCCGAACACCTCCTGGGCCTCGCCGAAGGTGCCGTCGCGCTCCACCACGAGCATCGACTGATAGATGGCGTAGCCGATGGGGATCAGGTAGAACAGCGTGAACAGCACGCCGAACGGCAGGATGAAGAAGGCGATGGCGCGCTTGTGCTGCACCACCCGCCGTCGGCGGGGTACCGCCGCCACGGTCGACGTCGTTGTCATGCTGTGCCCTCCTGGGTGGTGGTGCTCTCGCGCACGATGCGCACGCTCCCGCCGGGAACCAGCAGGGTTCCGGTGACGGATGCGCCGGTCACGATCTCCTCGCCCGTCGCCTGGAGCTCGAGGTCGTCCGCGGTGTGGTTGATGACGAAGAGGTGGGAACCGGCGTCGCCGACGCGGCGCACGATGTCGACGTTCTCGCCGCCGGAGTGGCGGGCGACCCCGGCAGTGCGGGCGACATCGGCGAGCAGGCTCCTGTAGGCGCCGTCCTCGAGCATGGTGGCCACGTACCAGGCCGAGCCCGAGCCGTGGGCGTTGCGGGTGACGGCCGGGATGCCTGCGGCGGGTCCGTCGGCGAAGCTGTCGAGCACCTCGGCCGACGTCGCCTGCAGCCGCTCGGTCCAGAGTCGCGCGCTGGCGCCCGAGGTCAGTCCGATCGACTGCCCGGGCAGCAGCGGGGCGAACTCCTCGACGCGGATGCCCAGCAGCTCGCGGAAGGCGCCCGGGTAGCCGCCGAGGCGCACCCTGTCGTCCTCGTCGACGATGCCGCTGTAGAAGGTGATGAGCACGTGGCCGCCGCCGGCGACATAGGAGTCGATGCCGGCGGCATCGGCATCCGTCACCAGGTGCAGACCCGGCAGCACGACGAGCTTGTAGTCGCTGAGGTCGGCATCCGGCGGAACGATGTCGACGGTGATGCCGAGGTCGTGCAGTGCGTTGTAGGCGGCGTGCACCTGGTCGAGGTAGGCGACGGAGTGGCTCGGGCGGTTCTCGCCGTCGCCGGCCCACCAGGCATCCCAGCTGAAGACCACGGCGGCCTCGGCGACGACACGACTGCCAGCCACCTCGCCCAGGCGCTCGATGAGACCGCCGAGCTCCACGACCTCGCGCCACACGGCGGAGTCGGTGCCGGCGTGGGGAACGAGAGCGGAGTGGAACTTCTCCGAGCCCTGCGCCGACGCCCGCCACTGGAAGAAGCAGATGCCGTCGGCGCCACGGGCCACGTGGGCGAGGGCGTTGCGGGTGAGCTCACCCGGCGTCTTGGCGATGTTGTGCGGCTGCCAGTTGACCGCGCTGGTGGCGGTCTCCATGAGCAGCCACGGGGCTCCTCCGGCCAGGCCGCGGGTGAAGTCGGCGGCGAAGGCGAGCTCGGCCGTCGGCTCCTCGAGGCGGTGGTCGAGGTAGTGGTCGTTGGCGACGATGTCGACCTCGGGAGCCCAGCTCCAGTAGTCGAGATTGCGGATGTGGCTGGTCACCATGAAGTTCGTGGTGATGGCCACCTCGCTGAAGCGCCGGATGACGGCGGCCTCGGAGCGGTAGTAGTCGAGCAGCTCGTCGGAGCTGAAGCGGTGGAAGTCGAGCATCTGGCCCGGGTTGCGGCTCGAGAGGGTCTGCAGCGGCGGCAGGATCTCGTTCCAGGCGCTGTAGCGCTGGCTCCAGAAGCTCGTGCCCCACGCCCGGTTGAGCTCGTCGATCGAGCCGTACCGGTTCTCGAGCCAGCGGCGGAACGCCGTCGTGCTCTCGGCGCAGTAGCAGAGCGCGTTGTGGCAGCCCAGCTCGTTCGAGACGTGCCAGAGCTCGACGGCCGGGTGGGCGCCGTAGCGCTCGGCGACCTGCTCGACGAGGGCGAGCGCGTAGCGACGGAACACCGGCGAGCTCGGGCACCAGGCCTGGCGACCGCCCGGGAAGCGGGTGGTTCCGTCATCCGTCACCGGCAGGATCTCCGGGTGCAGGGTCGTGAGCCACGGAGGCGGCGACGAGGTCGCCGTGCCGAGGTTGATGCGGATGCCGCCGGCGTGCAGCAGTTCGATCACGGTGTCGAGGGCGCTGAAGTCGAAGACGCCCAGGCCCGGGTTGATCTGCGACCAGCCGAAGATGTTGATGGCCACGAGGTCGACGCCCGCGGTGCGCATCAGCTCGACGTCTTCGGTCCAGACGGCCGGATCCCACTGCTCGGGGTTGTAGTCGCATCCGAATGCGATCCCGTCGTGAGCGAAGTCCCGGGCGGAGACCCGTGGCTTCTCGTGCGCTGCTCGCGACATCGACTCCCTTTCAGCGACGCTGCTCTGTGAACGTGCACAGACTGCGACGAAGAGTATCTCCGAGCATTTTCTGTGAACGTGCACAGACTAACCAGACGCTTCCGCGGATGTCAACACGGCTCGCCCCGGGCACGGCGCGGGCGGGCCGCGTGCCGCCGTGAGCGCCAGCCAATACAGTGGGTCTCGTGTCCACTCCACCCCTCCGTCGCAAGCGCGCCACAGTGCACGATGTCGCCGTCGAGGCGGGGGTCTCGCGCGGCACCGTGAGCCGGGTGGTCAACGGCGAGCGCTACGTCTCCGAGGAGGCGCGCGCGGCCATCGAGGCGGCCATCGTCAAGGTCGGCTACGTGCCGAACAACGCGGCACGCAACCTGGTGATGCAGCGCACGCAGGCCATCGGCTTCATCGTGCACGAGCCCCATTCCCTGTTCCTCGAAGACCCGAACATCGGCGAGATCCTGCTGGGGGCCAACACCGCGCTGTCGGATGCCGACTACCAGATGGCCTGCCTCATCGTCGACTCGGAGCGCGACACCGATCGGGTGGCCCGCTACCTCAGCGGCGGGTTCGTCGACGGCGTCATCATCGTGTCGGCGCGCCAGAACGACCCCATCACCAAGGTGGTCGAGCGCCTCGAGATCCCGGCGGCCTTCGTGGGGCATCCGCCCGACCTCGCCGGGGCTCCCTTCGTCGGCATCGACAACCGCGGCTCGGCCCGCAGCATCACCGAACGCCTGCTCGGCACCGGCCGGCGGCGCGTCGGAATGATCGCAGCAGCCCTCGATCGCGACTCGGGCGCCGACCGCCTCGCCGGGTTCACCGATGCGCTCGGTGCGCGCTTCGATCCCGCGCTCGTCGAACGGGTGCCGCTGTACTCCTACGCCGCCGGGCGGGCGGGAATGCACGCCCTGCTGGAGCGCGCGCCCGACATCGACGGGATCTTCGCGGCATCGGATGCCGTCGCCGCCGGCGTGCTCGACGCGCTCCGCGAGGCCGGGCGCAGTGTGCCCGGCGACGTCGGAGTGGTCGGCTTCGACGACAGCGCCTGGGCCGTGCGCGCGCAGCCCGCCCTCTCGACGGTTCACCAGCCGGCCGAGGGCCTCGGCCGCGCCGTCGCCGAGAGCGTGCTCTCGCAGTTGCGCGGCGAGGAGCAACCCGCCGGCGGCATCCTGCTCGAGACCCCGATCGTCTGGCGCGAGTCGGCGTAGGGCGCGCGCTCACTGAGGGCCCGACGGAGTCGGCGCTCGATGCGCGCTCTCCGCTCGCCGAGGTCCGGGCGAAGCCCGCGACCGATGCGCACTCTTCGCTGATCGAGAAGTGCCCGACCCCTGTCCCGCTGATCGAGTAACGACTCCCGCTGATCGAGTAGCGACCGAGCGTAGCGAGGACGCGTATCGAGATCACACTCACTCGCCCCGGGCCTCCTCCACAGGCACTTTCGCAGCCCGCCCATCCACAGGGTGTGGATGAGAAATACCAGATCAACTATGCATTCCACGCGGTTCGAGTGTCGGTGGGTGCTGGTTGAGTAGGACTATGCCCAGCACCGCGACCACTGCCCTCGCGATCGACCTCGCGTCGGTGGATGCCGCCTGGAACGACGCCCTCCCGCCTCTCGGGATTCCCGACTCCGACCCGCAGGCACAGCTG
>LMOK01000003.1:557289-557554 GCA_001423545.1 Leifsonia sp. Leaf325
CGCCGGGGAAATCGCGACCCGCTCCACCCCGGAGCTCGGCCGTGACGGGCTGGCGAAACAGCAGGGCTACCGGTCTCCCGCCGCGCTCGTCGCTGCCGCATCCGGTGGGTCCACCGCCGAAGCTTCCCGCCTCATCGCGGTAGGCGCGGCAACAGCATCCCGGCAGGCGTTCTCCGGGCACCGGATGCCGCCCCGACACCCACACATCGCCACCGCCGTCAGCGCCGGGCGGCTCAGCGTTGATGCGGCCGCGCTGATCATCACC
>LMOK01000003.1:557609-558242 GCA_001423545.1 Leifsonia sp. Leaf325
GACCTGGTCGCAACGGAACGCACCCTGGCCCGGCGGGCACCCACGTTGACTCTGGAGCAGGTGCACCGGCTGGTCGCTCAGGCGGAGGCGTACCTCGACACCGACGGGGTCGGGGAACGCGAAGACGCCCTGACCGCCGAGCAGTCGGTACGGATCCGGCAGGAACCCTCCGGCATGCTCCGCTTCACCGCCCGACTCGACCCGGTCAACGGTGCCCTACTGAAGACCGCCATCGAGACCCTCGTCACCGCCCGCATCCGCCACAACCGCGACGACAGCGACGACAGCGACCCCGGAACTTCAGCACCGGTGGGCCTCCCGCGCATGCAGGCCGACGCGCTCGTCGCGATCACCGAACACGCGCTGTCCTGCCAGGAGACCATCACCCCACTCGACCTGGCCACCATCATCATCCGCATCACCCACACCGACCTGCTCACTGGCCTCGGGGCGGCGTTCATCGACGGCATCGACCAGCCCATCAGTGCCGGCACCGTCCGCCGCCTCGCCGGCCAAGCCGGTCTCATCCCCCTGGTCCTCGGCGGCCCCTCCGAAGTCCTCGACCTCGGCCGCACCCAACGCCTGTTCAGCATCGCGCAACGCATCGCCCTCGCCGAACGCGACGGCGGCTGC
>LMOK01000003.1:558346-582884 GCA_001423545.1 Leifsonia sp. Leaf325
GACGTCACCACCCGCGACGGCACAGTGTGGTTCACCCCACCCGCCCACATCGACCCCACCCGCACACCCCGCCCCGGCGGACGCGCCCACCACGACTACACCCCAGAACACGACACCGACCCGTAGCTCGGGTCGCCTGACCTTCGGCAGTCAGCTGCGGCGGACGGCCACGCTGGACGAGCAGCTAGCCCAGCACCCGCCCGATGAATCCGTTCGTGCGCTCCACCAGTCCCGAGATGCGCGCCTCCGGATGCCCGGCCGGCACGACCTCGTGCGGCGTCAGCGGCGCACCGAGCCGCACGTTCTCGGTGCATGAGAGGTCGGCGCAGATGTACGTTCCCACGGAGTCGCCGCGCTCCCCCGCCTCTCCCGACCGGCGCGCCGTGAACATCGACACCTGGTCGGCGGGCTGCAGCGTGTGGCACAGGTTGCAGTACGCGGGACGCTGATGCGACATCGTCGAGTCCGACGCACGCAGCACGACGCCGACGGGCTCGCCGCCCTGCTCCACCACGATGTAGCCGCGGCGGGGTGCCTTCGGATCCCGCCAGCCCAGGAAGTCGATGTGATCCCACTCGATGAGCAGGTAGTCGATGGGGAGACTCAACGTCTCGACCTCATCGACCGATCCGTTCACCAGTGAAGCGCGGATCTCGTCGTCCGTCAGCGGGCGCATGGGCCTCCCCCGGGAGTGTTCGTTCGTCGCGTCCAGTCTAGGCAGAGCCTCACGGACGATCTCGGGCCGGGCATGGTGCGAACAATGCCACCGGCGTAGGCTCACCGCATGGTCGCCGATGACCCGGTCGTGACGAATCCCGATCGCTACAGCATCCTGTTCGAGAACGAGTTCGTGCGCGTGCTCGAGTACCTCGACGCCCCGGGTGATGCGACGACGCCGCACGAGCATCCGAACGGCGTCATGATCACGCTCACAGCATTCCACCGCCTCCTGCAGTCCGGAGATGCCGAGCGGGAGGTGGCTCTGCCCGCCGGCGTCGCGACCTGGCTACCGGCCCAGCGGCACTCGGGCACCAACATCGGCGAGACCCCCACGCACACCATCTTCGTCGAGCTCAAGGGCGCGTCGGCCGGGACCCCCGGGGTGTCGGTGCTCGGCCCGAACTGAACCCGCACCTGACGAATCGCTGGTCATCCTCCCCGAAACAGCGTCGCGCTCGAGCGGCGGACTTACGCTGGACGCGTGTCGACAGCCGCAGATCCCGTGACGGATGCCCGCGCGCCCGGCTCCGGCAACCGTGCGGCCGGGGCGACGTCGTCGGGCCCATCGGCCCGCGGCACCTTCTGGCTCTCGGCCCTCGTCGGCGTGATCGCGGCCGGCGTCACCCTCGGGGTCGCCGAACTGATCGCCGTCTTCGTCGGAGCGGCGAGCAGCCCCATCTTCGCCGTGGGCGCCTGGGTCATCGACCTCGTGCCCGGCTGGTTCAAGACCGTGGTCATCGACCTCTTCGGCACCGCCGACAAGGCCGTACTGCTGCTGTGCCTCGCCCTGCTCATCCTCGTGCTCGCCGGCGTCGCCGGGGTGCTCGAGTACCGCCGACCACCGTGGGGCACGGTCACGCTCGTCGTCGTCGCCGGAGTCGCCGCCCTCGCCGTCGTGACGCGCCCCGAGGCCAGCGGCATCCTGGCCCTCTCGACAGTGATCGGCATGATCGCCGGCGTCGTCGTGCTGCGCGCGCTCACCACCCGCCTGCACCGGTGGCGTGATCGCACCCGCCCGATCTCGGCGGCGGTGTCGGGCACGGCCGCGCTCGACCGACGATCCTTCGTCGTCTACGCCTCCATCGCGGCCGTCGGCGCCGCGATCGTGGGCTTCGGCGCCCGGATGGCGAACGCCGGATCGACCGCCGTCTCCACAGTGCGCACGGCCCTGAAGCTCCCGGCCCCCGCGACCCCAGCCGAAGCCATCCCGACCGGCGCCGAGCTCGACATCCCCGACCTCAGCAGCTACCTCACTCCGAACGCCGAGTTCTACCGCATCGACACGGCGCTCCAGGTTCCCTCCGTCGACCCGTCGTCGTGGCGGCTGCGCATCGTCGGCATGGTCGAGAACGAGACCGAGATCACCTGGGACCAACTGCTGGCGCTGCCGCTCACCGAGCACCTCGCCACCCTCAGCTGCGTCTCGAACGAGGTCGGAGGCGGCCTCATCGGCAACGCCCTCTGGCTGGGCTACCCCATCCGCGAGCTCCTCGCCCTGGCCCAGCCGAAGGCCGGCGCCGACATGGTGCTCTCGCGCAGTGCCGACGGCTGGACCGCAGGCACCCCGCTCGACGTGCTGCAGGATGCCGGCACCGAGGCCCTGCTCGCCGTCGGCATGAACGGAGAGCCGCTGCCGATCGAGCACGGCTTCCCCGTGCGCATGGTCGTGCCCGGGCTCTACGGCTACGTGTCCGCCACCAAGTGGGTCACCGAGCTCAAGGTCACCACCTTCGCCGACGACTTCGGCTACTGGAGCGACAAGGGCTGGTCGGAGAAGGGCCCGATCAAGACGGAGTCGCGCATCGACACCCCGCGCGGCGGCAGTGTGGAGGCGGGAACCGTCGCCGTCGCCGGGGTCGCGTGGTCGCCGCACACGGGCATCGACGCCGTCGAGGTGCGAATCGACGAGGGGGCGTGGCAGAAGGCACGGCTCGCCGACACGGCCTCGGCCGACACCTGGCGCCAGTGGGTCTACGAGTGGGAGGCATCCACCGGCTCCCACACCATCGAGGTGCGGGCGACGGATGCCACGGGCTACACGCAGACGTCGAAGCAGGCGCCGCCGGCACCCGACGGTGCGACCGGCTGGCACCGGGTGAGCGTCACCGTCTCCTAGCAGTGACAGCTCGCTGAGGCCTCTGCGAAGCCGCAGCTGAAGCGCAGCTCGAGCGCTACAGCATCCGTTCACCCCTGTCCATCGGTGGGCAGGAACCCGCGACGGGCGTAGCGTGGCCGACGACCGAACCATCCGCGAGCAGCAGGAGGAACGATGTCGACCGATCAGTACCACGAGCCGCCCGGCGAGCTCTCCCAGCCCACCAGGACCTTCGCCCGCATGTGCGCGAGCCTGTCGGAGGAGGCTGAGGCCATCGGCTGGTACGAGCAGCGCATCGCCGTCGAACAGGACGACGTCGCCCGGGCCATCATGCTCGACTCGCTCGGCGAGGAGTACAAGCACTTCTGCATGGAGCTCGAGTTCCTGATGCGCCAGAAGCCGCTCTGGCGGGAGACGGCGCGGGGCATCCTGTTCCAGGACGGCGACATCGTGGAGAACGGAGAGGCGGCCGAAGCCGCTGCCGGCGACTAGGGCGCTGGAGCGCTGCAACCTCGGTCTCCGACACCCGCCAGCGGAGTCAGGAACTCGAGCTGCGAGCCGTCCTCGACGATGAGCGGCGCCAGCACGGCGTTGAACGTCGCGCCGTAGTCGGCCGCGATGTGCGCCTCGAAGGCCGCCCGATCGCTGTAGACCTCGTAGACGGTGAAGCGGTCGGGGTCGTCGACCCCCCGCGCCGGATCGAACGCCAGGTTGCCCGGTTCCTCACGCATCCGGGCCGTGAGCGACAGGAGCAGTTCTTCGACGGATGCCGCCTGCCCCGGCCGTGCGGTGAAGGTGGCGAGAAGCGCCACCCTCACCACGGCCGAGGCGGAGGCCGCATTCACACCGGCCACGGCCGGGCCGCCCGCATCGAGGACGCTCACGCCGTCCGTGCGCCGGTCATGATGGCGACGGCATCCGTCATCGAGTGCGACTGCGGGGTGATGGTCGCCGCCCGCTTGCCCAGACGCTGGATGTGGATGCGGTCGGCCACGTCGAAGACCTGCGGCATGTTGTGGCTGATGAGGATGACCGGGATGCCCTTGTCGCGGAGGTTCTTCACGAGCTGGAGCACCTGGCCCGACTCGCGCACGCCGAGGGCCGCGGTCGGCTCGTCGAGCACGACCACCTTCGATCCGAACGCGGCGGCCCGCGCCACGGCGACGGCCTGGCGCTGCCCGCCCGAGAGGTTCTCGACCGGCACCGTCACGTCCTGCAGGGTGCTGATGCCGAGCTCGGTGAGCTCGTCCCGAGCCATCTTGCGCATGCCCTTCGAATCGACCACCCGGAACACCGACCCGAGGATGCCCTTCTTGCGCACCTCGCGCCCGAGGAACAGGTTGGAGGCCACGTCGAGGGCGGGCGAGACTGCGAGGTTCTGGTACACGGTCTCGATGCCTGCCGCCCTGGCATCCTGCGGTCGCTTGAACGAGATCGGTTCTCCATCGAGGAACAGCTCGCCCTCGTCGGGGATCTCGGCGCCCGTCAGGCACTTGACCAGGGTCGACTTTCCGGCACCGTTGTCGCCGATGATGGCGAGCACCTCTCCCGGGTAGAGCTGCAGGCTCACGCCGTCGAGGCCGACGACCCGGCCGAAGGTCTTCACGAGGCGCTTGGCCTCGAGGATGGGCTTGCGCGTCTCCGCCGGCGCCGGAGCTGCCGCGGTGTCTTCTGCGATGGTCATTTGCGTACCTTTCGGATCCACTGGTCGACGGCGACGGCCACGATGATGAGCACGCCCACGGCGAAGGTCTGCCAGAGCACGTCGAGTCCGGCGAGGGAGAGCCCGTTGCGGAAGACGCCGACGATGAGAGCACCGAGGAGCGTGCCCCACACCGTGCCGCGGCCGCCGAAGAGGCTGGTGCCGCCGATCACGACAGCGGTGATGGAGTCGAGGTTGAGGTCGACGCCGGCGTTCGGCGATGCGGCATTCGTGCGTCCGATCTGGATCCACGCGCCGACCGCCAGGATGGCGCCGGCAGCGAGGTACACGCTCATGAGCACGCGGTTGACCCGGATGCCGGCGAGTCGGGCCGACTCCTTGTCGTCACCGACCGCGTACACGTGTCGACCCCAGGCCGTCTTGCTCAGGATGAACGAGATGGCGACGTAGAGCACCAGCATCATGACGACGCCCACCGTGAAGTTGACGCCGCCGATGTTGAACGTCTCGCCGGTCCAGGTGAGCAGGGCAGGCATGTCGTTGCCTCGCACCGTCGCACCGCTCGAGTAGAGCAGGGTGAGGGCGACGAACACGTTGAGCGTTCCCAACGTGACGATGAACGGGGGCAGCTTGAACCTGGTGACGAGCCAGCCGTTGAAGGCACCGGCCGCGAGACCCACAATGAGGCCGAGCAGGAGCCCGATGACGGCAGGAACGCCGGCCTGCACCGTGGACTGCGCGATCACCATCGACGACAGCACCATGACGGCACCGATCGAGAGGTCGATGCCCGCGGTCAGGATGATGAGGGTCTGCGCGATGGCGAGGGTTCCGACGACGGCCACCTGCTGGGTGATGAGCGACAGGTTGGCCGGGTTGAGGAAGCGGTCGTTGAGGAAGCCGAACACGATCACGGAGAGCACCAGCACGATCGCCGGACTCAGGGCCGGATAGCGGTGCAGGGCCCCGCGGATGCGGGTGAGCGGCGTCGTCCTGTCGAGGAACTCCTCGGCCAGGTCGAGGGCGCCCGTCGAGGGTGCCGGCTCGGTCTTGGGGTGACTCACGGTGAACTCCATTGATCGGTGGTGCGGAAGTGCTCGGTGGGGCTGTCGTACTCGGCCGGTACTACGTGGCCGGTAGCCCGGACGGCCGCCAGGGGTTCTGCCCGGCGGCCGTCCGGCAACGGTCTCGAGGGGGCGAGACCGCTGTCAGGAGGTCAGCCCCAGCAGATGTCTGCGGCCTTGTCGGTGCTGATCGAGTCGACGCCGTCCTGCGGGTCGTCCGTCACGAGGGCGACGCCGGTGTTGTAGAAGTCGAGGCCCTCGGTGACCTCGGGCTTCTTGTCGGTCTTCACCAGGTCGAAGATGGCCTGCACTCCGAGCTGGGCCATCTTCACGGGGTACTGCTGGCTGGTGGCGCCCAGGGTGCCGTCGACGATCTGCTGCACTCCGGCGCATCCGCCGTCGACCGAGACCATGATGAGTCCGTTCTCGGTGCCGGCGGCCTTGAACGCCTCGTAGGCACCGGATGCGGCGGGCTCGTTGATCGTGTAGACGACGTTGATGTCGGGGTTCTTGCTCAGGAGAGTCTCGGCCGCGGTGCGCCCGCCGTCCTCGGCGCCCTGCGACGCTTCGTTGCCGACGATCTCGTAGTCGCCACCGCTGTACGTGCCGGTCGTGGCCTCGTCGCCGTTCTTCTCCTTGTCGGCGGTGTCGATGCCCATGCCGTCGAGGAAGCCCTGGTCTCGGTTGTAGTCGACGGAGACGACCTTGTCGTCGAACAGGTCGATGAGGGCGATGGTGGCCTTCTCGCCACCCAGCTTGGCCGCAGTCCACTTTCCGATGTCCTGGCCCGCGAGGTAGTTGTCCGTGGCGAAGGTGATGTCGACGGAGTCGGGATCCGACGGCGGGGTGTCGAGCGCGATGACGTAGAGGCCGGCGTCGCGCGCCTTCACGAGGGCGTCCTCGACGCCCGGGCCGTTCGGGGTGATGAGGATTCCGGCGTCGCCCTTGGAGATGGCGTTCTCGATGGCCTGGATCTGGGTGTCCTCGTCGCCGTCCTCCTTGCCCGCAGCGAGGGTGAGATTCACCCCGAGCTTGTCGGCCGCGGCCTTGGCGCCGTCCTCCATGGCGACGAAGAAGGGGTTGGTCGTCGTCTTCACGATGAGCGAGACGCCGATCTCATCGCCCGAGGCCGATGAGCCGCCCCCGGAACCGGAGGAGCAGGCAGTGAAAGAGAGGGCAGCGAGAGCTGCGATGGAGCCCGCTGCGACGAGGCGCCGAGCGAGCGGACGGGGAGCTGTGCGATTCATCGGTGAATCTCCTTGAGTGGGGAACGCTGTCCGTTGACAACGATGTCAATGACTGTTGTAGCCCGGATTTGGGTTATAGTCAACTCAATCCACACATTGGAGCGAGAATCGTGACATCGTTGTCAAATGCCAGCGCCGAGGCGGCCCCCGCAACGGCGCGTCCGACCATGAAGCAGGTCGCTGCTCTGGCCGGCGTCGGCATCAAGACGGTCTCGCGGGTGATCAATGGAGAGCCGAACGTCTCGGCCGCGACCATCGCCAGGGTGACGGATGCCGCGCGCGCCCTCGACTACCAACCTGATCTGCACGCCGGGAACCTCCGCCGCGCCGATGGGCGCAGTCGCACCCTCGGGCTCCTCGTGGGCAGCGTGAGCAACCCCTTCTCGGGTGCCGTTCACCGCGCCGTCGAGGAAGCCGCGATCGAGCGCGGCGTCGCAGTGTTCGCCTCCAGCCTCGATGACGATCCGAGCCGCGAGGAGCAGAGCGTCTCCGCGTTCCTCCGTCGCCGCGTCGACGGGCTCATCCTCACCACCATCTCGCCGAGCCAGGGGTACCTCGCCGCCGAGATCCGGCGGGGCACGCCCGTCGTCTTCGTCGACCGGGAGCCCTCGGGCGTCACAGCCGACACCGTCGTCAGCGACAACGCCGCAGGCGCGGCACTCGCAGTGCGGCACATGCTCGCCCATGGACACCGCCGCATCGCCTACCTCGGCGACCGCGGCGACATCCAGACGGCGCGCGAACGCCGCCGCGGCTTCCTCGAGGAACTCGGCCGCGCGGGCGTGGCGACCTCGAGCGTTCCCGTGATCGAGAACCTGCACGACGAGGCCGTCACCTTCGACGCCCTGCTGGGCCTGCTGTCGTCGGATGACCCGCCCACGGCCGTCTTCAGCGCCCAGAACCTCGTCACCATCGGCGCCATCAGGGCCCTCCGCGCCCGCGACCTGCACCACAGCGTCGCCCTCGTCGGCTTCGACGACGTGCCGCTGGCCGACCTCCTCGAACCCGGCGTGACCGTGGTGGCTCAGAATCCGCAGCGCATCGGCCAACTCGCCGCCGAACGGGTCTTCGCACGACTCGACGGCGATGACACCCCCGGAGCCAGGCACATCGTGCCCACGCGGCTCATCGTGCGTGGAAGTGGAGAGATCAATGCCAACGGCTGATGCGGCATCCGTGCCCGAGACCGTCCGAGAGACCGAACCGCGCGTCGTCGTGATCGGCGACGCCCTCATCGACGAGATGCGCGACGCCGCGGGTTCGCGCGACTACGTGGGCGGCGCCGCTCTCAACGTCGCCGTCGGCCTCTCGGTGCTCGGAGTCCCCACGACGCTGCTCGCCATGGTGGGCGACGACGAATCGGGCGACCTCATCCGCGATCACCTCGCCGTGTACGGGGTCGAGCTCATCACGAGCGACGCACCTCTCGGCTCGGCACGGGCAGTCTCCGACCGCACCGACGGCGAACCGCGCTACGCGTTCAACGACTCGGCGAAGTCGCGGCGATTCCCGCTCGACGGCGATGCCCGCACCGCCATCGACGCGGCGCCGCTGGTGGTCGTCAGCTGCTTCCCGTTCGACGACACCGCGCAGACGGATGCACTGCTCGAGGCCCTGTCCACCGGCGAGCGCCGTCTGATCGTCGACCCGAACCCGCGCTCCGGAATGCTCGCCGACCGCGACGCGTTCCTCGCGAACTTCGTGCGCGTCGCCGCCGACAGCCTGCTGTCGAAGGTCGGCGACGAGGACGCCGAGCTGTTGCTGGGCGACTCGGTGGACGAATTCGCCAGCCGCCTGCTCGACGCGGGGGCCGCATCCGTCCTGGCCACCGCCGGATCGAAGGGTGCCGCGGTGCGTCTACCCGACGGGCGCACGGTGAGCGCGGGCATCGCCCCGCTGCCGGGCGCCGTCATCGACACCATGGGCGCCGGCGACGCGACGCTCTCGGCGACGGTGCGCGACATCGCGCAGTCGGGGCTCCCGGAGTCCGACGAGGAGTGGGCTGCCCTGCTCGCCGACGCCATGCTCATCGCCGCGGCCACCTGCCGCGCCGAGGGCGCCCTGCTGCGGGTTCCGAGCGCCTGAGGCCTGTTCTCCGGCGCACGACTCAGGCTAGATTCGCAACACGCGGCTGGATTCGGTCCGACACGCCGCCCCGAGCAGTTCCAGCCTGAATCACGCGCGGGATGCGCCGACCGAGGGAGCCGCCATGGCAGACAAGAACGTCACCGTCGAGGAGTACATCTCGCGCTACCCCGACGACATCCAGGAGATCCTGCGGCGCGTGCGCCAGATTATCCTCGATGCCGTTCCGGGCGACGAGGAGAAGGTGCGCTACGACATCCCCGCCGTCATGCTCGGCGGGCGCTACGCCCTGCACTACGCGGCCTGGAAGAAGCACCTCGGCATCTACCCCGTCGCCACGGCCGGCCCCGAACTCGAGGCCGCCATCGCCCCGTACCGCTCGGGCAAGGACTCGCTCAACTTCCCCTATACGAAGCCGATCCCCTACGAGCTCATCGGGCGGGTGGCGGCGTTCGTCGCCGATCGCAGCACCTCCCTCTGAACCGCCCTGACGCCCGCTGAGAACGGGCTCGCCGCGCTCGGCGCACCTTGGCCGAAGCATCCGTTCCTGACAACCCCTGTTGTGTCGCATGCCGCGAAGAGAATAATGAGGGGTTCTCGCTGATTGGAGTGCAATGGCTGCACCGGATGCAACACCCAAGCCCGCGCTGGTCGCGATCCTCGCGATCGTCCTCCTCGCCGTCGTCGCCGTCTCCGGCGTCTACCTGCTGATGGGACCCCTCCCAGACGGCTTCGAGAGGCCCGCCCTCACCGATGTGCTCGCGATCACGGCCTCGGTCATCGCGCCGATCGTCTCGATCGCGGCGGCCTACTACGGCATCACCATCGCGCTGAAGGCGACGACGGAGAGCGCCGAACTCACGCGACGCGCCACCGAGACCTCGCTGCAGGCCGCCGAGAACTTCACCACGGCGATCACCAACATCACCATCGACCTGCACAACCAGAACGTGCAGCTCATCGAGACCCTGCAGCGCGGTGGCACCTTCTCCGATGGCGTCTCGACGACGGATGCCGCCCCCACCGCGCCGCCGGCCCACGCACGCTCGGTCCCCACCGCCACGGGAGCGATCCACGTCGTTCCGTCGACCGGTCCGAACCCGACCGTCGACACCCCGCAGCCGACTCCCGCCGGCCAGCACGCCAACGCCGATGACATCGGTCTCGGTCAGGATCGCTCGCAGGCCGACTCGGACAATCAGCAGGCGTCCTCCTCCTCGACCACGTCGTAGCCCCCCGATCGTGCCTTCCTCCTGCGACGGGCGTACGCTCGTCGCAGGAGGAACGATGTCGGACAGGCTGCTGAAGGCACTCGTGCTGATGCGCGCGTCGACACTGCTCGGCGCCGCGTTCCTCGTGCTCGCCCTCGCGCAGCCCGGGGCACCGACCACGCTCGTGGCCGGCGCCGCCATCCTCGCCACGGGCGGCCTGCTCGCCACCGTCTACGTCGCGCTGCAGGCTGCAGCACCCGAGCTCACCGTAGGTTCCCGTTCGCACCAGCACCGCGAGGTGCTCTCGAGCATGGCCGCCCCGCGCCACCCGAACACGGCAGGCCGCCCCCGCACCCGCGCGCCGTCTCTCCCCGAGACGGCCGCGTAGTCCTTCGTCGAACGAGGGTCTCGCGACCACCCATCGCGACCACCCTCTCCCCATCGACAAAGGACTCCCTTCGTGAACCTCTACGCCTTCGGGCCCATCGCGGCCATCCTCGACTCCGCCTATCGCCTGCTCCTCGGCTTCGCCTCGTTCATCGAGCCGTTCGCCGGTGAGCTGAGCGCTGCCCTCGCCATCGTCACGCTCACTCTCGTCATCCGTTCCGTGCTCATCCCCGTCGGCCGCTCGCAGGTGCGGGCGGAGTTCACTCGACGCCGGCTCGCCCCGCAGCTGAGCGAGCTCCAACGCCGCTACAAGGGCAAGCCCGAGGTGCTGCAGCGCAAGATGATGGAGCTCTACGCCACCGAGAAGACCTCCCCGTTCGCCGGCATCCTGCCTGCGCTGGCCCAGGCGCCGGTGCTCTCGCTGCTCTACGGGCTCTTCGTGCTCGCCGTCATCAACGGCCACACCAATGCACTGCTCGGCATGCACCTGTTCGGAGTGCCCCTCGGCACATCCCTCGTCGCCTTCGTCGGGGCCGGGATGCCGCCCCTCGGCCTGGCCGTGTTCGCAGCGCTGCTGCTCGCGATCGCCGCGACGGCCTGGATGTCTCGGCGCCACGCCCTGGAAGTCGCGGCCGAGAACCCGTCGATTCCGCCGGCAGCGGGCTCAGCGGGGCGGTCCGGAGGAGGGGCTGCGGCATCCGCCCCGCTGCCGACCCCGCCGGCGTGGTTGCCGTCCGCCCTCAGCTGGCTGCCGTTCATCACGGTGGTGTTCGCCGTCTTCGTGCCGCTGGCCGCCACGCTCTACCTCGCGGTCACGACGGCCTGGACGCTGATCGAGCGGGCGTGGCTGCGGCGGGCGCTGGCGCCGCGCTGACCCCGCCACCCCTGCTCGCTGAGGCCCCGGCGAAGCCGGCGGTCGAAGCGCCGGTCGAAGCGGCGGTCGAAGCGGCGGTCGGAGCGCGTCGGGCTCGGGCTGCGCCAGCCCGCTGCGAGCGGGCGGCAGCGACTGGCCGCACCGTCACCGCGCCGACCAGCCGCCGTCCATCGTGTAGCTCGCACCCGTCACCATCGCCGAGTGCGGCGAGGCGAGCCAGGTCACCAGCGCGCCCACCTCCTCGGGCTCGACGAGGCGCTTGATGGCGCTCTCGGCCAGCATCACGGTGGCGAGCACCTCATCCTCCGGGATGCCGTGCGCCTCGGCCTGGGCGGCGATCTGCTTCTCGACGAGCGGAGTGCGCACGTAGCCGGGGTTCACGCAGTTGCTGGTGACCCCGTGCGGTCCACCCTCGAGGGCGGCCACCTTCGACAGCCCCTCGAGTCCGTGCTTCGCCGCGACGTACGCCCCCTTGAACGGCGACGCCCGCAGCCCGTGCACCGACGACACGTTGATGATGCGTCCGAAGCCCTGCTCGTACATGTGCGGGAGGGCGGCCCGCACGAGCAGGAACGGCGCCTCAAGCATCAGCGCCAGGATGCGGCGGAACGCGGCCGGCTCGAACTCCTCCAGAGGGCTCACCCGCTGGATGCCGGCGTTGTTCACCAGGATGTCGACGTCGAGCGCCAGTGTCTCGAGCGCGGTGACGTCGAGCAGGTCGACGGTCCAGCTGGAGCCGCCGACCTCCTCGGCGAGCGCCGCGGCGCCGGCCTCGTCGACATCCGCCACCACCACGTGGGCTCCGGATGCCGCCAGCGCACGCACGCAGGCGGCGCCGATGCCGCTCGCGCCCCCCGTGACGAGGGCGCGGCGCCCGTCGAGCTCAGGCATGCCGCGCCGTCGCTGCGGGGGCCGCCCCGAACCGCTCCTCGTCGGCCGCGTCGACCTGGCGGAGCGAGGCGCCGCGCGTCTCGCGCAGCGTCAGCACCGTCACGGCGGTGATGGCGGAGGCGATGAGCACGTAGATGGCCACCGGCACCCAGGAGTCGTACGCCTGCAGCAGGGCCACGGCGATGATGGGCGCCAGCGAGCCGGCGATGATCGACGTCACCTGGTATCCGAGCGAGACGCCCGAGTAGCGCATCCGTGTGGGGAACATCTCGCTCATGACGGCGGGCTGGCCGGCGTACATGAACGCGTGGAACACGAGTCCGATCGTGATGGCCAGCACGATGAGCGCGGGGCTCGCGGTGTCGAACATGGGGAAGGCGAAGAACGCCCACGTCGACCCGAGCACGGCACCGATGAAGTAGATCGGCTTGCGGCCGAAACGGTCCGACAGGCGTCCCACCTGCGGGATCGCGAGGAAGTGCACGACATGGGCGATGAGCAACGCCAGCAGGAGTTCGCTGGTGTTGTATCCCACGACGGTCGACAGGTACACGATCGAGAAGCTGACGATGATGTAGTACAGGATGTTCTCTGCGAACCGGAGTCCCATGGCCTGCAGGATCTTGACCGGGTAGCGCTTGATGACGGCGCCGACGCCGTAGCTGGCCGCCTTCTGCTTCTCCTGCTCGGCCTTGGCCTCGAGGAAGATCGGGGCATCCGTCACGTGCGTGCGGATGTAGTAGCCGATGATGACGATCACTGCCGAGAGCCAGAAGGCCACGCGCCAGCCCCAGCTGAGGAACTGGTCGGCCGGGAGGATCCACGACATCGTCAGCAGCACGAGGGTGGCGAGGAGGTTTCCGACGGGAACGGCGGCCTGCGGCCAGCTCGACCAGAATCCGCGCGACTTGTCGGGACTGTGCTCGGCCACGAGCAGCACGGCGCCGCCCCACTCGCCACCGACGGCGAAGCCCTGGATGAAGCGCAGTGCCACGAGCAGCGCCGGCGCCCAGTACCCGATGGTGTCGAAGCCCGGCAGGCAGCCCATGAGGAACGTCGCGACGCCCACGAGGATGATCGTGGCCTGCAGGGTGTGCTTGCGACCGAACTTGTCGCCGATCTGGCCGAAGACGATGCCGCCGAGGGGGCGGGCGACGAAGCCGACGGCGTAGGTGAGGAACGCGGCGATGATGCCGTCGAGCTGGGTGCCTGCCGCGGGGAAGAAGAAGGTGCCGAACACCAGCGACGCGGCCGTGGCGTAGAGGAAGAACTCGTACCACTCTCGACCACGGTGCCGACCATGGACGCGGAGACGATCCGCTTGAGTCCCGAGAGCGGTGTGCCCTCGCCTGTTCCGGATGCGGGGGTCTGTGCCCCGGCCTGCTGATGTTGAACGCTCATGGGCGTCTCCTTCGGTGTCGTCATTGACCCTGCTCGCGGGAACGGTGATGCCCGCGCGCGTTCCCGCTGTGCGTGGAACGGCGGACTCGTCGAGTGTGACTGACGACGGATGCTGCATCAATGACCAATCGCGCGACCGGCGTGTGCATAATTGCAGATATGGCAGCGCAGCCGACCTCCAGGCCGGGCTCTTCGGAGTCGCAGGCCGATGACCTCCTCATCCTCCTCGCCGTGGCCCGCACGGGGCGCTTCACGACGGCGGCCGAGAGCCTGGGCGTCAACCACACGACGGTGTCGCGCCGCATCGCCGCGCTCGAGCAGTCGCTCGGCGGTCGCCTGCTGGCCAAGGCCGTCGGCGGCTGGGAGCTCACCGAGCTCGGGCGTCGAGCGGCACGGGCGGGCGAGGGCATCGAGTTCGCCATCGCCGGGCTCTCGTCCGAGGCCGACTCCCCCGAGCACGAGCTCTCCGGCGTCGTGCGCATGTCGGCGACCGACGGTTTCAGCGCCTACATCGCCTCCCCGGCCGTCGCGGCCCTGCAGCGGCGGCATCCGCGGCTCTCCGTCGAGATCGAGACGGTCACGCGGCGCGTGCGGCAGTACCGTTCCGGGCTCGACATCGAGGTCGTCGTCGGCGAGCCGCAGGTGCACCGTGCCTCGGCCTTCCTGCTCGGCGAATACGTGCTCGGTATGTACGCGTCGCGCGACTACCTCGCCGAGCGCGGGATTCCGACCTCCATCGAAGAGCTGACGCGGCATCCGCTGGTCTACTTCGTCGACTCGATGCTCCTCGTCGACGACCTCGACGCCCCGCGCCGGCTGGTTCCGACCATGCGCGACTCGATCAGCTCGACGAACGTCTTCGTGCACGTGGAGGCCACGCGCGCCGGCGCGGGGATCGGGTTCCTGCCCTGTTTCATGGCCGATCGACACGACGACCTGGTGCGGCTGCTGCCGGAGCGGTTCTCCGAGAGACTGCCGTACTGGATGGTGCTGCGGCCGGACTCGCTGCGGCTGCCCGCTGTGGCCGCCGTGGCCGATGCGCTGCGCGCACAGACGGCAGGCTACGAGCGGGAGTTGTTGGGGCGTCTGGCACCGCTGGTCGAGTAGTGCTCTCAATCAGCGGGGGACGGCTTCCGACGCCGCAGTACCAGCCCGAGACCGCCGAGCAGGATCAGCCCGAGGGCGAGGGTGAGAGCCGACGCGGCATTCACGCCGGTGCTCACGAGCCCTGAGCCGTCGACGCCCGACGGACCGGCGACCGGCGGGGTCCCCGGGTCGCCGGGATCCGGAGTGCCCGAGGTCGGAGGCGCCGTCGTCGGCGGCTCAGTGGTCGGGGGATCCGTGGTCGGGGGCGGCGGCTCCTCCTCGATCAGCAGGGTCACCGCGGCTGTCGCCTGGTTGTCCGGCGTGTTCGGGTCGAGTGCACCCGAGCCGATGAAGCCGGTGTTCGAGAACGATGCCGTCGTGAGCTCCGAGGTATCGACGGTGAGGAGGACCGTCGACGTCCCACCGACGGGGAGAGAACCGACCGGGCAGTTCACGACGATGTTCCCCTCCTGCTCGACCGTGGTGCAGACGGCGCTCGACCCCTCGACCACGGCGGAGATCAGCGTGGTCCCACCCGGGAGGGTGTCGGTGAAGACTGCGGCCGGCGCTGTGGCCGGGCCGTTGTTCACGGCGTTCAGCCGGAACGTGACCGGCTTGCCGATCGTCGGCCGCGGGGTGACGACGGTCTTGGTGATGGCGGTGTCGGCGACGACCTGCAGGTCGACCAGCGCCGAGGACGCATTGTTCGAGGCATCGGCATCGCTCGTGTCGGATGCGGCGGTCGCGATGTTCTCGATGGCGCCGGGCAGTGAGCCGTCGGGAAGGAGCACGGTGATCGCGACACCCTGAGTGCGGCCGGCCTCGAGCCCGGCCGCCGTGCAACTCACCACGACCGGTGCGGGCGAGGCTGTGCAGTCCATCGAGAACGCGGTGAGGCTCACGAATTCGACGCCGGCAGGCAGTGGGTCGACGATCGTGGTGTTCACGGCGTTCGACGGCCCATCGTTGTTCAGTGCGATGGAGTAGGTCACCGTCGACCCGGACGATGGCGTGGCGCTGTCGGCCGTCTTGCTCAACCGCAGGTTCGCATTCTGGACCACCGGCGTGGTGATCGTCGTCGTCTCACCGCCGGGCGCGGGATCGGGGGTGTCGGACGACACCGATGCGGTGTTCGACAGTTCGGTGACGGTGCTGGCCGGATCGAGCCGGCCAGAGATGCGCACAGTCAGGGTCTGGCCCGCACCGATGGTGTCCAACTCGCACGTCACCTGGCCGGCGACCAGGCTGCAGGCGGCATCGCTCGCATCCGCGTCGAAGGCGATCGCTCCATCGAGCACGTCAGTCAGCACCACGTTGGAGGCGTTCGACGGTCCGGAGTTCGTGACCGTCACCGTGTACGACGCGGTTCCTCCGGCCACGAGCGGATCGGTGTCGGCCGTCTTCGTGATGGAGAGGTCGGCCTGCAGTTCGACCGGTGACGTGACGAGCACCTCGTTGTTGGTGTCGTCGGGGTCGGGTGTCGAGCTCTCGACGACGGCGCTGTTGCCGACGGAGCCGCTCACTCCGGGCGAGACCGTGCCGCTGATCGTCACGGTCACGGGGGGCGGAGGCTCGGCAGCCACCTGGCCCGGGACCACGCCCAGATCGCAGCTCACCTGGGTCGCGGACACCGTGCAGCTTCCCTGGCTGGGTGAGGCGCTGGTGGCCGTGAGACCCGGCGGGAGGTCATCGGTGACCACGACGTCGGAGGCGTCGGAGGCAGCTGACGCCGAGCGGATGTTGCTGACCTCGAGCTGGTAGCTGAAGCCGCCGCCTGCGACCAGCGGATCGGTCAGCAGGGTCTTGGCGACAGCCAGGTCGGCCACCGGATCGGCGATGGCCTCGGAGAAGGTCGCGACGTTGTTGGAGGCATCGGATTCGGGCGTCGATGTCGACGCGCGCACAGTGTTCAGGTAGGTGCCCGGCTGCGCCGACGACGGCGTGATGATGCCGATGGAGACCTGGGCGCTCGCGCCGGGCGCGAGGTTCAGCCCGTCGATGGTGCAGGAGAGGTCGCCGCTGGTGAACTCGCAGGTTCCCCCCTGCAGCACGACCGCCGCTGAGCTCAGCTCGAAGGTGTCGGTGAACGAGACGGCCCGCGCCGTCGACGGTCCGGCGTTGGTGAGCGTGATGATGAACACGTCCTGGCCACCCGGCGCCGTCGAGCCGAAGAACGCCTCCTTGGTGACCGACAGGTCGACGATGGCGGTGGTCTCCGTCACCGCGGTCGCGCTGTTGTTCGCCTCGCTGGGATCGAGCGTCGAGGAGGCCACCGTCGCCGTGTTGCTGAGCAGGGTGCGGATGTTCACGTTGCCGCCGACCTGAACCGTGACGGTCAGCTCGGGTTCCTCGCCGGGATCGAGCGTGCCGAGGTCGCACGTCACGATGTCGTCCGCTGCAGTGCACGGGTCCGTCGCAGACACGAACGTCACGTCGGCGGGCAGCGGGTCTGTCACGATCGTCTCCGCCGAGCTCGACGGACCGACGTTGCGCGGGCTGATCGTGTAGGAGAACCGGGAGCCGGATGCCGCCGTGGCCGGCGCCTGCTTCGAGATGCTCAGGTCGGCGCTCACCTGGGTGGTGGCCGTCCACGATGCCGTGTTGTTGGTCTCGTCGGGATCGCTCGTGCCGCTCGTGGCGGTGACGGTCTCGACGGCATCCGGAGTTCCCGTGTAGTCGGCCGGGATGTCCATGACGACCTCGAGCGTGGCTGTCGCGCCGGTGACGATGTCGCCGATGTCGCAGGCGAGAGCGGAGTCGACCGGCGCATCGCACGTTCCCTGGCTGGGGGTTGCGGAGGCGAAGTCGAACTCGGGTGGCAGCAGGTCGTCGAGCACGATGTCGCGTGACGTCGATGGCCCGCTGTTGGCCGCGGTGATCGTGTAGGTGATCGGGCTGCCCGCGACGGCCGGGTTCGGCGTCGCCGTCTTCGTCACGACCAGGTCGGCGTCGCCGGTCACCTCCGTGTCGGCGCTCGCGGAGTTGTTCGAGGGGTCGGTGTCGGTCGTGGTCGAGGTGACGGTGGCGGTGTTCGTCGCCGTTCCGATGGGGGCATCACCGTCGGCGACGGCCTGGATGGTGATGACGGCCGTGGCACCCGGGGACCCGCCGATGCCGGCCAGCAGGGTCGGGATGCTGCATTCGACCGAGGCGTCGACGGTGCAGGTGCCGCGCGTCGTGGCCACCGAGGATGCGACGATTCCGGCCGGCAGCAGGTCGGACACCTGCACGTCGGCGGCATCCGACAACCCGTCGTTGCTCACGGTGATGGAGTAGGTCAGGGTGCGCCCGGCGACCACCGTGGCGGGCCCGGTCTTGGCGATCGAGACGTCCGTCTCCGGCGTCGCAGCGGTCACCGTCGCCGTCGCCTGGTTGTTCCCGACGACGGGATCAGGGGTGACCGAGCTCACCGTCGCCTGGTTCGTGACAGTCGCGCCAGCAGCGGTTCCCGGTGTCAGCAGTCCGGTGAGGGTCAGCGTGACCGATGCCCCGGGTGCGAGCTCGCCGATGGAGCACTGGGCGGCCGGCGCGGGCTGCGCGCAGGTCGCGCCCGGACCACCGGCATCGAGCAGCGCGAGGGCGGCGGTGTCGTCGACAGCGTCATTCACGGTCACGGTGCGGGCGGTCGAGGGGCCCTCGTTGGTCACAGTGACCGTGAATGCCGTGGTGCCACCCGGGACGACCGACGTCGGAGCAGCCGTCTTCGTCACGACGAGGTCCGCGGCCTGGGCGAGCTGCGCTGTCGCACCGGCGGTGTTGTCGCTCAGGTCAGGGTCGGAGGTGGTCGACGTGACCGTGGCGATGTCGGTCACCGACGTCTCGGTCGAGCCGGGATCGGTGCGTCCGGTGACGACCACGGTGGCGCTGGCTCCCGAGGCGAGGGTGCCGAGCTCACAGCTCACCGGGTCGGCATCGGCGGCACAGGAGCCCTGCGTCGCGGTCGTACCCGTGACGGTGATGCCGGCGGGGATGGGGTCGGTGAGCACCACGCCTCGGGCGGGGTTCGGTCCGTTGTTGACCACGAGCATCGAGAAGGAGACCGGCCCGCCGGCCTCGGACGGATCGGGCGCGACGGTCTTCGTGACAGCGAGGTTCGCGACCTCCTCGACCGGTGTCGACACCGGTCGCACGCGGTAGGTGAATGGGCTGCCCACGGTCTGGGCGACGTAGTCGAGCTGGGCCTCGTTCGTGACCGACGTGCCTGCTGCGGCATCCGTCACCGTCGCATCGAACCGCACCGTGGTCGACTCTGCGGGGTCGAGCACGCCGCCGCTCGTCGCGTTCGCTCCGTCACCGACACGGAACCGCACGGTGCGACTGGCCGCGTCGTAGTCCCCCTGGTCGTCTCCGGCGGCGTCGGTCTTGGCTCCGGCACCAGCGCCGGCGACGATCTGCAGCGATCCCGGCACGTATTCGGTTCCCGGCGGAAGCGGGTCGGAGGCCACGGACTGGGCGGCCGGATCGCCGCCGACGTTGGTGAGGTTCACCGAGTACTGCAGGGTGTCGCCGGGACGGGCGGGCGAGTTGCCGTCGAGGTTGACGACGGACTTCGATGACGGCGTGAAGTCGGGCGCGAACAGGTTGATGGCCGTGGTGAGCACGCCCGGGAAGTAGCGGTCGCCGCTGCTGGTGAAACGGAAGTCGGCCGAGGTGGCGCCGTTCGGGATGACGCCTGAGGCGCCCAGTTGCTTCACGTCGAAGCCGAGCATGTTGCGGTCGGCCGTCGACCGCGCCGTGACCGAGGCGCCGTTGCGGTCATTGGAGCCGTTGAAGAAGTTGGTTCCCGGCGAGACCGTGGTGCCGAGCTGGGTGGAGTTGAGGGTGACCGTGTCGCCGGAGGTGGAGAAGTCGCCCTCGTACCCGACGATGCCGAGCTGAGTGTCGACGGGACCCGTGAGCGGCGCAAGGAAGCCGCTCACGGTGACGGTCTGCGGCTCACCCTGGCCCACGTCCGCGAAGCCGTCGAAGACCGTGAGGTTGCGGAGCGGCAACTCGGGCGAGCGGAACACGACGGCGAGCGACCAGCCGGCATAGCGGTCCTCGCCCGTGCCGCCGCGCACGTTCGCGCCCCAGTAGTCGCCCGGGCCGGCTGCCCGCACGAGCGCTGTTACGTCGGCGAACTCCTGGTAGGCGCGGTCGGCCGAGGTCGTCGGTCCGAAGCTCGTCTGCGACGACACGGCCTCGTAGTCCGTTGCTCCGGGAACCTTGAACGACATCGTGCGCCTGTCACCGGTTGCGGCCGTGCCGCCGGGGCCGGCGGCGAGCCGAGCGCCCCAGTAGAGTCCGGCCCAGAGCACCTCTCCGTCGGCCGGAGCCTCGAGCGCGGCGCTCGAGGAGTTGATCGTCGACGGGTCGGAGTCGACGTCGAGGTTGGCCATCGCGAAGGAGTTGTTGTTGTAGCGCGCGGTGCCGGCGCGGGCCCCGACACAGTTCGCGGCCGACGTCTGGCAGGTCTGCAGCTGGTTGCCGACGACGGCGATGGCACCGTTGTCGTTCGTCTGGAAGCGCACGCCGAATGGAGCGACGGTCGCACCCATGGCAGAGGTGGTGAGTCCGACGAGGGCGAGGGCGGATGCTGCGACGAGGAGGCCCGCGACCCACGATCGGAATCGTCGCTTCACAGTCACTCCCTGCTTCGGAATTCGACGCGTTCGTCAAACGTACGATGCAGGAGGGAAGAAGTGAATACTTCTCAGGTACAGATGTCGAAGATCACGCTCTCAGGGCCCGCTCGCTGAGGCCCGAACGGAGTTCGCGGCCGAAGCGCGCAGTCACCGGGTGGCACTCGGCGGCCCCGCAGCCACCCGCGCCCGCGCATAGTCGGCCACCTCATCGGCCGGCACCTGCCAGTTCGAGTCGAGCCACCACGTCGCGCCGGCCTCGGCCCACGGCTTCACGAGGGCGGCGTCGGCTGCGGCATCCGTTCCCGTCGTCGTGCCCTCCTGGATCACATCGAACGGCCGATCGGCCAGCCCGGCAGATGAGCGCTCGGCCCGGATCCACGCGATGGCCTCGGCTGCGATCTCAGGCGTGTAGTGCTCCTGCTGCGCCTCGGGGCCGGCCACGCCTGTCGCTCCTGGCGGCGCGTAGTTGGGGATCCAGCCGTCGTAGCGCGCAACGCGGCGCATCGAGCGCAGGCGCGGCCAGACACCGACCACCCAGGTCGGGATGCGTGGCTTCTGCACGATGGCGGGAGGCAGCATCTCCTCGGTGCGCGTTGCTCGGAAGTGCACGCCGCTGTGCTCGAACGGCTCGCCCTGCCACAGCTCCTGCATGAGCTCGAGGCTCTCGTCGAGCTGCTCCGCGCGCACCCTGCGCCCCGGATCGCTCTCGAAGATCCAGAACCGAGCCTCCACGTCTTCGGGGACGCCGAGGCCGGCGGACAGGATGACCCGCCCGCCCGACAGCCTGTCGACGGTCATGGTCTGGCCGGCGAGCTCCCACGGCCGGCGCCGCGGAACCGGCGTGAGCATGGTGCCCAGCCAGATGCGCTCCGTCATCACGGCGGCGGCCGCGAGAGTGGACCACGGATCGACGGCCCAGATGCCCTCCCAGACGAAGAAGCCGTCCCAGCCGCTCTGCTCGGCCAGGACCGCCAGCTCGACGGCGAGTGTCGGATCGCTGCCGGTGAAGATGAACCCGTACTTCATGCGCCCGACGCTACTGCTCCCCTCCGACACGTCGCCCCCTGCGTCAGGTCAGCCGGCGATCTCCCGGCCCCACGAGCCTCAGCCAGCGGTAGCCGTAGCCGTCGAGATGCACCTCGGCCCGGCCCCGCTCGTCGATCGGGATGCGCGTGACGGCGAACAGATCCGACAGCTCCCAACCGGGACCGTCCACGTCGAGCTGCAGAGGCACGACGACGGGGGCGCCGGCGAAGTTGTGCAGGGCGACGAGCCGGCCGACGTCGGCCGACACCTGGTGGGCCAGTACGGAGCTCTGCGGCTGGTCGAGCACCGCGAGCTCGCCCCATCCGATCTCCGGCGATGCCCGATAGCGGGCCGTCAGCCGGCGGATGAAGAGGAGCATCGACTCCTCGTCGTGCATCTGCGCCTCGACGTTGACGTGCTCGGGGGCGTAGCCGTCACCGGGAGGCTGCGCCACGAGGCGCGACGGGACGGCACGCGAGAAGCCGCCGTTGCGCTCGCTCGTCCACTGCATGGGTGAGCGCACGGTCAGCCGACCGCCGAGTTCCTCGTTCTCCCCCATCCCGAGTTCCTCGCCGTAGAAGAGCACGGGCGTTCCCGGCAGCGAGAACAGCAGGCTGTAGACCAGCTTCACCCGGCGTGGGTCGCCGCCCAGCATCGGGGGAAGGCGGCGAGCGATGCCGCGCCCGTAGACCCGCATCCAGTCCTCGGGGGCGAAGGCGTCGAACACCTCCTCCCGTTCGGCATCGCTCAGCTTGTCGAGGGTGAGCTCATCGTGATTGCGCACGAAGTTCGCCCACTGCATCTCCGGTTCGAGCACCGGACGGCGCGCGAGCGTCTCGGCCAACGGCGTCGCATCGGAGCGGGCGAGGGAGAGGTACATGCGCTGCATGGCCTCGAAGTCGAACTGCATCGTGAGCTCGGCCGAGTGGCTCCCGCCGAAGTAGTCGACCTGTTGCTCGTAGGGCAGGTTCACTTCGCCCAGGAGGATCGCCTCGGGCGAGCGTCGCTCGAGGAAGCGACGGATGTCGCGCAGGAACTCGTGCGGGTCGCCGATGTCGGTGCCGGCCGGCGGCTCGATGAGGAACGGGACGGCGTCGACCCTGAACCCGGACACGCCGAGCGCGAGCCAGAACCCCACGGTCTTCGCGATCTCATCGCGCACCTTCGGGTTGGCGATGTTGAGGTCGGGCTGGTGCCTGTAGAAGGAGTGCAGGTAGTACTGGCCGGCCTTCTCGTCCCAGTCCCACACGCCGTCCTCCTCGCCGGGGAAGACCGTTTCAGGCTGCTTCGCCGGCGGTTCGTCGCGCCAGACGTAGTAGTCGCGATAGGGCGAGGTGGAGCTCCGACGAGCGGATCTGAACCACGGATGCCGATTCGAGGTGTGGTTCATGACGAGATCGATGATGACCCGGATGCCGCGGTCCGTCGCCGTGCGGATCATCTCCGCCACGTCGCCGTGGCTACCGAAACGCGGATCGACGCCGTAGAAGTCGGTGATGTCGTAGCCGTCGTCGCGGTCGGGCGTCGGCTGGAACGGCATCAGCCACAGGCAGGTGACCCCGAGTTCGGCGAGGTAGTCGATGCGGTGCTCGAGCCCCTCGAAGTCGCCGCATCCGTCGTCGTTCCAGTCCATGTAGGTCTCGATGTCGAGGCAGTAGACGACGGCGGTCTTCCACCACAGGTCGCTCGTGTCGCTGATCTTCATGCGCTCACCCCCGCCAGCTGCGGCAGCACCGTGGCGCCGAAGACGTCGATGAAGCGCTCCTGCTCCCGGCCGACGTGATGCAGGTAGAGCCGATCGAAGCCGATCGATGCCAGCGACTCGAGGTGGGCGAGGTGAGCGCCGGGGTCGGCCGAGACGAACACCGGCCCGCGGATCGCGTCGGGAGATGCATCCGCCGTCTCCGCGACGAAGTCGGAGGGATCGTCGAGGTCCCAGGAACGAAGTGGGGGCACGAGGCCGTTGCGCCACTGCGCGTTCGCGATGGCCAGCGCCTCGTCGTCGGTGGTGGCATAGCTCAGGTGCACCTGCAGGCAGACCGGACCCGACCCTCCCGCCTCGCGGTAGGCGTCGACGACGGATCGCAGCTGCTCGGGAGGCTGCGCCACGGTGATGAGCCCGTCGGCCCACGCCGCGGCGGAGGTCGCCTTCTCGACGCTGACGGCTGCGGCGAAGATCGCCGGCGGCTGCTCGGGAAGGCTCCAGATCCGGGCCCGGTCGACGGTGACGAGCCCGTCCGTCGACACGTCCTCGCCGGCGAGCAGACGACGGATCACGTCGACGCACTCGACGAGCCTGGCGTCGCGCACGGGCTTCTCCGGCCAGGCGTCGCCCGTGATGTGCTCATTCATGGCCTCGCCGCTGCCGAGGGCCGCCCAGAACCGTCCTGGATACATGGCGGCGAGGGTCGCCATGGCCTGGGCGATGATCGCCGGGTGGTAGCGCTGACCGGGAGCCGTCACGACTCCGAACTCGAGCTGCGTCGTCTCGAGCGCCGCAGCCAACCAGCTCCACGCGAAGCCGGAGTGACCCTGTTCCGGGAGCCAGGGCGCGAAGTGGTCCGAGCACATGGCGGCCTGGAATCCGGCCTCCTCGGCTCTCTGGACAGCGGTGAGCAGGGCGCGGGGGTGGATCTGTTCGTGTGACGCATGGAATCCGACGAGCGGCATGGAGGTCCTCTCCGAACGGCAGTCTGCCGCCTCGCCTTCCACCCTTGCCGAGAGCATCCGGAGCCCACAACCCCCTTGCGGGCCACCCGCGCCAGCGAGCGAGCGGCCTGCGTTGGCGCTCATCCCGCCCTCGATCCCGCGTCCGGTCAGACCGTCATTCCGGTGGTCTCGCCTCGTGGTGCCTGCGGCCGTGGGTGCGCCGCTCCTCCTTCATCTCGGCTTCGAAGAGGTGCCGGCGACCGGCGACGAGCTCGTCTCGCACCTTCCGTTCGAGCTCGATGAACGTCGCGTGATAGCCGTCGTCGTACTCCTCGACGATCTGGAACGTCCACCGCCCCTCGATGACGTTGCGGCCGACGAGCTCGGTCTCGATCCTGTCGGCGAGATCGTGATGCCCGGCACCGCGCAGCTGGTCGACAGCGTCGCCGAGGGCGAGGTCGGCCTGGCCGGTGAGCCTGTGGAAGGCGTAGAGGTGGCCGCGGGCGTCTTCGGCG
>LMOK01000003.1:582949-590034 GCA_001423545.1 Leifsonia sp. Leaf325
GGACGTGCTCGTCATCCGGTCGGTCGTCGGCGCGGTCGCTGCTGGCTGTCATGCAGAGACTCTCCGCCGCCCGAGAGGAGGAGTCAACGGGTTGCGAGTGCGCCGGTGTCTGCTGTCAAGCACTGTCGGCGCACGTCGACGGCCCCGTACTGTCGAAGGCAGGTCGCGCATCGCGATCGTGCGTTGACGTGCGTCGCCACCGGCGCCGGAAGGAGAGCCACCGTGTCTCGCAACGTGAAGCGGATGTCGTGCCAGCCGTCTGCTGTCTTCGAGGTGCTCGCCGACGGATGGCTCTACCCGGTCTGGGTGGTCGGCGCCTCCCGCATGCGCGACGTCGACGACGCTTGGCCCGCCCCCGAGAGCACCCTCCAGCACTCCGTCGGCGTCTGGCCGGCCGTCATCGACGACGAGACCGTGAGCGAGGAGTGGGCGCCGCCCTACCGCGCTGTCATGCGGGCCAAGGGCTGGCCGATCGGCGAGGCCCGCGTCACCATCGACGTCAAGCCGTGGGGAAGCGGATGCCTCGTGCGCATCCAGGAGCATCCCGTGGCCGGACCCGGCGACTGGGTCCCCCGCATCATCACCGAGCCGATGCTCTATCTGCGCAACCGCGAGACGCTGCGCCGGCTCGCCTACATCGCCGAGGGTCGTCAGCCGTCGATGTTCCACGGCGCCCACGCGGAGACGGCGCCCTCGGCATGACCGAGTTCGACGCCGTGGTCGTCGGCGCGGGGCCCAACGGGCTGGCCGCCGCCGTCACCCTCGCCCGCGCCGGACTGCGCGTGGTGGTCTACGAACGCAACTCGACCCCGGGGGGCGGCGCCCGAACGGCAGAGCTGACGCTGCCCGGATTCCGCCACGACGTCTGCTCCGCGGTGCATCCGCTGGCGCTGGCCTCACCGTTCTTCCGCGAGTTCCAGCTCGATCGGCGCATCGACCTGCAGCTGCCCGGGGCGTCGTTCGCGCATCCGCTCGACGACGGCCGAGCCGGGATCGCCTACCGCGACCTCGATCGCACCGCCGCTGACCTCGGCCCGGACGGCGGCGCGTACGCCGCTCTCATGAGGCCGCTCGTCGAGCAGGCGGACAGGGTCGCGCGGCTCACCGGAGACACCCTGCTGCGCGTTCCCGAACACCCCGTGCTCGCCGCCCGGTTCGGCCTGCGCGTGCTCGAGCAGGGCACGCCGCTGTGGAACCTGCGCTTCAGCGATGACCTCGCTCCCGCGATGCTCAGCGGCGTCGCGGCCCACGCCATCCGCTCGATGCCGAGTCCGACGACGGCCGGGGCCGGGCTCGCCCTCACCGCCCACGCCCACGCGCGCGGCTGGCCGATCCCCGTCGGCGGCACCCAGGTGATCATCGACGCCATGATCGACGACCTCGTGGCCCACGGCGGTTCCGTGGTGACGGATGCCGAGGTCACCGACCTGCGCGCCCTCCCCTCGAGCCGCGCCGTCATGCTCGACACGACGCCGCGGGCTCTGCTCGACCTCGCCGGCGACCGGCTCCCCGCCGTGTACGCCCGCGAGCTGGAATCGTTCGAGTACGGCAATGCTGCCGCGAAGGTGGACTTCGCTCTCGACGCGCCCATCCCGTGGGCGAACGAGGGCGTTCGGCAGGCGGGCACGGTGCACCTCGGCGGCACCCGCGCCCAGATCGCCGCCGCCGAGCGCACTGTCGCGGCGGGGCGGCACAGCGACGCTCCCTATGTGCTGATCTCACAGCCGACGGTCGTCGACGGGTCGCGGGCCCCGGCCGGCAAGCACACGGCGTGGGCGTACACGCACGTCCCGGCCGGATCGGACATCGATCAGACCGAGGCCGTCACAGCACAGATCGAGCGCTTCGCCCCGGGCTTCCGCGACACGATCCTGGCCTCGTCGAGCCGCACGGCGATCGACCTGCAGGAGTACAACCCGAACTACATCGGCGGCGACATCGCCGCCGGGGCGGCCAGCATCCTGCAGCTGCTCAAGCGACCCGTGCTCGCGCCGGACCCGTGGCACACTCCGCTCGACGGCGTGTACCTGTGCTCGTCCTCGACGTCCCCCGGCCCCGGCGTGCATGGCCTGAACGGCTGGCACGCCGCACGTTCGGCCTTGCGCCGCACCTTTGGGATCGAGGCCCTGCCCGACCTCTCGATCGGAGCATAGGGAACGGTTCCCACGGATTTGTCAATCCGTCTTGCCCGCGGCGAAACCCGACGTATCCTTATGTCAGAGACCAGCCAACGCTGGCATCTGTCGAGACGCGATCCGGGTCGAGCACAAAGACGTGCGGGCTTGATGCTCCCGTCCGACGCCGTGGCCCCTCAGCGCACCGCGCCGAGGGGCTGCGCCCCCCTCATCGCCTGCTCAGCTCGACTCGCCCGCGCCGTACTCCTCGTCGGTCACGTGGTCGCCCCATGTGGCGTCGTCGTCCTCCCACATGGCGAGATGGCTCATGAAGGAATCCGCGGACGCCCCGTGCCAGTGCCACTCCCCGGGCGGGTGTACACGGTGTCTCCGGGCTGCATGGTGATGACCTCGCCGCCGCGCGCCTGGATGAGGCCGACGCCGTCCGTCACGTGCACGGTCTGCCCGAGCGAGTGCTTGTGCCACGCGGTGCGGGCGCAGGGCGCGAACCGCACCAGGTTCACGCGCAGGCGCGACGGCGCTTCGCCGCGGGCGATGACGTCGAAGTAGACGTCGCCCGTGAACATCTGGGCGGGCCCCTTGGTGGAGGGAGTCCTGGGGACGAGGTTCATCTTCTTTCCTTTCATCGCCGTGGATCGAGTAGTGCCGGACGGTTCTCACCGTTGATCGAGTGGTGCCGGACGAAGTCCGACACGTATCGAGATCACAGCAGTCGCCCCGCTACTCGACCAGCGAGGCGTCCTGCGTCATGGCCCAGCTCGCGAGCATCTTCAGCGCGTCGGCCGTCGGCGACCCCACCGGCGCCGTGTAGACGAGGAGGGTGAGGTCGGCGTCGCTCGAGAGCTCCATCGCCTCGAAATTGAGCTCGAGGGCGCCCACGATGGGGTGGTGCAGCCTCTTGAAACCCGTGCGGTGGAAGCGGACGTTGTGCTTCGCCCAGCGCTGCCTGAACACCTCGCTGCGGGTGGAGAGCTCGCCGATGAGATCGGAGAGCGCTCGGTCATGCGGATGCTGCCCGGCCTCGAGGCGCAGCATCGCGGCGATGTCGTCGGCTGCGCGCTCCCAGTCGGTGAAGAACTCCCGCGACGCGGGATCGAGGTACACGAAGCGGGCGGAGTTCGGCGGCTGGTGCGCATCCGTCAGCATCGGAGAGTAGAGGGCGCGTGCCAGGCGGTTCGATGCGAGCATGTCGTGGCGGGCGTTGCGCACCCAGGCCGGGGCGTCGGTGATGGCATCGAGCAACTGCTGCACCGGCTCGCGCACCCCCTTCGCGGCCGGTCGACGACGGGCCGACGCGGAGAGCGTCGGCACCGACGCGCGAGCGAGGTCGAACAGGTGTGCTCTCTCGGCATCATCGAGCTGCAGCGCGCGACCGAGTGCCTCGAGCACGCTGTCGGAGACCCCGGCCAGGTTGCCGCGCTCCATCCGCACGTAGTAGTCGACGCTCACCCCGGCGAGCATGGCGACCTCTTCACGGCGCAGCCCGGTGACACGTCGGTTGCCGCCGTAGGCGGGCAGCCCGGCCTGCTCGGGCGTGATCCGGGCCCGGCGCGTGCTCAGGAACTCTCGGATCTGCGCTGTCTGGTCCATGCCTTCGACAGTACGCCCGGCCCTCTCGGGAAGGGAGGCACTGCTGTTACCCGGAACAGCCCTCCGGCTCGGTACAGTGGCGAACACGGCCGACTCCGGCTGGCGACGACGAAGGAGAGATCCATGCCGCAGACCGAGCGCACGACGGGTGTCACGTCCACGCGAGCGGCATCGCTGGACGGTCGGCAGTTCCGCTTCGAGGGCTCCCTCGACGCGCCGTACGAAGCCGGCGACTTCGTGACGCTGCACGGCACTGACGGGCAGGTCTACGTCGCGCAGGTCGACGACGTCGACTTCACCATGGGCGGAACGCTGAGCGGCAGCGGCCGCATCTCGGGCCGATCGGCGACGACGGGCGAACCGATACCGATGGATCGATCCAGTTCGCCTCCGGCCATCTGCGGCGAGCGGATGCCGCCGTCATCGACGGGCTCTTCGGCGACACCGGCGCCACCCTCGAGATGGGCGACCTCAGCGCGACCGATGGCGTCACGGCCCGCCTCCTCCCCCGCCGCTTCAACCGCCACACCTTCTGGTGCGGCCAGAGCGGGTCGGGCAAGACGTACGCTCTCGGCGTGCTGCTCGAGCAGCTCCTCCTGCACACGTCCCTCCCGATGGTGATCTTCGATCCGAACGCCGACTTCGTGCGCATCCGGGAGCACAATCCCCGCAACGCCGCGGCGGGCGGCTCCACCGAGGGCGGCATCCTCGCCGGCCGTGACATCCGGGTCCTGCGCCCGCACGGCGCCGGGTCCGAGGGTCTGCGTGTTCGCTTCACCGATATGCCGATGCAGTCGAGGGCCGCCGTCCTGCGGCTGAACCCGCTGGTGCAGCGGGAGGAGTACAACGAGCTGCTCCACCTCGAGGAGAGGCTCGGGGCGGTCGACGCCTCGCGAATCGTCCCGACCCTGGATGACCGCCACCTGCCGGCGGCGACGGCACTGAAGGCCCGCATCGAGAACCTGCGCATCGTCGACTGGGCGATCTGGGCCGGAGACCACGAGGCGGCGACCGAGGTGCTCGACGAACGACCGGATGCGACGGTGCTCGACCTCGGCGGCTTCACCTACCCCGAGGAGCACCTGGTCGTCGCCCTCGCCGTGCTCGATGACCTCTGGGCGAAGCGCGAGTCTCGGCGCCCCATCCTCATCGTGATCGACGAGGCGCACAACCTGTGCTCCCCCGACGGCGAGAGCCCCCTGCACATCGCCGTACGCGAGCGCATCATCCAGATCGCCGCCGAAGGACGCAAATTCGGGCTCTGGCTCCTGCTCTCGACTCAACGGCCATCGAAGATCCACCCCGGGATCATCTCCCAGTGCGACAATCTGGTACTCATGAAGATGAACTCACCGCTCGACCTGGCCGAGCTCGGCGAGACCTTCGGGTTCGCGCCGCGCGGGATGCTGGCGCGCTCACCGCAGTTCCGTCAGGGCGAGGGTCTCTTCGCGGGCGGATTCGCTCCGGCGCCGGCCATCGTGTCGGTGCGGCCTCGCCTCACCCGAGAGGGCGGCATCGACGTGGACGTGCCTGTTCGGGCACGCACCGACGCGAACCCCGGCAGCGGCGTATGAGTCGCGGCGTGATCGGACCGCTCGTGCAGCGCACGGGCTTCGTCACCGAGGAGTCGGTGTACGGGATCGTGCTCGTGAGCGGCATGATCACAGCCAGCGGCGGGCACGGCCTGAATCCGTGGCAGGTGTTCATCACGGTCTTCTCGACGGTCATCGTGTTCTGGGCCGCCCACGTCTACGCCGGAACCATCGCGGGTCCGCGCGGTGCGGCACAGGAGACACGCGGCTCCCTCGCGGTGGACTTCCGCCACTCGCTCCGCCGGTCCTTCGGATTCCTGACCGCTGCCCTCATCCCGTCGGCGATCCTGCTGCTCGGCGCTCTCCGGGTCGTCGATGACCAGACCGCCATCTGGATCGCCCTGTGGGCGGGCGTCGTCATCCTCGCCGCGCTCGGCTACGTGGCATTCACCCGCTACGGTCACGGATGGCCCATGCGGCTCTTCGGAGCCTTCCTGACGGCACTCTTCGGCGTGGCGATGATCATCCTCAAGGCCCTCATCCACTGACCTGCCACGGCGAGTGCGCACCACACGAGAGGGGTACTCGCAACCCCTCCCAGTGCTCGTCGGAGCGCGCTTAGGCTGGAGGAGTCGTCCGCGAAGACGCGCGGCAGCCAGAGCGCGAACCGCCGGCTGCCCGGCCCGCGGCGGCACCTCCCCCTCGAGAACCCCAGGAGACATCCATGCTCACCGTCGACGCCTACGCCGCGCCCTCAGCCACCGAACCCCTCATCAAGACCACGATCGAGCGTCGTGACGTCGGCGCGAACGACGTGCTCATCGAGGTCGCCTACTCGGGCATCTGCCACTCCGACATCCACACCGTACGCGGCGAGTGGGGACAGATCGCCTACCCGCAGGTCGTCGGCCACGAGATCGTCGGCACCGTCACCGAGGTCGGCTCCGCCGTCACCAAGCACAAGGTCGGCGACCGCGTCGGCGTCGGCTGCATGGTCAACTCCTGCGGCGAGTGCGAGAACTGCCTGGCCGGCGAGGAGCAGTACTGCCTCGCGGGCAACACCGGCACCTACGCCGCCGTCGACCGCGACGGCACCATCACCCAGGGCGGCTACTCCACGCACATCGTCGTGGTCGAGGACTTCGTGCTGAAGGTTCCCGAGTCGATCCCCTTCGAGAAGGCCGCACCCCTGCTGTGCGCCGGCATCACCACGTACTCGCCGCTGGCGCACTGGAACGCGGGTCCGGGCAAGCGCGTCGCCGTCGTCGGCATGGGCGGGCTCGGCCACATGGCCGTCAAGATCGCCCACGCCATGGGCGCAGAGGTCACCGTGCTGTCGCAGTCGCTGAGCAAGCAGGAGGACGGCCTGCGTCTCGGCGCCGACCACTACTTCGCGACGAGCGATGAGGCCACCTTCAGCGAGCTGAAGAACCACTTCGACCTCATCATCAACACCGTGAGCGCGTCGATCGACATCAACGCCTACCTGTCGCTGCTGCGCCTCGACGGCACGCTCGTCAGCGTCGGGGCTCCGGCCGAGCCGCTGCCCGTGGGCGTCTTCACGCTGTTCGGCAACCGCCGCTCCTTCGCCGGCTCCAGCATCGGCGGCATCCGCGAGACCCAGGAGATGCTCGACTTCTGCGCCGAGCACGGGATCGCCCCGGAGACCGAGCTCATCTCGGCCGGGGACATCAACGAGGCCTACGAGCGCGTGCTCTCCTCGGACGTGCGCTACCGCTTCGTCATCGACGCCGCGACCATCTCAGCCTGACGCCCGAGCGGATGCAGCACCGGCGGGGCTGCGCGACCGGATCACGGTTGCGCAGCC
>LMOK01000003.1:590082-619458 GCA_001423545.1 Leifsonia sp. Leaf325
CCGGAACGAGCACGCGGTCGATCGTGTGGATGACGCCGTTCGACGCCTTGATGTTGATGGCCTTCAGCACGAGCTTCGGGTCCTTGAGCGACGGGGACTCGTCGCGCAGGGTGATGAGCCGCGGCTTCACGATCCCGCCGTTGGCCATCGTGAGCTTGCCCGCGAAGATGACCTTGAGCGGGCTCAGGGCCTTGCCCGCGACCACGTGGTACAGCAGGATGTTCTTGATCTGGTCGACCGTGAACGCTCCGGTGATGGTCGTGAGCGCTGCGGCCTCGCTCGCCGGGGCTGCGCCGGTGAGGTCGGTGACGAGGCGGGCGAAGGCACGGTCGTTCGGAGCGAACACCGTGAACTTCGTGCTCGTGTCGGCGAGCACGGGAACGAGACCCGTCACCGTGAGCGCCTGGATCAGGATGTCGTAGTCGTTGGGGTTGGAGTCCGGCGCTCCGCCACCCGATGCGGCGACGGCGACATCGACGATCGACCCGGACGGCGTCTGCGCGACAGTGCCGGCGTTGGCTGGGGCCACGGCTGTGAGCACGAGTGCTCCGGCTGCGACGAAGGCGGCGGTGACCGCTACGAGCTTCTTCATGGGGGCATTCCTCTTCTCTGAGGGCACGAGTGTGCCGGTTGGTGGATGCCTCCGTCGGGGAGTCTATGCCCCTGTTCGGGGGTGAGGGCAAGGGGTCGGGAGAAGTCGTTACTCCTGCATCCGATCTGCCCCTCCGGCCGGAAGTACCGAGTGAAGAGCAGCGCGCGAACCTCCTCGCGCACCGGGAAAGGAACCCATGCTCCACGACTCGGCAGGGCTGCCACCGGATGCCTCCATGGCGGCCCTGCCGGACCACCCCCACGACGCGCTCGTGACTATGCTTGGGCACAGCATCGCGACCAGAGACCGACCACCGTCCTCGCCGGGAGCGACGCGACGCGTCGAGCGGACGCGATCCCACCACGGAGGACGACTCGCCACTGTGCTCGACATCGATGACGACGCGGCCATCGCGCTGGCATTCCGTGCCGGTGACGAACAGGGCATCGCCGCTGCCTACACGCGCTGGTCGTCGCTCGTCTACACGCTGGCCGTGCGCGCGCTCGGAATCGCGGCCGACGCTGAGGACGTGACGCAGCAGGTGTTCGTGTCCGCGTGGCAGGGACGCGCCAACTTCGACCCGGAACGCGGGCCCCTGCCCGCCTGGATCGTCGGGATCACCCGCCACCGCATCGCCGACGCACTCGCTGCGCGCACGCGAAGCCTGCGGATCGTGGAGTCCAGCGAATCCGTGGCTCGCGTTCAGGAACAATCCGTGGAGGTCGACGTCGCCGAACGCCTCATGATCGCCGATGAGCTCGCACGACTCGACCCCGTGCCACGCGAGGTCATGGCCCTGGCGTTCTACGGCGACATGACCCACACCGAGATCGCCGACAGCACGGGGCTGCCGCTCGGAACCGTCAAGAGTCATATCCGCCGAAGCCTCGGGCGTCTGCGCACACGAATGGAGGTTGATGACAGTGCATCTCGATGACGACACCCTCGCACTGCTCGCCCTCGGCGACGTCGGGCCCGACGCCGCGCAGCGCTCCCACCTCGCCACCTGCGACCGCTGTTCGAGGGAACTCGACGATCTCCGCCGCACGGTGAGCATCGGCCGCTCGTCGCGCGACGTCGAACTGCTGGCGCCTCCGCCGCGGGTGTGGGAGAGCATCAGCGCGGAACTCGGCCTCGGCCTGTCGAGTCCGGCAGCGGCTCGGGACGGGGCTGCGGACCCCGCTCCGGATGCCGCTGCGGACCCGGCTCCGGCATACGCGATCCCGGCTCCGGCATCCCTCGCCGACCGTCGCTCCCGATCGACCGGCTTCGCCCGCTGGTGGCCCGTCGCGGCAGCCGCGCTCGTGGTCGGCATCCTGGCCGGCGTGGCCGGTGCGATCCTCTGGCCGATGCCCTCGGCCGACGTCATCGCGGAGGCGGCGCTCGATCCTCTTCCCACCTGGGACGCCTCAGGCACCGCGCGCCTCGAACAGAGCGGCTCCGGAAGTGTTCGCGACCTCGTCGTCGACCTCGATGCGCCGTCGGGCACCGATCTGCGCGAGGTCTGGCTCATCGACCCCGCGACCAATGGGCTCGTCAGCCTCGGCCAGCTCGCCGGAGCGAGCGGTCGCTTCACGGTCCCGACCGGCATCGACCTGACGCAGTTCTCCGTCGTCGATGTCTCCGACGAGCCCGCCGACGGCAACCCGGCGCACTCGGGCGACTCCATCGTGCGGGGCGAGCTGCGCCTGCTCTGACGGTGACGGCGCCGGCGCGACTGAGCCGGCACCGCCACGCGGCCTCAGGCGTCGCGCATCTCGTCTTCACCCAGATGCAGTCCGAGCGCCTGCTCGATCACGGCGCGTTCCTCCGGGGCGAACCCGCCGAGCAGGCCGCTCGCTGCACGCACGACGGCCTCGCCCTCGCGCCGCGCGCGTTCACGCCCGGCACTGGTGAGGAAGAGGTCGACGATCTCGCTGCCGCGGCCGGTGATGCGGCACAGCACGAGTCCGCCGCGCACCAGCTCGCGCACCAGGGTCATGGCGGCATCCGGTGCCGAATCGAGCAGGTGAGCGAGCTCGCCCACCGAGACCGACCCGTGGCGGGCGGTGTACTGCAGCGCGAGCATCAGCTCGAGCCTGTCATCCACCTTTGCGCGCATCGCCTCTGAAGCACTCACACCGAGCCTCTCGTCCGCCCAACGGGGAGGATTCACTCCCTCTGAACTCCACTTCTGCCCTGCACGTCCGATCGGATGCAGTCGCGCCACCGCATTTTCGTTCGTCGGTGACGCTCCACTCAGACTCGACGCTCCGTGTCCAGCCCCGAGGCAGCGGCGGTCGCGACGGGTACCGTTGGCCCATGAGCGACAACCAGCCCGTCTCCGTGCCCGACCCCGGTGCGCCGACCCCCGCGACGACACCGGCAACCCGGCCCGGGCCAGACCTGGTGGCACCGGATGCCGCCGCAGCACCCGTCGCCGCAGCGCCGGTCGCCTCGGCGCACCGCCGCCGTCCGCACCCCACGCTGCGCTCCCTCCTCACCGACGGGCTCGGCGAGGTCGGCATCCGGAGCGGGCAGATCCTGCTGGCCCTGACACTCATCGCCGTGTTCGTGTGGGGGCTCGTGCAGCTGAAGCTCGTGGTCATCCCCGTGCTCGTCGCGCTGATCCTGGCTGCGGCCCTCTCCCCCGTCATCGGCTGGATGCGGCGCCGTGGCCTGCCCGCCATCGTCGCCACCTGGATCGCCCTCATCGGCGGCATCGTCATCTTCGGCGGCATCATCACGCTCATCGTGTTCGCCGTCCGAGGCCAGTGGGAGGAGCTCTCGAAGTCGGCCACCCAGGGCATCGACGCCGTCGGCGACTTCCTGCAGGGCGGGTCGCTGCCCATCGACCAGGACCAGCTCGACAGCCTCAAGAAGACAGTCACCGACTTCTTCACGAGCAGTCAGTTCGGAAGCGGCGCGATCGCCGGCGTCTCGGTCGCCGCCGAGCTCGTCACCGGCGCCCTGCTCGCCGTGGTCGTGCTGTTCTTCTTCCTCAAGGACGGCGACCGCATCTGGGCGTTCTTCCTGCGACCCTTCAGCGGTCGCAGCCTCGAGCGTGGCCAGCGCATCGGCGCCACCTCGGTCAGGACCCTCGGCGGCTACGTGCGCGGAACGGCCATCATCGCCTTCGTCGACGCCGCCGGCGTCGGCATCGGCCTCGCCATCCTCGGGGTGCCCCTCGCCCTCCCGCTCGCCGTCATCGTCTTCATCGGCGCGTTCATCCCGATCGTCGGTGCGACGGTCGCCGGAATCCTGGCCGCCCTCGTCGCCCTCGTCGCGAACGGGCCCGTCGTCGCGCTGATCGTCGTGGGAATCGTCATCGCCGTCAACCAGATCGAGGGCAACTTCCTCCAGCCGGTGGTGCAGGCGCGTTCGCTCAAGCTGCATCCGCTGGTCATCCTGGTGGCCCTGACGGCCGGAACCATCCTCGGCGGCATCGTCGGCGCCGTGCTCTCGGTTCCGATCGCGGCCGTGGCCTGGGCCATCGTCAAGGCCTGGAACCCCGACGACGAGCCCGCTCCCCCGTTCGCAGAGCCCTCGCCGGCAGAGAAGGCCGAACAGGCCGCGAACGACGCGAAGAAGAAGACCGAGCGCGCCGCCAAGACGAAGAAGGTCGAGAAGACCTCCATGATGGAAGCGAGCTGAGCGCACGATGAGCGAGGTCGGAGACTTCATCGCGGCCGTTCCCTCCGCCCGGAGGCGAGCCGATGCCGAGACCCTGCTCGGCCTCTACACGAGGGTCACCGGGGAGACTGCAGTGCTCTCGGGGACCATCATCGGGTTCGGCAACTACCACTACAGGTACGACAGCGGCCGCGAAGGCGATGTCGCCGCCGCGGGTTTCGCGCCGCGCAAGGCCGCCATGTCGATCTACCTCACCGACGGCATCGGCCGGTACACCGAGCAGTTGGCGCGACTCGGACCCCACACCTCGGGCGTCGGATGCCTCTACATCCGCGACCTCTCGGCCATCGACATCGGCGTGCTCGAGCAGATCATCACCGAGTCGTACACGACGCTCACGCGCGACACGTACAAGCTCCGCGCGCGTGACGGGCAGCCGGCGCCCGAGTGATCCGGCGCCGGGCGACTGACTCCGCTCGCTGAGGGCCGAGCGAAGCGACCACCCGAAGCGCCGACCGAGCGGCATCCGCAGAGAGGATCGGGCTCGTCCAACGAGCCACTTGTTGTAGCGGGAGCGGGACTTGAACCCGCGACACCACGATTATGAGCCGTGTGCTCTAACCACCTGAGCTACCCCGCCGCGGACCTTCGACGCACACTTCACATCGAGAGTCTGAGCCCCCTGTGGGAATCGGACCCACTACCTCTTCCTTACCAAGGAAGTGCTCTACCAATGAGCTAAGGGGGCCAAAGTGTGGGGCGCTCGGGAGCGCGCCACGTTTTTGGCACCAGTAGAGAATAGCATCCGCAGAGCGCCTCTCTGACCGCGGGGCACCCTGCGGAGGGCTACGCCTCCGACGCCGCCGCAGTCACCCCCGGGAGCACCCACGCCGAGAACGACGGGCCGCTCCCCTGCAGGCTGATGCCGTCGACGGATGCCGCCAGCCGGCCGTCGCCGAACGCCGGCGTTGCGGCATCCGCCCCCGCAAGCGCCGTCGAGGGCAGGGCGACGTCGTAGTCGGATCGCGCAGCGACGCAGAGCACGGTCTCCGCCGCGGACTCCCGCGCGTAGACGAGCACGTCCTCGCCCACGTGGAGCCAGCGCATGCTGCCCGTCGAGAGGGCGGGGTGCGCGCGTCGCAGGCCGATGAGCGACGCGTACAGATCGATGCGCGACGCCACCACGGCGTCGCCCGTCGTGCTCCACGGCATCGGCGTGCGCGATGCCTCGCCGTCTTCCCCGGTGAGTCCGAACTCGTCGCCCGCGAAGACGACGGGGATGCCGGGCAGCGTCACCGAGAGGCCGAGCGCCACCGGTGTCACGCCGGGCCGTGCCGAGGTGGCGAAGCGCGGGGTGTCGTGGGTGTCGAGAGCGTTCATGGCTCCGAGCCGAGTGCGCCACGGGAAGCCGGCCGCGAACTGCGTGTGGGCCTCGACGAACTGCTGCCCGGTGAAGTCGGGCACCATGCCGAGGGCGAAGCCCAGGCCGCCGAAGGCCGTGCTGCCCGGAACCAGCAGCCACGACCACAGCGGACGCGTGAAGTTCGCGTAGGTCATGGCGCCGTGCCACGCGTCGCCCTGGAAGTCGCCGGCGGCGTCGTTGGTCGACTCCCCGAGCAGGATGGTGTCGGGGTTCACCTCGGTCATCGTGCGGCGGATGATGCGGCGCACCTCGGCGTTGTGGTCCTCGTCGAGGTACCGGCCCGTCATGTTCGCGACGTCGATGCGCCAGCCGTCGAGGTTGAACGGAGGCTGCAGCCAGCGCGCGACGACGGACTCCTCGCCCTCGATGAATCGGCGGCGCAGCACCTCGGAGTTCCAGTTGAACTTCGGCAGGCTGGGCACTCCCAGCCACGAGACGTACGACCGTCGAGGTGCCGCGGCGGGGGCGGCATCCGTCACCGCGTAGCTGGCATCGACGGCATCGGCCGCCGACGCCGACTCGTCGGGGGCGAGGTCGGCCTGCACGCTGTCGAGCCAGTAGTAGAACGCCGCCTCATCGGAATCGGCGTCGGCGAGGGCCGAGGCGAACCATTCGTGACCGTCGCCGGAGTGGTTCGACGTGAGATCGCCGATCACCCGGATGCCGCGTGCGTGCGCGGCCTCCACCAGGCGCACCAGCGCCTCATCTCCGCCGAGCAGGTCATCGACCTCGGCGAAGCTGGAGGCGTCGTAGCGGTGGTTCGAGCGCCCGGGGAAGACCGGGGTCAGGTAGAGCAGGTTCACGCCGAGGCCCACGAGGTGGTCGAGCTTGCTGCGGACGCCGTCGAGGTCGCCGCCGTAGAACTGCTTCGAGCGCCCCGGCGGCCTGGTGTCGACAGGGTCGCCCCACGCTGCGGCGATGGCCCAGTCCGGCGTCTCGCGCGAGTCTGCGGCATCCGACCGCGCGAAGCGATCGGGGAACACCTGGTAGAGCACGCTCTCTGCGGCCCAGTCGGGAGCATCCGCGCCCGCCACGATGCGGAAGTCCTCGCTGTCGAGGGTCTCGACCCGTGAGAGACCGCGGGCGTTGAGCCAGTGCTGGCGGCCGTCGCCCGTGACGATCAGCCAGCGGTAGTGGTGCACGGGGTTCTCGACCTCGACGGTGGCCTGCCACCAGTCCCAGCCGTCGGCACTCGCCACCAGGGCGGCCTCGGCGAATCGCGGCTCGCGGTTGGGGTTCGACCTCACGTGCACGCTCGCGACGGCCCCGAAGGTGTGGGGAACGCGCATCCGCATGACCAGATCCTGTCCGAGCGACGGATGCTGCTCCTCTATATACAGCGGAGAACCGTCGTGGTGCGGCAGGTGGGTGAGAGGCACGGCGTCATCCATTCGTCGACGGTATCGCCCGGATGTTACGGGCAGGTGTGCAGAGGGGCAGGGTGCAGGGTGCAGGGGCTGTATGCAGGATCAGGCTCGACCTGGCCGCATATCGCGCCCGTGTCGAGCCTGGTCCTGCATTCGTGGGCTGGGGTGAGCCCTACTTGACGGCTCCGGCGGTGAGGCCACCCACGATGTAGCGCTGCAGCAGCAGGAACAGCACCACGACGGGAACGGCGGCCATGATCGCGCCGGCCGAGAAGGCGCTCCAGTCCGCGTAGCGCGGGTTGGAGACCAGCTTCACGAGCCCGACGGCCAGCGTCTGCTTGTCGGGGTCGATGAGCACCACGCTCGCGATCACGTAGTCGCCGAAGGTGGCGATGAACGACAACAGCGCGACCACCGCGAGGATCGGCGCGACCAACCGCAGGATGATCGTGAAGAAGATGCGCGCGTGGCCGGCTCCGTCGATCTTCGCCGCCTCGTCGATCGAGGCGGGGATGGTGTTGAAGAACCCGTACATGAGGAAGGTGTTCACGCCGAGCGCGCCGCCCAGGTAGACCATGATGAGGCCGATGTGGGTGTTGAGCCCGATCGCCGGGAAGAGGTCGCCGATCGCGTTCAGCAGCAGGAAGATCGCGACGACGGCGAGCATCTGCGGGAACATCTGCACCACGACGATGGTCACGAGCCCGAAGCGACGGCCGGTGAACCGCATCCGCGAGAACGAGTAGGCGGCGAGGGCTCCGAGGAACACCGTCGCGATGGCGGTGATGCTCGCGATGATGATGGTGTTCCAGTACCAGGGCAGGTACGGGACCTGCGGGTCGGTGAGGATGCGCGCGTAGCTGTCGAGCCCGAACTTCGAGAACAGGGCGTTCGAGCCGGTGAGCGTGCCCTTCGGGTTGAGCGAGGCTGACAGCACGAAGACGAGCGGGAACAGCGCGAAGATGCTCACGATCACGCCGACGAGGTGGCGCCAGCCCGTGGCGCCGAACCAGCGGCCGAAGTTGAACGGGCGGCGCCTGTCGACCGGGCCGCGCAGATGTGGCTGGTGCGTCGGGTTCTGGGCCGCGGCATCGGCCTCGAGGATCAGGGCCTCCGTGAGGCCCACGTTGGTGCCGGGCACCGGCTTCTGCGCGTTCATCAGTTGAGATCCTCCAGCGCCTTGGTCTTGCGGAAACTGACGATGGCGATGACCGCCACGATGATGAAGATGATGATCGCGAAGGCGCTGGCCAGGCCGTAGTCACGCGTCTGGCCGGTGAAGGCGACCTTGTAGACCATCGAGATGAGGATGTCGGTGAACCCGACGGGGATCGGCGCATTCGCGTCTCGCGGACCACCGTTGGTGAGCAGGTAGATCAGGTTGAAGTTGTTGAAGTTGAACGCGAACGACGCGATGAGCAGGGGCGTCAAGGTCACGAGCAGCAGCGGCAGCTTGATGAGCCTGAAGATCGCCCAGGGTCTGGCGCCGTCGACCGTCGCGGCCTCGGTGATGTCCTCGGGGATGGCCTGCAGGGCGCCGGTGCAGACGAGGAACATGTAGGGGAAGCCGAGCCAGAGGTTCACGATCAGGATCGACACCTTCGCCAGCGTCGGATCGGTGAGCCACGGTATCTCGGCCCCACCGAAGATCACCTGGTTGATGAAGCCGAAGCTCTCGTTCATCATGCCCGACCAGACGAGGGCGGTGAGGAACGCGGGGAACGCGTAGGGCAGGATCATGATGACCCGGTAGTACTTGCGTCCCTTCATCCGCGGGTCGTTGAAGACGATGGCGAGGAACAGGCCGAGGAAGAACGTCGTGGCCACCGACAGGATCGCGAAGACGAACGTCCAGATGGTGACGTAGATGAGGGGTCCACGGATGCTGGAGTCGGTGAAGGCGCGCACGAAGTTGTCGAAGCCCACGTTCACCTGCCAGCCGGGCAGCAGCTCGGAGCCGTCCTCTGCGGTGAACGCTCCGGTGCCGGTGTTCGAGTAGACGATGCCGGTCTCGGTGTCGGTCATGGTGTCAGCGGCCTCGTCGTACTCGAGCGACGAGGTGTAGAGGTAGGCCGAGCGACCGTCCTGGGTGCGCAGCGCCCCGTCGTTCGGGTCCTCGGAGAACGGCACCGAGAGTTCGGTGATCTCGTCGGTGCGGGCGATCACCTGGGCGAAGTCCAGACTCGTGGCGTTGGGGATGGCCACGGCGAGTCCACCCTCGACCGTCGCATCCGACACCTCGTGCAGCGGGGTCTCGTTGTTGCCGACGCTCACGGTGCCGTCGGGAGCTGTGACGAGCAGGCCGAGCTGTCCGGCCTCGTCGATGACGGTGACGTCGTAGGTGGCCGAGTCGGGAACGCGCACCAGGGCCGAGCTCATGAGCGAATCGATGGCCTGTTCCTGCGTGCCGTTGTGGCCGGTGCCGTAGTTCGTGAACGCCACGTAGCCGGTGTAGACCAGCGTGAAGATCTGGAAGACGACGAGGAACAGCACGCCCGGTGCCAGGTACTTGGCCGGCAGCTTGCGCGGCGAGAAGTAGATCCAGTTGAACAGCGCGGTGACGATGACGACGATCGCCGCCACGAGCCACTGCTCGTGCCCGACCAGCACGAAGAGGGCGTACAGCGCGATCGCATCGACCACACCGAGCAGCACGATCTTCAGCAGAAGCATCTTCGTGCCGACGGATGCCGCCTCGGCGACGCGAGCGGCTCGCTTCTGGTTCCTCGTCGGGGGCGGGGTGGAGCCGGCCTCGACGTCATCGGTGATGGTGCTCATGTACATCCTCGTTCTCGTCGCCCGGGGTTCGCATCGTCGGCTCTACGCCTCGTCAACGTCGCCCGACGAACACCGAAACCCGGTGCGGATGCCGTCGGCATCCGCACCGGGTCGATGGGTCGTGTTACTTGATGGCGGCCTGCACGTCGCTGGCCAGCTTCTGCCAGGTCGTGACGGGGTCTGCGCCGTTGATGATCGCAGCCTCGGCGATGCCCCAGTACTGCCAGACCGAACCCATGGCCGGGATGGCCGGCATAGGAACGGCGTCAGCGCCGACGGTCTCGAAGCCCTTGATGATCGGGTCCTCGGATGCAGTCTCGGCTGCGGCCGTGAGGGCGGGCAGCACATTGCCGGCCTTGAACAGCTCGAGCTGCACGGCCTCGGTGCCGATGTAGTTGACGAGGAAGTCGGTCGCGGCGACCTTGTTCTTCGACTCGGCGCTCATGAAGAAGCCCTTCACACCGGCGAACGGCTGTGCGGCCTGATCGGTGGGGCTCGGGATCGGGTCGATGGCGACGTTGATGCCGGCATCCGTCGCCGCGCCCACGTTCCACGGGCCGGTCAGCCAGAAGGCGGCCGTTCCGTCGAGGAAGGCCTGCTTGGCGATGTCACCGTCGATGTCGGTGTTGAAGGCGCCGGTGCCGTTCTTGCCCTGGCTGCCGAGCCACGTGGCGAACTCCTCGCCGCCGGCGTTGCCGAGCTGGAGGTCGGTGGGGTCGTAGCCCTCGGCTCCGGAGCCGAAGACGGGTGCACCGAACGCGGTCTGGAACGGGTAGAGGTGGTACGGGTCGCCCTCGGCGCCCTGCTGCACGACGAACGGCTGGGTGAGGCCGGCGGCCTTGCCCTTGGCGATCATGTCGTCGAAGCTCGTGGCCGGCTCGGCGACGAGGTCGGCGTTGCGCAGCATCGCGATGTTCTCGACGGCGTAGGGCAGGAGGTAGGTCGTGCCCTCGTAGGTCGAGGCGTCGACGGCGACGGGGAGGTAGTCGCCTGCGGCATCGCCGAGCTCGAGCGGAGCGACGACACCGTTGGTCGAGAGCTCACCGAGCCAGTCGTGGGCGCCCATGACGATGTCGGGGCCCTTGCCGGTCGGAACCTGCTGGATGAAGTCGTCCTTGATGGTCGACGTGTCCTTACCGACGAGCTTCACGTCGATGCCGGTCTTCTCGCTGTAGTCAGCGGCTGCACCCTTCAGCGCGTCAACGCGCTCGGAGTCCACCCACACGGTCAGGGAGCTGGTGCTGCCACTGGCCTTCGTGTCGTCGGAACCGCCGGTGCTGGCCGAGCAACCCGACAGAACCACGGCGGCCGTGAGCGCTACGGCTCCGAGCCCCACAAGACCCTTCTTCTTCACCATCATTGGTGTCGCCTCTCGTTATGAACGCTGATGTGGAGAGAAATCCTTCACCCGCGGGAGGCGCGAAAGGTCGTTCTCTCGACTTGCCTGCAGAAATGCAAGCGATTACATGTATACCCGCTCGGACGGGTAACGCCAAACTGCGCATGGGGAACCGATACGGGGTTGTGACCTCCGATACCTGCCCGAAACATGCAATCGCTTGCATTTCGCCGATTTCGCGTATGGTGTCGCCATGAGCACTGAGAAGACCGTGGCCGCCGAGGCGAGCCCCGCGGCCGCTGCCGGCGACGCGTCCGAGGCCGCATCCGTCTCCACGAATCCGGCCTCGGAATGGTGGAGAACCGCCGTCATCTACCAGATCTACCCGCGTTCCTTCGCCGACGCGAACGGTGACGGCATGGGCGATCTGGCCGGCATCACCCACCGACTTCCGGCCCTCGCCGACCTCGGTGTCGACGCGATCTGGCTCTCGCCGTTCTACACCTCGCCTCAGCGCGACGCCGGCTACGACGTCGCCGATTACTGCGACATCGACCCGCTCTTCGGAACCCTGGCCGACTTCGACGTGATGAAGGACGCCGCGCACGCGCTCGGCATCCGTGTGATCGTCGACCTCGTTCCCAACCACTCGTCGAGCGACCACGTCTGGTTCCAGGCCGCCCTCGCGTCTCCGGCCGGCAGTGTGGAACGCGAGCACTACATGTTCCGCGATGGCCTGGGCGAGAACGGCGAGCTGCCGCCCAACAACTGGGAGTCCGTGTTCGGAGGCGCCGCCTGGACCCGCGTGACCGAGCCCGACGGAGCGCCCGGCCAGTGGTACCTGCACCTCTTCGACTCCTCGCAGCCCGACCTCAACTGGGACGACCCCTGGGTGCGGGAGCAGTTCCGCGACATCCTGCGGTTCTGGCTCGACCGCGGTGTCGACGGCTTCCGTGTCGACGTGGCCCACGGCATGGTGAAGAAGCCCGGCCTGCCCGACTACACGCCCGCCGAAGGCACCGGCAGCATGGGCGGCGGCACCGCCACGCTCGAGCCGGCCATCAGCACCGAGCTGCCCGACCTGCCGCCGTACTGGGGCCAGGACGGCGTGCACGACATCTACCGCGACTGGCGTGAGCTCCTCGACACCTACCCCGGCGAGCGCATCCTCGCGGCCGAGGCCTGGGTCGATCCGCTGTCGCGCATGGCCGACTGGGTGCGCCCCGATGAGATGCACCAGGCCTTCAACTTCGCCTACCTCGAGACGCCGTGGGACGCCGCGGCGCTCCGCTCGGTCATCGACGAGTCGCTCGAGGCCTTCGCGGCCGTCGGCGCCCCGTCGACGTGGGTGCTCTCCAACCATGACGTGGTGCGCCACGCCTCGCGCCTCGCGCTGACCGCCGAGAACCTGCAGGGCCACGGCATCGGTCCCAAGACCGTCGGCCTCCCCGATCCCGAGGTGGGCCTGCGCCGGGCGCGCGCCGCGACGGCGCTCATGCTGGCGCTCCCAGGTTCCGCCTACCTGTATCAAGGCGAAGAGCTCGGCCTCCCCGAGGTCATCGACCTGCCCGACGACGCCCGCGAGGACCCGACCTGGTTCCGCACGAACGGCGAACGCTACGGACGAGACGGATGCCGCGTGCCCATCCCGTGGGAGACCGGCGGGCCGTCCTACGGCTTCGGCCCGACGACAGCCTCCTGGCTCCCGCAGCCGGCCGTGTGGGCGCAGTTCGCCCGCGACCAGCAGGTCGGCGTCGAGGGATCGACGCTCGAGCTCTACAAGCGCGCCCTGCAGCTTCGCCGCACGCACGCGCTGGCCTCGGGCACGCTCGTGTGGGGCGAGGCCGGCGCTGCGGGCGCTGACGTGCTGGTCGTGCGCAACGGGTCGATCACCGTCGTCGCCAACACCAGCACCGCTCCGGTGGAGCTGCCCGCCGGCGAGGTGCTGCTGAGCAGCGCTCCCCTCACCGGTCGCACCCTCCCGGCCGACACGACGGTCTGGCTCGCCGCCTAGCGCTCGCCCGCCCGCCCGCCCGCACTCCACTCGGCGACTCCTCCGCCGAGTTTGCAGGATGAGAAGCAGGATGCGGGTCCCCCAGCCCTCATCGTGCTGCTGATCCTGTAAACGCGAAGGACATCGGCGCGCTGGGGCTGGTGCCGCCCCAGAGGTGTTCGCGTCGGCGAACCAGCTCGAGGATGGCGCCGGCGACGTCATCCCAGCGCCCCATCACCATTCGGTAGCTGATCCTCAGAACCAGGTAGCCCTGCATCACGAGTTCGAGATCACGGCGGCGGTCTTCCTCGAACGCCTCACCGGTGTGGAACGCGCGCCCGTCGAGCTCGAGCACCAACCGGTCTCCTACCAGGATGTCGACTCGTCCTACTCGTGAGATCCACACCTGCGTGCGGAATCGGATGCGCCGCGCTGTGAGGAGGAGTCGCGCGAGCGTCTCGATGCCTGACTGCGCGCCACCATCGACCCGATCGACGAACTTTCGCCTGTCCGCCGGGATCAGGGAACGAAGCTGCTCCACCTGGTCGGAGTGGAGGAGACCCAGGTTGAGCGCGGAGTCAGTGGCCACGACGGCCGCGCGGCTCTCGCAGCAGAGGAACATCTCGACCAGGGCGTCGAGCACGCCGTCCATCGCGCGATCAGTACCCGGCCGTCTGCTGTAGTGCACGCAGACCTTCTCGGCGGCAGCGTCGAGCGGCACCGCCCGATCTGCAGCCGAACGCAGTCTGCTCGCCGTCGCGGGTACGCGCACGTGGAGGAACGCGTCGTCCAACGTCCAGAGCCCTGTGAGCCTCGCCGCGGAGGATCCGGTGAGTGTCCCTCCCACGCGGACAGCACGAACGACGTCGACGGGAGCGGAGGGCGTTGCGAACCAGCGACCGCGCACAGGGACGATCTCCCCTGACCTGACGGCGGCACGGACGTCGGCACGACCCACCCCGCGAGCATCGAGGGCGCGATAGCTGGCGACCCCGTTCAGAGTCTTGAGAACATCGGCGACAGGCATGGTCTCAGCTTCTGGTTGCCCGGGAGCAGCATCCGCGTCTCAGCAGAAATTGTGCAGACGTGCATCCGCGACGGCAGCCTGTGGAAAACGTCGCCTCATCGCGTTTACAGGATCACGCCACCGTTGAACGTTGAGGGGCCTGCATCCGTGGCCTCATCCTGTGAACGGAGAAGAGACGAATACTGGGAGTGGCAGTGAATCTGCGGCGAGCGCAGGTACAGGAGGCGCGTCAGTTGACGTTCGCGTAGAGCCACTCGAGCGGGTCGGTCCACGGACCGGTCTTGCCGCCGAGACGGATCTCGAAGTGCAGGTGCGGGCCGGTCGACATGCCGGTGTCACCGGTCTTGCCGATGACGTCGCCCACCTTCACGGTGTCGCCCTCCTTGAAGAGCATCGACCCGTGGATCATGTGCGCGTAGACGCTGGTGACGACCTGGCCGTTGATGACGTGGTCGATCATCATGTGCACGCCGAGGTCGCCGTCGCCGTCTTCGGCGTAGCTCACGACGCCGTCGGCGATGGCCTGGATGGGCGCGCCGAGGCCGGGGTTGAAGTCCTGGCCGTGGTGGTCGCTCGAGCAGCCGGCGCAGTCGCGGGCTCCGAACTGGTCGCCGATGTGCACGCCGACGCGGAACGGCCACTGCACGGTTCCGTTGGGGTCGTTGGTGAACGATGCCTCGAGACGGATGCCGCTCTCCGCGGCGACCTCGGCCACGGTCGAGGTGTCGTAGCCATCGCGCTGCACGGCGGAGGCCGACACGTCATCGCCCACGGTGACGGTCTGCGCGACGCCGCTGTCGGTGCCCGTGGCGGCGGCGATGGCCGCTGCCTGCTGGACGTCGGCGGCCGAGAGCAGCGCGTTGGCCGGAGTCGAGGTGGCGACGGCCAGGAGGGCGACGACGACGATCGCGAGGCCGGCCATCCCCTTCGCGGCGAGGTGACGTGAGACGCGGCGGGTGACGGATGCCGGAGCCGGGACGGGAATCGGAGCCGTGGGAACTCCCGCACGCTCGGGCAGCGAGCGCACCGGAGCGGCTCGTCGGCCCCGTGAGGGTGCCGTGACGTCGTCGGCGACGGTGCTGCGCGCCTCGCGTCGTGACGACGGCTGGGCGGGAGCAGGGGCGAGGTCTGCCGCGGGAAGCTCGACACGGAGTGCAGCACGATCACGGCCGGGAACCGAGGTGGCGGGAACGATGGCGGGGAGGACTGCAGTCGACGGGGTGGCCGATGCGTCGTCGAAGGGCGCGTCGTCCGCAGCAGGAGCGGAAGCGACAGCAGGAGCAGGAGCGGCGACCTCGGCAGCGGCACCCTGGGGAGCGGCATCCGGAGCAGAGACGCCCTCGGGGTTCAGCAGCGCGAGGAAGGCGTCGTCTGCGGCGCGCGAGACGGAGGGGACATCGGCCGGCACCGGAATCTCGAAGATGTCCGACTCGGTCTCGGGGGCCGGGCTCTCGGCCACGACGGGCTGCGAGTCTGCGGAGGATTCGGGTGCGGACAGTGCCGCAGCCAGCTCGAGGGCACGCTCGCGTTCACGGATCTCGCGCCGGGTGAGGCCTGCATCCGGGGACCCTCCAACGCCAGACGAGGCTGGAGTCAGGGGGTCATGACGCAAAACGGTTACCTTCGGCACAGGATGGAACAGGGCGCCACCGGTCAGGGGATACCGGTAACGGATTGGTAAAGGCTAACGAAGCCCACCTGAAAACTCTATGTATAAGAGTGGAATCACCCCCACAAGAGTCACAATCGATCATAACCGCTGCCACCTGTGCGCCCGTACAGGAACGCCCGGTGTAGACACCGGTTCCGCTGTCGCGCTTGGGGAGGAACGGCGCCGATCAGGCCGTGTATCCGGCCTCGATCAGCAGGCCCTCGAAGGCGTCGAAAAGAGCAGGTTCCGCCGCGATGGTCATGGCCGTGCTCTCGGCTGCGCCGCCGACTCCGCCCACTTTCGCGCCCGCTTCGCGCGCGATCAGGCCGCCGGCAGCGTGGTCCCACGGGTTGAGCCCCCGCTCGAAGTGGACGTCGAGTCGACCCGCCGCGAGGTAGCTCAGATCGAGCGCGGCCGAGCCGATGCGCCGGATGTCGCGCACTCTCGGCAGGATCGTGCGCAGGATCTCGGCCTGGACGGCGCGCGTCTCCGACGAATAGGAGAAGCCCGTGGCCACGAGGGCGTACGGCAGCTCGACGCCCTGGTTGACCGCGAGGCGCGTGTCGCCGAGCCACGCTCCTCCCCCGGCGCTCGCGCGGTAGGTCTCGCCCGCGGCCGGGCCGACGACGACTCCGGCGAGCGCGTTCCAGGTCGCCGGGTCGGGGTCGCCCTCCACGACGGCGACGCTCACGGCCCAGGCCGGCAGCCCGTAGAGGAAGTTCACGGTGCCGTCGATGGGGTCGACGACCCAGGTGAGGCCGCTCGACCCGCCCGAGGCATCCGATTCCTCGCCGAAGAAGCCGTCGTTCGGCCGGGCATCGGCGATGAGCGAGCGGATGAGCGCCTCGGTCTCGCGATCGGCCTGGGTCACGATGTCGGTCGGCCCCGACTTCGTGGCGGCGACGTCGACTCCCTCGCGGCGGCGCTGCAGGGCGAGCGCGCCCGCCTGCGTCGCGATGTCGTGGGCGAGGGTGAGCAGGTCGGAGTTCGCGGCAGCGGTCATGACGGCAACGCTACTCCGGGCGACGGATGCGGCCCCGGGGAGGGATGGTGACGGGCGGAGGCTGGACGGTGACGGATGCCGCCCGAGCCGAGCAGCATCCGTCACCCGCACCGGGATCAGGCGATCGCGGCACGCAGCCCGTCGACGAGCGGCGTCGTCGGCCGACCGATGAGACGCGCGAGGTCGCCGCTCGTCTCGGCGAGCAGTCCGTCGCGGATGTTGCCGTCGAGCGCGACGACGAATCCGGCGGTGCCGTCGTCGAGCCCGGCAGCGGTCAGCGCCGCGAGGTGCTCCTCGGGACTCAGCGACTGGAAGGTCACCGGAGTGCCGATAACCTCGGATGCCGCCTGCGCGAGTTCGTCGAAGCTCCAGGCGACGTCGCCGCTCAGCTCGTAGACCGCGCCCTCGTGGCCGTCGGTCGTGAGCACGGCGGCCGCTGCCTCGGCGTAGTCGGCGCGGCTGGCGCTCGAGACGCGACCGTCGCCGACGGAGGCTGCGATGACGCCGCTGGTGCCGGCATCCGTCACGGTTCCCACGTAGTTCTCCGTGTACCAGCCGTTGCGGAGGATCGTGATGCCCAGGCCTGATGCCTGAAGCAGTTCCTCGGTCGCCTTGTGCTCCGGCGCGAGGACGAGAGGAGAGGTCGTGGCCTTCGGGGCGCTCGTGTAGACGATGCGCCCGACGCCGGCCGCGACCGCCGCGTCGATGGCGTTGCGGTGCTGCTCGACGCGCTGGCCGACCTCGCTGCCCGAGACGAGGAGCACGGCGTCGGCGCCGTCGAAGGCCGCGGCGAGGGATGCGGCATCCGTGTAGTCGATGCGCGCTGTGCGCACTCCGCGCTCGGCGAGGTCGGCGAGCTTCTCGACCGAGCGACCTCCGGCGACGATGGTGGCGGGTGCGACACCACGGGCGAGCAGGGATTCGACGGCGAGGCGTCCGAGGTGGCCGGTGGCTCCGGTGACGACGATGGTCATGATGGGGTCCTTTCCCGAGGGAGGAAGTCAGAGGTGGGAACTGCGTACGGGGGTGCCAACGGCGAGCCGACGGGATTACTTCCCACTGCGCAGTACCCACTTTTTGGTAAGGTACCCACATGACGGTAAGCGACCCCCGGCTCGACGACCTGCCCGGCTACAGCGGCGGACGGTTCCCGGCGGCGTGCAACAGCCGCACTGTTCTCGACCATGTGACGAGCAAGTGGGGCGTCCTCGTGCTGCTCACGCTCTCGGCCGGCAGCCTGCGCTGGGGCGAACTGCGACGCACCATCGAGGGCATCAGCGAGAAGATGCTGGCGCAGACCCTGCGCACGCTGGAGGCCGACGGCTTCGTGCTGCGCGAGGCCCAGGCCGTCATCCCGCCGCGCGTCGACTACAGCCTCACGGAGCGCGGACACGAACTGGCCGACCGTCTCATCCCGCTGATGGGCTGGATCGCCGACAACGCCGACGAGATCGTGGACGGCGGGGTGCGGCACCGCGCCTGAGCGGCATCCGGAAACAAAAAAAGGACCCTGCGGGCCCTTGTTCTGTTGGTGGCGAGTGAGGGATTCGAACCCCCGAATGCTGAGCAGTCTGATTTACAGTCAGATCCCTTTGGCCGCTTGGGTAACTCGCCGAAGCGCACCCGACCACATGCAACCACATGACCGAAGACGCGTCATAAGGATACTCGGCAGATCGCCAGTCGTGAAATCGACGGATGCCGCGGGCCCAGCACCCACCAGACAGGGTCGACGCGCAGCTCGACGGCCCGCACGGAGACTGCCGGTCGACCGGCCCGTTGCCCCGTGCGACGCCCCGCGCACGCCGGGCGCGTCGCGCGCCGATAGGATTCACGGGCAGACGAATCGAAGGGCACGTTCATGGCCGGCATCGAAGAGGTCGCCCGGCTGGCCGGGGTCTCCACAGCCACCGTCTCGCGCGCCCTCAGCGGCAACGCCCACGTCTCCCCCGCCACCCGCCTCAAGGTGGAGGCAGCGGCGCTGGAACTCGACTACGTGGTCTCCTCCAATGCCTCGAGCCTCGCATCCGGTCGCACCCGCAACATCGGCGTCGTCGTGCCGTTCCTCAACCGCTGGTTCTTCTCCTCGGTACTCGAGGGAGCCCAGCAGTCCCTGCTGCGCCACGGCTACGACCTCACCCTCTACAACCTCTCGGGCGACGGCGACGAGCGCCACAGCGTGTTCGAGCACTTCCTGCTGCGCCAGCGGGTCGACGCCGTGATCGCCATCTCGCTCGAGCTCACCGAGAGCGAGGTCACGCGCCTGCACGCTCTGCGGAAGCCCCTCGTGGGCGTCGGCGGACCCATCCCGGGCGTGCGTACTCTCACTGTCGACGACACCGCCGTCGCGCGTCTGGCGACCGAGCACCTCATCGGGCTCGGCCACACCCGCATCGCCCACATCGGCGGCACCCTCGAGTTCGACCTCGACTTCCACCTCCCCACGAACCGACGACTCGGCTACGAGCATGCGCTGACGGATGCCGGAGTCGAGATCGACCCGTCGCTGTTCGCGCCGGCCGACTTCACCATCAAGGGCGGGTACCACGCGGCCAAGCAGCTGCTCGGGGTGCCGCACAACCGACCGACGGCCATCTTCGCCGCGTCGGACGAGATGGCCATGGGCTCGCTTCTCGCGGCCCGCGACCTCGGCCTGGTCGTGCCCCGCGACGTCTCGATCGTCGGCATCGACGACCACGACCTCTCGGACTTCTTCGGCCTCACCACGGTGGCGCAGTTCCCCCGGGGTCAGGGCGAGAAGGCGGCCGAGATGCTCATGGAGGAGCTGGCGCCGTCGCCGCTCGCCGAACTGCCGGCCACGACGCCGCTGCCGTTCGAGCTGAAGGTGCGCTCGAGCACGGCGCGTCCGCCGGCCTAGCGTTGATCGAGGAGCGCCGCCGCAGGCGACGCGTATCGAGATCGCAGTCGGCCTCATCTCGATACGTGGCCGACTTCGTCGGGCACTACTCGATCAGCGGGAGCAGGGATCGGTAGGCTGGGAGCATGGCTGATTCCACGTTTGACATCGTTTCCAAGGTCGACAAGATGGAGGCGGAGAACGCCGTCAACCAGGCGCGGAAAGAGGTCGAGCAGCGCTACGACTTCAAGAACGTCGGCGCCTCGGTCGAATGGAGCGGCGAGAAGATCCTGCTGAAGGCCGCCACCGACGAGCGCGTCAAGGCGGTGCTCGAGGTCGTCGAGTCGAAGTTCATCAAGCGCGGCATCACGCTGCGCTCGCTCGACACCGGTGAGCCCTACCCCTCGGGCAAGGAGTTCCGCATCGAGATCGAGCTGAAGAACGGCATCGACAGCGAGAACGCCAAGAAGGTCTCCAAGATCATCCGCGACGAGGCGCCGAAGAGCGTCAAGAGCCAGATCCAGGGCGACGAGCTGCGCGTCTCCTCGAAGAGCCGCGACGACCTGCAGGCCACCATGGCCCTGCTCAAGGGCAAGGATCTCGACGTCGCCCTGCAGTTCGTCAACTTCCGCTGAGCCCGATGACGGATGCCGCAGCCGGGGCCAGCGCGCCCGGCGCGGGCCAGCCGGGAGCCGGGCAGCCGGGTGCCGACCAGCCGGGCGTCGACGTTCCCGACCGGCGCGGACGCACCGGGCTCGACAGGGTCGGACTCGACCTCACCGGCAACCCGCGCGTGCGCGTGCGCGACGTGCGCCTGCTCACCTCGAACTGGTACGTGACGCGGGTCACCACCTTCGACTTTCAACGCGGCGACGGCACCTGGTCGACCCAGGAGCGCGAGACCTACGACCGCGGCGACGGCGCCTGCATCCTGCTCTACGAACTGGAGACGCGCAGCGTCCTCCTCACCAGCCAGTTCCGCTATCCCGCGTACGTGAACGGGCACCCCCACGGCGACCTCATCGAGGTCGTCGGCGGACTGCTCGACGACGATGATGCCGAGACCGCGATCCGCCGCGAGGCCGAGGAGGAGAGCGGGGTGCGCGTCGGCGCCGTCGAGCACGTCTTCGACGTCTACATGAGCCCGGGTTCCGTGACCGAGAAGCTGCACTTCTACGCTGCGCCCTACGACGCGGATCGCACCGCCGGTGGCGGGCTCGCCGACGAGGGCGAGGACATCACCGTGCTCGAGGTGCCCTTCGACGAGGCACTGGCGCGCATCGGCGACGACATCATCGACGCGAAGACCATCATGCTGCTGCAGTGGGCCGCGCTGCGCGGTCCGTTCGCCCGCTGAGCGGCGGCATCCGGCGGCATCCGTCAGCGCACCCGCACTCGCGCCCACCCTCCCGCGCCAATTCGCGGCGTTCTGCGCCAGTTGATGTGGCGCACAACCCCCGGAAATGGCGTGCGAGCCGAGGGAGAGCCCGCCGCGGCGCGTAGCCGCTCAACTCGACGCGTAGCCGCTCAGTTCGGCGCGTAGCCGCTCAGCCAGCGCGTGATCGCGGCCATCGCGGCCTCCCGGGCGGGGAGCGCCGACAGCATCACGTCGTGCAGGGCGCCCGGGATGCGCGCGACGGTCACCGTGGCACCCAGCTTGAGCGACCGGGCCGCGATGTCGTCGACCACCAGCACCGAGTCGCTCGAGCGCATGGCCGCCGACCAGCGGGGGGCGATGGTGGAGCGATCCGACATCATCGAGAGCACCGGCGCCTGGATGTCGAGCCCGGCCGCAACCCGCGCCTGCCCGGAGAAGATGGCGCTCAGCCACGCGGGGTGCACCGGGAAGCCGCGTGCGGGGCGCCAGGCGTCGTCGTACTCCCACTCGCCGTCGCCGGCGGCCTGGGAGACGGCACGCGTGTAGAAGCCGAGGTCGACGTTGGGCATCGACGCGCGCGGATTCAGCCGGGCCTCGGCTCGAGTGAGCGGCGCGATGGCCTGCCGGCCGAGGGCGCTGGCCTGGAACTCGAGCCAGGCGCTGTTGAGCACCACCCCTCGGGTGCGATGCGGATGCCGGGCCGCCCAGAGACTCAGGGTCAGGCCTCCAGTCGAGTGGCCCATGAGCACGAGCGAGCGCCCGCCGAGGTCGTCGTGCACCGAGTGGCCCATCACGCCGAGCGCCGCCTCGATGTCCTCGTCATAGGCGTTGAGGTCGGTCACGAAACCCGGCGTCTGGTGCGGACGCAGGCTGCGGCCGTACTTGCGCAGGTCGAGGGCGAAGAAGCGGGCGCCCTTCTCATGCCAGTAGTCGGCGAGGTGGGTCTGGAAGAAGTAGTCCGACCAGCCGTGCACGTAGAGCACGTCGATGCCGTGAGCCGGCCCGTGCCCGGGCAGCTCCAGGGGCAGCCCGCGTCGTCGCACCAGGGTGGCGACAACCTCGCCCTCGGAGTCATCGGCGAGGGCCAGGGTGAGCTGCTCGTATCCGCGACCCAGCACATCCGGCTGCCATCCGTTCGATCTGACCACCCCTTCACTCTAGGAGGGCAGGCACTCCAGGAGGGCAGGCACTCCACGAGAGCAGCCACTCCACGAGAGCAGCCACTCCAAGGCAGCCGCCTCCCCGTCAGGCCGCGCCCCCGACAGTAGAGTTCCCTCACGAGCGAAGGAGCACGCATGATCGACCGCGCCCGACTGGCGACCCTCACCGAGCGCGAGGCGGCGGTGTTCGCACAGCGCAACCCGAAGTCGGCTGCCGCCTACGCCGAGGCCGGGCACCTGTTCGGTCGCGTGCCCATGACCTGGATGAACAAGAAGGCGGGCGCGTTCCCGCTCTACGTCGAGAGCGCACGCGGCAATCGTGTGGTCGACCTCGATGGCAACGAGTACCTCGACTTCGCCCTCGGCGACACCGGCGCCATGGCGGGTCACTCCCCTGCGCCTGTCGTCGACGCCATCGGCCGCCGCATCTACGAGCAGGGCGGCATGACCATGATGATGCCGACGACGGATGCCGAGTGGGTCGGCGCCGAGCTCTCCCGCCGGTTCGGCATGGACGCCTGGAGTTTCGCTCTCACGGCGACGGATGCCAATCGCTGGGCCATCCGCCTGGTGCGGGCCATCACCGGCCGCAGCAAGATCCTGTTCCACTCGTACTGCTATCACGGCAGCGTCGACGAGTCGCTGATCGTCGTCGGTCCCGACGGCAAGGGCATGGACCGACCGGGCAACGTCGGAGCTCCGGTCAAGGTCACGAAGACGAGCCGCGTCGCCGAGTTCAACGACATCGAGGGCCTCGAGAGGCAGTTGGCCCACGGCGACGTCGCCGCCGTGCTCATCGAACCGGCGCTCACCAACATCGGCATCGTGCTTCCCGAGCCGGGCTACCACGACGCCGTCCGCCGGCTCACGCGCGAGCACGGCGTCCTGCTCATCATCGACGAGACGCACACCTTCTCGGCCGGGCCCGGCGGCGCCACGAAGGCGTGGGCCCTCGAGCCCGACGTCGTCGTCATCGGCAAGGCCATCGGCGGCGGCATCCCGAGCGGCGCCTACGGTCTCTCAGCCGAGCTCGCCGAGCGCATCCTGAACCGCACCGACCTCGACATCGTCGACATGGGCGGGGTCGGCGGCACCCTGGCCGGATCGCCGCTCTCGGTCGCAGCGATGCGCGCCACTCTCGAGGAGGTGCTGACGGATGCCGCCTTCGAGGGCATGATCGCCACAGCGACGGCCTTCACCGACGGAGTGCGCGAGATCATCGCGGAGTTCGAGCTGCCGTGGTCGATCAACCAGTTGGGCGCGCGGGCCGAGTACCGCTTCGCGACGCCGTATCCGACGAACGGAACGGATGCCGCAGCCGCCGCCGACCCCGAGCTGGAGGACTACCTGCACTTGGCGCTGGCGAACCGCGGCATCCTGCTCACGCCGTTCCACAACATGGCCCTCATGTGCCCGACGACGTCGCTCGACGACGTCGCAGCGCACCACGCGGCGCTGCGCGAGGTCGTTGCGCCAGTGCTCGCTGAGGACTGAGCGAAGCGACCGCCCGAAGCGCAGCCCGCCCGCTCACTCGCATTGGCCGCTCGCTGAGGCCCGAACGCAGTCCGCGGCCGAAGCGCTCTCACGACCTGGGGCTCTCGTCCTGCGCTTCGGACGCCGACTTCGTCGGGTCCTCTGCGAGCGGGGTGGCCGACTTCGTCGGGTCCTCTGCGAGCGTCAGCCCCGCGAGATCTGCACCATCTCGTCGCGCGGAACGACCTTGATGCGCACGCGACCCTCGGCCTCGCCGAGCGCCTTCTCGTGCTCGTCGAGATTGTGCCAGCCGTCGAGGTCGGTGTAGGCGATGCCTCGCTCGTCGAGCAGCGTGAGGATCGACTCCTCCGACGGCGACTCGGGGCTCCACCAGTTGCCCAGGTCGTTGATGAGGTGCTTGATCGTCTCCATCGCGTCCGACTTGGTGTGGCCGATGAGCCCGACGGGACCGCGCTTGATCCAGCCCGTGGCGTAGACGCCGTACATCTGGCGCGACTGGCCGGACTCGGCGTCCTTCACGAGCACCTGGCCCTCGTGGTTGGGGATCACCCCGCGCTTCTTGTCGAACGGAACGCCGGGCAACGGCGAGCCGAAGTAGCCGACGGCGCGGTAGAGCGCCTGGATCGGCAGCTCGCGCACCTCGCCGGTCCCGACGACGCCGCCCTCGCCATCCGGCGCCGTGCGCTCGAAACGGATGGCGCCGACCCGGCCGGTGCCGTCGTCGACGAGTTCCAGCGGCTTGGCGAAGAAGTGCAGGTGCAGTCGGCGCGACGCCTGACCGACCTCGCGCTGGCGCCACTGCTGCAGGGTCTTGTCGATCACGAAGACCTGCTTGTTGCCGCTCACGGCAGCGCGGGCTGCGTCGTCGTAGTCGAAGTCCTCGTCGTGCACGATCATGTCGACGTCGCGCAGTTCGCCGAGCTCGCGCAGTTCGAGCGGAGTGAACTTGACGGATGTCGGCCCGCGACGGCCGAACACGTGAACGTCCGTGACCGGAGAAGCGGCGAGGCCGGCCCGCACGTTCTCGGGGATCTCGGTGGGCATCAGGTCTTCGACGTGCTTCGCGAGCATGCGGGCGACGTCGAGCGCGACATTGCCGTTGCCGATGACGGCGACGGACTGCGCGTCGAGCGGCCACTCGCGCGGGTAGTCGGGGTGGCCGTCGAACCAGCTCACGAACTCGGCTGCACCGTAGGAGCCCTCGAGCTCGACACCGGGTACCGACAGGTCGGCGTCGCGCACGGCTCCCGTGGCGAAGATGACGGCGTTGTAGTGCTTCTTGAGGTCGTCGAGGGCGATGTCCTCGCCGAACCGCACGTTGCCGAAGATGCGGATGTCGCCGCGGTCGAGCACCTCGCGCAGGGCGTTGATGATGCCCTTGATGCGCGGGTGGTCGGGAGCGACGCCGTAGCGCACGAGCCCGTAGGGCGCGGGCAGGTGATCGAACAGGTCGATCGAGACGTCGAAGTTCCGTTCTGCTTTCAGCAGGATGTCGGCTGCGTAGATTCCGGCAGGGCCGGCGCCGACGATGGCGAGGCGGAGCTTGGTCATCGTGAGGGGGCGTTCCTAACTGCTGCGTTCGACGATCGTGTCGGCGAAACGGATGAGCGCTTTCTTGACGGGGCCGTTGGGCAGGGTGTCGAGGCCGGCAACGGCCTCGCGTGCCCAGCGGTGGGCTTCGGCGAGGGTCGCCGCCGTTGCGGGGTGTTCGCGGAGCTCGGCGACGAGGGCGTCGGCTGCGGCCTCGTCGACATCGAGCAGGCCGATGACGCCGGCCTCGAGACGGAGGAGGAGGTCTGCGGATGCCGCATCCGTCACCGCCGCCTCGCGGAGACGGAGCAACGGGAGGGTCACGACGCCGGCGCGCAGGTCGGTTCCCGGGACCTTGCCCGTCTCCTCGGGCTGCGGCGACAGGTCGATGACGTCGTCGATGAGCTGGAAGGCGATGCCGATGCGCTCGCCGTACTCGATGATGGGCTGCTCGTACTCGCTTGCGGCGTTGGAGAAGATGACGCCGGACTGAGCGGCGAGCGCGATGAGCGAGCCGGTCTTGTCGGCGAGCACGCGGATGTAGTGGTCGACCGGATCCTCGCCGTCGGCCGGACCGACGGTCTCGTGCAGCTGACCGAGCACGAGCCGCTCGAAGGTCGTGGCCTGCAGGCGGATGGCGCCCTCGCCGAGGCCGGCCATGAGCTGGCTGGCACGGGCGAACAGCAGGTCTCCGGCCAGGATGGCGACCGAGTTGCCCCACACGGTCTGCGCGCTCGGGACGCCGCGGCGCTTGTCGGAGTCGTCCATCACGTCGTCGTGGTAGAGCGAGGCGAGATGGGTGATCTCGATGGCCGTCGCCGCCGTGATCACGTCGCGGTTGATGCCGTCGCCGAGGTGGGCCGTGAGCAGGGTGAGCATGGGCCTCACGCGCTTGCCGCCGGCGTTCAGCAGGTACCGCGTCGTGACGTCGGCGATCTCGTCGGCGAACGCCACCTGCTCGCGCAGACGCTCCTCGATCTCGTCGAGGCCGGCCTCGAGGGACCGGAAGAAATCGCGGTCTGCTGGGGTGGCGCGCAGTCTGTCGCTCAGGCCCAACTGTGAGGCAAGCGCACTGCCGCGGCGCACGCTACGGGAAATCACCCCCTCAGCCTACCGAGTGCGGCTGAGGGTTCGCGCCGAGCCGGCAATCGTCGCGGAGGACCGGCCGCTGCACCTCCCGCTCGCCGAGGACCGGCCGCAGGCCGCGTCCGATGCGGAGGGTCGCGCACTGATGCGCTTCGGCCGCAGACTTCGTCTGGGCCTCAGCGAGCGTGTGGGCTCAGGGGCTTTGTGCCGCGGTGCAGCGCCACGACGCCGGCCGTGAGGTTGCGGTGCGCGACGTCGACGTACCCGGCGGCGCGCAGCCAGCCGCTCAACGTGGGCTGGTCGGGCCAGTCGTTGATCGACTCGTTGAGGTAGTCGTAGGCGGAGTCGTTCGAGCTCGACAGCTTCACCAGCGGCGGCATCACGTAGCGCTGGTAGACGCCGTAGCCGAGCCGCACGAAGCCGAGGGGAGGGGTCGAGAACTCGCAGATCACGAGTCGACCGCCCGGCTTGGTCACCCTGAAGAACTCGGCCAGCGCCTTCTGCGGCTCGACGACGTTGCGCAGGCCGAACGAGATCGTGACGGCGTCGAAGGAGGCGTCGTCGAACGGCAGCTTCGTGGCATCCGCCTCGACGAAGACGATATTGGTCGCACCGGCCTGCCGGCGGCGTCCGACCTCGATCATGCCCGGAGAGAAATCGGCCGCGGTCACCCAGGCGCCGCTCGCTGCGAGGGAGGCGCTGGAGGTACCGGTTCCGGCGGCGACGTCGAGAACGGACTCGCCGCGAACCGGGGCGACGGCACGGGTGGTCGCCCGGCGCCAGAGCGCGGCGTTGCCCACGGACAGCACGGTGTTCGTGCGGTCGTAGCTCGCGGCGACGTCATCGAACATGGCGGAGACCTGCTCGGGCTGCTTGCGGAGATCGGCGCGCGTCATGTCTCGAGTTTAGGCGGCGGGCGATCCGTTCCGTCCCCCGCTGCGAACACCCTGACAGCGGGAACAGGATGCGTCTGCATACGGTTATCGCTGACGACCCCAATACGACGACGAAAGGCAACTCATGAAGAAGGCCATCTGGAACGGTGCGGTTCTCGCGGAGTCCGACGAGACCATCGAAGTCGAAGGGAACCAGTACTTCCCAGCTGCCGCCCTCGACCCGCAGTACTTCAGCGCCAGCGAGCGCCACACTGTGTGCTCCTGGAAGGGAACCGCCAGCTACTTCCACGTGACGGTCGACGGCACGCAGAACGCCGATGCCGCCTGGACCTACCCCACGCCGCTTCCCGCCGCCGAGAACATCACCGACTACGTGGCCTTCTGGCGCGGGGTCGAGGTCGTCGACGCGTGACTCCCCCGCCGCTCGCCGAGAGCCGAGCGAAGCCACCGCTCGAAGCGCGCACAGCTGGCGCTTCGACCGGGGAGTTCGTTCGGGCCTCGGCGAGCGGTGAGCGGCGCGTAGGCTGAGATGGTGACGGCGACGGAGTCCCGCGTGCGGGCATTGCGAATCGAGACGACCCCCGTCGACGGCATCCGCTCGCTCCTGTTCTTCGCCGAGCAGCGCTCCCCGCTGCTGTGGATGCGCCGCGGCGAGGGCTTCGTCGGTGCCGGAGAGGCCCTGCGCCTCGAGTTCAGCGGCCCGACTCGGTTCACGGATGCCGCTTCCGCCTGGGCCGAGATCGCCGGCCTCGCGCAGGTGCACGACTCCGTCGGCCTGCCGGGCACCGGCCTCGTCGCCTTCGGCACGTTCGGCTTCGCCGACGACTCGAGCGCCACGAGCGTGCTCATCGTGCCGGAGATCATCGTGGGCCGGCGCGGCTCCCACTCCTGGGTGACGCGGGTGTCCGCGGTGGACGCAGCAGACGGATCCGACGGATCAGCCCGCGCCGACGATCCCGTTGCCACAGCCTTCGGCGACGACTACAGGGTCACCTTCCGACCCGGCGAGCTGCCGCCGGCCGCGTTCATGGAGGCCGTCGCATCCGCTGTGCGGCATATCTCGGCATCCGACGCCCGCAAGGTGGTGCTCGCCCGCGATCTGGTCGGCGCGGTGCCTTCGGGCAGCGACCTGCGCCGGGTTCTGGCCGAACTCGCGCTCGGCTACCCGGACTGCTGGACGTTCTCCGTCGACGGCATGCTGGGATCCAGCCCGGAGACCCTGGTGCGCTCGGAGGCCGGCACGGTCTCGGCCCGCGTCCTCGCGGGCACGGCTCCACGGGGTCGAGACGCCGTGACCGACGAGAACGTCGCGGCCGGCCTGTCGCGATCGCAGAAGGACCTCGCCGAGCACGGCTTCGCGGTGCAGAGCGTGCTCGCCACCCTCGGACCGCACACCACGCGCCTGCAGAACTCGCAGCCGTTCACCCTGCAGCTGCCCAACCTCTGGCACTTGGCGACGGACGTCGAGGGTGTGCTGAACGACGGCTCGACATCACTCGACCTGGTCGCCGCGATGCATCCGACGGCCGCTGTCGCGGGCACGCCGACGGATGCCGCCCTGAGGATCATCCGCGAGCTCGAGCCCTTCGACCGCGGTCGCTACGCCGGGCCCGTGGGCTGGATCGACGCCCACGGCGACGGCGAGTGGGCCATCGCCCTGCGCTGCGCCCAGGTCGACGCCGACGACAGCGTTCGGGCATATGCCGGATGCGGCATCGTCGCCGACAGCGTGCCGGCCGAGGAGCTGGCGGAGTCGCGCATCAAGTTCCGGCCGATCGTGGAAGTGTTCGCCTGACCGCTCGGTGGGAGCCGAGCGCAGCGACCGCCCGAAAGCGTTCATGCCAGCGCGCTTCGGCCGCGGACGTCGGCCGGGCCTCAGCGGGCATGAGCGTCAGCTGGCCGCCAGCCGCGCCTTCTCGTGCTCGACGTCGTAGTCGGGCTTCGGCCACTGCGGGTCGATCGACTTCAGCGCGTCGATGAGCAGGTGCTGCACCGCCAAGCGGGCGTACCACTTGCGGTTGGCCGGAACGACGTACCAGGGAGCATCCGCCGTCGAGGTCTCGTCGAACACGCGCTGGTACGCAGCCTGGTAGTCGTTCCAGAGGAGCCTCTCCGTCACGTCGCCGGGGTTGTACTTCCAGTGCTTGTCCGGTCGCTCGAGGCGGGCGGCGAGCCGTTCCTTCTGCTCGT
>LMOK01000003.1:619502-1009020 GCA_001423545.1 Leifsonia sp. Leaf325
ATGTGCAGCATCACCTTCACGATGACGGTTCCGTTCGCGACCAGCTCCTCCTCGAACGCGACGATGTCGTGGAAGCGCTGGGCGATCACGTCGTCTGGTGCGAGCTTGCGCACGGAGCCGATGAGCACGTCCTCGTAGTGCGAACGGTCGAAGACTCCGATCTGTCCGGCGAGCGGCACCTCGCGGCGCACCCTCCAGAGGAAGTCGTGCGCCCGCTCCTCCTCCGTCGGCGCCTTGAAGGCATGCAGGTGCACGCCGCCCGGATCGACGGCTCCCACGACGTGCTTCACGATGCCGCCCTTGCCCGCGGTGTCCATCGCCTGCAGCACCAGCAGAACCGATCGGGTGCCGCCGACAGTGCTGTCGGCGAAGAACTTCTCCTGCAGGGTGGCGAGCACCTCTGCGCCCTCGGCGAGCGCTCCGACCGCGTCGCGCTTGCGCCCGCCGAAGCCCGGGCTGGCGTCAGGATCCGCGTCGGCGAGTACGAATCCCGGCTCAACGCGCAGCAGTGGCGCGGGGTCCTCGCGCCAGAAGGTCTCGAATTCGGCCATCGGATGCCTCCCTGCGTCGCGGATTCCCCCATCCTGCCCTATGGGCGGCGCCATTCGAGCGCTTCGGCCGCGGACTACGTCCGGGCCTCAGCGAGCGGGGGCGTCAGCGCGGCAGCGGGACCTCGAGGATGGTGGGACCCGTGACGGGCGCCGTGAGTGCATCCGTCAGTCGCCCCTGGTTCTCGGCGCGCCGGTACTCCCAGCCGTACGCGGCCGCGAGGGCCGAGAGGTCGGTGGACTGCGGGGTGTAGAGCACGCGGTCGAAGGCATCGCGAGGAGCGCTGGCCGCGACCTCCAGGGTGTCGAAGATGGTGCCGCCACCGTCGTTCCCGACCACGACCAGCACTCGTGGGCGCACCTCCCCGGTCCCGATGAGCAGCGAACCGGCATCGTGCAGCAGCGTGAGATCGCCGAGCAGCACCCGGGTGACCCCAGGCGCTCCGCCGGCCTGACTGGCGACGGCGATGCCGAGTGCGGTGGAGACGGTGCCGTCGATTCCGGCGAGACCACGGTTGGAATGCACCGTGATGCGCTTGCCGGGTACGGCGCGGTCCGCGTCACGGATGAGGCGCGACGCCCCGAACATCAACCTGTCGTGCGGCCAGGTGGCGTTCCACAGCGCCTCGACCAGCATCCGCCTGTCGATGCTCTTCTTCACGGCTGCGAGTTCCACCTTGAGGAACTCGCGCCGGGCGTCCACCCCCGAACCGAGCGGAACGAGCGAGTCGGCGCCGGCCTCCATCGCCGCGTCGCGCAGCGCCCGGCTCGTGGCCACCCAGCGGCCGGTCCAGCGGCGCTCGTCGGTGGTCTGCTCGTGGACCTCGACGCGCACGGCCGAGGCGAAGACCGCACTGTGGCCGGGGTCGTAACCCTCGGAAGCGGTCGGGGTGACGACGATGGTCGCGACGCCCTCCCTCCTGAGCAGGGCGGGCACCTCACGACTGAGCGTCGGATGCCCGAACACGACGGCGCGCTCGATGCGACCGCCGAAGTCCTCCTCGGTGAGCAACTCGCGGTACGACACGACGAGGTGAGGGCCGAAGCGCGCGCCGCTCGACACCTCGGCGAGCAGCGGCCAGCCGCCGGCTCGCGCCACGGCCTCGGCCTGCTCCCCCGCGCCGTGCCCGGCGATGACGACGGTGCGCGGTCCGTGGCTCAGGACGAGGGCGTCGGATGCAGCATCCGGGGCGACGGCATCGTCCGGATCGGGCGCATCTACCGCGGGTGCATCGGCCGTCGCGGCTGCGGAACGCGGCGATCCCGACGACAGCGGCTCGCGGTACTGCAGGTTGAGGTGCACGGGGCCGGGATTCGCGGCATCCGTCGCCGCAGTGACCGCCCGGACGGCGAGCGACGAGACGGCGGCAACGTCACCGGCACCGACCGGCGCGTCGACGTCGGCCTCGAGCCGCACTGCTCCCCCGAACATCCCGGGCTGCACCGTCGTCTGGTTCGCCCTGATGCCGCGCAGTTCCACGGGCCGGTCGGCGCTCAGCACGATGAGCGGGACCCGCGAGTGATGAGCCTCGAGCACGGACGGGTGCAGGTTGGCGACGGCCGTGCCCGACGTGGTCACGACCAGTGCCGGCACCCCCGTCTCGATGCCCAGGCCGAGTGCGAGGAAGCCGGCGCCACGCTCGTCGAGGCGCACGTGCAGCCGCAGCACCCCGTCATCGGCCAACGCCGCCGCGGCGAGCGCCAGGGCCTGGGAGCGTGATCCGGGGCAGACGACGACGTCGAGCACGCCGAGGCGCGCGAACGATTCGAGCAGCGCGAACGCGGCATCCGACGCTGGGCTCTCGCTGACGGGTACTGGAGCCTCAGGCATCCGCGCGGCCGGGCTTGTCGCCGTCGGTGCGGTGGTCGGGGTCGACGTCGGGCTCGGGATCTTCCGCCTCGGCGCGCGCGTCGAGGTCGGCGAGCTCCTGCTCCATCCGGCGGATGCGCTCCTCCTGCGCGGCGTCGCGCTTCAGGCGACCGAGGAATTCGGGGTCGTCGTCGGGGGCGACGGTGCGAGCACCACCGCGCGCACTCCTGGAACGACGACCACGGCCGACGAGGAACCAGAGCGCTCCACCGACGAGCGGCACGAGGATGATGACGAGCAGCCACACGCCCTTGGGCAGCCCTCGAACGCGGCGGCGGTCGAACAGTGCGCAGTCGATGATCGAATAGATCATGAACACGACGGCCGCCACAACGAGGCCGACGAGCAAACGAGTCATGGGGCAAGTCTAGGCATCATTCCTGCACGATCCCGGGGACTGCAGAACTCAGTCACGACAGGGGGCACCCAGCCGCCGATCGTAGACTTGAGAGGTGAAGGCTTCCTCCTGGGTGACGTACACCGTCCTGCGACTGCTCGCGTTCTTCGTGCCGTTCGCGGTGCTGATGCTCGTGAACGTGCCGTGGTACGTCTCCGCCATCGTCGCCGCCCTGTTCGGGCTGGCGTTCTCCTACATCTTCCTGCGCCGTCCGCGCGAGAAGGTGGCCACGTCGATCTACGAATCCCGCCACCGCGACAAGCCGCTGGTGAACGCCGACGACGAGAGCGAAGACGCCGCCATCGATGACGCCTCGACGACGGATGCCGCTCCTGGGGCAGCAGCTGCCGGCTACGGCTCGGCATCCCTCAGCTCGCAGAAGGCCACGAGCGACGCCGCCCGTGGGTCAGAGGGCGAACGCCAGTCCTAGTCCGATGCCCATCAGCAGGCCGGTGAAGCTGGTGAGCTGCAGGGCGAGGATGAGCTCGGGCGCCGTCTTCGCCGTGATCGTGATGAGGCAGGCCGGCAGCGCCAGCAGCAGGGCGAACAGCACCAGCCACGCGAGCGGGTAGAGCAGCGCGAGGAACGCCACGATCACGAACGGCGCCAGCAGGAAGACGCAGAACAGCGCCTTCGCCCAGCGTGCGCCGATCAGGACGGCGAGGGTGCGCTTGCCCGCGACCTTGTCCTGGGCGATGTCGCGGATGTTGTTGACCATGAGCACGGCGCAGGCGACCAGGCCGAGGGCGACACCGGCGAGCCAGCTCTCGAGGTTCACGTCGAGCACCTGAACGAAGGTGCTGCCCGCCGTGGCCACCAGTCCGAAGAAGATGAAGACGACGAGCTCGCCCAGCCCGAAGTACCCGTACGGACGCTTGCCGCCGGTGTAGAACCAGGCCGCGACGATGGCCACGGCCCCCACGGCGAGCAGCCACCACTGCTGGCTGGCGATCACGAGCAGCAGGCCGGCGACGGCCGCGAGGCCGAAGAAGACCAGCGCGACGGTGAGCACGCGCTTCGGGGCGACGGCGCCCGACGCGGTGAGACGGGCGGGACCGACGCGATGCGCATCCGTTCCCCTGATGCCGTCGGAATAGTCGTTGGCGTAGTTCACGCCGATCTGCAGGCAGAGCGCCACCACGAGGCAGAGGAGCGCTCGCACCCAGTGCACGACCTCCGGGTCCGTGAGCACCACGGCGGCACCGGTGCCGGCCGCGACGGGGCCGACGGCCAGCGTCAGCGTGCGCAGGCGCGCTCCCGACACCCAGTCGCCGAACGTGACCCGACCGAGCGGATGCTCCACTCCGGCGGCGCGCTTGGCCGGGTTGCCGCTGCGGGCCGGGTTCGTGCGCGCTGCGCCGCTGTTCTGCTGGGTCTGTCGTGATGTCTGGGCCACGAGGTGCATCCTAAAGGCTGGAGCTATGCGCGGAGGCGGCGCGCGGGACGGCTGGTCGGCACGGCGTCACGAATGCAGGGCCACGGTCGACACGGCTGCGATATGCGGCCGCGTCGCATCTCATCCTGCATTCTGCGTCGCCAGAAGGGCGGCGATGGCCCGCCGGTCGGGCTTGCCCGAGCTGAGCAGCGGCACCTCGTCGAGGTCGACCAGCACTGCGGGGCGGGCGGCGACGCCGAGCGCACGACCCACGACGGCGCGGACGTCGTCCAACGGCGCGTGCGCCGACGCTCGCCCGGCTGCCGCCTTCACTGCCACCGCCGGAACCTCTCCCCACACCGGATGCCGCACGCCGACCACGACGGCGTCCGCGAGTCCGGGCAGCGCGCGCACGGCGCGCTCCACGGCGTCGAGCGACACCTTCACCCCGCCCGAGATGATGACGTTGTCGGCGCGACCGAGCACGCGGAGCCTGCCGTCCGGGGCGAGCTCGCCGAGGTCGCCCGTGCGGTACCACCGGCATCCGTCGCGCTCGACGAAGGCAGCGGCGGTGCGCTCCTCGTCATCGAGGTAGCCCCACGCGAGGGTGGGACCGGCGAGCTCGACGAGGTCGTCGCGCACGGCGACCTGCGTCGACCCGATCGGCACGCCGTCGTAGACGCAGCCTCCGGCAGTCTCGCTCGATCCGTAGGTGCGGGTCACGGCCAGGCCGAGCGCGGCGGTGCGGTCGAGCAGGGCCGGGGGCGACGCCTGCCCGCCGAGCAGGATGCGGGTGAAGCGGCGGGCTGCCGCGAGCACGGCGTTGTCGTGCTCGGCGGCATCGACGATGCGCGCCAGCTGCGCCGGCACCAGGGACGTGAAGCGCAGGTCGGCGGTGAGGCGTGCTGCGGCATCCGTGAATGCCCCGGCATCGAAGTGCGCGGCGTCGAGAATCACCGGCGTGGTGCCCGCGGCGATCGAGCGCACGAGCACATTGGCACCGGCGATGTAGTGCGCGGGCAGGGCGAGCAGCCACTGGCCCGATCCCCCGATGGCGGCAGCGGATGCCGCGGCCGAGGCGAGCAGCGCGTCGGCGCCCAGCGCCACCCGCTTGGGGCGACCGGTCGAGCCGCTGGTCTGCACCACGAGCGCGACCTCGGCGGGCACGATCGGCGCCCGCCCGAGGTCCGCGGCAGCGGCCGCGGCGTCGGCCGGTGCGACCGGGAAAACGGCAGGACCCGAGCCGTCGAGGGCTGCGCGCAGACGCTGGAGAACGGCATCCGCGTTCCCGCCGTCGACGAGGGCGAGCGGCCTGGTCATCTCAGAACTGCCAGGGGAACGGGGACCAGTCCGGCTCGCGCTTCTCGAGGAAGGAGTCGCGCCCCTCGACGGCCTCGTCGGTTCCGTAGGCGAGGCGGGTGGCCTCGCCGGCGAACACCTGCTGGCCCACGAGCCCGTCGTCGACGGCATTGAAGGCGAACTTGAGCATGCGGATGGCCGTCGGGGACTTCGTGAGGATCTCGCGGGCCCACTCGATGGCCGTCGACTCGAGCTCGGCGTGAGGCACGACGGCGTTCACGGCGCCCATCTCGTAGGCACGGTCGGCGGAGTACTCGCGGGCGAGGAAGAACACCTCACGGGCGTTCTTCTGGCCGATCTGTCGCGCGAAGTAGGCGCTGCCGTAGCCCGCGTCGAACGACCCGACGTCAGCGTCCGTCTGCTTGAAGCGGGCCTCCTCGCGGCTCGCGATGGTGAGGTCGCAGACGACGTGCAGCGAGTGTCCGCCCCCGGCCGCCCAGCCGGGAACGACCGCGATGACCACCTTCGGCATGAAGCGGATGAGGCGCTGCACCTCCAGGATGTGCAGGCGGCCGGAGCGCGCGGCGTCGATGCCCGTTGCAGACTCTCCGTCTGCGTACTTGTACCCGTCACGGCCCCGGATGCGCTGGTCGCCGCCCGAGCAGAACGCCCAGCCGCCGTCCTTGGGGCTGGGTCCGTTGCCCGTGAGCAGCACGACGCCGATGCGCGGATCGGTGCGGGCGTCCTCGAGGGCCGAGTAGAGCTCGTCGACGGTGTGCGGCCTGAAGGCGTTCCGCACCTCGGGCCGGTTGAACGCGACGCGGGCGATGCGACCGTCGGTGCTGTGGTGGTACGTGATGTCGGTGAGTCCGTCGTAGCCGGGAACATCCGTCCACTGGGTCGAATCGAAGATCTCGGACACCGCTGCCGGCTGCTGGCTCATGCCTCCAGCCTATTCGGCGGCGCCGGAGGCGGGCGCGGAGCGTCGTGAGGTGCAACGATGGGGAGGTGCCACTGCCGCCGCTCGTCGAACTGCTGTCCTCCGCTCGCGTCGTCGCGCTTCCGCTGCGCACCAGGTTCCGCGGGATCGAGGTGCGCGAGGCCATGCTGTTCGAGGGCCCTGCGGGGTGGACCGAGTTCTCCCCCTTCGTCGAGTACGACGATGCCGAGGCCGCGAGCTGGCTGAGCGCCGCCATCGATTTCGGCTGGCGCGAGCTTCCTGTGCCGCTGCGCACCCGCATCCCCGTGAACGCGACGATTCCCGGTGTCGCCGCAGACGAGGTGGCCGGCATACTCGCCCGCTACCCCGGGTGCCGAACCGCCAAGGTCAAGGTCGCCGGGGGCGACGTGTCGCTCGCCGACGACGTCGCCCGTGTGGCCGCCGTGCGCGAGGCGCTCGGACCCGAGGGCCGCATCCGTGTCGACGCGAACGGCAACTGGAACGTCGACGAGGCCGAGCACGCCGCCCACGCTCTCGAGCCCTTCGATCTGGAGTACATCGAGCAGCCGTGCGCCACGGTGGAAGAGCTCGTCGAGCTGCGTCGCCGAGTGCGCTACATGGGCATCCCGGTGGCCGCTGATGAGAGCGTGCGCCGCGCCGAGGACCCGCTGGCCGTGGCCGAGGCCGGAGCGGCCGACCTGCTCGTGATCAAGGCCCAACCCCTCGGCGGGATCAAGACCGCGCTCCAGATCGTCGGGCGTGCGGGATTGCCCGTGGTGGTCTCGAGCGCCATCGATACCAGCGTCGGACTGTCGATGGGCGCCTTCCTCGCCGCAAGCATTCCCGAATTGGAATACGACTGCGGTCTGGGTACGGCCGAGCTGCTGGCCGCCGACGTCACGGCCGAGCCGTTGTCGGTGACGGATGGCGCCATCGACGTGCGGCGGGTGGTTCCGGATGCCGCCCTCCTCGACCAGCACGCAGCCTCACCCGAGCGCCGCGACTGGTGGCTGGCGCGGCTGAAGGCCGTGTACGCGCACCTGTAGCGGCTCGCGCCGGCGGCCGGCCCTCCCGCTTGGTCGAGTAGTGCCCGAGCGCAGCGAGTACGCCGAAGCGCGCCGCCCGGTCCCCTCCCGCTGGTCGAGTAGTGCCCGAGCGCAGCGAGGACACGTATCGAGACCACCCTTCGGGTACGGGTGATCTCGATACGCCGGCTCGCTTCGCTCGCGGGCTACTCGATCAGCGAAGACGCTTCGACCGCGGACTCCGCCCGGGCCTCAGCGAGCGGTCGGTCAGCTACCAGAGCAGCACCGGCAGCGGGATCGACCGCGAGCTCTCGTACGGCGCCACACCCGCGAACGTGGTGCGGATGAGGTGCAGCCCCTTGGCGAGCTTCGGCAGCTTCACGTCGATGCGCCCCTTGTCGCCGGCCGTCAGCGTCTCGGTCGCGATCACCTTGCCGTTGTCTGTCACGGTGATCGTGCCCACGGGGGTGCTCCGGTCGGCGGCGATCACCTTGCCGACCACCTTCACGGCACTCCCCGCCTTCGCGAGCAGCTTGTTCGGCGCCGCGAGCACCGTCGTCTTGACCGGAGCCGGAGCCTGGTCGTCGAGCAGCACGGCCACCGAGCGGCCCGGAATCGTCACCGACCCTGCGGCCTTGTTCCACGTCGTCTGCGTGACCACGGCGTCGGCTCCGGATGCCTGCACCGACGACAGAGCGTAGTCCCGGCCCTTCAGCGAGGGCAGCGCCTGGGTCGCGGCATCCGGAGACGCGTTGAAGACCACGAGGGCACCGTCGAGGTCGGGGTCGGCATCCGGACCCACCAGGTCGTCGATGCTCATCGCGATCACGCCGGGCACAGCCGCCGGGCCACTGCCCGGGAACGACACCTTCTGGTCGATGAGCTCGGCGGAGCCCAGTCGCAGCAGGTCGACGTCGGAGCGCAGCCGGAGCAGGTCGAGCGCCTGCGCCTCTGCGGCGGCGATGTCGGCCGCGGCCGGCTTCAGCGCCGGGTCGGCGAGCAGCGGCGCCATGAGCGGCCACTTGTCCTCGTTGTCGGCGGCCGGCGGGAGGCCGGAGCCGAACGTCGACGTCTGTCCGGTCCAGTCGATGCGGTTGAACCAGTCGCCGGAGTTGAAGCTGTTGCGGTCGAGTGACTTCGAGCGCAGCAGTTCGGTCCCGGCGTGCCAGAACGAGGGCGCCTGCGACAGTGTGGCCGTGGCCAGCGACAGCGTGTTCATGCGGATGCGGTCGGCCATCGGGGTGTCCGTCGGAAGCTTCAGGACGCCGAGGTCGTAGAGCGTCTCGTTGTCGTGGGCGTCGAGGTAGTTGATGGTCTCGGCGGGTTCGTCGGAGTAGCCGGCGGGCTGCCCGTTGTAATCGAGTGCGTCGCCGCGCTTGACCGAGCCGTCGGCGGTCTCGAACTCGAAGCCGCGCAGGTTGCCGGCGAGCCCCAGCTTCACCAGGTCGGTCTGGCGGGCGAGCGCCGCTGCGGCCTCCTCGGGCGTGCCGTTGATGACGTTGCCGTTGGAGTCGGTCGACAGCCCCGTGCCGTAACCCTGGGCATACGTGGTGCTGGCGTCGACGGGGCTGCCGCCGTGCACAGCATCGCGCAGCCTGTCATTGAAGGTGCCGATGCCGGTGCCGCCGAGCTGGCCCTGCGTGGCCTGCTCGAACAGGGCGTTGTCGGCCACCTCGCCGAAGTTCCAGCCCTCGCCGTACAGGTAGACGGCCTGGCCGTCCACACCGTCGTCGGCCAGCGTCAGCTCATCTAGTGCAGCTCGCACGGCCAGCATATTGGCCTTGGAGTGGTGTCCCATCAGGTCGAACCTGAAGCCGTCGACCTTGTACTCCTTCGCCCAGAGCACGACCGAGTCGACCATGAGCTTCTCGGCTGCCGCGTGCTCGGTGGCCACGTTCTGGCAGCAGGTGGAGGTCTCGACGTTGCCGACGGCGTTCAGCCGCTGGTAGTAGCCGGGTACGACGCGGTCGAGCACGCTGCGCTGACCCTGACCGCTCTCGGCGGTGTGGTTGTACACCTCGTCGAGCACGACCTGCAGTCCGGTGGCGTGCAGTGCGCCGACCATCTCGCGGAACTCCTCCACCCGCGCCCCGCCGTTCGGGTCGACGGCGTAGGAGCCCTCCGGCGCCTGGAAGTGGTACGGGTCGTAACCCCAGTTGTACCCGTCGGTGTCGGCCACGGCCGCCACGCAGGCCTGCTGCTCGGCGGATGCCGGTCCGAAGCTCGCGAGGTCGCAGGCCGGCTGCTGCTGGGCTGCGCGGTCCTCCTCGATGGTCGCGAGGTCGAAGGTGGGCAGCAGGTGCACGGTGTTGATGCCGGCGTCGGCGAGTTGGCGCAGCTGATCCGTTCCCGCGCTCTCCCGGGTGAAGGCGCGGTACGTTCCGCGCTCGGCCTCGGGCACGGTGGTGTCGCCGATGGAGAAGTCGCGCACGTGCAACTCGTAGATGGCGCGATCGACGGGCTTGTCGATCACCGGCGCCTCGGTGTTCGCCCACTGCTCGGGCGCCCACTCGTTGTCGGCGAGGTCGACGACCACGCTCCGCTCGGAGTTCGTGGTGAGCGCCACCGAGTACGGGTCGGTCACCGAGTTGGACTCGATGCTGCCGGTGGTGGGCGCGTAGACGTCGACGGACCAGCGGTACTCGGTTCCCGCGGTGACGGATGCGTCGCTCACGGCCCAGGTTCCATCGGCGTCGTTCCACTCGGCCGGCACCGACACCGGGTCGCCGGCCACACCGGTCGGGTAGACCAGCAGCTCGGCACTCTGCGCGGTGGGGGCCCACAGTCGCAGGGTGGGGGTCGATCCCGACCAGCTCACGCCGAGGGTGCTCGAGCCGAGATCGGCGGCGTAGAGGTCGTCGAGCACGCCGGGCAGCTGCACGCCGGTGAGGGCGCTGAGCGTGTCGTCGGTCTGCTGCGAGACGAGCAGCTGCTCGGTGACGAGCCCCGCGACGTCGGAGCGGGAGAGGCCGACCGGATGCAGCGCCTCGTAGCTGGCGAGAGCCGGGAAGGCCGCCTTCTCGGCATCCGAGAGTCCGGCGGAGTCGTACTCGAGCTCCACGGCCCCGTCGTCGCCGGTCACGGCTCCGTCGGTCACGGCGAGGGCGGCGTCGGCTGAGTGGTGCAGAGCGAAGGTCGCGTCTGCCGCATCCGCGTCTCCCAGCAGGGACTGCGGCCAGGCCAGCGTGTTCTCGCTCACCCAGTGGGCGCGCAGCTCACCGGTGCCGGCGAGCGGCGGGTCGGCCAGCACGACCTCGAGCACGTGGGTCGCGATCGTGTAGCGCAGCGTGACGAGCTTGCCCTCGGTGGCGGTGAAGGCGAGGTTGCCGCCGCCGGGTGCTCCCCCGACGCCGTAGTTCTCGTCCCACGACAGGCCGTGCGTCACCTTGAGCTCGTAGGAGCCGGAGGGGATCTTGTCGCTCGACCACTCGTAGACGCCGTCGCCGTCACCGTCGGTGAGCCAGGTGGCGAGGCACTCCGGCTGCCAGTCTCCGGGGCAGCCGACCTCGCTCTGGTAGCTGCCGGGCGCCGTGACCATCGGGCCCTGCGCCGTGTTCTGCACCTGGTGGGTGCGCGGGTCGAAGTAGAAGGTGATCGGTCCGCCGGGTGCCGTGTAGGCGATGTTGGCGCCGTCCTTCACTCCGTTGGCTCCGTAGTTGACGTCCCAGGAGCCGTTAAGCGCCACCTTGAACTCGTAGTCGCCCTCGGGGATGTCGAAGGTTCCGGCGTAGATGCCGTCGGCGCGCTTGGTGAGCTTGGCGGTCTCGCAGGCCGGGGTCCAGTCGCCGGCGCAGCCCATCTCGCTGTTGTGGCTGCCGGGGATGGTCACGAGGGAGATCTCCTCCTCGGGCTCCTCGGTGACCACTGTCGTGACCGCGTTGCCGACGGAGGCGTACGTGCTCGCCGCGGCGTGGTTGCCTGCGGCATCCGTCGTCACAGCCCGGTACTCGACGAGGGTTCCCGCCGCGAGGCCCTTCACGTCGTGGAAGACGCGCGGCGCGGTGGTCTCGGCCGTGCCGAGCTCGGTCCACGCCGTGTCTCCGACGGTGCGCCAGGCGAAGCTGGTCTGCTGCCACGTGTCGTCGGCCACATCGGCCGAGACCGCGCTCACTCCCGAGAGGCCGGCACCGGCGGTCGGGGCCGCGAGGGTGATGGCCTCAGGAGCAGTCGGCGCGCTGACCGGCGATCCGGCCTTCCAGACCACGGCGCCGAGTGCGGGCACTGTGACGGATGCGAGCCCGTCGGCATCCGACGCCAGCGCGCCGGTGGTGCCGTACAGCGGGGCGAACGCGGCGCTCTTCGTGAGCGTCGGAACCGACACCGTCTTCTCGGCGGCGGAGTTGTTCACGGCCACGAGGTACTCGGTCTTCTCGCTCGCGTCGACGCGGGAGAACGCGTAGACGCCGGGCCCGTTGTCGACGTATCGCTCGATCTGGGCTCCGCTCGAGAGGGCGGGGTGCGCCTGACGCAGGGCGGAGAGTTCGGCGATGTGCGTGTAGAGCTCGCCATCCGTCGCGAAGTGCTCCCCCGTGCCCACGGGCTCACCCGTGATGAGGTTCTGGCCGGTGTACTCGGTCACCTGGCTGGGGAACAGGGTCTGGCGCGCGCTCTGGTCGTTGCCCTGACCGGCGCCGGCGAAGCCCTGCTCGTCGCCGTAGTAGACGACGGGCTGGCCGCGGGTGAGGAACATCAGGTCGTGGGCGAGCGAGTCGCGCTGCACGGAGTCATCGGTGTTCTGGAGGAAGTAGCCGACCCGGCCCATGTCGTGGTTGCCGAGGAAGGTGGGCAGGGCCGTCGCCGAGCTGTGCGGCGTCGTGTAGTAGTCGTCGCCGGCGAACAGGCTCTGCAGGCTCTTCGCCGAGTTGCCGGATGCGTATCCGACGGCCTGCGACTGGAAGGTGAAGTCGAGCACCGAGTTCATGTCGCTGTTGCGCACGTAGGGCGAGAGCTTCGTCGGGTCGGCGTCGTACACCTCGCCGAACATGAAGAAGTCGTCGTTGCCGATGGAGGCGGCGTGGGCCTTGACCGCGGTCGACCACTTCTGCCAGAACTCGAAGTTCACGTGCTTGGCGGTGTCGATGCGGAAGCCGTCGATGCCGAGGTCGACCCAGTCGTTGTAGACGTCGACGAAGCCGTCGACGACCTTCGGATCCTCGGTCATGAGGTCGTCGAGGCCCGAGAAGTCGCCGAACGTCACCGACTCCCCCTCCCACGTCGAGTCGCCGCGGTTGTGGTAGATCGTGGGGTCGTTGAGCCAGGCCGGAACCTTCACGTCGGCCTCGGCCGGGTCGATCGTGGGCACGTACGGGAAGCTCGTGGCCGGGTCGAGCGTCGGGAAGTCCTCGGTTCCGGCGTAGTCGGCCGGGTTGAAGGCGACGCCGTCGGCGTCCTTGTACGGACTCGTCGCCTGGTCGATGTACGAGGTCTGGCCGCCCTCGTAGGCGATCACGTCGGCGGTGTGGTTGGTGATGATGTCGAAGTAGACCTTGATGTCCTTCGCGTGGGCCTCGTCGATGAGGGCCTCGAGCTCGGCGTTCGTGCCGAGGTGCGGGTCGATCTGGGTGAAGTCGGTGATCCAGTAGCCGTGGTATCCGGCCGAGGCGTTCGCGCCCGTGCCCTGCACGGGCTTGTTCTTGAAGCTCGGCGTGAGCCAGATGGCCGTGGTGCCGAGTTGGTCGATGTAGTCCAGGCGCGAGCGGAGGCCCGCGATGTCGCCGCCGTTGTAGAAGCCCTTGGCCGTGGGGTCGTAGCCGGTGGCCAGGCTGTCACCGGTCAGGCCGCCGGTGTCGTTGGAGGCGTCGCCGTTCTCGAAGCGATCGGTCATGACGAAGTAGAAGACGTTGTCGGCGCCGGGCTGGCGCACGGGGTCTGCGATGAGGTCGGCATCCGCATCGCTGTAGGCGCCATCGAGCTCGAGGGGTGCGAGGCCGACTCTGTGGGTGGTGTCGTCGAAGGTGAAACGGATGCCGGTCTCCCCGGCGATCGTCAGCGGGATGTTGTCTCCTCCGCCGTTCAGGCCGTAGGCCTCGTCCCACGAGTCGTCGACGGCGACCTTGTACTCGTAACTGCCGGCCGGGAGGGTGAAGTCTGCGGCGTAGACGCCGGGAACGTCGGTCGGAGCCAGTTCGGTGTCGGCGCAGTCGGGGGCCCAGTCTCCGGGGCAGCCCAGCTCGGACTGCAGCGAACCCACCAGGGCGAAGGTGCGCGGATCGTCGGCCAGCGCGGGCTGCACTCCGACCATGACCAGGGCGGATGCGGCCAGCGCCGCGATCGTTCCCGCAGCGAACCAGCGCCGTGTCTGTACCCGAACCGTCATCGTCGACTCCCGCTCTCGCCGGCACACCCCTGTGCCGCGCGTCGAGTGTGACGGTAGCAGCGCGCTCACCGCGCGTGCAAGCGTTTACACGTTAAATGTGCGAGGTCTCATGCGGGAGGCCGCCCGCAGGGCAGCGCGAGCGGGAGGAGGCGCGCAGCTTTCATGCAAGCGCTGTCGACCCCGAAGGAGGGGGGCACGCTGGTTGAGTAGCGAGCGAGCGCAGCGAGCACGCGTATCGAGACCATCGCGAGACGGTCTCGGGCTCCCGACCCGGCGGCGTCTGCCCGCAGTGGTCTCGATACGCGTCCGACTTCGTCGGGCGCTACTCGACCGGCGAGGGAGTGCCGGGACGCTCCCTACAGCCCCGAGTACGCGTGCAGTCCCTTGAAGAACAGGTTCACGACGGTGAAGTTGAACAGCACGGCCGAGAAGCCGATGATCGCCAGCCACGCGGAGCGCGAGCCGCGCCATCCGCGCGTCGCCCGAGCGTGGATGTAGCCGGCGTAGATGACCCAGATGATGAAGGTCCAGACTTCCTTGGTGTCCCAGCCCCAGTAGCGTCCCCAGGCCTTCTCGGCCCAGATGGCGCCGGCCATGAGGGTGAAGGTCCAGAGGATGAAGCCGATGATGTTGATGCGGTAGGCCAGAGCCTCGAGCTTGACCGACGACGGCAGCGTGGCGAGCAGGCGCAGGCCCGTCGCCTGGGCGCCGGCCGCGATGCTCTCGCGGCGGAACTGCATCAACTGCACCACGGAGAGTCCGAAGCCGAGCGCGAAGAGTCCGACTGAGGTCGCCGCGACGAACACGTGGATCACGAGCCAGATCGACTGCAGCGCCGGCGGCAGCGGTGAGACGGCCACGTAGAAGTTGACGGATGCGAGCCCCAGCAGGATGAGCACGAGCCCGGTCACGAAGGTGCCGAGGAAGCGCACGTCGACGAACAGGTTCGTCACCAGGAACACGGCGACGATGATGAGCGTGCCGGTCATGGCGAACTCGTACATGTTGGCCCACGGAACGCGGCCGGCCGCGAGCCCGCGCAGGATGTCGGCCGCCAGGTGCAGCAGCCACGCGACGACGGTGAGGGCGACGCCGACGCGCAGGGCGGCCGAGCGTCCGTACCCGCGAGGGGCACCCGTCACCGGGGCACTGGACGTGATCGTGGCCGTCGAACCGTAGCCACCAGCCGTCGTGACGTTCAGGCCCGCGGATGCCGCAGCAGTGCCGCTCGCACTCTCGGCGACCTCGTCGGTCGACGACGAGCGCTTCGCCAGGTCGATCGCATAGGCGATGAAGGCGATCGCATACACGGCCATCGCCGAGTACAGCGCTATGACGGACATCTCATCGAAGTTCACGGCTCAACCCTACGCTTCACGGTATCGATCTCTGACGGCATTCTCACGCCCTGGCGTCCGGGGATTCCGGGGGTGCCACGGCCTCCTCGGTCCCCTCGGCGACGGCTGCGGCATCCGGAGCGAATCCGGCGGCGTGCCTGTCGGCCACAGCAGCGACGGCCGCATCCAGCCCGGGATCATCGCCTCGGGCGAGACCGGCGTACTCGAGGCGCAGGGCACCGCCACCGACGTCGTGCACCTTCACCCACACCCGGCGGCGTGGGATGAAGAGGCTGGTCACGAGGCCGGCGAGCACGAGCAACGCGAAGACCAGCACCCAGCCCTGCGTCGGGTCGTGGTGGATGTCGAGGGAGGCGAAGCGCAGCACCGACGTCGAATAGTCGGTGCCCGCGGTGCCGGCGGCGTCGCTCTCCTCGGTGACGGGCGGGGCCGCGTCACCACTCGGGTTCGCCGCGTCCTCGAAGGTGACCGTGCCGAGGCCGTTCGGAAGCTCCTGCGTCTGCCCCGGCATGAGCTCCAGCGCCTTCGCTTCGGCCTTGCCTCCGGCGATCTCGGTCATCGAGTCGGTGTCGAGCGTGAAGACGGATGTCGGAGTGCCGGCGTCGATGCCCAGGTCGCCCTCGAACACCTGGAGCGTGAGCACCGGGTACTCGAGGTCGGGATAGCTCGAGAAGTACGGCGGCTGCTGAGCACCCTGCGTCGGGTAGAACAGCCCGATCATGCCGAGCTGCTCTGCGAGGCCGTCGGGGATCTTGACGACGCCGATGGAGGTGAGCTGGGCGTCCTGCGGGAGGAACGGGATGGCATCCGTGAAGACGACGGTGCCATCGGGATCGCGCACGGTGATCTGCGGCGCGTAGCCGTTGCCGAGCAGGTAGATGTTGGTGCCGCCGGTGTTCAGCGGCTCGTTCACCTTGATGGTCTGCTCCGAGGACGCGCCGTCCTGCTCGGTCACCTGAACCGTCGCCGTGTAGTCGATGGGCTGCCCGAACGCCTTCTGGTTCTGCTGCTCGTAGGTGACGGCCATGTCGGTGAGCGTCAGCGAGTACGGGTCGAGGGTGTCCGGGTCGAAGAAGCGGCCGGGATTGAAGGAGTCGAAGGCCCCGAGGGTGTTGACGAAGGTCTGGCCCTCGACGAGCACCCGCTGGCCCGCGAAGCCGAAGCCACCGCCGAAGCCGACTGTGACGAGGATGCCGACGAGAGCGCTGTGGAAGACCAGGTTGCCCGTCTCACGCAGGTATCCGCGCTCTGCGGAGACGCTCTTCTCGCCGGGCTTCTCGAAGACGGCGACCCGATAGCCGGCCGACCGCAGCTGGGCGCGGGCGGCCTCGGCGGCGTCATCGAGCGACCCGACGCCGTCACGCTCGGTGTAGCCGGCGAGGCGGCCGAGGCGAACCGGCGTGCGTGGGGGCTTCGCGCGCAGGGCGTCGAAGTGGTGCTTGGTGCGCGGGATCACGCAGCCGATGAGCGAGATGAACAGCAGGATGTAGATCGACGAGAACCACGCCGAGGTGTAGACGTCGAAGGCCTGCAGCTTGTCGAGGAACGGCGCCAGATCGGCGTTGTCTCGGAAGTACTGCGTGACGCCGTTGGGGTCGCTCGAGCGCTGCGGCACCAGCGATCCGGGAACGGCGGCCACGGCGAGCAGGAGCAGCAGGAACAGGGCCGTGCGCATGCTCGTGAGCTGCCGCCAGAACCAGCGCAGCCAGCCGACGAACCCGAGCTTGGGCTGCGTGATCTCTCCGCCGAGGCCGGAGCCTCCGCCGGATCCGGAGTCGCCGGACGACGCGTCGACGGATGCCGCGGCGTCGATGTGGTCGTCGGGGCGGCGGAGCCGTTCTTCGGCGCCGCCGCGTCCGTCTTCGTGGGGCCCGTCGTTCAGGCTGCGCTCGGTGTCGTCAGAGGAAGAGGTCAAAGCCCGCCATCACCGCCTGCAGATCGCTCATCCACGCCGTCCAGACTCCTGTCACCATGAGGACGCCCACAGCGATGAGCAGCACGCCTCCGATGATGTTGATCGTTCGAATATGCCGTTTTAAGAATGTCACGGCCCCGGTGACCCAGCTGAGCCCGAGGGCCACCAGAAGGAAGGGCACGCCGAGGCCGATGCAGTACGCCACGCCCAGGATGGCGCCGCGCCAGGCCGAGCCGGAGTCGAGGCTGAGGCTGAGCACCGCCGCGAGCGTCGGGCCGATGCAGGGCGTCCAGCCGATGCCGAACACGATGCCGAGCAGCGGAGCGCCGGCGAGGCCCGTGGCCGGGCGCCAGACGGGCTTCAGCTGGCGCTGCAGGAAGGTGAACTGACCTATGAAGACCAGGCCCATGATGATGACGACGACGCCCAGGATGCGGATGATGAGGTCGGAGTAGACCTTGAGCCACACCCCGAGTGCGCCGATCGTCACCGTGTAGGCGACGAAGACCAGCGTGAAGCCGAGCACGAAGAGGGCGACGCCGAGCAGCAGCCTGCGGCGGTACCGACGTTCCTCGCCGGCGTCGGCCGAGGCATCCGTGAACCCGCCGATGTAACCGAGGTAGCCCGGGACCAGAGGAAGCACGCACGGCGACAGGAAGGAGATGAGGCCGGCCGCGAGGGCGATGGGGATGGCCGCGACGAGCTGGCCGCTCATCACGATGTCGCCGACGCCGCCCACCTCAGTCGCTCTCGGCGAGGGTGTCGCGCACGAGGGTCTCGAGGATGGAGGTGCTCTGCAGCTGTCCGAGGATGCGCGCGGCCACGCGGCCCTGCTTGTCGAGCACGAGCGTGGTGGGCACCGCGTTGGCGGGCACCTTGCCCGCGAAGGCGAGCTGCACGGCACCGGACTCGAGATCCATGATCGACGGATACGTCACGCCGTACTTCTCGTCGAAGGCCTGGGCCTGCGCCGGCTGGTCGCGCACGTTCACACCGATGAAGGTCGCGCCGTCGTCGCCGAACTCCTGGTTGATCGACTCGAGGTCGGCGGCCTCGGCGCGGCACGGAGCGCATCCGGCGTACCAGAAGTTGACCACGAGCACATCGCCGGCGTGCTCGGTGGAGTCGAACTCGTCGCCGCTCTCCGTGGTTCCGGAGAAGTCGATCGCCTCACCGCGGTCCTCGACGTCGATCTCGGTGACGGTGCCGTCGCCGGCCACGTAGTTCTTGCCACTGCCCTCGCGGTACTGGTCGGCGAGGGGATCGCTCGTGCAGGCGCCGAGCGAGACGACGGCCGCCAGGGCGATGCCGATGGCGACGGAGGTGCGCAGACGCGCGGTGGGACGGCGGCGCATCACACGGCTCCCACGTCGGTGGCCTCGGCGTGCAGCGGACCTGCCGGGTCGGAGTAGGCGACCTCGACGTAGACTCCGTCGCGCCTCTCGAGGCTCGTGATGGAGGACAGCTCGCAGCGACGCCTGCGGGGGTCGTGCGCCAGCCGCTCGCCGGCGACCGTGCGCGCGACCATCCAGATGGGCAACTGGTGGCTCACGATGACGACGTCGCCGCCGTCGACTGAGGCATCCGCGTCGACGATGCCGGCCATCATGCGTGCGGCGATGGACGCGAACGGCTCTCCCCAGCTGGGCTTCAGCGGGTTGCGCAGCTTCACCCAGTTGCGCGGGCGACGGAGTGCGCCGCCCGGTCCGGTCATGCGCATGCCCTCGAAGTCGTTCGCCGGCTCGATGAACCGCTCGTCGAGCCGGGGAGTCAGGTCGAGGGCGAGAGCGATGGGCGCCGCAGACTCCTGCGTGCGCTGCAGCGGAGACGCGAACAGGGCGCTGACGGGGCGACCGGATGCAGCGATCTCATCGGCCGCGGCCTGCGCCATGCGCTGCCCGAGCACCGAGAGCCCGTAGCCCTCGAGCCGTCCATAGAGGACGCGCTCGGGGTTCTCCACCTCTCCATGACGGACGAGGTGGATTCGGGATGCTGCCACGCCCTCCAGTCTACGGATGCCCAAACCGCGAGTTCGCCGTGAGCGGGGCCGTCCCGTCCGTCCGTGGAGGGCCGGACGCCGTCCGCAGCGGGCGGGACACGCCGACGGTAGACTTTCCCCTTGTGACTCGAGTACTCGTGAAGAACCTCTCCGCCCTCCCCGACGGCCCCGTGACGGTGTCGGGCTGGGTCGACACCGTGCGCGACCAGAAGAAGGTGCAGTTCGTCATCCTCCGCGATGAGTCCGGCGCCGTGCAGATCGTGAACCCGGCGCTGCGCGAACTCCCCGAGGAGGCCGCAGAGGGCGACGCCGCCCGTCTCGCCACCACCGAGGCGATCTCGGCCCTGTCGCACGGCTCCTTCATCACCGTGACCGGTGAGCTCAAGAAGGACGAGCGCGTCAAGCTCGGCGGCCTCGAGGTGAAGCTCGCGACCCTCGACGTCGTCACCGCCGCCAACCCCGAAGCTCCCATCGCCGCGGACTCCAGCCTCGACAAGCGCATGGACTGGCGCTTCCTCGACCTGCGCCAGCCCAAGCAGGCGCTGATCTTCCGCATCCAGACCACCTTCCTGCACGCCCTCCGCAGCTACTGGGTCGAGAACGACTTCGTCGAGATCCACACCCCCAAGCTCATGGCCAGCGCCTCCGAGTCCCGCGCCGAGCTCTTCGAGGTGGAGTACTTCGACGGCAAGGCCTACCTCTCGCAGAGCCCGCAGTTCTTCAAGCAGATGGCGCAGCCCGCCGGCTTCGGCAAGGTGTTCGAGGTCGGCCCCGCGTTCCGCGCCGACCCGTCCTTCACGAGCCGCCACGCGACGGAGTTCACCAGCGTCGACGCCGAGGTCAGCTGGATCGAGTCGCACGACGACGTCATGAAGCTGCACGAGGAGCTCATGGTCGCCGGTTTCACCGCGGTCAAGGCCAAGCACGGCGCCGAGATCCAGGAGCTGTTCGGCATCGAGATCGAGGTGCCGGCCGTTCCGTTCCCCCGCATCCCGCTCGCCGAGGCGAAGCAGATCGTGGCCGACCGCGGCTACGTCATCCCGCGCGCCGACGACGACATGGACCCGGAGGGCGAGCGCCAGATCGCCGCCTACGTGAAGGAGACGTACGGGCACGACTTCGTGTTCCTCACCGACTACGCCTCGAGCATCCGGCCGTTCTACCACATGCGCCGTGAGGGCGACGAGACCATCACCAACTCGTACGACCTCATCTACAACGGCACCGAGATCTCGACCGGCGCCCAGCGCGAGCACCGCATCGACGTTCTCGTGGAGCAGGCCAAGGACAAGGGACTCGACCCGGAGGAGCTCGGCTTCTACCTCGACTTCTTCCGCTACGGCGTTCCTCCGCACGGAGGATTCGGCATGGGCCTCGCGCGCGTGCTGATGCTCATGCTGGGCGAGTCGTCGATCCGCGAGACCACGTACCTGTTCCGCGGTCCGACGCGCCTGCTGCCCTAGCGGGTCGTCAACAGGCGCCGCCGCGTGCGCCACGCCATTTCGCGGGGGTCTGCGCCAGCTGATGTCGCGCAGAGGCCCCCGAAATGGCGTGGCGCACGCCGATAGGCTCGAACCGTGACGGATGCGACCGAGATGGTGCCGCTTCAGGGCGGCACCTTCACCATGGGCTCGACCTTCTATCCCGACGAGTCCCCGGTGCACGAGCGCACTGTCGCGCCGTTCGAGATCGACCGGCATCCGGTGACCAACGCGCAGTTCGCTGCCTTCGTCGACGCGACCGGCTACGTCACCGTGGCCGAACGCCCGCTCGACCCGGCCGACTTCCCGGGCGTCGACCCGGCCGACCTCGTGCCCGGCGGCCTGGTCTTCCAGCCGACGCCCGGTCCCGTCGACCTGCGCGACTGGCGGCAGTGGTGGACGTGGGGTGCCGGCGCGAGCTGGCGGCATCCGTTCGGCCCGGAATCGTCGATCGACGACAGACTCGACCACCCCGTCGTGCAGGTGAGCTTCGAGGACGCCTCGACCTACGCAGCCTGGGCAGGCAAGCGCCTGCCCACGGAAGCGGAGTGGGAGTTCGCGGCGCGCGGAGGGCTCGACGGCGCGCTCTACACCTGGGGTGACGCTCCGGATGCCGCCGACGATCTCGGCGGCAACCACTGGCAGGGCTCCTTCCCCTATCGCAACACCGGGGCGGACGGGTGGGTCGGAACATCGCCGGTCGGCACCTTCCCGCCCAACGGCTACGGCCTGGTCGATTGCGCGGGCAACGTGTGGGAGTGGACGACCGACTACTACACCGAGCGCCACATCGTGCCGGGCTCGGAGTTCGCCGAGGCCGGCGCTCGTCCCAACCTGCTCGCCGCCGCCAGCGCCGAGCCGGGATCCCGTATCCCGCGCCGGGCCCTCAAGGGCGGCTCGCACCTCTGCGCCCCCGAGTACTGCCTGCGCTATCGTCCGGCCGCACGCTCCCCGCAGGCCGACGACTCAGCGACGACGCACATCGGCTTCCGCTGCGCGCGGTGAGCCTCGACCCAAGCCGTCGCCGTCAAGAGCCGGGCGGCGGCGACGACAGCGGGCCCGCGACCGCCTCCTCGACGGTCGCGAAGGAGCGCCCCGACGCGAGTACCCCGCGATACCACTCGGTGCGCCCGGCGATCTCGGCCGCCGACACCGGCACCCCGGCCAGCCGCAACTGCACGCCGGTCTCGGCGAGCTCGCGGTCGAGGTCCTCGAGCGCGTCGAGCACTGTCACCGAGGTCTCCCGCATACGTGTGACATCGAGCACGACGGATGCGACCGGCCTGGCCGCATCGACGGCATCGAGCACTGCCAGCTCGGTCTCGAGGACGTTGGCCGTGTACATCGGGTTGCCCACGGTGATGACGAGCACGTCGCCGATACGATCAGCCGCGGCGACCCGCACCTTGTTGAGAGCGTGCAGCACTTCAGCCAGTGTCACGACGACGCCGACGGCCACTGCCGCGAGTAGTCCGGCGACAAGTCCGACGACAGCCGTCGAGAGCGCGATCCAGAAGTCCCGCGGGTTGATGTGCGCCAGCCGGACGAGCGCCCGGACGTCGATCAGGCCGATGACGGCGACGATCACCATGGACGCCAGGGTGGCCTGCGGAAGCAGGCTGAGTACCGGACCGAGGAACAACGCCACGACCACGGCGAGCACCACCGTCACGAGCGCCGACACCTGCGAGCGTGCCCCTGCGCCTTGGTTCACAGCGCTCTGCGAGAAGCCGCCGGCCGCGGGCATCGACTGGAAGAAGGACCCGGCGACGCTCGCAACGGCTGTGGCGAGGAGCTCCTGGTTGCTCCGGATCTGCGTCTCTCCGGCCCGGCGGATGCCGCGGGCCACCGCCGCGGACTCGAGGAACGCCATCACGGCGATGGCGAGCGCCCCGGGGAGCAGGGCGCCGACGTTCTCGAACGACGGCAGTACGAGCGCCGGGAGACCGGCGGGGACTTCGGCGATGAGTTCGACGCCGGCATCGGTCACGTTCGTGAAGGCGACCAGGAGGATGCCCCCGATCACCACGATGAGCGGGCCGGGGACGCGCGGCGCGAAGCGCTTGAGCACCAGCAGCACCGCGATCGAGACGGCCGACAGCACGATGGTGGGCGGATTCGCCCCGGGCAGGGCCTCGGCCACACCGATCAGCGAGCGGATGAATCCGTGACCCGAGTAGTTCGACGTCTCCCCCAGGAGCTTGGGCAGCTGCCCGACGGCTACTGTCGCACCCACTCCCACCTGGATGCCGATGATCGTCGGCTTGTTGATCGCCTCCACGAGGGAACCCAGCTTGAACAGGCGGGCAAGAAGCAGCAGCACTCCCACCATCAGCGTGAGCGTCATGAGGTCGCGTGACGGCTCGTCCGAGGCGACGGCGACGCCGGCGGCCACCAGCGTCGTGGCTGTGAGCGTCGCGATGGTCGAGGTCGTCGACACGCTCATCGCCCGCGAGCCGCCGAGCATCGCGTACACGAGCATCGGCACCATGCAGGTGTACAGGCCCACCTGCACCGGCAGGTTCGCGATGGTCGCGTACGCCATGGCCTGCGGAACGACGACCGCACCGGCACTGAGCCCGGCGATCACATCGTTCAGCAGGAACGACCCCTTGTAGTCGACGAGGGTCGGCAGCCACCACCGACGCCGCGATGAGGTGGGGGCTGTCGTCACGTGCCAGCCCCGGGTTCTGCCGCATCCGGGAACACGACCGACCAGTCGTCCTTCACACTGACGACGGTGATCCCGGATGCCGCATCGGCCGCGGCCGCCAGCGCATCCTCCGCACCCTTGTCGTAGGGAGCGTCGCCCCGACCGCTGTCGTCGTGGTGCACGAGCAGGGAGAGGCTGGTGGCGCTGCCGTTGGCGTAGCGCAGCATCGGCAGATCGCCGTTCGAGTTGCCGGCGGCGAAGATGGGACGGCGACCGATGCGGGTCCAGATGCGCACGGGCTTGATCGGCCCATCGGCGAGGAAGTCGAAGCTCGCGCCGTAGCGCACGTCGTTCGTCTGAGCGTCGTAGACCAGGCCGACGGCCGATCCGATCACGCGCTCCGGCGGGATTCCGTAGTTGTCGACGGTCATCGGCCGCATGAAGTCACGATCGCCGCCGGAGACGATGTAGCAGGTGAAACCGTTCGCCTCGAGGTAGGCCAGAAGCTCGACCATCGGTTGGTAGACCACGCCCGAGTAGGTGCGCTCCAGGACCGGATGCAGGGCGTCGCGGTAGAACTCGGCGACGGATGCCGCATAGTCCTCGACGCTCTCGTTCTCCGTCGCCGCGATGACCGCCCCGACGACGGCGTGCAGGTCCGAGTCATCGCCGGCGTAGTGCTTGTCGACGGCCGCGCCGAGCCACGAGAGGTCGCCCGTGGCGACGGCCGTGTACGGCTGCTTCTCCGCGAGCGACGGGTCCGCCTTCGCCGCGGCCGCCCACCGCTGCACGAGGTAGTGCAGTTGCGTGGGCATCGGCTTCTCGGTCCAGAGGGTGCCGTCGTTGTCGAAGACGGCGATGCGCTCCTCCACGGGAACGGCATCCGGTCCGTCACCGGTCACCCGCTCGACGAAGTCGAGAATCGTCGAACGGGTGGCGGTGTCGCGCCAGGAGGGCAGGGCGGCACTCACGGGCTACTGCTTCAGCATGGCGACGGCGAGTCTGTGCTCGTCGTCGATCAGGTGGGAGTGGTCGTCGTCGCCGAGGTCGATCCGCACCCAGTCGAGGGTTCCGGTGAACTCGTTGCCCGTCGCCATGTAGTCGGTCGAGACCGGCGAGGCCAGGTCGACACCGACATCCGTCGTCTCGTCGAAGGTGAACTGGTACGGGATCGTCTTCTCCACCCGACCCTCGCCGATCTGGTCGCCGTCGGCGAAGAGCGACACTGTGCCGCCCTTGGCCACCCCACCGCCGTCGTAGGCGAAGTGCGCCTTGAGCTCGGTGGTACCGGCCGGCACGGGCACGTCGGAACGCACGATGTCCAGCTGGATACCCAGCAGGTTGTACGCGAACGCCAGCTTGCCGTCGATGCCGTACACGGACCACCCGCCGTAGGCGCCACCCTGGGCGATGACCACGCCGTTCGCGCCGCCCTCGGGAACCTCGACCTTGGCCGTCACCGTGAACGACTTGTTCTTGATGTTGATCGCCGAGTTCTCGCTCAGCCTGCGCATGCCCCGGTAGAGCTTCTGGGTGGTCGCGGTGATGAGGGCCGGGCGACCGGCGATGTCGGGGTTCATCCGTTCGGCCGAGCGGATGTCGAGCGGCAGCACGTTGAAGCGCGCCGCCTGGATCAGGAACAGCTGCTGCAGGTGCGCCAGCTTCGCCGGCTCCTGAGCTGCGAGGTCGTTGGACTGCGTCCAGTCCTCGTCGACGTTGTAGAGCTCCCACACGTCGTCGTCGAGGCCGTGACCGGAGGCCAGCCACGGGTCCTTGTGCTTGGCGACGGCCGTCCACCCCTTGTGGAAGATGGCCCGGTTGCCGAGCATCTCGAAGTACTGGGTGGTGTGCTGCTCGTCGGCGTCTGCGGCATCGGTCCCGAAGGTGTAGTTCATCGGAGTGCCCTCGTACGGTCGCTGGGTCACCCCGTTGACCGTCGACGGCTCGGGGATACCCGCCGCCGCGAGCACTGTCGGCGCCACATCGATCACATGACTGAACTGGTTGCGGATGCCGCCCTGCTCCACGCCCCCGTTCGGCCAGCTCACGATGGTGCCGTTGCGGGTGCCGCCCCAGTGGGAGGCGACCTGCTTGGTCCACTGGTACGGGGTGTCCATCGCGTGCGCCCACCCCACTGCGTAGTGGTTGTAGGAGTTCGGGGTGCCGATGTCGTCGATGTGCGCGGCCACGTACTCCTCGCTCTCGATGTCGTTCATGTGGTTGATCGTGAAGCCCTCGTTGGTGGTGCCGTGCATCGATCCCTCGGCCGAGGCGCCGTTGTCGCCGATGATCACGTAGACGAGGGTGTCGTCGAGGATGCCGAGCTCCTCATAGGCGTCGAGCAGCTTGCCGACGTAGTGGTCGGCGTAGGCGAGGAAGCCGGCGTAGACCTCCATCTGACGGGCGAGGGCCGGCTTGATCACATCGCTCATCTCGTCCCACGCGGGGATGCCGGGGCTGCGCTCGGTGAGCACGGCGTCGGCCGGGATGACGCCGAGCTCGAGCTGGCGGGCGAAGGTCTCCTTGCGGATCTCGTCCCAGCCCTGGTCGAACTTCCCCTTGTACTTGTCGGCCCACTCCGTCGGAACGTGGTGCGGCGCGTGGGTCGCCCCCGGGGCGAAGTAGGTGAAGAACGGCTTGTCGGGGGCGAGTGACTTCTGCTGGCGGGTCCAGTCGATGGCCTTCTCGGTCATGTCTGCCATGAAGTGGTACCCCTCTTCCGGCGTGCCCCAGGGCTCGACGGGAGAGGTGTTCTCATAGATGGCCGGATACCACTGGTTGGTCTCGCCGCCGAGGAAGCCGTAGAAGTGCTCGAAGCCGTTGCCCGGGCTGGGCCAACCGTCGAACGGCCCGACGGCACTCGCCTGCCACACCGGAACTTCGTGGCACTTGCCGAACTGGGCCGTGTTGTAGCCGTTGAGCTTCAGGGTCTCGGCCAGCGGAGCACAGCTGTTCGGGCGGAGGGAGTTGTAGCCGGGAGCGCTCGTGGCGATCTCGGTGATGCCACCCATTCCGACGGTGTGATGGTTGCGGCCGGACAACAGGGCGGCGCGCGTCGGGGAGCAGAGCGCCGTGGTGTGGAATCGCGTGTACTTGAGGCCGGCGGCGGCGACGCGCTCGAAGTTCGGCGTCTGCACCGGGCCGCCGAACGCGCTCGACGCGCCGAAGCCGGTGTCGTCGATGAGCACGACGAGAACGTTGGGCGCTCCCTCGGGAGGAAGCAGCCGTTCGATCGGCGGGTAGTGCGTGTCCGGATCCGTGGCGTCGTAGGTGACGGTTCCCGTATAGGCGAGATCCGGGATGGGCAGCGCGCTGCGCTGGATCTTCTCGTTGGCGGTCATTCGTCGTCTCCCCTTACGGATCGCTGTTGCACGTGATGATGGAATGCGGCGCTCCCTCACAAGGGCGCACCGCATCCGTCGGCCCTACTGGTGGCGCATCGCCGCCTGCAGCCACTCCTCGGGATCGATGAGGTGGCTGTGGTCGTCGAGGCCGAGTTCGATCTCGGCCCAGTCGAGCTTGCCGGTGAAGCGCCCCTGCTCTGTCGTGTAGCCCTCGTAGGCCGGCATGCCCGTGTCGATCCCCACGTCGAGTCCCTCGTCGAAGGAGAAGTACATCGGGTGGGTGCGCTTGACCGTGGCCGGGGTTCCGGATGCCTCCCCGTCGATGTACAGCGTGACTGTGCCGCCGCGGCCGATGCCGCCGCCGTCGTAGGCGAACTCGGCGCGCACCTGGTGCTTCCCGGCCCCGATGGCGGCATCCGTCAGCGCCGTCGAACGGAGCAGGCCGCAGAAGTTGTAGTGGAAGCCGAGCCTGCTGTCCTCGGCGAAGAACGACCAGCCGCCGGTGCGACCTCCCTGAGCGACGATGGCGCCCTCGAGCGCTCCGTCGTCTGGAACCACGATCTCGGCCGTGACCGACCACGACCGGTTCTTCACGTTGATCGCCACGTTCTCGTTGAGGCGGGTCATGCCCTCGTAGAGGCGGAGGGTGTCACCCTGCACGATCGTCGGGCGACCGGCGAACTCGGGGTTCATGCGCTGGGCCGCGCGGTCGTCGAGCGGGATGACGTTGTAGCGCGTGGCCTCGATGAGGAAGAGCTGCTGCAGCTCGGCCAGCTTCGCCGGGTTCTCCTTCGCGAGGTTGTTCGACTGGGTCCAGTCCACGGTCGTGTCGTAGAGCTCCCACACGTCGTCCGAGAAATCGGGCGCGGCGCTCACGACGTCCCACGGCGTGCGGTGGCGGGTCTGCGCGGTCCAGCCGCGGTGGTAGATGCCGCGGTTGCCCATGATCTCGAAGTACTGGGTGTTGTGCTTCTCGGCCGCATCGGCGTCGTCGAAGGAGTAGGCCATGGAGACGCCGTGCATCGGCACCTGGGTCACGCCGTTCACCGTGTGCGGCTGGGCGAGCCCGGCGAGGTCGAGGATGGTCGGCGCGATGTCGATGACATGGTGCCACTGGTTGCGCACCTCCCCCTGCGCCTCGATGTTGCTCGGCCAGTGCAGGATGGTGCCGTTGCGGGTGCCGCCGTAGTGCGAGGCCACCTGCTTGGTCCACTGGTACGGCGTGCACATGGCGTGGGCCCAGCCCACCGCGTAGTGGTTGTAGGCCTCGGGCCCGCCGATCTTGTCGAGGTTCTCGGTCCAGAACTCCGTGGTCTCGTACTCGGCACCGCCGTTGGCGGCCGTGGAGAGCATGAAGGCTCCGTTCAGCCCTCCCTCTGCGGAAGCGCCGTTGTCGCCGATGATGTAGAGGATGAGCGTGTCATCCAGGATGCCGAGGCCCTCGAGGGCGTCGACGACTCGGCCTGTGTGGTGGTCGGCGTACTCGAGGAATGCGCCGTACACCTCCATCTGGTGGGCGAGGATCGGGCGCATGGCCTCGTCGGTCTCGTCCCAGGCCGGGATGCCTTCCGACCTCTCGGTGAGTACGGCGTCAGCGGGAATGACGCCGAGCGCCTTCTGGCGATCGAAGGTCTCCTCGCGCAGCTTGTCCCAGCCCTGGTCGTACTTGCCCTTGTGCCTGTCGATCCAGTCCTTCGGCACGTGGTGCGGAGCGTGGGTGGCTCCCGGAGCGAAGTAGATGAAGAAGGGCTTGTCGGGCGTGAGCGCCTTCTGCTGGTTGATGTACTGGATCGTCTTGTCGGCGAGGTCGGGCATCAGGTGGTAGTCGGGGTCGGTGGGCGGCTCGATGAAGCCGACGCCGTCGATGAGAGCCGGCGTCCACTGGTTGGTCTCGCCGCCGATGAAGCCGTAGAACTTCTCGAAGCCGCTGAACGCGGGCCAGTGGTCGAAGGGGCCGGTCGGGCCGCTCTCCCACACGGGAACCTCGTGGCACTTGCCGAACTGGGCGGTGTTGTAGCCGGACTGCCTCAGGATCTCGGGGAGCGGCACGCAGGAATTGGGGCGCGTCGAGCGGTATCCGGGCGACGGTGTCGCGGTCTCGGTGATCTGGCCCATGCCCACCTGGTGGTGGTTGCGGCCCGAGAGCATGGCGGCGCGGGTCGGCGAGCAGATCGCCGTGGTGTGGAAGCGGCTGTAGCGCAGTCCTCCACCCGCGAGGCGCTCGGCCGTCGGCATCGGCACCGGCCCTCCGAAAGCACTGGACGCGCCGAAGCCCACATCGTCGAGGAGCACGAGAAGCACGTTCGGCGCCTTCTTCGGCGGCCGCTTCATCTCGATGGGCGGGAGCTTCTCCTCCATCTTCTTCGCATCCATGACCATCGGGCCCGTGTAGACCTGATCGGGAATGGGAAGAACGCTCCCCGGAAGTACGCCAGACACTGATTTCCCCGTTCACGAGCGCTCGCGTGCGCTCCCCTCCGACACTCTCACACGCGAGAAGCTCTCACAATCAGCGACACCTGGGCGACACGGCGTACATGAGGTGAATGCTGAACTCTTTTCACTTGCGCTACATTGATGGCGACTACTGGCACCGGGATGGTCGCCGGTAACACCTGAACATTTACGGGAAAGGTCTCCTCATGTGGGGTAACTTCTGGGACATCATCTGGATCTTCTTCTGGAGCTTCGCGTTCATCGCTTACCTGATGGCGCTCTTCGCGATCATCGGTGACCTGTTCCGCGACCACAAGCTCAGCGGCTGGTGGAAGGCCGTCTGGATCATCTTCCTGCTGTTCGTGCCGTTCCTCACGGCCCTCGTCTACCTGATCGCTCGCGGTCAGGGCATGGCGGAGCGCCAGCTCAAGGACGTCAAGGCAGCGCAGGCGGCGAGCGACGCCTACATCAAGCAGGTCGCCGGCTCCAGCGCCGCCGACGAGATCGCCAAGGCGAAGGCCCTGCACACTGCAGGCAGCATCACCGACGCCGAGTACGAGGCCCTCAAGGCCAAGGCGCTCGCGTAAGCGACAGCAACACCTGAGAGGGCGATCGGCGCGCGGGCGCCGGTCGCCCTTTCTGCGTTTCGGCCGCGGACTCCGTCCGGGCCTCAGCGAACGGGCCGGGCCTCAGCGGGCAGGCGTCGTGAGCGCAGCGCGCAGCCGCTCCGCGTCGACGCGCCAATAGGTGTGCACCGCCCCGTCGATGAGCAGCACCGGGATCTCCTCGGCGTAGCGGTCGCGCAGGGCCTCGTCATCCAGGATCGAGAGTTCGTCGAGGGCGGCATCCGGAAACTCGGTCAACACCGTGGTGACGACGGCACGGGCGTCGTCGCAGAGGTGGCAGCCGGGCTTGCCGATGAGGGTGAGAGTGGTCACGCATCCAGCCTAGACAGCTGACGGATGCCGCCGGCCGGCGCCGCCGTGAATGCAGAAAGCGCCCGACCATGACGGTCGAGCGCTCGTGCAAGTAGAAGTCGGAAAGACTCTACTTCTTGTTGCGACGCTGGTGGCGAGTCTTGCGAAGCAGCTTGCGGTGCTTCTTCTTCGCCATGCGCTTGCGACGCTTCTTGATTACAGAACCCACGCGAACCTCACACGAATCGGGGGCGACCGGCGGATGCTCGGCCACACGAAGTGCCCAGTCTACCGGATGGAACGGCTCCGTGGAGCCACAGGATGCCAACGGGCACCCCGAGACGGTCAGGCCGTGTCGGCGACGTGATTCTCGACGGCGGCCGCGACGGCCGATTCCGGCACCCGGAAGGAGCGACCGAAGCGGATGGCGGGCAGCTCGCCGGCATGGACGAGCCGGTACACGGTCATCTTCGAGACGCGCATCATCTCGGCCACCTCGGCGACGGTGAGGAAACGCACGTCTGAGAGATCGCTCGTCATGATGGTGGACCTTCGCTCGGGACCGTCCTGGTCGCTATCACACTCGAGTGAACCGTTGTGACTGGAGTGTTTAACGAGACTCTAGAACTCCGGGCGCGCGGCGTCCAGTGCTGATCCGCCACCACTTCGCGGGTGCCGACGTCGAGGGCGTCAGTGCGACGGGGAGAGCTACTTGCGCCAGGACTTGGGCCGGACGTCCTTCACGGCACTGCTGACCTGGTGCGACGCATCGGCGACCGCCTTGCCGATGGCGGCGGCGAAGGCCTTCTGCTCCTCCTTGAGGCCCTCGGCGAGGGCAGCCTCCTCGGCGACGGCTGCCTCGAAGTCGACGCTGAGGAACGGGATGAGCCAGTCCTCGATCTCTTCGAGGGGCGCGTAGACCAGGTGGTAGTAGCGGTGCTGGCCCTCTTCGCGCACGCTCACGAGCCCGGCCTCGCGCAGCACCTTGAGGTGCTTCGAGACCGTCGGCTGGCTGAGTCCCAGCTCGGCGACGATGGCCGAGACGCTGATCTCACTCGGACGCGTCGAGCCCTCGGTGTGGTGCGCGAGCAGGGTGCCGAGGATGTCGCGTCTGGTGGCATCCGCCACAACGTCGAAGATGTCCGCCATGGTGCAAGGTTAGTCAGTCCGACCGGGGAGTACCATGACATTTCGAACCGCCGTCGGAACAATCAGCTTCGCAGGGAATGAGGGGTCGTGATGCAGCGCAGTCTGGCGGCTCGCGGCTTCGTCACCCCGTCGAGATCGTGGGGCGGGCGCGTTCGCGACGGCGTCGACTTCCTCGCCAGGCACTCCCCCGCCAGGTTCGCGATCCTCATCTTCACGGCGCTCATCCTGCTGTGGACCTTCATGCTCTCGCTGCCCATCGCGAGCCAGAGCAGGTCGATGACGCCCCTGGCCGACGCCCTCTTCACGGCCGTGTCCGTCATCTGCGTGACCGGACTGTCGACGGTCGACATGGCCACGCACTGGTCGGGCTTCGGCAACGCCATCATCTTCATCGGCGTGAACATCGGCGGTGTCGGCGTGCTGACGCTCGCCTCCATCCTCGGCCTCGTGGTCTCCCGCCGCATCAGCCTGCGCACCCGCCTCATGGCGGCGAGCGACAGCAACCCGTCGCGCATCCACGTCGGCCCGGTGAACGAGGGTCAGGCCGTGCGTCTCGGCGAGGTGGGAAGCCTGCTCGCCACCGTGGCCATCAGCGCCCTGGCCATCGAGGCCATCACAGCCCTCGTCCTGTTCCCCCGGGTTCTCGCCGCCGGCTACGACCTCGGACACGCGATCTGGTACAGCGTCTACTACGCCGCCATGGCGTTCACGAACACCGGGTTCATCCCGAATCCCGAGGGCATCGCCCCGTTCGAGCACGACTACATCTTCCTGGCCGGGCTCATGTTCGGCGTCGTGCTGGGCGCCATCGGCTTCCCCGTCATCTACGCGCTGGTGCGCCTCTGGCGCTCGCCCCGCAAGTGGACAGTGCACGTGAAGCTCACCCTCTTCACCTTCGCCGTGCTGCTCGTCGCAGGCACCGCGCTCTTCATCTGGCTGGAGTTCGACAACCCGAAGACCTTCGGGGGGCTGAACGCCTTCGACACGGTGTTCCAGTCCTTCTTCATGTCTGTGATGACGAGGTCGGGCGGGTTCTCGACCATCGACATCGCCGACCTGCACGGGTCGAGCCTGCTCGTGGCCGACATGCTCATGTTCATCGGCGGCGGATCGGCGTCGACAGCCGGCGGCATCAAGGTCACGACTCTCGCCGTGCTCTTCCTGGCCGCCTTCGCCGAGGCCCGCGGACGCGACGCGATGGAGGCCTTCGGTCGCCGCATCCCGCGCGACATCCTGCGCCTCGCCGTGAGCGTCGTGCTCTGGGGAGCGACGACCGTGGCGGTGTCGAGCATCCTGCTGCTGCACATCACCAAGGCGTCACTCGACATCGTGCTGTTCGACGTGATCTCGGCGTTCGCCACCTGCGGACTGTCGACCGGCCTCACGCAGGACCTGCCGACGGCCGGTGTCTACGTGTTGTCGGCGACCATGTTCATGGGTCGCGTTGGTACAGTGACTCTCGCTGCGGCCCTGGCCGCCAGCCAGTCGCGACAGCTGTTCAAGCGTCCTGAAGAGAGGCCCATCGTTGGTTGATCGCATCAAGCACGACGCTCCGGTCCTCGTGATCGGCCTCGGCCGGTTCGGAGCGGCGACGGCCGGTCAGCTCGACCGCCTCGGCCGCGAGGTGCTCGCCGTCGACGACAACGAACTGCTCGTGCAGAAGTGGTCGGAGCGGGTGACCCACGCCGTGCAGGCCGACGCGAAGTCCATCGACGCGCTGCGCCAGATCGGCGCCCAGGACTTCTCCATCGCCGTATGCGCCGTCGGTTCCAGCGTCGAGGCATCGGTGCTCATCACGGCGAACCTCGTGGACCTCAAGATCCCGCAGATCTGGGCGAAGGCCATCTCGACCTCGCACGGCAAGATCCTCGAGCGCATCGGCGCGAACCACGTGATCTATCCCGAGCGCGAGGCCGGCGAGCGCACGGCCCACCTCGTGAGCGGACGGATGCTGGACTTCATCGAGTTCGACGACGATTTCGCCCTCGTCAAGATGTATCCGCCGAAGCCCATCCGCGGCCTGTCCCTGCAGGACTCCGGCGTGCGCTCGAAGTACCGCATCACCGTCGTGGGCGTGAAGAGCCCCGGCAAGCCGTTCACCTATGCGACCGAGCAGACCGTCGTCTCCGACCACGACCTCATCATCGTCTCGGGCACCGAGGCCGACATCGAGCGCTTCGCGGCGCTCGGCGGTTAGCCCGCGGCGAGCTCCCTCGCCCGGGCGAGGGCGGCATCCGTCGCCTCATCGAAGGTCTGCTTGAGCCCGGCGCCCTCGAGCACGGCGACCGCCCGCTCGGTGGTCCCCTTCGGGCTCGTCACCCGGCGACGCAGCTCGGCGGGGTCGACGTCCGACGAGGCGAGCAGCTCGCTCGCCCCTCGGAAGGTCCCCTCCACCATGGTGCGCGCCTGCTCGATCGTGAAGCCCTTGTCGACCGCCGCCGCCGTGAGCTGCTCGATGAGGTAGAAGACGTACGCGGGTCCGGAGCCCGAGATGGTCGAGAGAGCGTCGATCTGCTCCTCGGGAACCACCAGCACCTCACCGACCGTCTCGAAGAGCGACACGGCGAGCGCGAGGTCCTCGTCGCTCGAGCGGGTGCCGGCTGCGACGCCGGTCACGGCCCGACCCACCACGGCCGGGGTGTTGGGCATCGAGCGGATCACGGAGACTGATGCCGGCAGCAGCGACTCGAAGGTCGCGATCGTCACGCCGGCAGCGACGCTCACGACGACGGTTCCGGGGTCGAGCGCGTCGGCGATCTCGCGCAGCAGGTCGGGCACCATCGCGGGCTTCACCGCCACGACGACGAGCTTGGCCCCACGCACGGCCGCGCGGTTGGCGTCGGCATCGGTCTCGGTGGCCGTCGCGGTGACGCCGTCGAGGGCGTCGAGCTCTGCGGCCTTCTCCGCCGAACGGTTGGTCGCACGGATGCCGCCGGCCACGCTCACCTCCGGCTGAAGCAGTCCGCTGATGATGGCCCGGGCCAGGGAACCAGCGCCGAGGAACGCGATCGAGGGGAGTTCTGTGCTCACCCGACCATCCTAGGATTGCGGTATGAGTGCATCCGGCGGCAACAAGGCGATCCTCGCGGCACTGCTCGCGAATCTGGGGATCGCGATCACCAAGTTCATCGCCTGGTTCTTCTCGGGATCGTCGTCGATGCTCGCCGAGGGCGTGCACTCGCTCGCCGACACGGGCAACCAGCTCCTGCTGCTGCTCGGGGGCCGCAAGGCCCGCAAGCGCGCCGACCTCTCGCACCCCTTCGGCTATGGCCGCGAGCGCTACGTCTACGCCTTCGTCGTGTCGATCATCCTGTTCTCGGTCGGTGGCGTCTTCAGCGTCTACGAGGGCTTCGAGAAGCTGCAGAATCCGCACCCCCTCGACAACTGGTGGCTGCCGATCCTCGTGCTCGTCATCGCGATGATCCTGGAGTCGTTCTCGTTGCGCACCGCCGTGCGCGAATCCCTCCCGCACAAGGGCAAGGAGAGCTGGGTCGCGTTCGTCAGGCACGCGAAGGCCCCCGAGCTCCCCGTCGTCCTGCTCGAAGACGTCGCGGCCCTCACCGGACTCTTCTTCGCCTTCATCGGCGTCGGCCTCACGGCTCTGACGGGGAACGGAGTCTGGGACGCCATCGGTACCCTCGCGATCGGCGCGCTCCTCATCCTCGTGGCCGTCATCCTCGGCATGGAGACCAAGAGCCTGCTCGTGGGCGAGGGCGCCAACCTGGCCGACACCGCCGCCATCGAGGACGCCATCCTGGCCGGCGACGAGACCGACCGCATCATCCACATGAAGACGCTCTACCTCGGCCCCGACGAGATCCTCGTGGGAGCGAAGATCGCCATCGACGCCGACCTGCGTTTCGCCGAGGTCGCCACAGGTATCGACGCCATCGAGAAGCGCATCCGCGAGGCCGTTCCCGCTGCACGCACGGTCTACCTCGAGCCCGACGTCTACCACGCCAGCTCCGACCCGGCTCCTCCCACCGACGCCATCGTCTTCAAGGGCCTGGAGTGACCGGCCCCGCGCAGGGCTCGTCTCCCACGACCCGCTCGGCCCTGGTCCTCCGGCACGACGCCGCCATCGGCCTCGGCAACCTCGGTCCCGTGCTCGTCGAGCACGGCTACGAGGTGCAGATCGTCGACACCCCGGGCACCGACCTCAGCGCCATCGACCCCTCGGCCGCGGACCTCGTCGTCGTGCTCGGCGGAGACGAGGGCGCCTACGAGGGCGCTCTGCATCCGTTCATCGATGCCGAGATCGCGCTGCTGCGCGAGCGCATCGCGGCCGAGCGCCCCATCTTCGGCGTCTGCCTGGGTGCCCAGCTGCTGGCCGAGTCCCTCGGCGGCTCGGCCTACAAGGGGCCGACGACCGAGGTCGGCTATCTCGAGGTCGTGCCGACGGATGCCGGAGACTCATCCCCGGTTCGCCACTTCCGTGGGGTTCCCGTCGTGCAGTGGCACGGCGACACCTACGACCTGCCTGAGGGCATCACGACCCTCGCCACATCGGGGCAGTACGCCAACCAGGCCTTCGCGATCGACGAGTGGCTGCTCGCCGTGCAGTTCCACCCCGAGGTGACGGCCGAGATGCACGAGGACTGGGTGCAGCGCTGGGGTGGAGAGCTGCCCGACCACGGACTCACGGCCGACGGGCTGCGGGCAGATCGCGCGCGCTACTCCGACGACATGCAGCGGGCGTCGAGGGCGCTGCTGGGCGAGTACCTGGACGGACTGGCTGTCGCTGAGGCAAGCGCACGCTCCGAGCACGTCTCCGCTCTCTGACGACTCCGCTCGCAGCGAGCGGCTAGGTCCAGCGGAGCGCCCGTCCCTACCGCCGCTTCCCCTCGAAGAAGTCGAGCAGGATGCGCGAGCACTCGGCCTCCCCCACACCGGCGAAGACCTCGACGCGGTGGTTGAGCCTGCGGTCGCGCAGCACGTCGTACAGCGAGCCCGCGGCGCCGGCCTTCTCGTCCCAGGCGCCGAACACGACGACGGGCAGGCGTGCCGCCAGGATCGCCCCCGCGCACATGACGCAGGGCTCGAGCGTCACCGTGAGGGTGCAGCCCTCCAGGTGCCAGTCGCCGAGTGCCGCAGCGGCCTCGCGAATCGCCACGATCTCGGCGTGAGCGGTCGGGTCGTGGGTGAGTTCGCGCTCGTTGCGGCCTCGGCCGATCACCCGGCCCGAGGCATCCGTCACCACCGCACCGACGGGAACGTCGCCGCCGGCCAGCGCCACCCGGGCCTCGTCGAGTGCGAGCAGCATCTGCGCGCTGTGCGCGTCGGAAGACCCCATGGGCCGCCACCTCCTGCTCGAACTAGGATGAGCCTATGCGAGTCCACGTTGCCGACCACCCGCTCATCACCCACAAGCTGACGGTTCTCCGCGACAAGGACACCCCTTCGCCGGTGTTCCGCTCGCTCGTCGACGAGCTCATGACCCTGCTGGCATACGAGGCCACCCGCGACGTACGCGTCGAGCCGCACACCATCCAGACGCCCGTGGCCGAGACCACCGGCGTGCGCATCAGCGAGCCCCGTCCGCTCGTCGTGCCCATCCTGCGCGCCGGCCTCGGCATGCTCGAGGGCATGGTGAAGCTGCTCCCCACCGCCGAGGTCGGCTTCCTCGGCATGGCGCGCAACGAGGTCACCCTCGAACCCACCACCTATGCCGAGCGCCTGCCCGATGACCTCTCCGCGCGTCAGTGCTTCGTGCTCGACCCGATGCTCGCCACAGGCGGCTCACTCGCCGCGGCGATCCAGTTCCTGTTCGACCGCGGGGCGCAGGACGTCACCGCGATCTGCATCCTGGCCGCTCCGGAAGGCCTCGCCGCCGTCGAGAAGGCCTTCGAGGGTCACGACGTCACGATCGTCCTCGGCGCCGTCGACGACCACCTCAACGAGCACGGCTACATCGTCCCCGGACTGGGCGACGCGGGCGACCGACTCTACGGACTCGTGTAGGCGCGAATATTCTTCGGCCGACGACACGCCGTCGCGGCATCCGATCAAGAAAATCCGATGAAACTTGTTTTCATCGGTTTTTCTTTGCCCGAAAGTCTGTTGATGACGGATGCTGCCGCGCCGTCCACCCTTCGATGCACCTGATGCGGCCGCGATCCGGTCACACGACGACACTGAATTGACACAACTCGTCACACTGGTTTTACTGACCACCATGACGAACAACGCACACCCCCTGACCTCGCCCGAGGCCCAGAGGCATGCCGGCATGATGATGCCCGGCCGTGCGCGCATGTGTTGTCGAATGTGCAGCTGACGTCAGCTCCGACCGCCGAGTCCCCGTAGCGGACTCCCGAGGCCTTCCGGCCGCCATTCACCGAACCCTCTCGTCGCCCCTTCTCCGCGACAGGTTCATCGCAGCACCATCTTCTCTGAAGGACTTCTCATGTCGATCGCCCAGTACACCTCTCCCGACTCGCTCACCGATCTCGCCGCCGAGGCCCCGACGCTGCCGCCGCGCGTCCGTGCCGTGCCTGACGGAACCGAGGCCCGCGGCTTCGTGCTCTACGTCGGTTTCGACGAGGCCAAGGCAGCCGCATCCGGAACCACGCTCCACCGAGTCGTCGAGGCGCTGAAGGCGCTGGCCGCCGAGGTCGCCCCGGGCTCCGAGACGTACGCCGCCGTCGCCCTCGCTCCGCAGGGCGCAGGCGGACGCGACGTCGACGTCGTGCGCCTCGCCCTGCAGGACCCGTCGGCCCTCGCCAAGCACCGTCAGACTCCGGATGCCGCCGACCGCCACCCCGCCGGCGTGATCGTCGACATCTCACGCAAGCGCGTGCTGCTCGATGGCGAGTCGGCCGGCCTCACCTACAAGGAGTTCGAGCTGCTGCAGTACCTGGTGCTGCGCGAGGGCCGCACCATCGAGCGCGCCGAGCTCATCTCCTCGCTGTGGGACGCCGCGGGCGACGACGAGGTGCCGAACGAGCGCACCATCGACGTGCACGTGCGGCGGCTGCGCGCCAAGCTCGGCGCATACGAGGACATCGTGCGCACGGTGCGCGGCGTCGGCTACCGCTTCGACCGCCACGCGGATGTCTCCATCCGTCAGGCCTCGACCCCGAGCCCCGACCTGTACTGAGGATTCCGGCTCGAGGCGCTTCGAACGCGGCCTTCGGCCGGTCCTCATCGAGCGGGCACGTCGACACCGCGGTCGCTGAGGGCCGAGCGAAGCGACCGCCTGAAGCGGGTCGGGCGCCACTCAGTGCTCGTGAGCGCCCGAGAGCTTGAACGCCAGCCGGCCGTGGGTGTAGCCGCCGCCCGCCCTGATCGCCGTGGCGACCCAGGCGGCCTCGGCCAGCTCGGCCTCATCGGCGCCGGCCTTCACGGCGTTCTTGCTGTGACCGTCGATGCAGTACACGCACTGCGTGGTGATCGAGACGGCGAGGGCGATCAGCTCGCGGTACTTCAGCGGGATGGCGCGACCCTCCCGGGCGAACACGGCCTCGTCGAACGTGGCGAAGGCCGCGAGGATGTCGGGCGTGTGCTCCTTGTAGACCTTGGTGTACTGGCGGTCGGTGCTCTCGAAATACTCGCTCATGCCCTCAGTCAAGCCGACGGCCGTCTCGCATCCACGCCAGCGTGACGCCCTGTGACCGGAGCGTTCGCCGTGTTACGGCGGCGTTTGTCATTGTCGGCCGCCGCTCTCAGGCTGGGTCAACGCGATACGAAGCGGGCACGTCGACAAGGAGCACCGAGAGCCATGACCAGAACCATCGCCGTCGCCCTCGATGGAGCCGGCTGGCATCCGGCGGCCTGGCGCGAATCCGACGCCCGGCCTCGCGAGCTGTTCACGGCCCGGTACTGGCTCGACCTCGTGCGCACAGCCGAGAAGGGAGGGGTCGACTTCGTCACCATCGAGGACTCGCTCGGCCTGCAGTCGGCGGCGTTCGCCCGCCCCGACGATCGCATCGACCAGGTGCGCGGCCGTCTCGACGCCCTGCTCATCGCCTCCTTCGTCGCGCCTCTGACCAGCCGCATCGGGCTCATCCCCACCGTCACGACGACCCACACCGAGCCGTTCCACGTGGCGACGGCCGTGCAGACCCTCGACTACGCCAGCCTCGGCCGGGCCGGGTGGCGGGCGCAGGTCTCGGGCAGTGCCACGGATGCGTCCCTCATCGGCCGACGGTCCTTCCCGCCGCTCACCATCGACCAGTTGAACACTGCCGAGGGCATCGCCCTGCAGGAGAGCCTGTTCGGCGAGGCCCGCGAGGCCATCGAGGTGGTGCGCCGCCTCTGGGACAGCTGGGAGGACGACGCCATCATCCGCGACGCCGCCACCGGCCGCTTCATCGACCGCGACAAGCTGCACTACGCCGACTTCGAGGGCGAGTACTTCAGCGTGAAGGGCACCTCGATCACGCCGCGGTCTCCGCAGGGCCAGCCCCTCGTCACTGTGCTCGCGCACCAGCGCATCCCGTACGAGCTGGCCGCGACCAGTGCCGACATCGTCTTCGTCACCCCGCACAGTGACGCCGGCGCCGCGTCCATCCGCGACGAGGTGCGCGACGCCGAAGCGCGCGTGGGCCGCGTCGGCCGCCCCCTGTCTCTCTACGCCGACCTCGTCGTGCTGCTCGAGGACTCACCGGCCGCGGCCCGCGCGGCCCTCGACAGGCTCGACGGGCGGAACGGCGCACCGCTCGCATCCGACGCCCTGATCTTCGCCGGAACGCCCGACGGGCTCATCGATCAGCTCGACGCCTGGACGACGCTCGGCTACGACGGCTACAGGCTGCGCCCGGCCCGCCTGCCGCACGACCTCGTCGCCATCAGCGAGAAGGTGCTCCCCGGGCTCGAACGCGAGGTGGCATCGGCATCCGACGGCCGGACCCTGCGCGAACGCCTCGGCTTCGGCCGTGCCGAGAACCGCTACGCCGGCACTCCCGCCACCAGCACTCCCGCCACCAGCACCCCCGAGACCAGCACCCCCGAGACCAGCACCGAGGAGACCGCAGCATGACCACGACGCCTCGACAGGTGCACCTGGCCGCCCACTTCCCGGGCGTGAACAACACCACCATCTGGAGCGACCCGAGCTCGCTCAGCCAGGTCGACTTCTCCTCGTTCGAGCACTTCGCCCGCAATGCCGAGCGCGGCCGCTTCGACTACCTCTTCCTCGCCGAGGGCCTGAGACTGCGCGAGCACCGCGGACTCATCCACGACCTCGACGTCGTGGGACGACCGAACACCCTGGCCATCCTCGCGGCCGTGGCAGCCGTCACCGAGCACATCGGACTCGTCGGCACGCTCAGTGCCACCTTCAACGAGCCCTCCGAACTGACCCGCCAGCTCGCCACCCTCGACCACCTCTCGAACGGTCGTGCCGGGTGGAACGTGGTGACGTCATCCGACGCCTTCCACGGAGCGAACTTCCGCCGGGGCGGCTTCCTCGATCACGGCGACCGCTACACCCGCGCCGCCGAGTTCGTGAGCCTGGCCAAGGAGTTCTGGGACAGCTGGAGCGAGGACGCCGTGGTGGCGGATGCCGCCACCGGGCGTTTCCTCGCCGACGACGCCATCGACACGGTCAGCCACCAGGGAGCGCAGTTCGACGTGACGGGCCGGTTCAGCGTTCCGCGCAGCCCGCAGGGCTACCCCGTGATCGTGCAGGCCGGCGACTCCCCCGACGGCCGCGACTTCGCCGCCCGTCACGCCGAGGTCATCTTCTCCCTGCACAGCGCCTTCGAGGCCGGCCGCACCTTCTACTCCGACGTGAAGGGACGCCTGGCCGGATGGGGCCGTACCGAGGACTCGCTGAAGATCCTGCCCGGGGCCACCTTCGTCATCGGCGACTCGGCCGCGGATGCCGCCGAGAAGGCGCGCGAGACCACTCTCGCCCAGGTCAGTCACCAGACCGCGATCTCCACGCTCGAGCAGGTGTGGGGTCGCGACCTCGGTTCCTACGACGCCGACGGGCCGCTGCCCGACGTCGAGCCCGACCTCGACGGGCCCGGCATCTCGCGCGGACGCGCCCGGCACACCCGCGACGTCGGCGCGCTCGTCGCCTCGTGGCGCGAGTTGGCCGAGGCCGAGGGTCTCAGCATCCGCGAGCTGGTCATCCGCACGACGGGTCGGCAGAGCTTCGTCGGCACGCCCGATCACATCGCCTCCGAGATCGACCGCTTCGTGCAGAACCGGGCCAGCGACGGTTTCGTCATCGTGCCGACGACGAACCCCTACGGCCTCGACGAGTTCGTCGATCGCGTCATCCCGCTGCTCCAGGAGCGCGGCGTGTACCGCACCGAGTACGCCGAAGGGGCGACGCTCCGCGAGAACCTCGGGCTGCCCGAGCCTCAGCCGGCCCGCGCCCAGGCCCGCGACGTCGGCTGAGCAGCCCGGCGACCGGCCGCCACCGGCCGCACCGGGTCGCCGTGCGGCCCCGGGCATTGCGCCCGGTTACGACGGCCCGACACAGCGCGTCACAGTCCTGGCCACCATCGGATGCTCACGCCCACCCTTGCTGCACGCGGAACAACCGCAACCATGCAGCAGGAAGGTAGACGATCATGACCACATCCCCGGGACAACGTCGCTGGACCCAGGAGCTCATCCGCCGCAGGCTCGACCTGCACACGCGCATCGATGAGATCGCCCGGCACGACCTGCCGGCATCCGCCCGCATCAGGCTCTGCACCTTCATCATCTCGACGGCGATCGACGACGGCGAGCTCGACGAGGCCGCGGCCATCGCGGCCTTCGAGCGCGTCTCCCGCGATGCCGACGCGCTCACCGCCTTCATCGCCCACGCCGCCTGAATCCGCCACTGTATTGCGCACCATGACGGTGGCCCGACACGTGCTGTCACAGGCGAGGACGCCGGGCGCCGTGGTGCCTAGCATCCGATCATGACCAACGCCACGACTCAGACTCTCCGGCCCACGGCCCCTCTCGACCGCGCCGCGTTCGCGCGCGAGTGGGAACAGTGGCACTCCCACCACGAGGACCAGCGCGCCGACGCTCACGGATTCCTCGCCGTGTCGGGTCTGCACTGGTTGGGCGAGTCGCCCCAGAGCATTCCCGACGCCCCCGGCACCTGGTCGACAGGCGAGAACGGCCCCGTCGTCGACCTGGCCGAGGGCGAGTCGCTCCAGCTCGACGGCTCCGAACTCACCGGGCGCCACGCCTTCGGTCCGATCCCCGAGCGCGGCGGCGTCACCGTGATCTGGGGCGACATCGCCATCGAGGTGGCCCGCCGCGGCGGCAACGACATCGTGCGTCCGCGCAACCCGACCCATCCGCTGCGCACCGCCTACAGCGGCACCCCGACATACCTGCCGAACCCGCGCTGGCTGGCCCGTGGCCGTTTCGTCGCGTACGACGTGCCCCGGGCCGTGACCGTCGGCGCTGCCGTCGAGGGGCTGCAGCACGTGTACGAGGCTCCGGGAGAGGTGGAGTTCGAGCTGCGCGGCGAGACCTTCAGGCTCATCGCCTTCAACGGCCACGCCCCCGGCAGCCTGTTCGCCCTGTTCACCGACGCGACGAGCGGCATCACGACCTACGCCGCCAACCGCTCCATCGCCATCGAGGCTCCGGATGCCGACGGCACCGTCGTGCTCGACTTCAACCGGGCCACCAACCTGCCGTGCGCCTACACCGACTTCGCCACCTGCCCGCTGCCCCCTGCGGGCAACCGCCTGCCCATCGGCATCGAGGCCGGCGAGAAGACCCCGCTCGAGCGCGGCTGAGGCCGGAACCGACGACCATGCGATTCCAGATCCTCGACATCATCCCCTACCACCCCGACCCGATCACCGGGCGTCAGGTGAGCCCGGCCGAACGGCTCACCCAGACCGTGGAGCTCGCCCGTCGCGCCGAAAGGCTCGGCATCGACGCCTTCTCCGTCGGCGAGCGCCACGCCGGCCGATTCCTCTCATCGTCGCCCTCGGTGGTGCTCGGGGCGATCGCGGCCGTGACCAGCAGCATCCGCCTGCAGACCGGAGTCACGGTGCTGTCGGTGCTCGACCCCGTGCGCGTCGCCGAGGACTACGCCACCATCGACCAGCTCTCGCGCGGACGCCTGGAGATCACGATCGGCAAGGGAAACGAGGTGCAGCAGTTCCCGCTGTTCGGCCTCGAGATCGACGACCAGTGGGAGCTGCTCGCCGACAAGTACGCGCTGCTCCGCCGGCTCTGGCGGGAGACCGACGTCGACTGGGACGCCACGGCGTACACCCGCTCGCAGCCGGGAACGACGACGCTGCCGCGTCCGTTCGCTGGCGCCCCGCGTGTGTGGCACGGCTCGGCCACGACGCTGGCCTCGGCGGCATTGGCCGCACGCTGGGGTGATCCGCTGTTCACGGCGAACGCCATCCAGCCGCTCCGCAACTACGCGGTGCTGGTGCAGCACTACCGCGACGAGTACGCCCGCCACGGGCACGACCTGCGCTACTCCTACATCGGAGCGGGCTCCGGCTCGCTGTTCATCGCCGACACGACCCAGCAGGCTCGCGATCTCTACGGTCCGGTCTACGAGGCACTCGTGGCGGCCACCAACGTGCCGGGCAACAACACGCCGTTCCGCGACATCGACCACGCCATCGCCGAGGGGCCGGCGCTCGTCGGCAGTCCTCAGCAGGTCATCGACAAGATCGGCCGCTTCCATCAGGCGTTCGGCCACGACCTGCAGTCGGTGAGCCTCCCGACGACGTTGCCGACCGAGCAGCAGCACGATCTGCTCGAGCGCTTCGCCGCCGAGGTCGTTCCGACGGCTCGACGCGAGTTCCCGACGACCCTGTGGGGCGCGGGCGATCCCTACGCCGAGAGGCCGTCGGTGGCGGGTGCCGGGCAGCAGGATGCCGCATCCGTCGTCGAGGCAACGCGGGCGGAGTTGGTCGGGGCCTAGGCGCCCGGTCCGCTGGGGCCGGGCGCTCGCTCAGGCCGGCTCGAGTGCCCGCTCGTCGCGCACTCGAGCCGCCTGGGCGAGAAGCGCCAGCGCCAGCGAGTCGTTCTGGCGGAATGGCAGTGCGTTGATCCCGGGCCGTGTGAATGCGCCGGACTCCGGGGCCGCTGTGAAGCTGCCGATGGCGAAGACCGACGGATGCTCCCGGCCGAGGTCATCGACGAGCCTCGCGTGTTCGGGGTGGACCGTGATGCGCTCCGCTCCTGCACCGCGGGCCACCAGTTCGCGGAGCACGGGGTTGACGCTCGCCGCCGCGTGCGACTCGGGCAGCCAGGCGTCGACGAGGGCGGCGGCCGTCACCGCTCCGGGCGTGCTCGGGCTGTCGGCGACGAAGCCGATGCCCTCCTCGGTCCGCACCCTCACGTCGGGCCCGAGGAACCGCACGAGTCCTGCCTCGGCGAGTGCGAGCAGCTCCTCGAGCCGATGCCCGGGCGGACCGCTGGCCACATAGGAGAAGTAGTGGTGCCAGTCGCGCGGCAGCGTCTCGGTACGCGACCGCTCGTTCCAGGCATCGCGCGGGATCTCGGCGACGGCCATGAACGCGTAGAGGGTGGCGAGGAAGAGTCCCTGCGTCGCACTGTGTCGCTGCTCGGTGCGTGAGGCGAGGTCGCCGGCGATGTGCGCACGCAGGCGCTCCTGCAGCTCGGCCGACGAGGCGAAGCTCTCGGTGGCGAGCGGCCGGTCGAAACTCACCAGATCGAAGCGGTCTGCGGCATCCGGAACCGCCTGCGCGATGACGTCGAGCAGCTCGGCCGAGTTCCACGGCAGGCGCCGGATGCTGCCACTGAGCTCGGCCCAGTCGGCATCGACCCGATCGGGATGCCCGGTGAACAGCTCGCGGTAGTAGCCGAGCACCTGCTCGGTCGCGACGAGAGGCCAGACGTCACGCTCGAAGTCGAGGCTGCCGGATGCGGCGCCCAGCGCGGCGATGCGCTCGGGCGTCAGCACCTCCAGGCGCGGCGCATCGCCCTGCAGCGTCGACGTGATCTTCGAGCGATACGGCACTCCGCGCCGGGAGCCGAGGTGCGCGATCGGCTCCAGGCCCGACGGCCGGTAGACGAGGCGTCCATCGACGCCGCGCGAGAACGAGCCGCCGCGCCCCTCGAACAGCAGCACCACGAGGTCGGTGGCGGCGAGGCCCATGCCGCGTACGATCACGTCCCGGCCGGCGCGGATGCCGCTGAGGTCGGCATCGGCGGTGAAGTCGGGGCCGACGTAGGTGAAGCCGTTGCGGTCGGCGAAGTCCAGCAACCGCCGCTCCCGCTCGCCCTGCTCCCGGGCGTTGTGGCCGACGGCGTAGACCACGATGTCGGCGTCGAGGGTCTCCCCGGTGTCGAGCTCGACGCGATGGGTGGGGGCGTGGGCATGGCTGGCGGCATCCGTCACCGACAGCACTGTGGCCGTGAGCACGGTGATGGCCAGGGAGTCGGGGGCATCGCGCACGATCGAGTCGTGGAACCAGCCCAGGTAGGCGCTGTTGAGACGCCTGGTCGGGAAGCTCCCGCCCTGCAGCGCGGCGATCTCGGCCTGCACCGCGGCATCCGTCACCGTGACCTCCGGTCGGAGTCCCGAGCGCACCTCCTCGGCCCACTCGATCAGTGACGGCCCCGGAGACACACGCCCGGCGATGCGACAGGACTCGTCGGTGAAGACCGTCACGTCCTTCGCCATCGAGTTGAGCTTGAGCAGGGGTGACTGGTCATGGCGCCAGATGCGACCGGCTCCCGGCGGATGCGGGTCGACCAGGGTGACGTGCAGGGGCGTCGCGTCGCCGTCACCCTCACCGTCGCCGGCCGATCCCTCGCCCCGGTTCGCGGCCAGCCGCTCGAGGAGCATGACGGCGCGCGGGCCGGCCCCCACGATGACGATGCGCACGGGATCATCCACGGCAGCACGGCTCCCTTCTCGCCGGCTGGTCCGGCTCGGCATCGTGCGAAGCTAACGGAGCGACGGATGCCGCAGCAACGCGCGGCGTCACGGTCGCGTCATGCGTCGACACCGCGGGTAACACAGCTCGCTCTCACCGTCGAGTCAGCACAATCGAAGGTAGAGAGAAAGGATCGCCCGCGAGTGACCAGCCCCATCGAGATCCGCCCCGCACGTCCCGACGAGTACGACGAGGTCGGGAGGGTGACCGAGCGCGCCTTCGCCGACGGACCGTACGGGCACCTCCCGGTCTCCTCCGAGCGGAGGGAACTCGTGAACGACGTCGCAGCGCGGGCCGCGTCGGGAGCCGTCCTCGTGGCTGTGGCCTCCGACGGCGCCATCGTCGGAACCGCCACCCTCCTGCGGGCGGGAACACCGCAGTCGCGTCTGGCCGTCGGCGACGAGGCCGAACTGCGCCTGCTCGGCGTCGTGGCCGCTGCACGCGGGCTCGGCCTCGGTCGCGCGCTGGCCCTCGCAGCCGAGGAGGTCGCCCTCGGCTGGGGTGCGGCATCCGTTGTTCTCGACACCGGAACCCGCAATGTCGTGTCGCAGGATCTCTACCGATCACTCGGCTACGAGCTGATCCCGAACCGGTCGGCCGAGCCGGACGGATCGCCCATCCAGCACGTCGAGTTCGTCAAGCCGCTGCGCGATCGCGATGACGTGCTGGTGAGACTGGTGCGCCCCGACGAGTACGAGGCCGCCGCCGACCTCTCCGAGCGCGCGTACACGAGCGAGTACGACATCACCGAGACCTACCGCACGTCGATCCGTCAGATCGCCGAGCGAGCCGCGGAGCACCAGGTGTGGGTGGCCGTCGACACAACGACGGGCACGCTGCTCGGTGCCGTCGCGACGCCGCGACCCGGCCACAGCATCTCCCCGCTCGCCCGCCACGGCGAACTCGACTTCAGGCTGCTCGCCGTCGATCCACCGGCACGCGGGCGCGGCATCGGCGCCCTGCTGACGCGTCACGTCATCGAGCTCGCACGCCTCAGAGGCCTCGACCACGTCGTCATGAACAGCGGCCAGCAGATGGTGGGCGCCCACAGGCTCTACGAGAAACTCGGATTCGGCCGGCTGCCGGAGCGGGAGGGCACCATCACCGAGGGCGGCCGCACGATCCAGTTGCTGGCGTTCACCATCCCCGTCGGAGCCGCCTCGTGACGGCATCCGGAACCGACACCGACGTCGTCGTCATCGGCGGCGGGGCCATGGGCTCGGCGACCGCCTGGCAGCTCGCCTGTCGCGGCACGCGGGTCACGCTCCTCGAGCGCTTCTCCCCGGGGCATCGCAATGGCGCATCGCACGGGGCATCGCGCAACTTCAACGTGAGCTACGGCGATCCGGTGCACCTGTCGCTCCTGGTCGAGTCGCTGCGCCTCTGGCGCGAACTCGAGGACGAGACGGATGCCTCCCTCCTCGCGCAGGTCGGAATCGTCAACCACGGCGACTACCCCGACATCGACCTCATTCAGCTCGCACTCGAGACCGTCGGCATCCCGAGCGAGTTCCTGCCGGCGTCGGAGGCCTCGGCCCGCTGGCCGGGCCTGCGCTTCGAGACCCGCGTGCTGCACACGCCCACGGCAGGCCGGCTGAACGCCGATGCCTCGGTCACGGCGTTGCAACAGGCTGCACGCGCCCGCGGTGCCGAGGTGCGGCACGACACCCGAGTGCTCGGCATCGAGGTGCTCGGCGAGCACCGGGTACGTGTCACGACGGAGACGGAGACAATCACCGCCCGCCACGCCGTCGTCACAGCCGGTGCGTGGACGCAGAAGATCGTGGGCGGCATCGTCGACCTCCCGCCGCTCGTGGTCACGCAGGAGCAGCCGGCGCACTTCGCCGTGCTCGACACCTCCTTCGAGTGGCCGGGCTTCAACCATCGGCCCGGCCCGGATGACTCCTGGTGGTACTCGGGCGTCTACGGCATGCACACGCCGGGCGAGGGCATCAAGGCCGGCTGGCACGGCGTCGGTCCCATCGTCGACCCCGATGCGCGCGACTTCACCTCCGAGCCGGTTCAGCTGGCGGCCCTGCGCCGCTACGCGCGGGAGTGGCTGCCGGGGGCTGACGCGGATGCCGCCGTCGAGATCAGTTGCACCTATACGACCACGCCCGACTCGACCTTCATCCTCGACTCCGTCGGCCCCGTCACCGTCGGCGCCGGGTTCTCGGGCCACGGGTTCAAGTTCACGCCGTCGATCGGCCGGGTGCTCGCCGACCTCACCATCGGACGACCCGCCCCGGGAGTATTCTCGCTGGGGCGCTTCTCACCCGGCGGAGCGTGACCGCCGCCGACCCGCATGCACGCCCCGCGCCATCTCGCGGGGCTCTGCGCCACCCGAAGAGGCGCAGAACCACGCGAACTGGCGCACAGCCAGGATCACCGAAGGAGAACACCATGGCGGAGACCCCGTCGCTCACGATCGAGTCCGTGGTCTGGGACGACCCGCGCGCCGTGGCGCTGCGCACCGCCATGGACGAGGAGATGAGCGAGCGCTACGCCTCGGCGTGGGACGACTGGGATGAGGCCGCCACCGAGGAGGCGCGGAAGGCGCTGACGCTGAACCCGGCCGACATCCGTGCGACCTACCTGGCCGTCGTCGACGGTGACGCCGTCGGCCACGCAGCCCTGCGCCGCCTCGGCGAGGAGTGGGAGCTGAAGCGCGTCGTCACCCTGCCCAGCCACCGCGGACACGGCATCTCGACGTCGCTGATCGAGGCCGTGGAGGCGGCAGCCATCGCGGAGGGCGCGACGCGGCTCATCCTGCAGACCGGCGACCGCCAGCCCGAGGCCGTGCGCCTCTACGAGTGGCTCGGCTACACGCCGATCCCCGTCTATGCGCCCTACGACTCTCTGCCGATGTCGCTCTGCTTCGCCCGAGAGCTCACCCGCTGATGCCCACCCGCTGATCGCGTAGCGACCGCGCGCAGCGAGGTCGACCAGCGGGGACCGCGGAGAGTAGCCTCCTGTCACCGAGCAGAACGGAGTTCTCATGACGGACAAGACGCCTGAGGAAGAGCGCATCCAGAAAGAGCAGGAGCGACGCGACGCCGAGAAGGCCCGCCTCGAGGCCGATGAGGAGCGTCGCCTGGAGTGACGCGTCCCGCAGCACCCGCTCGCTGAGGCCCGGACGAAGTCCGCGGTCGAAGCGCACCAGCGGACGTGGCACTCGACGGGCTTCGGTCGGTCGTGCCGCTCAGCCCTCAGCGAGCGTGGTCGGCGATCCATGCGAACGGCCCCTCTCCCGTGGGAGAGGGGCCGTTCGCCGTTCCGGTCCGACAGCTCAACCGCGCGGAAGGCCGGCGGGGTTGACCTCGCTCTTCTCGATGCTTTCGGACTCGAGGCCCCAGCGCTCGAGGATCGTGTCGTACTGGCCGTTCTCGATGGCGTAGTTCAGCACGATGTTCACGGCTTCGATGAGTCCGTTGCCCTTGGCGGTACCGGCCGCGATCTGCGCGTGCTCGGGGAATCCACCGTTCACGAGTCCGACCAGCTTGGTCTTCCCGTCCACGGCCGCCTTGTAGGCGGAGGTGGCGTTCGGACCGAATGTCGCGTCGACCCGACCGGACTGCAGCGCGAGGGTTCCGGCCGCGTCATCGTCGAAGTACTGGAAGTCGACGGGGTCGAGCCCCGCGGCCTTGTTCTCCTCGTCCCACGCGAGCAGGATCTTCTCCTGGTTGGTGCCGGATCCGACGATGATCGAGAGACCGGCGACGTCCTCGGCTTCCTTGATGGACGTGATCTCGCTGTCGCTGCGCACGTAGAAGCCGAGCTCGTCGTTGCGGTACGAGGCGAAGTCGAACAGGTCCTTGCGCTCCTCGGTCACGGTGACGTTCGAGGTGATGAGGTCGTACTTGCCCGACTGGATGCCGAGCGGCCAGTCGGCCCATTGCGCGACCTCGTTCTTGAACGTGAGACCGAGGCCGTCGGCGATGAGCTGCCCGAAGTCGGGCTCGCTGCCGAGCAGAGTGGCGTTGTCATCTTCGGCGAGGAAGCCGAGCGGCGGGATGTAGGCGCTGCCCACGACGGTGAGCGTGCCGGCGGTGATGGGCTTGAAGCCGCTGGCCTTCAGCGCAGCGACGGCCTCGGGAACGGGATCGATGCGGGGGCGCCCCTCGACGTTCTTGCTCGTGAGGTCGAACTTGATCGCCTCGGACGTCTCGGTGGGCGCCGGAGCGGCCTCGGCAGTGCCTGCGTTGTTGACCGCGACGGCGGCGATGATCCCGCCGACGATGGCCACGACGGCGACGCCACCGACGATCACTCCGACCTTCTTCTTGTTGACTGCCATGATGTGCCTCTTCCTGTGAATGGGGTGGTGGGGATGTGATGTCCGCTTCGCCCGAGTGGGCGCGCGGGGTCAGCCCTTCCGGCCGCTGGCCGGAAGGAACGATGGAAGTGCGCGGGCCCTGCGGTCAGAGCACCTTGCGCAGGAAGTCCTGGGTGCGCGGATGCTGCGGATGCAGGAGCACCCGCGCCGGCGTTCCCTGCTCGAGCACCCGCCCGCCGTCGAGGAACACGACGCGGTCCGCCACCTCGCGGGCGAATCCGATCTCGTGCGTCACGATCACCAGAGTCGTGCCGAGCTTCGTGAGCTCGCCGATCACCGCGAGAACCTCGCCGACGAGCTCGGGATCGAGTGCGCTCGTCGGTTCGTCGAACAGCAGCACCTTGGGCTTCAGCGCGAGCGCGCGGGCGATGGCCACACGCTGCTGCTGGCCGCCGGAGAGCTGGCGCGGGTAGTGGTCGGCCTTGTCGGAGAGCCCGACCCGGGCGAGCAGTCCGAGCGCGAGCTCCCGGGCATCCGTCTTGCTGAGACGTCCGAGGGCGATGGGAGCCTCGACGATGTTCTCGATGGCCGTGAGGTGCGGAAACAGGTTGAAGTTCTGGAACACCATGCCGACCTGGGTGCGGCGCTTCAGCACCTCCTTCTCGTGCAGTTCGAAGAGCTTGTCGCCGCGACGCTCGTAGCCGATGTACTGGCCGTCGATGGTGACGGATCCGCGGTCGACGCTCTCCAGGTGGTTGATCGCGCGCAACAGCGTCGACTTGCCGGAACCCGACGGACCGATGAGCGCCACGACCTCCCCGGGCTCGATGGTGATGTCGATGTCGTGCAGCACCTCGTGGGCGCCGTAGGACTTGCTGACTCCCGAGATCTCGACGAGGCCGTCGGAGCTGCGTCGCGAGGCCGCGGCAGTGATGTTCTCGTCGAAGGATGGCGCGAGACGCGTCGTGGTGCTCATCGGACTACTCCTGTCTGGGTTGCGGGCACGGCGACATCGGCCACGGACTCATCGGCAGCGGATGCGGGCGGCTTGTCGTCGAGCCGGGCCCACTGGGTGCGCACCCAGCCGGTCGCCCGCTGGATCGGGGTCGGCGGCAGCACGCGCAGCGCTCCCCGAGAGAAGCGGCGCTCGATGTAGAACTGGGCGATCGAGAGGATGGTCGTGATGATCGCGTACCAGACCACCGCCACGAGGAGCAGCGGGATGACCAGCTGATTGCGGTTGTAGACCACCTGCACGGTGTAGAACAGTTCGGGCAACGCGACGACGAACACCACCGAGGTGCCCTTCACGAGACCGATCACTTCGTTGAAGGCGTTCGGCACGATGGCGCGGGCGGCCTGCGGCAGGATGATGCGGAAGAACCGCACCCGTCGCGGCAGGCCGAGTGCGGCGGCCGCCTCGAGCTGGCCTTGGTCGACGGAGAGGATGCCGGCCCGGATGATCTCGGCCGAGTAGGCCGCCTGATGCAGCGACAGGCCGAGAACTGCCGCCGCGAACGAGGAGATCAGGGTGACGGTGTCGAACGAGCCGATCCAGAAGTCCGTGGTGAACGGCCAGCCCAGTCCCAGCTGGGGGTAGAGGTACCCGAGGTTGTACCAGACCACGAGTTGGACCACGAGGGGAACCGAGCGGAAGAACCAGATGAAGCTCCACGCCAGCGAGTTGAGCAGTGCCGACTTCGACAGCCTGGCCAGCGCGAGCAGTCCGCCCAGCAGGAACCCGATGGTGCCGGCGATCACTGTGAGCCACAGCGTCAGTCCGAGGCCCTTGAGAACGGCGTCGCTGAAGAAGTACTCGGCGAAGACGTCCCATTGGTACTGCTCATTGGTCACGAGCGACCAGAGGAACTGAGCCACGAGGAAGACGGCGATCGCACTCAGGATCCACCGGGTCCAGTGCTTCGGATGCACGACCTCGAGCTGGGCCCGGGGGTCCTGGCCCGCGGCAGCGGTCGTGGTGGCGCGGTTCACGACGGTGGGCGGCACCTCGGCAGCGACATCCGTCGCGGTCGTGGGACGGCTCTGCACGGGGGTGACGGTCTCAGGCGGCGTCATGACGCACCTCGTCGCGGCTCTCGACTGCCGGGGCGGCAGCGGCAGCGGCGTCGCGCGCGGCGACCTCGGCCCGCACCAGGGGGATCACGTAGCGACCGAAGTCGATCGTGTCGTCGATGAAGTCGTAGCCGCGCGCCGAGATGATGTCGACGCCCAGGTCGATGTAGTCGAGCAAGGCCGCGGTCACGGTCTCGGGGCTGCCGACGAGCGCGTTCGAGTTGCCGCGACCACCGGTGAGGCGGGCCGGCTTGGTCCACAGGGCCCGGTCGTGGCGATCGCCGCGGTCGGCGATCTCGAGCAGGCGCTGGGTTCCGGCGTTCTCGGCCGGGGCGGAGAAGAAGGTCGGTGCACTCTCGCGGAGGGCGCCTGCGCGGTGCTCGATCTGCCCGAGGATGCGCTCCGCCTTCTCCCAGGCGAGGGCATCCGTCGCGGCGATGATCGGTCGGAACGCGACCTGGATGCGCGGTGGCGTGCTGCGCCCGGCGGCCCGCGCAGCGGCGCGGATGGTCTCGATCTGCGCCGCGGTGTCGCTGAGGGGTTCACCCCAGAGGGCGAAGACGTCGGCCTCGGCCGCACCGACGGCGTAGGCGGCCGGCGAGGACCCGCCGAAGGAGATCGGCACCCGGGGCTGCTGCACCGGGAAGACGTCGCTGACGAAGTTCTCGAAGCGGTAGTGGTCGCCCTCGTGGCTGAACGGCGTACGGCTGGTCAGCGCCTGCTTGACGATGCGGATGTACTCGCCGGTGCGGGCGTAGCGCTCGTCCTTCGTGAGGAAGTCGCCCTCGGCTGCCTGATCGGCCGTGCTGCCGCCGGTGATGAAGTGCACGCTGAGGCGACCGTCGCTGATCTGGTCGAGGGTGGCGAACACCTTCGCCGCGTAGGTCGGGTACGACACATTGGGGCGGTGGGCCAGCAGGATCTGCAGGTGATCGAGCCTGCTCGCGATGTAGGCCGCAGCCGTTGCGGGGTCGGGCGAGCCGGAGTGGTACGCGAACAGGATGCGATCCCAGCCGTTGTCCTCGTGGGCCCGGGCGAACCGGAGCGTGTAGTCCTTGTCGAAACTGGCGCCGCTCCGGGCGCGGGTCTCGCCGCCGTCGTTCAGACCGGCGATTCCGAGGAATTCGATGGGCATGGCTGGCTTCCTTCCTGTGAGCGGGTGGTGCCCAGAAGGTATGTCGAGGCCTCAGGGCCTGACCAGCGCGATGTTTCACAGTTCGTCACTATCGTCACGAACTGTCACAGCGGTGACGGATGCTGGCACCGCGGCCGCCCGCGTGCAATGGCGCACCCGTGGGAGGCTGCCTTACTCCCCCGCGTCGGGCGCGTGCAGCTCCATGCTGATCTGATCGGCATCGAGCGACTGCAGAGCCCACGAGAGGGCGCCGGACGAGTACGTGCCAGCCTTCTGCAGCGCCAGCAGGTGCACCCGCTGCGCGTCGATCATCTGCAGGCGTACGAGACGGACCCGGTCGTAGTCCGGCTCGGGATCCGGCACATCGGATGCCTCATCGTCGGTGTTCCGCCGCCGCAGCTCGCGCGGGTCGATGCCCTTGTCGGTGATCACCTTCATGGACACCTCCCTGAGTTCGGCCGAGAGGCGCTCGCGCTCCTCGATGTTCACTCCGATGCCGGTGAGCCCGAGACGGCGGGCCAGCCAGCCGAGGGTTCCACCCTGGATGAGCAGGGACAGCGCCGCCACGACGAAGGCGATGAGCACGAGCAGCGAGCGCGATTCGGTGTCCTGCGGCAGGGTCTGCGCCGCCGCGAGGGTGACCACGCCGCGCATGCCGGCCCAGACCACGACGGCGCCCTGCTTCACGCCGAGGGGTTCGGCCTGCATGTAGTCGACGTCGGCGACGTAGCGCACCACGCGGTCGCGGAACCTGTCGGCGTCTCCCGGGCGCAGCTTCGGGATGGGGCGATCCTCCATGCGCGTCGGGTCCCCCGGCGGCATTCCACGACTGCGCCGGGGATCGCCGTCGGTCTGCCCGTCGCCGAGCGCCGGCGTTCCGGCCTCCATCCGGTCGATGCGCTCCTGGATCGCACCGAACTGCTCGGTCCGCGCCGCCTTGCGCCTGGCCGAGCGAGCCAGCCCCTGCAGCAGCGGAACCACGTAGGCGGCTCGCACGAGGACCGTCGCCACGAGGGCCACTGCGCCGATCCACAGCGCTGTCCAGAGCCCGTTGTCCGCAGTGCCGACATCGTCGAGCAGCGTCCAGAGCTCGAGGCCCATCACCAGGAAGACAGCACCCTCGAGCAACAGCTCGATGGTGCGCCAGTTCTGGGCATCCGAGAACCGATGGGCCGGAGTGAGCCAGCGCGGCGCGCCGATTCCGGTGACGAGCCCGGCTGCCACAGCCGCCACGAGGCCGGAGGCGCCGAGCACCTCGGCGGGCACGGAGGCGATGAACGGGATCGTGAACGAGATGGCCGTGTTGACCGCGGCGTCCTTCACGCGGTGCCGAAGCCGCAGGTTGAGCCAGCCGACGGCGACGCCGATGACGACGGCCACCGCGACGGCGTACGCGAAGTCGCCCAGCACGCCCCAGAACGAGACCGTGGCGGCCGTCGCGGCGATGGCCGAGCGCAGCAGCACCAGCGCGGTCGCGTCGTTCAACAGGCTCTCGCCCTCGAGCACGGCGACGATGCGGGGCGAGACGCCGAGCTTCTTCACGATCGAGGTGGCCACGGCATCCGTGGGGCTCACGATGGCACCGAGGGCGATCGCGGCCGCCAGCCCGAGCCCGGGGATGAGCCAGGCGAACAGGAGGCCGAGGAGCACCGAGCTCAGGACGACGAGAAGGACGGAGAGGCCGGCGATGGCCCGGAAGTCGCGGCGGAACTCCATCGTGGGCATCGACACCGCAGCGGAGTAGAGCAGCGGTGGCAGCACCCCGGCGAGGATCCACTCGGGCTCGATCTCGATGTCTCCGACGAACGGCAGCAGACTCACACCGATGCCGAGCACCACGAGCAGGAGCGGTGCCGCGACGCCGAGCTTGCCCGACGCCTGTGCAGCGAGAACGATGGCGAGCACACCCAGTACTCCGATGACCAGCACGTCCATGCGTTCCCCCTCGAGCACCCGCGGTGCAGGATCAGTTGTCGCCGGGCTCCTCCAGAGCACGTGCGTGGGCGGCCATTCCGTCGGCCGCCGCTTCGAGATACCCGGTGATGAGCTCGCGCTCCTGGGGCGTGTAGCGGGCCAGCAGTTCGGACGAGATCTTCCCGAGCGGGCCGAAGAACTGCTCGGCCACCCTCATGCTCGCGTCGGCGTAGTACAGGTGCACGCGACGGCGATCCTCGTCGTCGCGGCGGCGCTCGAGGTGACCGGCCCGTTCCAGCCTGTCGACGAGGCCCGTGGTCGCCGCCGAACTCAAGCGCACGGCGGCTCCGAGCTGACCCGGGGTCAGCGGCGATCCGGCTCGCTCCGCGTTCATCACGGCGAGGAGCGCCTCGAGGTCGATCTGGTGGAGCCCCTGCAGTGACGCGAAGGCACTGGACACCTGCTCCGTCGCCGAGTGGAGTCGTTGGTGGGCGCGCGTGATCCGTCGAAGGCTCCCCGCCTCGACATCCGTCTCACTCTCGACGCCCGTTTCGTCCACAGTCTCATTGTGACTGAAGCCGGGCAGGGAATAAACTCTCGGTAACAGAGACTTACGATTGCAGAGACACAAATCGGCACGACGGAGGCACGATGGAACCGAGACAGGACGAGACGCTGCGCGAGCAGCGCCTGCGGGCCGAACGGGTCGTGCGCGAGACCCTCGCGGACTTCACCCCCGAGGAGCAGGCCGTCATCGCGGCATTCCTCGACGAGGTCACCGAACCGGAAGGACCTACGCCGTGAGCGAGCAGCATCCGTCGGCCACCGGCGATCGTCGCCGCTGGCTCGGCCTCGTCGTCATCAGCCTCGCTGTCGCCCTGATCATCGTCGACTCCACGATCGTCAACGTGGCGATCCCGTCGATCATCGACGACCTCGACATCAGCTCCACGCAGGTGCAGTGGGTGCAGGAGAGCTACACCCTGGTGTTCGCCGCGCTGCTGCTGGTCTTCGGCACCCTCGCCGACCAGTGGGGACGACGACGGATGCTGATCATCGGCATCTCGATCTTCGCCCTGGCGAGCATCATGGCCGCCCTCGCCCCGACGGGCGAGTTCCTGATCTTCTCGCGGGTCATCCAGGGCATCGGCGGCGCCATGATCCTGCCGACGACGCTCTCCCTCATCAATGCGACCTTCCGGGGCAGGGAACGCGGCATCGCCTTCGCGGTCTGGGGATCGACGATCGGTGGCATGGCCGCCGTCGGACCCCTGCTCGGCGGATGGCTCACCACCGAGTACTCCTGGCGCTGGGCGTTCGGCATCAACGTGCCGCTCGGCATCCTCATCGTCGTCGGCGCCCTCTTCGCCGTCACCGAGTCGAAGGCTGCGCATCCGTCTCGTGTCGACGTCGTCGGCGCCGTGCTCTCGGTGATCACCTCGGCCAGCCTCGTCTTCGGCCTCATCGAGGGTCGCACCTACGGCTGGTGGCTCGCCGCAGACGACCTGACCATCGGCGACTGGACCTGGCCGTTCACCATCTCGCCCATCCCCATCGTCTTCGCCATCACCCTGGCGGCCGGCGCCACGTTCATCTGGTGGGGCCTCCGGCGGCAACGGCGCGGCCAGAGCACGATGATCGCGTTCTGCCTGTTCCGGCTGACGTCGTTCCGCAACGGCAACATCGCAGCCCTCATCGTCTCGCTCGGCGAGTTCGGCATCATCCTGTCGCTGCCGCTCTGGATGCAGAACGTCCTCGGCTACGACGCCCTGCAGACCGGATACGTGCTGCTGGCACTCGCGATCGGCTCGTTCGGCGCGAGTGGTGCCGCCGGTGCGTTCGGCCATCGCTTCGCTCCCGTGTGGATCGTGCGGGCCGGCATCCTGTTCGAGATCATCGGCCTGGTGCTCGTCGCTCTCGTGATCTCGAGCGACACCCCGTGGTGGCAGATCGTGATCGGCCTGTTCGTCTACGGCTTCGGCGTCGGCCTCGCCACGGCGCAGCTCACCGGGGTGGTGCTCGTCGATGTCCCGGTGGAGCAGAGCGGGCAGGCATCCGGAACCCAGAGCACGGCTCGCCAGTTCGGATCGGCGCTCGGCATCGCCGTGCTCGGCACCGTGCTGTTCACGACGCTCGGCAGCAGTCTCGACTCCACCCTCGAGTCGACGATTCCGGATGCCGCAGCCCGCGAGCAGGTCGTCGATCTCGTGGTCGACAGCTCCGGCTCCGCGATTCCCGCACTGGAGGAGAAGTCGCCCGAGGCGGCGGATGCCGCCCGCGTGGCCTTCAGCGACGCGACCCGCTACGCCGCCTTCACCGCCGCAGGATTCCTCGCGCTCGGCCTGCTCACCACGATCTCGCTGGGCTCGGGTCGCCCCCGTGAGGACGAGGAGACCGGCACCCCGGAGCCCGATACGGCCGCCGCTCCCGGGGTGTGAGCTGGGCGATTCTCATGGGACTCATGTGAATTCTGAGAATTCATCCACGGGGTACTAGCGGCCGTTACCTCTTCGTTATATATTCGATTCAGCGTCAGTTGTTTGCTGTGGCGGCTGACGCGGAATGTGATTGCAGGACACTCTTGGTGCAAGGGAGAGGGCCGGTCGTTAGCCTCAACGACCGGCCCTCAATCACGTCCGGGGTAGGTCACCGTCACCCGCCCGGGTGCGGCGGAACCAGCTCGGCACAGCGCTCGGGTCGGCTCGTGACGTGGAGAGAAGCCCTGTCCAGGGGGCTCATCCGCCCCGCGTGACTCCGCCTGCGCACGCCTGAGGTCGCCGCCCCCTATTCTTGTACCTCGAAGGGGAGGACAGGCATGTCGAACAAAGCAACGGCCGTCGTAGCGTGGGAGTCGCTGTTCCGCGCCCAGGTCGCTGTGATGCGAACCCTCACCCACGAGTTCCCCGCTCACGACATCTCGTTCAACGAGTACGACGTGATGTTCAACATCTCGCGTCAACCCGGACGAAGCCTGCGCCTGCGCGACCTCAACAAGCACGTGCTGCTCACCCAGCCCAGCGTGAGCCGCCTCGTCGACCGCCTCGTGTCGCGCGGCTTCCTCGACAAGATCACCGATCCGAGCGATGGCCGGGGTGCCATCGTCACGCTGACGGATGCCGGCTACGACGCCTACCGTCGAGTCGCCGTCGAGCACGCCGAGTCGATCCGCCAGCGTGTCGGCACCAAGCTCGACACCGCCGAGCTGACCGAGCTCGCCCGTCTCTGCGACAAGCTGCGCGACGGCGAGAGCTGAGCACTCCGGCCCGCAGAGGGCCGGGCGAAGTGTGCGGGCGGTGGGATTAAAAGAACGATGGGACGGAGACCCTACTCCCCGCCCCATCGCGGCAGTCCCTCGCAGGATTGCCATCTCGGCCGGGCTACCCGAACATGGCCCGTCGAGAGCACACCGATGGCGCGCCACACAGGCTCCCTGATACCGCGCGAAGCGCAGTCGGGGCATGACCGAGCACAGCCGGAGCGGGGTGCTCCAGTGTGGGCAGACGGAGTTCGGGCTCCATGTCCACGTGCCTTTCGGGTCGGCTGACGTGTGTGCCGTCACAGGAGGGCGCTAGGGGCGGCGCTCGGTAGTGACGCGTAATCGGGTTTGGGGCATCCGCTTGGCAGACACCTTGAGGTGAGCCTAGTGTCCCGGCACCCCCACCACAAAGTACCCCGAGTGGGGGGTGCCGCACGTGTCGGACCAGGTCACGCGGCCGAAATCCCCGGTGAGATGGGCGGAAAACGCCGGGGTACAACGGACGGCATAAAGGGGGACCGGGGGTCGGAATCGGGGCCAGCGCGGTACATAATCGCGTACGCGTGCGCCCCGGGTCGACCGTCGATGTCGTGCATCGCACCCGGCCGGAGTGCCGTTTCGAGTGCATTGCGAGCACGTTCCGTGCGTCGCGCGTCCAGACTCGTGCATCAGGGAAGGGAAAAGCGCCGATCGAGGCCCGTTCGCCCCCTGCTCGTGTGACACCAGTACTGGGTGCACCGATTCCGGGGTACATCGCTAGGTCCGCCGTTATGCCGACCTATACAGTCGGGCCGAGGTACACGTCAAGTTGACGAGTACTCAGCACGAGCCCTACATCAGTGTTCCGCCTCGCGTGAGGCGCGACTTCGGGCCGACACGGCCACGCCATTCGTGGTGAGCCCGTGCGTCGGCACGCTCATCCGGAAGGAACCGCACCACATGAACAAGATCATCAAGGGGTCGATCGCAGGCGCAGCCGGCATCGCCCTTCTCCTCGGCGGCGTTGGCACGTTCGCGCTGTGGAACGACAGCGTCGGCGTGAACGCGGGAACGATCACCGCAGGAACGCTCACCACGGCGACCTCGGGAACCTGGACCGACACGACGACCGCCACCGCGACCGGCATCGCCAACCCGCAGGCCGTGGTCTTCGCTCCCGGCACCAAGGTCACCTACACGGGAACCGTGACCGTGACGGCGACGGGCACCCACCTGGCCGGCAACGTCTCGTTCAACGCGACGTCGATCACCGCCAAGACGCCGGTCACCGCAGCCAACACGGCCCTCGCCAACGCCCTCGTGCCGACCCTGGTCGTCAAGAAGGCCGGTACGACGGTCACCGGCACGACACCGTTCGCCGAGGGCACGACCACCCTCGACGTCGTGCTCACCATCACCCTGCCCGCTGGCTCGACCGTCGACAACACGGCCAAGCTCGGCGCGGCCGACCTGAGCGCGATCACCTTCACGGCGCTGCAGGTCGCTCCGTAACGAGCGGCGATTCACCCGAAGTCACGCACCTGAGATCACGCACCTGAAGGGAGGAGGAGTTCATGCGCAATCAGAGACAGCTGTCGCCGGCAGCGGCCCCGGTGCGCCGTGAGCGCGGCTCCTCCTCCCTCCACGGGCGGATGTCGATCCTCATCGGCGCGATCCTGGCCGTCTGCGCCGTCACCGTCGCCACCTCCGGCGGAACGTTCGCACTCTGGAACAGCCAGGCTGCGGTCTCGCCCGCGACCATCTCCGCCGGCTCACTCAGCCTGTCGATCAGCAACCAGAACCTCGGCGGCCTGTCGACGAAGCTCCTGCCCGGCACCTCCGTGCTCGGCTCGTACGAGGTCGGTTACACCGGCGGATCGAGCGCGGACCTGGTCGCGACAGTCGCCGTCAACACCTCGACCCCTGCAGGCATGGCGAGCGCAGTGACGCTCACGATCACCCCGTCGGCGGCGACCTGCACCGCAGGGATGACCGGCGGCGTGAGCGGCAAGCTCAACGCCTTCGGTCCGACGGCTGCTGTCGTCCTGCCCGTCGCGGCCACCGAGGCCAAGACCCGCTATTGCATGGAGCTCAAGCTCGACTCGACGGCGGGCAATGAACTCCAGAACGCCACCACGACGTTCACCGTGACCTACACGGCCACGCAAAGGACCTCATGAACCGACCTCGCATCCGGCGCTCGTCCCGCGCGGGACGCCTGCTCGGTGTGGCGGTGATCGGCGTGCTGGGGTGCGGCGTTCTGGGCGGCGCGGCATCCGCTTCTGCGGCATCCGCTTCTCCGATCGACGCGGCCTCCTTCAGCCGCGATGGAGTCCACTTCGCGGCCGATCCGCGCGGCGCGCTCTTCGCCGGTCTCGGGGCCATCGTTCCCGGCCAGCGGGCGACCGCACGTCTGTGGGTGCGCAACGACGGCCCGTCCCCTCTCGTGATCCGCGTGAACGCGACCCAGGTGAATGTCGACGACGCCGACTACGCCGATGCCCTGTCCCTGCGCGCGGCGACGACGGTCCAACCGTCCGGCGACCCGATGACCTTCGGGACCACGGAGAGCTGCTTCATGCTGCTGGGCGAGGAGTACCTCCGACCGGGAGCGACCATCCCGATCACCTTCCGCCTCGCCATGGCCGACGTCGACGGGTCCATCGCGCAGAGCTCGACCGCCGGGGCGACGGTCGCCGTCGGACTCCGAGACGCCTCGTCCCCCTGGCTCGACGATGCCGAGTGCGATGGAGACGGTACCCACCTGCCAGTGCTCGGCGAGCCAGAACCGACTACCCCGCCGACGCCCCCGATGACGCCGGAGCCCGAGCCGACGGCATCCGACGAGCCGACGGCACAGCCTGCACCCGCGGGCGCGTCCGGTCCGACCGCCCCGTCGGGCGGTTCCCTCTCCTCGACCGGATCCGACGCGATCACCTGGCTGTCGGCATCCGTCGCCCTCATCGCGGGAGGCGTGCTCGCCGTCCTCCTGCCCTACCGCTCCCGCCGACGGAGGACTCCGTGACCACCACAGCACCCACTCCCGTGCAGACGACGGCCGCCACCGACGGCGCTGCGGGGCCCCGCGAGCGCGGCGTCCTGCACTACATCGGGATCGGACTGAGCGTCGGCGTGCTCGGTCTCGTCGTGGCGCTCGCGGCGCTGCTCATCGTCGTGCCCAAGGTGGGCGGCGCCACTCCGCTCACCGTGCTCACGCAGTCGATGGAGCCGTCTCTCCCGCCCGGCACCCTCGTGGTCGTCGGGCCCGTGAAGCCGGCCGAGATCCGGGTCGGCGATGTGGTGACGTACCAGATCCGCTCGGGTGAGCCCGACGTCATCACCCACCGGGTGATCGACGTGACCTCGGCGAGCGACGGCAGCTACTCCTTCACTCTGAAGGGCGACAACAATGCCGTCGAGGACCCTCCGGTCGTGGCCGACCAAATCAAGGGCCGTCTCTGGTACAGCGTGCCGTTCGTCGGGTACGTGAGCACCGCCGTCACCGGCGACACGCGCTCGTGGATCGTGCCCGGCCTCGCCGTCGCCCTGTTCGGTTACGCCGCCTTCATGATCGTCTCGGGCGTGCTCGTCTCGATGCGGCGACGCCGGGAGACGGATGCCGCCGAGCCTGCGGCATCCGTCGACGAGGAGACGTCCTCCGACAACGCCTCCGTCACCGACGAGGAAGGCGCCCAGGCAGGTCGACGTACGTGAGTGCGCCGGTCAGGGTCGCGCCTCGAGCACCCTGACGAAGTCGTCGGGCAGCACCACGTTCTGAGTCGCGTCACCGAAGTACGGCGCGATCTGCTCGGGCGTGTAGCCCGCGATGCCGCATCCGATCTCCGTGACGAGGAAGCGGAGTTCCGGATGCTGCACCGCGAACTCGAGGAAGGTGGCCACCTGCTTCTCGATCGTCGGCAGCCCGCTCATCGTGTCGATTCCGTAACTACGGCCCTGCAGCCCCTCGGCCTGACCCCACACGGCGCCGAAGTGGTCGGCGGCGAACCTGGCGGCTCCGCCCCCGTGGGCACCGCTCGCATTGGAGCCGAACACGAAGATCTCATCAGGACCGAGGCTGGTGATCATGCGACCACGATGCTCCGAGGCGGGCGGATGCGCAATGCCTGCGGGCGCGATCGGCTGTGATCTCGAAGCCGAGCACGTCGCGATAGAAGGCGAGCGACCGCTCCTGGTCCGCGACGGGGATGATGACGGTCCGGATGGTGAGGCCGGGACGATCCGGCATGCGAACACGATACGCCGTGGCCGCGCGCAGAGGCGGTGAAACAGGAAAGGCCCCGTCCGAAGACGGGGCCCGCTGTGCGCCCGGAGGGATTCGAACCCCCAACCTTCTGATCCGTAGTCAGATGCTCTATCCGTTGAGCTACGGGCGCATGTTCTCCCCCGGCCAACCGGCCGGAAGCAACCTACAGACTATATCCCAGAGAGTGGCGTCTCACCAATTCGAGGGGCGGATGCCACTTCCCGGCGTCCGCTGACGCTGGCGGTGGGTGCCTCGGCAGGCGGATGACGAGCGGTGGGCGGGCGGCGCGGCGCCCGGCATCCGTCACCCCTTCACAGCACCACCGAGCCCGGCGCTGCGCAGGAAGAGCCGCTGGAAGATGAGGAAGAGCGCCACCGGGATGATCGTCGAGATGGCGAGTGCCGCGAGGAACACGTCGAGCTCGGTCTGCGACTGCACCGCGGGCAGGCGAACCGACAACGGCTGCACCGCCGGGTCGGGGAGCACGAGCAGCGGCCAGAGGAAGTCCTTCCAGGCCGCGATGATCGCGAACACCGAGACGACGCCGAGGATCGGCCGCGACATCGGCAGCACGATCGACCAGAACACGCGGAACGGTCCGGCGCCGTCGGTCTTCGCCGCCTCGAACACCTCCCGCGGGAGATTGTCGAAGAAGCGCTTGACCAGCAGGATGTTGAACGCGTTCGCCGCCGCAGGCAGCCACACGGCCCAGTAGGTGTTGAGCAGCGAGGTTCCGATGACCGGCGGATGCAGGATCGTCAGATACAGCGGCACCAGCAGCACCACCGCCGGAATGAACATCGTCGCGAGCACGGCCATGTTGAGGATCGGCGCGTACTTCGGCTTCAGCACCGAGAGGGCGTAGCCGGCGGTCGTGGCGACGAGCACCTGGAACAGCCACGAACCCGCGGCGATCACCAGAGTGTTCACGAAGTACTGGTCGATGTGCACGTCGTTCCACGCCGTCGACAGGTTCGCCCAGTCGATGCCGTTCGGCCAGAGTTCGAACGGATGCTGCAGCGTGTCCTGCGTGGGAGTGACGGCGGCCTTCGCCAACCACAGGATCGGCCCGAGCCCCGCGACGACGAGTCCCACGAAGAGCACGATGTGCACGCCGGTCATCGAGGCGCGCACTCCCCCGCGTCGGCGCTCGTGCTCCGAGAGCACGCCGCGGTCGGCCTCGTCGTCGAGTGACTTCCGCGCCTTCTTGCGGCGGCCCTTGGTGTCGCCGATCAGCGCGCGGCGGCCGGCGGCATCCGAACTCACACTGGTGGTCAATTGGTGCTCCATCGTTCGGTCAGCTTGAAGTACGCCCAGCTCATGAAGCCGAGGAAGATCGCGAGCATGAGGCTCAGCGCCGTGGCCTCCCCGTAGTCGCCGCCGAGGGAGTTCTGGAAGGCGTAGCGATAGATGAGCAGCAGGATGGTCAGGGTCGCGTTGTTCGGACCGCCCCCGGTGAAGAGGTAGGGCTCGAGGAACACCTGCGACGTCGCGATGATCTGCAGGATGAGCATGATGAACAGCACCCCGCGCAGCTGCGGCAGGGTCACGTGCCAGACCTTGCGCCAGATGCCGGCTCCGTCGACCTCGGCGGCGTCGTAGAGCTCGGGCGGCACGCTGATCAGTGCCGCGAGGTAGATGATGATCGATCCGCCGGCAGCGGCCCAGGTCGCCTCGATCACGAGAGACGGCATGGCCGTGGCCGCGCTCTGCAGCCAGGGCTGCGGCGGGATGCCCACCCAACTGAGCATGGTGTTGAACACGCCGTTCGGACTGGCGTCGTAGAAGACCTTCCAGAGCAGCACGGCGACCACGGGCGGGATGACGACGGGCATGTAGGCGAGGGCGCTGTAGAGGCCCTTGCCGCGCTTGACCTCGCTCATGAGCACGGCGAGGAACAGCGGGATCGGGAATCCGAAGAGCAGCGCCAGGAACGCGAAGTACAGGGTGTTGACGATGGCGGTGCCGAGGTTGGGATCGCTGAGCACGCGCTCGAAGTTGTCGAGCCCGACCCAGATGGCCGGCTGCACGAGGTTGGTCTTCTGGAAGCTCATGATGACCGACTGCACGATCGGCGACCAGCTGAACACGGTGAACACGATGAGCATCGGGGCGAGGAAGATCAGGTTCGACAGCCCGCCTCCGCGCACCCACGTGGCCGGGTTGCGCTTGCGGCGTCGTCTCGGGGCGACGGATGCCGGAGGCTCGGGTGGTACGGCGTCTCTGACCACGGGCGGATGATCCGTGACTGTCATGGTGCGGGTTCCTTCGTGTGGGGCTGCGATGACCCTGGTGACTGCTCGGGTACGTGACTGGTGATGAGCTGGGGTGCGGATGCCGGCTCCCGGCGCGAGCGCTGGGAACCGGCATCCGTGACCGAAGCGGCCTACTGCCCGTCGAGCAGGGCCTGGGCGTCGGAGTCGGCCTTCGTGAGGAGGGCGTCGACGTCGGCGTTCTCGTCGGTCAGCACGGCCTGGATGACGTTGTCGAGCAGGCCGTAGATGGGCTGGGTCTGACCCTTGAACTCGCCGACGGGCTTCTGGTCGAAGATGCCGTCGAAGAATCCGGCCATCTGGTCGGTCGGGACGTTGACGTAGGGCTTGATCCACTCCTGCTGCTGGTCGTAGGTCGCCTTGTCGAGCACCGGCAGGACCGGGGTTCCGACGGCCTGGTCACTGTCTGCGAGGGCCTGGGCGTCGGCCTGAGCCGCGTCCTCGTTCAGCAGCTTCTGCATGTAGTACCAGTCGATCCACTTCACGCCGGCTGCTTTGTGGGCGTCGTCGATCTTCGGGCTCATGACGGCGATGTCGCCGCCTCCGAGCACTCCGGCGTCAGCGCCCTCGGTCGGGATGACGGTGAGGCCGTACTGCTCGGGCTTCATGGAGAAGTCGCGAACGAGGGCCGTGTAGACGTCGGAGCCGCTGGTGTACATGCCGAGGTTGCCCGCGGCGAACTCCTGGTTGATGCTTCCCCAATCGAGCAGGAAGTTGTCGCCCATCGAGTCGTCGTCCCAGCGCAGGTCGTGGAAGTACTCGAGCGCGGCCTTCGTGCCGTCGTTGTTCAGCGTCGAGGTGTACGTGCCGTCGCCGTTGTCCTTCTGCATCTCGGCGCCACGCGAGATCGACTGCGCCGTGAGCTGCCACCCACCGGTGTTGCCCATGGTCATCGTGGCGTAGCCGGCCTTGCCGGTCTTCTCGGCGATGGTCTTGGCGTCTGCGCGCACTTCCTCCCACGTGGTCGGAGGCTGGTCGGGGTCGAGGCCCGCAGCCGTGAACAGGTCGCGGTTGTAGTGCAGCCCCATGGCGTAGGCCTGGCGCGGGAAGCCGAAGATGTTGCCGTCGTCGTCCTGCACCTCCCCGATGATGATCGGGTTGAACTTGTCGGCGTACCCGAGGTCCTCGACCTCCTTCGTCACGTCCATGAGCTGGCCGTTCTCGAGCAGGGTCTTGGTGTCGGTGAACGGCACCGTGAAGACGTCGGGGAGGCTGCCGCCGGCGAGCTGGGCGGCGAAGGTGGGAGCCTTCCACTCGTACTCGACGCCGATGACGTCGATGTCGGGGTTGAGCTTCTCGAACTGCTTCTCCTGAACGGCGAAGGCGTCGTAGGCGGCCTGATCGGCTCCGGGCGGGAAGGTGGCGACGCGGAGTTCGAGCTTTCCGCTGTCGTCGCCCGACCCGGTACCGCAGCCGGCGAGTGTGCCGGCCAGGGCGAGCGCGGCGAATGACGCGATCGCGACCTTGGCTGCTGACTTCATTGTCGTGGTCCTTTCGATGCTGTGTTGCTGGTGTGGTGGTGGGTTTCGGTGCTGGGTGGTGATGGGTCTCGCGGCCGGATGCTCCGAGCCGCCTCTGCGGTCAGCTGGGCGTGATGCGCAGCCAGGCCGTGGAGTCAGTGGGCAGCAGTCCGCCGTCGAGCGGGGTGCTGGCGAGCAGGATGCTGTCGTGCTCGGGAAGCTCGACCGCGGTGGCCGAGAGGTTGGTGACGCAGAGGAAGCGCTCGCCGCGGGTGAAGGCGAGCACGTCGGAACCGCCGTCGGCAGCATCGTCGAGCCAGGTGAGGGTCCCGTCGCCGAGTTCCTCCTCCCGTCGACGGATGCGGAGGGCCTCGCGGTAGAGCCTGAGCATGGAGGCCGGGTCGGCCTCCTGCGCCTCGACGGTGAGCGCCGACCAGTCGTCGGGCTGCGGCAGCCACGGCGCGCTCGACGCCGGCGCGGGGCTGAAGCCGAAGGGCGCAGCGGTGCCGCGCCAGGGCAGGGGCACGCGGCATCCGTCCCGCCCGGGGTCGACGCCGCCCGAGCGGTAGTGCATCGGATCCTGCAGCAGGGTCGTCGGCAGCTCCACCTCGGGCAGGCCGAGCTCATCGCCCTGGTAGATGTAGAGCGATCCGGGCAGGGCGGCCGTGAGCAGCGCCGCGGCGCGGGCACGGCGGGTGCCGAGATCGAGGTCGGTCGGGGTGCCGAAGCGCTTCTTGACGAAGGCGAACGACGAGTCCTCGCGGCCGTAGCGGGTCACCGGGCGGGTCACGTCGTGGTTCGACAGCACCCAGGTGCTCGGAGCGCCGACCGGGGCGTGGGCCGCGAGCATGAGATCGATCGACGCCCGGAACTCCTCGGCGCCCCACGGGCGCGACATGAAGTCGAAGTTGAAGGCGGTGTGCATCTCGTCGGGCCGCAGGTAGTCGGCGAAGCGCTTCGCATCCGGAACCCAGACCTCTCCGACGAGCACGCGGGTGCCCTCGTAGGAGTCGGCGATGCGGCGCCACGCGCGGTAGACGTCGTGCACCTCGTCGCGGTCCTCGGTGGGGTGCTCCCCCGGGCCCGGGTTCTGGGGCACCTCGGCGAGGGTCGGGTCCTTGATGAGCAGGCCGGCGGAGTCGATGCGCACTCCGGCGACCCCTCGGTCGAACCAGAACCGCAGGATGTCCTCGTGCTCGGCGACGACGTCGGGGTGGTTCCAGTTGAGGTCGGGCTGCTCGGGGGTGAACAGGTGCAGGTACCACTCGCCCGCGGTGCCGTCGGGGTTGGTCGTGCGGGTCCAGGTGTCGCCGGCGAAGTTCGAGACCCAGTGGTTGGGCATCTCGTCGCCGTTCTCGCCGAGGCCGGGGTGGAACCAGAAGCGCTCGCGCTCCGGCGATCCGGGGCCGGCCGCGAGTGCCTGCTGGAACCACGGATGCTGATCGCTCACGTGGTTCGGGACGATGTCGATGATCGTGCGGATGCCGAGGGCCAGCGCCTCGCTGATGAGGAGTTCGGCCTCGTCGAGGGTGCCGAACGCGGGGTGGATGTCGCGGTAGTCGCTGACGTCGTAGCCGCCGTCGGCGAGCGGCGACGGATACCACGGGTTGAACCAGATGGCGTCGACGCCGAGGTCCTTCAGGTACCGGAGGTGCTGACGTACGCCGCGGAGGTCGCCGGTTCCGTCACCATCGCTGTCGGCGAAGCTGCGCACGTACACCTGGTAGATGACGGCACTGCGCCACCACAGGCCATCGGCCGACGCCTGCTCCGGTGTTCCGGCATCGAGTACTGACATGGTCACTCGGATGGCTCCTCATCGCGTCTGGCACGGGGGTCGTGCGCACCGCTGAGGGCTGTTCTACGAGCGACTCCATCGGCGTGAGGTTGAACGTAGTGTTTGTAACAGATTGACGCAACAATTCAACAATCTGCAAGCAGCTTGCTCAAATCTGCGTAAAGTTTCGTGCAGGTCGGCCGCAAGCGGCCATGCGATCTCCCGCTCGCAGAGGTCAGTGGGCGATGTCAGCGGACGGCGCCCACGGACGCGGGCCCCGTCGAGGCCCGCACCACGAGTTCCGGCGCGAACAGCAGCTCGTCTGTGACCGGGGCGCCGCTGGTCATCTGCCGCATCAGCAGCTCCACGATCATGCGCCCCATCGACTCGATCGGCTGCCTGACCGTGGTGAGCGGCGGCTCGGTGCAGTTCATCAGCGCCGAGTCGTCGTAGCCGATCACCGAGATGTCTTCGGGCACGCGCAGACCCGCACGACGGACGGCCCGCACGGCGCCGAGCGCCATCGGATCGCTGGCGCACACCATGGCCGTCACGCCTTCCTTGAGCAGCCGAGTCGCGGCAGCCTGCCCGGCCTCCAGCGAGTAGAGCGAGTGCACGATCCGGCGCGCGGGCAGCTCGAGACCCGTCGCCCCCGCGATCCGCTCGGCCGCCTCCAGCTTGCGCCGCGACGGCATGTGGTCTGTCGGACCGAGCAGGATGCCGATCTCGCTGTGCCCGAGCTGCATGAGATGACTGAACGCCTGCTCCATCGACACGCGGTCGTCGCACGACACCGTGGCGAAGTCGAGGTCGGGCACCGGCGCGTTGACGAGCACCGTCGGCAGATTGAGCTCCCGCAGCCGCTCGTAGTGATCGTGGGAGGTGTCGGCCTGGGCGTAGGCGCCGCCGACGAAGATGACACCGGAGACCTGCTGGTGCAGCAGCAGCTCGACGTAGTCGGACTCCGAGATTCCGCCGGCCGTCTGCGTGCAGAGCACCGGGGTGTAGCCGTTCTGGGCGAGACCGCCCGAGATCACCTCGGCGAAGGCGGGGAAGATGGGGTTCTGGAGCTCGGGCATGACGAGGCCCACCAACCGGGCGCGCTCTCCGCGGAGCTTCGTGGGGCGCTCGTATCCGAGCACGTCGAGGGCGGTGAGCACGGTACGCCGCGTGGCCTCCGAGACGCCGGGCTTGTTGTTGAGCACGCGGCTGACCGTGGCCTCACTGACTCCGACCTTGCGTGCGACATCCGCCAACCGTCTCGACATGCCCGCAAGTGTACGACTGAATCACGCAAACAGACGCGCCCTCGACCTCCCGCGGTGACGGGAGGTCGAGGGCGCGAGACTGCGTCAGCTACTTCTTGGCGCTGCAGGCGTCGTTGACGGCGGCGGCAGCGTCGGAGATGTCGGTCATCGCCTTGGTCTGCGCATCGGCGTCGAGCTGCTCGGGGTCCGTCGGCACGGTCTCGATGTAGTCCTCGCCGGCGTCGAGCGCGTCGCCGAAGCTCTCGAGGGCCTGCTCGACGTCCTTGTTGTCCTCCCACTCGTCGGACAGGGTGTCGACACGGTCGCCGAGTCCGTCGAAGTAGGTCTTGGCGTCGGCCTGACCGGCCGAGAGGTCGCCGGCGAGGGTGTTCTGGGCGCCGTTGTTGATGTCGCGCACCTCGGACTGGAGGGTGTCGCAGTTCTGGGCGGAGGCGGTGGAGTCACTCGAGGCGCCGCTAGCGCAGCCCGAGAACAGCAGGGCCGCGGAGACGGCGAGGGCGGCGGCGATGGCCGGGCGGGTTGTCTTCATGGAATTGATCCCCTTGTGTTGCGGATGGAACGGATGTTGCAAAGCAACAAGCCTACGCTCCACCCTCCGACACCGTCGTGACCGGCCACCGTCGTGACCGGCCACCGCCGGAGCGGCTCAGTACCAGTTGACCGACTGGCTGTGGCTCCAGGCCGCGCACGGCGAGCCGTAGCTGCCGGCGATGTAGCCGAGGCCCCAGGTGATCTGGGTCGCCGCGCTCGAGGCCCAGTCGGCGCCGGCCGTCGCCATCTTCGAGCCGGGGAGGGACTGCGGGATGCCAGTGGCCCCCGAGCTGCTGTTGCTGGCGTTCACGTCCCAGCCGGACTCCTTGGTCCACAGGCTGTCGAGGCACTGGAACTGGTCGTCGCCCCACCCGTACTGGCTGGCGGCGAGCTGGCGGGCCGTGGCGCGGGCGCCGTCGGGGGTGTTCGCGACGCGCGCGGCTTCGGCGGCTGCAGCGGCGGCGGCATCGGCGGCGGAGACGGCTGCTGCGGTCTGCGCGGCCACCGCCTGGGCGGCATCCGTCAGCGCGACGGTGCGACCGACGCTCAAGAGCTTGTAGTCGGCGAGCTGGGAGACCGTCGTCTCGAGTTCGGACGCGTCGACCTTCGAGGCGGCCGAGGCTATGACGGCGTTCGCGCTCGTGATGGTGGCGCGCGCTGCACTCTGCGCCTTGTACGCGGCGATGTCCTCGTAGAAGGAGAGGTGATCGTTGTCGAGAGCGCCCTGCTGGGAGAGGGCGGCGGTCTCGCGCTGGGCGGCGGCCTGGTCGGTGCTCGCGTTGGCGATGAAGGGGGCCGAGAGAAGACTTCCGGCTGCGACGAGGGCGATGGCTGTCGTCGCGATGATGCGGTTGCGGCGGGTACGGGGGGTGATCGTGGTGATGTGGCGGTGCACGGGGGTCCAATGCTGGTGCTTCCCTGCTGCGGGCGATGCACTGCACTCCGGCAGGCATGGGCGCTGTGCCGCACGTCGGGTCGGTGCAGCACGCAGGCTGGATCTGGCACGGAAGGATCGGGGCTTCCGGCCGGCGCGGGAGAGCCGCGCGACTCTGCCACCGCCGCGCGAGGCGCGGTCAGTGGCAGAGCGGTCATGCCGATGGGGGGATCGGCACGCGAACATCACGATAGGCAGTCGCCCTGAACGAGTACTGTGCTGCCGCTGCGACAGCGCTGTGAGCGTGCACACGTCAACGAGCTGCTCGCCGAGGCCCGACTCCGCACGCTCGAAGTTGCAGCATCCGAGTTTCGAAACTATGTTCGAGACATGGGACAGAACCGGCGCTACGGCAGTGACATCACCGACGAGGCCGTGCACGAGACGGCCACCCGACCGCAGCCCATCTCGCTCGGCAAGGCCGAGCTGGGCGACGAGCCGGTGAAGGAGACGGATCGCCCCATCGCCGTCTCGGCCTGGGTGCGCTTCCCCGAGTCGCCGATCCGTGTGCGCTGCACGGCCATCGCGTGGACCAGCAAGGCCGTGCGTGTCGAGTTCACCATGAAGGACGGCGCCGTTCGACGGGCCTGGGTGTGGGCGTCGGCGGTGGAGCGGGTGTAGCCGGTCAGCTGGCTTCGGCTGCAGCGCTCGCCGATGCTGCGGCATCCGCGTAGCTCGACGTCACCAGGATCGGCAGGTGGTCCGACGATCCTCGCGGCAGCGTGATGACGCTCTCGATCGTGAGACCGACGGAGGTCGCCAGGTCGAAGTGCCCGCGGAACACCTTGTAGCGCGTGTAGGTGCGGCTGTCGCTGAGGGTCAGGTCGTAGCCGGATGCCGTGATCTTGTCGCTGAGCCCGGCCTTGAACACCGGGTAGTTGTAGTCGCCGACCATGAGCACCGGAAGCCCGGGCCCCATGAGCTGCATCTCGGCGAGGGCCGCGTGGATCTGCTTGCGGCGCAGCGAGTTGAGTGCGGTGAGCGGCGCGGCGTGGAACGAGGCGACGACCAGTTCGCGGTCGTGCTCCTCGTCTCGGAGCCGCACGGCGATGAGGCGCTCGTGCGCCGGCTTCGCGACCCTGTCGTAGAGGGAGCGCTTGAGCTCGAAGGCCCTCGTCGCCTGCACGGTGAACTGCCTGTTGCGGTGGTAGACGGCCAGCCCCAGCCGGTTGCGAGCCGTCGCGTCCGACAGGTGCAGGTCGCCGATGAACTCGGGGAGAGCCCGATCGTCGCACTCCTGCAGGCACAGCACGTCGGGAGAGTGGCGCTGAACGATCTCCGTCAACTCGCCGATAGCGCGGTGCTTCCGGAGGTTGTAGCTGATGACCTTCACGATGTCTTCTCTTCGTATCTCGGCGGACTCGACAAGCCTACGGCGATGAGCGCCGCGCATCTGAACGTGGACTGTGCAGCGGCTGAAAAGTATGATGCGCGGTGCTGGTTCGGCGACGGATGCCGACCCGTCAGCCCAGCGGTTCGATCAGGGTCGGGTCGGCAGGGTCCACCGTGCGGGTGTTGTTCACCTTGGGGTCGACCTCGAACGTGGTGATGGTGGCGGCCACCTTCTCGGACTCGGCGTCGAGCAGGCCGAGAAGGTGCTCCTTGCCCCCGTCGTCGAGCTTCACGGGCGCGAGGTACTCGTCCCAGACGTCGCGCTCGAGGAAGACCGGCATCCGATCGTGGATCTCGCCGGAGGCATCCCGAGCCGCCCGGGTGATGATGGCCGTGGACACCACCCACTCGTCGTCGACCTTGCGGGCCGTCGCGAGGCCGGCCGCAGCGAGCAGGTTCCCCGGGCCCTGGATGAAGTGCGCCCGCTTGTGCCCCGGCTCGCCCTCCCACTCGTAGTAGCCGCGCATGGGCACGATGCATCGCGAGCCGGCGAAGGCACCCTTCCACATTCCGTTCGTCGCCACGGTCTCGATGCGGGCGTTGAAGTTGGGGCGCTTGGAGTCCTTGATGAACGAGGGATGGACGTCCCACACGGCCGGCTCGATGCTGCGCGTGATCTCCCCCGTGTCGTGATGCTGGCGCTCGCGCACGATCGGCACGACGTCGGTCGGCGCGATCGAGTAGGTCGGCCGCCAGTCCCGGTAGTCGTTGCCCTGCGCCACGAATTCCTGGATGAGTTCATCGACTTTCGCGTCGTTGGCGAATCTTCCGCACATGCCGCCAGTCTGTACGACATGCGGATGCCGGCACCAGTGCCGGCTCGCCACGTGTGATCGCCCGCCTCTCGCCAGCTCGCCCGGGCAGAGCGCGCGCTACGCGGCCCGGGAGCGCGCCACGTAGACCGTGTTCGAGGATGTGCCGCCGGTGATCGGGTTGGCGAAGTCGACGATGTGCGCCACCGGGTCGTCGAAGACGCGGCCCATCGTCACCAGGAACTCCTCGTCGGGCGGATCATCCGACCACAGCGCGAAGACGCCGCCGTCGACGAGGTGCCCTGCGAGGGCCTGCAGGCCGGGCACCGTGTAGAGGTCGGCGTGACTCGGGTCGAGCTGGTGCCGCGGCGAGTGGTCGACGTCGAGCAGGATGGCGTCCCAGCGGGCGCCGTCGTCGCCGGGCGGTCGGCGCATCAGCGCGAAGAAGTCGTCGAGCACGAGGCTGGTGCGGGCATCCGTCGTCAACGAGGTCGAGACGGGCAGCAGACCGGCCTCGTGCCAGGCGATGACGGCGGGCATGGTGTCGATCACCGTCAACGCGCGCACCCGCGGGTCGCGCAGGGCTGCGATGGCCGTGTAGCCCAACCCCAGCCCGCCCACGAGCACGTCGAGCGACGCCGCTTCCTCGCCGACGGATGCCGCGAGCCCGAGAGCCGCCAGCTCCTCCTCCGCGACGGTGAACAGGCTCGACATCAGGTACTCGTCGCCGAGCTTCACTTCGAAGACCTCCACCCCCAGCGACGGCTCGACACGACGCCGCAGACTGAGGTCGCCCATCGCGGTCTGCTGCCAGTCGATCTCCTCGAAGCGTGCGCTCATCGTGCCCATCATCCTCCCCTCCTCTCCGGCGCGCAGACACCGCCCCTTAGGCTCGACACATGGCCCCGGCTTCCGTACGGCTCATCATCGGCGCACTGGCCGCCATCCTGGCGATCGCGGCGAGCGGATGCAGCCCTCAGCCCACGCCTGGATCGCAGGCGCACTCGGCACACGCCACACCCGCGCCCACAGCCGCGCCGGTAGGCGACCCGCATGAGGAAACCGTTCCGGTCGCGGGCACCCTCACCGCATCGGGATGCATCACCTTCGACGAGTCCGGCAACCAGACCTGGTCGGGGACGGCGGGTTCTGCCATCGGACCTCTCGGCGATGCACTGCAGGCGCTCGCCGACGCCCACCAGGACCAGGTCGCAGGCGTCGCGTACTGCTCCGACTACTCCGGGGTGGCCATCTTCGTGGCCTCGCCTGATGCTGCCCTGCTCGCGGCGATCGACGGGATCGCAGCCGACAGCGGGAACCTCGCGGTCGGGGTGCAGGAAGTGGCGGCGCCGCTGACGGACCTCCTGCCTCTGGTGAGCACCGTGATGGGCAGCCCTGCGCTGGAGGGCAGTGTCACCGGCGGCGGGCCCGACGTGTACACCGGAGGGTTGCGGATCCTGGTCGACGACGGACACTGGCCGCTCAGCGATGAGATGCGCGAGCGCGTCGAGACGGTGGTGCGCACCGCGAACGGATCGGATCTGCCGCTTCGATACGAGCAAGCCGGCGTCGCGGGAGACCTGCCAGCACCCCCACCCTGGTGATCGAGTGAGGAAGAGGACACCGCGTCCAGAGAAACACGAAATCCCCGCCTCAGAAACGAGTTCTGATCGGGGATTCTGCGGAGACGGAGGGATTTGAACCCTCGGTACCCTTTCGGGTACTCCACCTTAGCAGGGTGGTGCACTAGGCCGAACTATGCGACGTCTCCTGAGTGCTCGCGAGCGAACACACCTCAGCAATCATAACCGCACATCGGCCTCCGCCAGAATCGCAGGCGCCAGCCGCCGGGCGAAGGCCCGGCTAGGGCGAGATCGACAGGAAGATGAAGGCGGCGAAGATCACCAGGTGCACCCCGCCCTGGAGTCGGGTCGCGCGCCCCGGCACGAGGGTGAGGATGCTCACCAGCAGCGTGAGCACGAGCAGCACGATCTGCGTGGAGCCGAGGCCGAGAGCCAGAGGGCCCGCGATGAAGAACGAGGCGACGGCCATGGCCGGGATCGTGAGTCCGATGCTCGCCATCGCCGAACCGAGCGCCAGGTTGAAGCTGGTCTGCATCTTGTTCTGGCGCGCCGACCGCACCGCGGCGATGCCCTCGGGCAACAGCACGAGGAGCGCGATGACCACGCCGACGAAGGAGGGCGGGAAGCCGACGGCGGCGACCCCTGCCTCGATCGAGGGCGACTCCAGCTTCGCGAGTCCCACGACGGCGACGAGGGAGACGAGGAGGAGGGCGAGGCTGATGAGCGCCTCGCGCCGCGACGGCGTGCTGTCGTGGTCGTGCGCATCCGCCGCCCGTCGCTTCTCGCCCTCGGTGGCGACGGGCACGAACATCTCGCGGTAGCCGACTGTCTGGGCGGCGACGAACATGCCGTACAGCACGACGGACGCTATGGCGACGAAGATCAGTTGCGGCGGGCTGAAGACGGGACCCTGCGTCGAGGTGAACGTCGGCAGCACGAGGCAGAGCGTCGCGAGGGCGACGACCGTCGCCAGGGCGCCGCCGGTGCCCTCGGCGTTGAACTTCACCGGACCGTGCTTGAAAGCGCCCAGGAGGAGCGAGATGCCCACGATGCCGTTGAGGGTGATCATGATGGCCGCGAACACGGTGTCCCTGGCCAGGGTCTCGGATCCCTCGCCGCCTGCTGTGACCAGCGTGATGATGAGGGACACCTCGATGACGGTCACCGACACCGCGAGAATGAGCGACCCGAATGGCTCCCCCACTGCGTGGGCGAGCACCTCGGCGTGGTGAACGGCGGCGAGCACCACGGCCGCCAGCACGACGGCGATCAGGGCGACCACGATCCCGTTGAGGTCGCGACCCCAGCCGGCGACCAGCAGCACGACGCCGAGGATGGGAACGACGATCGGAAGCCAGCGTTGCAGGCGTCCGGGCTCAGCGGATCCGGTCGATGGCGTGTCGGGGGTCTCGGTGTCGGGAGCCGGGGATGTCATCGGTCGGTGCCGCCTTCGGATCGAACTATTGGTCGTCGAGTGTTCGACCGCTCGAGCAGGTGTACTGCCCGGCCGTCTGGCCCTTCGCATCGAGCTCGGTCTTGGTCGTGGGGGCCTTCGTCGGTGCCGGGGCCTCGGTCGATGGCTCCGGATCCGCCGAGGGTTCCTCGGTGGCCTCCGGCTCCTCGGTCGCTGCGGGCTCCTCGGTCGCCGGGGCGTTCGGGTCGGCGACGGATCCACCGGTGTCGCCCGTGAGCGCGATCGGCTGGTCGGCCAGCAGCGCCGCGTTGAGGGCGGCCGCCGGCTCCTCGAGCGGCTCCACGCCACCCTCGGTGCTTCCCGTCGGGTACTGCACGAACACCACGTTGTTCAGGTCGATGTCCTTGAGCGCCATGGCGATGGAGACCATCGTGTCCATGTTCTGCAGGCTGTTCGACAACTTCATGTTGCCGAGGGCGGCCTTCGCGAGCGAGTACAACTTCACCGGGTTGGTGAGGGTGTCGGCGCTCTTGATGGTGCGCACCAGCGATGACAGGAAGACCTGCTGGTTCGAGATGCGGGTCAGGTCACTGCCGTCGCCGACGCCGTGGCGGGTGCGCAGGAACTGGAGGGCCGCGAGGCCGGAGAGGGTGTGCTCTCCGGGGTCGAGGTAGGTGTCGGTGTGCTCGTCCTCGATGCGTTCGGCGACGCAGACGGGGACTCCGCCGACGGCATCCGACATCGCGATGACGCCGTTGAACTGCACCTCGGCCGCGAACGGGATGGAGAGGCCGGTGAGCTGCTCGACTGTGAGCACCGTGCAGGCCAGTCCGCCGTAGCCGAGAGTGGTGTTGATCTTCTGGCTGCTCATCGCGTCGAAGGTGCCGCCGTTGGGGTCGGGGCACTCGGGGATGGGCACGAACATGTCGCGGGGGAAGCTGATGACGGAGGCGCTGGAGTGGTCCTGCGCGATGTGGAGCAGCATGGTGACGTCGTTCAGGTCACCGCTGTCCTCGCCGTAGCCGTCGCCCTGGCCCTCGCGGCTGTCGCTGCCGACGAGGAGCACGTTCGCTCCGCCGTCGATGGCGCCGATCTGCGGGATGGCGCCGAGGGTCTTCTCGTTCTCGAGCGTGACGCCGGGGCTCACCGCCGAGGCGAGGCTCAGGCCGGCGATGCCCACGACGGAGAGTCCTGCGACGAACACGACCGCCATCGCGGCGGCGAGCGCCTTGAACGCCGTCGCCGTGGCGCTGGACCGCTTGAGTCGTCCATGCCGAGCCACGCCCGGGGTCTTCAAGGACCGGCGGGAGTGATGGCGAAGATCGTCGCTCACACAGTTCCTCTCGGTAGTCGGTTGCCTCGTCATTGTCGTGCGGAGGGCGTGGGATTCGAACCCACGAGACATCTCTGCCCACCAGTTTTCAAGACTGGCTCCATCGGCCGCTCGGACAGCCCTCCATGTTCATCGCGGGCGCATTCGCCTGGGCGAATGGGGGTGGCTCGAAACGAACAGGGCTTGATTCTAGCCGATGGCAGTATTCGACAGACTCCCAGACCTACCTGCGAAGGCTCTGCATGAGTGCCGTGGAAACGCCCGTTGATCAGCATCCGCAGATGACGGATGCCGCCGAGGGCACGCATCCGTCACCCGAAAGAGGTCAGCCCTCGAAGGTCTCCAGTGCCCGCGCGAGGCCGTCTTCATGGACTGAACCGGTGATCTCGGTGGCCACGTCCTTCACCTCGTCCGGCGCCTGCCCCATGGCCACGGCGCGTCCTTCAACGCCGGCCCAGCGGAACATGTCGATGTCGTTGCGCCCGTCCCCGGCCGCGAACACCCGCGATCGCGGGATGCCGAGTCGCTCGCGCACGCGCTCGAGGCCCGTCGCCTTGTTCACGCCGTCGGGGGCGATGTCGAGCCAGGCCGTCCAGCCGATGGCGTAGGTCACCTGGTGCAGGCCCATTCCCTCGACGATGGAGAGGAACTCCTCGAGGTCGTGGTCGGGCGACACCACGACGACGCGGGTGGCCGGCTGCTCGGACAGCTGCTCGAAGGTCGCGAGCCGCGCGTTCTCGAGGTTCCACTCGGTCATGCCGTCGGTGTAGAGCCGGAACCCGAGGGGGTCCTCGACCATGAACCGTCCCGTCGGCAGGTGCGTGCGGATGCGCTCGAGCACGGGGCCGGGATCGAAGGTCTCCACGTGGGCGCGTCGGTAGCCGTCGGCTTCGGTCTCGTCGCGCTCCATCACGAGAGCGCCGTTGGAGCACACCACGAACTCCGGAGCCAGCCCGAGGTCGTCGAGCACGGACTTGGACGCCGACCAGCTGCGACCGGTGGCGAGCATGACCTCGTGCCCGAGCTGCTGCACGCGCACGATCTCGTCGCGCACCGCGGCGCTCAGGGTCTCGTCCTCGTGCAGGACCGTGCCATCGACGTCGAGGGCGATGAGCCATCGTTCGGATGCTGCCACGGGGGTGATGTCGTCGTCGCTCGCGGCGCTCATCGGCGCGTGGCCGGCTCGAGGACCTCGAGGCCGCCGAGATAGGGCCGCAGCGCCTCCGGCACTCGTACGGATCCATCCTCCACCTGGTGCGTCTCGAGGATGGCGACGATCCAGCGCGTGGTCGCGAGCGTGCCGTTGAGCGTGGCGACGGGTGCCGTCTTGCCACTCTCGGTGCGGTAGCGGGTGTCGAGGCGACGGGCCTGGAACGTGGTGCAGTTGCTCGTGGACGTGAGCTCGCGGTAGGCGTTCTGCGTGGGCACCCAGGCCTCGACGTCGAACTTCCGGGCGGCGCTCGAGCCCAGGTCGCCGGCAGCGGTGTCGATCACGCGGTAGCTGAGGCCGAGCGACTGCAGCATCTCCTCCTGCAGCGAGAGCAGGCGTGCGTGCTCCGCCTCGGCCGCGTCGGGCCTGATGTAGCAGAACATCTCGAGCTTGTTGAACTGGTGCACGCGGATGATGCCGCGGGTGTCCTTGCCGTGGCTGCCGGCCTCGCTGCGGTAGCAGGTGCTCCAGCCGGCGTAGCGCAGCGGCCCCTTCTCCACGTCGATGATCTCGTCGGAGTGGTATCCGGCGAGCGCCACCTCGCTGGTGCCGGTGAGGTAGAGGTCCTCCTTCGGGAGGTGGTAGACCTCGTCGGAGTGGGCGCCGAGGAAGCCGGTGCCCTGCATGATCTCGGGCTTGACCAACGTGGGCGTGATGAGTGGGATGAAGCCGGCGGCCATCGCGCGGTCGAGCGCCATGTTCATGAGGGCGATCTCGAGGCGGGCGCCGATGCCCTTGAGGTAGTAGAAGCGGGCTCCACTCACCTTGGCGCCGCGACCCATGTCGATGGCGTCGAGGATCTCGCCGATCTCGAGGTGGTCGCGTGCCGGGAAGTCGAACGCGGGGATCTCGCCGACCTCGCGCAGGGTGACGAAGTCGTCCTCGCCGCCGGCCGGGACGCCGTCGATGATGACGTTGCCGATGCCTCGCACGATCTCGTCGAAGCGAGCCGCGGCATCCGTCGCCGTCTGGTTCGCCTCCTTGACCCGGGCAGCGAGCTGCTGCACCTCGGCGACGAGCGCCTTCTTCTCGTCGGGGGCGGCCTGGGCGACGCGCTTGCCGAAGGCGTTCTGCTCGGCGCGCAACCGCTCGAATTCCGAGATCGCCGCGCGACGGATGCCGTCGGCTTCGAGGGCGGCGTCGACGAGGGCCGGGGAATCGCCGCGGGCCTCCTGCGAGGCCTTGATGACGGCAGGGTGGTCGCGGAGGAGTACGGGATCGATCACGGTCGTCAGTCTACAATCGCGCACCTTCGCGCCGGTTTCGGGGCGGTCGCGCGCGAGGCTGCCGCGGTGGAGGCCGAGCCCGCCCACCGGACGCATCCGCGACCCCATGCAATACGGTGGGACGCATGTCATCGCCCTCGCCTCGGACACCCCGGGCGGCCGTGATCGTGAACCCGACCAAGGTCGATCCGGCGGCCCTTCGGGCGATCGTCGCGCGGCACTCGGACTGGCACGGCTGGGCGGATCCGCTCTGGCTGGAGACGACGGTCGAGGACCCGGGCGGCGTGGTCGCGGCCCAGGCGGTCGAGGCCGGGGTGACTGTCGTTCTGGCAGCCGGCGGCGACGGGACCGTACGTGCGGTCGCCGCCGCCCTGCGAGGAACCGGCATCCCGCTCACCCTGGTGCCGTCGGGAACGGGCAACCTCCTCGCCCGCAACCTCGAGCTGCCCCTGGATGACCTCGAGTACGCGGTGCGCCTCGCCTTCGAGGGCACGGAACGACCGATGGACGTGGGCATAGCCTCCGTCGTCACGGCGGATGGGGCATCTGCAGACCATGCCTTCGTCGTGATGGCCGGCCTCGGCCTCGATGCCGACATGATCGCCACCGCCAACCCGGCGCTCAAGAAGAAGGTGGGCTGGCTCGCCTACGTCGACTCGGGCATGCGGGCGCTGCCGAAGGCCAAGCGCTTCCGCCTGCGGTACGCGATGGGTGACGAGGAGCACCGCCATCACGCTCACATCAGCACCGTGCTCATCGGCAACTGCGGAACGCTGCCCGGCAACATCCTCCTCTTCCCGGAGGCGCGCATCGACGACGGCATCCTCGACATCGCGATGATGCAGCCCCGCACCCTGTTCGGCTGGCTCGACGTGTGGCGCCGGGTCGCCTGGGAGAACCGTGTCATGCGCCCGTTCGCCTTCGGCCGGCGCATCATCAAACTGACGGATGCCGCCGCCCCCGCCACGATGACCACGATGCGCGGCCCGCGCATCGCCATGCAGCTCGAGGAGCCGCGTTTCTTCGAGCTCGACGGCGACGAGATCGCGGTGATCAGGTCGATGACGGCCTGGGTCGAGGACGACGCACTCATCGTGATGGTGCCGCCGCTGGTGTAGCGGCGGTCGCTGGGACAAGCGCGTCGGCCGGTCGCTCCGCTCAGCCCTCAGCGAGCAGAAAATCGCGCCGCCGCATACGCCAGCAGCGCCAGCCCGCTCGCGACGAGCAGTACGACGGATGCCGGCAGCACGAGCGTCTGCACGATGCTGATCGCCGCCCAGTCCACTCCCGCGTAGGCCTCCTGCGTGCGTTGACCGGGCAGCAGGGCTGCGAGGCCGGCCACTCCGACGGCGCAGCCGAGGACGCCGACGACGAGGCCGGCCCAGAGGGCGCTCAGCCACGGATTCACGGCAGGTCGTCCCCGTCGTAGAGAGCGGCATCCGCGCCCGGGTCACCGCGATCGGGGTGATCGGACAGCCAGCCGAGCGCCCGCGACAGGGTGAGCGCGACGAGTCCGATCAGCCCGACGGTCACCGCGGGAGGCGCGATCACCCACACGGCCACGACGAAGGGGTCACCGAATGCCGAGACGCCGAACCCGCCACCCGAGGTGGTGGTCGCGGTCTGGACGATGGCCACGACGCCCACCACGACGAGTGCGGCGCAGGAGATCCAGAGTGCCAGGAGGTAGGGATTGCGACCGACGGATGCCGCCGCCCCCGCCCCGGACGTTTCCGCCGTCCGGTCGTCGACGGACGCGTCGGGCTCGGCCACCGACGCGGCTGCAGGGCCGGCTGACCCTCGCGCCGGCGATGCCGCACCAGCACCAGCACCCGTTGCTGACGCCGCGGCGGGCCGCGCCGGGGTCCGCGCGGCCGGGCGGGAGACCGGCGCATCGAGGGGGCGCGGGATTCCCGCCTTGACCGTCGACGCGAAGGCCGGGCGATCGTCGACCTCGTCGGCCGCGATCGGCCGGCGAACCTGCTGGTGCCGGTCGGGGTCGTAGCCGCGCTGGAATCGCGGGTCGAAACGCGGGTCGATGCCGACCGGACGATTCTCCTCAGCCCGCGGCTCGACGGCTGCTGAGCCACCGACAGGTGCCGGCGCGCTGTAGCCGCGCTGGAATCGGGGATCGAACCGCGGGTCGAGCCCCTCGCCGGTCACGGCATCGCCCTCGTCGCCGTGCACTTCGTCGTCAGCCGCCATGGATCACATTCCCGTTGCGGCATCCGTCACGGATGAGACCTCGCTCGCCTGCGGCTCCCCGCTCACCAGACCGCGCAGCCAGTCGCGCGCCTCGATGAACACCTCGTCGTCGTAGCGCGACGTGAACTCGATCTGCTGCTTGTCGGCGCGGGGATAGGAGCCCAGGAAGATGACCTGCGGGCTGAATCGGCGCAGCCCCAGCAGCGCATCCGCCACCCGCTCGTCGAGGATGTGGCCGTCGGCGTCGATGACGAAGCGGTAGCGTCCGAGGGCGTCGCCGATGGGGCGGGACTCGAGCAGGCTGAGGTTGACGCCGCGGGTGGAGAACTGCTCGAGCATCTCGAGGAGGGAACCGGCCCGGTCGTCGGGGAGCTCGACGATGAGGCTGGTCTTGTCGGCACCGGTCGGCGCGGGGATGGACAGCTCGCGCCCGACGAGCACGAACCGGGTCACCGCGTTCGGGTTGTCGCCGATGTCCTCGGCGAGCACGTCGACGTCGTAGTGGTTGACGATGCCCGGAGGAGCGACGGCGGCATCGGCCTGCGAGCTGAGGAACAGTTCGGATGCCGCGGCCACGTTGCTCGTCGCGGGGATGTGCCCATGGGTGGGCAGCGCGGTCTCGAGCCAGCCGCGGGTCTGGGCGTACGCCACCGGATGCGCGTTGATCACCGTGACGGCGTCGAGGGTGGTTCCGCGCCGTGCCACCAGCACGAAGTTCACCGGAACGAGGTACTCGCCGATGATGCGGAGGCCCGGAACGTTGGCCAGCGCATCCTGGGTGGCCGAGACGCCGCCCTCGATCGAGTTCTCGATGGCGATCATCGCAGCGATGCTGCGGCCGCTGACGACGTCGGCGAAGGCCTCCCCCACGTTGTTGACGGGGCGCCAGGTCTTCCCGGCCGCGGCCTCGACCTGGGCGAGGGCGGCCTCGGTGAAGGTGCCGGCCGGGCCGAGGTAGCTGTACGTCTCGTGGGCGGTGTCGGCGGAGGGCTGGTCGGGCATGGGCATAGCCTAGCCACGAGGTGTGGCGCTACGCCCTCGAAATGCGACGCCCGCGATGCCAGACTGGGCAGTATGACGGATCGCGCAGGAACGCCGGCCAAGAAGTCCGACCTCATCGATGTCGAGGCTCTCATCCATGCCTACTACGAATTGAAGCCCGACCCCTCGATACCCGAGCAGCGGGTGGTGTTCGGCACCTCCGGCCACCGCGGCAGCTCACTCACGACTTCGTTCAACGACTGGCACATCGCCGCGACCACCCAGGCCATCGTCGAGTACCGCACCGCGCAGGGCATCACGGGTCCGCTCTTCATCGGCGCGGACACCCACGCCCTCAGCGCTCCGGCCATGACGACGGCGCTCAGCGTGCTCGTCGGCAACGGCATCGAGGCCATGGTCGACGAGTACGACGACTGGGTGCCGACCCCGGCCGTGTCGCTCGCCATCATCACGTGGAACAACGATGCGGCCCACCGCTCGGCCGGGGAGACCGCCGACGGCATCGTCGTGACTCCGAGCCACAACCCGCCGACCGACGGAGGGTTCAAGTACAACCCGCCGCACGGTGGACCGGCGGACTCCGATGCCACCAGCTGGATCGCCACGCGGGCCAACGAGATCATCGCCGACGGCCTGCGCGACGTGAAGATGGCCGAGCCCAGCGCCGTCCAGACGTATGACTATCGCGGCATGTATGTGGCCGACCTCGCCAACATCATCGACTTCGACGCCATCAAGCGCAGCGGCATCCGCATCGGCGCCGATCCTCTGGGCGGGGCATCCGTCAACTACTGGGGTGCCATCCGCGACTACTACGGCATCGACCTCACCGTCGTCAACGAGACGGTCGACCCGACCTGGGAGTTCATGACGCTCGACTGGGACGGCAAGATCCGCATGGATCCGTCGAGCCCGTCGGCCATGGCCAGCGTCCTGAAGCACCAGAGCGAGTACGACATCCTCACGGGCAACGACGCCGACGCCGACCGTCACGGCATCGTCACGCCGGACGGCGGACTCATGAACCCCAACCACTACCTCGCCGTCGCGATCGAGTACCTCTACGGTCATCGCGGTGAGTGGCGAGCGGATGCCGCCATCGGGAAGACGCTGGTGTCGTCGAGCATGATCGACCGGGTCGCCCAGCACCTCGGCCGCCGGCTCTGGGAGGTTCCCGTCGGGTTCAAGTGGTTCGTGCCCGGCCTCATCGACGGCTCCGTCGGCTTCGGCGGCGAGGAGAGCGCCGGCGCCAGCTTCCTGCGCTTCGACGGCACGGCGTGGACGACGGACAAGGACGGCATCCTGCTCGCCCTGCTGGCCTCCGAGATCCGGGCCGTGACGGGCCGCAGCCCCTCGCAGCTCTACGCGAAGCTGGTGGAGAAATTCGGCGACCCGGCCTACGAGCGCATCGACGCCGAGGCCACCCCGGCACAGAAGGCGGCGCTCGGCAAGCTCGACGGTGATGCGATCACGGCGACGGAGCTCGCGGGCGAGCCGATCACGGCGAAGCTGTCGAAGGCACCGGGCAACGACGCAGCCGTCGGCGGACTCAAGGTCGTGAGCGAGAACGCCTGGTTCGCGGCCCGACCCAGCGGCACCGAGGACGTCTACAAGATCTACGCCGAGTCGTTCCTCGGCGAGGACCACCTGCGCCAGGTGCAGGCCGAGGCCCGCGACATCGTGGACGGTGCGATCAGCTGACGCTCGCTCGAACCGTCACACCTGGTTCTTGATGCCCCAGAACTGCACGGTGCCACCGCCGGTGGCGATCGCCTCGTCGACGTCCCAGTAGTCGGAGTCCTTCGTGTGGCCGGCCACGTAGACCTTCACGCCGTCGGCGGTGTGGTCGACGCGGGTCACCGTGGTGGTGTGGTCGAGGTCGCCCGAGTCGTCCCAGTCGAACTGGGCGATGTCGCCGACCTTCACGTTCGTGCGGTCGCCGCCGAGGTAGGTCGCGCGCTCGGGGTGAGCGCCCAGGTAGCCGTAGAGCGCCGTGGAACTGATCCACGACGGGCTGGTCTGGCCGTCGTCGGCGTACCACCAGTCCGCGTCCATGGTCCAGCCGCGGGCGATGAGCCCCTGGCTGGCGAAGTTGGCGCAGTCCGCGCCGTCGATCGACATGAAGTACTGCGAGTTGTAGCTCGACCAGTAGGTGAGCATGTAGTTCGTCTGCGCTGTGATGTGCTCGTCCGGCGTGTAGCTGAACGTGAGGGCGGGCGCGGCGGCCCCCTTCACGTTGAGGTCGGCGAGCGTGGTCGCCGGCGTGACGTCGAGGGGCACGGCGGTCCCGGTGGTGTCGAGGACCGCGATCGGAACCGTGCCCTCCGAGTAGCGCGGGGCAGCCGGCGCGGCGACCGTGACGGTCTCATCGTTCGCCGAGAGCACCGGGGCGGCCTGACCGCCGATGGTGACCGTCGCGACGTCGGTGAGGTTCGCACCCGACAGGGTCACGGTCGTTCCGCCCGTCACGGGGCCCGAGGTGACCACGGGCAGCGCGTCGATGACGGGCTTGCCGTCGTCGACCGGAGTCGGAGTCTTGACGGGGGTGATCGTCGCGCCGTGCTTCGAGCCGGTTGCGGGGTTCGCGGATGCCCCGGCCCGGGCGGGCGCATCCGTCGCCGAAGCACCCGCTGTCGCACCGATCGTCAGGGCACCGGCCGTGATGCTCAGCGCGAGGCCGCAACCGACCAGTGCCGTGCCCGCCGTGAACGGCGAGTGCGAGGCGTGCTGGCCGTGGCGATGACGCCGGGAGGCGACGAGACGGAGGGTGGAGAAGAGGGTGGGGTGGGTGGAGGTACTGGTGGAGCGGTGGAGCATGAATCAATTTCGAGTAGCCGAGCAGAAGACCCGTAACCTCATCACACGGTTATGGCAGGGCTCTGGACGAATCCTCAACATTTCATGGGAACGCATATATTCGTTCCACAGTCCAGCTGGCTGAAACGCTGGCGGAGCGACCGTCAACCGTAGTTCGGAGCGGCCGGAAGGCCGAAGAACTCCTCGAGCGTCGTGATGCCGACGCGGTGCATCTCGGTGGCGAGATCGACGCCGATGTAGCGGTAGTGCCACGGCTCGAACTCGAATCCCGTGACGGGCACCTTGTCGGCCGGGTAGCGCAGCAGGTAGCCGAACCTGTACGCGTTGGCGGCCAGCCACTGGCCCTCGGGAGTGTCGGCGAAGCACTGGTTCAGGGAGCAGTCCCCGGATGCCGCCCCGATGTCGATGGCGAGTCCGGTCTGGTGCTCACTGTGGCCCGGCCGAGCGGTGCTCAGGTCGGCGCCCTCCTGCCCGAGCGATGCGACGTCGTTGTCGTAGACGCTCTGCTGCGTCGAGTAGCTGCGGTACGCGCTGTTCGATGCGAGGGCCAGTCCGGCCTCATCGGAGGCGGTCTGGAACATCACGACGACGGCATCCGACGCCTCCTGCCGCAGCACGGGATCCCAGGTGTGCGCGACGGGCACGTCGACGAGGTCGACGGGTTCGTAGTCCACGGGATTCAGCGGACGCAGCTTGTCGCTGACCACCCAGATGCTCGCGGGGTCGTCGATCGAGCGGGCGGCCTTGTCGAAGGCAGGCACCGCCGTCGGCGTCGGTGTCTGGGCGGGCGCGGGACGGGTGGGCGTCGGCGTCGGGCTCGCGGATGCCGTCGGCTTCGGCGAGCGCGACGGGAGTGCGGTCGTGGCACCATCGTCGCCCTGCGCGCCCGAGATCACTCCGGCAGCGGTGGCGCCGACGACGAGCACCAGCACCGTCGCCGCGACGGCGATGGTGCGGTTGCGTCGCACGCGGCGGGAGGCGCGGCGGGCTCGGGACTCGGACATTGTTCCAATGTATCCGGGCGGCACGTCCTCGCTGCGTCAGCGCGGGCGCGCGGCGCGGTGGACGCGCCCGCCCCGGAGGCGAGCGGAGGCGCTGCGTCCAGAGGTGATGGACCTAGGAGGCGATGTGCCAGTAGTAGACGGCGCCGCCCGGGTGGTCCTCGGTGATGGCGGTGTCGACGCTGCGGTAGTCGGAGTCGAGAGTGTGACCGGCGAAGAAGACCTGGGTGCCGCCGTTCTCGTGGGTCACCCGGGTCACGACACCCGTGTGGTCGCGGTCGCCCGACTGGTCCCAGTCGAACTGCACGATGTCGCCGACACTCACCTGGTCGCGCTGGGAGTCGTCCAGCGCTGTCGCAAGGTCCGGTCGGGTCTCGAGCCAGTCGCGGAAGGAGGTGGAACTGCGCCAGGTGTCGCTCGACGAGTAGACGTCGTCGGCGTGGAACCACTGGTCGTCCTGCACCCATCCCCGCGCGAGGAGGGTCTGGCTCGCGAAGTTGACGCAGTCGTTGTCGCCGAGTACCCCGAACTCGGCCTCGTTGTAGTCCTGCCAGTACGTGAGCGCATAGTCGATCTGCGCCTGCACCGGGGCGCTGAGCGCGGCCGAGGCGGGTGCCGCTTCCGCCGTCGACGCCTCCTGCACCGGGGCCGGGATGCCAGCCGACGTGCTCGCCTTCGGTGGTGTCTCGGTCTTCTCGGCCGTCGCCACAGGGCCGGAACATGCGGCGAGGACGGCGACGGATGCCGCTGTCATGGCGAGCGTCGCGAGGGCGCGCGAGTAGTGCAGGGAGGAGCGGGGCATCCTGGGACGGTAGCAACCCAACATCGGAGGAACCTCTGAGAACGGCATCCGGAGGCCCAGGCATGCGACAGGTCCGTCACCCCCGGCCCGTTGTCCCCCACGATGCCTCGGGTCTACGTTGAGGGCTGTGACCAATACCGCGTCGTCTCCAGCGTCCACGCCGCTCATGTCGCACCGGCAGATCCTGTTCGTGATCTTCGGCCTGATGGCGGGCATGTTCCTCTCCGCCCTCGACCAGACCGTGGTGGGCACCGCCATCCGCACGATCGGCGACGACCTGCACGGGCTCAGCCAGCAGGCCTGGGTCACGACGGCCTACCTCATCACCTCCACGATCTCCACACCGCTCTACGGCAAGCTCTCCGACATCTTCGGACGGCGACCGCTGTTCATCATCGCCATCGTGATCTTCATCATCGGCTCGATCCTCGCCACCTTCTCGACCTCGATGATCGAACTGGCGTTGTTCCGAGCCGTCCAGGGGCTGGGAGCCGGCGGCCTGATGTCGATGCCCCTGGCGATCATGGGCGACATGCTGGCCCCGCGCGAACGCGCGAAGTACCAGGGGTACTTCCTCGCGGTGTTCGGGATCTCGAGCCTCATCGGTCCCCTCGTCGGCGGGCTGTTCGCCGGAGCCGAGGAGATCCTCGGAATCGCCGGCTGGCGCTGGGTCTTCCTCATCAACGTGCCGATCGGCGTCATCGCCCTCGCGATCGTGCTGCGCTTCCTCCACCTGCCGAAGACCGAGCGGTACTCGGTGCGCATCGACTGGTGGGGGGCCGCGACCGTGATCATCGCGCTCGTCCCCCTGCTGCTCGTCGCGGAGGAGGGTCGCGAGTGGGGCTGGAGCAGCCCGGGCGCCATCGCCTGCTACGTGATCGGCGTGCTGGGCATCATCTCCTTCATCCTCATCGAGGCGGCCATGAAGGACGATGCGCTGATCCCGCTCAAGCTCTTCCGTTCGTCGACCTTCTCGATGGCGACGATCATCGGCGTCTTCGTCGGCTTCGGCATGTTCGGCGCCATGCTCACGCTGCCGCTCTACCTGCAGCTCGTACTCGGCTCCACCCCGACGGAGAGCGGCCTCCAGATGCTGCCGATGATCCTGGGCCTCATGATCTCCTCCATCGCCAGCGGACAGATCATCGCCCGCACCGGCCGATACAGGATCTTCCCGACCATCGGCACGGCCCTGCTCTCGGGCGGATTCTTCTATCTCACCTTCCTCGAGTACGACTCCTCGTACTGGTTCATCGCCGGCGCCATGCTCCTCATCGGCCTCGGTCTCGGTCAGCTCATGCAGACCCTCACGATCGCGAGCCAGAACTCCGTGGGCCTGCGCGACATGGGCGTCGCCACCAGTTCGTCCACCTTCTTCCGTCAGATCGGCGGAACCCTCGGCACGGCCGTGCTGCTGTCGCTGCTGTTCACCGTGATGCCGGCGAACATCGTCGGCTCGCTGTCGGATCAGGACACCCTGGCGGATGCACTCGACGCCGCCCTCGACCCGTCCGTCGCCTCAGCGCCCGAGAACTCGGCGATCATGGAGACGATCTACACTCCCATCGTCACTCCGATCGAGGCGCAGCTGCCGGCCGGGGTCGACCTGAGCGATGACGCCCAGCGCGCGCAGGTGGTGAGCCAGGTGACCCCGACGGTCCTCGAACAGCTCGACAGCGGCACGGGCGGATCATTCGGGAGCAGCACGTTGGATGACACGTCATTCCTGAACGGAGCCGATCCCCGACTGACGAAGCCGTTCCTGGCTGGCTTCAACGCCTCGGCCGTGCAGGTGTACTGGGTCGCCCTCCTCGTCGTTCTGATCGCCTTCGTGCTCACCCTGTTCTTCCGGGCTCCGCCGCTCCGGGCGAAGTCGGCGCTGCAGGAGGCGGCGGACAACCGGGCTGACGCCGCGGCTGCTGACGAAGCGGCTGCTCGTGCTGCCGCTGAGGCCAGAGCCGACGACGAACTGCAGACGGACCTGCAGGCGCAGCGGGCAGCCGACATCACCGGATCCCTCCTCGACCCCGGCCCGCGCACCGGATCGGTGCCGGTGCAGCGGCCCTGACCGAAGCCGGCGACGCATCGGCCGCGCGCCCGTCGCGCTTCACTCGCCCGACCCCGTCTCGTCATCCGCGTGTAACGGATTCATAACGTATCGGTGTCGTGAGAGCGCTCTCTTGACAGTCGGCATCCGGAGTGCTTATTCTCGGAACGCAATCGTGAGAGCGCTCTCACAGGGTAGTGAGAGAGCGCTCTCAGCGCACGCACCAGACAATTGTCCACGCACACAAGGGAGTGAACCGTGAAGCTTTCACGACGCACCACAGCTGTTGCCGCCGTCGCCGGTGTCGCAGCAATCGCCCTCCTCGCCACCGGATGTTCATCCTCCGGCGATTCGGGATCGGGATCATCCGACGAGAAGGTCGAACTGACCGTCACGACGTTCGGAACCATGGGACTCGACGACCTCTACGCGCAGTACGAGGAAGAGAACCCGAACGTCACCATCAAGGCCACCAACATCGACACCGGTGGAAACGCGCTCACCGACTGGAAGACCAAGCAGGCAGCAGGCGCCGGTCTCCCCGACGTGCAGGCCGTTGAAGAGGGCTGGCTCGGCCAGGTGCAGGCGGTCTCCGACAGCTTCACCGACCTCACCGAGTACGGTGCGAACGACATCAAGGACCGCTGGGTCGACTGGAAGCTCAAGCAGGGCACCGACAAGGACGGCCGCATCATCGGCTACGGCACCGACATCGGCCCCGAGGGCCTCTGCTACAACAGCAAGCTGTTCGAGGCTGCCGGCCTGCCCGGCGACCGCGAGGGCGTGGCCGAGCTCTTCGGCGGCGACGACGCGACCTGGGACGACTTCTTCACGGTCGGCGAGCAGTACAAGGCAGCCACTGGCAAGGCCTTCTACGACCAGAGCGGCTTCGTCTGGAACGCCATGGTCAACCAGCTCCCCGAGGGCTACTACACCTCCGACGGCGAGCTCAACGTCGAGGACAACGCCGACCTCAAGGCCCAGTGGGACAAGCTCGCCGGCGGCGCAGCTGCAGGCCTCTCCAGCGGCCAGGCCCAGTGGGACTGGGGTAAGGGCAAGGCCTTCACCGACGGTTCCTTCGCGACCTTCATGTGCCCGGGCTGGATGCTCGGTGTCGTGAAGGGCCAGGTCGAGTCCGCTGGTGGCGACGCCACCTCCGGCTGGGACTTCGCGGATGTCTTCCCCGGCGGCCCCGCCAACTGGGGTGGAACCTTCCTGACCGTTCCCACCACGTCGAAGCACCCGAAGGAGGCTGCCGCACTGGCCGCCTACCTGACTGACGCCAAGTCGGCCGTCGCCGCCTTCCAGGCTGCAGGCACCTTCCCCTCGGTCACCGAGGCGCAGACCGACGCGGGTGTCACCGGCGAGAGCGAGCTGACCAAGTTCTTCAACAACGCCCCCATCGGCGAGATCCTCGGATCCCGTGCCGAGGGCGTCGTGGCCCAGTACAAGGGCCCGAACGACTCGGTCATCCAGGAGCAGGTCTTCGGACCGGCCACGCAGTCGCTCGACAAGGGCGCCTCAGGCGACGACGCGTGGAACGAGGCACTCACCACGCTGCAGAGCCTGGACCTCAAGTAAGTCACACCAGCTCCACGGTGGCCCCCCGGAGACCCGTTTCCGGGGGGCCACATTCCTTGAGAGAGAACAGCATGACCACCACAGTCAGTCCCCCGGAGACGAGCAGCACCCCGGCAGCGGCACGGCCAGCGAAGGCCTCGACCGCGAAGGTGCCGTTCAAGCACCGCGTGAGCCGCTTCGACTCCAAGGTGTCGCCGTACCTCTACGTCGCACCGTTCTTCGTGCTGTTCGGCCTCATCGGCCTGTTCCCGCTCGTCTACACCTTCGTGGTGTCGCTGAACGACTGGGACCTGCTCACCGGCCCCGGCGAGTGGGTCGGCTTCCAGAACTACACGGACGAGCTCACCGATCCGTACTTCTGGAACTCGCTGTTCAACACCGTGAGCATCTTCCTGCTCTCGTGCATCCCCCAGCTTCTCGCCGCCGTCTTCATCGCGGCCGTCCTCGACCAGAACATCCGCGCCAAGACCTTCTGGCGCATGAGCGTTCTCATCCCCTACGTGGTCACCCCCGTGGCCGTCGCCATCATCTTCTCGAGCGCGTTCTCCGAGAAGTACGGCCTCATCAACAACATCCTCGAAGCGATCAACGTCGACCCCGTGATGTGGAAGACCGAGACCTTCCCCTCGCACGTGGCGATCGCCACCATGGTCAACTGGCGCTGGACCGGCTACAACGCCCTCATCCTCCTCGCCGCCATGCAGTCAGTGCCGCGCGACATCCACGAATCGGCGGCCCTCGACGGCGCCGGAGCGTTCCGTCGCTTCTTCTCGATCACGCTGCCGAGCATCCGCCCCACCATGATCTTCGTGATCATCACCGCGACCATCGGCGGCCTGCAGATCTTCACGGAGCCGAAGCTGTTCAACCCGTCGAGCTCGGTGCTCGGCGGCCCGCACCGCGAGTACCAGACCACGGTGCTCTACCTGTGGGACATGGCCTTCAACCGCAGCGACTTCGGCAAGGCCTCGGCCATCGCCTGGCTGCTGTTCATCATCATCGTCGCCTTCGGCCTGATGAACTTCCTGATCTCCCGCCGCATCGCGTCGGTCGAGACCCGCACGTCGAAGAAGCGCACCGGGCGCAAGCTCGCGGAACACAACGCACAGAAGGCTGAAGGCGCGCGCGCCGTCGTCGCCGCAGCAGGGGAGAAGCGCTCATGAGCAACGTCACCGACCTGAAGAAGCCCACCTCTCCGACGACGGATGCCGGCACTCCCGGCATCCCCGTGAAGCCGGTCAAGCCCGCCAAGCCCGGCCGCGCCCGCGACGTCGGCATCGACCGTCGCCCCGGGTTCCTCACCTACGGCCTGCTCATCGCCCTGTTCCTCGGTGGCGCCTACCCGCTGTGGTGGTCGTTCGTCGCCGGTTCCAGCGACAGCTCCGTGCTGGCAGACACCTGGCCGCCGCTCCTGCCGGGCGGACGGTTCTGGGACAACGTCGCCTCGGTGCTCGACACCGTGCCCTTCTGGCAGGCGCTGGCGAACAGCATCATCGTGTCGGGCGTCATCACGATCTCGGTGGTGTTCTTCTCCACCCTCGCCGGCTACTCCTTCGCCAAGCTGCGGTTCAGGGGCCGCGAGGGCCTGATGGTCTTCGTGATCGCCACTCTCGCCGTGCCCACCCAGCTCGGCATCATCCCGCTCTTCATGCTCATGAAGGAGTTCGGCTGGACCGGCACCCTCGGCGCGATCATCGTCCCGACGCTCGTCACGGCGTTCGGCGTGTTCTTCATGCGCCAGTACCTGGTCGACGTCATCCCCGACGAGCTCATCGAGGCCGCCCGTGTCGATGGCGCCTCCATGTTCGGCACGTTCTGGCACGTCGGCCTTCCGGCAGCGCGTCCGGCCATGGCCATCCTCGGCCTGTTCACCTTCATGACGGCCTGGACCGACTATCTCTGGCCGCTGCTGGTGTCGCCGCAGAACCCGACCCTGCAGGTGGCCCTCAGCCAGCTGCAGAGCGCGAAGTACGTCGACTACACGATCGTTCTCGCGGGCGCGGTCATGGCGACCATCCCGCTCCTCATCCTGTTCGTGCTCGCCGGCAAGCAGCTCGTCTCCGGAATCATGGCGGGAGCAGTGAAGGGCTGATGATCATTCCACTCACCGAACGCACCTGGCCGACGGGCTTCCTCTGGGGATCGGCCACCGCCGCAGCCCAGATCGAGGGAGCAGCCCACGAGGGCGGCAAGGAGGACTCCATCTGGGACGCGTACTCGCGCGTTCCCGGCGCCGTCGCCAACGGCGACACCCCCGAGCAGGCCGTCGACCACTATCACCGGGTGCCGTCGGACGTCGCCTTGATGAAGGACCTCGGCCTCGACTCCTACCGCTTCTCCACCAGCTGGGCCCGCGTGGTTCCCGGTGGACGCAGCGTCAACCAGGAGGGGCTCGACTTCTACAGCTCTCTGGTCGACGAACTGCTCGGCCAGGGCATCCTGCCGTGGCTCACGCTCTATCACTGGGACCTGCCGCAGGCACTCCAGGAGAAGGGCGGCTGGGCCAATCGCGAGACGGCCTACCGCTTCGTCGAGTACGCCGAGGCGGTCTACGAGGCCCTCGGCGACCGCGTCACGCACTGGACCACCTTCAACGAGCCGCTCTGCTCCTCCCTCATCGGCTACGTCGCCGGTGAGCACGCGCCGGGCCTGACGGATCCGGATGCCGGGCTCGCCGCCCTGCACCACCAGCACCTCGCCCACGGCCTGGCCGCGGCCCGCCTGCGCGAACTGGCCGCCCGTGACGGCCGTGAGCTGCAGATCGGCATCACGCTCAACCTCACGAACGCCGTGCCGAACGACCCGACCGACCCGGTCGACCTCGAGGCCGCCCGCCGCATCGACGGGCTGTGGAACCGCATGTACATCGAGCCGCTGCTGCTCGGCGAGTACCCGGTCGACGTGATCGTCGACCTCGAGGAGTACGACTTCCTCCAGTACGTGCAGGGCGGCGACCTCGCCGTCATCAGCACGCCGATCGACTTCCTCGGCGTGAACCACTACCACGACGACAACGTCTCGGGTCATCCGGCAGCCCCGGATGCCGAACCCGGCCTGGTCCCGACCGACAAGCCCGGCCGCTCGCCGTTCGTCGGCAGCGAGTACGTGACGTTCCCGACGCGCCACCTGCCGCGCACCGCGATGGGCTGGGAGGTCAACCCCGACGGACTCCGCACGCTGCTGGTGCGCCTCGGTCGGGAGTACCCGACGCTGCCGCCGCTGTACATCACCGAGAACGGGGCGTCCTACGACGACGAGATCATCGACGGCGCCGTGAACGACACCGCGCGCTGGGCGTACATCGACGCCCACATCTCTGCGGTGGGCGAGGCCATCGCGGCCGGCGCCGACGTGCGCGGGTACTTCGTGTGGTCACTGCTCGACAACTACGAGTGGGCGTGGGGCTACAACAAGCGCTTCGGGATCGTGCACGTCGATTACAACACCCTCGTGCGCACCCCGAAGTTCTCGGCCACCCAGTACGCCTCCGTCATCGCGGCGTCGAAGGCGACAGCCTGATCGGCACTATCGTGGGAGCCAGTTCGAACATGGGGAGCGATGGAGTGGCAGAGAAGCTTCGGGCCGGCGCCGTACCGACGCTCGAGATGGTCGCGGCACATGCCGGCGTCTCGCGCGCCACGGTGTCACGAGTCGTCAACGGCTCGCCGAAGGTCACTCCAGACGTCACCGAGGTCGTGCAGCGCGCCATCGAGGCGCTGAACTACGTGCCGAACCGGGCCGCGCGCTCGCTCGCCAGCCGCAAGACCCAGGCGATCGCGTTGATCGTTCCGGAGTCGGCCGCCCGCGTGTTCGCCGACCCGTTCTTCGCCTCGGTGGTGCAGGGCATCGCCCTGCACCTGGCCGACACCGACTACACGCTGAACATGATCATCGAGTCGGAGTCGCAGTCGGGCAAGACGCGGCGCTACCTCCTCGGCGGGAACGTCGACGGAGCACTCGTGGTCTCGCACCACACGGGCGACCACTCCTACGCGCAGTTGAGTCGTACCCTGCCCGTCGTCTTCGGTGGTCGGCCGCTGAGCGACACCGAGAGCGACAACCACTTCATCGACGTCGACAACCAGCACGGTGCCGAGACGGCGGTCGCCCACCTCGTGGCATCCGGGCGCACGAAGATCGCCACGATCGCCGGGCCGCAGGACATGCCGCCCGGCCTCGATCGCCTGGCCGGGTGGCGCGAGGTGCTCACCCAGCACGGCATGGACACCGACCTGTTCGAGGTCGGGGACTTCTCGCCGGCGTCAGGCGTCACAGCGATGAAGCGACTGCTGGCGCGGGAGCCGAAGATCGACGGGGTGTTCGCGGCGAACGATCAGATGGCGATCGGAGCGTACTCCGCGATCCGGGAGGCCGGACTGCGCATCCCCGAGGACATCGCGGTGATCGGCTTCGACGACGACATCTACGGCGCGACGGCGACCCCGGCGCTCACCACGGTGCACCAGCCGTCGGTCGAGATGGGCCGCGAGATGGCCCGCGTGCTCGTGAAGCTCATCGAGGGCGAGCCCGTCGACACCCTCACGAAGCTGAAGACGTCGCTGGTGGTTCGCGCGTCGGCCTAGGCGCCTCACCCAGCGTGGTCTACTGAGGCGCGAACTGGCTCAGCGTGAACGTCGCACCGTGCGGATCGCGGATGAAGGCGGACCTCGTCCACTCATCCTCGGCACTCGAGAGCACGGTTCCGCCGGCGGTCTCGGCGAGAGCGGCCGCGGCGTCCCGGTCCTCCACCGCGAATCGCACCTCCCAGCGCGCCGGGGCGTCGCCCTGCTCGATGCCCGCGACGACGTCGGCGAAGCCCGGCGGGGCGAACGCCTGACGCTCCCTGATGTCGGGGTCGACCGTCGCCGCCAGGTGGTCGCCGTAGCCCGGCAGCCTGGCCATGCCGGCACCGAGGGCAGGGTCGACCTCCCAGCCGAAGACATCCGAGTAGAAACGGATGCCGCTCTCGGGGGTCGGCGTGATGAGCACGCTGAAGTTCCAGGTGCCCGGCTCGTTCACGAGCTGGGCGCCCAGGCGTCGACGCGCCTGCCACACCCGGAAGACGGCGCCGTCGGGGTCGAGGAACTCGGCCCAGCGACCACCCGGACCGGCGTCGACGGGTCCCGTGCGCACGCTGCCGCCGGCGGCGACGACGGTCTCGACGGCGGAATCGGCGCTGCGGGTGGCGACGTAGCTGTTCCAGGTCGCCGGGACGTCGTCGACCGAGGGCGAGATGGCCGCGACGTCGTGACCGTCGATGGTCGCGGCGAGGTACGAGCCCGGCGCTCCCGGTGGCACGGCGTCGTGGAAGCGCCAGCCGAACAGGGTTCCGTAGAACTCCATCGCGTCATACGGATGCGGCGTCTCCACGTCGATCCAGCTGGGAACCCCCGCCGGATACTCCCGGGCGTCGTTGACTGTCACCATCGTCGTCTCCCTCCATCGTCACCGTGATCGAGAACAGGCCGGATCGAGCGATCTCGCCGACTGCGGGCCGGATCGGCCTGTTCTCGCCGTACCTGCCTGTTCTCGCGTCGCGCTACTCGATCGCCTTCTGCGGCTCCCCGCCCTTGAGCGCGGCGAGACGCGCCTCGACCTCGGTGAGCTCGCCGAGGTCCTCCAGGTCTTCGAACTGGGCGTCGAGGCTGGAGGCCGCGAGCTCCTGCTGGCCGCGCACCTTCGCCTCCTCGCGCCGGATCTTGTCCTCGAAGCGGCTGATCTCGCTCGTGGGGTCGAGGATGTCGACGCTCTTGATGGCGTCGTTCACCTGCGACTGCGCCTCGACGGTCTTCGACCGGGCGATGAGCTCGTCGCGCTTCGACGAGAGCTGGTTGAGCTTCTCCCGCATCTTGCCGAGGCCGTCCTTGAGCTGGTCGACGACCGCGGTCTGCGAGGCGATCATCGGCTCGGCGCCCTTCGCCTCGTTCTCCGACTGCAGCTGGCGGCCGAGGGCGACGCGAGCGAGGGCGTCGAACTTGTCGGCATCCGTCGCGTTCCCCGCTCCGCGCAGCTCGTCGGCCTTGCGGCTCGCGGCGAGAGCCTTGCGGCCCCAGTCGTCTGCTGCCGCGACGTCTTCGCGGTGGTCCTCCTCGAGCATCCGCAGGTTGCCGATGGTCTGCGCCACGGCGCTCTCGGCCTCGCCGATGCTCGACGTGTAGTCGCGCACCATCTGGTCGAGCATCTTCTGCGGGTCCTCTGCCTGGTCGAGCAGCGCGTTGATGTTCGCCTTCGCGAGCTGGGTGATGCGGCCGATGATGGACTGCTTTGCCATGATGTTCCCTCTCTCGTACTGCTGGTTGATGCTGTTGCGTCGTTGCCTGTTACATCTTCGACTTCGTCTCCGGATGCCGTCCCCGGATGTTCGCCGCTAGAACCTGCCGCCGGATCCGCCGCCGCCGAAGCCGCCTCCACCGCCGAAACCTCCGCCGAAGCCGCCGCCGCCGAACCCGCCGCCGCCACCCCCGCCGAAGATGCTGCCGGAGTCGCCGCCCCGACCTCCGCCGCCGGTGAGCAGTCCCCCGAGAATGCCGCCGATGATGGCGCCGGTCAAGGCGTCGCCGCCGCTCGAGCGCCCGCGCCCGCCGCCTCCGCCGTAGCCGCCGCCGCCTCCCCACGAGTCGTCGTCGTAGCCCGACACGTCGCTCTGCGCGATCTGGATGGCGCTGGCCGCGAGGGCCTGCGAACGCTGGGCCTGGTCGAGGGCCTGCACGGGGTCGCCGGGGCCGATCGCACGCGAGGAGTCGAACAGCCGCTGCGCCTCCGAGAGGCGCTGGCGTGCGTCGGAGCCCACGGCTCCACGTCGGGTGGCGATGAAGTCGGATGCCGCGTGGATCTGCGCCTGCGCTGTGCTCTGCGCACGACCGAGCAGAGCGACGGCGCGTTCCTGCTGCACCCTGCCCTCCCGTGACGGGGCGAGGGCGGCATCGAGTGCCGCCTCGGCCTCCTGCAGGCGTCGCACCATGGCGAGCGGGTCGGTGCGGGAGCCGGCGGCCTGGCGCGCGGAGGCGAGCACCTGCTCGGCTGCAGCGATCGGTGCGGCCAGGGCGGCCTCTCCGAGGCGGGTGGTGACGGCGGTCTGCCTGGCCTCGGCCAGGTCGCTCTCGACGTCGTCGATCTCCTTCGCGACGGTGGCCGTCGCAGCCTCGAGGCTCTGGGCGACGCCGTCGACGGCATCGAGCAGCTGGCCCGCCTGCCCGATGCTCTGCTGCGCCGCGCGCACCGGGACGGCGACGCTCGGCCGGTGACCGCCGTCGGGCGGCGGCGCCGACAGCGTCGCCGCAGCGGCAGCGGCCGTCTCGGTCGCGAACGCGAGCAGTTGGCGTGCCTGCACCGTGTTTCCCGTGAGAGTCGACATGGTCTCGCCCTCGAAGCGGGTGTGCAGCTCGGCTATGCGCGCCTCGGTCGCGGAGAGGCGCCCACCGAGCTTCTCGGCATCCGTCGTCACCGTCTTCAGCACGGGGAGGGCGTTGTCGTCGAGTGCCCGCAGTGCGTCGAACTCGTCGGAGCGTGCGTCGAGGCCGGCGATGGCCTGCTCGGCGAGACTGGTGACCTCGGCCGTCATGGCCGCGCGCTCGGCGTCGCTCTCGGGGAAGGCGTCGTCGAGCTTCTGCTTCACGGCGAAGGCCTGCCGGGCCGAGGCGCTGGCCGCGGCGAGCGCGTCGGTGAACGGCTTCACCGCCTCGTCGCCGAACTCGGCCGCAGCGAAGCCGACCTCCTGCTCGCTGGTCTTTAGGGCGTCGTCGAGCTGCACCAGCAGGCTGCCGGCGCGCTGCTCGAGGGCTGCGCGATCCTGGGCGGCCTGGGCGCGTGCGAGGCCGGCGCGGCGACGCTTGCGGATGACGGAGACGAGCACGATGACGAGGGCGATGACGCCCACGACGAGGAAGCCCCAGAGCAGCACGGCGCCGCTGTCGCCGGAGCCCGACTCGGAGCCACTGCCTGACCCCGTTCCGCCGTCGGATCCGCCGCCGTTCAGCTCGCCGTTCGATGCCGCACGGATGCCTTCAGTCGCACCGATTGCAGCCCCGGCCCAGTCATCCTGCGACAGGCTGGGCACGACGTACTCGGAGGCGATCTGCTCGGAGTCGGCCTGCAGGGGCGATTCGTCGGAGAACGACAGCTGGTAGATCCTGTCGTCGACCGCCACGGCCAGCACCACGTTCGAGGCGCCGAGCTGGTTCGCGTCGCGAACCTCCTGCACCCACTGCTCGCGATCACTCGGGTTCTCGAAGCTGTTCACGTAGGCCACGAGCAGGGTCTGGCCGGTGTCGGCCTGCAACTGGTCGATCGCGTCCTGAACGGCCTGGGTGTCCCCGCCGAGAACCCCGGCGGTGTCGACGATGTCGCTCGAGCCGAAGTCGACGGGATCATCAGCCAGTGCTGGTGATGCGGCGCCCACGGCGAGAGCGAGACCGATGGCCCCGGCTGCGAGTCCTGCGAACACGCGGCGAACGGCTTTCCTGCCTGTCGTCACGCGGGTCGCCTCCTCGTCGGGCCATCCGTCGTCGGATGCGCTCTGGTCGTTCCCGTCTACGCTATCGGCCACGACCACGCGTTGACGAGGCATGCAGCGACCTCTCGGCCAGTGCACAGAACCGGGCCGTCGACTACTCGAAGACGACGCCGTCGACGGGCGCGAAGCGTGCACGCATGATGGCGATGGCGTCCGGGGACTCGTCGATCAGCGTGAACCGGCGCCCGAGCGCCGCAGCCACGGCACCCGTCGTGCCCGAGCCCGCGAAGAAGTCGAGCACGGCGTCGCCGGGGCGGCTCGAGGCCTGGATGATGCGCCGCAGGATGCCCTCGGGCTTCTGGGTCGGATAGCCGGTCTTCTCCCTGCCCGTCGGCGAGACGATGGTGTGCCACCACACGTCGGTCGGCAGCTTGCCGAGCTCGGCCTTCTCCGGAGTCACGAGCCCGGGAGCCATGTAGGGCTCGCGGTCGACCGCCGTCGAGTCGAACCAGTAGGCCTTCGGGTTCTTCACGTACACGAGGATCGTGTCGTGCTTCGTCGGCCAGCGCTTCTTCGACTTGGCTCCGTAGTCGTAGGCCCAGATGAGCTCGTTCAGGAAGCACGAGCGACCGAACAGGGCGTCGAGCATCACCTTCGCGTAGTGCGCCTCGCGGTAGTCGAGGTGCAGGTAGAGGGTTCCGTCGTCGGCGAGCAGTCGCCAGGCCTCGATGAGGCGCGGCTCGAGGAAGCCCCAGTAGTCCTCGAAGTGGTCGTCGTAGCTGTAGAGGTCGCCGCGGATGCGCTGGTACTGCCGACCCTTGAACCCCGAGATGACGCCTGCGGCACGCTGGGGGGCGGCGGCGGTGCTCGCATCGAGGTCGCCCTGCTCCGTGCGCACGTGCGTCGTGCTCTGACGGGCCTGCGGGCGTCCGGTGTTGAACGGCGGGTCGAGGTAGATCAGGGTGAAGGAGCTGTCGGGCAGCATCGGAAGAACGGAGAGGTTGTCGGCGTGGATGATGCGGCCGACGGATGCCGTCCGCTCGGGCGTAACGGCATCCGTGTCGGGCATGCCCTCATTGTGTCAGGCCGCTCCCGTCGCTTTCGTCGCTCCGCGTGCGGGTCGAAGCTAGAGGTCGAGGCGGATGCGTCCGTCGAACCGGGTGGTGGGGTCGTCGGCGTCGTTCAGCTCGAGGATTCCCTTGTCGTCGTCGTCCGCGACAGGAGACGGGGCGGGGAGCACGCTCTCCCTCTCGCGCTGCACCTCGATCTCGTGCCGGTGCGGGGCGAACACCTCGTCGACCACTCCGAGCGCACCGCCTCCCGCTGTGCCGCGGCCGACCTTGTTGCTGAAGTCGACCCAGCCCCTGTGGGAGGCGAACACGATGAACGCGACGAGCACCACGAGGGCGACGGGGATCCACCAGGTCATGCGACCAGCCTACGAGAATGAGCTGACGCTTCGCCCACGGGCCTCCGCTCAGGCCTCAGGAGCCAGACTGCAGGTGACCGATCACGGCACGCGGTTGAGCCACTCCGACGTCGCGAACTTCGACTCGACGAGAGCCTCGGCCTGCGCGTACTCGTCATCGGTGATGTCACCGGGAGCGGCATCCGTCAGCGCGGTGAAGGTCTTCTCGAGCTGCTCGATGATGACGGCGCGCTCCACTCCCGCCTGGCGCTTCAGAGGGTCCACCCGCTTGGCGGCGCTCGCGATGCCCTTGTCGCTGATCTTCTCCCGGCCGATGCGGAGCACCTGCGTCATGATCTCGCCGTCCATGTCGTAGCTCATGGTGACGTGGTGCAGGATGCCGCCGTTGCCGAGGCGCTTCTGGGCAGCCCCGCCGATCTTGCCCGTCGGGCTCGTGATGTCGTTGAGAGGCTGGTAGCTCGCCTCGACGCCGAGGGCGCGCAACGCGTCGATGACCCACGCGTCGAGGAACGCGTAGGAGTCGGCGAAGGTCATGCCCTGCACGAGATCGGCGGGAACGTAGAGCGAGTAGGTGACGACGGAGCCCTTCTCCATCATCATCGCGCCGCCGCCCGAGATGCGACGCACGACGTCGTAGCCGAACTTCGCCGCGCCGTCGGGATCGACCTCGTTCTTGAGGGACTGGAAGCTGCCGATCACGACCGCGGACTCGTCCCACTCCCAGATGCGCAGGGTGGGCTGGCGGCGTCCGGCGCCGACCTCGACGGCCAGCACCTCGTCGAGCGCGAGATGCATGGCCGGGCTCACGGCCTTCGCGTGGATGATCTGCCACTGGTAGTCGCGCCAGCTGGTGGCCTTCTTGAGGGCTCGGCGGATGGCCACGGCCACGCCTTCGGCCGAGAAGCCGAGCATGACGGTTCCGTCGGGGAGGGCCGCGGTGATGGCCCGGGCGATCGCTGTGGCGTCGGACTCGGCCGAGAGCCCGTTGACAGCGGCGTCGATGGCGCCGAGGGCCTCGTCGGGCTCGAGGAAGAAGTCGCCGGCGAGCCGGAACCCCGAGATGAGGTCGTCGACGACCTCGAAGTCGACGACCACGAGCTTGCCCTGGGGAACCTTGTACTCACCGTGCATGCGTCCAGCCTAGGACGGGGCGCCGCATGAATCGCCCCGCTCGCTGAGGGCGGGACGAAGTCCGCGCCCGAAGCGCACCACGGGAGATGAGGCCCTAGTGGTGCGCTTCGGGCGGTCGCTCCGCTCGGCCCTCAGCGAGCGGGTCGAGCGAATACTGCTCCGTTCAGTCCGAGGCGCAGGCCTTGCCGTTCAGCGTGAACAGCCAGGGCTCGACCCGCTGCTTCGCGTGCGAGCCCACGAAGGCGACGGGCACCCGGGCGCCCGGCTTGATCTTCGCCGTGAGCGAGGAGTTCTTCACCGTGACGGCATCCGCCGACTGAGTGACCTTGCCACCGACGAGCTTCACCACCTTCTCGGAGCCGGCGAAGTTCCACTTCAGGGTCCAGCCGTTGATCGGGGTCGTGCTCGTGTTGCGGATGCGCAGCTCGGCGGCGAACACCCCGAACAGCGACTTCGTGGCCGAGTACGACACCTGGCAGCTCGGGTCCGGGAAGGCCGGCACGGCGTTGGCGATCAGTTCCCGCGCCTGCTCGACGAACCACTGGCCCGCGGCCGGATCCTCGATGCCGCGCACGGGGTCGAGCGGTCCGTCGGTGCCGCGGTAGCACTGGCCGTCGGACTCCCCCGGAACCTTGATCCACAGGTAGGCGTCGATGAGAGCGTCACCGGTGTCCGTCGTCGGGCGCGCTCCGGCTCCGCGGTCCGGCGGATTGCACCAGACCTCGGCGTCGCCCTCCCAGCCGGCTGGCGCGGTCCAGGGGCCGACGCCGTTGCGGCTCGTGTCGATGACGAAGTGCGCCTGCGCGGCCGGGTCGGGGCTGAGGCCGGTGTCGGCGTAGGCCTGGGCGTAGGCGGCATCCGTCAGCCCCCAGGTCGAGAAGTCGTCGGGGCTGGCCGGGTAGTACTGGCTGCCGCAGTAGCTCGGCTCGTACCAGCTGTTGACGCTCAGGTTGATGCAGTCCGAGATCCAGGTGCCGTACTTCGCGAGGCGTTCGGTCTGCACGTAGTTGGAGGCGTTGAGGAAGAAGCCGTCGGCCTTCTCGACGCCGCCCGCGATCAGGCGCTGCGAGATGTCGCCGACGCCGAGCCAGCCGCTGTGCGTCCCGTCGAGGTAGACGGCCGTGTTGGGCAGGGCCGTGAGCACGTCGACGGCGTGGTTGACCTGCTCGAACCTGTCGGCTGCAGCGGTGGCCGGGTCGAGCTCGGCCGGCTGGCACCACTCGAGGTTGCCGTTGATGTCGGTGTTCCACGGGATGATGCCGAGTCCGTCGGGCTCGAGGATGACGGCCGCCTTCGCGTCGCCGATGCCCGCTGCGACCCCGTCGACCCAGGCCTCGTAGGCGGCGGTGTCGAGCGCGCCGCCCGACGAGTACTGGGCGCAGTCGCGGTAGGGCAGGTTGTAGACCACGACGGTGGGGACTGCTCCGGATGCCGCTGCAGCCGTGGTCACCTCGGCTGCGGCCGCCTGCGCCTCGGCGGGGGTTCCCTGGGTGAGCCACGTGGCCGAGGGGAAGCTGCCGAGGAGTTGCGCATCCGTGCGCGCCTGGCCCGACAGACCGGCGGCAGCCTCGAGCGTCGTCGAGTGCGGATCGACGTAGAGCGCGCTTCCGGGGCCGAGCACGTCGTTGGCGGCTGCCGCGGGAGGTGCGGTGAGGCCCAGCGTCGCCAGGGCGGTGATCGCCGTGACGGCCGCGACCCGCAGCGAGCGGCGGGTGAGGGGCTTCGTGGTGCGTTTGGTGCGTGTCGTGCTGTTCTTCATGCTGAGGACTCCCAGGGGGTCATCGTCGACCTCGGTCGACATCCTTGTGGACCGTGCAGGGTGGTGCGTCATGCGTGCGGCGCGAGTCTGAACCCTGCGTGAGAGCGCTCTCACGGGTGCCGCGTCTCCCAGAGTGCCGCAATCGGTGTCCCCCGTCAAGGGGTCATTCATGCGGCGCGGCGGCGCCTTCGGGCGGACGCAGGACTAGCCGAGGTGCGCGTCGAGCCAGGCGGTGGTGTCGGCGAGCACGTCGACGCGGTTGGTCTCGTTGAAGACCTCGTGACGGGCCTCGGGGTACACGATGAGCGTGACATCGGTGAGGCCCGAGCGTCGGCGGTAGGCGTCGACCAGCTTGAGCGCGCTCCTCTCACCGCCGACGGTGTCGTCACCGCCGACCTGCACCAGCAGGGGGATGTCGGGCAGGTCGCGTGCCGGGCGCCCGAACAGGCGAGCGCCGTCGACCAGCCCGAAGAGCTTGGCCAGCGGTACGGATGTCGTGAGCGGGTCGTCGATGAACGCCTGCTGCACGGCGGGGTCGCGGCTGAGCCACTCCATGCCCGTCGTGCCGAGGTGCTTGTGCCTGCGGTTGAGGTCGCCGCTGTCGAGATAGCCCGGCATCCGGTACGCCGTGCCCGTCAGCACCGCCGCCGCGTAGTCGTCGGCCGACGCGTTGAGGATGATCTGCGCCATGAACGAGCCCCAGGAGTGGCCGAGCAGCACGATCGGCGTTTCAGGGTTCTCCGCTCGGATGAGCTCGGTGAACTGGTGCACGGCGGCGATGGCGGCCCGCAGGCCTCCGGGACCGAGGTGGCCGAGCTTGGCGACGTCGCCGCCGTGCTGCTCCATCCCGGTCCGGCCGTGGCCGCGGTGGTCGTCTGCATAGACCGTGTAGCCCGCCTCGTTGAGTGCCGCGGCGACGTGAGCGTACCGCCCGGCGTGCTCGCCGACGCCGTGCACCAGCTGCACCACGGCCTTCGGCTGCTCGATCGCCCAGACGTCGAAGTGGATGCGGATGCCGTAGCGGTCGGTGAAGGTACGGTCTTCGGCTCTCATGGGCTCAGGCTAGGGCACCCGCGACCGCGAAGGGCGCCTACGCCTCGCGGGTGATCTCGACGCGCACGAACAGCTTCGAGGCGCTCGGGCCGGCGTAGACGCCGCGCAGAGGAGAGACATCCGAGTAGGAACGACCGCGCCCGACGAGCACGTGCCGGTCACCGATCTCGAGCTGGTTCGTGGGGTCGTAGCCCACCCAGTCGCCACTGAACCACTCGACCCAGGCGTGCGATTCGCCGATGACGGTCTCGCCGATGGCGGCTTCGCGCTTCGGATGCAGGTAACCCGACACGTAGCGCGCCGGGATGCCCACGGAGCGGAGCGCCCCGAGCGCGATGTGGGCGATGTCCTGGCAGACGCCCTTGCCCTGGTCCCACGACTCGCGGGCCGTGGAGCTCACCCGCGTCGAACCGGGCACGTACTGGATGCCGTCGCCGATGGCGCGGCAGATCTCGAGGGCCGCGTCGTGGGGGTCGAGTCCGCGGGAGACGATCTCGGCGGCGAGCGCCGCCACGTCCTCCGGAGGCTGGGTGGCCTCGGTCTGGCGCAGCTGTTCGACGTAGACGCTGGCGGTCTCGCGCAGTCCGGCGAGCTCCTCCCAGCCGAGTCGCGTGCCGGTGAGGGCGACGGGTGCCACATCGACCAGGCTCGTGGCGGTGACCGAGAGCTCGGTGTGGGGCGTGAGCACGTCGAAGGTGCTCACGCGCGTTCCCCAGTAGTCGATGTACGAGTGCTGGTGGGCGACGGGATCGATGTGCAACTCGCTCGACAGCACGAACTGGCCGCTGCCGTGCCAGGGCAGCATCCGTGCCTCGTTGTATGAGGCCGTCGCCGCTCGGGAGTATGAGAACCCGGTGCGGTGGACGATGCGCAGGCGGCTCATGAGTTCTCTCCGATCCAGACGGGAACGGCGCTCGTCGGGAAGTATCGCTGTCTGATCGCCTCGCTCGCCGAGGCCGTCGCCACCTGGAACTCTTCCATGTGGCCCGGGAGGTCCGAGATGATCTCGCTGATCGGACGGAACTCCAGCTCCGCGCGGATCTGCCCGAGCACGCGCTGCGCCTCCTCGCGCACGCCCAGTCGACTGCTCGTGGGGTCGAGGGCCACGAGGTACTCCTCGGCGCGGCTGAGCGAGAACATCACCGACCGCGGGAAGAGCCTGTCGAGCAGCAGGAACTCGGCTGCGTTGCGGGCCGACGGCATGCCACGGTAGCTGCGCAGGTAGGCCTCGAAGGCGCCGCAGCTGCGCAGGATCGTGGTCCAGCTCGGCCCGCTCGCCTCGGTGAGCGACCTGGTGGCGAGCAGGCGGGCCGTCATGTCGGCACGCTCGATGGTGCGGCCGAGGGAGAAGAACAGCCAAGCGTCGTCGTGACTGGTCGACGTCTCGGTCACGCCGATGGCCAAGGCCGTTCTCTCGCGCACCCAGCGGAAGAACTCGTGCGCCTTGTCCCCGGCCACGCGTCGCGGCATCCGGGCGTGGGTGGTGTTGAGGCACTCCCACAGCTCGGTCGAGATGATCTCGCGGGCCCGTCGGGCGTTCTCCCGGGCCGAGCTCAACGAGTAGGCGATCGATGCCGAGTTGTCGCGGTCGACGGCGAGCAGCGCCAGGACGTCCTTCCGTGTCAGCTGCACGTCGGGGTTCGCCTCGCCGCCCATGAGCGAGATGAGCGAACGGCAGGCCGTGTCCTCGTCGATCCACGGATCCTCGAGCAGCAGTTGCAGGTGCACATCGAGGATGCGCGCCGTGCCGTCGGCCCGCTCGAGGTAGCGGCCGATCCAGAACAGCGACTCGGCGATGCGACTCAGCATGTCGGGGCCTCCTGCGCTTCGGCCGCGGACTTCGTCCGGGCCGCTGCGAGCGGGGGGCCGGCCTCTGCGAGCGCGAGTTGCTGTTGTTGCTGCTGCTCCTGCTGCTGGCGCACCTCGCCGTTGTCCTGCGGCGACGTGGCGGCCGCCGGCATGGAGTCGTAGATCACCGGGGCGCTCGGCAGGGCGGCCTGATCTGACACCAGGCTCGCGGCATCCGTTCCCGGAGGAGCCCCGATGCGACCGGTGACCCAGGTGTCCTTCGAGCCGCCGCCCTGCGACGAGTTCACCACGAGCTGACCCTCGGGAAGCGCCACACGGGTCAGACCACCGGGGAGGACCCAGACGTTCTCGCCATCGTTGACGGCGAACGGCCGGAGATCCGCGTGACGCGGGCGCATGCCGTCGTCGACGAGGGTGGGGATGGTCGAGAGCTGCACGACGGGCTGCGCGATCCACCCGCGCGGATCGGCGATCAACTGCGAGCGCAGGGTGTCGAGCTCGGCCCGGCTCGCATCCGGTCCCACGACGAGACCCTTGCCGCCCGAGCCGTCGACCGGCTTGACCACGAGTTCGTCGAGACGGTCGAGGACCTCCTCGAGTGCCCCCGGATCCTCGAGACGCCAGGTGTCGACGTTCGGGAGCACGGGCTCCTCCGACAGGTAGTACCGGATGAGGTCGGGCACGTAGGTGTAGACCAGCTTGTCGTCGGCGACGCCGTTGCCCACGGCGTTGGCGATGGTGACGTTGCCGAGGCGGGCGGCCAGCAGGATGCCCGGGGAACCGAGCACGGAGTCAGGGTAGAACTGCTGCGGGTCGATGAACTCGTCGTCGACCCTGCGGTAGATGACATCGACGCGGGTGGGGCCCGATGTCGTGCGCATCCAGACGCGGCCACCGGAGCAGAACAGGTCGCGGCCCTCGACGAGCTCGACGCCCATGAGGCGGGCGAGCAGGGTGTGCTCGAAGTAGGCGGAGTTGTAGACGCCGGGAGTGAGCACCACGATCACGGGATCGTCGACGCCCTCCGGTGCGCTGGCCCGGAGCGCCGAGAGCAGGCGGTTGGGGTAGTCGCCGACGGGGCGCACGTGCATCGAGCTGAACAGCTCGGGCAGGGTCTGCGCCATGACGCGGCGGTTGGAGATGACGTAGCTCACGCCACTGGGCACGCGCACGTTGTCCTCGAGCACGCGCCAGGCGCCGTTCTCGTCGCGGATGAGATCGATGCCCGAGACCTGGATGCGCACGCCGTTGGCGGAGACGATGCCTGCGGCCTGGCGATGGAAGTGGGTCGAGCTCGAGATGAGGGCCGCCGGGATGACGCCGTCGCGCACGGCTGCCTGGGCGCCGTAGGCATCGGAGAGGAAGGCCTCGAGCGCCCGGACGCGCTGCTGCACGCCCTTCTCGACGACGCTCCAGTCGGCACCGTCGATGACCCGCGGAACCGCATCCAGGGGGAACGGGCGCTCCTCGCCGGCGAAGTCGAAGGTGACGCCCTGGGCGAGGTACGAACTGGCCAGCGACTCGGTGCGACCGCGCAGCTCCTCCTGGGTCATGCGGGCCAGGGCGGAGTGGATGTCGGTGTAGGCCTCGCGCACCGATGTGCCGTCTCCGATGGCGGGGAACATCTCATCCCACGGGGACGCACCCCGCCGCTTCATCGTCGCGGATCCGTAACCTTCGAACAGGTTCACCATGGGCCGAGCATTCCAGCGCGGGGTTACGGGCGTGTTTCCGACACGCGTCCCGGCTGCTTTCGGCAGGGAATCGACGGGAACGGATGCCGGCAGCGGGAGCGGTCAGCCCGCGGTGAACCCGCCGTTGCTGAAGAGGACCTGCCCGTTCATCCAGGTGCCCTCGTTCGAGAACAGGAAGCGCACGAGGTCGGCGGTGTCACTCGGTGTGCCCAGCCGGCCGGCCGGCGTCGCGGCGATCCCCGACGCACGGATCTCGTCGTCCATCCAGCCCGTGTCGATCGGCCCCGGATTGATGACGTTCGCCCGCACTCCCCTCTCGGCCAGCTCGACCGCCGCCGCTGTCACGATGCGGTCGAGCGCGCCCTTGCTGGCGCCGTACGGCAGGTTGTGCACGGTGTGGTCGCTCGTGAGGGCGACGATGCGCCCGCCGACCCGACCCGGATCGACGGAGGTCGGAAGCTGCTCGGCGAACGCCTTGATGAGCAGCCAGGTCGCCCGTGCGTTGACGGCGAAGTGCCGGTCCCAGCTCTCGAGGTCGGTGGTGAGGATCGAACCGTCGACGGATTCGCAGTGCGACAGCACCAGACCGGTCACCGGGCCGAGCCGGCGGGCTTCCTCGACGAGCCTGTCCGGTGTGGCCGGGTCGCTGAGATCTCCGGGGACCAGCACGACCTCGACCCCCAGCGCCCGGCATTCGTCGGCGATGGCCTCAGGGTCGTCGGGTGTGCGCTCGAGGCCGATGCGGTCGTCGTAGGGCGTCCAGTGGTTGAGGGCGAGGTCCCATCCGTCGCGTGCCAGGCCGACCGCGAGGCCGGCGCCGATCGAACGCCGCCGCCCGACTCCGGTGACGAGGGCGACGCCGGGTCTCTGCTGCTTGCTCATACTCGTACACGGTACAAGCCCCTCCATCGGCGCTCCGGCGGTGTGAGGATGGGGACATGGCCTCCACGCTCGCGTCCCGTTTCGTCACCTCGCTCACCGCGAAGCCGCATCCGTCGACCACACCGCAGCTCATCGGCCGCATCGCGCTCGGTGCCGCCCTCCTCTTCGCCGGCATCAGCCACCTCACGTTCGCGCGCCAGGACTTCCAGGCGCAGGTGCCCGACTGGGTTCCGGCCGACAAGGACTTCGTCGTGATCGCCAGCGGCATCGTCGAGATCACCCTCGGCGGCGCCCTCATCGTGCTGGGCCGCCGGCGCATTCCCGTCGGCTGGATCGTCGCCGCGTTCTTCTTCGCCGTCTTCCCGGGCAACATCTCGCAGTACGTCACCAGAACGGATGCCTTCGGTCTCGACACCGACACGGCTCGCGGCATCCGTCTGATCTTCCAGCCCCTGCTGGTGCTGTGGGCGCTCTGGTCGACGGGGGCGCTGCGGGCGCTGCGCAGGAAGTAGCTGCGGCCTCCACTCGCTCGCTGAGGCCCGGACGCAGTCCGCGGTCGAAGCGTTCCCAGAGTCGGCGATCCGCCTCTACCCGCTCGCCGCGCTCGGCCGTGAGCGAACGACAATCACTTAGCAAGACTAATGAGCTAAGCTAAGTAATCTCATGACCATTCCCCAGCAGAGCTCCCTCCTGCGGATGTCGACGTTCCGCCTGGCCCGGCGACTCCGCGCCCAGAAGAGCGACGACTCCGTGTCCGACGCGCAGTTCGCCGTGCTCGCGACCCTGTCGATCCACGGCGCGCACACGCTGTCGGCCCTGGCCGAGCGCGAGCGCGTGTCGGCCCCGTCGATGAATCGCACGGTCAACTGCCTCGAGGAGGCGGGCTTCCTCGCCCGCGCCGAGGATGCCGTCGACCGGCGGAAGACGAACATCAGCCTCACGGCATCCGGGATCGAGCTCGTACAGGCGACGGTCTCCAAGCGCGACGCCTGGCTCACCGAGCGCCTGCGCGACCTCACCGCCGACGAGCGCGACCTGCTCGCCCGCGCCGCCGAGCTCATGGGGAGGCTCGCCACCCAGTGAGTGCCATGTTCCGCTCCCTATCCGGCTACAACTACAGAATCTGGTTCGTCGGCGCCCTCGTCTCCAACATCGGCGGCTGGATGCAGTCGACCACGCAGGACTGGGTGGTGCTCACCCAGCTCACCCAGAACAGCGCCGTCGCCGTCGGCTTCACGATGGCGCTGCAGTTCGGACCCCAGCTCGTGCTCGTGCCGTTCACCGGTCTCGTCGCCGACCGCTTCGACCGCAGGCGCATCCTGCTCGTGACGCAGTCGGTGCTCATGCTGCTGGCCGTGGGCCTCGGGGTGCTGCTGCTCGCCGGCCACGCCGAGCTCTGGCACCTCTACGCCTTCGCGCTGGCGCTCGGCATCACGAACGCCTTCGACGCACCGGCACGCCAGAGCTTCGTGAGCGACCTGGTCTCGGGCCAGAACACCTCGAACGCCGTCGCCCTGAACGCGGCATCCTTCAACACGGCCCGCCTCATCGGCCCCGCCGTCGCCGGCCTCCTCATCGTCGTGATCGGCTCGGGCTGGGTCTTCATCGTGAACGCCTTCACCTTCATCGCCATGCTCGCCGCCCTCGTGATGCTGCGACGCGACGAGTTGCGACTGCATCCGAAGATGAAGCGCGCCCGCGGCCAGTTCGTGCAGGGCTTCAGGTACGTGGCGACGCGCCCCGACCTCAAGGTCGTGTTCGTGATCGTGTTCCTGGTGAGCGCGTTCGGCATGAACTTCCCCATCTTCGCCTCGACCATGGCCGTGGAGTTCGGTGAGGGCGCCGGCGAGTACGGCCTGCTCTCGTCGATCCTCGCGATCGGATCCCTGACGGCGGCGCTGCTCTCGGCCCGGCGATCGCGGGCCCGCCTGCGCGTGGTGATCGCCGCGACCGGCTTCTTCGGGCTCGCCGCCCTCGCCGCGTCACTCATGCCCAGCTACGCGACATTCGCCGTGTCGCTCATCTTCATCGGCTTCGGCACGGTCACCCTGCTCACGACGGCGAACGGCTACGTGCAGACCACGGTGCCGGGCGAACTGCGCGGCCGCGTGCTGGCCCTCTACATGGCACTGCTCATGGGAGGCACGCTCTTCGGCGCCCCCATCATCGGCTGGGTCGCCGACGCGTTCGGGCCGCGCTGGGGGCTCGGTGTGGCCGCCATCGCCGCCACCACGGGATTCGTCATCGGGGCGTGCTGGATGTTCTTCTCCCGCGGAGTGCGCCTGGTGCGCGTTCCGCAGACTCGGTGGCGCTTCGCCGTCGCCTCGGTCGAGGCCGCCGACGCCATCGCGGTGGGCGACCGCGTGACGCTGCCCGGAGCCACACGGCCCGGAGTGAGGGTGACGGATGCCGCCCCCACGGCGTCGCGGCATCCGCTGCCCGAGGACTTCTCGGACGAGCTGGCGCTCACCTCGCCGATCCCGCTGCCGAAGCTGCCGCCGCGCGATGCCCACGGGCACGGCCACGCCCACGCCCACGGGCACACGCGCACCGGTCCGCTGCCACGCACGAACTGACGGCGAGGGCGGTCCGCGGGCGGCGCAGGGCGCTTCTCAGGCTCCGCTCGTCGACTGCCGCACGACGAGTTCGGGCTGGAACACCACGTGCTCGCGCTCGAACCCTGCGCCGGAGGCCGCCTCGCGCAGCATGAGGTCGACCGCGGTGTAGCCGATGAGGGCTGCGGGCTGACGGATCGACGACAGCGGCACCACGGCCGCCGACGCGAAGCCGATGTCGTCGTAGCCGATCAGGGCGATGTCGTCGGGGATGCGGATGTCGCCCAGCATGTGCAGCGCCTGGAGCACGCCCATGGCGAGGAGGTCGTTCGCGGCGAACACCCCGTCGGGCCGGTGCACGGCCTCCCGAGCCTGCAGCGCTTCCCCCGCAGCTCGCCCCTGCAGAACCGACAGCGAGTCGGTGTCGATGAGCTCGAGCTGCACGCCGGGAGTCTCGGCCACGGCCTTGCGCGCCCCGGCGAGGCGATCCTGAACCTGCCGCAGACCGTGCGGGCCGCCCACGAAGGCGATGCGCCGCTTGCCCTGCTCGATCAGGTGCCGCACGGCGAGGTAGCCTCCGGCCACGTCGTCGACCGAGACCGAGGAGAACTCGGCGCGGTCGGCCTCGCGGTCGACGAGCACGGTCGGCGTTCCGTTGGCCTGCACCCGTCCGAGTCGCGCCAGGTCCTCCCCGACCGGAGTGATGAGGATGCCGTGCACGCGCTGCTCCTCGAACAGGTCGAGGTACGACCCCTCGCGCGCCAGCTTCTCGTCGCTGTTGCCGAGCAGCAGGGTGAAGCCGTCCTCGGCGGCGCGGTCCTCGGCGCCGCGGGCGACATCGGTGAAGAACGGGTTGCCGACGTCGAGCACCACCATTCCGATGCTGCGGCTCTTGCCGGCGCGCAGCTGCCGAGCGGCGTCGTTGCGCACGAAGCCGAGCCTCTCGATCGCAGCCTGCACCCTGGCCACCGTCTCGGGGGCGACCTTGCCGGGATGGTTGAGCACGTTCGAGACCGTTCCCACGGAGACGGATGCCGCGGCCGCGACGTCGCGCACACTGACCGCCATGCCCTCCCCCTCCTCGATCCCCACGACCATTCCAGCAGCCGAGATCCCTCGGGGCGCCTCATCGCAGTGAAACGAATCAAAGCGCGACTGCCCGTCAAAGTCAATATTGAACGACTATCCGCGTGAAGCGCTTGACTCTCGGGCATCCATCGTCATACAGTTTCGTTTGTTCAATTCTTGAAACGATTCATTCTCGACGAGGAGATCTGGTCAACCAATGACGCTCGACCAAGCACCAGCCACCGACGCACGGGGGCCCTTCGCACTCTCGCTGCAGGGGGCGGCCAAGACCTTCGGTCCGGTGATCGCCCTCGCAGACGGAACCGTCCAGCTCGCCGCCGGTGAGATCCACGCCCTCGTCGGAGAGAACGGCGCTGGCAAGTCGACGCTCGTCAAGATCCTCGCCGGCCTGTACCACCCCGATGCCGGCGAGTTCCTCGTCGACGGCGAGGCCGTGGCGTTCCGCTCGGTCGCCGACAGCAAGGCGGCCGGCATCTCGGTCATCTACCAGGAGCCGACGCTGTTCCCCGACCTGACCGTCGCCGAGAACATCTTCATCGGCCGCCAGCCGAAGGGCCGGGCGGGTCTGATCAGCCGCACGGCCATGCGCCGTCAGGCACGCGAACTCTTCGCCACCCTCGGCGTTCCCATCGACCCCGATCGCGTCGCCGAGGGCCTCTCGATCGCCGATCAGCAGATCATCGAGATCGCCAAGGCCATCTCCCTCGATGCCCGTGTGCTCATCATGGACGAACCGACGGCGGCACTGTCGGGCATCGAGGTCGAGCGGCTCTTCGCCGTCGCGCGGAGCCTGCGCGACAGGGGCGCTGCCATCCTGTTCATCTCGCACCGCTTCGACGAGGTGTTCGCCCTGTGCGACCGCATCACCGTCATGCGCGACGGACGCTACATCGCCACCCATGAGACATCGGGTGCGACTGTCGAACAGATCGTTCGAGAGATGGTCGGCCGGGACATCGCCACCCTCTTCCCCAAGGAGGATGCCGAGATCGGCGATGTCGTGCTCTCGGTCGTCGGCCTGGGCCGAGCAGGAGTGTTCAGCGACATCGACTTCGACGTGCGATCCGGAGAGATCGTCGCCCTCTCGGGTCTCGTGGGCGCCGGTCGGACCGAGGTCGCTCGCGCGGTCTTCGGCATCGACGCCTACGACCGCGGCACCGTGACCCTCCTGGGATCACGGCTCAAGCCGCGCGATCCGCAGGCGGCCATCAACGCCGGCATCGGGTTCGTGCCCGAGGATCGACGCAAGCAGGGCCTCGTCATGGACCTGACGGTCGCCCGCAACACGGCGCTCACGCTGCGCAACTCCCTCGCACGCTTCGGCATCATCAACGGCGCGCGGGAGCGCGAGGCCTCCGAGAAGTGGTCGAACCTGCTGCAGGTGAAGGCCGGATACCAGGATCTGCCGGTCTCGACGCTCTCAGGCGGCAATCAGCAGAAGGTGGTGCTGGCCAAGTGGCTGGCCACCGAGCCGAAGCTGCTCATCGTCGACGAGCCCACCCGCGGAATCGACGTCGGCACCAAGTCCGCCGTGCACAAGCTGCTCTCCGACCTCGCCGGGCGGGGAATCGCGATCCTCATGATCTCCTCCGAACTGCCGGAGGTGCTCGGCATGGCCGACCGCGTCCTCGTCATGCACGAAGGGCGCATCACGGCACGGCTCGATCGAGCGGATGCCACGCCTGAAGCCGTCATGCACGCCGCAACAGCATCGATGGAGGGTGCCCTGTGACCACGACAGTCCAGCCGACCGGGAGTGGGACGCCCACGCCCGTTGCATCGGAGAAGCGCAACATCATCGGTTCAGTGATGCACCTGCGCGAGCTGCCCGTCATCCTCGCGCTCGTCGCCCTGGTGCTCGTGACCTGGGCGATCAACCCGCTGTTCCTCAGCCCCCAGGGCGTGAAGGACATGCTGCTGAACGCCACGATCGTCATGATCCTGGCGGTCGGTCAGGCCATCGTGATCATCACGCGCAACGTCGACCTGTCGGTCGGCTCGATCCTCGGGCTCGTGGCGTTCGGCACCGGAACCCTGTTCGTGAGCTTCCCCGGCATCCCGATCGTCGCCGTCTTCATCCTCGGCATGGTGTTCGGGGCGCTGCTGGGAGCGGTCAACGGCCTCCTCGTCACCCTCGCGAAGGTGCCGGCACTCGTCATCACCCTCGGAACGCTCTACATCTACCGGGGCCTCAACAACGCCTGGGCGGGCGGAACGCAGTACTTCGCCGACGACCGCCCCGAGGCCTTCGGCAACCTCTCGGTCGACACCGTCCTCGGCTTCCCACTCATCACGCTCATGGCGGTGTTCGTCGTGGTGATCGTGGCGATCTACATGGCCGGAGCACGATCGGGACGCGACCTCTACGCCATCGGCTCCGACCCGGATGCCGCGCGGGTGTTCGGCATCCCCGTGACCAAGCGGGTGCTGCTCGCCTTCGTCGCCAACGGCGTCCTCGCCGGCCTCGCGGGAGTGCTCTACACCTCGCGCTTCAACTCGGTCGGGGCCACGACCGGCACCGGCCTCGAGCTCGACGTGGTCGCCGCGGCCGTGGTCGGCGGTGTCGCGATCTTCGGAGGCAGCGGCTCGGTGGTCGGTGCGGCTTTCGGCGCTCTGCTCCTCACGACCATCACGGGCGCACTGACCGCGGTGCGCGTCGACAAGTTCTGGCAGCAGGCGATCGTCGGCGTGCTGATCCTGGCGTCGATCGTCATCGATCGCATCGCATCCGTACGAACAGCAAGGAGACTGCGAGTGAGCGAGGCCCGGGATGTCTGAGACAGTGACTGCACCCCCGCCCACGGGCACGATCAGCGCTCTCGCCCCGAAGAAGCGCTCGCGGTCTGCGCGGCTGCTGCTCGGGCGCGACGCCATCATGATCTACGCGCTGCTGGTGTTCGTGCTCTACGCGTGCATCTCGATCCCGCGGTTCGCCTCACCCGTCACAGTCGGCTTCCTGCTGCTCGATGTCATTCCCGTGCTGCTGATCGCCATGCCGATGACCCTCGTCATCATCACGGGCGAGATCGACCTCTCGGTCGCGAGCATCGCCGGCCTCACCAGCGCACTCATGGGAGTGCTGTGGCAGGCGGGCCTGGACATGCCGGTCGTCCTGGTCATCTCGGTGGCAGCCGGTGTCGTCGCAGGGGCGTTCAACGGCTTCCTCATCGCCGTCGTCGGCCTTCCGAGCCTGGCCGTGACCATCGGTACCCTCGCGCTGTTCCGCGGGCTCGCCCTCGTGGTCATCGGCGACAACGCCGTGGCGAACTTCCCCCCTGACCTGACGGCGTTCTTCACCTCGAAGATCGGCGGCACCGGGATTCCGACCGTGATGATCGGCGTGCTCATCGTCATGGTGTTCTTCGGCGTGCTCCTCCACTTCACCCCCTTCGGCCGCGGGCTCTACGCTCTCGGCTACAGCAAGGAGGCCGCCCGCTTCGTCGGCATCAAGGTGGCGCGCAGCAAGTTCTGGCTGTACGTCGCCACCGGCTCGGTCTCCGCCCTCGCCGGTGTGTACTGGACGCTCCGGTACTCGAGCGCCCGCAGCGACAACGCGAGCGGCCTCGAGCTCGCGGTGATCGCGGCCGTCCTCCTCGGCGGGGTGTCGATCTTCGGCGGCAAGGGATCGATCCCCGGCGTCATCGCCGGCGTGCTCCTGATCGGCACGATCAACTACGCCCTGCGCCTCGGTCGCGTGTCCGACGTCGTCCTCATCATCGTCACCGGAACACTGCTCATCCTCAGTGTCGTGACGCCGAGCATCTTCGCCTCCGTGCGCCGTTGGCAGCACGATCGACAGGTTCGAAACAGTCTTCCCCAGGTCACAACCTCGGGATCAACCCGCGCCGAGCACCCGGCGCACTGAGAAAGGAAAGAACGATGGAGTTGTTTCACAATCACGGCACCAGGAGCATGCGCACCCGCCGCATTCTCGGTGTCGCGGCACTGACAGCCAGCATCGCCCTCGTGGCGACGGGATGCGCCGGCGGCGGATCCGACAGCGGTAGCACGAGTGGCTCGGGCGGTGGCGGCGACCAGACGATCACGTTCATCCCGAAGCAGCTCAACAACCCGTACACCGACGTCGTCCTCGGCGGCGGAGAAGAGGGAGCCACGGCTGCCGGATTCTCGTCGAGCCAGGTCGTCGGACCCCTCGATGCGAGCGCCTCCAGCCAGGTCTCGTTCATCAACGCCGAGACCCAGGCCGGCACCAATGTCATCGTGATCGCTGCGAACGACCCCGACGCCGTCTGCTCCTCCCTCGAGGAGGCCCGCAGCAGCGGCGCCAAGATCGTCGCATTCGACTCGGACACCAACCCCGACTGCCGCGACGTCTTCATCAGCCAGGTCGTCGCCAAGGACGTCGCGCTGATCCAGACGAAGCTCATCTCGGAGCAGATCGGCGGATCCGGAGAGATCGCCATCCTCTCGGCCACCGCGAACGCCACCAACCAGAACGAGTGGATCAAGTTCATGGAGGAGGACCTGAAGGCCAACTACCCGGACATCGAGCTCGTCGCGACCGTCTACGGCGACGACGACGACACGAAGTCCTTCCAGGAGGCCCAGGGCCTCCTGCAGGCACACCCGAACCTGAAGGGCATCATCTCGCCCACGACGGTCGGCATCGCCGCCACGGCGCGCTACCTCTCCACCTCGGACTACAAGGGCAAGGTCGCGCTGACCGGTCTGGGTCTGCCGAACGAGATGCGTCCGTTCGTCAAGGACGACACCGTCAAGGCGTTCGCCCTCTGGGACCCGGCTCAGCTCGGCTACGTCGCGGCCTTCGCCGGCAAGGCGCTCGCTGACGGCACGATCACCGGAGAGGTCGGCGACAAGTTCGACGCCGGCGACCTCGGTGAGAAGGAGGTGACCGACGGCGGCATCGTCATCGTCGGCCCGCCCACCACCTTCACGAAGGACAACATCGACGACTACGACTTCTAGTCGTCACGCGGGGCCGGCCACCCGGTCGGCCCCGCATCCCTCGCCTCGCGCGATCCTCCACGTTCCGGACCCACTCGGGAGACCAGCACCATGACCACGACATCCGTCGCCGATCTTCTGCCGCGCATCACGCGCCGGAAGACCCGCATCGGCCTCATCGCAGGCGGACTCGGCGCCTATTGGCCCCAGTTCCCCACACTGCTGCCGCAGCTGCAGGAGTCGTCACGTTATGTGAGCGAGCGGTTCCAGGCCCTCGATGCCGACGTGACCGATGTCGGGTTCATCTCGGATGCGCAAGAGGCGGCATCCGCTGCCGAACGACTCCGCGCCGCCGATCCCGACCTCATCGTGATCTTCCTCACGACCTACCTGACCTCGTCGATGGTCCTCCCCATCGCGCAGCGCTCCGGCGCGCCGATCCTGATCATCGACCTCCAGCCCACCGAGGCCATGGACCACGCGACTTTCGGCACCGGGGAGTGGCTCGCCTACTGCGGGCAGTGCTCGGTTCCCGAGGTCGGCAATCTCTTCCGCCGTGCCGGCATCGACTTCCGGTCCGTCAGCGGTCACCTGCGCGACGAGAACGCCTGGCGGCGCATCAACAACTGGATCCAGGCCGCCCATGTGCGCGCCCGCCTCCGGCATGCGCGCCATGGCCTCATGGGCCACCTCTACCCGGGGATGCTCGACGTCTCCACCGACCTCACCAGCGTCTCGACCCAGCTCGGCGGACATGTGGAGGTTCTCGAGTTCGACGACCTGCGCGTGCGTGTCGACGAGGTGACTGATGCGCAGGCCCGCGACCGCATCGACCTCGCCAGGCAGGTCTTCGAGATCGATGAGGCGTCGGTCGACGAGGAGGACTTCCTCTGGGGCGCCCGCGTCTCCGTCGGGCTCGACAGCCTCGTCGAGGACTTCGACCTCGACAGCATGGCCTATTACCACCGCGGACTCGGCGGCGAACTGCACGAGCGCCTCGGCGCCGGCATGATCCTCGGCTCGTCACTGCTCACGGCGCGGGGTGTTCCGATCGCCGGGGAGTACGAGCTGCGCAACTCCATCGCCATGCTCATCGGCGACACCCTCGGCGCCGGAGGATCCTTCACGGAGATCCAGGCTCTCAACTTCTTCGATGGCGTCGTCGAGATGGGGCACGACGGCCCGGCGCACCTCGCGATCGGTGCTCGCCAGCCCATTCTCCGCGGGCTCGGCATCTACCACGGCAAGCGCGGCTACGGCGTGAGCGTCGAATTCGACGTCAAGCCCGGCGCCGTCACCACGATCGGCCTCGGCCAGAACCGCGACGGCAGCTACGTGCTGGTGACCAGCGAGGGAACCGTCGTTCCGGGTCCGCTCCTCGCCATCGGGAACACGACCTCCCGCGTCGACTTCGGTTGCGACCCCGGCGAATGGGTCGACTCGTGGAGTGCATCCGGGGTCGACCACCACTGGGCCCTCGCCACCGGACACCGCGCTGCCGAGGTGAAGGCCGCCGCCAGCCTCATCGGCCTCGAACACCGCCACGTCGACGTGGCCGCCGAGACGGGGATCCGGCTGTGAACGGCGACGTCTCCGCCGGCGGGCCTGTCGTCGAGGCCGGCATGCAGCGCGTCTGCTTCCAGCTCCAGGTGAAGCCGGAGCGTCTCGCCGAATACCGCGAGAGGCACGCAGCGGTGTGGCCCGACATGCTCCGCGCCCTCAAGGACACCGGCTGGAACAACTACTCGCTCTTCGTGCGTGACGACGGGCTGCTCATCGGCTACTTCGAGACTCCCTCCCTCGAGGAAGCCCAGGCCGGCATGGCCGCGACCGAGGTCAACGCCCGCTGGCAGGCCGAGATGGGCGACTTCTTCGAAGACCTCGACGTCGCGCCCGACGAGGGCTTCCTCCGACTCACCGAGGTCTTCAACCTCGAGAACCAACTCTCAGCGGCATCCGATGCCGACAGCTCGCCCGAAAGGAACAACTCGTGAGCCTCTCCCCAGACACCCTCGCCCTGCTCGAGCAGCAGGCGATCGAACTGCCGTCATGGGCGTTCGGCAACTCCGGCACCCGCTTCAAGGTGTTCACCACACCGGGCACCCCGCGCACGCCCGAGGAGAAGATCGCTGACGCCGCGACGGTCAACCGCTTCACGGCGCTCGCCCCGAAGGTGGCGCTGCACATCCCGTGGGACAAGGTCGACGACTACGCCGCCCTGAGCGCCTTCGCCGAAGACCAGGGCGTGGCGCTCGGAACGGTGAACTCCAACACCTTCCAGGACAACGACTACAAGTTCGGCTCGCTCACCCACGTCGACCCCGCCATCCGCCAGAAGGCCATCGACCACCACTTCGACTGCATCGACATCATGCACGCGACGGGCTCGCAGGACCTCAAGATCTGGCTCGCCGACGGCACGAACTACCCGGGCCAGGGCGACCTGCGCGGTCGCCAGGACCGCCTGAACGACTCGCTGCGCCAGATCTACGCCCGCCTCGGCGACGACCACCGCCTGGTGCTGGAGTACAAGTTCTTCGAGCCGGCTTTCTACCACACGGATGTTCCCGACTGGGGAACCAGCTACGCCCAGGTCGCGACCCTCGGCGACAAGGCGATGGTGTGCCTCGACACCGGCCACCACGCGCCGGGCACCAACATCGAGTTCATCGTCATGCAGCTGCTGCGCCTCGGCAAGCTCGGGTCGTTCGACTTCAACTCGCGCTTCTACGCCGACGACGACCTCATCGTGGGCGCCGCCGACCCGTTCCAGCTGTTCCGCATCCTCTACGAGGTCGTGCGCGGCGGCGGCTACGGCCCCGACTCCCCCGTGGCCTTCATGCTCGACCAGTGCCACAACGTCGAGGACAAGATCCCCGGCCAGATCCGCTCGGTGCTGAACGTGCAGGAGATGACGGCCCGCGCACTCCTCGTCGACAGTGCCGCCCTCACGGCAGCCCAGGAGGCGCACGACGTGCTCGGCGCCAACGGCATCCTGATGGACGCCTTCTACACGGATGTGCGCCCCGACCTCGCCGCCTGGCGTGAGAGCCGCGGCCTCGCGGGCGACCCGATGGCCGCCTATGCGGCATCCGGCTACCAGAAGCGGATCGCCGAGGACCGCGCCGGCGGAACCCAGCTCAGCTGGGGCGCCTGACCCGCCACCGCCCCCGGCCCGCAGCCCCGCCGCCCCCGCCGCCCCCTGACCAGACGCACCGAGTCGCCCATGTTCGTCGTCATCCCATCCGGTTCCGCCCCCGGATGCGACGAATTCGGGCGACTCGGCGAATGAAGAGTAGAGAGAAGAACCCCATGACGAACGAGACCGCTGCCGCGTTGATCGCGCGCTCCAACCGCCTCGGGTCGGACCCGAAGAACACCAACTACGCCGGGGGCAACACCTCGGCCAAGGGAATCGACGTCGACCCCGTCACCGGCGAGCCCGTCGAGCTGCTCTGGGTCAAGGGCTCGGGCGGCGACCTCGGCACCCTCACCGAGTCGGGCCTGGCCGTGCTGCGGCTCGACCGCATGCGCGCCCTCGTCGACGTCTACCCCGGTCTCGACCGGGAGGACGAGATGGTGGCGGCGTTCGACTACGCCCTGCACGGCAAGGGCGGAGCAGCCCCGTCGATCGACACCGCCATGCACGGACTCGTGGATGCCGCCCATGTCGACCACCTGCACCCCGACTCCGGCATCGCGATCGCCACGGCGGCCGACGGCGAGGAGCTCACGCAGAAGATCTTCGGCGACACCGTCGTGTGGGTTCCGTGGCGCCGCCCCGGCTTCCAGCTCGGGCTCGACATCGCGGCCATCAAGGACGCCAACCCGCAGGCGATCGGATGCATCCTCGGAGGCCACGGCATCACGGCCTGGGGCGACACGTCCGAGGAGTCCGAGGCCAACTCGCTGCAGATCATCGCCGCGGCCGAGGCCTACATCGCCGAGCACGGCCGGCCCGAACCCTTCGGAACCGTCTTGTCCGGTTACGAGGCCCTGGAGCCCTCCGAGAGGTCGGCGAAGGCCGCAGCACTGGCCGCGACCATCCGCGGCCTGGTCTCGACCGACCGCCCGCAGGTCGGCCACTTCTCCGACGCCCCCGAGGTGCTCGACTTCCTGGCGGCATCCGAGCACCCGCGTCTCGCGGCCCTCGGAACGAGCTGCCCCGATCACTTCCTGCGCACCAAGGTGAAGCCGCTGGTGCTCGACCTGCCGGCCGACGCCTCGATCGAGGAGTCGATCGCCCGCCTGCACGAGCTGCACGAGGCCTACCGCACCGACTACGCCGCCTACTACGAGGCCTACGCGACCACCGAGTCGCCCGCCATGCGCGGCGCCGACCCGGCCATCGTGCTCGTCCCGGGCGTCGGCATGTTCAGCTACGGCGCCAACAAGCAGACCGCCCGCGTGGCCGGCGAGTTCTACCGCAACGCCATCAACGTCATGCGCGGCGCCGAGGCCCTCTCGACCTACTCGCCCATCTCCGACGAGGAGAAGTTCCGCATCGAGTACTGGGCCCTCGAGGAGGCCAAGCTGCAGCGGATGCCGAAGCCCAAGCCGCTGGCGACCCGCATCGCGCTCGTCACCGGGGCGGCATCCGGAATCGGCAAGGCCATCGCCACCCGCCTCGCCGCCGAAGGAGCCTGCGTCGTCATCGCCGACCTCGACCTCGAGAAGGCGCAGGCCGCTGCAGCGGAGATCGGGTCGACGGATGTCGCTGTCGGCGTGCAGGCCAACGTCGTCGACGAGGCCCAGGTGCAGGCCTCCATCGATGCAGCGCTGCTCGCCTTCGGCGGCCTCGACATCGTCGTGAACAACGCCGGGCTGTCGCTGTCGAAGTCGCTCCTCGAGACCACGGTCGCCGACTGGGACCTGCAGCACAACGTGATGGCCAAGGGCTCGTTCCTGGTGTCGCGTGCCGCCGCCCGCGCTCTCATCGACCAGAAGCTCGGCGGCGACATCATCTACATCTCGAGCAAGAACTCGGTGTTCGCCGGCCCGAACAACATCGCCTACTCGGCGACCAAGGCCGACCAGGCGCACCAGGTGCGCCTGCTCGCGGCCGAGCTCGGCGAGCACGGCGTGAAGGTGAACGGCATCAACCCCGACGGCGTCGTGCGCGGCTCCGGCATCTTCGCCGGCGGCTGGGGCGCCAAGCGCGCCGCGGTCTACGGCGTGCCCGAGGAGGAGCTCGGCGCCTACTACGCCCAGCGCACCCTGCTCAAGCGCGAGGTGCTGCCGGAGAACGTGGCGAACGCCGTGTTCGTGCTGTGCTCGAGCGACCTGTCGCACACCACCGGCCTGCACATCCCGGTCGACGCCGGCGTCGCCGCGGCCTTCCTGCGGTAGGGCCCGACCATGAGTACGACGGGCAGCGTCGCCGCCATCGACCTCGGCGCCACGAGCGGCCGCGTCATCCTCGGAGACGTCGGACCGAACGAGCTCCGGATGCAGCAGCTGGCGCGCTTCCCGAACCTGCCCGTCTCGACCCCGGGTGGCCTGCACTGGAACATCGGCGAGCTCTACCGCAGCGCCCTCGTCGGCCTCACCACCGCGTTCCGGCAGGAGCCGCGGCTGGCGAGCATCGGCGTCGACTCCTGGGCCGTCGACTACGCCCTGCTCCACGAGGGGCGCATGCTGAGCGAGCCGTTCCACTACCGCGACACCCGCACGGCGGCCGGCGTGAAGGCGACCCACGCGATCGTGCCGTTCGCCGAGCTCTACCGCCGCAACGGCCTGCAGTTCCTGCCGTTCAACACGGTCTACCAGCTCATGGCCGAGACGGACTCCGATCACGGCATCGGATGCCTCACCCGCGCCGACAGCATGCTTCTGGTGCCGGACCTGCTCACCTTCTGGCTCACCGGCGAGCGCATCGCCGAGCGCACCAACGCGTCGACGACGGGCCTGCTCGACGTCGTGACCGGCGAATGGGACACCGCCCTGCTCGGCCAGCTCCGCCTGCCCCCGGCGCTCCTCCCCGCCCTCGTCGACCCCGGCACTCGCGTCGGGCCCCTGCTGCCCGACGTGGCGAAGCAGCTCGGCGGCACCGCCGACGTCGTGGCGGTCGGCTCGCACGACACCGCGTCGGCCGTCGTCGCCGTCCCGATGGACGCGGCCACCAGCGCCTACATCTCCTGCGGCACCTGGGGACTCGTGGGAGTCGAACTCGAACGACCCGTGCTGACGGATGCCGCCCGCGAGGCGAACTTCACGAACGAGGGCGGCGTCGACGGCCGCATCCGCTTCCTGCACAACGTGATGGGCCTCTGGCTGCTGAGCGAGTCCGTGCGCAGCTGGGAGGCCGCCGGCGAGACCATCGACCTGCCGACGCTGCTCGCGGCCGCGGCATCCGTCACCACTCCGGTCTCGGTCTTCGACGCCGACGACCCCCGCTTCCTGACGCCCGGCGACATGCCGGAGCGCATCGCGGCGTACTGTCACGAGCGGGGCCTGGCCGCGCCGGGCTCGCCTGCGGAGTTCGTGCGCAGCATCATCGAGAGCCTCGCGGATGCCTTCGCCACCGCCGTGCGCACGGCGGCCGAGCTCTCGGGCCGCACGATCGAGACCGTGCACATCGTCGGCGGCGGATCGCAGAACGAGCTGCTCTGCCAGCTCACGGCGAACCGCGTGGGGCTGCCCGTGCTCGCGGGGCCCGTGGAGGCGACGGCGATCGGCAACATCCTCGTGCAGGCGCGACTGCAGGGCTTCGTCGACGGCTCACTCGAGTCCCTGCGCTCCGTGGTCGCCGCCGCCTTCCCGCCGCGGCGGTACGACCCGCGCTGACGTCGCTCACCCGTGCCAGAACGCTGTGAGGCGCTCGGCGAGGGCGACGCCGCGTGCAACAGACACGACCCGCGGCAGAAGTAGCTCTGTCGCCGACGGATGCATGAGAGCAGACTGGTTCGCGTCGACACCCGAGACGCACCCTCCACCCCGTCTGTGCGTCGCGACGCAGAGGAGCCTGCCATGGCGCGCAGCACCGTCGAGATCCGCAATGAGACCACGATCACGCTCGAGCTCGCCGACCAGAAGGGCGACTGGGTCGAACCGCCGCCCTCCGCGATCCACGCCGGAACCAATGCCACCATCATCCTCGAGACCGGACTGCTCGGAGGCTCGGGCCATGCCGTCTACACGATCGGCGGGGCGACCGCCCGACACCTCGACCTCACCTGGAAGTCGGGTTTCCTCGACCGCGATCACAGCGACGACGTGACCGTCGAGGCCCCGCAGGGCTTCGACGCCTCGATCACCCGCAAGAACGAGCGGGATGTCGTGCGAGTGCTCGAGTCCGCCCGTCACGCCGTGCCGGGGTTCCGCCCATCTCGCAACGGCCTGCACTTCACGAACTCCTGGTCGCATGAGCTGCCCGTGGTGGCCGTCGGGACGATCGTCAACGACCTGCTCGACGCGATGCCGGCCGGGCTCGGCTCGGTTCTGCAGATCGCACGACGGGACCCCGACTGGATGCCTCTCACCCGTGCCGACGCCGGGCTCTGCGGCGGCATGGTGTTCACGGCTCTCGACTACTTCTCGGCGAAGCGGGCGGTGCCGGCCCTCCGCACGTCGCCGACGGCATCCGACGACCCCCTCTTCCTCTTCATCAGGGACCGGATGCTGGACAGCCTCGACCTGCGAGGCGACGGCCATCGCTGGCTGAGCTACTCGGCGCCGCAGTATCCCGATGACGACGAGGGGCTGGCCGGCGCCGTCACGCACGGACGCCGCCGGATCACCTTCGACGAGACCATCCCCGCCGTGCGCACCGACATCGACGCGGGGCGCCCGTCACCGATCGGGTTGATCCGCAGCGTCGACCTCGACATCGGGAAGAACCACCAGGTGATGGCCTATGCCTATGAGCAGAAGGGCGCGAAGACGGCGCTCTGGCTCTACGACCCCAATGAACCCGACAACGACGATCTCGTGCTGCGCCTCGACGCCGACCAGCCGGCAGGACGCCTCCGCGTGACGCGGGAGTCGCGGGGCCGGGCGGCAGGCACGGGGCCGATCTACTGCATCATGTCGCTACGCGGGTACCGGGCGCAGAAGCCCCCGGTGCTGGCGGGCTAGCTCGCCGGCCGATCGGCGCGCTGCCCCGACCCTCAGCCCTAGCGCTTGTCGCGCGCGCGGTACTCGGCGGCCGGGCCGTAGATGATGATGCCCGCGAGGGGAACCAGCAGGAACCACAGCCACGACCAGGCGAAGCTGCCCCAGTAGCCGGCGAGGAAGAACAGCAGCACCGCGACGAACGGCACCAGTGCCATGATCGTCGCGCCGATGGGGCCGCCGAGCGGGCGCACCCGCGGGGTTCGAGACTCAGGGGCGGCGACGGGTGCCGGGACTCCCTGTCCCGCGTCGTACCGGGGTGCGGCGGCCACGGGCAGGTCGGCGAACAACGGATCGAGCTCGCCTCGCGTGACCGCGGCGCGGGCCGATCGGGCCCGGGCCTCGAACTCCTCGGGAGTGAGGCGCCCCTCCCCGCGGGCGACCGACAACCGCTGCACTGCGTCCTCACGCTCGCGATCGCTCAGCCGGGCTGACGACCACTGCGGGTCTGCATAATCCACCATGACCCCATGGTGGCGCAGTTCGGCCGCGACGGGAATGGTCGCCAAGAGCCGCTTCGGTCGTTCATCGCGGTCGAGGACTTCGTCCGGACCTCGCCGAGCGGGTGGGTTGCATGTGGTCTGACCACAACGCTAGTGTGGTCAGACCACAGAGAGGCGGTGCCGGAATGAGCACGACGACGGATGCAGTGACCGTTCCCGCCCCTGCCGATGACCTCCGCGCCTGGCAGTCCGTGCTGGCGCACGTCGAGGCGCAACTGCTCGACGGCACCCTCTCCCCCGGCGATCACCTCCCGCCTGAGCGCGCTCTCGCGGCGGATCTCGGCGTCGGACGCTCCAGCGTGCGCGAGGCCGTGCGCGTGCTCGAGGCGATGGGCCTCATCCGCACCCAGACCGGATCCGGCCCGAGTGCCGGCGCCATCATCGTCGCCACCCCGCACGGCGCCATGAGCGCGCTGCTCCGCCTGCAGGTCGCTGCCCAGGGATTCCGGGTGCGCGACGTCGTGAAGACCCGCCTCGTGCTCGAGGCCGCCGTCGTGGCCGACGTCGCCGATGCCGCGAGCGCCGACCTGGAGCCGTCGGAGCACCTGCTCGATGCGATGGACTCCTCCGAGCTCACCCCGCAGGAGTTCCTGGCGCTCGACGCCGCGTTCCACGTGTCACTGGCAGCGGCATCCGGCAACGAGGTCGTGACGGCGATGATGGCCGGCCTGCGCTCGTCGATCGAGGGCTACGTGCAGGCGGGGCTCGCCGTCATCGACGACTGGGAGGCGACTGCGGCGCGCCTGCGCGAGGAGCACCGCGGCATCCTGGCTGCCATCGAGGCCGGTGACGCCTTCACGGCCCGAGCCCGGGTGCACTCGCACATCACCGGCTACTACACGCAGACGGCCCTCGTCACCGAGGCGCCGCCGACACCCGAGACGACGGCCGTCGTCGCAGCCCCCACCGGGACCGGGCACATCGCCCTCTCCCGGCGCACAGCAGAACAGTGAGGAACACCATGGTCCAGCGCCAGATCCCGAAGCCGGCCGAGCTCGCCGAGCTCATGAAGTTCAAGAAGCCGACGCTCAACGCGACCGACCGCAGGCTCGAGAAGGCACTCACCATCGCCGACCTGCGTGCCATCGCGAAGCGCCGCACGCCCAAGGCGCCGTTCGACTACACCGAGGGCTCGGCCGAGGGCGAGATCTCGCTGAAGCGCGCGCGGCAGGCGTTCCAGGACATCGAGTTCCACCCGTCGATCCTGCGCAACGTCCCCGTCGTCGACACCACCCGCCAGGTGCTGGGCGGACCGAGCGCCCTGCCGTTCGGCATCGCGCCGACGGGCTTCACCCGCATGATGCAGACCGAGGGCGAGGTGGCCGGAGCCGGCGCCGCCGGAGCCGCCGGCATCCCGTTCACCCTGTCGACCCTCGGCACCACGTCGATCGAGGACGTGCGCAAGGCCAACCCCGTCGGCCGCAACTGGTTCCAGCTCTACGTGATGCGCGAGCGCGAGATCTCCTACGAGCTCGCCCGCCGTGCTGCCGCCGCCGGCTTCGACACGCTGTTCTTCACCGTCGACACCCCCGTGGCCGGCGCTCGCCACCGCGACAAGCGCAACGGCTTCTCGATCCCGCCGCAGCTCACCCCGGGCACGGTCATCAACGCCCTGCCCCGGCCGGCCTGGTGGATCAACTTCCTCACCACGCCCAAGCTCGAGTTCGCCTCGCTGTCATCGACCGGCGGCACCGTCGGTGAGCTGCTCGACTCGGCCATGGACCCCACGATCTCCTTCGACGACCTCGACATCATCCGCGGCATCTGGCCCGGGAAGATCGTGGTGAAGGGCGTGCAGACGGTCGCGGATGCGAAGCTGCTCGCCGATCGCGGAGTCGACGGCATCGTGCTCTCGAACCACGGCGGACGCCAGCTCGACCGCGCCCCCATCCCCTTCCACCTGCTGCCGGATGTCGCCCGCGAAGTGGGCTCCGACCTCGAGGTCCACCTCGACACGGGCATCATGTCGGGCGCCGACATCGTCGCCTCGATCGCCCTCGGCGCGCGCTTCACCCTCGTCGGGCGTGCCTACCTCTACGGCCTCATGGCCGGTGGACGTCGCGGCGTCGACAAGACCATCGAGATCCTGCGCACCGAGATCGTGCGCACCATGAAGCTGCTCGAGGTGGCGTCGCTCGACGAGCTCGGACCCCAGCACGTGACCCAGCTCGCCCGCCTCACGCCGATGGCGCGTGGGGTGACGGATGCCGCTGCCGCTGCGGCCTCCGCGAAGCCCACGGTGGTGCGCAGCCCGCGGGCGAGCACGGCCCCGAAGACGGCGGCGCCCCGCAAGGCGCCGGTCAAGAAGTAGCGTTCGACACCCTCCGCTGGTCGACCAGCGGCATCCGGCGCGTTTGCAGGATGAGAGCGAGGATAGGTCCCCCTGAAGGGTCGAAGTCGCTCTCATCCTGCAAACGTGAGCCGAACGCCGGTCCGCCGGGCGCCCGTGGGCGACAGCGAGCGGGCCGGCGCCTAGCTCGCCGCGTTCGCCGCCGCCAGCAGCTGCTCGATCTGGTCGCGGTCGATGCCCATGCCGGGGAAGCCGGCGAGGCGTCCGATGGGGAACGACTCCATCATCTTGAACATGCCGGGGTCGTCCATCAGTGCCGACGTGAACCCGTCGCCCTGCGAGGCCATGGCCTGCATGATGAACTGCGAGGCGACCGGGTGCGCCATCAGCTCGCCGATCGACGAGTTCAGGTCGAGGGTCACGCGAACGGCATCCCCCGAGACCTCGACCGACGACGTGGCACGGATGTCGCGGCTCGACGCTCCGACCTCCACGGTGTACGAGCCTCCTTCGACGACCCACTGGCCGACGCGGGTGTCGAAGTAGGCGAGGTCCTCGCGGCGAACGGCGACCTCGACGACCCGGCTCTCACCGGCGGCCAGGGCCACCTTGGTGAAGCCCTTGAGCTCGCGCGGGGCACGCACGACGGCCGAGCCGGGCAACGAGGTGTATACCTGCACCACCTCGGCACCGTCACGGCTGCCGGTGTTGGTCACGGTCAGGCGCACGACCAGGCCAGCGGCATCCGTCGTCACCGAGACATCGGAGTGGTCGAAGGTCGTGTACGAGAGGCCGTGGCCGTACGGGAACGACACCGCGATGTCGCGGGCGTCGAACCAGCGGTAACCGACGAAGAGGCCCTCGCCGTAGCGCACGTGGCCGTGCTCACCCGGGAAGTCGAGGTAGGCCGCCGTGTCCTGCAGGCGCACCGGAATGGTCTCCTGCAGGCGTCCCGACGGGTTCACCGCTCCGTAGAGCACGTCGGCGACGGCACCGCCGCCGGCCTGGCCGAGCAGCCAGCCCTCGACGATGGCGGGAACCCTCTCGGCGAAGCCCGAGAGGCGCACGACTCCACCGTTCGAGAGCACCACGACGGTGTTCGGGTTGGCGGCGATCACGGCATCGAGCAGGGCGAGCTGCTCGGCGGGCAGCTCGATGTGGTCGCGGTCGAAGCCCTCGGACTCCTGCTCGGCGGGCACTCCGACGAAGACGACGGCGACGGATGCGGCAGACGCTGCAGCGACGGCCTCGGCCACGAGCGCCGCGTCCTCGGCGCCATCGGCCGTGTAGCCGGGGGCGAAGGTGACGTTCTCGGCTCCGGATGCCGCAATCACACGGATCTCGTCGAGCGCGTTGTCGAGCTTCGTGGGGTTGATCAGCGAGGAGCCGGCGCCCTGATAGCGGGGAGTGCGGGCGAGCTCGCCGATCACGGCGACAGCGGCATCCGTCGCCAGAGGCAGCAGGTCGCCATCGTTCTTCAGCAGCACGATCGATGCGCCTGCTGCCTCACGGGCGAGGGCGTGGTGGGCATCGACGTCGTAGGTGGCGTCATCGCGGGCACCGGCGACGGCCTTGAACGCCAGGTCGATGGCACGGCGCGCGGCGGTGTCGAGCACGGACTCGGCGAGAGTGCCCGAGCGCACGGCCTCGACGAGCTGGGCGTCAGTGCGCCCACTGCTCGACGGCATCTCGAGGTCGAGTCCTGCCGCGACGCCGGCGACGCGGTCGTTGACGGCACCCCAGTCCGAGACGACGAGGCCGGTGAAGCCCCACTCGTCGCGCAGGACCGTGTTCAGCAGCCACGGGTCCTCCGAGGTGTAGACGCCGTTGAGTCGGTTGTAGGAGCACATGACGGTCCAGGGCTGCTCGTCCTCGACGACGCGCTGGAAGCCGCGCAGGTAGATCTCCCGCAGCGGACGCTCGTCGATGTCGGCCGAGACGCGCATGCGGTCGGCCTCCTGGTTGTTGGCGGCGAAGTGCTTGAGCGATGCGCCGACGCCCTGGCTCTGCAGTCCGCGCACGAGGGCGGAGCCGAGCACGCCCGAGGCGATCGGGTCCTCGGACAGGTACTCGAAGTTGCGGCCTCCGAGCGGCGAGCGCTTGATGTTGATGCCGGGGCCGAGCAGCACGCCCACGTTCTCGGCGACGGATTCCTCACCCAGGGCGATGCCCACACGCTCGAGCAGGGTCACGTCCCAGCTGGAGCCGAGCGCCACGGCGGGCGGGAAGCAGGTGGCGGGAACACTGTCGGTGATGCCCAGGTGGTCGCCGTTCGCACGCTGCTTGCGCACGCCGTGCGGGCCGTCCGTCAGCATGATCGACGGCACTCCGGGAGCCGACTTCGTGGTCCAGAAGTCGGCGCCGCTGGTGAGCGACGCCGTCTCCTCGAGGGTGAGGGCCGCGAGGGTCTCGTCGACGGATGCCGCGGACTGCGTCGTGGTCGTGTCGGTCATTCTGCTCCTTCTGGTGCGACGGGGGCGTCGTCAGCAGGGGCTGACGTCACTGTCGTCTCGTATGGCTCGAGGTGGGCTCACCGGTGAGCACACGCTAAAACCATACAGCGCTCGGTTTTCAAACTCAAGCACTCCGCCCTACGATCGAGGCATGACAGCACGGGGGCAGTACGCGAAGGGCGTGGCGAAGCGCGAGGAGATCCTGACGAGCGCCCTCGCGGTGATCGCGCGCAACGGCTACCGCCGCACCTCGGTGCGCGAGCTCGCCGACGAGGTCGGTCTCAGCCAGGCCGGTCTGCTGCACTACTTCTCCTCCAAGGAGGAGCTGTTCCAGGAGATCCTCCGCAAGCGCGACGAGGTCGACCGCGACGCGTTCGACCTCGAGGGGACGGCCCCGATCGACGGACTGATCAACGTCGTCAGGCACAACGCGGAGGTGCCGGGCCTGGTGCAGCTCTATGCGCAGATCTCCACGGAGGCAGGCGACCCCGAGCATCCGGCTCACGAGTTCTTCGTCGAGCGGTACAGGATCTTCCGGGAGAGCTACAGCGCGGCCATCCGCGCCGAGCAGGATGCCGGCCGCATCGGCTCCGACATCGACCCCGACCTCTTCGCGTCCATCGTGCTCGCCGTCACCGACGGGCTCCAGACGCAGTGGATGCTCGACCCCTCGATCGACATGGCCGCGACCATCGAGCACCTGTGGCGACTCGTGGCGGCCGCAGCGCCGGCGGAATAGCCGCTACCGTACGCCCTTCATGAGCTTCAGCACCGGCTTCGCGAAGGCGAGCAGGATGGCGCCCAGCACGATGGCGATGCCACCCAGCACACCGAAGTACGGCACTTCGTTGTCGATGTCGTAGAGGGAGGCGAGCTGGCCCGAGATGGCGGAGCCGAGCGCCACCGACAGGAAGAACAGCGCCACCATCTGCGTGGTGAAGGCCCGCGGAGCGAGCTTGGTCGCCACCGAGAGCCCGACGGGAGAGATGAACAGCTCGGCCACCGTGAACACCAGGAGGATCACCACGATCGCGAGCAGGGGCGTCGAGTTCGCTCCTCCCCCGGCGAACGGGAGGAAGAGCAGGAACGCCGCACCCATGATCATGGTTCCCAGGGCGAACTTCACCGGCGTCGACGGCTGTCGGGTGCCGAGCTTCGTCCAGATGGCGGCGAACACTCCCGACAGGATGATGATGAAGATCGGGTTGATCGACTGCACCCACGACACCGGCATCTCCCAGCCGAACAGGCTGCGGTTCAGCTTCTCGTCGGAGTAGATCGTGAGCACGGTGAACTGCTGCTGGTAGAGCGACCAGAACGCCACGCTCGCGATGAACAGCGGGATGAAGGCGAAGACCCGGGAGCGCTCCGTGGCGTCGATCTTGCTGCTCGCGAGGATCACGATGAAGTAGGCGACGGCGGCCACCACCGTCAGGGCGATCACGATGATGGCGAGGTTCGTCGGTGTGATCAGGCCGGTGAAGACGCACACCAGGATGACTGCGACCGCGGCCACGGCGATGCCGATCACGAGCGGCCGCCTGCTGGCCGGCAGCGGGTTCGCGATGCGATGCGCAGCAGCGGGGAGGTTCTTGCGCCCGAAGGCGTACTGCGTCAGGCCGATGGCCATGCCGACTGCTGCCAGGGCGAACCCCCAGTGGAAGCCGAGGGTCGACTGCAGCAGTCCGGTGAGGATGGGGCCGAGGAACGCGCCCAGGTTGATGCCGAGGTAGAAGATCGAGAAGCCGGCATCCCGGCGCGGGTCATCGGTCCTGTAGAGGGTTCCGACGACGCTGGTGGCGTTTGCCTTCAACCCGCCGGAACCCACGGCGACGAGGATGAGTCCGACGATCACGCCGGAGAATCCGGGCAGCAGGGCCAGCCCGATGTGGCCGAGCATGATGACGACGGCACTGATGAACAGCACGCGCTCCGAGCCCAGCACCCTGTCGGCGATCCACGCGCCGAGGATGGTCGACAGGTACACGGCACCGCCGTAGGCGCCCACGATGCCGGCGGCCGTCGCCTGGGGCAGGCCGAGGCCGCCCTCCGCCGCGGAGTAGTACAGGTAGATGAGCAGGATGCCCTGCATGCCGTAGAAGCTGAAGCGCTCCCACATCTCGACACCGAAGACGGTGGCGAGCGGTCGCGGCTGGCCGAAGAAGCCGGTATCGCGCTTGGGGTCGACCGGTTCCTCGTCGATGGCCGGCGTGTCAACGTTGCTGCTCATCGCTCCAGTCTGGCACTGAGGCCGCTCGACCGCCTCAGGCTGCTCGGTGCGTGAAGTCCTCCAGCACGGCGGCCACCTGCTCGACCGCCCAGTCCAGATCCTCCTGCGAGACCACGAGGGGTGGGGCGAGACGGATGGTGGAACCGTGCGTGTCCTTCGCGAGCACGCCGCGCTCCATGAGCGCCTCGCAGACGGCGCGGCCCGACGCCAGCGCCGGGTCGATGTCGATTCCGGCCCAGAGTCCGGCTCCACGCACGGCCACGACTCCCGAGCCGATCAGCCGGGTCAGTGCGGCGTGCAGGTGGTCGCCCAGCGCCCGCGCCCGCTCCTGCATCTCGCCGGTGGCCAGCATCCGCACCACTGCGATGCCGACGGATGCGGCCAGCGGGTTGCCGCCGAAGGTCGAGCCGTGCTGCCCCGGGGCGAGGACCCCGAGCACGTCGGCGTTGCCGACGACGGCCGAGACCGGAACGATGCCGCCGCCGAGAGCCTTGCCGAGCAGGTAGAGGTCGGGCACGACGCCCACGAGGTCGCAGGCGAAGGTGGCGCCGGTGCGGCCGAGGCCCGACTGGATCTCGTCGGCGATGAACAGCACGGATCGTCGGGTGGTGAGCTCGCGCACGGCGGGCAGGAAGTCGGCGGGCGGCACCACGATGCCGGCCTCGCCCTGGATCGGCTCGAGCAGCACCGCCACGGTGTTCTCGTCGATGGCCGCCTCGATGGCGGCGACATCGCCGTAGGGGACGATGCGGAAGCCCGGGGTGTACGGGCCGAAGTCGTCGCGGGCATCGGCGTCGTCGCTGAACGAGATGATCGTGGTGGTTCGCCCGTGGAAGTTGCCGGCCATGACGATGATGTTGGCCTGCTCGGGCGTGACGCCCTTGACCCTGTAGCCCCAGGCGCGGGCGACCTTGATGCCCGACTCGACGGCCTCGGCGCCGGTGTTCATCGGCAGCACCATGTCCTTGCCGGTGAGGGCCGCGAGCTCGGTGACGAACGGGCCGAGCTGGTCGTTGTGGAAGGCGCGGCTGGTGAGGGTGATGCGGCCGAGCTGGGCGCGGGCCGCGTCGAGCAGCACCGGGTTGGAGTGCCCGAAGTTCACGGCCGAGTAGGCGGCGAGGCAGTCGAGGTAGCGCTTGCCGTCGACATCGGTCACCCAGGCGCCGTCGCCCGACGCCACCACGACGGGGAGGGGGTGGTAGTTGTGGGCGGCGTGGGCCTCTTCCTCGGCGATGAGGGCTTGGGTTCGGGTGCTCGCTGGCGTTGATTCGGTGCTCGTTGGGGTCGATTCGGCGCTCGTTGGAGTCGTCGAGGGCTCTTCGCCCGATGTCTCCGCCCAAGGATGCCCACCGAACCCCGAGCCATCGGACGAAGAGCCCTCGACTGCGTCATTGGGGAGGACACCGGCGGCTGCGTCGCCGGTGATACGGGTGATGTCGATGTTGGACATGTCTTTCAGCTTTCTCAGTCGAGTGTCAGCACGGGTGCTTCGGAGCCGGCGTAGCGGTCGGCGTCGATGACTCGGGGTTCGGCGGGCATCTTGGGGCGGAGTCATCGATGCCGACCGCGGAGCGACCTAGGTACGAAGCTCCAGGGTGCAGCACTTGACGCCGCCTCCTCCGAGGAGGAGCTCGGAGAGGTCGACGCCGATGGGGTTGTAGCCGTGCTCGCGCAGCTGGCGCTCGAAGTCGGCGGCGCGCGAGGCGATCACGACGTTGTAGCCGTCGCTGAACGAGTTGAGGCCGAGTACGGCGGCATCCGTCTCCGTCACGATGACGGCATCCGGATACCGCTCCTCGAGCAGGTCGAGGCTGCGGGCGTCGAAGGCGCTCGGCAGGTAGGCGATGTGCTCCTGGCCCGGCGTCGAATCGAGCACGGCGAGCGCGGTGTCGAGGTGGTAGAAGCTCGGGTTGACGAGCCGCAGGGTGACCACCTCGCGGCCGTAGACGTCGGCGAGCTCGCCGTGGCTGAGCGAGTCGCTGCGGAAACCGGTGCCGGCGAGGATCGTGTCTCCGACGAGCAGGAAGTCGCCCTCGCCCTCGTTGATCTGCTCGGGCACGCGCACGTCGAGGCCGTTCGCGCGGAACCAGTCCATGTAGGCCGGGCCCTCGGGCTGGCGTTCGGGATGCGTGAAGCTGGCGCCGTACGCGATGCCGTCGATGACCATGCCGCCGTTGGCGGCGTAGACCATGTCGGGCAGCCCCGGGATGGGATCGATGAGGTGCACGTCGAAGCCCAGGTCGAGGTAGGTCTGGTGCAGCACGGCCCACTGGTCGACCGCGAGGTTCGTGTCTGTGGGCAGGGCCGGATCCATCCACGGGTTGATGCGGTAGACCACGGTGAAGAACTCGGGGCTGCACATCAGCACCGAACGGGTGGTGGCTGTGCGGATGGGGCGGATGCCGCCAGGCTGGGTGATCGTGTCGTCGACGATGTCGGTCATGGCCGTCTCCTCGTGGCTCGAAATACAATCGCAGGAGTGGCGGACCAGGTCGCTCTGATTGAGCCGGTATCCACCGAGATGGACACCAGACGCCACCTCCAGTGTCACACGCAGCTATCTCGAAGTTCTCGTCTTTGAGCGCAGCATGCATGCGTACGCACGCGACATCACGCAAGGATCGCGCTTAGACTTCTCGGATGGACAACATCGACCGCCGAATTCTCGACGAGCTGCGCCAGAACGCCCGAGCAGGCTACGGCGACATCGGATCGGTGGTCGGGCTGTCGGCATCCGCCGTCAAGCGTCGCGTCGACCGCCTCGTCGCCGACGGCGTCATCCGCGGCTTCACCATCCACGTCGACCCTGCCGTCGACGGCACGACCACCGAGGCGTGGGTCGAGGTCTTCTGCCGCGGCACGGTGTCGCCCGACGAACTGCAGCGCATCCTCTCGGCGGTGCCCGAGGTGGTCTACGCCGGCACCGTGACCGGCAGTGCCGACGCCATCGTGCAGATGCGCTCCCGCGACATCGCGAGCCTCGAGGCCGCGCTCGAGAAGGTGCGCCTGGCGGCCAACGTCGACCACACCCGCAGCGCCATCGTGCTCACCCGGCTGGTGCAGCGCGCCCACGAGGACTGACGCGTGTGATCGCCATCGCGATCGACGCCGCGTCGTCGCAGCCGCCGTACGAGCAGATCCGCACGCAGGTCATCGCCGCCGTCCGCTCCGGTGACCTCGTCGCCGGGGAACGGATGCCGACGGTTCGCGCCCTGGCCGAGCAGCTGGGGCTGGCGGTCAACACCGTCGCGAAGGCGTACCGCGCGTTGGAGTCCGACGCCGTGATCGAGACGCGCGGGCGCGCCGGAACCCTGGTGTCGGCATCCGGAGACGTGACGCATCAGCACGCGCAGACGGCGGCCGCAGCGTACGCGGCTCGCATCCGCGAGCTCGGTGTCGACGCCGACGAGGCGTTGGTGCTGGTCGAGGCGGCGCTGCGCGCGACTTCTCTCGCTCGCTGAGGCCCCCGCGAAGCGCGCGGTCGAAGCGCATCAGCACCGTGCGCGCAGGCCGGCAACGCGCTTCGAACGCGGACTTCGTCCGGTTCTCAGCGAGCGGGGGAGAAACTACTCCGGCAGCGGCTCCTTGGGCAGCTTCCGCACCCGGGCCCGGCGCTTGCGTCGCTCGGGGATCATCGAGCGCATCTCCTCGAGCTTACCGAAGCAGAGCAGCCGGTCTCCGGCCTCGAGCTCGACGTGTCCGCGAGGGTTCGGCACGACCGAGGTGCCGCGGTGCAGCGTGAGCACGCTGATGTCGCGCTCGGCCAGACCCGACTCGGCGATCGTCGTGCCCACGAGGTCGGCCCCGGCGTGCACGAGCAGCTCGGCGACCCCGTAGCCGCGCGAGACCGTGAGACGCTGACGCACGTCGATCTCGGGGAAGGCGACCTGGTTCGCCATGTAGTCGATGATGGCCCCGGCCACGTCGAGGTTCGTCGCGGTCTCGATGCCCTGCAGTCCGGGTGAGGAGTTGACCTCCATGACCAGTGGGCCGTCGTTACCCTCGAGCATGTCGACACCGGCGACCTTGAGGCCCATGATCTGGGCCGAGCGCACGGCCACCTGCTCGTACTCCGGCGAGAGCTCGATGGCCTCGACGCTGCCGCCGCGATGGACGTTCGATCGGAACTCGTCGCCGTTCGCCGTGCGGCGCATCGCGGCGACGACCCGGTCGCCGACCACGAGGGCGCGCACGTCCTTTCCGCGGCTCTCGGCCACGAAGCGCTGGATGAGCACGTTCTGCTTGGTCGAGTGCAGGGTCTCGATGATCGCCTCGGCGACCTTCACCTGCGGGGCCAGGATCACGCCGATGCCCTGTGTGCCCTCGAGCAGCTTGATGACGACGGGCGCACCTCCGACCTGCTCGATGGCCGGCCGCACGTCGGCACGGTTGCGCACGAAGGCCGTCGCCGGCATGCCGATGTTGTGCCGCGACAGGATCTGACTCGCGCGCAGCTTGTCCCGGGCGTTCGTGATGCCGTTGGCGGTGTTGGGCGTGTAGACGTCCATCTGCTCGAACTGGCGCACCACGGCCGTGCCGAAGTAGGTGATCGAGCTGCCGATGCGCGGCAGGATGGCGTCGTAGTCGGAGAGCCGGCGCCCGCGGTACTGCAGGTCGGGCTCGGCCCCCGAGAGGTCGATGGCGAAGCGCAGGGTATTGAGCACCTTCACCTGATGACCGCGCTGCAGCGCTGCTGCGCGGAGTCTCTGGGTGGAATACGCCTGCGGGGCGCGCGAGAGGATCGCGAGTTTCAACGGGTGCCCCTGACAAGATGGACGGGTGAGCGAACCTGTCCATTCAAGCACCATCGCCGGCTGGCGTGAGTGGGTTGCACTGCCGGCGATCGGCGTTCCGTGGATCAAGGCGAAACTCGACACCGGCGCCCGCACCAGTTCGCTCCACGCCTTCGACATGGAGGAGTTCGAGCGCGACGGGGAGTCGTTCGTGCGCTTCGGCGTGCAGCCCTGGCAGGGCAGCGATGAAGACGCCGTGACGATCGAGTGCCCTGTGCTCGATCGCCGCTCGGTGCGCAGTTCGTCAGGGCACAGCGAGGAGCGCATCGTGGTGCTGCTCGACATCGTGCTGCTCGGCAAAGCGCTGACCGCCGAGGTCACGCTCACCAATCGGGACTCGATGGGCTTCAGGATGCTGATCGGCCGCGAGGCGCTCGAACAGGGTTTCGCCGTCGACGCGGCGCAGTCCTTCATCGGAGGTCGCGCGCCGCGCACGGTGCGGCGGCAGAACCGCGGGCGGAACTAGCCCCATCCTGCTCGCCGAGGCCCGGACGGAGTCCGCGGTCGAAGCGCGCCAAGAGGCGCTTCGGGCGGTCGCTCCGCTCGCCCCTCAGCGAGCGAGAGAGACGCGAGCGAGTGAGGCGCGAGCGAAGCTCTAGATCACCCCGTCGCTCAGCGTGCTCGGGTTGCCGAAGCGGTGCGCCGTGATCGAGATCGCCTGCTCGTGCAGGAACGGCAGCAGCTCCACTCGCCCCGACTGCGTCACCTCGTGGGCGTACACCGCCACATCGGGCGTGCCGTCGAGGGCGCCGGCGACAGCCGTCGCGAGCGCATCGCGGGAGTCGGCCGCGACGAGACGCAGGCGCTTCGGCCCCTGCTCGTCGCGCAGTGCCGATGTCGACGATGCGAGACCGGCCAGCCAGGCAGCATCCGTCTCCACGGTCACGGGCACATCGCGGATGTCGAGGAATCCCTGGACGGATGCCGGCAGGGCTGTCGGCAACGACACCGTGTACTCGGACTTCGACAGCGTCGCCGCGATGATGACCCGCAGGGCGTCGACGAGCGAGGCGTTCTCGGCCACGCGCACGGCGACGGGCACCGGAAGGTAGCGGAACACGTTGCGCTCCAGCACGAGCTGCGACACGTCGCGCACCACGCCGTACTCCTCGCGCCAGGCGATGGCGTCGGAGAGGGCGGCCCGGCGCAGCTGGTCGAACTCCTCGTAGCCGAGCGAGGCCTGCGACGCCTCGATGATGTCGGTCACGCGGTCCTCGAGGCCACGCAGGTGCAGCGTCTTCGACCTGTTGCCGGCATCCGTCTTCCAGCTGCCGAGCCCGAACAGGTAGTTGGGGCCACCCGCCTTGGTTCCGGCGCCGACCGACGATCGCTTCCAGCCGCCGAAGGGCTGGCGCTGCACGATCGCGCCGGTGGTCCCGCGGTTGATGTAGAGGTTGCCGGCCTCGACAGTGTCGATCCAGAGGGCGAGCTCGTCGCTGTCGAGGGAGTGGAGACCCGCGGTGAGGCCGTAGTCCACCGCGTTCTGGAAGCGGATGGCCTCCTCGAGGTTGCGGGCGTGCATGACGCCGAGCACGGGGCCGAAGAACTCGGTGAGGTGGAAGTAGGAGCCCGGGGCGACGCCGGTGCGGATGCCGGGAGACCAGAGCCTGCCGGTGTCATCGAGCTGCTTCGGCTCGACCAGCCACTCCTCGCCGATGCCGAGCTCCGTGAGGGCGTTGAGCAGCTTGCCGCTCGCGGGCTCGATGATCGGGCCCATCTGCGTGGTCGGGTCCTCGGGGTAGCCGACGCGCATGGAGGTCGCAGCGTCGACGAGCTGGTTGCGGAACCGCTCGGACTTGGCCACCGACCCGACGAGGATCACGAGCGAGGCGGCCGAGCACTTCTGGCCGGCGTGCCCGAAGGCGCTCTTGATCACGTCGGATGCCGCCAGGTCGAGGTCGGCCGACGGCGTCACGATCACGGCGTTCTTGCCGCTGGTCTCGGCGAGCAGCGGCAGGTCGGGGCGGAACGACCGGAACAGCTTGGCCGTCTCGTAGGCGCCGGTGAGGATGACCCTGTCGACCGACGGATGCGCCACCAACTGCTGCCCGAAGTCCTGCTCGGCGAGGTCGACGAGCGCGAGCACCTCGCGCGGAACACCGGCCTCCCAGAGCGCCTCCACCATGACGGCTCCGGTGCGCTGCGCCTGCCTGGCGGGCTTGATGATGACTCCGGATCCTGCCGCGAGAGCCGCGAGCACACCGCCGGCCGGGATGGCGACCGGGAAGTTCCACGGCGGCGTCACCACGGTGAGCTGCGCGGGCACGAAGAGTGCGCCCTGCACCCTGTCGAGCTCGATGGCGCGCTCGGCATAGTAGTGGGCGAAGTCGATGGCCTCGCTGATCTCGGGGTCGGCCTCGGCGATGGTCTTGCCGGTCTCGGATGCCGCCACCTCGATGAGGCGGTCGCGGTTGGCGGCGAGCGCCAGGCCCGCGCGGTGCAGGATGGCCGCGCGCTCGGCTCCGGTGCGCTGACCCCATGCTCGGCCTGCGGCCGAGACTGAGGCGATGAGAGTGTCGAGAGCGGCGGCATCCGTCACCTGCGCAGCCGCGATGGTATGGGACCCGAGAGTCGACGCGGCCACACGGCCGAGGATGCGGCGGCCCCAGGCACGGTTCGCCGGCAGGGCGGGGTCGGTGTCGGGCTCGTTGGAGAAGCGGCCGGATGCGCCGGCGTGCGCGGCAGCCGAGCTGTCGCCGCGCGATCCCCGCGTGATGCCGAGGAGGGCGCCGGTGAGGGTGGGGTCGGTCTGCTCGGCAACGAGCGTCGTCACCGGTTCGACGGGCAGCGGAGCCAGCTCCGTCGCCTGCGAGCGGTCCTGCGTGCGGTTCGGGCCGGGAACGGTGTCGTCGAGATCGGCCAGCGACGCGAGGAAGCGGTCGGTCTCGCGCTTCAGCAGGGCGTCGGAGGTGGTGAGCTCGAAGACCGCCGACATGAAGTTCTCGGTGCTGGCGTTCTCCTCGAGGCGACGGATGAGGTACGCGATCGCCACGTCGAACTCGGCCGGGTTCACCACGGGCGTGTAGAGCAGCAGCTGCCCGACGTCGCGGCGCACGGCCTCGGCCTGGTTGGTCGCCATGCCCAGGAGCATCTCGAAGTCGACGGCGGAACTCACGCCGCGCTGCTTCGCGAGCAGGTGCGCGTAGGCGACGTCGAAGAGGTTGTGGCCGGCGACGCCGATCTTCACGGCGTCGGTGTTCTCGGGGGTGAAGGCCCAGTTGAGCACGCGCTTGTAGTTGGTGTCGCTGTGCTGCTTGGAGTCGTAGGTGGCGAGGGGCCAGTCGTGGATGGCCGCGTCGACGTGCTCCATGGCGAGGTTCGCGCCCTTGACGATGCGCACCTTGATGGGGGCTCCGCCCTCGGCACGGCGACCCTGCGCCCAGCTCGTCAGCCCCTGCAGCGCTCCGAGGGCGTCGGGCAGGTAGGCCTGCAGCACGATGCCGGCCTCGAGGTGCAGCAGCTGCGGCTGGTCGAGGATGCGCTCGAACACCGCGATGGTGAGGTCGAGGTCGCGGTACTCCTCCATGTCGAGGTTGATGAACTTCGTCGTCTTCGCCGATGCCGCCAGCTCGTACAGCGGCGTGAGACGCTCGACCACGCGCTCGACGGCCTCGTCGAACGACCACATGGAGAGCTGGCTCACCACGCTCGACACCTTGATCGACACGTAGTCGACGTCGTCGCGGGCGAGGAGCTCGCGGGTTCCCGCCAGTCGCCGGTCGGCCTCCCTGTCGCCGAGCACGGCCTCACCGAGCAGGTTGAGGTTCAGCCTGTTGCCGGTCGAGCGCAGGTGCTCGATGGCGGGTCCGAGCTTGTCGGGCGTCGCGTCGACGACGAGGTGACCGACCATCTGGCGGAGCACCCGGCGAGCGGCCGGGATGACCACCCACGGTACGACGGGGCCGAGCGCGCCGCCGAGGCCGATGGCGCCGCGCATGTACGACGGCAGGAAGGCCGGAGCCTTCGGGGCCACCTTCGCGAGGTTGTGCCCGGCGACCATGAGGTCTTCCGGGCGCATGACGCCGTCGACGAAGCCGACGGTGAAGTCGAGCCCGTTGGGGTCTTTGAGCACTCCCGCGAGACGCTCGCCCGAGGGATCGGCTGGGATCTCCGCACTCTGCGCGAGCCAGCGGCGCACCAGCGCGATGGTCTCGTTCGCGAGGTCGGCCTGGGACTCGACGGGCGTGCTCGACATGGTCATGACATTAGTTCTTTCTCGCGGGAGCACCCACCGGGAGAGGCTCTCTCAGCACAGTGTCAGGCATCCTTATCATCGGGTAAAGCGAAGCTTTTCCACCAGTATCCGTTAGTTTGGCTGATGAATAGGGAGGTGACGGATGCTGGACGTCAGACGCCTGCGCCTGCTGCGCGAGGTGAAGCTGCGCGGAACCCTCGCCGCCGTCGCCGAAGCGTTGGCGTACTCGCCGTCGTCGGTGTCGCAGCAGCTGTCCCTCCTCGAGGCCGAAGCGGGGGTGCCGCTGCTCGAGAAGTCCGGCCGCCGGGTCATCCTCACCCCTCAGGCCGAGCTCCTCGTGGCGCGCGCCGAGGAGGTTCTCGACATCCTCGAACGCGCCGAGGACGAGGTGGCGTCGTCGCTCACCGAGGTACGCGGAACCGTGCGGCTGGCGGTGTTCCAGTCGGCCGCGCACGCGATCCTCCCGGCGGCGCTGACGATCCTGCGCGAGGAGTACCCCGAACTGCGCGTCGAGGTCACCGAGCGCGAGCCGGAGGCCGGTCTGTTCGAGGTCTCTGCGCGCGACTTCGACGTCGTGATCGCCGAGCAGTACCCCGGCCACACCCGAGCCCACAGGCCCGACCTCGACCGGGTCGTGCTGGGCGGGGATGCGATCAGACTGGGGATCGGCGCGCTCGACCCAGGCGAGACACCCCGACGTGAGTCCTCCGACCCGGATATGCACGCGGTGTTGCTCAGCCTGACCGGGAGACCGTGGGTGATGGAGCCCGTCGGCACGGCATCGCGGGAGTGGGCGATGCAGCTCTGTCGCGCGGCCGGCTTCGAGCCCGACGTGCGCTTCGAGACGGCGGACCTGATGGCGCACATCAGGCTCATCCGCTCGGGCAATGCCGTCGGCCTGCTGCCCGATCTCGTGTGGGCCGGCGAGGCCCCGACGGTGCGCATGGTCGACCTGCCAGGCGATCCGCATCGCACGATCTTCACCGCCGCGCGGCGTTCGAGCGCCGACCGCCAGGCCGTCGCGGTCTGCCGCGAGGCGTTGGCGCGGGCCGTGGAGCTGGTCACACCCGCTCGCTGAGGGTGATCTCGATACGCGTCCGACTTCGTCGGGCGCTACTCGATCAGCGATGAATGAGCCGCTGGTCGAGTAGCGAGCGAGCGCAGCGAGCACGCGTATCGAGACCGCATTCGGGTCGCCGCACCCGGCACCGCCCACCGGACCCGAACGCCGGTGGGCGGTGCTGCTTCTCGAACCGCGGACTCCTAGCGGCGCCCGCAGTTCAGGGCCGCGTAGCCGGGCGTGTACGTGGAGTACGAGCCCACGCCGTTCACCCAGGTGTACCCGGCGACGGTCGCCTTCCCGGCAGGCACGGACTTCGCGCCGGTCGGGAACAGCTTGTACACGGCCTTGCCGAAGCCCACGCCGGTGAACTTCGCGTCGGCCCACTGCGTGGTCAGACGGATGTCGGCCTTGGCCTTGCCGATGTTGAGGGCGTAGACGGCCACCGACACCTTGCCGTTGATGCACAGCGAGGCTGCGGCGACAGCGAGCGGCACCTTGCCGGCGACCTTGGCCGGAACCGCCAGCGATCCGTCCGTCGACCTGTTGCCTGCGGCATCCGTCGCCCGATACCCGAAGGTCGTGGCGGCATCGCCCACGGCCACGGGAGCCGTGTAGGCCTGCCAGGCACCGCTGCCGAGGCGGTACTCGATGCCGGAGACGCCCGATCCGGTGCCGTCTGCCGCGGTGACGGATGCCTTCCGCGACGTCGCGTCGAATGCCACGGTGGCGACCGGAGCCACCCCGTCGACCTTGCCGCTCCACGTGGCGACGGCCGAGACGTTGCCCGAGCCGTCCGTCGCCCGAGCCTGCACCGAGTGCGTGCCGTCGGCGAGGGCGATCGGCCCGGTGACCGGGGTCCAGCCGGCTCCGTCGACGTTCGCCTCGAGTGTGAGCGGCGTGAAGTCGTCGCTTCCCGTCACCGTGAGCGAGACCCCGCTGCGGTACCATCCGGTCGACCCGTCTGGCGCGGCAGGTGCCGCGGCGATGGCCACCGTCGGAGCCCGCGTGTCGGCCGGCGGATAGGACAGCAGTCCGGGCGAGGCGAAGCTGCCGACGGCCGGCAGACCGGCCTCGTTGATGATGTGGTTGATGCCGCCCGAACCGTTGAGGAACACGCTCACCATGTTGGTGAACCGCACCCCGGCCGACTTCGGCGCCTGGATGCCGCTCTCGACGCGGATGTCGACGTTCTGGTTGAAGAACGAGTAGATGCCGAGTCCGGATGCCGAGTGCGAGGTCACGCCCGGTGCCACCTGGTACGAGGCGTAACCGAGGCGGTCGCCGTCGCTCCAGGCAGCCTGGCTCGGCGGGTCGTACGGGAGCTCGCTCTGGTAGAAGAGCGTTGTTCCGCCGTTGCCGTTCCACACGGTCTGGGCCTTCTGGTAGTGCTCGACGAACAGGCCGAGCGCCGTGACGTCGTCGCCGTTCACGACGACTCCGTGGTCTCCGGTGTTCGAGTCCCAGGCCACGCCATCGCCGTGATCGGCGCGCCAGGCCCAGATGTGGTCGAGCAGCACGTCGTCGCTGTTCACCTCGATGCTCGTCGTCGCCCGACCCACGTGGGCTCCCCCGACGCGCACGAACACGTCGCTGAGCGTGGTGGGGTCTGCGGGGTCGCTGGCTGAGGCATCCGTCGGCCCGACCTTGACGAGCACCGGGGAGTTGACCTCGCCGGCGTCGACGGTGAGGCCGGCGACCTTCACGCCGGTGACGTCGGCGATGTCGATCGCCGCGTTCCCGTTCGTCGGCACGAGGGTGGCAAGCCCGAGGCCCAGCACGACGGTGTCGGCACGGGTCACCGTGATCGCCTCGCTCAGGGTGTAGACGCCCGGGGTCACGAGCAGGTTCTTGCCCTCGGCGAGCGCCGCATTGATCTGCGCCGCGGTGTCGCCGGTCTTGGCGATGTAGAAGTCGGCGATGGAGAGCGCGTCGCCGGATGCCGCATCCGTCGACCAGTCGACACCCGAGCTGTTCGTCTTCGCCTTCGGCACGAAGACCTTGTACTCGTCTCCGTCGAGGTAGAGGAACGGCGACTCACGGGTGACCGGGGTCTCGGCGACGGTCGTGAACAACGGAGTCGCTGCATCGCCCTCGCCCGCGGGGGTCGCTGCGTGAGCACCCTCGACACCGACGGAGGTGACGTTCCAGACGCCGCCCTCCCACGTGCCGACGCTGCTGTCACGGGTGAACCACTGCTGCTGGGATCCGTTGACGACGGTTCCCGACACCGCGGAGTTGGCCATGTAGCCGCCGCTCGCGTACTCGCCGACCCGGCCGAACAGCGTGAGGGATCCCTCGATGTTCATGCGGCGGAGAGGTGCGGCCTGCGAGACCGCCCACCGCATCTGGTGCGGATCGGTCACCCCGCTCGGGAAGGGACGTCCGGCATCCACGCCGAGGGGCCGCTGAATGGGGTTGATGCTCATGTTCGAGAGCGATCGCCAGAAGCGCGTGAGGGATCCGGGCGACTGGCAGTCCCACGGGTTGGGCTCGCAGGCGCGCACGGGCTCGACGTGGAGGGCGCCGTTGATGCGCACATCCTCCGGCGACGCACCGAGCCCCGAGATCGACGTGTAGTAGCCCACCTCGGCGTTCACGATTCCTGTCGCCGTGGCGGGGTCGTTCTCCCCGGCCGCGCTGCCGTAGGTGCCGGGCTTGAAGAAGGCGGCATGCCGGTTCGTGCTGAACTCCGCCTCGTTCGCGAACGACGCCAGGGTGGCGTTGATCTCGTCGACCGGAATGCTCGGGTCGAAGATCGTGACGTTCGGCCCGAAGTCGGGATTCGTGGGGTCGGCGTAGGCGGGCGTGGCGACGACGGCACCGCCGGCGACGAGCGCGAAGACCGTCGCGCCGAGGCCGAGCGCGCGCAACGGGCGACGCTGGGATGGCGCTCCCTGCGCGGCAGGGGATGGGACTCTCACGGGGACGTTCTCCTTTGAACTGGGCCCATGCGCCGAACGACTCTGGCGACTGCGCTGTGCCGGATCTCGTGGAACGTCATCCCCACCCGATTGGGGGATGACGACGTCAATGTAGCAGAAACACTTACTGACCGGTTAGTAATTATTCGCCATGCAAGACTCCAGTCAACTTCCCGGCTTCGTCAGAACTTCCCGGCGAGCGGATGTCGCCAGCGGTTACGCTCGGCCCATGAATCGATCCGTTGCACGCGGGACCGTCCTCGGCGCTGTCGTGTTGCTCGCCCTGACCATCTCGGGCTGCACCTCCTCGCCGGCGTCTGCCGTCGGCACCTGGGGTGACAGCGCGGCGGAGAACACGCCGTACCTGTCGCTCGGGGAGGGCGGCGAGCTGAGCGGGAGCGACGGATGCAACAGGCTCGCCGGTTCGTGGACGCAGGACGGCTCCACCGTCGACTTCGGCCAGGCCGCGTCGACACGCATGGCGTGCGAGGGAGTCGACACCTGGCTGAGCGGGATCGCGACGGGCGCGATCGACGGCGACAGTCTCACCATCCTCGATGCCGACGGCACGAAGATAGGCGCCCTGAAGCGCTCGGCCGCGACCGCCGAACCGGAGCCGGAGCCCGCCCCGGCAACCCCCGTCGGCACCTGGGGCGACGACTCGGAGGTACCTGGCACCCTTGACGCCGGCCCCCACCTCACGTTCAACGACGACGGGAGCGTCACTGGCGCCGACGGATGCAACGGAATGAGCACGAGCTGGATGATGAGCGACAGCACCGTGACGTTCGGAGCCTGGGCGTCAACTGATATGGCGTGCCCAAACGTCGACACCTGGCTCTCCAACGCAGCGACCGCGACGTACACCGCCGACACCATGACGGTGATGGACCAGGACGGCGAGGCGATCGGCACGCTCGACGCCGCGAAGTAGGAGGAACACAGCCCGTCGACCTGTCGCATAGGGTCGATCCATGAGCTCCGACGCCGCAGCCAGCGCTGCCACTGACGCCTCCCACGACATCGTCATCATCGGAGGCGGCCACAACGGTCTCGTCGCCGCGGCGTACCTCGCGCAGGCCGGGCGCAGCGTGCTCGTGCTCGAGCGCGACGACCACGTGGGCGGCGCCGCCATCTCGGCGCAGGCGTTCGCCGGCGTCGATGCGCGTCTCTCGCGCTACTCCTACCTGGTGAGCCTCCTCCCTGCGCGCATCATCGAGGAGCTCGGCCTCGAGATCGGCCTGGTGCGCCGCCGCTTCTCGTCGTACACGCCCGACCCGCGGCATCCGGAGCGTGGACTGCTCGTGGACAACGCCGATGCCGCCGCCACGCGCACGTCGTTCGCGGCCATCGGAGCCGAAGCCGATGCCGAGGCATGGGACGGGTTCTACGCGGACACGGCGGCGGTCGCGCGAGCCCTCTTCCCAACGGTGCTCGAACCGTTGCCGACCCGCTCCGAGGCGCGACGCCTCGTCGACAGCGCAGTGTGGAAGCAGATCTTCGAGCGGCCCCTCGACGAGGCGATCAGCGCCAGGTTCAGCGACGACCTCGTGCGTGGAGTCGTCGCGACCGACGGCCTCATCGGCACCTTCACCGCGCTCGACGACGCATCGCTCGATGCGAACCGCTGCTTCCTGTACCACGTGATCGGCAACGGAACCGGCGACTGGGACGTGCCGATCGGCGGCATGGGTGCCGTCAGCGGTGAGCTCGAGCGGGCTGCGCGGGCGGCCGGAGCGCGCATCGTGACCGGCGCCGAGGTGACGGCGGTCACGCCCGATGGCAGCGTCAGGTACGCGCTCGACGGCGCCGATCACGCGGTGAGGGGCGAGAGCCTGCTCGCGAACGTCGCGCCGGTGGTGCTGCAGCGCCTGCTCGGAGAGTCGACCGCCGATCTGCCGGCTCCCGAGGGGGCGCAGGTGAAGGTCAACCTGCTGCTCAGCAGGCTGCCGCGGCTGCGCGACGCGAGCGTCTCCCCGGAGGCCGCGTTCGGCGGCACCTTCCACATCAACGAGCTCTACACACAGCTCGGCGACGCGTACGAGGCCGCAGCCGGCGGTGGCATCCCGCAGCCGCTGCCGTGCGAGATCTACTGCCACTCGCTGAGCGATCCGTCGATCCTCTCCCCCGAGCTCGCCGCATCCGGAGCCCACACCCTCACGGTCTTCGGGCTGCACGTTCCGCATCGCCTGGTCACGGAGGAGAACAACGACGACCTGCGGGCACGGCTGCAGGCTGCCGTGCTGGCATCGCTGAACTCGGTGCTCGCGGAGCCGATCGAAGACGTGATCATGACGGATGCCGAAGGCCGGCCGTGCATCGAGACCAAGACCACGCTCGATATCGAGCGAGCGGTGAACATGCCCGGCGGCAACATCTTCCACGGGCCGCTGTCGTGGCCGTTCCTCGAGGACGACGACCCGCGAGGCACCGCCGCAGAGCGCTGGGGTGTGGCCACGGCCCACCCGCGCATCCTGCTGTGCGGATCGGGCGCACGCCGCGGCGGCGCCGTCAGCGGCATCGGCGGGCACAACGCCGCGATGGCGGTGCTGGAGGGCTAGCGAACCCCGCGCCCGTGCCGCACCCGCAGCCCGCTGGTCGAGTAGCCCGCGAGCGCAGTGAGCTCGGCCGTACGCTCGTCGAGCCCGTGCTCGGACTCGTAAGCTGGGCGCAGACCACCACGACGACATCTCACGAGCCGGGAGGCCTACGATGACCGCGACTGAAGCTCCAGCATCCGCCACCCCGTCACCGAAGGTGCGCGGTGAGGGCGGCACCGGCCTCGGCCACCGCCTGCGGGTGATCGCCGGCTGGATCGTGGGCGTCCTGCTGCTGATCGTGGTTCTGTTCGCGGTCTACACGCAGATCGTCATGCAGGGCGAGCGTCCGTACGCCATCGATGCGTGGAGCGACGAAGGCGTGAGCATCACCTCGACAGACCAGTCCATCGTGATGACACCGACGGGCGAGGCGAGCGGCGACGGCCTCGTGTTCATCCCCGGCGCCAAGGTCGACCCGTACGCCTACATGAACAAGCTCTCCGGCATCGTGGCCGACGGTACGACCGTCGTGATCACCAAGCCCACGCTCAACCTGGCGTTCTTCGACACCCGCCCCCTGTCGGCCTTCACGGCCGATGCCCCCGACGTCTCGACCTGGTACGTGGGAGGACACTCGCTCGGAGGGGTCCGTGCGTGCATGCTCGCCGACGACCCCGACGTGAGCGGCGTCATCCTGTTCGGCAGTTACTGCGCCAACGACCTCTCGCAGACGTCGCTGTCGGTGCTGAGCCTCGGCGGCCAGCACGACGGGCTCTCCACCCCCGAGAAGATCGCGGATGCCGCTCCGATGCTTCCGGCGGATGCCACCTTCGTGCAGATCGACGGCGCCAACCACGCCAGCTTCGGCGACTACGGCGTGCAGCCCGGCGACGGCGAGGCCACGGCGACCTCCGACGAGGTGCGCGCCGAGATCACGGCGCAGGTCGGCTCGTTCCTGGGCTGAGGCTCCCCCGCCGAGGACGCTGGCCTCGCCCGCTGAGGGCCGAGCGAAGCGACCGCCCGAAGCGCGCTCGAGCGCCCGCCTGTGCGCTTCGACCGCGGACTTCGTCCGGGCCTCAGCGAACGATCCCCTAGAAGATGAAGAGCTGACCCAGCACGACCGCGGCGATCACGAGGATCGCGACGGCGCCCGCCACGATCGCGAGAGCGCGGCTCGAGAGGTGCGAGATGCCGAAGCCGACGAGGAACGGCAGCGCGACGAGCAGCAGGGTGATGATCCACCAGAACGCCTGGTAGCCACCCGTCGTCGCATCCGACAGGCGCCCGGCGAAGAGCTGCTGGGTGTTCGGGTTCGTCGCGAACGCGAGCGACGCCGAGATCGGCACCGCAACGAAGACGAGCACGATGAGTCCCGCGAGCCAGGCGCCGGCGGAGGAACGGTCACTCTCGAGGAAGACGCCGCTGCCGGACTGGTGCGAATCGGCCTTGGTCGGGGTCTTTGACTTGCTGCTCATGCCGCCACTCTAGGGCACCGCCCCACGCCGCGTGGGGAGTGTGTCCTGCCGCGGCGCGGCACCCGCACATCTCCGTCACCACTACCCGCCCGGCGGCATCCGGCGTACGCTGAAAAACGCAGGCGATGTTGCCACGGAGGTTTCCATGTCAGTGCGACCAACAGGGCGTTTCGCCCACAGACCCGACGGCCTCTACCTTCTGGTCGACAGGCTGTTCTCGGCCCCGATCGAAGACGTCTGGTACAGCCTCACCAACCCCACCTTCATGCAGCGGTGGATCGGAACCTACACCGGCAACCCGTCGACCGGCGCCGTGCGCTTCCTGATGTCGGCCGAGCCCGACGCGGAATGGGAGTACACCACCATTCGCGAGTGCGATCCCCCGCACCGCTTCCTCGCCGAGGTCGGCACCGGCGACGACATGTGGCACGTCTTCTGCCACCTGCACGAGGCCGGCGGGCGCACCACCCTCACCCTGGGCCAGAGGATGCACGCCTCCTCGGATGCCGCCACGATGGGTCCCGGCTGGGACTACTACCTCGACCGCCTCATCGCGGCGCGGGAGGATCGCCCCCTTCCTCAGTGGGAGCACTACTACCCCGCGCATTCCGAGTACTACCGCGAGCTGGTGGTGCCCACGGCCTGAGAAGATCGGGACCGCCGGGGCAGCACGTCACTATGCTTGCGCCGTGACCAACCTGCAGCAGAAAGCCCGACGCGACAAAGTCGTCAAGACCTCCACGAGCCTGATCGCGAACAAGCCGTTCCAGTGGGCCTTCGTCGCCACCCTGGGCGTGCTGCTGGCGCTCGGGCTGGCAGCAGCGGCATCGGCCGTGTCCAGTGTCATCTTCTCGGTGTTCGCCGCCGTGTTCGTCACACTCGGCCTCGACCCGCTGGTGCGCTGGTTCGAGAGGCGAGGCATGCGTCGCGGTGCCGCGATCGTCACCGTCATCATCCTGTTCGTGCTCGTGATCGTCGGTCTGCTCTGGCTCGTGCTGCCGCTCGTGATCGGCCAGGCCGCGCAGTTCGTCCAGGACGCACCGTCGATGCTGGCAGACCTGCAGAAGCAGCAGTGGTTCATCGACGCGTCGAATGGTTCCGGCGGGGTTCTCAGCACCGTGTACACGTGGATCACCGGACTCGTCGCCGACCCGACGTTCTGGACCGCTGTCGGCGGCGGCGCACTCAAGTTCGGCGTCGCTCTGGCCAGTGGAATCTCGAGCGGCATCTTCATCTTCATCCTCACCATCTACTTCACCGCGACCCTCGACTTCTCGAAGAGGGCCGTCTACTCGCTGGTGTCCGCCTCGCATCGCGAGAGCGTCGTCGACTACGCCGAGCGCATCATGGGCAATGTCGGCCGCTACCTCAGCGGCATGGTGGTGCTCGCCTTCCTCAACGCCACCTTCAGCCTGATCCTGCTGAGCCTGGTCGGCGTGCCGTTCGCCTTGGTCATCTCGGTCGCCGCCTTCTTCATCACGCTGATCCCCCTGATCGGAACCGTCCTCACGACCGCCTTCATGACGGTGTTCTCGCTCTTCACCTCGCCCGTCGCGGCCCTCATCGTGCTCGTCGCGATGCTCATCTACATGCAGGTGGAGGCCTATATCTTCACGCCGAAGGTCATGAGCAAGGCCGTGCAGGTGCCGGGATCCATCGTGCTGATCGCCGCCCTCGCCGGTGGCACCCTCGCGGGACTCCCGGGCGCACTCGTGGCCATCCCGGTGGCCGCCGGCATCCTGCTGATCATCAAGGAAGTCGTCGTGCCGCGGAAGGCCCGTTCCTGACGGAAGGCCCGTTCCCAAAGGACCGACTGCTCAGCGATCGACCGCGTCGACCCATTCCGACGGCGCTTCGGCGCGGGTCGCCGGCAGCGCCACCCCGGCGCCCCACTCGATCAGCCTCTCGGGCACGACCACGCTGTCGGGCACGTGACCGAGCGCCTCGATGAGCTCCTCGACGGGTACCACTCCACCCGTGCGGCGCAGGAAGCGTCCGCGGATGTAGCCCTTCGCGTAGACCTCGGGCTTGCCCGCGGCATCCGGTCGCACGAAACGCTGTTCGACGAAGACGGCCTTGTCGTCGAAGCCCAGCACCCGCGACTCGATCGTGAAGCGCTGCCAGAGCGTGAGCGACTTGCGGAAGCTGATGGTCTCCGACACCACGACCGGGTACCAGCCCTTGTCCTGCAGGATCTTCCACGCGCCGGTGCGCTTGAGCATGTCGAAGCGGGCGACGTCCATGATCGACAGGTACACGCCGTTGTTCATGTGCTTGAGGATGTCGAGGTCCGTGGGCAGCGTGATGAAGTTCGTACGCGCCACGTCGTAGTGCCCGAGGCGCCTGCCGAAGCGCGACAGCCAGAAATGCAGGAGCGTGCGGAAGAACATGTGCATGCTGAGACGCTAGCGCCGCGCATCCGTCGCCGTCACACCGCCTGTGTGGAGACGACAGTGCGGGGAACGGATGCCGCGGGCGGCGTTGCACGCATCCCACAGCATCCGTCTTTCGGGTCAGGCCTGGGGCAGCTCCCGCTGGTCTACGCCGTTGTACACGGCGAGCGGGCGGATGAGCGCGTTCGCCGCGAGCTGCTCCATCACATGGGCGGTCCAACCGGTGATGCGGCTGGCCACGAAGAGCGGCGTGAAGGTCTCGGTCTCGAAGCCCATCACGTGGTACGTCGGGCCGGCCGGGTAGTCCAGGTTGGGCTTGATGTTCTTCTTCTCGCCCATGCCGGCCTCGAGCTTCTCGTACATCTCGAGCAGGTCGGGACGGTCGTAGTGCTCGAGCATCGTCACCATCGAGGCCCGCATGGTGGGAACGCGCGAGTCGCCGTTCTTGTAGACGCGGTGGCCGAAGCCCATGATCTTGGCCTTGCGGGCGAGGGCGTCCTCGAGCCAGGCGTCGACGTTGTCGGGGGTGCCGATCTCGCCGAAGGTGCGCATGACGGCCTCGTTGGCGCCGCCGTGCAACGGGCCCTTGAGCGCTCCGATGGCCGCGACCACCGAGGAGTAGAGGTCGGAGAGGGTGGACGCGACGACGCGCGCCGTGAACGTCGAAGCGTTGAAGGAGTGCTCGGCGTAGAGCACCATGCTCACCCGGAACGCGGTCACCACGTCTTCAGGCGCCTCCTCGCCGAAGGTCATCCAGAGGAAGTTGCGCGAGTAGTCGAGGTCGTCGCGCGGCTCGATGAGCGGGAGGCCCTGGCGACGACGCTGGTCGTAGGCGACGATGGCCGGCAGCTGCGCGAACAGCAGCTTGGACTTGCGCAGGTTCTGCTCGGGATCGTTGTCCTCGGCATCCGGATCATTCGCCCCGATGACGCTCACGGCTGTGCGCACGACGTCCATCGGATGCGACGTCACGGGCAGGTCGTCGATGGAGCGACGGACGTTCGCCGCGAGGGCACGCTCGCTGCGCTCGGTCTCGACGAAGGCATCGAGCTGTTCGGGCGTCGGCAGCTCGCCGTACCAGAGCAGCCAGGCGACCTCTTCGAAGGAGCGCTGGGCCGCGAGATCCTGCACCGGGTAGCCGCGGTAGAGCAGCGTGTTGGTGTCGGGGTTCACCCGCGAGATCGCGGTGTAGTCGACGGGCACGCCCGCCAGTCCCTTGTAGATCTCCGGCGCATCGCTCATGGCGTCCCCTTCGTCGCTGGCATGGTCTCCCAGACTACTTCCCGCGGGCGAGTTGCCAAGTCCCGGGGGTGGCAGCCGTCCTCCACCCTGTGGACCTGGCAACTGGAATCGCACCGAGTTCCGGGACCGACCGTTCGCTGCCTTCCCATCCACGATGGTTTCTGCATGACGGCTCGAGTTCCTCTCCCCGCGCGTCTCGCGGGCAAGGCATTCACGACCAAGCAGGCTGCGTCCTCTGGCGTGCCCGCGGATCGACTTCGCGGCCGAGATCTCATGGCGCCGCACCGCGGAGTTCGGGTGCCGGCCGATCGCGCCGGGAGCCTGCAGGCGATCTGCCTCGCCCTGCTCATGGTCGCGCCACGGCATGCCTTCATCTGCGGCCCGACGGCGGCAGAGCTCCACAGGATGCCTCTCCCGTCGCGCCTGACGCATCCGCGAATGAGGCCGACCGTCGGCGTTCCGACGCCGGCGCGTGCCATCCGGCGTGCTCGTGTTCGCGGACGCCGCCTGACGGTCGATGAGACGGACATCGTCGTGACTCAGGGCGTGCGCATGACCAGCCCCGCACGCACCTGGTGCGATCTCGCGGCCGAGCTGAGCTTGCCTGAACTCGTGACCGCGGGCGACTTCCTCATCCGCCGGCGACACGTCGTGGTGACTCGCTCACAACTCGAAGCCGCCGTCGCCGCCTACCCGAGCGGCCGTGGTCGTGCGCTGCTCCGACGGGCACTCGAACTCCTCGATGAAGGGTCCGAGTCGCCGAAGGAGTCGGAACTGCGTGTCATCCTCATCCTCGGCGGGCTACCCACGCCCGAGGTCAACGTCGAGATCTTCGACGAATACGGCAAGTTCGTTGCGCGGGTCGACCTCCTGATCCGCGAGTACGGCGAAGTGCTCGAGTATCACGGTGACCATCACCGCACGGATCGCAAACAGTGGCGCCGCGACCGAACCAGAGAGGCCGAGCTGGAGGCAGTCGGGCTCCACGTGACCGAGGTCACCGACGACGACCTCACCCCACCCGATGCCATGCTCGAGCGCCTGCGCACCCTCCTCCGCAGGCGCGGCTGGACGGGATGAGGTGTCGAGTTGCCAACTCCAAGGGGTGCACGGATGCTTCAACCCCTCGAACGTGGCAACTCGGTGGGGCGATCGGATGCCGCGCCTCAGCGCGCGACGCGGAAGTTGAAGATGCTGCTGTCGAAGTGGTTGTAGCCCTCGTAGTCGATGAGCTCGTACAGCTCCGAGCGATGCTGCATGTCGTCGAGCTTGCCGGTCAGGTTGCCGGCATCCGTCAGCTCATCGAGACCGGCCATGGCGGCGCCCATGGCGAGGCGCAGCAGCGAGACCGGCCAGATGACGATGTTCATGCCCACGTCGGCGAGCTGCCGGGTGGTGAACAGCTCGCTCTTGCCGAACTCGGTCATGTTCGCGAGCAGCGGCACGTCGACGGCGGCGCGGATCGCCTCGAACTCCGAGAGGTCCGCCATCGCCTCGGGGAAGATGGCGTCGGCACCGGCGTCGACGAGGGCCTTCGCCCGATCGATCGCCGCCTGCAGGCCATCGACGGCACGGATGTCGGTGCGCGCCATGATGAGGAAGTTCGGGTCTCGACGGGCATCGACGGCGGCACGGATGCGCTGCAGGGCCGTGTGTTCGTCGACGACCTGCTTGCCGTCGAGGTGGCCGCATCTCTTCGGGTTGACCTGGTCCTCGATGTGGAGCCCGGCGACGCCGGCATCCTCCATCTCCTGCACCGTGCGGGCCACGTTCATGGGCTCGCCGAATCCGGTGTCGGCGTCGACGATGGCCGGCAGCTCGGTCATCCGGGCGATCTGCTTCGATCGGCCGGCCACCTCGGTGAGGGTGGTGAGCCCGATGTCGGGTAGACCGAGGTCGGCCGAGAGCACGGCACCGGAGATGTAGACGCCCTCGAAGCCCTTCTGCTCGATGAGGCGCGCGCTCAGCGGGTTGAAGGCACCGGGCAGGCGGAGGAGTTCGCCGGACGCGAGGGCCGTACGGAAATCGGCGCGCTTGTCGGCCGGGGTCTTCTGGGCGTAGAGCATGCTTCCACCCTACTTTCCGCCCCACCCACACCGAGTCGCCCACATATGTCGCGAACGGCCGTCACGACGGCCGAATGGCGACCACCATGGGCGACTCGGTGGGGGTGGAGGGACGACTCGGTGGGGGTGGAGGGACTAGAACAGCCCCTGCGGGCTCTCGACCGACGCCAGCACTCCCGGGGCCGCCGTCACGGTGAGGCCCACGAGCTCGTCGGGCGTCAGCTCGGGCAGACGCTCCACCAGCGCCAGGAAGCGCTCGATCTCGGCCTCCTCGAGCACGAAGTCGGCGAGGGTGCGGAACTTCTGCACGTACTCGGCCCGACCGAACGGTCGTGCGCCCAGGGGGTGCGCATCCGCCACCGCGATCTCATCGGTGATCGTGTTGCCGTCGGACAGCACGATCTCGACGCGACCGCCGAAGGCCTTCTCGTTCATGTCGAGCGAGTGGTAGCGGCGCGTCCACTCCTCGTCCTCGACCGTGGTGATCTTGTTCCACAGTGCGACGGTGTCGGCGCGGTTGGCCCGCGCGGGCGAGTAGGAGTCGACGTGGTGCCACGAGCCGTCCTGCAGCGCCACCGCGAAGATGTACGGGATGGAGTGGTCGAGGGTCTCGCGCGACGCCGACGGGTCGTACTTCTGGGGATCATTCGCACCCGAGCCGATGACGTAGTGCGTGTGGTGCGAGGTGTGGATGACGATGCGCTCGATGCTCTCCACGTCGTCGAGCAGCAGCGGGTACTCGTTGTGCAGCCTGCGCGCCAGGTCGATCCAGGCCTGCGCCTGGTACTCGGCCGAGTGCTCCTTCGTGTAGCTGTCGAGGATGGCGCGCTTGGCCTCGCCCTCCTCGGGGATCTCGACCGAGTAGCGGGCATCCGTTCCGCCGAGCAGCCAGGCGATCACGCCGTCCTCGCCCTCGTAGATCGGAGAGGGGCTGGTCTCGCCGCGCATCGCGCGGTCGACGGCCTCGACCGCCATCTTGCCCGCGAACGCCGGGGCGTGCGCCTTCCAGGTGGAGATGGCGCCCTTGCGCGACTGCCGCGTGGCCGTCGTGGTGTGCAGCGCCTGGCCGATGGCCTGGTAGATCGTCTCCTGGTCGAGCCCCAACAGGGTGCCGATACCTGCCGCCGCCGACGGGCCGAGGTGGGCGACGTGGTCGATCTTGAACTGGTGCAGGCTGATGGCCTTGGCCAGGTCGATCTGCAGTTCGTAGCCCGTGGCGATGCCGCGCACGACGTCGGCGCCGGTCAGTCCGCGTGCCGAGGCCAGGTGCTGGGCGACGGCGACGATCGGCGGGATGTTGTCGCCCGGGTGCGAGTACTCGGCGGCGAGGAAGGTGTCGTGGTAGTCGAGTTCGCGCACGGCGACGCCGTTGGCCCAGGCGGCCCACTCGGGCGAGGTGCGGCGGCCGGCGGTCACACCGAAGACCGTGGATCCCTGCCCTCCGACGGAGACCGGGTGCGACAGTGCCTGGCTGCGCGCACTGGTGACGGGAGCGCGGGTGAGCGAGGCGACCGCGACGGCGGCGTTGTCGATCACGCGGTTGATCACCATTTCGGTGACCTCGTCTGTCACGGCGACGGAATCGACGGCGACTCCGGCCAGCTGCCAGGCGAGTTGACCGTCAGTGGTCAGGTTCTCGTCGCTACGGTGCACGCGGAGTTCATGGTTCTTCACGCTCCCACGGTATCCGACAAGCCGTCAGCGGCATATCCGGGAGCGGTTTCAGCAGGGGGGTTGACGGATGCCGCATCTGAGGCATCCTCTCCCCGTCATCCCCGCGGCGGGGCCGAACGATCCGGCGCCACTCAGCCCCAGAGCGGTTCGGCCGGCTCCTGCGCGATCGCGGCCAGGACGGCATCCGTGTCGATGTCGGCGAGAGTCGCCGGATTCCAGCGCGGCGCGCGGTCCTTGTCGACGACCTGCGCGCGGATGCCCTCGCGCAGGTCGGGCTGCTCGATGAGCCAGGCCACGGCGCGGTATTCGCTCTCGAGGGCCTGCTCGAGCGTCGTCGCGGCGCGCGCGGACCGGATGCCCGCGAGGGTGGCGGTGAGCCCCGTCGGCGAGAGGGTGGCGAGTTCGGCGGCGGCGCGGGCGGCGTCGGGCTCCGGGCGATCGCGCAGGCGCTCGATGATGCCGGCCACGGTCGGGGCGGAGTAGCAGGCGTCGATCCAGCCTCGCTGGGCCTCGAGCTCCGATGCCTCGGGCGTCTCGTCGAACAGCAGCACGATCTCGGGTGGTGAACCCGGATCCGCCCGCTCCTGCAGTGCCTGCAGCAGGTGCGGGAGCGACTCGCTCGGCACGAGGTAGTCGGCGAAGCCGGCGGCGATGGCATCGGCGGCGTCCATGGTGGCGGCGTTCAGGCCGAGGAAGGTGCCGAGCTCTCCCGGAGCCCGGCCGAGCAGCCACGTGCCGCCGACGTCGGGGCTGAAGCCGATGCGGGTCTCGGGCATCGCGAGCTTCGAGCGCTCGGTGACGATGCGGATGGACGCGTGACCGGCGAGTCCGATGCCGCCGCCCATGGTGATTCCGTCCATCAGCGCGACCACGGGCTTCGGGTAGCGGGCGATGAGCGCGTTGAGGCGGTACTCCTCGCGGAAGAAGGTGCGCGAGTCGGAGTTGCTGCCCACTGTCGCGTTCTCCCAGAGTGCGCGGATGTCGCCGCCGGCGCAGAATCCGCGATCGCCGGCTCCGTCGAGCACGACGAGGGCGACCTCGGCATCATCCCGCCAGGCCTCGAGGTGTCCGGTGATGACGCCGACCATCGCGTAGCTCAGGGCGTTGAGGGCTCGCGGCCGGTTGAGGGTGATGCGCCCGACGCCGTCGGTGACGGATGCGAGCACCTCGGGCTCGGCGGCGTGTGCCGGCGCGGCATGCGGAGGCGCTGCGTGCGAAGGTGCTGCGGCGTCGGCGGACGGCACGGGAGCAGCGAGGTGCGCGGGGTGCCCCGGGTGCCCGGGTGCGGGTGCGGGTGCTTCCGGGGCGGCATCCGAGGCGGCATCCGGCGTCTGGCTCGTCATGTCGGTCACGGATGCCACGCTAGGCCACCCCTCCGCGTGACGGCATCGTCGCGGGCCGTTCCGCGCGAACACCGGCGCTACGATCGACGGGTGATTCCCGCCTCGAACCTGCTCGCCTTCGTGCTGGCATCCGTGGTGCTCATCGTGATTCCGGGGCCGAGCGTGCTGTTCGTCATCGGCCGGTCGCTCGCGCTCGGCAAGCTCGGCGGATTCCTCAGCGTCGTCGGGAACGCCCTCGGGATGCTGCCCCTCGTGGTTGCCGTCGCCCTCGGCGTCGGCGCACTCGTCGCGCAGTCCGTCGTCATCTTCACCGTCGTGAAACTGGCCGGCGCCGCCTACCTCGTCTACCTCGGGGTGCAGGCCATCCGGCACCGTCATGACGCTGCCGCTGCCGCCACCGGCGAGGTCGCACCACGCTCGCCGTGGCGCCTGCTGGGCGAGGGCTTCGTCGTCGGCGTGACCAACCCCAAGACCATCGCGTTCTTCGTGGCGGTGCTGCCGCAGTTCGTCGACTACTCGCAGGGTTTCGTGCCCCTGCAGATGGCCGAACTCGGCGCCGTCTTCGTGGTGCTGGCGCTCTGCTGCGACAGCATCTGGGCCCTCGCGGCCGGCACCGCGCGCGACTGGTTCGCCAGGTCGCCGACGCGCATCTCGACCCTCTCGGCGACGGGCGGCGTCATGATGATCGGCCTCGGCGGCGTGCTGGCGCTGAGCGGCGACAAGCACTAGATCATCCCCCGCGGTCGGCGAGCCCCCCGCTCGCGAGTTCAGTCGCTCGAGGCGGTGCCCACCAGGATGCCGCGGGCCACGGCGTGGAAGTGCGCGTTGAAGCCGAGAACAGCCGGGGTCGCACCGTCGGGGATGTCGAGGTGCGGAACGTCGAGCGCCGTCACGACGATGAAGTAGCGGTGCGTCCCGGTTGCCGGAGGCGGAGCCGCGCCGCTGTACGAGGTGAGCCGCTTCTCGTTCGGGAGCGTGATCGCTCCCGTCGGCAGGTCTGCACTGCCGGGTAAGCCCGCCCCCGTCGCCAAGGAGGTGACGGATGCCGGGATGTCGTACACCGCCCAGTGCCAGAAGCCGGAGCCCGTCGGCGCATCCGGATCGAAGATCGACACGGCGTAGCTCTGCGTCTCGGCCGGAGCGCCGCTCCACGACAGCTGCGGCGAGAGATCGGATCCGCCCATCCCCTCGTCCCATTGCTCCTGCGCGAGGGCGGCGCCCGGTGCGAGGTCGTCGCTGGTGAGGGTGAGCGGTGCGAAGTCGCGCAGCTTCGCGAGCTCGGCGTACGGGTCGTAGTTGAACATCGGTCTCCTTCGACGCGGCCGTGAGGTTCCGGACGAGCCGATCGCCGACCGGATGCCGCACTCGCAACGCAACCACCGCATCCGGCGCCCCGCAAGGGCTTGCCCCGGGTCTCCGCCGAACGCACACGAGACGTGCACCGAACGCACAGGGCCAAACGCACAGGGCCACTGCGCAGGGCCAACGCACAGGCCCGCCGCACGCGACGCGGCAGAATGGACGGATGGCCACCGCCAAGATCCTGCTCTTCTACGCCTTCACGCCCTTGGCCGACCCCGACGCCGTGCGCCTCTGGCAGCGCGACCTGGCCGAACTGCTGGGCCTCCGCGGGCGCATCATCCTCTCGAAGGACGGCATCAACGGCACGATCGGCGGCGAGATCACGGCCGTCAAGCGCTACCTGCGGAAGACCCGCGACTACCCCGCCTTCAAGCACCTCGACGTGAAGTGGAGCGAGGGGCGCGGGCTCGACGACGACGGCCTGAGCATCGACTTCCCCAAGCTCAGCGTGAAGGTGCGCGACGAGCTGGTCTCGTTCGGCGCCCCCGGCGAGCTGCGGGTCGACGAGCACGGCGTCGTCGGAGGCGGAACCCACCTCGATCCCGATGCCCTCGACGCCCTCGTCGCGGAGCGTGGCGACGACGTGGTCTTCTTCGACGGGCGCAACGCCTTCGAGGCTGCGATCGGTCACTTCGCGAATGCCGTGGTTCCGGATGTCGCCACCACCCACGACTTCGTCGCCGAACTCGACAGCGGCAAGTACGACGACCTCAAGGGCCGACCGGTCGTCACCTACTGCACCGGCGGCATCCGCTGCGAGGTGCTCTCCAGCCTCATGGTGAGCCGCGGGTTCGGCGAGGTCTACCAACTCGACGGCGGTATCGCCCGCTACGGCGAGGCCCGCGGCGATGACGGCCTCTGGGAGGGCTCGCTCTACGTCTTCGACAAGCGCGGATCCATCGACTTCAGCGACCACGCCGCCGTGATCGGTCACTGCGTGGTCGACGGGACGGCGACGAAACGGATGCAGAACTGCACCGACCTGTCCTGCCGCGAGCAGCTCGTGGTGTGCGAGGGCTGCGCTGCAGCAGCGCCGGTGTACTGCGAGGCTCACGCCTCCTGCTGATCGAGCTCACGACGCGAGTACGCCCGGGCCGATCGGCTCGACAGGGCCAGCAGCACGAGGATGTCGAGCGACAACGTGATCAGAGTCGTGCGGAGGGTGATCCCCTCTCCCCCGGCGGCCACGTCGACGGCGGCGACGACGATGCCGAGGGTCGCGAAGACGAGCACGAGCATCCGGGCCCAGTTCACGCCCCGGTAGACCAGGAGCACCACGCTCAGTTCGACGATGAGCGCCAGGACGCCGATGCCCACGATGATCCAGAGCAGCAGGTGCTCGATCCCGGGGACATCGGCCGGGTCGACGCCGTCGAGGTCGGCGGTCACGTCGTTCACGATGCCGTCCCACTCCGTCGCCAGCTGCACCAGCCAGGCCGATCCGCCGATGACGCGCAGCACGATGAGCACAGCGCCCATCGTGATGGTCGACGGGCGTTTCGCCGAGGGCGCTGCGGCCACCGGGCGCGCGAGGTCGAGCGAGCTCTCGAAGGCGGCGCGCTTCTCGCCGGGGAGCGCCGGGGAGGCCGGCTGCCCGTGCGCCGGCATGCGGTCTGCTGATGCCTCGGGGCCGGCATCCGGATTCCGACTGTCGGCGCGCAGGTCGACGATCGGCATGTCGCCGTCCGTGGTGATCGAGTCGCCGCCGCCGTTCCGCGAGTGATAGCCGGTCGAGAAGTCGCGGATGACGTCGAGGCGCGTGCCGGGAACCGCCTCGGTGATGGTGGCGATGATGTGGTCGCGCTCGATGTCGGTGTCGGCGTCGATCTTGTGCGTGATCTGCAGGGTGAACAACGAGAGACCGACGGCACGGTCGAAGGTGCCTGCGGCGAGCCACTCCACGCGACGCCCGCCCGGCAGCAGCCAGTCGTCGGGGCAACGCCAGAACCTCACGTGGTGGCGCTTGGCCGGGTTGCCGGCGACCTCCTGCTGGTAGGCGAAGTCCTGCTGGCGACCGAACAGGAACAACGGGCTCACCGGGGCCTCGTCGTAGGAGCGCCGGGTGATCGTCGACGAGATGATGCGCAGGCTCGACCCGGCCGTCACGTCGTCGGCTCGGGTCCATCCGGCGGCGACGAGGGCGGCGTGAACCTCGTCCTCACTGCCGAGCAGGGCGAGGTTCACCGGGTCGCCCAGCAGCCCGTCGCTGGTGCGGGCGCGGCCGATGAAGTAGTCGGGCACGTAGATGGTCGTGAGGATGCGATGCAGCCGCGGGAGCACGAGATAGGCCAGCAGCACCCAGAACACGATGAAGTACAGCAGCGACGACCACCGCCACTGGAAGCTCTCGCCGAACACGATCGTGGCCAGCCAGATGGCGGCGAGCGCCGCGAAGATGAAGAAGAACCCGTCGAGCATCGAGCTCACCGAGAATCGCCGACGCCCTCCGGCGGCAGTTCGCGGCTCGACCACAGTCTCGGTGGACATGGCGTCATGCTATTCCCACCCGCCCGCCGAGGGCCGAGCGAAGCACCCGCCCGAAGCACCCGGCGCGCGATGGATCGCCGCGACTCGTAGGCTGATTCGCATGGCCTACGACGTCGATCGCATCCGTTCCCTCTTCCCCGCCCTCGACGACGGGGTGGCGCACTTCGAGGGTCCGGGCGGCACGCAGACTCCGGCATCCGTCGGCGAGGCCATCGCCAGGACCCTCACCGGACCCCTCTCGAACCGCGGGGTGGTCGGCGATTCCGAGCGCATCGCGGATGCCGTGGTGCTGGCGTTCCGACAGGCCTGCGCCGACCTGCTCGGAGCCGACCCCCGCGGCATCGTCTACGGACGCAGCGCCACAGCCCTCTGCTACGACTTCTCGCGCACCCTCGCGCAGGGCTGGGGGCCCGGCGACGAGGTCGTGGTCACCCGCCTCGACCACGACTCCAACGTGCGGCCCTGGGTCCAGGCCGCCGAGCGCGCGGGTGCGACGGTGCGCTGGGTCGACTTCGACGTGGAGACGAGCGAACTGTCGACGGATGCGATCGCCGCCGTGCTCAGCGACAGCACGCGACTCGTCGCCGTGACTGCAGCCTCCAACCTCATCGGCACCATGCCCGACATCTCGGCCATCGCCGAGCGGGTGCACGCGGCAGGCGCCCTGCTCTACGTCGATGCGGTCCACTACGCCGCCCATGAGCTCGTCGACATCGACGCCTGGGGCGCCGACTTCCTCATGTGCTCGCCGTACAAGTTCCTCGGCCCGCACTGCGGAGTGCTCGCCGCGTCGCCCGAGCTCCTCGGCTCCCTCGAGAACGACAAACTGCTGCCGTCGACGGCTGCCGTTCCCGAGCGATTCGAGTTCGGAACTCTGCCCTACGAGATCATGGCGGGCGTCACGGAGGCCGTCGACGTGCTCGCCTCACTCGACACCGACGCAGCCGGCACCCGTCGGGAGCGCCTGGCGGCGTCGTTCGCGGCCCTCGAGCGGCACGAGTCGGCGCTGCTCGAGCGGCTGGAGGCCGGACTCGCGATGTTGCCGGTCACGGTGTGGTCGCGCGCGCAGCACCGCACCCCCACCGTGCTCATCACGGCCGACGACCCGACGGACGAGCGTGCGGCATCCGCCCTCTACCGTGCCCTGAACGAGCGCGGCATCCTGGCGCCGGCCAGCAACTTCTACGCCCTCGAGGCCAGCCGACTCCTGGGCCTGGGCGACGCCGGCGGGCTGCGCATCGGGCTGGCGCCGTACACGACCGAGGACGAGATCGATCGGCTGCTCGAGGCGCTGCGCGAACTGCTGGCCTGACGCCTTCCCGCTCGCTGAGGGCCGAGCGGTGACGGTTTCTAGTGCGCGAGCACAGGCTCCGCATCCGTCGCCACAGGGGTGTGGTTCGACGACAGCGCCGAGTGCGCGCGACGCTTGAACAGCAGCGCCGCGAGGATGGCACCGAAGGCGAAGAACCCGGCGCCCCACCAGTACGCCACGGCGTAGCTGTGCACGGCGGCCTCAGCTGCGACCGAGGCCGTGGTCGGCAGGTGGGCGGCGAGGTAGTCGGCCGCAGCCGTGGCAGCCAGCGTGTTGAGCAGCGCCGTGCCGATCGATCCACCGACCTGCTGGCTGGTGTTCACCATGGCCGAGGCGACGCCGGCGAACTCGCGGTCGACTCCGAGGGTGGCCGTCTGCATCGAGGCCGGCATGATCGATCCCATGGCGAACCCGAGGATCAGCAGCGGCGGCAGCACGTCGGCCGCGTAGGTGCTGTCGAGGCCGAGGTGCGTCAGGTAGACCATTCCGATGGCGCCGAGCACCATGCCGAACGGCACCATGATCTTCGGCCCGAAGCGCGGCACGAAGATGTTGGTGGAGAGCTGGGCGGCCAGCACCAGCATCACGATCATCGGCAGGAACGACAGCCCGGTCTGGATGGGCGAGTAGCCCAGCGACGCCTGCAGGTAGTAGGTCACGAACAGGAAGATGCCGAACATGCCGGCGCCGGCGATGAGCACCGAGCTGTACGCAGCACCGCGGTTCCGGTCGAGCACGATCGAGAGCGGCAGCAGCGGGTGCTTCGCGCGCATCTGCCAGAGCACGAAGACGACCAGCAGGATCGCGGATGCCGCCAGGTAGCCCCACGTGAGCGGCGAGTCCCAGCCGTCGGACTCGGCGTTCGAGAAGCCGTAGACCAGCGAGAACAGGGCCGCGGAGACGAGGATGGTTCCCGGAACGTCGAGCTTCGGTCGCGGACCGACCCGCTTCGCGTTGACGACGAAGATCATGGCGCCGATCACCGCGATGATGGCGATGAAGACGTTGATGTAGAGGTTCCAGCGCCAGGAGAAGTTCTCGGTGAGCACTCCTCCGAGCAGCAGGCCGACGGCTCCACCGGCACCGGCGATGGCGCCGAAGACACCGAAGGCGCGAGCGCGCTCCTTCGGGATGGTGAAGGTCGTGGTGAGCACGGCGAGGGCGGTCGGTGCGAGCAGAGCACCGAAGGCTCCCTGCAGGGCACGGGCGCCGACGAGCAGGCCGAAGGTGTCGGCGGCACCACCGAGTGCTGAGGCGATGGCGAAGCCGATCAGGCCGATGATGAAGGTGCGCTTGCGTCCCATCAGGTCGGAGAGGCGGCCACCCAACAGCAGCAGGCTGCCGAAGGCGAGCGAGTAGGCCGTGATGACCCACTGGCGGTCTGCGTCGGAGAAGCCGAGGTCGGCCTGGGCGGCCGGAAGCGCGATGTTCACGACGGTGGAGTCGAGCACGACCATGAGCTGGGCGAGGGCGACGACCGACAGCGTCCACCAGCGGCGGGACGAGTGGTCGGGGGCACCGGATGCGGCACCCGACGCGACGGTGGGAGCCGCCGCAGGAGCTGAGGTGTTCGAAGACATGAAGGACACTATATGCGGTACTGTGGAGTTTCGGATCTAATCCGTTCCTGAATTTACCTCCGGGTAACATGGCAGTCACCGACCGGCAGCCACGGGCACCGCAGCGCCCGACGAGGCCATCCCACACGCGAGGAAAGGGGTCACAGCCGCAATGACGCAGCTCGACGCACCCGCCGCCCCGACCAAGCTCGGGCGCAAGCGCGACCACACCCGCGACCCCGAGATCCTGGACGCCGCCCTCGACGTGCTCGCCGAGACCGGCTACGACGGCATGACCATCGACATGGTGGCCGCCCGGGCGAAGGCGGGCAAGGCGACCGTCTACCGGCGCTGGTCGTCGAAGGCGGAGCTCGTCGTCGACGCCGTCGCCTGCATGAAGCGCAACGACCTCGACGTGGATCACCTGCCGGATACCGGCAGCCTGCGCGGAGACCTGGTCGCCATGATCAAGCCGCGCTCCATCGAGGACGCGGAGAGGAAGCTGCAGATCATGGCCGGCCTGGTCTCGATGATCTCGCGCGACCCGGGCCTCTCGGATGCCGTGAAGGCGGCGATCGTCGAACCCAGGGTCTCGGTCAACAGGATCTTCCTGCAGCGCGCGATCGAGCGCGGGGAGATCGCGGCGGATTGCGACGTGGAGACGCTCGCCCTGCTCAGCCCCTCGATGGCCTCGTATCGGGTTCTCATCGAGCAGAAGCCCGTCGACCGCGAGTTCCTGCTCGCCCTCATCGACGGCGTCATCCTCCCGGCCGTCGGGCTGAAGGCTCCGTAGGCGCTCCGGCCTCCGCCGCTCGCTGAGGCCTGGACGACGTCCGCGGTCGAAGCGCCCGGATGTGCTTCGGGCGGTCGCTCCGCTCGGCCCTCAGTGAGCGATGCAGCGGTCGTGTCCGATCCCCGCCGGAGTGATCCGACGGGTCGCCATACGCTGGAATCATGACCTCGAACACCGCCCTGAAAGCCGCTGAACTCCGCCGCCTGCACGAAGCCCCCGAACTCCTGACCGTCGTCAACGTCTGGGACGTCGTGAGCGCCCGCGCTGTGGCCGCACTCCCCCGGACCCGCGCTCTGGCCACCGCCAGCCACTCCATCGCCGCCACCTTCGGCTACCCCGACGGCGAGGTCATTCCCCGCGATCTCATGCTCGACATGGTCGGTCGCATCGCGGCATCCGTCGACGTGCCCGTCACGGCAGACCTCGAGGCGGGCTACGGCGACGCCGGCGACACCATCCGCCGCGCGATCGACCTCGGGGTCGCGGGCGCGAACCTCGAAGACGAGCTGAAGCCGCTGACGGATGCCGCAGCAGCCGTCGCCGCAGCGGTGAAGGCCGGCGATGACGCCGGAGTGCCCTTCGCCCTCAACGCCCGCACCGACGCGTTCCTGCGCGGCGGCCACCGCTCGCTCGACGAGAACGTCGCCGACGCGATCGAGCGCGGCCGCGCCTACCTCGACGAGGGCGCCACCTGCGTGTTCGTTCCCGGCGACTTCGGCGAGGACGTCGTGCGCGAGCTCGTGGCCGGACTCGGCGAGCGCCGTCTCAGCGTGATCGGACTGGGCGGATTGCCCACCCCGGTACGCCTGGCCGAGCTCGGGGTCGCGCGCATCTCGTACGGCCCGTACACCCAGCGCGCCGTGCTCGGCGGGCTGCAGGACCTCGCCAGCGCGCTCTACGACGGTGGTGTCCTGCCGACCGACCTGCGTCCGCTGAACTGAGGAAATCTCGGCTGCCTCCGCCTGATTGCGGGGTTTTTGCGGCGTGGGCGGGGAAAATGCCCGCCCACGCCGATACGCTGAACCTGCAGTCGACGAAAGGCCCGCAATGCCCACGGGTGTGCCCATCGAATTCTCCGGCGTGACCAAGCGCTTCGGCGCGGTCACGGCTGTCGCCGATCTCTCCTTCACGGTCGAGCCCGGCCGCGTCACCGGTTTCCTCGGCCCCAACGGTGCCGGCAAGACCACCAGCCTCCGGATGCTGCTCGGACTCGTGCGGCCCACGTCGGGCACGGCGACCTTCGGGGGCACCGCCTACCGCGACCTCGCGAATCCGCTCACCACGGTCGGCGCTGCCCTCGAGGCCGCGAGCTTCCACCCCGGCCGCACGGCCCACAACCACCTGCGCGTCTACGCCGCCGCTGCCGGGCTCCCCACGAGCCGCGTCGACGAGGTGCTCCGCCGCGTCGGCCTCGCCGAGTACGCCAAGCGGCGCGTCGGCGGCTACTCGCTCGGCATGCGCCAGCGCCTCGGCCTCGCCTACACGCTTCTCGGCGACCCCGGAGTGCTCGTGCTCGACGAGCCCATCAACGGGCTCGATCCCGAGGGCATCAAGTGGATCCGCCTGTTCCTCCGCGAGCTCGCCGCAGAAGGGCGCACGGTTCTCGTGAGCTCGCACCTGCTGAGCGAGGTGCAGCAGAGCGTCGACGAGGTCGTCATCATCGCCAAGGGGCGCCTCGTGCATCGCGGCACTCTCGCCACCCTCGACACCGAGGTGGCTCCGCACGTCGTGGTCGACTCCCCCGACCGCACCAGGCTGGCCGAGGTGCTCACGGCCGAGGGATTCGAGTTCAGCACCGGTCGCACCGGCCTGCTCGTGGCCGAGGGCGACCCCGGCCGCATCGGCCACCTCGCCTTCGTCAACGGCGTCGAGATCTCGATGCTGCAGCGCCAGAAGGCCGGTCTCGAGGAGTCCTTCCTCACCCTGGTCGACGGCGGCGAGGTCGTCGGCGGCTCGACCGAGACCACGTCGGCGACGGATGCCGTGACCGCCGCGACCGCAGAGGCGGCAGCATCCGTCGACGCCGCAGCGCACGCCGACACTGCAGCAGAATCCGCCGAGCCGCCAGCCCCCGAAGCTTCTGCCGGTGAGAGTCCGGGTCGCCATGCCGATCACGGCGGGGAGGACCAGCGATGAAGGCCCTGTTCCGCTCCATCGGCTCCGAGTTCCTCAAGATCCTCACCACCCGCATCTGGTGGATCCTCGCCATCGTGATGGTGGTCTACGTCGGCGCGACAGCCGGTGGACTCGCCGCGCTGTTCGGCTGGCTCAGCCAGAACCCCGACCAGACCGGGGGCGGCGGTGGGCGCGGCCTGCCGACCGGTGCCCAGCTGCAGCCCCTCGTCTACGGCTTCGCCACCACCGTCGGCTACGTCTTCCCGGTGCTGCTCGGCGCTCTGGCCACGACGGGCGAGTTCCGCCACGAGACCCTCACCCCCACCTTCCTCGCCACGCCCCGCCGCGGCCTCGTGCTGGTGGCCAAGGTCATCGTCGCGATCATCGTCGGCGCCGTCTTCGGCCTCATCGCCTGGGGCACGACGCTCGCGGCGGGCGCAGCCGCGTTCAGCGGCTTCGGCATCGAGACCAACCTCGGCGACCCAGACACCTGGGCCCTGGCCGGCCGCGGCATCCTGGCGATGGCGCTCTGGGCAGCCATCGGCGTCGGCCTCGGCACGCTCGTGACCAGCCAGGTGGCCGCCATCGTCATCGTGCTGGCCTTCACGCAGTTCGTCGAGCCGCTGCTGCGCCTGGCCGCCAGCTTCATCGACGTCACCGCGAGCATCGCCCGGTTCCTTCCCGGCGCCGCCAGCGACGCCGTCGTGGGCGTGAGCTTCTACTCCCTGAGCGGCGGGGCCGCGACCGATCCCCTGGACTGGTGGAAGGGCGCCATCGTGCTGCTCGCCTACGCGGCCGTGTTGACCTTCGGCGGCTACTTCTCGAGCTGGCGGCGCGACGTCACCTAGGCGCGCAACCCGCCGGCGTCACGCCCGCCGCCCCCACGAGGACGAGGACCCATGACGAGCCCGTACGACTCCGCCCCGACCTCTCCGGCCGGCGGCGACCTCCCGCTGAGCGCCCCGCACTACGGCGCGACCCTCCCCGTCGCCTTCTCGCGATTCTGGTCGAAGTACGCGACCTTCAGCGGCAGCGCCAGCCGCAGCGAATTCTGGTGGATGGCCCTCGTGTTCCTCATCGTCAACCTCGCCCTGCAGGCCATCGCCGTGAGCTTCGGCAGCCCGGTCGATCCGACGGCGGACCCCGCCGACCTCAACCCGCTGGTACCCCAGGCCACCGTCGGCTCCGTCATCGCCATCGTCCTCGGCACCCTGTGGGCCATCGTCGCGCTGGTGCCGTCGCTGGCCCTGATCTGGCGCCGGCTGCACGACGCGAACCTCAGCGGACTGTTCTGGCTCCTGGTCGCCATCCCCGTGGTCGGCGGCATCATCGTGCTCGTGCTCCTCCTTCTTCCACCCGACCCACGCGGCGTGCGCTTCGATCGCTAGGCTCGAACGATGGGCAGTGCAGAGCGGTTCCGGGCCATCGTCGTCGATCGGGAGACGGATGCCGCAGGCCAGCCCCGCCTCACCTCGACTCTGCGCGAACTGAGCCCCGCCGACCTGCGCACGGGCGATGCCGCTCCGGATGCCGCCGGCGCGGTCGAGCTCGATGTGACGTATTCGAGCCTCAACTACAAGGACGGCCTCGCCGTGGCGGGCAAGCCCGGCGTCACCCGCACCTACCCGATCGTGGCCGGCATCGACGTCGTCGGCACCGTCGTCGGAAGCGCCGACGAGCGCTGGACGGCCGGGGATCGGGTGCTGCTGAACGGCGGCGGGCTCAGTGAGACCCGACATGGAGGTTACACCGGGAGAGCCCTGATCCCGGGGGCATCACTGGTACGGGTACCGGATCCGCTGACCGACCGCCAGGCCGCGGCCATCGGCACCGCGGGCTTCACGGCCATGCTCTCCGTGCTCGCGCTGGAGCGGCACGGAGTGAGTCCCGCCGATGGTCCCGTGCTCGTGACGGGCGCGTCGGGCGGCGTCGGCTCGGTGGCCATCTCGATGCTGGCACAGGCCGGCTTCGAGGTCACGGCCGTCACGGGACGAGCCGCCGACAACGGCGAGTACCTCCGCTCCCTCGGGGCCGCCGAGCTGCTCGACCGCGACGAGCTGGCCGAAGCAGGCAAGCCGCTGCAGTCGCAGCGCTGGGCGGCGGCCATCGACTCTGTGGGAGGCGTTCCGCTCGCGAACGTGCTGGCGCAGGTGCACTACGGCGGCGTCGTCGCGGCGTGCGGGCTCGCGGCATCCGCAGACCTGCCGACGACGGTGATGCCGTTCATCCTGCGGGCGGTCAGCCTCGTGGGGATCAACTCGGTCGAGGCCCCTCTCCCCATGCGCGAGCAGGCGTGGGCACGACTGGCCACAGACCTCGACCTCGGTCAGCTCGACGCGATGACCACGGAGATCGGGCTCGCCGACGTGTTCGCCGCGGCCGACGACATCCTGGCCGGGCGCACCCGCGGGCGCACGGTCGTCGCCATCGGCGGTCGCGACGGAGCGGGCGAGACGGAGACCTGACGCCATGACCGCGATCCCGCCGATCAGCGCAGCCGAGGCCGTGAGACTCCGGATGCTGCGGCTCGGCCTGTGGGATCAGCGGCCCGTCACTCCCGAGCAGGTCGTGAGCGGTCTCGTCGCGATGCAGGCGCAGGAGTTCCCGTACGCGCTGTGGTCGGTCGCCCAGCGCATCTCCCCGGCCGACCGCCCGAGCGCCGCCGACATGGGCGTCGCCTACGACCTCGGCTCCATCCTGCGCACCCACGTGATGCGACCGACGTGGCACTTCCTCGCGCCGGGCGACGCCCGCTGGATGCTGACCCTCACCGCTCACCGCGTGCTCGGCATCAGCCGCATCTACTTCGAACGCGCCGGCCTCGACGCTCCGACCCTGGTGAGGGTGACCGATGCCTTCGCCGCCGCCGTGGCCGGCGGTCGGCACCGCACACGGGCGGAACTGCGCGCTGCCCTCAGCGCCATCGGCATCGCACTCGACGGCAACGGTTTCGTCTACGCGCTCATGTTCGCCGAACTGCAACGGGTGATCATCAGCGGGGTCACCATCGGCAAGCAGCGCAGCTACGCCGCCTTCGACGAGCGCGTGCCCCCCACCTTCGTCGACGGAGCCGCCTCCTATGACCACGAGAACGCCCTGGCCGCGCTGTCCGCCCGCTATGCCGCCACCCGGGGACCGGTGTCCGTCAAGGACATGAGCGCGTGGAGCGGACTCACCCAGGCCGATTGCCGCCGTGGCCTCGAGGTCGCGCTCGAGCGAGCTCCGGGCTCGCTGGAGCGGGTCGAGCTCGAGGGCGTCGAGTGCTGGATGACGCCGACGGATGCCGCTGCCGACGTCGCTGCATCCGTTCCGGCGTCACCGCGCGTCGACCTGCTGCACGGGTACGACGAGTACGTGATGAGCTACCTCGAGACCCGCGGAATCATCCAGCACCCCGGCTCCAGCGCCGCGGGCACGCCCGACTCGCTGCTCCACGCCGCCCTGCTCGACGGGCGGGTCGTGGCGACGTGGAAGCACACGCTGGCAAGGAACTCGGCGTCGATCGAATGGCGCCCGGTCACGCCGCTGGCGGCATCCGTTCGTCCCGAGATCGATCGAGCGGTGGCCGAGTACGGCAGATACCTCGGGATGCCGACAGCGCTCAGCGCCTGACGGCGATCAGCGCCTGACGGCGATCAGTTGGAGACGGAGCCGAACAACGCGAGGCCCGTTCCGAACAGCAGCAGTGTGACCACGCCGCCGAGCACGAACAGGATGCCGCCCACGATGATGCCGGCGACCGCGAACCCGTTGGAGAAGCCGGCCTTCTTCGAGCGGTTGTACGCCACGATGCTGACGATCATTCCGATGATGTTCAGGAAGATCGCGAGCACCAGTCCGACGATGCCGAGGACTCGGCCCGGATCCTCGGGTCCGTGCAACGGCGGAAGCGGGTCTGCCTCGAATCCCTCGAGGTGCTCGGGGTTGAATCCCGGAGACAGGGGGTCCTGTCCCGGCATCTCACTGAAACCGGTCATGATTTCCTCACATCCGTGCCTGCCCGCGCGTCACGGTGCACGCGGGATCGGTCGAGCCGATACCCCACGATACTGACTCAGCCCGTCACGGCATCCGATTCGGTGATCTTCAGCGAGCCGATGAGCTCCACGGCGTGGTTGGTGCTCACGACCACGCGGGCGAACTCGCCGCCGTCGATGTCGATGATCACCGAGGGACGCTTGTTCTTCACGACGATGAAGTCCTTGCCGCCGTGGAACTTCCAGGTGCCGACCGCGAGGGTCAACGGCACGAATGCTCCGGGTGCACGGATGCCGCGGATCCAGATCCACGGGTCGTCGGTGATCGTGACGGAGCGGATGTCGTCCCGCGGGACGACGATGTCGTCACGGCGCAGCGACAGCACCTTCTCGGCCGACGTGAGATGGATCTCCAGCCGGTCCTGATGCACTCGCAATGACGCCATGCCTCCAGTCTGGCAAATCACCGCGCGAATCGGGCTGTGGACACTGCACAAACGATTGATCCGATACCGCATCGAAAGCTACGGGTGGCTCCGACGCTTCGGGCGGTCGCTGCGCTCGGCCCTCTGCGAGCGGAGGTCGGCACAGCCGCGACGCGGAGTCCTACGCCCGCGCCTCAGCCGCCGCCCGTGCCGCCGCCGGCAGCGCCTCGACGATGCGCGCGATCGCCGCATCGTCGTGCGCGGCCGTCACGAACCAGGCCTCGAACACCGACGGAGGCAGCGAGACGCCGCCGTCCTGCATCGCGTGGAAGAACGCGGGGTAGCGCCAGGCCTCCTGGGCGCGCACCTCGTCGTAGTTCCGCACCCCTCCGGCCACGTTCTCGCCGAAGACGAAGCTGAACAGGTTGCCGGCCCGCTGCACGGCGTGGGCGACTCCGGCATCCGTCAGCGCCTCGGACACGGCGCTCGAGATCGTCAGCGCCGCAGCATCGAGGTGGGCGTAGACGGCGGCATCCGCGAGCCGCAGCGTGGTGAGACCGGCGGCGACGGCGACGGGGTTCCCCGAGAGCGTTCCGGCCTGGTACACGGGGCCGAGCGGCGCGAGGTGGTCCATGACGTCGGCGCGACCGCCGAGCGCTGCCACCGGGAGGCCACCGCCGACGACCTTGCCGAAGGTGAACAGGTCGGGGGCGTAGGGCGGGTGTCCGGCGACGCCGGCGTTCTCGAGGCCCCAGTAGCCCGCACGACCGACGCGGAAGCCTGTGAGCACCTCGTCGAGGATCACGAGGGCGCCGTGGGCGTGGGCGATGTCGACGAGCGCGGCGTTGAAGCCGGCATCCGGAGCGACGACGCCCATGTTGGCGGCGGCGGCCTCGGTGATGACGGCGGCGATGGAGTCGCCGTGCTCGGCGAACACCGCGCGCACGGCGTCGAGGTCGTTGTAGGGAAGCACCAGCGTCTGCCCGGCCGTGGCGGCTGTCACGCCGGCCGATCCGGGGAGGGCGAGCGTGGCGACGCCGGATCCGGCCTCGGCGAGCAGCCCGTCGGAGTGGCCGTGGTACAGCCCGGCGAACTTCACCAGCAGGTCGCGACCCGTGAAGCCGCGGGCCAGACGGATGGCCGTCATCGTGGCCTCGGTGCCCGTCGAGAGCAGACGCACCTTGTCGACGGGAGCGACGCGCTCCTCGATGAGCTCGGCGAGCTCCGTCTCGGCCGGAGTCGCGGCGCCGAAGCCGAGACCGCGCGCTGCGGCCTCCTGAACGGCCGCGACGACCTGCGGTTGGGCATGGCCGAGGATGGCCGGGCCCCAGCTCGCCACCATGTCGACGTACTCGCGGCCGTCGGCATCCGTCACGTAGGCGCCTCGAGCCGAGGTGAGGAACAGCGGGGATCCTCCCACCGATCGGAAGGCACGCACCGGGGAGTTCACTCCGCCCGGGATGGCGGCCTGGGCGCGCGCGAAGAGGTCGTCGTTGCGGGTCATGCCACCACTCCGTCGTTGAGCCAGCCGGCGAGTTCGGTCGCCCAGTACGTGAGCACGGTGTCTGCACCGGCGCGACGGATGCCGACGACGCTCTCGTGCACCGCTCGCTGCCTGTCGATCCAGCCGTTCGCCGCTGCGGCCTCGATCATCGCGTACTCGCCGGAGACCTGGTAGGCCCAGACGGGAACGTCGGATGCCGCAGCCACGTCGGCGAGCACGTCGAGGTAGCTGCCGGCCGGCTTGACCATCACGATGTCGGCGCCCTCCTCGATGTCGATCATCGCCTCGCGCAGGCCCTCGCGGCGGTTGCCGGGGTCGAGCTGGTAGCTGCGGCGGTCACCCTGCAGGGTCGAGGCGACGGCTTCGCGGAATGGTCCGTAGTAGGCCGAGGCGTACTTGGCCGAGTAGGCGAGCACGGCGGTGTCGATGAACCCGGAGGTGTCGAGGGCCTCGCGCACGGCGGCGACCTGGCCGTCCATCATTCCCGAGAGGCCGAGCAGGGCCGACCCCGATGCCGCTTGCACGAGGGCCATCTCGCGGTAGCGCTCGAGCGTGGCGTCGTTGTCGACGCGACCGACGGCATCCAGCACGCCGCAGTGCCCGTGGTCGGTGAACTCGTCGAGGCAGAGGTCCGTCTGCACCACGAGGGCGTCGCCCACCTCGTCGGCCACGACGCGGGTGGCGAGGTTCAGGATGCCGTCGGGATCCGTGGCGCCGGAGCCGACGGCGTCGCGCACCTCGGGCACCCCGAACAGCATGACCCCGCCGATGCCTGCGGCCGCGGCCTCGTTCACCGCGCCGCGCACACTGTCGAGGGTGTGCTGCACGACGCCGGGCATCGAGCTGATGGCGACGGGTTCGTCGACTCCCTCGCGCACGAAGACGGGGAGGACGAGGTCGGACGGATGCAGACGCGTCTCTGAGACGGCGCGACGCAGCGCGGGGGTCGCCCGCAGTCGGCGCGGGCGCACGCGCGGGATGAAGGATTCGCTCACCGGTCAAGCCTACGTCGAACCGTACGCCCGCCGAGGGCCGAGGGCAGCGACACCTTCCCGCTGATCGAGTAGCGACCGAGCGCAGCGAGGACGCGTGTCGAGATCAGATCAGACCCGCCGCTACGCCTCAGGGGCCTCGATACGGCTGCTCGCTCCGCTCGCGGCCTACTCGACCAGCGGAGAGCGGAGCGGGATGCTCAGACCAGCGAGTCCGCCTGGCGCACCAGGGCGTCGATGAGCGACTCCGCGGTGCGGTCATCGGCGACGGCGTCGACCTCGAGGCCGTAGGCGCGGGCGTCGCGGGCGGTCTGCGGTCCGATGCAGACGACGAGGGTGCCCTGCGGAAGCGGACCGAGCTGCAGCTGCACCTGCTCGGCGACGGATCCGCTCGTGATGAGAACGGCGTTGATCCGGCCGGAGGCGACATCGGCGGTGACCTGCTCCGAGACGGGAACGCCGATCGTGCGATAGGCCACGACGGAGCGCACGTCGTGTCCGATGCGGCGCAGACCCTCGCTGAGCAGGGGCTTGGCGATCTCGGAGCGGAGGGTCAGCACCTTGAGCGGGAAGGCTCCGGCCGTGGCCTGCGTCCACTCCTCGAGCAGTCCGCGGGCCGAGTTGTCCTCGTGCGGCACGATGTCGACCCTGTAGCCGGCAGCGGTGAGGGCGGCGGCGGTCGTCTCGCCCACGGCGGCGACGTGGGTCTCGGCGGGGATGACGGCCCGGTGCGACGACAGCACGTCGACCGTCGTCGCGCTCGTGACGGTCAGCCAGTCGAAGGCACCGGCGGCGAGGTCGGCCAGTGCCGACGCCAGCGTCTCGGCGTCGTCGGTGGGGGCGAAGTTGATGAGCGGGGCGATGACGGGTGCGGCACCCTTGGCCCGCAGGTTGGCGGCGACGCTGTCTCCCCAGGGGCCACCACGAGGAACGAGGACGCGCCAGCCGTCGAGCGGGCGCGGAGCCTTGGCCTGTCGATCGATCACTTAGGTGCCCTTCGTGCCCTGGAGCGGAGCGAGTTCGGCGGCACCGTTGCCGAGAAGTTCTGCGACGACTCTACTCGCCACATCAGCGGCTGACTCCGCCAGATGTGCTGCAGCATGGCTGTCGGGGGTCGCTGCGTGCGAACTTGTGATCTTCGCGCTGCCGTCGGGGCTGTACACCGTGGCCGTGAGGAAGAGCATGTCGCTGTCGACGATGGCGGATGCGGCGATCGGAGCGGAGCATCCCGCTTCGAGTCCGGCGAGCACCAGACGCTCGGCGTCGACGGAGGCGCGCGTGGTCACGTGCTCGACGGAGCGCAGTCCCGCCTCGAGGTGGCGCTCGAGTCGTCCCTCGCGCACCTCGACGGCGAGCGCTCCCTGGCCTGGAGCCGTCGGCCAGTCGTTGATGTCGAGCAGATCGGTCACGGCGTCGAGCCTGCCGAGGCGTCCGAGACCCGCCGCAGCGAGGATCACCGCGTCGAGGTCGCCATCGGTGACCCGTCCGAGGCGGGTGTCGACGTTCCCGCGGATGTCGACGACCTCCAGGTCGGGGCGAGCGGCGCGCAGCTGTGCCACGCGGCGAGGCGACCCCGTGCCCACGCGAGCCCCGGCGGGAAGGGTGGCGAGGGTGAGGCCGTCGCGCGCGCACAGGGCGTCACGCGCATCGGCCCGCTTGGGAACGGCACCGATCCGCAGGCCGGGGTGCGGCGCCGTGGGCAGGTCCTTGAGCGAGTGCACGATGAGGTCGCACTCGTCGGCGAGCAGCGCCTCACGCAACGCCGAGGCGAAGACGCCGGTTCCGCCGAGGGAGGCGAGGGAGTCCGTGGAGGTGTCGCCGTGGGTCGTGATCGTGACGATCTCGACCTCGGAGCCCGATGCCGCGGCGATCTTCGCCGCGACGGCCTTGGTCTGCGCCAGCGCGAGGGCACTCCCGCGGGTTCCGACGCGGATCACCGATGTCGGGGAACTCATGGCGCGATCCCGCCGAGTGCCGGCCTGAAGCCGAGCCGCACGTTCTCGCAGCACCCCGGGCGGCAGACGTCGTACCAGGGGCCGAGCTCGGTGAGGGCGGGGCGCTCGGCCGTCGGAACACCCTCGACGCGCTCCATCACCAGGTCGACGAGACCGGAGACGAAGGCCGGGTGGGTTCCGGGCGTCGGCACGCGCACGGCCCGCAGGCCGTGCTCCTCGGCCGACTCCAGCGCCTCGTTGTCGAGGTCCCAGAGCACCTCCATGTGGTCGCTCATGAAGCCGAGCGGCACGATCACGATGGCCTTCACGCCACGTGCGGGCAGCAGGGCGATGGCGTCGTTGATGTCGGGCTCGAGCCACGGCTGCGTGGGCGGACCGCTGCGCGACTGGTAGACGAGCTGCCAGGTGATGGGCGACGTCACCGCCTCCCGCATGACGACCTCGGCGACGGCCTCGTGCTGCGCCGCGTACGCTCCCCCGCCGCCGAAACCGCGGTCGGCCTCGGGGTCCGTGCCCGTGGCCGAGGAGGCATCGAGCACTGCCGGGCCGGAGCGGAGCGCATCCGTCGTCGGAATCGAGTGCGTGGCGAACAGCACCTCGATCTCGGATTCCGCGATTCCGGATGCCGTCAGCTCGACGACGGCGTCACGGACGCCCTCGATGAACGGCGTGACGAAGCCGGGGTGGTCGAAGAACTGGCGCACCTTGTCGATCTGGATGCTGTCGCCGAGCCCGGTGTCCTCGAGTGCGTCGGCATAGTCCTCGCGGTACTGCCGGCAGCTGGAGTACGAGCTGTAGGCGCTCGTGGCGATGGCGATGAGCTTGCTGGCCCCGGCCTCGGCCGCCTCGCTGAGAGCGTCGTTGATGTAGGGCGCCCAGTTGCGGTTGCCCCAGAACACCGGAAGGTCGAGTCCGCGGCTGGCGATCTCGGCCTCGAGGGCGGCCTTCAGCTGTCGGTTCTGCTCGTTGATCGGGCTGACGCCGTCGTAGTGGCGGTAGTGGTGCGCCACCTCCTCGAGCCTCTCGTCGGGGATGCCGCGACCGCTCGTGACGTTGCGCAGGAACGGGATGACCTCGTCCTGGCCCTCGGGACCGCCGAAGCCGCTGAGCAGGATGCCGTCGTAGGCGATGGGCGTCTCGACGTGCTCGGCGCCGGACTGTGCGGCCGGCGTGGCGCCGGGAACGCGTGCGCCGGGCGCACAGGGTGCGCTGGCAGCGGGAGCCGGCTTGTGCGGCGCGGTGCCGCCGATGTTGCGAGCAGCCATTACTGCAGTACCTCCACGAGCTCGGCCGTGCTGATGCGCCGGCCCGTGTAGAACGGGACCTCCTCGCGCACATGGCGTCGCGCATCCGTCGCCCTGAGGTCGCGCATCATGTCGACCAGGTCAGTGAGCTCATCGGCCTCCATGGGCAGCAGCCACTCGTAGTCGCCGAGGGCGAATGACGAGACGGTGTTCGCGACGACGCCGCGGAAGCCGGCGCCCTTGCGCCCGTGCTCGGCAAGCATGCGGCCGCGCTCTGCATCGGGCAACAGGTACCAGTCGAAGCTGCGCACGAACGGGTACACGGTCATCCAGCTCTTCGGCTCGACGCCTCGGAGGAACCCGGGTACGTGCGACTTGTTGAACTCGGCGTCGCGGTGGACGCCCATCGCGTTCCAGGTGGGCAGAAGCGACTTGAGCAGGCGCACCCGGCGGAGCTCGCGGTGCGCCCACTGCAGCGTCTCGGCGTCGTCGGCGTGGGTCCAGATCATGAGATCGGCATCCGCGCGCAGTCCCGACACGTCGTAGAAGCCGCGGACTGTCACGCCTTCCGTCTCGAGCAGGCGCACCACGTCGTCGAGTTCGGCGACGACGCGCGGAACGTCATGCCCGTCGAAGTCGTCGGGGTTGGCCGGATCACGGCGGAACACAGCGAAGAGCGTGAATCCCGAGGGAGATGCCTCGGGGGTGCTCGACACCTCCGACGAGTTCGTTTCGGGCACGGCGTCGGCTGCCTCACCGGCAGCGAGGGAAGTCATGGGACCAGTCTCTCTCGCTTTGCGAATCTTTCCAAAGCGGAGCGGATGCCGCCCGACTCGCGGGCGGCGGAGTGACCCCGATCAGTCACGGGTCACGAGCGTGACGATCCCCCAGACGGCTCCCCCGATGACGACGGCGACGCCGACGGCGACGCCCGCGAGCGCCACGGGATTCTCGGTGCGCAGGCGACGCAGTTCTCGACCCCAGCGATCGGTGCGCTCGCGCATCTTGCGGGGAACGTTGAGGCGATCCTCGATGGCGTTCAGCGTGGAGGCCAGCTCTGTGCGGGCCCGCTTCACCTCGAGCCTCAGCTCGGGGCGCGACAGCTCGTCGAGCGGACGCGGCTCGAGAAGGCTCCTGGTGCTCAGATCAGTGGTTGTCATACGGTCCAACCCCCTTCACTACATCGACGTCGGTCTGGATGTGCTCCTTGATCGTCGCTTCGGGCGCCTTCGTCGCGCGCTTGTAGCTCGCGATCCCGATGAGCACGAGGACCACGATGATGACGACCAGGATGCCCGCGACGATCAGCGCGGCCAACCAGGCGGGAACGATCAGGGCGAACGCGAAGATCGCCGCCTCGATGAGCACGGCGAACAACCAGAACAGGAAGAACAGAGCCACCAGGAAGAGTCCGGCGGCGACACCGACGCTCTTGCCCCTGGCCGTCACTTCCGCCTTGAACGAGGCGATCTCGGCCTGGATCAGATCGCGGATCAGAGTGGGGAGTTCGCTGAGGAGCTCGACCAACGACTGCTTCTTGAGTTTGGGTTCAGGCACTGCGCACCACCTCTATTCGGATTCGGACGAGCTGGGCTTCTTCCGGGGCTGGCCCGACGGAGCCTTCGCTGCTGCGGGCTTGCGCGGAGCCGGCTTCTTGGCGGCCGGCTGGTCGACGGGCTCTGCCACCGTGTACGACTCGGTGTGGTGCACGGATGCCGCAGGCGCCGTGGCGGCCGGGCGCGTCGTGCTCGCGGCCGGACGTGCCGGGGTGGAGTACGACCGGGTGGGAGCCGACTTCGCCTTGGAGTGCGTCGCCGCAGAGACCAGCTTCTTGACGCCGTCGAGCACCGAGTCGGAGACATCTCCGACACGGGCGAGGGCGAAGTCCTTGGCGGTGTCGACTCCGCTCTGCACGGCCGGCGTGTTCCACACGCTCTCCGCTGCCGACTTGATCTGCTCGTAGCGCTGGCGGCCGGCACGTGCTCCCAGCACGTAACCGACGGCGATTCCCGTCACGAAGAGGAGTTTGCCCCGCATGCCGTACCTCAATCCCGGATCGTTGGCGATTGGTCCAGCGTATAGCCCGCCTCGGGCGGTGACGAGGGGATTGACAACATTGCACCGCGATCGCAGTGCGACCGCATGATGCTCATATTCCGGGTTCGGTATGCAGCGCGGTGCGGCGGAGGCGTCGAGCGGACTCCCGGGCATCCGGGATCACGGAGGCCAGTCCGGTGCCGGCCACCCACGATCCGACGACGGCGATGGTCGCGTCGGCCTCGAGGGCGTCGCGCACCTGCTGCACCCGCGCGCGTTGGCCGATCGCGGCGTGGGAGACGGCATCCGTCCACACGACGCGTGCCGATTCGACGAGGTGGGCGCGGGTGAGGGCGACCCCGAGGATGGCGGAGGCGTCGGCGAGGGCGAGGTCTTCGACGTCCTCGGTGCTCAGTCGCGCCGTCGGCAGCGGCTGCCCGGCGCGACCGTAGGAGAGGCGCACGACGTTGCGTCCGTCTGCCGCGGCGTGGGCGCGCTCGGCCAGCCACTCCCACTTGGCCGAGGCGTGGGTGAGGGCCTTCGCCGTCACACCGGGGGTATCCGAGGCGACGAGCACGCCGGTTCCCCGCGGAGCGTCGTCGAGGGCCGGGGCATCGAGCACCAGGGTGACGATCTCGACGGATGCCGCGGCAGGCCAGCCGAGGTCGGCCAGGGGCTTCCAGTCCTCGCGTGCGCCGGCCAGCAGGGGCACCGCCACGCCGGCCGGTGCAGCGACCACGACACGGCGGGCGCGCAGGTCGAGGTTCACGGAGGGCGCTCCGGTGCCGGTCGACGCCGGGTCTGCCGTAGGCGCTGCGGCGGCTGCTGCAACTGCGGTCGGCGCTGCGGACGCCGCCACGACCCAGCCCGGCTCACCGTTCACCTCGGTGGGCGCGAGTCCGTCGACGGTCATGCCCGTTCGGATCTCCCCGCCGAAGTGCTGGATGTCGGCGACCAGGGCCTCGACGAGACGCGACATCCCGCCACGGATGCCCTGGACAGCCGAGCCCGCGGTCGCCGACGAGCGCAGCTCGGCGACGCCGCCCGAGAGCGAGCCCATGCGGGTCATGGCGGCGTTCAGACCGGGAGCCACCAGCGCGACGTCGAGGTCGTCGGCGTCCACGGAGTAGACGCCTGTCGACAGCGGCGACACGAGGCGATCGAGCACCTTGCTTCCCATGCGCTTGCGCACCAGCGGGCCCAGGCGCTGGGCGTGCCCGATCATCAGGATCGGCATGACGCGGTCGAGGTAGGCGCGCCACGCCCCTGCGGTTCCGATGACCGCGCGCACGTCGTCGGCGAGCGGCGACGCGGGAATGCCGAGCAGCGAGGTCTTCGGCGAGCGCACGGTCATGGCGCCGCCGCCCGTGAGGGCAGGCAGGTGCAGCCACGAGCCTGCGGGGTTCGGGCTGACGATCTGGTCGTCGATGCCGAGCTCGGCGAGCAGGGTCGCCACCGAACCCGTGCGGGTGGCGAAGCTCTCGGCGCCGACGTCGACGGTGAGACCGGCCACGTCCTGGGCGCGCACGCAGCCGCCGGCGCCGGACGCGGCCTCGAGCACCAGGGTGCGCAGGCCCACGTGCACGGCCTCGCGCGCGGCGACCAGGCCGGCGACGCCGCCGCCGATGACGAGCACGTCGTAGGGAGCGGCATCCGTCGCCGCAGCCGGCGCGACGGGATCCGTCACGGTGCGGGGAGTGACGTCGCGGGCCGCGTCGGTCATGATCCCAGCGAGTGCACGAGTTCGACCACGCGGGTGAGCACGTCGGGGTCGGTGTCGGGCGAGACGCCGTGGCCGAGGTTCACGACGTGGGCCGGCGCGCTCTGACCGCGGGACACGACGTCGCGCACGTGCGCCTCGAGCACGGGCCAGGGTGCGTAGAGCAGGGCGGGGTCGATGTTTCCCTGCAGCGGGACGGAGCCCCCGAGCCGGCGGTTGGCCTCGTCGAGCGGCACCCTGTAGTCCACGCCGACAACGTCGGCGCCGACATCGCGCATGGCGGCGAGCAGCTCACCGGTGCCGACGCCGAAGTGCACGATCGGCACGGTGCGACGCTCGACCGACGGGTCGGCGCCCTCATCGTGCGGTCGAACCGAGTAGCTCATCCCGTGCACGTGCTTCAGCGCGCGAGCGGATGCCGGAGCCACGTGCTTCTCGTAGTCGGCCAGCGACAGCGCGCCGGCCCACGAATCGAACAGCTGTGCCGCGCTGGCACCGGCCAGCACCTGCGCGCGCAGGAATCGGCCCGTGACGTCGGCGGTCCACTCCATGAGTGCACTCCATGCCGCGGGGTCGGCGTGCATGAGGGTGCGGGCGGCGAGGTGGTCCTTCGACGGACCGCCCTCGACGAGGTAGGCCGCGAGGGTGAACGGGGCGCCGGCGAAACCGATCAGCGGGATGGAGCTGTTGCCGTCGCCGAGGGTGGAGAGGCCAGCGACGGTGAGCTTCACGGCCTCGGTGATGGGGGCGATCACGTCGTCGAGGCTCGCGGGATCGATCGACGTGAGGGCCGCGACCTGCGCCGACGTGCGCACGGCCTCGCCCATGACGGGCCCACGACCCGGCACGATCTCGACGTCGACGCCCACGAGCTTCAGCGGAACGACGATGTCGCTGAAGAAGATGCCGGCGTCGACCTTGTGGCGACGCACGGGCTGCAGGGTGATCTCGCTCGCGAGAGCCGGGTCGAGGCAGGCGTCGAGCATCTTGGTGCCCACGCGCAGCTCGCGGTACTCGGGAAGCGAACGACCCGCCTGGCGCATGAACCAGACCGGAGGAATGTCCTGTCGCACGCCCTGATAGGCACGCACCAGTCGCGACTCGGTCGTGCGGCCACTGGACAGGGGGTGCTGCGACGGAAGACTCACGTGCTCCATTGTCTCATTCGCACGCTGAGCACCTCCCCCGCTCACCGAGGGCACCTCTCCGCTCGATGAGGGCCGAGCGACGCGACCGCCCGAAGCACCCGAGCCGCTGCGCACCCCGAACGGGGCCGCGCCGTGGGCGCGACCCCGTCGTGCGCACCGCCCCTACGCGGGTTGCAGTGGAGACGGCAACGACGCCCGATCCGTGCGTGGGCAGCGGATGCGCGTCGAGTCGTCGGTGGGCATCCCGGCGAGCCGGGATGCTTGGGGTCATCCTAAGCACGCGCAGCGCGCGCACGCATGTCCCCATCCGCGTGACGTGACGATCCGTTCCGCTGCCGGGCGAGCTCGGGGGCAGCCCCGCAGGAAGCACGCTCTCGAGCGATTACAATCGAACCCGTGCTCATCTGTCTCTCCGCGAGTCACAAGAACTCGAGCTTCGACCTGCTCGAGCGATTGAGCGTCGATGCCGAACAACTCGGACGCCGCATCGTCGGCTCCCATGACTCCCTCGGCGGTGCCGTCGTCGTCGCGACGTGCAACCGCTTCGAGGCGTACCTCGACCTCGACGAGCCCGAGGGAACCTCCCCCCTCGCGGCTGTCTCCGCGACCCTCGAGGCCGTGGCTGCGGAGAGCGGCGTGAGCAGCGAGACCCTCCGCGAATCGCTCGCGCTGACCCACGGGAACAGTGTCGCCGAGCATCTGTTCGCCGTCTCCGCCGGACTCGAGTCCGTCGTCGTCGGCGAGGGCGAGATCGCCGGCCAGGTTCGCCGGTCCCTCGAGCGTGCGCGCACCGTCGGCACCACGACCCCCGAGCTCGAGCGTCTGTTCCAGCGCGCGTCGCAGACGTCGCGCGGCATCAAGAACCGCACGGGCATCGGATCCGCCGGGCGCTCGCTCGTGCGTCTGGCCCTCGACCTCGCCGAGAGCCGCATCCCCGACTGGTCGACTCAGAAGGTTCTGCTCATCGGCACCGGCCGCTACGCCGGCGCCTCGCTCGCGAACCTCCGCGAGCGTGGGGTCACCGACGTGCAGGTGTACTCGCCGTCGGGCCGTGGCCGCAAGTTCGCAGCCAACCACGACCTGCCGGCCATCTCGGTGGCCGACTACCCCGCGGCTGCGGCATCCGCCGACGTGATCGTGGCCTGCTCCGCCGTCGAGGCCTTCGTGCTCACGGCCGATGACGTGCGCACCGGCCGCGACGCCGTGCAGATGCTCGGCCGCGCCGTCGACTCCCCCGCCCGCCAGCTCGTCATCGACCTGGGCCTGCCCCGCAACATCGACCCGGCCGTCGGCGAGATCGACGGCATCTCGCTGCTCGACCTCGAGACCATCCGACTGCACGCCCCGCTCGACGAGCTGACGGCGACCGACGAGGCCCGCGCCATCGTCAGCAAGGCGGCCCGCAAGTTCGGCACGGTGAGCGAGGAGATCAACCTCGCTCCCGCCGTCGTGGCGCTGCGCACGCACGTGCTCGGCATCGTCGACGACGAGATCGCCCGCGCCCGCGCGCGCGGCGACGACTCCGCCGCCACCGAGCAGGCGCTGCGCCACCTCGCGGGCGTACTGCTGCACACCCCGATGGTGCGCTCACGCGAGTACGTGGCGCGGGGCGAACAGCGCACCTGGATCGACGGGGTCGAGGCGATCTTCGGTGTCGTTCCCGAGGTCGCGACCACCGCATCCGTCACCGCGGTCGACGACTCGGCTGCCGACGAGGACTCCGGATTCGGCCTCTCGGCCTCCTGATGGCGTCGCCCGCCCGAGCGCTGAAGCTGCCCTTCGACGTCGCAGCCTACGACGCAGCTCCGATCATCACCGAGCGGCTCGTGCTGCGCCCCCTCGGCGACTCCGATGTCGCCGACGTCTGGGAGTACCAGCGCCTCGACGAGGTGCTGCGCTTCATCCCCTGGCCGCGGCGCAGCGCGGAGGAGGGCGCCGAGCACACCCGCAAGCGCGCGGGCATGCGCACGATCTCGGCCGACGGCGACGCCGTCTTCTTCGCCTGCGTGCTTCCCGGCGAACCGTCGCTGTTCGGCGACGGTGATGGTCGCGTCATCGGCGACGTCATGCTGCGGCTCTCGGATGCCGGAAACGCCGACGTCGAGATCGGCTGGGTGTTCCACCCCGACCACGCCGGGCGCGGCTTCGCCACCGAGGCGTCGGCAGCCGTCCTGGCGCTGGCCTTCACGGCGCTCGACGCGCACCGCGTGCACGCGCAGCTCGACCCTCGCAACACCGCGTCGGCCGCCCTGTGCGGCCGACTCGGGATGCGGCACGAGGGCACCACGCGCGAGACCTTCTACGACAAGGGCGAGTGGTCGGACTCGGCGTACTACGGGATCCTGCGCTCGGAGTTCGACGCGCGCGGTCGCTGAAGCAGGGCGAGATCCGCAGGTCGACACGTGGTCACGGTGTCGCGTCGCGTTCTGCGGGTTGCCTTGGTCGGGGCTGCCGCCTTTCGCGTAGGTCGAGAAGGATCCACTGGATCCTTCTCGACCTACGCGCCCTTGAGTCGCTCGGCCAGGAAGGCGTGCAGGCCGGCGAGCGGCACGCGCTCCTGCTGCATGGTGTCGCGGTCGCGCACGGTGACGGCCTGGTCCTCGAGCGAGTCGAAGTCGACCGTGACGCAGAACGGCGTGCCGATCTCGTCCTGGCGGCGGTAGCGGCGACCGATGGCGCCGGCGTCGTCGAAGTCGACGTTCCAGCTCTGGCGCAGCTCGGCCGCGAGAGAGCGGGCCATCGGCGACAGCGCCTCGTTGCGCGACAACGGCAGGATGGCGGCCTTGACCGGAGCCAGGCGCGGGTCGAGCTTCAGCACAGTGCGCTTGTCGACGCCGCCCTTCGCGTTCGGCACCTCCTCCTCGTGGTACGCGTCGACGAGGAACGCCATCAACGAGCGGGTGAGGCCAGCAGCGGGCTCGATCACGTAGGGGATCCAGCGCTCGTTCTTGGTCTGGTCGAAGAACGAGAGGTCCTTGCCGGATGCCTCGGAGTGGGTGCGCAGGTCGAAGTCCGTGCGGTTGGCGATGCCCTCGAGCTCGCCGAACTCGCTGCCGGTGAAGCCGAAGCGGTACTCGATGTCGACGGTGCGCTTCGAGTAGTGGCTGAGCTTCTCCTTCGGGTGCTCGTAGAACCGCAGGTTCGCCGGGTCGATGCCGAGCCCGGTGTACCAGCTCATGCGCTGCTCCATCCAGTACTCCTGCCACTGCTCATCGGTGCCGGGCTCGACGAAGAACTCCATCTCCATCTGCTCGAACTCGCGGGTACGGAAGATGAAGTTTCCGGGGGTGATCTCGTTGCGGAAGCTCTTGCCGATCTGGCCGATGCCGAACGGCGGCTTCTGGCGCGATGCCTGCAGCACGTTGGCGAAGTTCACGAAGATGCCCTGCGCGGTCTCGGGGCGCAGGTAGTGCAGGCCGGACTCGTCGTCGACGGGGCCCAAGTAGGTCTTGAGCAGGCCCGAGAAGGCGCGCGGCTCGGTCCAGGTGTGACGATTGCCGCAGTTGGGGCAGGCGATGTCGTCGAGGCCGTTCTCCGGAGCGCGGCCCTTCTTCTCCTCGAACTCCTCCTCGAGGTGATCGGCCCGGAAGCGCTTGTGGCAGTGCTGGCACTCGACGAGCGGGTCACTGAAGACCTCGACGTGTCCGGATGCCTCCCACACCTGCTTCGGCAGGATGACGCTGGAGTCCAGGCCCACGACGTCGTCGCGGCTCTGCACCATGTAGCGCCACCACTGCTTCTTGATGTTCTCCTTGAGCTCGGTGCCGAGGGGCCCGTAGTCCCACGCGGATCGCGACCCTCCGTAGATCTCGCCGGCCTGGAAGACGAACCCGCGATGGCGGGCGAGGGCGATGACGGCGTCGAGACGGCTGGGTGCGGCCATGGTGGCTCCAATGGGGCGATGGGGGCGAGCGGGAACCGCGCGATCTCGAGGCGAAGCCCGTAAGCGCGGTGCCTCCAGTTTAGGGAGTGATCCTGAACCACGGGTGCGTGCCCGGGGTCGCGCGCGGGCGATGTGGCCGCGTCTCCCGCAGGTCACCGGCACGCGAGCGGGGAGGTGAGCGGGGAGGTGAGCCGCCGGTTCGGAACGCCGCGTCCTACGCTCGAACCATGACCGCTCGCATCTCGAATGTCACCTTCCACGCCGCCGACCCCGGAGCTCTCGCCCGGTTCTGGAGCGGCGCCATGGGCTACCCCGAACGTGTGGGCTGGCCGGCCGAGGAGGTCGCCGAGTTGAAGGAGGCCGGGCTGTCCGACGACGACATCGCGGCCCGAGCCGAGGCGTGGGACGGCGATCCGACGCACCAACGCTTCTACTTCACCCGCTACGACCACCAGCGGCGGCAGCGGAACCGCGTGCACATCGACATCACCCCGTTCGACGACAGGCGCGCCACCCGCGAGGAGTTGGAGATCGAACGCGATCGGCTCGTCGCATTGGGCGCATCCGTGGAGAAGACCCTCACCGGGTCGTGGGGACCGTACGAGGAGTTCGCGATCATGATGCGCGACCCCGAGGGGAACGAGTTCTGCCTCCAGTGACACGAGCGGCGATCCGACCGGCACGCCACCTCGCCGGGCGGCTCCCCGCCTTGTCCGCCCGCGAACGACGCCCATACAGTGAGAGGGAGCGACCACCCCGGTCGCACTGACCGCTCGCGAAGGTGGGTCGCGTGGACTGGCTGCTCGACGTCGACATCGTGGGCGGTGTCGCGTTCTGGGCGCCGTGCCTGCTGTCGGTGGCGGCACTGCTCGTTCTGCTGGTGCGCCGCCCGACCCGACGCTGGGTCGTCGCGGCGACATCCGCTCTGCTGATCGGGGTGCTGCTCGGCCTCATCGGTCTCTGGCTCGCCGTCGACGTGCTCGGCGCCTTCGGCGGCCCGGTCAACACCGCCACCTGGGTCTGGGTGCCCGTGTGCACCGGCGGCATCGCGCTGGCTCTCGTCACCATCGCCGGGCCCCCGCTCTGGCGCCGTCTCGTCGCCGTCGTCGCCATCCCGCTCTTCATCCTGACGACGGGCCTCATCATCAACGCCGCCTACGGCATCACGACCACCGTCGGCGCCGTGCTCTTCGTGAACACCACCCCGAGCATCGCCGTGATCCCGCCGACGGATGCCGCAGCCGACGATCCGGCAGAACCCGTCGTCGACACCTGGACCCCACCGGCCGAGCTCCCGCAGCACGGCCGCTACGGCGTGATCGACCCGCCGATCCCGAACGACGCGTCGGGCTTCGACGCCCGCGGGGCCCAGGTCTACTACCCGCCGGCCGCCCTCGTCGCTGACGCTCCACGCCTGCCCGTCGTCATCATGATGATGGGCCAGCCGGGGAGCCCGGATGCCGCCATCATCGCCTCGGTGCTCGACGGCTTCGCGGCGCAGCACGACGGGCTCGCCCCGATCGCCGTCGTCATCGACCAGCTCGGCACCCCGTTCGCCGACCCGCTCTGCCTCGATTCGACCCGGGGCCGGGCCGAGAGCTACATCATGGACGACGTCGTTCCGTGGGTGCGCGACACCCTGGGCGTGCTGCGCGAGCGCACGGACTGGGTCGTGGCCGGCTACTCCAACGGCGGCCAGTGCGCGACCTACCTGGGCTCGAAGTACCCCGAGACCTTCGGCAGCATCCTCGCGGTCTCGCCCGAGGAGTTCGCCGGCGAGAGCGACAGGGCCGGCGTGCTCGATGAGGTGTTCGGCGGCGATCAGGCCGCCTACGACGCCGTGAAGGCCACGACGATCATGGGCGAGGGCGACTACCCCGACACGAGAGCCATCTTCACGGTCGGTGCGGAGGACCCCGGCTACGTCGATGACACGAAGCGGCTCGCGCGAGCGGCATCCGGAGCCGGCATGGACACGACCTTCATCAGCATTCCGAATGCCGATCACGGCCGCAGCGGCATCGTGGGCGGGTTGACCGCCGGATTCGATCTGCTGGCCCCCAGACTCGGCTTGGCCGCCGCGAGAGGATGACCACCCATGACTGAGACCAGACCCGCGGATGCCGCTGCCGGCGCCTCGCCGATCGGGCGCCTTCCCGCCGCCGGCCGTCTGGCTCGCCGCTACTTCACCCGCGTACCCGCCAGCATCGCCTTCGCCGTGCTGCTGATCGCCACCGCGATCATCACCGGCACCATCGCCGGCCACCCGTCGAAGGCGACCCTGGCTGCGTGGGCGGCCGGAGTGACGACGACGATCGAGCAGGCGCACTGGTGGACGCCGGTGACGGCGTTGTTCATCCCGTGGGACCCGTTCCAGCTGGTGGCCTGCGTCATCGCCTCGGTGACGCTGCTCGGCATCTCGGAGCGCCTGATGGGCAGCCGCCGCGTCGTGCTCGCCTTCCTCGTGACCGGAGCCCTGGGCGTGAGCATCGGCGTGCTGCTGCAGTGGGCCGGCAGCCTCGCCGGCGAATGGTGGGCGCTCGGAACCTCGATCGACCTCACCCTCGACCCGCTCACGGGCATCACGGGCGCCCTGTTCACGGCGAGCGCCTTCGCCGGGGTGTTCTGGCGTCGCCGCATCCGGGTCGTCGGCTTCGCGTTCATCCTGGTGTTCGTGCTCTACGACGGCGACTCGTCGAACGTCTACAGGCTGAATGCCGCCGTGCTCGGCCTGTTCCTCGGAGCCCTGCTCACGCGCGACGCCACGACGCTGCGCGCCCGCCGCAGTTCGAAGGGCGAGGCACGCACCCTCATCGCCACGGTCGTGGCGGTCACGGCCATCGGTCCGATCGTCGGAATCCTGAACCCGAACGGCCTCACGCCCTTCACCCTGCTGTCGATGCTGTTCGACCAGCGTGCTCCCGTCTCGCAGTCGCAGCTCGCAGCCTGCACGGCGACCGCCGCGACCACGACCGACATCACCGCGGCCTGCAAGGACGCCTTCATCGATGCCGGCGCCAGCGGTCCCGGCCCGTTCCTGCTCACCTTCGTGCCTCTCGCCCTGCTCCTCGTCGCCGCCTGGGGGCTCCGCCGTGGCCGCCGCTTCGCGCTCTGGCTGGCCATCGCCGTGAACATCGTGCTGGTGCTCATGGCCTACTTCTCGTTCGACATCGTCTCGAGCCTGCAGGATGCCGAGGCCGCCGGGTTCGCCGGCTGGGATCTGGGCGAGCTCATCGTGTGGGCGGCCGCCGCCCTCCTGCTGCCGATCGGCATCCTCGTGCTGCTGTGGCGTTCGCGCCACCTGTTCACGGTGCGGGCGTCGGATGCGGCCTACGTGAAGTTCACGCTCTGGACGCTGCTCGCCCTCGCCGTGCTCGCGACGGTGTACTTCGTGCTCGGACTCGTCGGGCTGGCGAGCTACCAGCCGGCGGCATCCGTTCTCGACCTCGGCATCGACACTGTCAAGCGCTTCCTGCCGACCCAGTTCGTGGCCAGCATCGACCCGGTCGTGGTGCCGCGCAGCGACATCGCCTACGTGCCGTACCAGGGGGTCGGGGTGCTGTTCTGGATCGTGTTCATCGGCGGATGCATCCTGCTGATGCGGGACACCGACACGCGCAACCGGGCGACCGACCACGCGAAGCTGCGCGCCCTGCTGCACAGCGGCGGCGGTGGAAGCCTCAGCTTCATGGCCACCTGGCCCGGCAACACCTACTGGTTCACTCCGTCGGGCACCGGCGCCGTCGCGTACAGGGTGATCAACGACGTGGCCATCACCCTGGCCGATCCGATCAGCCTGCCCGAGCACGACGAGGAGACCATCGACGGCTTCGTGGCGTTCTGCGACGAGAACGGGTGGACGCCGGTGTTCTACTCGGTGCATCCGCGCGTCATGCCGATCTTCGAGGCACGCGGGTGGCAGAGCATGCCCGTCGGCGAGGAGACGATCCTCGACCCATCGCGCTTCGAGTTGGCGGGGAAGCCGTGGCAGAAGGTTCGGCAGGCACTCAATCGCGGCGTGAAGGAGGGCATGACGGCGGTCTGGACGTCGTGGGACGAGCTGCCCTTCCCCTTCAGTGCGCAGATCAACGCCATCTCGGAGGCGTGGGTGTCTGAGAAGAGCCTGCCCGAGATGGGCTTCACCCTCGGCGGTGTCGAGGAGCTGCGCGACCGCGACGTGAAGCTCATGCTCGCCATCGACACCGAGGAGCGCGTGCAGGCCGTGACGAGCTGGATGCCGACCTACCGCGATGGGGTGCCGATCGGCTGGACGCTCGACTTCATGCGCCGCGCCGACGGCAGCATGAACGGAACGATGGAGTTCCTCATCGCCTCGGCGGCGCTGCACATGAAGGAGCAGGGCGCGACGCTGCTGAGCCTCTCGGGTGCCCCGCTGGCGACCAAGCCGCTGGCCCCCGGCGAGACTCCTCCGGCCCCGACGGCGATGACACGGATGCTCGACCTGCTCGCCCGCACCCTGGAACCGGCCTACGGATTCTCCACGCTGTTCCGGTTCAAGTCGAAGTTCAACCCACGCTACGAGACCATCTCGATGGTCTACCCCGACCCCCTGGCGCTGCCGGCGATCGGGGTGGCGATCGGCCGGGCCTACGTGCCGAACGTGTCGCCGAAGGAGGCCGTGGCCCTGGTGCGCACGCTGGCGGGGTAGGGGCGCCTCCGATCGACCGCCCACCTCCCGCTCGCCGAGGGCCGGTGCTACTCCACGACCATCCGCACCCGATCGACCGCATCCTGCAGCACGGGATCGCCTGCGGATGCCGCATCCTGCGCCGCCCGCAGGCGCCGCTCCACCCGATCGCGATCGACGTCGATCGCGCCGGCCTTCAGCTCACGCAGCGGCGCCAGCACGGCCGCACGTCGCACCCACACGTCGGGATCGCGCGCCCAGCGATCGATCACGAGCTCGGCGCGCGCTCGGCCACGCCGGTCGAGGGCCCGCAGCATGGGTCCGGCCACATCGACGGCGAGCAGGTCGACGAGCTCCGGCATCCGACCCTCCCGCACGAATCCCTCGATGCGGGTGAGGTCGGTGCCGATGAGCTCCGCCGCATGCGACTGCAGCAGCACCACCGCGGCGAGGCGGCGCTCGAAGACCGGGCGGCGCCAGAGCTCCGAGCTGAGCGCTGTGACCTCGTCGTGGCTCAGCCCCGGGTAGCGACGGCCAGCGTCGCGCACGGTTCCGCGCACGATGCCGACGGATGCCCCGTAGAAGTCGAGGTCGCTGCCGAGGCGTTCGCGCTCGGCGTCAGCCCGATAGGGCGAGGCCTCGAGTCGCAGGGCGGCGTCGATCCAGTCGGCGATCTCGGGTACCGAAGCGATCACGGGAGCACTCGCTCGGTCACGGAAGCACCATCGCGGTCATGGAAGCACTGTCGCGTTCAGTGCACGTACTCCAGCAGGTCGAGTCCGACCTGGCGCATGCCGTCGAGCACCGCGAGACGCGCCTGGAGGTTGGTGTCCGCGAAGTACATCGACACGGCGTAGGTGACGGCGGTGCGGGGCCCACGGAGCACGCCCACCTCTGCACGGACGCCGCCGTCGGCGCCGGTCTTGTTGACCAGGAGGATCCCGTGATCGGCACCCCTGTGCGCGAGCGGGTCGAGGCCGAAGGCGCTGGCGACGAGCGAGAGGTCAGCGTTGAGCGAGAGCCAGCCGATGACACGCTGCGACACCTCCTTCGACACGATCTCGCCACGCGCGAGCGACGCGAACAGCCAGGTGAGCTCGCTGGCCGCACCGATGCTCAGCTGCGGAGCGTCGTCGGGGCCGCGGTGGTCGCGCACCAGGTCGAGCAGGGCAGTGCGCTTGAGGCCGAGCGCCTCGGTGCGCGCCCGCACCGACTCGAGGCCGACGGTGCGGATCAGCACGTTGGTGGCCAGATTGTCGCTGGTGGCGCCCACGAGAGCGGCGAGGTCGGCGATCGGCAGGGCCGGCGCCTGCAGGTGCTGCCAGATGCCGGAGTCGCCCACGAAGTCGGCCGTCTCCCGATCGAGGATGGTGTAGCCGTTGAAGGCCGGGTCCGCCAGGCGTGCGGCCACCTCGACGAGCAGCAGCACCTTGCCGATGCTCGCGGTCGGCATCACGACGTGGTCGTCGACCGAGAACAGCACCCGACCCGACGCCAGATCCGTCGCCCGCGCCGACACCTGCACGCCGCTCACCGCGAGGGAGCCGAGCGCGCTGAAACCGCGCGAGAAGTTGTCGTCTGCGTCGCCGCCGATGTGGCGCCCTGCCCGCTGGGAGGTGTGCCGGGCGCGACGCTCGGACTCCATGGCGGGGATCGTCAACGGGGCTCCTCGTGGGGGCTCTGGCGTCGAACGGGAGTGCGGGCGCAGTGCACTTTCCGGTGTGACGCGAAAGGGGTTCAGGGCAGCATAACCCGACCGGATGCGGTGCGCATCGCAACTCGGGTCGAGCGTAGACATGTTCTATTCACAGTCTCCACAGAGTTATCCACATTCGAATGCGAATCACAGGTGAAGGAGCGTGGAACGAGCCGGAAATCCGCGGTTCACAGGATGGTGACGCGAGGCCCGTCGGTCGGCGACGCCAGAACAGGCCGGATCCCCAAGGACAGGCCGGACCAGCCTGTTCTCGGACGGATGCGGCGATCGGGCCTGTTCTCGGCTGCGGGTCACCAGATGGTGACGCGATCCTCCGGGGCCAGCCACAGGGCATCCGTCGGCTGCACGTCGAAGGTCGTGTAGAACTCGTCGATGTTGCGCACGATCTGGTTGCAGCGGAACTCGTTCGGCGAGTGCGGGTCGATCGCGATGAGACGGATGACCTCCTCGTCGCGCGCCTTGAGCTGCCAGGCCTGCGCCCACGAGAGGAAGAAGCGCTGAGCTCCGGTGAGGCCGTCGATGACGGGCGGCTCCTGGCCATCGAGCGAGATCAGGTAGGCCTTCCATGCGATGGCGAGGCCGCCGAGGTCGCCGATGTTCTCGCCGATCGTGAGCGCTCCGCTCACGTGGTGGTCGGGCACCTGCTTCGGGGCGAGGGCGTCGTACTGGGCGATGAGCGACGAGGTGCGCTCCTCGAATGCTGCGCGGTCGGCCTCGGTCCACCAGTCGGTGAGGCGCCCGTCGCCGTCGTACTTCGAGCCCTGGTCGTCGAAGCCGTGTCCGATCTCGTGGCCGATCACGGCGCCGATCGCGCCGTAGTTGGCCGCGGCGTCGCGGTCGGGGGCGAAGAACGGGAACTGCAGGATGGCGGCCGGGAAGACGATCTCGTTGAAGCCGGGGTTGTAGTACGCGTTGATGGTCTGCGGGGTCATGAACCACTCGTCGCGGTCGAGCGGCCTGCCGATCTTGCCGAGCTCGCGGTTGAACTCGAACTCGCTCGTCGCACGCACGTTGGCGACGAGGTCGCCCGACCGGATGTCGAGGGCCGAGTAGTCGCGCCACTTCACCGGGAAGCCGATCTTGGGCGTGAACTTCTCGAGCTTGTCGAGGGCCCGCTCGCGGGTCTCGGCGCTCATCCAGTCGAGGCCGGTGATCGACTGGCGGTAGGCCTCGACCAGGTTGGCGACCAGAACGTCCATCGCGGTCTTCGACTCGGCCGGGAAGTGACGCTCGACGTAGATGCGCCCGACGGCCTCGCCCATGGCGCCCTCGACGAGCGAGACGCCGCGCTTCCAGCGGTCGCGCATCGACGGGGTGCCCGTGAGCGTGCGGCCGTAGAAATCGAAGTTCGCCTCGACGAATGCCGTCGAGAGGTACGCCGAGTTCGACCGGATGATCTGCCAGGCCAGCCAGTCGCGCCAGGCGTCGATGTGCGTCTCGTCCAGCAGCTCTCCGAGGCCGGCGAGGAAGGTGGGCTGACGCACGACGAGCTCGTCGAAGGAGCCGGCCGGCGCCCCGAGCGCGTCGAACCAGACATTCAGGTCGGCGTCTGCGGCAGCGGCGACGGCGGCAGCGGCATCCGCCCACGTGGTGAGGTTGTAGGTCTTATCGCTGTCACGCGATGCGACGTTGTCCCAGTGCTGGGCGGCGATGGCCGTCTCGAGCTCGAAGACGCGTGCGGCGCGCGCCTCGACTTCGTCGAGGCCCGCGAGGCCGAACATGCGGGCGAGGTGGGCCTGGTACTTCTCGCGGATCTCGGCGAACTTCTCGTCGCGGAAGTAGCTCTCGTCGGGCAGGCCGATTCCGCCCTGCTCGACGAACACGAGGTAGCGCTCGGGGTTGCCCGGGTCGTTGTCGACGAAGAGCTGGGCGAAGCCGCTGGTTCCCGCGCGTTCGAGGGAGCCGAGGGCGCTCAGCAGGTCGGGGACGGAGTGGACGGATGCCGCGAGCGCCAACTGCTCGGCGATGGGGGTCGCTCCCAGCTCCTCGATGCGCTCCTCGTCCATGAAGCTGGCGTAGAGGTCGCCCACCTTGCGCTCCTCGACGGAGGCGTCGGCTCCGGCATCCGCCGATTCCACGATGATGTCGCGCACGGCCTTCTCGGCCTCCTCGTGCAGGAGGTAGAACGAGCCGTAGCGGGCCTTGTCCGCCGGGATCTCGGTACGGTCGATCCACTTGCCGTTGACGTGCCTGAACAGGTCGTCCTGCGGGCGGATTCCTGCGTCGAGTTCGTCGAGGTCGATTCCAGAGCTGAGAGCATCGGTCATGCCGTTCAGCCTATTGGCCGCGCCCGGGCGTACACCCAGCATCCGACTGCTTGAATGACTCCATGCGACTGCTCCTGAACATCATCTGGCTCGTGCTCTCGGGCTTCTGGCTGTTCCTCGGCTACGTCGCCGCCGGGATCATCTGCTGCATCCTCATCATCACGATCCCGTTCGGCATCGCCTCGTTCCGCATCGCGCTGTACGCGCTCTGGCCGTTCGGTCGCACCGTCGTGGCGACGCCGACCTCAGGCGCACTCTCCTTCATCGGCAACGTGATCTGGTTCGTCGTCGCCGGCCTGTGGCTCGCCATCGCCCACGTCGTCTCGGCTGCGGCACTGGCCATCACGATCATCGGCATCCCCTTCGCCTGGGCGAACCTCAAGATGATCCCGGTCTCGCTGGCACCGCTCGGCAAGCAGATCATCGACCAGCCGTAGGGCACGCCCCTCTCCCGCGCGAGTGCCTGCGCCCGGCGCCGGTAATGTCGGCGGAATGACCGCGTTCAGCATCCGTCCCACGACCGAAGACGACTGGGAGCAGGTGCGCGCGCTCCGCCTCGAGATGCTCGCCGACACCCCGCTCGCCTACGCCGAGACCCGAGGGCACGCCCTCGACCAGCCCGAGTCGGAGTGGCGCATGCGCGGAGCTCGCGGCCTGACCGACCACGGCACGTCGATGGTCGCGATCGACGAGAACGGACGCTGGATCGGTGCGATGGCCGGCTTCGTCCCGGATGCCGCCGAGGCCGGGGGCGGCCAGCCCGGCCCGCTCCTGGTCGGCGTCTATGTCGCCCCTGACGTGCGAGGCCGGGAGTCGGGCGTGACGGATGCGCTCCTCGCCGGCATCGAGACCTGGGCGCGCATCCACGGCGACACCCTCACGCTGCACGTGCACGAGGACAACGCCCGCGCCATCGCCGCGTACGAGAGTCGCGGCTTCGAGCTCACCGATGTGACGGTCCCGTACAACCTCGACCCGGCGAAACTCGAGCTCGAGATGGTCAAGCGGCTGGCGAAGTGACGCGAATCGACCCTCGCGGGCGCGCCGAGGTCGATCTGAGTCACCTCGGCGGTGACGTAGAGCGTCAGTGGTCGGAGCGGGCGCGCTCGGCCTCCCACTCCTCGAGCACCTCGGGCAGGCGCCTCTGTATGAAGACGAAGAAGTCGCTCATCTCCTGCACCCTCTTCGATGCGGCGGATGCCGGGTCGTCGATCGAGACGACGGCCTTGGCCGCGAGCTGCTCGATGAGGTCGTACAGCGCGTTCCTGCCGATGGACGCCGTGTACCAGGAGTCCTCGGGCAGTTCGTAGAGGTCGCGGCGCGAGCCCGGCTGCGAGACGCGGCGGATCATCCGCACGGTCTGCAGGTAACGCACGGCACCCGAGATGGCGGCGGCGCTGGCGCCGAGACGATCGCCCAGCTCCTGCGCCGTGAGGCCGGGGCCCTCGGCCACCATCAGCGCCATGAGCACGCGCGCAGGCATGCGCGGGAAGCCGGCGGCGGTCATCGCGGCCGCCGACTGCTCGACGAAGTCGTTCACGCCCTTGTCGTCTCGTGCCATGCAGTCATCCTTTCAGGGGCTGGTGGGGACGGGCATCCGCAGCGCGCACGTGCCGAGTCGGTTGGGTTACCGTCATCCTCCGAGAGCCACATCGCGACGACGCACCAGCAGAACGGATGCCGCAGCGACGACGACGGCGAGGCCGAGCATCAGCCATGCCGGCCCCCAGTCGGCGTTCGCCTCGGTGACGATCGGCGTGTGGCTGAACGGCGAGAGGTCGCGCGCCCACTCGGGCAGACCGAAGAGTCCGCCGAACTGGCCGATGAAGATCGCCAGGAGCAGCAGGGTCCAGCCGAGGCCGATCGTGAGTCGCGGCACGAGGGCGAACACCAGTGCCACCGCCGCGAGCAGCAGGAACACGGCAGGCAACTGCGCGACTGCGGCCGCGGTGATCGTGGCGACGGTGCCCGAGGGCGCCCCGGCTCCGGAGGCGCCGGCGATGGCACCGAGCACGGCCACGCCGACGACCAGCACCGTCGAGACGACGGCGATCACGAGATAGGCGACGAACCAACGGATGCGGGAGACCGCCGTGGAGAGCACGATCTCAGCCGTGCCGTTGGCCTCGTCCTGCCGGGCCCGCGCAACGGACTGCACGGCGCAGACGGCCGCGATGGCGCCGATCATCGAGAACATGGCGACGATGAACAGGTCGACGAGGTCGCCGTGCGCGTTCGGCCCGGCGATGCTGCCGACGGTGTCGCCCAGGTTCTGCTTCACATCCGCTGGCGCACTCGCGGTCAGGGTCTCGCTGAGGCTGCCGACGAGCAGGCCGAAGAGCACGGCGGCCACGAGCCAGCCGATGGTCGGGTTGCGCAGCTGACGCCAGACGAGGGCGATCGGGCCGGCGAGCGACGGGCGGGCATGGGCTCGACCGGCGCGTTCCCGGATGATGCTCGAGTCGATGTCGCGACTCGTTCGCAGGGCGAGTGCGCCCGCGAAGGCGATCGCACCGAGCGCGAGGCCGAGCAGGGCGGGCCAGACCGTCGGATCGGAGAACGGGCTGGTGCGCTGGCCCCAGCCGATGGGCGAGAGCCAGCTCACCCAGCCTGCGGTCATGCTGAGTGGGTCATCGACATCGACAGCGCCGGTCGCGTCGCCGATGCCCCTGACCATGTACGCGGCTGCGACGAGGGCGGCCGCCAGGCCGTTGGCTCCCCGAGAGGTGCGCATCACCTGGGCGGCCAGCAACCCGATGCCGAGGAAGCAGACGCCGACCGAGGCCAGGGCGAGACCGGCGAGCACGGCTCCACCGGCATCCGCTCCGTAGAGGAGGAAGCCGCCGGTGTTCACGAGGGCGATCACGGCGACGGCGCTGACGCCCTCGAGCGCCGTCGCGACGAGGGGCGTGATGCGTCCGGCCGGCGTGGACTCGACGAGCTCTGCCCGACCCTGCTCCTCGTCACCGCGGGTGTGCCGCACAGCGAGGAAGGTGGCCATGAGGCCGATCAGCACGCCGAGGAACGCGAACAGCAGCATGAACTGGAAGGCATCGGACTGCGTGCCCTGCGGGGTGCCGCGCAGCACCAGCACACTCGGCGTCTGCTCGAGCAGCACGATCACGCCGGCGCGATCCTTCGACGTTCCGTAGCTCTCCGAGACGGCGGAGTGGCCGACGGACGCGAGGGCGGCGAACCCCAGCACCCAGACGAGCAACTGGATGCGGTCGCGGCGGAAGCGCTGGCGCAGCAGCGTGCCGAGGCCGCTCATCGCCGGGCTCCGGCATCCGTCCCCGCAGCCGCTGCCGTCGCCGCATCCGTCGCGATGTCGTCGTGGTAGTGCCGCAGGAACAGCTCTTCGAGGCTGGGCGGGTTGATGCTGAGGCCACCGACGTTCCGGGCGGCGAGGGCCTCGAGCACCGGAGCGAGCGCATCGGAGTCCGCGGTGAACTTCACGCGGGCGCCGTCGACCAGGAGGTCGTGGGCGCCGGGAATGCCGGCGAAGGCGCCGGCATCCTGTCCGTTGCTGGCGAACGAGACCTCGGTGCGGGTGAGATGGCGGAGGTCCGCGAGCGTGCCCGTCTCAACGGTGCGACCGGCGCGGATGATGCTCACCCGATCGCAGAGGTGCTCGACCTCGCTGAGGATGTGGCTCGACAGCAGCACCGTCGCTCCCTCGCCGAGGACGGTGGCGACCTCGTCGCGGAAGACCGCCTCCATGAGGGGATCGAGGCCGGATGTGGGCTCGTCGAAGATGTACAGGTCGGCAGGCGTGGCGAGCGCCGCGATCAACGCGACCTTCTGCCGATTGCCCTTGGAGTAGGTGCGGCCCTTCTTCGTCGGATCGAACTGGAAGACCTCGGAGAGGTGGGCCCGGCGATCGGCATAGGCCTTCCTGTCGCCGGCTCCGCCGCGGAGTCGCGTGATGAGGTCGATGGCCTCGCCTCCGCTGAGCCCCGGCCAGAGACTGACGTCGCCGGGAACGTAGGCGATGCGGCGATGCAGGGCCACGGCGTCGGTCCACGGGTCGCGGCCGAAGATGGTCGCGGTGCCTCCCGAGGAGCGCATGAGGCCCAGAAGGATGCGGATGGTGGTGGACTTCCCGGCGCCGTTGGGGCCGAGGAATCCGTGCACCTCGCCCGCGGCGACGCTGAGGTCGAGTCCGTCGAGAGCTGTGACACGGCCGAAGGTCTTGCGCAGGCCGGTGATGTCGACAACGGTGTTCATGCGGCACACGCTACGCTCGCTTCACAATTTTGTGAATCTTCCTAACGGATTCCTATCGCGCTCGACGACTCCGCTGTCAGGGCACGGACGGCAAGGAGCACGGCGCAGCCTGACAGACTCGAAGGCGATGAGCATCCTCACCCGCCGCCCCGTCGACCGCGAGATCCTGCGCCTCGCCGTCCCGGCCCTCGGCGCCCTCATCGCCGAGCCCTTGTTCCTGCTCGCGGACTCCGCCATGGTCGGCCACCTCGGCGAGGCCTCCCTTGCCGGCCTCGGCATCGCGAGCATCGTGCTGCAGACGATCATCGGCCTCATGGTGTTCCTCGCCTACGCCACGACGCCTGCCGTCGGCCGCCGCCTCGGCGCCGGCGACGAACGCGGCGCCGTCGAGGCCGGCATCGACGGACTGTGGATCGCGCTGGGCATCGGCATCGTGCTCGCCGTCGCCGGCTGGTTCGCCGCGCCGACGCTCGTGGACGCCTTCGGCGCGTCGGCGGATGTCGCAGCCGAAGCATCCGTCTACCTCACGATCTCCATGCTCGGCCTTCCCGCCATGCTCCTCGTCTTCGCGGCGACCGGTCTGCTCCGCGGCCTCCAGGACACCCGCACGCCCCTGGTCGTCGCCGGCATCGGCTTCGCCGCGAACATCGTGCTGAACTTCGTGCTGATCTACGGCGTCGGGCTGGGCATCGCCGGATCGGCGATCGGCACTGTGATCGCGCAGTGGGCGATGGTGGGCGTCTACCTCGTCGTCATCGGACGGCACGCATCACGCGTCGATGCCCGACGGATGCCGCATCGCGCCGGGGTGCTCGGCGGCATCACCTCGGGTGGCTGGCTGTTCCTGCGCACGCTCAGCCTGCGCGTCGCCATGCTGCTCGCCGTGATCGTGGCCACCGGGCTCGGCACCTCGGAGTTGGCCGGCTTCCAGATCGCCATGACGCTGTACTCCACGCTCGCCTTCGCCCTCGACGCACTGGCCATCGCCGCGCAGGCGCTCATCGGCAAGGCGCTCGGCGGCGACGACGTGCCCCTCGTGCAGGCCGTGCTCGAGCGCTGTCTGCAGTGGGGCGTGGGTGGAGGGGCCCTGCTCGGGCTGGTGCTCATCGCCCTGGCGTGGGTGATCGCCCCCGTCTTCACGAGTTCGTCCGACGTCATCGGTCTGCTGCCGCCGACGCTCGTCGTGCTCGGCCTCTCGGTGCCGCTCTGCGGCTACGTCTTCGTCCTCGACGGCGTGCTGATCGGCGCCGGCGATGCGAAGTACCTGGCGCTCACCGGAATCCTGAACCTCGTGGTCTTCGTGCCACTGGTGGTCGCCGTCGGCGCCTGGGCTCCGCACGATGCGCTGGGCCTCGCGCTGCTCATGGCGTCGTTCGCGTTCGGGTACCTGGGGGCGCGAGCTGTCACGCTCGGCCGGAGAGCGCGCGGCACGGCGTGGATGGTGACGGGGGCCGTGCGGTAGCCCCGGTCTCTGAGGACCGGACGGAGTCCCGGCCTCACCGAGCGGGGGTCGTGAACCACTCCAACGCCGCAGCCGCCAGCGCTTCGACGCCCATCGTCAGCGTCGGCTCGATCACCGGTGCGAACTGCGCGGAGTGGTTCGAGGGGATGTCGATGTCGAGCCTGTCGGCTGCAGCAGCCGCGGCATAGGCATCGGGGTCGACGCAGCCGAGTAGCCAGTAGACCAGCGGCACTCCGGCGGCCGTCGCCAGCATGCCGACGTCTTCGCTGCCCATGAGCACGCCAGGATCGATCACCCTGTCAGCTCCGAAACGGCGACCCAGGGCATCCGTCACCCGGTGAGAGGCCTCGGGGTCGTTCACCGTCACCGGGTAGACCTCGCCGCTGGTGAACTCGGGCTCGCGGGGCGCGCCCGACGCCTCGGCCTCGGCGCGGATGATGCGGCGCACCGAGGAGTCGAGGCGGGCGCCCACGGCGGAGTCGAAGCTCCGGATGCTGAGCCCCATCGTCGCCTCGGCCGGAATGATGTTGTTCTTGAGGCCCGCATGCAGGGTGCCGACGGTCACGACGGCGGTGTCGAACGGGGCGACCTCGCGGGCCACCACGGTCTGGAGCCGCATGACCGTCGCCGCGGCCATCACGACGGGGTCGATGGTCTTCTGCGGCCGCGACCCGTGACCGCCGCGACCGAACATCTTCACGTGCAGTGTGTTGACGGCGGCCATGAAGGTGCCGGGGTGCACGCCGATGGTTCCGGCTGGGAGCGGGTTGAGGTGCTGTCCGAGCACGACGTCGGGTTGGGGGATGCGGTCGAAGAGGCCGTCGGCGATCATCGCCTGCGCCCCGCCCTCACGCTCCTCGGCGGGCTGGAAGACGGCGATGAGGGTGCCCGACCACTCCGAACGGGTTGCGACGAGATGCTCGACCGCGCCGACGAGGCAGGTGGTGTGCATGTCGTGACCGCAGGCGTGCATGACGGGAACGTCGGCTCCGTCGGGGTCGACACCGCGGGCGACCGACGCATAGGGAAGCCCGGTGTCCTCGTGCACGGGCAGCGCGTCCATGTCGGCCCGCAGCAGCACCGTCGCGCCCTCGCCGTTGGCGAGCACGGCCACCACACCGGTCTGCGCGATGCCGGTGTGCACCTCGAGGCCGGTGTCATGCATCCGCTGGGCCACGATCGCCGCAGTGCGATGCTCGGAGAACGAGAGTTCGGGGTGGGAGTGCAAGTCGCGGTACAGCTCGTCGAGCGTCAAGGCCATCACCCCACGCTACTCACCCGGGCTGGATCACGTCGGGCCGCGCCGAGTCGCGCACCCTGCGGTGCGCCATCTCACGGGGTCGCGCGCCACCTGATGGGGCGCGGAACCCCACGAAATGGCGCAGCGCTGGTTTTAGACAGGCGCAGCGCTCGGTTCAGACAGGCGCAGCGCTCAGCCGGCCAGGCGCGGCGGTGCCGTCGTTGCGCCGCGGTGGAAGGTGCTCGTGAAGGTGACCGACGTCGGATGCTCGCCCGCCAGCATCCGCACGATCGCCTCGCCAGCCGCCCGGCCCTTCGCCTGCGACGGCTGCACGAGGGTCGTGAGGTCGTAGTCGAGGCCGTCGACGCGCACGCCGTCGAAGCCGACGACGCTGAGGTCCTCCGGCACGCGCAGGCCGAGCTCCTCGGCGGCGCGGATGACTCCCGCGGCTAGCAGGTCGCTCTGGGCGATGATCGCGGTCGGTCGCGGGGTCGCGGTCAGCAGCTCGCGACCGGCGATGAGGCCCTCGTCGAGATAGCTGCCGGATGCGACGACTCCGGCGGCGTCGGGGAACACCTCGCGTGCCCCGGCCAGCCGCTCCGTCGCGGTGGCGACGGCCGAGCTCGCGGCCCGCTCCTCAGTGAGAGCACCGCGCGCACGGTCGGGGGCGAGCGGCAGCACGACGATGCCGACGCGCTCGTGGCCGAGGTCGCGCAGGTGCTCGGCGCCCAGGCGGGTCGCCTCGCGGTTGTCGAGCGCGATCTCGGGAACGTTCTCACCGGCGTCGCCCTCGATGACGACGGCCGGAATGCCGCGCTGGGTGAGCATGGAGATCGAACGCTCGAGTGTCGTGCTGCATCCGAAGAGCACCACGGCATCGAGAGGAGCCGTCTCGAGGCTGACGGGCTTGTCGCTGCCGGCGCCGGCCGTGAGCAGCAGCAGGGCGGCGTCGATCTCGCCGATCGCCTCGGAGACGCCGTCGAGCATGGCGATGTTCACGGGGTCGCGGAAGGCCTCGCTCACGCGATCGTCGATGACGACGCCGACGATGCCGCTGCGTCCGCGGCGGAGCGAGCGGGCACGGGGATCGGGCCCGGCGTAGTGCAGTTCCTTCGCCGCGGCGAGCACCTTCTCGCGGGTGGCGTCCGACACCGGTCCCGTGCCGCTGAAGGCCAGCGAAGCCGTCGAGGGGGAGCATCCGGCCCGCGCAGCGACGTCGGACAGGGTGGGGCGCGTGATGGTGTCGCCGTCCACGGGGTTCCTCTCAGCAAGGGTGCGCCGGCTTGACCCCGGCGCGTCGTGGTCGCTAGTTTAGTCGAATCGATTCGATCGAATCGATTCGATACGTCAGAATGACAGTTCCGCCCGTTCCACCCCGCCCGGGCCCCACCACAGGATCCTCCGATGTCGCAGACCACTCCCCCTGACAGCAAGATCGACTCCCCCGTGCGCTCGCGCCGGGAGCTGATCGCCTGGCGCAACGCCGTCTTCGCCATCTTCTTCCTGAGCGGTCTCTCGATCGCCAGCTGGGTCGCCCGCATCCCCGCCGTGCGCGACGACACCGGTCTCACCCTCGGCGGAATCGGCCTCGTCATCTTCGGCATGTCCGCCGGATCGGTGCTCGGCCTCATCGCAGCGCCCTGGGTCCTCGCCCGCATCGGAGCGCGCCGAGGCATGGTCGCGGCGCTCTTCCTCGTGGCCATCGGCGTCGTCGTCGTCGGCCTCGGCAGCACGGTGCTGGCCGCGCCGGCAGTCATCTTCCTCGGCATGGCCATGTTCGGCTTCGGCAACGGCGCGTGCGACGTGATGATGAACGTCGAGGGAGCCCTCGCCGAGCGTGAGAACGGCAGAACCCTCATGCCGCTCATGCACGCCTTCTTCAGCTTCGGCACCGTCGCCGGTGCCGGCATCGGCGCCCTCGCCTCCGGCCTCGCCGTGCCCGTCGCCTGGCACCTCCTCGTGATCGCGGCGCTCATCATCGGCGCAGCCCTGTGGACGATCCGGTTCATCCCCGTTCGCGAGTCGGCCGGGGACTCCCGCGCCGGGCAGCCGCGCGAGCCGTGGCGTGAGCGCATGCGCCACTCTCTGGCGGCGTGGAGCGACATCCGTCTCATCTTCATCGGCGTGATCATGCTCGGGATGTCGTTCGCCGAGGGCAGCGCCAACGACTGGCTCGCCCTCGCGACCGTCGACGGCCACGGCTACGACAACACCACGGGCGCTCTCGTGTTCGGCCTGTTCGTGACGGCCATGACGGTGAGCCGAGTGATCGGCGGCCCCGTGCTCGACAGGTTCGGACGCGTTCCGGTGTTGCGCGTCTGCGCCGCGCTGGGCGTGCTCGGCCTCCTCGCCTTCATCTACGGCACGGAGACCTGGATGCTGCTCACGGGCGTCGTGCTCTGGGGCTTCGGATGCGCCCTCGGCTTCCCCGTCGGCATGTCGGCAGCGGCAGACGTCGACGACGACGAGGCTGCTGCTGCCCGGGTCAGCGCCGTCGCCATCATCGGCTACTGCGCGTTCCTCGCCGGACCGCCCCTGCTCGGCTTCCTCGGCCAGCAGTTCGGCATCCTGAACGCCCTGCTCGTTCTGCTGGTGCTCATGGTGCTGGCTGGTCTCGCGGCTCCGGCAGCGAGGGAGCGCACGAAGGTCGGCGCGCCCGCCGCCTAGAATCATCCGGTGCGCGCGGCCCCGGCGTGGCGCGCAGCGACACGGCAGGGCGCGCAAGGCGGCAGCCGTAGCGAGCACGGCGCGCCAGCGCCGGGCCGCGTACCCGGAAGATTGCAAGACCGAGATCCCGTCGGCGACCACCGTCCTACCGAGCGCATAAACTCATCCGGTGCGTCTTGTCATTGCGAAGTGTTCCGTCGACTACGCGGGACGCCTGAGCGCGCACCTGCCCCTGGCCACGCGCCTGCTCATGCTGAAGGCCGACGGCAGCCTGCTGGTGCACTCCGACGGGGGCAGCTACAAGCCGCTCAACTGGATGAGCCCGCCGTGCACCATCGCCATGAGCGAGCCGAGTGACGAGCAGCGCGAGTTCGGCATCACCGAGCTGTGGACGGTGACGCAGGCCAAGACCGCCGACCTGCTCATCGTCTCGATCCACGAAGTGCTCCACGACTCCGCCCATGAGCTCGGCGTCGACCCAGGCCTGCAGAAGGACGGCGTCGAAGCCCACCTGCAGAAGCTGCTCGCCGAGCAGATCGAGCTCCTGGGCGAAGGCCACCGCCTGGTGCGCCGCGAGTACATGACGGCCATCGGTCCTGTCGACATCCTGGCGACGGATGCCGCAGGCCGGTCCGTCGCGGTCGAACTCAAGCGGCGCGGCGACATCGACGGGGTCGAGCAGCTCACCCGCTACCTCGAGCTGATGAATCGCGACCCGCGACTGGCCCCAGTGCAGGGGGTGTTCGCGGCCCAGGAGATCAAGCCGCAGGCGCGCACGCTCGCCGAGGATCGCGGCATCCGGTGCCTCGTTCTCGACTACGACGCCATGCGCGGCATCGACAACGCCGACGAACGGCTGTTCTGACCGCCAGATGGACGCGCTGCTGGGCCCGCACGACCCTGTGCGCCCGCTGAACGTCGGCTGAGTGCGCGCACAGCGCGCGTTCCGGCTCTGCTCACCTTGCTCCCTTACTATTTCACCGTGAGCACCACCGACACCCTCAGCATCCCCACCACGGTCACCCGCGCGTGGACCACCGTCCTCTTCGACCTCGACGGCACCATCGTCGACTCCGCCCCCGGCATCACGGCCGCCCTCGAGCGCACTCTGGTCGCGCTCGGGCTGCCCGTTCCCGACGCCGCGGGCCTCCTCTCCTACGTGGGCCCGCCCCTCCTGGAGAGCTTCATGGAGCGCGCCGGCATGAGCGAGCCCGAGGCGCGCCACGCCCTCGACCTCTACCGCGCCGACTACAACACGACCGCCGTCGAGACCGCGGTCTTCCCCGGCGTCGCCGGCCTGCTCGAACGCCTGCACAAGGCCGGAATCCCGCTGGCCCTCGCGACGAGCAAGCCCGAGACCATCGCGACCATCGTGCTCGAGCACTTCGACCTCGCCCGGTACTTCACCGTGATCACGGGTGCGACCGAGGACGAGTCGCGCAGCGAGAAGGCCGACGTCATCGCCGAGGCCATGCGACGCCTGCAGGGTCTCGGCATCGACACCAGCCGCACCGTCATGGTCGGCGACAGGTCGCACGACGCCCTCGGCGCTGCCGCACACGGCATCCCGACGATCATGGTGGAGTGGGGCTACGGCTCCCCCGCCGAGGCGGTAGACGCCATCGGAACGGTCTACTCGGCCGACCAGCTCGCCAAGCAGCTGCTCGCCTAGCCTGCCGTTCCGGGGCCATGGAAGCACCCGGCCACCTCGGCACCACCGCATCGCCCGCACAGCCCTCCCGTCGACGAAAGGCACAGCATGCGCGCCGCCAACATCACCGGACCCGTCTCCCACCACGGTGAGGGTCCGGTCTGGAGCGAGTCATGGGGCGGCCTGCGCTTCGTCGACCTGAGCGAGGGCGACCTGCTCACCCTTGAGGCCGACGGCAGGTCGGTGCGGCGCCTCGACATCGGCAGCCCGATCGCCGGCTTCGTGCGCCCGCGCACGAACGGCGGCTACATCGTCGCCATCGAGCGCGGCCTGGGTCTGAGTGATGCTCCGGATGCCGCCCCCACGCGCACCATCGACCTCTGGACCGACCCGGGCCTCCGCATGAACGACGGCACGACCGACCCGAGCGGCCGTCTCTACGCCGGCTCCATGTCGTACGCCGAGGAGACCGGTACCGCCGCGCTCTACAGCGTCGACACCGACCTGACGGCATCCGTCGTTCTCGACTCCGTGACCATCTCGAACGGCATCGCCTTCTCGCCCGACGGCTCGCTCTGTTACTACGCAGACACTCCGACCGGGCGCATCGATGTCTTCGACAACGTCGAGGGCGTGCTGCGGAATCGACGCCCGTTCGTCACGATCGACGAGGCCACGGGCTACCCGGACGGCTTCACCGTCGACGCGGATGGCCGGGTCTGGGTCGCCCTCTGGGCGGGCTCGGCCGTGCACGCCTACGAGCCCGACGGCACACTCGGCGCGATCGTCGATCTTCCGGTGTCGCAAGTGAGCGCCTGCACCTTCGGCGGAGCCGACCTGCGCACGCTCTACATCACCACGTCCCGTCAGGGCTTCTCGCCCGACGATGAGCCCGAGGCCGGCTCGCTGTTCGCCGTGCAGCCCGGAGTCACGGGGCTGCCCGTCGTGCCGTTCGCCGGCTGATCGGACCCTGAATGCGGGGCTCCTCGGCCCGGGTGGGACGCGACCGCGAGCACTCGCAGCCGACGACGGCCGCACCGTCCGTTGCACGGTCGTCGGCTTCGGGTCGCCATCCGTGCGCCCCCCACTGGGCGGTGCGCGCCGTCGTCAGGCGTTGCGCTCAAACGCTCGCCTGCGGCGGTGCCGTCAGGACGTTCGGTGAGTCTATGGTGACCGCTTCTCAAAAACAAACCAATCGTCCCGTTTAGGGACCTGAGGAGAAATCCACGCCCCATTGTGGGTACGCTTTTCCCGGGGCAAGCTGGAGGATTTCTTGTGACACAGCAGCAGCGCGCCCAGGTCACCCGGGAGCGGGCCATCGATGGCGCCGCGGCGGTGTTCTCCCGCCTCGGATACGCGGCAGCGTCCATCTCCGACATCTCGACCGAGACCGGGGTCTCGAAGGGTTCGCTCTACTTCCACTTCAGCTCGAAGGAGGAGATCGCGCGCGCCGTCATCGAGCGCGAGCAGGAGTTGGGCAAGGCGTCGGCGGAGCGTGTGATCGCGGAATCCGCCAGCAGCCTCGAAGCCGTGATGGGACTGTGCGCGGACTTCGCGCACTGGATGGGCACGAGCATCCTCGCCCGAGCAGGCGTGCGGCTCACGACCGAGACGACGACGTTCGATCCTCCCTTGCGCGGTCCGTTCGAGGACTGGATCCCGCTGATCGGCGCACTCCTCGGCGGCGCCGCGACAGAGGGCGACCTGCGACCCGACGTCGACCCCGAGACGATCGCGCACTTCGTCATTCCGGCCTTCACGGGGGTGCAGATGGCATCGGGCGTGCTCACCGACTACCAGGACCTCGTGAGGCGGGTGCGCGAGATGTGGATCGTCATCCTTCCCGGTATGGTCCTGCCCGAGCGACTCGAGGCGGCGCACGCGTCGCTCGACAGGGTGCTGCCCGAGGCGTGAGTCGCCCATCGCCGACGCTGCCGTCGTCGTTACCCCCGTCGTTGCCCCGACCCCCTAGCGCCGCTCGGAGCGCGCGCCTAGCATGGGCATTCCGGGGCACGATGCGGTGACCGGGGAGGCGAGGAAGGGCTTTCGATGACTCAGAACCCGAGCGACACGACCGGACGCGACGAGCGCGAGGGCCACTACACCGAGACCGACGGGGAGGAAGCCGAGGTCCGCCAGGTGCACGGTCAGTACACCGAGACCGAGGGCGATGCTCCCGACCCGAGTGTCGAGGGCGCGTACACCGACGAGGAACTTCCGGCCGATGCCCCCGAGGGCGAGTACACCGACAAGGACGAGTAAACCCTTACTCCACCACGCGATCGTCGTGGTGTGCTCCGTAGAACCCGGCCTGCCCACGCATGATGTCGCGCATCGTCGCGTCGGGGCCGACGCCGTAGACCGTCGCCGTGAAGCCGAGCTCGCGCTGGATCGCCCAGATCTCCTCGTGCCGCTCCGGCGGCAGGATGCTGGCCGGAGTCCCGACCGCGACCCACCCGATCGGCACCACCGCGCCGGGCTCGAGCGTGGTGTTCACCTGCACCACCCCGTTGATGCGCACCTCGGCGCCCGCACCGATCACAGCGCCCGGAAAGACCGACGCCCCTGTCGCGATGAAGACCTCGTCGCCGATGGTGGCCCCGTTGACGTGTGCGCGCGGGCCGATCATGACCGACGATCCGACGATCACCGGATGCCTCCCGCGGCCCCGCAGGAGCGCGCCCTCCATGATCACGACGTCGTCTCCGACAGTGATCGGGCCGTCCTCGGCGCTCAGCACGGCGCCGTGGAGCACGCGCACGTTCTCGCCGAGGGTCACGTCTCCCGAGACCACGGCGGTCGAGGCGATGACGACGGATGCCGGCACGACGGGAGTGCGTCCGCGGTGTTCGATGAGCATGCGGTCAGCCTAGGGGCGCGGGGGGCGCGGGCCTGCGGCATCCGCTCGCCGGATGTGGTCGCTTCGGGCGGTGTCGGGCGGCCACACCCGGCGAGCAGTGCTGCGAAGCAGCGGCGCGCCTAGGCCGCCGCGTACTTCTGCGCGAACGCCAGCGCCTCGTCGGCCACGGTGCGCCAGCCGCTGTCGATGATGAGCGAGTGGCCGCGACCCGGGATGACGATCTCCTCGGTGACGCCGGGGTTCTTCGCCTGGATCTTGTAGCTCGCGTTGCTGATGGCCAACGGCACCGTGTTGTCCTTCTCGCCGGCGATGATGAGCAGCGGGCCGCGGTCGGGGTTCTTCGAGTCGACGGCCGTCTCCCCGCCGAACGGGTTGAAGTTGGCCGTCGCCGCCTGGAACAGCGGCGCTCCGGCGGCAGGGACGTGGTAGGTCTCGAACAGGTGACGGGCCTCGGTCTCGTCGAGGTTGTTCGCCCAGCCGAAGGTGAACTGCTCGAAGGTGAGCGAGACGCCGCGGTTGATGTTCGCCGGGTTGGTGAGCACGGGCGACGCCGACTTGAGCGCGGAGACCGGCAGCGGCAGCACGCCCTTGAACGGTGCGTTGTCGATCGAGATCGTGGCCTCGGCGACACCCTCCCCCGCGATCTTCTGGGCGATCAGTCCGCCGAACGAGTGCCCGATCACGACCGGGCGCTTCTCGAGCCGGGCGATCGCGGCCAGGTAGTGGTCGGTGACCTGCGCCACCATCTTCTTGGCGAAGGCCTCGGGGTGCTCCCGTGCCTCGGCGACGGTGTCGGGGTCGTCGGGCCAGCCCGGGGCGAGAGAGGCGTAGCCGTTGTCGTCGAACAGGTCGCGCCACGCCTTCCAGCTGCTGGAGAGCAGCCAGAGACCGTGAACGAAGACGACCGGCGTGCGGCCCGACTCGTTCGCTGCGTCGATCTCGGCGATCTCCCACTCCGTGAGCAGAGGGACTGATGCTGTCATGCGATTCTCCTGAAGGTCGGTGGTACCGGTGGAGCTGCGGATGAGAGCGCGATCTGAACGAGGGCGATCCCGTCGCCCAGTTTCGACCCTGCGGGGCGCCGGGCGCTAGGGTGCGGGGTCGATCGCGTCGGAATGCGTCTGGGCCGCGAGGGCTCGCATCCGTCGCTCCCTCATCGCCAGGAACAGCGGGAAGGTGAAGGCGAAGGCTGTCACGCCGGAAGCGACGACGTACAGCCAGCCGAAGCGCATGCCGAGGCGCCGAGCCTCGATGATGAGGAAGACGCTGCCGGCCACGGCCGCCACGAGCAGGTCCACCGTGAGCGACGACACCGCGGGTCCGCTGCCGAGCCAGTCGCCGAAGAAGTCGCGCAGCTGCACCACGGCGAGCGCGTTGAAGATCCAGGTGCCCACCAGCCCGCAGACGGCGAGCGCGAGGTAGACGACGGCGAGCGGGCTCCAGTGACGGGTCATGGCCTCATTCTGACGGGCGGATGCCGCACCCTGTGCCCGGGACCGCCTGTCGTCCCCCATCTCGCGCGCGCCGCACCCCACCGGGTTCCCGGGTGCGCCATGCTTGCGACCATGGCCGCGTCCCCCATCACCACCATCTGGGCATGGGGCAACTCCGTGCCCCCGACCGCTGATGCCCGAGGCAACGGCTACGCCGACATGACTCCGGCAGGGGTGATCGGCTTCGCTCAGGCCCACTCGCTGACGACCGTGTACCTGAGCGTTCCGTGGGCGGCAGACCAGGGCGGCCCCATCCAGGACTGGCTGCTCGCGACCGTGACCGGGCTGCAGGCGACCGGGGTGCGCGTGCTCGCCCTCGGCGGCGACCGATCCTGGGTCGCCGAGCCCGCCCTCGCCGTGTGGTGGTCGCGCGCCGCACTGGCCGCGGCACCGTTCGACGGACTGCAGTTCGACCTCGAGCCGTGGGTCGCCGGCACGGCGCCGAGCGTCTACGCCCCGCAGCTCGCCGCGCTCTATGCCCTCGTGCGCTCCTCCGTCCCGCTCGGCTCGGGCGCCCTTCTCGCCGATGCCCCCTGGTGGTGGGCCCTCACGCCGACGGGCGGCCCCGGCAGCCCGACCGTGCTCGACCTCACTCTGCCGCAGCTCGATGGCATCGCCGTCGTGGCGTTCGCCGACCACGCGAACGGGAGCGACGGCATCATCGCCCTGGCGCGGCCGGCCGCGACCGCGGCATCCGTCGCCGGGAAGCCGTTCACCATCGGCGTCGAGACCGACACCCCCGAGGTCGCCGGGGGCGCCCAGTACACCTTCTTCGACGAGGGCTCCGCCGTGCTCGAGGCCGAGGCCGGGCTGGTGCACGACGCCTTCGTCGCCCTCCCTGGTTACTCGGGAGTCGCCGTCGAGCACCTGCGCAGCTGGCGGGTGTTGAAGGCCTGAGGCGACGTCCGCTAGGCGGCCGGAGTGCCGGCAGCGGCATCCGGTGCCGCCTTCGGGGTACGGATGCCGGCGAACGACACCAGCCCGCCGGCGATGAACAGCACGGCGGTCACGAGCGCCACGCGGTGGAAGGCGTCGGTGTCGAGGGTGCCGCCGATGATGGCACCGGCGCACGCGATGGCGACGAGACCGGCCACGCGTGACACGGCGTTGTTGACGGCGGAGCCGATGCCGCTCTGCGCGGTGCTGACGGCACCGAGGATGGCGCTGGTGAGCGGCGCGACCGTGATCGAGAGGCCGAGGCCGAAGAGCAGGATGCCGGGCATCATCTGCAGCCAGAACTGGAGGGGGTCGGTCACCGTGAGCATGAGCAGGAATCCGGCGCCCATGGTGAGCGGGCCGATCGTCATGAAGCGGCGCGGTCCGTAGCGGCCGGCGAGGGACCCGAACAGCGTGGACAGCGAGATCGAGAGGATCGACAGCGGGATCGTGGCGAGGCCTGCCGCCGTCGCCGAGAATCCCGCGACCTCCTGCAGGTAGACGGCGATGACGAACTGCCCCAACGACAGGGCCGCGTAGACGGCCGCCGTGGCGATGTTGCCGACTGCGAAGTTGCGCACCCGGAACAGCGAGAGGGGCATGAGCGGATGCCGCGAGCGCGTCTGCCACCAGAGGAAGGTGGCGAAGCAGATGAGGCCGCCGATGAGCGGAATCAGCACCAGGGGGTCGTCCCAGCCGAGACGACCGTGCTCGATGAGGGCGAACACCGGGCCGGCGAGTCCGAGCGAGGCGAGCACGGCGCCGAAGACGTCGATGCGCACGCCTGCGACGGCGTGCTCCGGGATGCCGAGCCGGGCCAGGCGCACGAGCAGCACGAGCGTCAGGGCGATGGGCAGCACGTTGATCATGAAGATCGAGCGCCACCCGACGGTGTCCACGAGCAGCCCTCCGAGGGGCGGACCGACCACGAAGGCGACGCCGGTCCAGGCCGTCCACGTGCCGATCGCCTTCGAGCGGGCCTGACCGTCGAAGGTGGCCGTGATGAGCGCCAGCGAGCTCGGCACCAGCAGCGCGGCTCCGACCCCCTGCACGGCACGTGACCCGATGAGCACGATGGCCGTGGGAGCGAGCGCGCAGGCGACCGAGGCGATGCCGAAGATCACGAGCCCGAGACGGAGGATCCGGATGCGGCCGAACGCGTCGGACAGCGAACCGGCGAGGAGGATGAACGATCCGAGGGTCAGCAGGTAGGCGTCGATGACCCACTGCTGCGTCTCGATCGAGCCGCCGAGGTCCGCCGCGATCGAGGGCAGCGCCACGTTGACGATCGATCCGTCGAGAAAGGACACGAAGCTGGCGAGCACTGCCACCCAGAGCACCAGGCGTTGCCGCATCCGTTCGTCCATGTCGGCAGTCTGACACCGCTCGGAACGCCGCACACCCCGTCACCCGAGGTGATGATTGCTCACCTTTTCCGCGTCACCCCCGCACGGGTGACAGATTCTTGCGCCAGACGTCCCCTCGGCGAAAGATCCCCGCAAGATATTCGTATGTCCCTCCAATAAGGGCCACAGGCATTTACCAGCGAGGGGTCTTAAGGGCAGGATTCGGGTTACGTCCGTTCACACATCGGACGCCGTTTGTGCCCGGTGGTCATCGCTGCGGGGTACGTGGAGGGAGAAGCATGTCAGGAAGCAAGGCTCGACGCAGGCGCGTCGTAGCTGCAGTGCCCATACTCGCTCTCGTCGCCGCCGGCCTGGCGACGACGGCTGCCGTGGGGCCGGCAGTGGCGGGACCGCAGATCGCACCGTCGATCAGCGATTCCGAGTACTACATGAACTATGCGGAACCGCGGGCCGAAGCGGCCTTCGGAACGGACATCGCCATCGATTCGGCTGCGAGTCGCAACGCCGAGCGGGCGATCCTCGAGGCCCAGAGCGTCGATGAGAAGTTCGCGAGCGGAAACCCGGTCGCAGCCCAGGGACTGGCCAAGCTCGAGTCGGAGTCGATCAAGACCGGCAAGAGCCCCAAGGCCCTCAAGAGCATCTACAAGAAGGCTGCGACGACGCAGAAGGCCAAGCTCCTCACGATCCTCGTGGAGTTCGACCCCAACGCTGCGGACGACTTCACCGGCGTGCAGGTTCCGACCGAGTTCGGCTCGACCGAGTGCAAGCCCGGCGACGTGCAGAGCGGCCCCCTCCACAACACGATCGAGAACCCGGCCGACGCCTCGAAGCTCGACAACAACTCGATGTGGGTGCCCGACTTCTCGTCGAAGCACTACAACGACATGCTCTACACAGACAAGGGAATCACGAAGCGCGTGCGTACGGACCTCACCGGTCCTGACGGCAAGAAGGGCTTCGACATCTCGGGCTACACCATGAAGCGCATGTACGAGGAGATGTCGCAGGGCGCGTACACCGTGACCGGCGAGGCGACCCCGTGGATCACGGTGCCGCACTCCGAGGCGTACTACGGCGCGAGCACCTGCTTCCTGAACGACGAAGGCGTGTACGAGGCCGGAGCCGTCCAGGACATGCAGGGCCACCCCGACAACCCCCTCGGTGCCGGCCAGCTCCCGATCGACGCCGTGACGGCCCTCGCCGCCGCACAGCCGGACTTCCCGTGGGCCGACTACGACCTCGAGGACCAGGGCGACCGTGACGGCGACGGCAACTTCACCGAGCCCGACGGCGTCATCGACCACGTCGTGCTCGTGCACGCCGGTGCCGACAAGTCGGGTGGCGGCGGAGCCGAAGGCACCTACGCCATCTGGGCCCACTCCTCCGCTGTCGCGGGTGGAGCGGCCATTCCGGGCACGAACCTCAAGCTGTCGAACTACATCGTGCAGCCCGAGGACTCGGGCGTCGGCGTGTTCGCCCACGAGTACGGCCACGACCTCGGCCTGCCCGACCTCTACGACACCTCCGGCGCCGCGGACTCCGACGTCGACTTCTGGGACCTGATGTCGTCGGGATCGCACAGCGGACCGATCTTCCAGTCGATGCCCGCCCACATGGGCATCTGGGACAAGTACGTGCTCGGTTGGAGCGACCCCGAGGTCATCAACCCCGGAGACAGGGCTCGCACCATCGCGGTGAGCCAGGCCTCGCGTCCGATCAAGCACACCGAGGACGGCGTGAAGATCAACCTGCCCGACAAGGTGGTGACCCTCGCGACGCCGCACAGCGGTGAGGGCATGTGGTACTCCGGTGCCGACCAGTCGTGGGCTGACGTGCGTCTCTCGCGCGCCGTCGACGTTCCGGCCGACGCCAAGTTCTGGATGTGGAACAACTACGTGATCGAGGAGGACTGGGACTTCGGCTTCGTCGAGGTCTCGACCGACGGTGGGACCACGTGGGTGAACGAGAAGGTCTACAACGAGGACGGCTCCGAGGCATCGACCCCGGATGACTACCCGGACCCCAACGGAAACCTGGCCACCTTCGGCAACCTCAAGTACGGTCTCACCGCCTCCTCTGGCGGCTGGGCTCACCAGTACGTCGATCTCTCGGCCTACGCCGGGACGTCGGTGGACGTGCGCCTTCGGTATGCGACGGATGCCGCATTCGAGGAGCGCGGCTGGTTCTCCGACGACTTCGCCCTGACGAGCGGTGACACGCCCGTCTGGACCGACGACGTGGAGGGTGGCGACAACGGCTGGACGAACGAGGTCGCGTCGCACACCGACACCACCGGTGCCGGCTGGCACATCGATTCCGGAACCCAGGTCAAGGCGCAGTACTACCTGGTCGAGTGGCGCAACTTCGACGGCTTCGACAAGGGCCTCCAGTACGCATACACGACCGTGTACAGCGATGACGCCTGGAAGGTGCAGAAGATCAAGTACAACGCGCCCGGTGCCCTCGTCTGGTACCGCGACACGACGTACGGCGATGTGAACCACGTCACCAGTAACCTCACCTCGCTCCCGAGCGGTGGCGCCAAGGGCGGTCTGCTCATCGTCGACAGCCACTTCGATCCGCTCCGCCGCACCGGCGCCGCGGCCGAACTGGACCCGTCGACGCTGAACAACATGACCTCGCGCGCCAACTCGTCCAATGCGGCCTTCGGGCTGAAGAAGACGTACCCCTTCACGGAGTGCATCACGGACGAGGCGTTCACCGAGTACTGCACCAAGGTTCCGGCGCAGGCCCCGGTGAAGACCTTCACCGACGACAAGGGCTGGGTTCCCGGCATCGAGGTCAACGACGCCGGCATCTTCTGGCGTTACGCCCAGGGTTCTGTCGTCGTCCCCTCAGTGGACGGTGCGCCGTACTCGACGCGCGTGGTCCACGCTGACGGCAGCCCCGCCACGGAGTACTACGGCGAGGACCTCGGCTTCGGTCCGCTCGGAACCGGCAACCCGGCTGATGCCGGCGTCGGCTACGGCACCAAGGTCGAGGTGAAGGCGTCGCTGTTCGACAAGGTGGCGTTCCTGCGCATCACCGCACCGCGGGCCGGCTAGTCCGACCGCACTGCACCACGAGGGCCCGACCGTCACCAGGCGGCCGGGCCCTCGTCTTGGGCCACTCCGGCGAGGACCACGCGCGCATCCGCTCCCGAGGCGAGTCCACCACCGCCGGGTACGCTGAGATCGTGCTCACTCCGCCGGTCACTCCGAAGCAGCCCACCGAACGAACCCACCACGGCGACACCGTGGTCGACGACTACGAATGGCTGCGCGCCAAGGAGGATCCCGCGGTCCTCGCGCACCTGCACGAGGAGAACGCCTACACGAAGGCGCGCACCGAGAAGCTGGGCCTGCTGCAGGAGCAGATCTTCGAGGAGATCAAGAACCGCACCCAGGAGACCGACCTCAGCGTTCCCCGCCGCGAGGGCGAGTGGTGGTACTACACCCGCACGGTCGAGGGCAGCCAGTACGGCATCCACTGCCGCGCCCCGATCAGCTCGCCCGACGACTGGACGCCGCCCGTGCTCGAAGGGGATGCATCCGTCCTCCCCGGAGAGCAGATCCTGCTCGACGACAACGCGGAGGCCGCAGAGCAGGAGTTCTACTCGCTGGGCAGCTTCGACGTGTCGACCGACGGCAGCACCCTGCTCTACGCGACCGACCTCGAGGGCGACGAGCGCTACACGATCCGGCTGCGTTCGCTGGCTCCGGATGCCGCGGGCGACGAGTTCGCGGATGTCATCCCGAACACATCCTCGGGCGCCCTCTTCGACCCGAGTGGCCGGTACCTCTTCTACGCGACGGTCGACGACGCCTGGCGCCCCGACACCATCTGGCGGCACGAGATCGGAACGCCGCAATCTGCCGACGTCTCGGTGTTCCACGAGCCCGACGAGCGCTTCTGGATCGGCGTCGGCCTGACCCGCAGTCGCCAGTACCTCGTGATCGAGGCCGGGTCGAACGTGACCACCGAGATCCACCTGCTGCCGGCATCCGATCCGACGGGCGAGTTCTCCGTGGTCTGGCCCCGAGTCGACGGCGTCGAGTACGACGTCGAGCACGCGATCGTGAACGGCCACGACAGGCTGCTCATCGTGCACAACGACGGCGCTGTGAACTTCGAGCTCGTCAGTGTCGCCGCATCCGATCCCCAGGGCGACCGACGAATGCTGCTCCCCCACGATCCGGCCGTGAGGCTCGAGAGCATCGATGCGTTCCGCGACTTCGTGTCGGTGGAGTACCGCCGCGACGGGCTGCCCCGGGTGGCCGTGGCGCGCATCCCCGACGCGACGCACGACGACGCCCTGCACGAGCTCGGCTGGGACGAGCCGCTCTTCGCCGTCGGAACGGGCTCGAACCCCGAGTGGACCCAGCCGACCCTGCGGCTCGGCTACACCAGCTTCGTGACGCCGTCGACCGTCTACGACTACGTCGTGGCCACCGGCGAGCGCCGACTGCTCAAGCAGCAGCCCGTGCTCGGGCACTACGACGCCAGCCTGTTCGAGCAGCGGCGCGAGTGGGCGACGACGGCGGACGGCACCCGCATCCCGATCTCTCTCGTGTACCGCCGCGACCTGGTGACGCCGGGCGAGCCCGCCCCCACCCTCTTGTACGGTTACGGCTCATACGAGCACTCGATCGACCCCGGATTCGGCATCCCCCGTCTCAGCCTGCTCGACCGCGGCATGATCTTCGCCGTCGCCCACGTGCGCGGCGGTGGCGAGATGGGCCGGCTCTGGTACGAGCACGGCAAGAAGCTGCACAAGCGCAACACCTTCACCGACTTCGTCGATGCGGCGAAGCACCTCATCGAGGCCGGCTACACCTCGCCGTCCCAGCTCGTCGCCCAGGGCGGAAGCGCCGGCGGACTGCTCATGGGCGCCGTGGCGAACATCGCGCCGAAGTACTTCTCCGGCATCCTCGCCGAGGTGCCGTTCGTCGATCCGCTGACGTCGATCCTCGACCCATCGCTGCCGCTCACCGTGATCGAGTGGGACGAGTGGGGCAACCCGCTCGATGACGAGGAGGTGTACCACTACATGAAGTCGTACTCCCCGGTCGAGAACGTGCACCAGGTGCACTACCCCCGCATCCTCGCCGTCACCAGCCTCAACGACACCCGCGTGCTGTACGTGGAGCCGGCCAAGTGGGTCGCGCGCCTCCGCGAGGTCGGGGCGGATGCGCTGCTCAAGGTCGAGATGGCGGCCGGCCACGGCGGTGTCTCGGGTCGCTACAGCGCTTGGCGTGAGCGCGCGTTCGCCTACGCCTGGGTGATCGACGCCGCAGGAGCGCATCCGAGCGGAGAGTGACCTCGGCGCTCGCGCAGTCACCCGCTCGCTGAGGCCCGGACGCAGTCCGCGGTCGAAGCGCTGGGCCCGGCTCGGTCGCTTCGAGCGGTCGCTTCGAGCGGTCGCTACGCTCGGCTCTCAGCGGGCAGGGTGGAGCCCCAGTGCCGCGGATGCTCCAGCCCGGCCGGCAGCCGCGTCGACGCGTCACCGCGCGCCGACGCCACCTGCGGCCCGGTGAGGAACAGCGCCGCCGAGAGATCGGCGCCGCTCAGATCGGCGTCCCGGAGGTCTGCGCCGATCAGGTCGGCTCCACCGAGATCGGCGCTGCGCAGGTCGGCCGCGATCAGGTAGGCACCGCGCAGGTTCGCGCCGCGGAGGTCGGCGCCGCCTAGCTTCGCGCCCATGAGGTCGGCGCCGCGTCCGGCTCGCGGATGTGGATCGCGGCCGGCCAGCGCATCCGCCCGCACCGATTCGCTCACCTGCACCAGCACCGCATTCACCCGAGCCCAGTGCTCGTTCACGTCGAGGGCGAGGAGGGCATCCGGAGTCCCGAGCGTCAGATCCTCGGTCTCGGCGAGCAGGGAGTCGACCGTGGAACGGATGCCGGACCCGGCCACGCGGTCCCTCGCCTCGACCATGTACCAGAGCAGCTCGTGCAGCTCCTTCATCACGCCGAACGACGCGAACATCACCGACGCGGTCGAGCGATCCGCACGCCAGCTGCGCCCGTCGAACGTCTGCTGCGAGATGTGCTGGCCGGCGCCGAAGCAGTCGTAGACGGTGCACCCCCGGAAGCCGATCTCGCGCAGCTCGGAGTGCACGCCGCAGCGGTAGTCGTCCTGGAGGTTCGGGCACGGGTCGCCGGCGCGCTTGTCGATGGCGAAGTCGGCGGATGCCACGAAGTTGAGCGCCACGCAGCACAACGCGAAGCAGTTCGCGCAATCGGCGCGGAGCGCGCTGCGATCGGTCAGCGGAAGAAGGTCGGGCACGCATTCAGCCTAGGACGGCTGCAGTTCCCCGTCAGCGTCGAGACGGGCACGCGAGCCCGGTCAGCCGGTCAGGCCTTCAGGCGCAGGCGACGGGTGTTCGGCGCGGCCTTCTCGTTGACCTCGACCACGTCCGAGCGCGAGGCGATGAAGTCGGAGAACGACTTGAAGCCCAGGGGCTTCTCCTTGAACGCCGGATCCATGCGGATCATCTGGTTCTTCACCTCCGAGGTGAACGCCCACTCCTCGTCGTTCGAGCGCGTGTGCACCAGGCGCAGCGCGCGCACGAGCAGGTCGGTCGCCGCCTTCTGGGTCGTGGCCGGGTCGACGGGCGCCTCCTCGACGTCCTCGTCGAGCGCCGAGTCGAGCGGCTCGAGCGGGTGCGAGAACTCGGGGATCGTCGTCGGCTTGCGCTTCGGTCCGCTCTCGGGGGCTGCGGATGCCGCATCGACTGCGGGGGCGGATGCCTCGGACTTGGCTGCGGCATCCGTCGACTTCGCCCGACGGGACCCGGCCTTCGCCTTCGTGGCGGGAGCGGCCGGAGCGGCATCGGTCGCCGGAGCCTCAGCCGGAGCAGCAGCGGCGGCAGGGGCGGCAGCCACTCGGGGCGGGGCGACCCAGCGCTCGATGCCGGGCAGGTCGTCGTAGTCCGAGAACTCGTCGCAGGCGGCCATGAGTGCGCGGCTGGTGGCACCGGCGACGCCGATTCCGATGACGTGGCGGCCGAGACGGCGGGCGCGCTGCGCGAGGGCGATGTAGTCGGAGTCGCCGGCGACGATCACCACGTGGGTCACGTCGGGCAGGCGGAAGAGGTCTTCGACCACGTCGACGGCGAGACGGATGTCGGCACCGTTCTTACCGGCGAGAGTCGTGGTGAACATCTGGGTGAGGTCGATCGCACGGTCGATGAGCTGCTTCTGGTACGCCGCGTTCACGCGCTGCGACCAGTCGGCATAGGCGCGGCTGACCACGATGGAGCCGAAGGAGGAGGCGTAGTCGATGACGGCGCCGACGTCGACCTTGGCCTGCTGCAGGCGACCGGAGACCTCGTCGGTTCCGCCGGAGACCACCTCGTGGGTGCGGGCGCGGTCGCGGGTGAAGGCGGCCTTGCCGAACATCTGGTTGTAGCGGGAGATGACGATGTTGTCGAAGTCGATGTATACGGCGACGCGGGGGGTCTGAGGTTCGGCCATGTGCCCCATCATCCTCGGTATCGCGGCGGCTCGCTCTCCGCGGGCGCGCCAGCGCGCCGGTTGTGGCCGCTCGAGGGTCGCACTGACTTCCCCGCTCGCCACGTGTGGCCGGGTCGAGCGGGGCGGAGCGACCACAGGTGGCGAGCGAGATCGGGTCACGCGGCCACAGGTGGCGAGCGGTTCGGGGGGCGGCCTACAGCAGGATGTCGGCCGGCTCCGTGAGCTCGCGCCAGCCTCCCGCTGCGACGGGCTGCGGCATCCGGTCGGCCGCGATCAGCTCCTCGAGCTCCAGACCCGTCGCCGCCGCGATGTCGGCGATCGGCACCTGGAAGGTGCGGTACGGGCCGAGCACCGGCGGCTCCCCGGCGACGCGCAGCCTGCGCTCGGCCTCGTGGTCGCGCACCAGCGCCGACTGGTCGAGGATGAAGCCGGCGGCGAAGAGCTCGGGGCCGGCATCCGTCGTCGACACCCACGCCACCACCTTCCAGAACCGCAGCGGGATCCGGATGCCGCGATACGGCGGATCGTCGGGCCCGAGCACCGGTGCCGTGAACACGCTGAGCTTCAGCTCGTTGACGCCCGCGAAAGCGAAGACGTGGTCTTCGAGCCCCAGCCACAGCTCCTTGCCCTGGTTGAACGGCGCGGCCTGCGGGGCGGCATTCGTGAAGTGGAAGGTGTCGGATTCGGCCGTCTCGGCATCCGGCCCCCAGACCGGATCCCGACGACGCACCAGGTGACCGCGGTCGAGATCATTGTTCGCGTAGACCGCCGGACCGGTCTGCCACTCGGCCGGGATGCGCTCGTCGAATCGCCAGTCGTCGCCGCGCGGCACGTCGACGATGGCGGATCCGTCGATGTTCACACCGGTCGCGCGGGCAAGCCGGCGCTCCCGGTCGAGGTCGACCGTGAAGTGCACGTAGTCGAGCAGGGCCGACTCGGCCTCGACGGATGCGGCGGTCTCCGACTCGACGGCGGCCGGAGCCGGGAACGGAACGGGAACAGCGAGGAAGTTCGGATCGAAGCCCATGTGCCCAGCCGACCACGGACCGCCGACAGCCACAAGGGCGGGAATGCCGGTCGCTACGCGGCGATGACCTGCTCCTCCTCCTGGCGCGTCACGGGACGAGCGCGAAACCGCCTGCCCAGCTGACCTTCTCCTGCACGGCCAGCGTGAGCTGCAGGAAGCCGAGGGCCTCGAGCTCTCGCGCACGCTTGAGTGAGCCCGCGTCGACCGCGCTGACTCCGGCGTCCGCGAGCACCGACGACAGCAGGCGCTTGGCAGCGTCGTCGTCGCCGGCGATGAGCACGGTCACCGGCGAGCCGCCGACCGACTTCGCCGCGAGAGTGGCCGCGAAGGTGGTGTTGAAGGCCTTCAGCACCGTCGACTCGGGAAGGGCTTCGGCGATGACGGATGCCGCGGATCCGTCGGCCGGAACGACCAGGCCGTCGAACGTGGCGAAGTCGAGCGGGTTGGTGATGTCGACGACGACCTTGCCGGCGAGCGCCGCTCCGTGCTCGGCGAGGATGCCGGCGACCGAGGGGTAGGGAACGGCGAGCACGACGATGTCTCCCGCGATCGCGGTGGACTGGCGGTCGATGAACTCCACGGTGTGGCCGCCCTCGGCCGCGAGTGCGCCGATCGCCGTGCCCATGGTGCCGTTTCCGATGATGCTGACCGAGGTCATGGTGTCTCCTTCAATAAGTTGTTCCAACAACTAAAGACCCTACGGCACTTAAGTTGTTTCTTCAACCAATCGCGTAGAATGAGGGCATGAGCGACACCCGCGACCTCGACACCTCCGGCATGACGACAGCCGAAGAGGCCGCCTGGGTGCGCCTGATCGCGGTCGCCGAGTTACTGCCCGGTGCCCTCGACGCCCAGCTGCTGCGCGACGCCCGCCTCACCCATTTCGAGTATCGAGTGCTCATGGTGCTGGCCGACTCCCCCGACCTCACCTCGCGCATGACCAGGCTGGCCTCGCAGACCAACGCCACGCTGCCCCGTCTCTCGCATGTCGTGCGACGGCTCGAGGACCGTTCGCTCCTCGAGCGCTTCCCGTGCCCCGAGGATCGACGGGCCACGAACGCACGACTGACGGATGCCGGTCTCGCCCTGTTCGCCGAGGCAGGCCCCGGCCACGTCGAAGCCGTGCGCGCACTGGTCATCGACGCGCTCTCCCCCGAGCAACTCGAGCAGCTCTACGCCATCGGAGGCACCCTGCTCGAGCGCCTCGACCCCGAGGGACGGATGACCGCGACGGCCTGCCACCCGGCGCTGGCCGAGGGGCCTGCATCCGTCGCCCCGGCGTCGCCCGCTGCGTAGCGACAGCCGCACAGAGACGCTGGAACAGGCCCCTTGCACGAGAACAGGCCGAATCGGCCTGTTTCTGAGAATTCCTGCGATTCCGGCATGTTTTTCGGCGGCCGGTGAAACTCCCTGCGGCACCCCCGCCTGCCCCGCCATTCCGGGGATCCACGGGTAGCAGACACCGCGGCCGCGACATCCGGATTCGGATGACATTCACAGGATAACCTGAGGTTTCGTCCAGAGTGCGTGGGCAGACTGTCGACTTCGCCCGGGCGCCCCCGCCCGAGGAACGAAAGATTCAGGCCCGCGCCAGCCAGTGTGCCGCGCGAACCGCTGAGTGAAAGTCATACGCAACCTGTTCTCCTCAACGAAAACCCGAACGTCCGCCTCGAAGTCAGGGGCGCACAACGCCTCCGCTCGAACCTCCATCTGGCACCGCGGCCGTGTGCCCATCCTCACCGCCGGCGCCATCGTCGCCGTCGGAAGCATGGTCGGAACCGGCTTCGTGCTGCAGTCGGCCGTAACCGCTCAGAATGAGCGCAACGTCGCCACCGCCGCCTTCGCCCAGAGCACCGGACTGCACTCCGAGCAGCTCGGCACTCACGGCGGCATCCTCGAGGCCCAGGCCACGAAGTCGGCCACCGTGACCCTCGCGAACGCCCAGGCCACCGTCGCCGCCGCGAAGGACAAGACCGACGCCAGCACCCTCTCGACGCAGGTCGCGGCCCTCGGCCACTACGAACTGCTCGCTCCCCAGCGGGTGTTCGAACTGGTCGACGACATCTCGGCCGAGGCTCACACTGTCGCTGCCGCCACCGCCGAGGTGAACCGCATCGCCGCAGAGAAGGCGGCCGCCGAGGCCGCAGCCGCTGCTGCTGCCGCAGCCGCCGCCGAGGCCGCAGCCGCCGAAGCCAGCGCGTCGGCCGAGCCCGCCTCGAGCGGATCGCGCCCGTCGGCCCCGTCGAACCCGAGCGAGGCCCAGGCCATCGCCCGCGACATGATGGCGTCGCAGTACGGCTGGGGCGACGACCAGTTCGGATGCCTCGTTCCCCTGTGGGACAAGGAATCGGGCTGGAACGCCAACGCCTACAACGCGTCGAGCGGTGCCGGCGGCATCCCGCAGGCCCTCCCCGCCAGCAAGATGGCGTCGGCCGGTGCCGACTGGGCCACCAACCCCGCCACTCAGATCAGCTGGGGACTCGGCTACATCGCCGGTCGCTACGGATCGCCGTGCGCTGCCTGGGATACCTCGGAGGCGCAGGGCTGGTACTGATCCAGCGCCCGAGCAGTTCCACTGCCTGAGAACAGGCCCGATCGACCAATTCCTCCGGGAACAGGCTGATCGGGCCTGTTCCCGTCGGAGCGGGCTGGTGTCGCGCCGCCAGACGAGGCTGCACCACGCCCACGTTCACAGGATCAGCACCCCGATGAGGCCTGTGCGGGCAGCATCCGCGTCCTGATCCTGTAAACGTCACTCCTGGGCCCGCTACCGGCGCGAACCCCTCACCAGGCCGACCGTGCCGGCGGCACCACCACGGGCGGGCGGTCGTCGCAGGTGATCGTGTTGGGCAGCTCCCACGGCGCCAGCCACGGACCCGTCGTGCCGCCGCCGTCGTTGCCGCCCAGGTCGGTGAGGCTGAACTCCGAACCGGTCGGCCTGAAGTTGAACGCCCCGCAGTTGTTCACGCCCACGGCGCCCACGTTGCGGGCGTCGACGTTCTCGAACGTCGCCGACCCCATCGCACGTGCGCTCAGCACCGAGGTGCCCGTGCCGTCGACCCTAATGTCGGCGAAGTGCAGGTTCGTGACCGAGTGGAGGTCCTTCACCGGCCAGTCGGCCACGACCATGATCGCGTTGTAGGTGTTGTCGAGGAAGTGGTCGCCCACCACCTGGATGTCGGCGTCGATGTTCTTCTCGAGCGCGTAGACCCAGATGGCGCCGAGCCCGATGTTCCAGTTGAGCTCGTACGTGCCCGCGCGCACCGTGGTGTTGTCGGTGATCCACAGGTGACCCGTGAACGCCTCGGCCCCGAATCGCGATCCGATCTGGATGGCGCTGCCCTCGCGGATCGGATCGGCGATCAGGTTGTTCGACACGGTGTTGTCGGTTCCGCCGTAGATGGCGATGCCGTTGGCGAGAGTCGGCGTCTGCACGGTGTTGTGGTCGAAGGTGTTGCCGGCGTTACCCACCTTCTCCGACCACATCGCCAGACCGTCGTCGCCGGTGTTGCGCACGAAGTTGTTCGCGACGGTCGAGTTCGTGACGCCGGTGTGGAAGTTCAGTCCGTCGGCGATCTGGTCGACGATCACGTTGTTCGTGATCGACACGTTCGTCATCGGGCCGTCGAGCCAGATGCCCACCTTGGTGTGCTGGATGTACAGGCCGTCGATCGACGAATCGCTGAGCGCACCGCCGATGCCGTTCACCTGGTCGGTGTCGATGCGCTCGCGCACGTCGCCCTGGATGGCGAAGCCCGACAGGTGCACGTTGCGGCTGCCTCCGACAGAGGCGTCCTTTCCGTAGAAGCCGACGCCGGTGTGCACCGATCCGTCGGGCGTCGGCGTCGACAACGCGACCTCCTTCCCGCGGATCGTCGTGTACCAGTTGCCGGCACCCTCGATGGTGACGGCGTCGACGATGATGTGACGGTTCACCTGGTAGACCCCGGGCGGCACGTAGACCTTCAGCCGGTGCTTCTTCGCGAACGCGATGGCCTTGTCGAATGCCGCCGCCGAGTCCTTCGTGCCGAGCGGATCCGCACCGAACAGCAGCACGTTCGCCGCCACGAGTCGCACGTGCGGAAGTCCGACCTTCTCGCTGTCGAGCAGGTCGATCACGGTGACGGATGCCGCACTCCCGACAGGCGCCGTGAGCCGCACGACGGCACCCGCCTTCCAGGTCTTGCCGAGGAGCAGCCGCTGCTCGTCGAAGAAGTGCATGGGACGGAAGGGCGTGGAGATCGTCGGCGTCGGCGTCGTCGCCGACGGAACGCAGGCGCACTCGGTGATCCACCAGTCGGGATGCAGCAGACCCGCCTGCGGGTCGTTCGTGAACGGGTACTGGTTGTACAGCCAGGAGTACTGCGAGGTGAGCGTCATGGTGCGCTTCGAGCCGCCGTTCACCGTGACGGCCAGCGGTGCCGTGATGCCCCCGCCGGTGGCCGAGTCGGGGAGGCTGAAACGCACGGTGATGGCGTTCGCGGCCTTCGGCAGGGTGAACTCCACGTACTGGCCGGGCGTCAAGGACACCGCGCTGCGCCCCGAGGCCTCGGCGGCCAGCGTGTAGGCGGTGCGGTCGGCCGCCACGAGCGACCCCGAGGTGGTGGCGTTCTCCGCCTCCTGCTCGCTGAAGGCGACGGCGGCGCCCCGGCCGGCGACCAGAGACGGATCGAGCGCCGCACGGGTGACGACGGGCGGCGGGGCGGATGCCGCTCCGCCGACAGCCGCCGTCGCCGACCCTGCTCCGGCCACCGTCAGTGCCGCCGTCGTCATGAGCGCGACGACCATCGAGACCGCCACCCGACCCGACGGCCGTCCTGCGGCCGTGCTCGCTGAGCTGGATCCGTTCCGTGTCATCGTCGACTCGTCTCTAGAAGTGGTGCGCTGCGGTGGGCACCGGCGTGCTGGTGGCACGCGGTCATGAGGCCGACCCTACGAGTGCGGCATCCGACACACAAGAGTTTGTGAGGAAATGTCATCTGTTTGGCGAGTTCTTGCGTGATCGCACGTATGTGCTTGCAGCGAGCGCCGCAAGCCGTCGCGCAAGAGCCCACAACGGCATTGCCCTGCGACGCGGGAAGGCGGATAGTGGAGGCCACCGGCACGGCCGGTCTCGCGTCGGCCGCCGATCCCCTCCCCGGGAGGCCAGAATGCGCGTCAGCACAGTGCGTGCCCTCGCCGTCGCGGCGTTGACCATCGCCGTCGTCGCCGGATGCACCCCGACCGGCCAGGAGGCCGATCCCCCGTCGGCCACGATCACCACCGACGAACCGACCACGGCCACGACGGGCCCGCCTCCCGACAACGGAGGCGGGGCCATCGCCATCGAGCTGCCGCAGCTGCCGATCGGCGGTGGCTCGGCGCAGGATCCGGCCGACCCTGCCCGGCAGTGCATCGACGTCAGGTGGATCGCACAGAATGCAGACGGCATACCCGAGGGCATCGCCATCACCGTGACCGGCGCCTCCTTCGCCCCGCCGATCTTCGACGTCGTCGACGGATGCGCCGGCGGCGCGCCGCCGTGCCTCGGCTACACGTTCGACGCGACAGCCCAGAACTGCGTGCTTGCCGTCGTCGGCAACGGAGCGGTCTTCGATCCCCAAGCACCCGCCCGCCCCACGGTGAGCCTTGCCGGATCAGCCGAGTGCGACGACCCCGAATCCGAGGTGTGCTCCGCCTTCGTCGCAGGCGTTCAGGCTGATCCGAACGTCGCGATCGCGCTCGAGTTCCCGCCCGAGGGCGGCACTCCCGACGGCGACACCACGCCCGGCGACACCACGACCGACGACGAGACGCCCGCAGGTGACAGCCCCCAGGACGACGACGGGACCGATGACGGGAACCCGACCGACGTCGAGACCCCGTCCGACGACGACACCGGCACGGGCGACTGATGGCGGCACAGTCGACCCCACCCGACGAGACACGATCCGACGCAGCACCTGACGCAGCACCCGACCAACCTGAGGGCGCCCGCTTCGAGCGCTGGATCGGATTCCTCGGCAACGTCATCGCTCCGGCCACCCTCATCGGAGCCCTGCTGTTCTACTTCGGCTACGTCTCCTCGCGAGCGCAGTACGACTACTTCGGCGTCGACGTCGACGTCATCGGGCTGGGCACCCAGGACTACGTGATGCGCAGCCCCCAGCCCCTCCTCGTTCCCCTCCTTGCGTTCGTGCTGCTCGGCGCCGGCCTCGTCGCCATGCACGCAGCCGTCATGCGCCGCAGCGATCGCCCCGGATTCGGGCGACGGATGCGGCGAGTCGCCGTGGGCGGCCTGGTCGTGCTCGCCGTCGGGGTGATCCTGCTGCTGCTCTACCCGCTCGCCGGCGGCTGGCCCTACTACCCGCTCGTGACGCCTCTCGTGATCGCCGTGGGCGCTGGCAGCGCCGCCTACGCACTCGCGGCGGTGCGCCCGCGCCCACGACTGGCGCTCATCGTCCTGCTCTGGCTCGCCGTCGCCGCTGCGCTGTTCTGGGCCACGGCCACCATCGCCCAGTGGTCGGGCCGTGGAATCGCCCAGGCACAGGCGCGGGACCTCGGACGCCTGCCGAGCGTCATCATCGACACGCAGCAGCGGCTCTTCCTGCCGACAGAGGCCGGCGTCGACGAACTCGAGCTGCCCGATTCCGCCGAGGAGAAGTTCCGCTACCGCTACTGGGGGCTTCGGCTTCTCATCGTCGGCGACGACAGGATGTTCCTCGTGCCCGACGAGTGGAGCAATCGCGACACCACGCTGGTGGTCCCGCTCGACGGATCGGCGAGGGTGCAGTTCCAGTTCCGCAACGACGCCCCCCGGTGATGCGCGCGCAGACCGGAGTAGCGTGGCGCCCATGACCGACACCAACATCCCCGACAACACCAGCCCCGACGACCGCGACTTCGCCGACGACCCCGAGGTGCAGGCGAAGCTGCGCAAGGAGAACGACAAGGACCTCGGCGTCGACCCGTTCTTCGAGGGTGCGAACATCACCGAGAGCGACGGGCCGGTCCTCTAGCCCGGCGCCCGGCTCGCGCCTGCCGGGCGCCTGCGAGTCGGCTCACGCCAATTCCCGGGGGTTCCGCGCCACCTGAAGTGGCGCACACCCCCACGAAATGGCGCGCGGCACCGCAAGCGGCATCCGCTGGGCCGGCATCCGCTCGGCCGGCATTCGTTCGCCCCGCTACTCTCGATGTGGCCGATCGGCGGCCGCGATCGGGAGGCAGCATGGCCGAGCACGTCTTCATCTCAGGACCGGCATCCTGGAACCGCCTGGTCTACCTCGACCACCTGCCGGAGCCCGTTCCGCACATGCAGTTCGCCACCGAGGAGTACGAGACCCTGGGCGGCACCTCGGCCGGCAAGGCGCTCGGGCTGGTCGGGCTCGGCCGCGACGTGGTGCTGCACACCCTCCTCGGCACCGACCCCGACGGCGTGCGGGTGCGTCGCGTGCTCACCGAGGGCGGCATCCGCCTGCTCGCCCCCGAGTCCGACGCCACCGAGCGCCACGTCAACCTCATGACCCGCTCCGGCGAGCGCGTCTCGCTCTACCTGTCGTCGCCCACCTCCCCCGGCGCGACAGCCGACGACGAGCTGACGACGGCGATGACGGATGCGGCAGCCCTCGTGCTCGACCTCTCGGTGCGCAGCCGCGACCTGCTGCCGGCGGCCAGGGCCACCGGCGTTCCGATCTGGACCGACCTGCACGACTACGACGGCGAGAGCGAGTTCCACCGCCCGTTCCTCGAGGCCGCCGACGCCGTCTTCCTCAATGCCGATCGCCTTCCAGGCGACCCGTGGGACTTCCTCGAGGCGACCGTCGCCGCGGGGGCGAGCCTCGCGGTGTGCACGCTGGGAGCGCGAGGCGCGATCGCGGTGTCGGCATCCGGCCGAGGGATGCAGCGCCACGAGGTCGCCGCCGTTCCCGTGGTCGTGCGCGACACGAACGGAGCGGGCGACGCCTTCATGTCGGCCGTGCTCGACGCCAGCCTGGCCGGTGCCGACGTCGATTCCGCCCTCCGCGCCGGGGCAGCGCACGCCGCCACGGTGCTCACGACCAAGCACCTGCATCCGTCGCTCGACGGCCTGCTCGGAGTCTGACCCCGGTGCCCAGCCGCATCCTCACCCACTCGTTCTCCGTCGCCGCGCCGCCGGCCGCCGTGGTCGCGCACCTCGCCGATCCGCACAGCTACCTCGGCCTGTCTCCCCTCATCGTCGCCGTGCGCGAGGTGCACGCGGTCGACGGGCGGCCCGGCGTCACGGGCTACACGGCGGTCGAGCGCTTCTCTGCCCTCGGTCTGCACTACGACAACCTCATCGCCGTGACCCTCGCCGCCGACGAGTCCGACGTACGGCGTCGGGTCGTGGGTGGCAACGTCGTGAGCCCCGGCGGTGTGCGGCTGAGCTATCGCTACACGATCGAGCCGGTCGGACCGAGCACCAGCGCATCGGGCAGCGGGGCATCGAGTGCGGGGGTGACGGGCGAGGCGACGACGGATGCCGCGGCACGCGTCACCGACACCATCACCGTGCACGCTCCCTTCGGCCTGCTGCGCTTCGCCTCCGGCCAGGCGCGCTCGGTGCAGCTCAGCCGCGCGCTGATCCTGGAGCAGCGTCTCGCGACGACCTGACGAGCTGACGAGCTGACGAGCGGCACGAGGTGCCGCGGGCGGCTCAGCCCTGCCGGGTGCGCCGATGCAACAGAGAGTCGACCTCGCTGTAGAAGCTGCCGACCTCGGGCACGTCGCCGCAGCCGATCCACACCATGAAGTGAGTGTGATCGAGCTCCTCGAGGTCGAGCCACTCGGCGATCCAGCCGCGCAGCGACGCGAGCACCATCTTGCCCCGCGGCGGCAGGCCGGATGCCGCCCGCAGCGACGCGTCGCGGGCCAGCCAGTTCACGGCCACGCCGGGCGGCACGACGAGGTGTTCGATCTGGATGGCCGCGCTGATCTCGACGAAGATCTGCCCGTAGGCATCATCCGGGATGCGCGCGATCAGGCCGCGGATCGCCGGCAGATCCCGGGTGTCACCCGCGATCATCACATGCACGGGGTAGTCGGTGGAGTGGGTGTGGAGGTGACCGGACACGCGAGTTAGCTTAGCCTTACCTAAGCTGGCTGTCGAGAGTCGGATGGTGGGCAGCGCGCCGGTGTTCCGCCGCGCGGGCATAGTGTCGAGGCATCCGTTCGAGGGGGATCCATGACCAGAGTGATGATCATCGTCGGCAGCGTGCGCCCGGGTCGTGTGGGGTTGCCGATCGCCGAATGGGTGCGTGATCGGGCGATCGAGCACGGCGGGTTCGACGTCGACCTCGTCGACCTGCTCGAGCTCGGCCTGCCCTTCATGGACGAGCCGAACCACCCGCGCCTGCGGCAGTACACGAAGCCGCACACGATCGCCTGGAGCGAGCGGGTGGACGCAGCGGATGCCTTCCTCTTCGTCACGCCGGAGTACAACTACAGCTTCTCCCCCGCGCTCAAGAACGCGATCGACTTCCTCAACCAGGAGTGGTGGCGGAAGCCGGTCGGTTTCGTGAGCTACGGCGGGGTCTCCTCAGGCACCCGTGGTGTAGTCGCCCTGCTTCCGGTGCTGGCCAGCCTCGGCATGATCCGTGTCGGCGCGAACGTCGAGCTGACCTTCGGCGGCACGCAGGTCGTCGACGGCGTCTTCATCGCGCAGGAGAAGGAGTCGGCGATCATCCGCAAGGAGCTCGATGAGCTGCAGACGCTGGCCGAGGGCCTGGCGCCGCTGCGCTGAGATCCGCTTCGTCATCGTCGTCGCCTCCTCGCGGCATCAATCTCGGAGTTCGACCTAGTTCACCCTGATCAGGGTCTTCTGCAGGCCGCTCGAGCCATCGGGGGCGATGGGGGCGCGCTCCTCGACCTGCTGCTTGCCGTTCTTGTCGGTCGCCCGCACCGTCACGTAATGCGTGCCGGGGGTCGCCTCCCAGTCGACGTACCACTGCACCCAGGTGTCGACGTTGACCGGCACCGACAGCTTGGCCGCCTGCCAGTCGTTGTCGTCGATCTTCACGTCGACCTGCTTGATGCCCACGGTCTGGGCCCAGGCCACCCCGGCGACCTTGACCGGTCCGGCATCGATGGCCTTGTCGAGACGAGGGGTGTCGATGCGCGACGAGAACTTGATCGGAGCCTTCGCGCTGTATCCGCGCGGGGTCCAGTACGCCTCGTCCTTGGCGAAGGTGGTGACCTTGAGTTCGGTCAGCCACTTGGTCGCCGAGACGTAGCCGTAGAGGCCGGGCACCACCATGCGCACGGGGAAGCCGTGCTCGAGCGGCAGCGGCTCGCCGTTCATGCCCACCGCGAGGATGGCATCGAGCTTCGGGTCGGTGAGGGAGGCGAGCGGAGTGCTCGCGGTGAAGCCGTCGATGCTGCGCGAGAGCACCATGTCGGCTCCCGATTTCGGGGCCGCCTTCCTGAGCACATCGCGCACGGGGATGCCGAGCCACTTCGCCGTGCCGAGCAGGTCGCCGCCGACCTCGTTCGAGACGCAGGTGAGAGTGATCGAGTACTCGTTGAGACCCATGCCGACGAGATCGTCGAAGCTCAGCTCGATCTTCTCCCCGACCATGCCGTCGATCGTGAGACGCCACGCGTCCGGATCGATGCTCGGCACCGTGAGGGCGGTGTCGACGCGATAGAAGTCCTTGTTGCTGGTGTACAGCGGCGAGATTCCGGGGATGTCGAGGTCGGCGCCATCCGGGACCATCACCTTCTCCTGGGCGGCAGGCAGCTTGAGCGCCTTGCGCACGGCGTCGATGGACCCCGTCGTCACGTTCACGACGCGGGCACCGACGCCCACGATCGCCGCGCCGGCCGCCGTGATGCCGAGCAGGCGGAAGAAGCTGCGGCGATCGAGCGGAGCCTTCTGTGCGGGGGTCGCCGGGTTCGCGGATGCTGCTCCGGATGCCGCAGGGCCACCGGATGACGCGGCGCCGACGCCGGCGGCATCCGTCACCGAAACCGCATCGCGGCGCGACGCCACCACGTCGTCGCGCCACGAGCGGAGCTTGGTCACGAGCAGCCAGAGGAGGAGGGAGCCCACGATGGTGCCGACGACCGGCGGCAGCCAGGCGAGAGCCGTGGCGCCGGCGCGGGTGACGATGGCCGCTGTCGAGAGCACGCCGGCGAGGCCGAACGCGATGACGCCGAGGGGTGGACGCAGGAACTGCAGCACACCGGCGACGGCCGCGGCAACGGCCACCCCGAAGGCGAGGCCGAGCAGGAGGAAGAGCTTGTCGTTGGCGCCGAAGGTCTCGATGGCGAATTCCTTGGCCCAGCGCGGAACGATGTCGATCACGAACGACCCGACGGCCAGGATGGGGCTGCCCTCGCGAGCGAAGATGAGGGCCACGAGTTCGGCGGAAGCCAGGAAGGCCGCGGCGCTCACGAGACCGGCGAGCGCGCTCCAGGCCCAGAATCGCTTCCGGGGGTGGCGCTTGTCGTTCGCCATGTCGGTCTCCGCATCCGCTCGTCGCGGGAGACAGATCACCCGCTAGAGAGTGTTCGGAGCGGCAGGGCGAACGGATGGGCGAACGGATGGCGCGGCGGGCAGGGGCCGGGCCGGGCTGAGCCCGTTCCGGCCCAGCCTCAGTCGGTTCTGCGGCTGAGGCGAGCCAGCGCCAGCCCGATCGCCGAGACCAGCGGAATCGCGACGGCCATCATGGCGATCGGGTTCGGCCGGAACGTCGGCCCGTCGGGTCCGCCGACGTACGCGCCGATCGGCAGTGCGTACCCGCCTCCGCCGCCGCCGCTGCCCTCGCCCCGCTTGTCGGCATCCGGGATGTCGCCGGACCCCTCGCCACCGCCGAAGCCGAAGACGACCACAGCGACCGGCAGGATCTCGTACCCGTCGAGCGTGGTCTTGTCGCCGTACGCCAGTCGCGCACCCCAGCCGGGCACGGATTCAGCCAGTCTCTCGATGAGGTTGCTCATGGCACGACCGTACGCGCGTTCGGGGTCCACCGATAGGTGCAGGGTGCGGGCGCGGGTGCGCGGCCACTTCGGCGACCGGGCGTCCTCAGCGCGAGGCGGGCCGCGCCCACTCCAGCAGCTTCTCCACCGGCCAGGTGTTCACCACGCGATCAGCCGGAACCCCGGCCGTCTCCGCCCGCGCCGCTCCCAAGTCGAGCAGCCCGAGCTGCCCGGGCGCATGCGCATCGCTGTCGACGCTGAACAGGCAGCCGATCTCCAACGCCAGGGCGATCAGGTCGTCGGGCGGGTCCTGCCGCTCCGGCCGCGAGTTGATCTCCACCGCCACCGAGTTCTCGGCGCACGCCTCGAACACGCGCCGGGCGTCGAACTCGGACTGCGGCCGGGTTCCGCGCGAGCCCTGCACGAGCCGCCCGGTGCAGTGGCCGAGCACGTTCGTGCGCGGGTTCGTGACGCCGCCCAGCATCCGTCTCGTCATCGTGGCGGCATCCGCCCGCAGCTTCGAATGCACCGAGGCGACGACGACGTCGAGCTGGCCGAGCATCTCGGGCGTCTGGTCGAGGGTTCCGTCGACGAGGATGTCGACCTCGATTCCGGTGAGCAGACGGATGCCGCTGCCATGAACATCGAGCGCCTCGATGATCTCCAGTTGCTCGGCGAGCCGCTCCGCCGTGAGGCCGCGGGCCACCTTGAGGTTCGGCGAGTGGTCGCTGATCACGAGGTACTCGTGCCCGAGCGCCTCCGCGGCACGGGCCATCGTCTCGATGCTCGTCGTTCCGTCCGACCACTCGGTGTGGCTGTGCAGGTCTCCGCACAGCTTGGTGCGGAGCGACCCCGGAGGCGCATCCGTCGCCGCGTCGCGCTCGCGCAGGTCGGCGAGATAGTCGGGCACTCGGCCATCGGTCGCCTGCTCGATGACGGCATAGGTCGTCGCGCCGATGCCGGCCGTGCGCTTCAGCCGGCCGTCGGCCACCTGCGCCGCGACCTCGGCGGCGCCCAACGGCTCGATGATGCCGGCGGCCTTGCGGAACGCCTTCGACTTGTAGCGGGAGGCGAGCTCGCGCTCGAGCCTGAACGCGATCTCCTCGAGGGCTTCGACGGGGTCCATCCCGCCATCCTTCCCGGCGCGGGGGTGGGAGCGCTACGGGTTGCGCGAGCGCGTCTCGCCGGCGGCGGCCTCCGCTCGCCACAGCTCAGGCTCATTCCACTCCAGCGGGCGCGATCGGGCGAATCCAGCCTCATCGACCGGATCCATCCTCGATTGCGCGGCGACGGGCGTGCGGCGTGCGGCGGCGGCTCAGGCCAGGTCGGGCAGCAGCTCTCCGAGCAGGGTCCGGATGCGGGCCTTGATGTCGTCGCGGATCGGGCGCACGGCCTCGATCGACTGGCCGGCCGGGTCGTCGAGCTCCCAGTCCTCGTACCTCTTGCCCGGGAAGATCGGGCAGGTGTCGCCGCAGCCCATCGTGATCACGACGTCGGAGTCTCGCACGGCATCCGTCGTCAGGATCTTCGGCACGTTGTTCGCGATGTCGATGCCCTCCTCGGCCATGGCCTGCACGGCGATCGGGTTGATCTGGTCCTTGGGTTCCGATCCGGCCGAGAGCACCTCGACGCGACCGCCCGACAGCGCCGACATGTAGCCGGCGGCCATCTGCGAGCGACCGGCGTTGTGCACGCAGACGAAGAGCACGGAGGGGGTGGTGGTCACGGTGGGGGTTCGCTTTCGATCGGATGTGAGGGGTCAGGAGCAGCAGGATGCGGATGCGTCACGCGAAGATTCGGAGGAGGAGTCGGCCGGCATCCCAGTGGAACACACCCCGGTTGCCGGTAGCTGAAGGTGCACGCGCGATGCCTCCGCCAGGTCGCCGTCGAGCCAGGCCGCGATGGAGCGCACCTGCTCGTGGCCCGTCGCGAGCAGGAAGGTGGGCGCGCGGCCATAGCTCTTCATGCCGGCGAGGAAGAAGTTCGGCTCCGGCTGCTGGAGCTCGGCGAAGCCGTGCGGCTCGACGGTGCCGCAGCTGTGCACATTCGGGTCGATGAGGGGCGCCAGGCGGCGGGGCGCCTCGACGATCTCGTCGAGGTCGAGGCGGATCTCGCGCAGCATGTCGAGGTTCGGCCGGAATCCCGTCGCGTTCACGACCACGTCGGCGAGAAGGGTGGTCTCGCCGTCGGGGCGACGTCCAGTGATCGCGACACCGGCATCCGTCGCCGCCAGGCGCACGATCTCGAAGCTCTCGACGCGATCGAGCGCACCGGCTGCGATGAGGCGTTCGACGCGCTGACCCAGCGAGGCGCGGCCGGGCAGGCCGTCGGCATCCGATGTCGACACCCTCGCCGCTGCAGGATTACGGATGAGCCAGGTCACCCGGGTGCCGGCCTCCTCGCGTGCGAGCCGGGCGAGGTCGATGACCGTGTTCGCGGCCGAGTGGCCCGCGCCGACCACGACGGTGTGGCGCCCGGCGAAGCGCGACCGCTCCCGGCCGAGTACGTCGGGGAGGGCGGCACTGATGGAGGTGCGCACGGTGTCGTAGCCCAGGGGGTCGAGACCGCTCGAACCCAGGCTGTTCGGGTGCTCGTAGGTTCCGGATGCATCGATGACAGCTCGAGCCGTCAGCTCCGAGACGCCGCCTGCCGTCGCGAGTCGCAGGACGAACGGCGTACCGGCGCGGCCGAGCGAGCGGGTGCGGTCCATCCCCTCCCGCGAGACCGACAGCACCGTCGTATCGGTGCGGAGGCGCGAGGCGATCGGCTCGAGCGCGGCGAGCGGCGACAGGTACTCGTCGACGAGGTCGCCGGCGTAGGGCGCGACGCCGGCGGCCGGCGAGGTCCAGCCGGTCGCCTCCAGGAGACGCCGGGCCGCGGGATCGACGAGGTGCTCCCACGGCGAGAAGAGGCGGATGTGCCGCCACGACGCGATGCTCGCCGCCGGCGCCGGACCACTCTCGAAGATCACGAAATCGATGCCGCGCTCGACCAGGTGCGCTGCCGCCGCCAGGCCGATCGGTCCGGCGCCGATGATGGCGACCGGCAGGCCGTCGAGCCGCGGTGACCGCCGCACGGTCGGCGTGAGGTCGAGCAGGGTCATGGCATCTCCTGGATCGGACGGTTCGAGCAGCAGGGCTATATCGATGGCTGTCGATATGAAGTATCCCGCTCTATATCGATGAATGTCAATATCCTCTAGACTCGCGGTATGTCGCAGACGATCAGCCTCCTCCCGGTGACGGACGTCACTGCGTGCTGCTCACCCCTCACTCGCGAGACCCTGACCGCGGCCAACGCCGATGACCTCGCGCGATCGCTCAAGGCCCTGGCCGATCCGACTCGGCTGCGGCTGATCTCGATCGTGGCGGCATCCGAGGGCCAGGAGGCCTGCGCCTGCGACCTGACCGAGCCTGTCGGACTCAGCCAGCCGACGGTGTCGCATCACCTCAAGGTGCTCGTCGACGCCGGGTTCCTCAGCCGAACGCAGCGCGGCACCTGGGCGTACTTCGCGCTCGTGCCGGGAGCGCTCGACTCCGTGGCTCGGCTGCTCGTCAGCGCCTGAGGGCGCGCGCCTCTCGGACGTCGTCCCCTGCCGTTCGAGGCGCCGGATGCCGCAGACTGGAGAGGTTCCGGGCGCGAAGGGAGCGTGGACGAATGGCGAGCACGCAGTACCACGGCGCCATGACTCCCGAGCGGGCGGCGGCGATCCTGGGCGTCTCGCCCACGGCGACCCCGACCGAGATCCGCGCCGCGTACAACGCGCGGGCCCGGCTCGCGCACCCCGATCGCTTCGCCGGCGGAACACCGAAGCAGCAGAGTGATGCCGCCGCCCGCTTCATCAGCCTGACCGAGGCGTACGAGGTGCTCCGGCTGTACGGCGGACGCGGAGGTGGACCAGGGCCCGGACGCGGGCCGGCGGCATCCGGAGCCTCCTCGGCCACCCGGCCTCCGCACGTCGACGACAACCCCGCCCCTCGCGCCTCGGGAACCTCGCACCGCGCGCCGGCTTCAGGCGACTACGGACCGCCCGGTGCGGGCGATGACGGAGTCTGGATGACGCGGCCCGACCATGCCACGCGAGAGGCCACGAGGCGGCAACGGGCCGTCGTGCGGGGGGTCGTGATCGTCATCGCGGCGCTGGTGGCCCTGGTGTTCTCCAGCAACGCCGTGGGCCTCTCCCCCGGCAGCTTCGGCATTCCGCCGCACTCGGACTGGTTCCTGCCGGTGATGCTCGTGGCCGAGCTCGTCTGCCTGCTCGCCGTGGCGTCGTGCGCGGGGTATGCCGCGACAGGCGTGGCCTGGCTCGGCCGCGTGGGCGTGGCGCTGGCCGGCGTCGTGGTGCTGGCGTTCATCGCCTCGGCGATCATCTCGGCGCCGTTCACGTTCAGCACGCTCGTGTTCACGTCGTTCGCGGCGTTCGTCACCGCGAGCCCGTTCCTCGCGCTCGTGCTCATCGGCCGGTCGCGACAGGAGGCACGGGCGCACGCCATCCGCGCCAGCCGCGGCACCGACCCTGCCGCCTCCGGCTCCTAGCCGGTGTTCTGCAGTCCGGCGGCGACGCCGTTGACCGTGAAGAGCAGCAATCGCAGAGGTTCGGCTGCGGCATCCGACCCCTCAGCCGATCGCAGGGCGCGCAACGCCCGCAGCTGAAGCAGGGAGAGCGCGTCGACGTACGGGCTGCGCAGGCGCACGGCGCGCTGCAGCACCGGACGGCGCTCCAGCAGCTCGGAGTTGCCACTCGTGCGCAGCACCCATTCGCGGGTGAGAGCCATCTCGTCGAGGACGAGATCGCGCAGGTCGTCGCGGGAGCCCAGGGCGAGATAGCGCTCGGCAAGGCGCACATCCGTCTTCGCCAGAGACATCTCGACGTTGTCGATCATCGCGGCGAACAGCGGCCAGCGCGCGTACGCGGCCCGCAGCTCGTCGATGTCGCCGACGGCCTTCAGAGCCGTGCCGAGACCGAACCAGCCGGTGAGGTTGATGCGCGCCTGGGTCCACGAGAACACCCACGGAATGGCCCGCAGGTCTTCGAGCGACTCCACCGAGAGTCCGCGGCGGGCCGGGCGCGACCCGAGGGCCAGCAACCCGATCTCCTCCATGGGGGTGACCTGGGCGAACCAGGGCGCGAAGCCGTCGGCCTTCACGAGCTCGAAGAAGCGTCCGCGCGAGGTCTCGTCGAGGCGGTCGGCGAGCGAGCGGAACTCCGCCGCGGCCACCCTGTTGGCCTCCTCGTTCGCCGGCGCCGATGCCAGGAGCGCGGCGGAGGCCATCTGCTCGATATGGCGCTCGGCGATGGACTGGTCGCCGTACTGCGCGAAGATGACCTCGCCCTGCTCGGTCAGCTTGAAGCGTCCGTCGACCGATCCGGGAGGCTGGGCCATCACGGCCTCGTTGGCCGGTCCCCCTCCGCGCCCCAGGGCTCCGCCGCGGCCGTGGAACAGGGTGAGCACGATGTCGTTCTCGGCGGCCCAGTCCGAGATGCGCGCTTGGGCGGTGTCGAGGGCGAGGGCTGCCGCCACGGGTCCGACGTCCTTCGACGAGTCGGAGTAGCCGAGCATCACCTCGACCTTGCGACCCGTCGCGACGAGGCGGGCCTGCACGGCCGGGAGTTCGAGCATGCCGTTCAGGATGTCGACCGAGGCCTCGAGGTCGGCGAAGGTCTCGAACAGTGGAACGGCGTCGAGCACCGGGGCGTCGGCCCCGAGGGCGGCATCCGCCAGCTCGTAGACGGTGGCGAGATCCTCCGCACTCTGGGTGAACGAGACGATGTAGCGGCGCGAGGCGTTCACGCCGTAGGTGTCCTGCAACGTCTTGATGGTGCGGAAGACGGCGAGCACCTCCTGGCTCATCTCGCCCAGCTCGCCGCCGGCGCGCACCTCGGCCAGAGTCTCGCGGTGCACCTTGGAGTGCTGGCGCACCTCGAGCTCGGCGAGGTGGAACCCGAAGGTCTGCACCTGCCACACCAGCGCCTGCAGCTCCCCGTAGGCGCTGCGGCGAGCGCCGCCGGCACTGAGCGAGCTCTGGATGACCCGCAGCTCTGCGATCAGCTCCTCGGGTCCGCTGTAGGCGAGTGCCTCGTCGCCCGTGCGCGTCGCGGCGATGCGCGACGCCACGACGAGCAGCACGCGGCGATGCGGCTCGTGCGGCGCACGCGTTCCGATCTGCGATGCCACGGCAGCGGCCAGGTCGCTCTGGCGCTCCCACAGTGCCTTCAGTTCTGCGGATGCCGGCGTGTCACTGGAGTCGATCGTGAGCGTGCGGCCGATGCGGGTGGCCGCACGTTCCAGCCCGAACAGCACGTGCTCCGACGCGATGCGGGCGGCCTCGAGCGTGGTGTCGGCCGTGACGAACGGGTTGCCGTCGCGATCGCCGCCGATCCAGGTACCGAGGCGCATGAACGCCGGTGCTGCAGCGGGCGCGACCCCCGCGGCGTCGGGCTGCAGCGCGTCATCGAGCATGCGGTAGACCCGCGGGACGACCTCGAACAGCGTCTGGTCGAAGATGCTCATCGCCGTGCGCACCTCGTCGAGCGGCGTCGGACGCGTCGTGCGAATCGGCGACGTGCGCCACAGGGTGTCGATCTCCTCGAGCATCCGGCGGTGCACCTCGATGGCCGCCGAGCTGTCGGGACGCACCACGTCGTGGCGGTCGAGCTGCTCCGAGATGCGGCGGATGGCGGATGCCACGGCCCGGCGCCGCGCCTCGGTCGGGTGCGCGGTCAGCACGGGGTGGAAGCGCAGTCCCTGCAGGCGGGCAGCGGCCTCGTCGGCGCCGACCTCGTCGACGAGGCGGGCGAGGGCCCCGGGAAGGGTGTCGCTGGCGGCATCCGTCTTCGACGTGTCACGCGAACGCAGAACGCGCACACGGTGGTGCTCCTCGGCGAGGTTGACGAGGTGGAAGTAGACGGTGAACGCCCGAGCCACCTGCTCGGCGCGAGTGGGGGTGAACGACTCGACGAGCTCTTCGGCAGCCTCGATGGAGACGCGGCCGTCGCCCTCGTAGGCCTCGATCGCGAGGCCGCGCAGGCTCTCGACGTCGTGCAGCAGTTCCGGTCCGCCGGCCTCGGTGAGGATGCGGCCGAGCAGGCTGCCGAGCAGGCTCACGTCGGAGCGCAGAGCGTCGGCAACACCACCTCGCACCACGTCGCGGCCGGGTTCTTCCAGGGGCGTCGAGATGAAAGTCACTCGCCGAGACTACGGCCTTCCCGTGTACGTCATGTTTCGCGTGCGTCTTCCGCTGACACCGTGGGTTCCGGATGCCGCGGGCCCACGCCGCCCGCGATTCCCCGGGTGAGCGGGGTCGGCGGGACCCCGGCAGGACCCGCGCGGGACCCGCGCGGGACCCGCGGCGACTCGGTCGGGCTCGCCGTGAGCGTCAGTCGAGGTGGAAGACCTCCGGGATGTCCTTCCACCACTCGCCCTCGGCGCGATCGGCGAACGGTCGCTGCAGCGGCTCGCACACGGCCCACCACTCCTGCGTCGCGGGGTCGGCGGCGATCGCGGCCATGTCGGCCTCGAAGTCGTCGCCGATGTACTCCATGTAGGAGAACAGCACGTCGCCGTGACGGTAGATCGAGTAGTTCGTGACATTGCTGCGGGTGAGCCTGTCGAGCACCGCGGGCCACACGGCGGCGTGCAGGCGCTCGTACTCCTCGACGTTCTCGGGCGGCATACCGATGACGGAGGCGAGCCGCTTCACGAGCGTGCCGCCGCGGCCCGCACGCGCAGGTGCGTGACGCCGCCGTCGACCTCGAGCGCCGTGCCCGTCGTCGAGCCCGAGAGCGGGCTGGCGAGGTAGGCGATCGCGGCCGCCACCTCGACCGGCTCCACCATGCGGCCGGTCGCCTGCCGGGCGTCGAGGGCGGCTCGCTCCGCGGCCGGATCGGCGAAGCCCGCCAGCATCCGATCGACGAAGGGAGTCGCGACGGTGCCGGGGCTGACGCAGTTCACACGGATGCCGTCACTGACGTGATCCGTGGCCATCGCGTACGTCAGGGCGAGCACGGCGCCCTTGGACGCCGCATAGAGGGCGCGCTGCGGGAGGCCGTTGAGCGCGGCGATGGAGCATAGGTTCACGATTGCAGCGGCATCCGACGCCCGCAGGAAGGGCAGGGCGGCGGCGGTCACACGCGCCATGCCGACCACGTTGATGTCGAGCACGCGCGCCCACTCGGCGTCGTCGTTCTCCTCGACGGTGCCGACGGCACTGATACCGGCGTTGTTCACGACGATGTCGATGCCGCCCAGGGTGTCGGCGATGGCCGCGACGGCCAGATTCACCGAGTCGCGGTCCGACACGTCGGCGACGAAGCCGTGCAGCGGCTCGGGCAGCCCGTCGATGGCGCGGTCGAGCACGGCCACGCGGGCTCCCCGGGCGGCGAGCGTCTGCGCGGTCGCCAGGCCGATGCCCGAGGCACCGCCCGTCACGAGGGCGACGAGGCCGTCGAACTCCGCGGCGCCCACTCCTGCGGCGCTCATGCCTGCACCAGCGTCTGTCGTGCGCTGCCGAGACCGTCGATCTCGAGCTCGACCACGTCGCCGGCACGCAGGTAGGGATTGCCCTCGATGCCGAGGGCGACCCCGGCCGGGGTGCCCGTGTTGATGACGTCTCCCGGATGCAGCACCATGAACTGGCTCACGTACCAGATGACGTGCGCCACGGAGAAGAGCATGTTGGCGGTGGTGCCGTCCTGTCGGATCGTGCCGTTCACGCTGAGCCGGAGGCCGAGCGCCTGCGGGTCGCCGACCTGATCGGCCGGGACGAGCTCGGGGCCGAACGGGTTGAACGTCTCGCAGCTCTTGCCCTTGTCCCACTGGCCTCCGCGCTCGAGCTGGAACTCGCGCTCCGACACGTCGTGCGAGACCGCGTATCCGGCCACGTGGGCGAGAGCGTCATCGGGCGAGTCCAGGTAGCGGGCAGTCGTGCCGATCACGACGCCGAGCTCCACCTCCCAGTCGGTCTTCACCGATCCGCGCGGGATGAGCACGTCGTCGAAGGGGCCGACCAGGGTCGTCGCGTCCTTCATGAAGATCACGGGCTCGGCCGGGAGGGCCGCCCCGGTCTCCTCGGCGTGGTCGCGGTAGTTGAGGCCGATGCAGACGATCTTGCCCGGGCGGGCAATGGGGGCGCCGACGCGCCGGTCGGCAGCGGCCTCGAGTTCGGGCAGCTCGTCGAGTGCCGCGCGCAGGCGGGCGATGCCGTCGGCCGCGAGGAACGCGCCATCGAAGTCGTTCGTGATGCTGCGGGCGTCGAGGGTGCGGCCGTCGACCTGCACGACGGGGATCTCGGAGCCCGCCTCCCCGAGGCGGGCGAGGCTGATGGGAGTGCTGGTGGTCACGAGGTCTCCTCCTGGAGGTCGGTGGCTGGGGTGGTGCTGGAGCCTGGGAGTGCGAGGTCGAGGGAGTAGACGTCGGCGGCGGTGCCGGCGAGGATGCGCGCCCGTTCGCTCTCGTCGAGATCGGCGAGCAGCTCGGTGATGCCGGCGAACACCGTGGCGTAGCCGCCGGCGATGAGCGAGACCGGCCAGTCGCCGCCGTACAGCAGGCGATCGGGGCCGAACACCGCGAGGGCGTGATCGAAGATCGGGCGGATGCCGTCGACGGTCCAGTCGGCCGGGTCGCCGACGGCGGAGTAGAGGCCGGAGACCTTGCCGAAGACGAGGGGGTTCTCGGCTGCCCGGGCGAGAAGCGACCGCCACGGCTCGTCGGCGGCAGCGCCGATCGGCGGCTTGTTGAGGTGATCGAGCACCATGCGGAGCCGCGGATGCCGCTCCGAGATCGCGATCACGGCCTGCAGGTGCTCCGGCAGCACGCCCACGACGTCGAACGGCACTCCCGCCTCCTCGAGCAGGCCGAGGGTCGCGTCGACGTCGTCGCGCAGCAGCCAGTTCGGGTCGCTGCGGTCGTGGATGAGGTTGCGCACCCCGCAGAACAGCGGCTCACCCTGCAGTTCGGCAAGACGCTCGACCGCCCGGTCGGGCTCGTGCAGCGGAACGTAGCCGACGACCCCGAGCACCTGCGGCGAGCGCCGCGCGACCTCGAGCATGTACTCGGTGTCCTCGTCGTTGTCGGCCGACTGCACCAGGACGCTTCCGGTGATCCCGGCTGCGGCGAACGACGGGAGAACCTCCTCCATCGGGATCGAACGATGCAGGATGCCGGCATCCGGCCCCAACCACGCGTACTCGGCCCGGTTCAGATCCCAGACGTGCTGGTGCGAATCGATGATGACGCTCACGGGCGCTCCCTCCCCAAAGATCTGATGACTGTCGGCGCACCACGCGGCGCCAGCCTAGGATGTGCCCATGGCCACACGTACCGCAGACGGCGAGACGCCGCGTTCGCAGTCGAACGTGGTGATCGACGGCATCCGCGAGATGCTCACCAGCGGTCGCCTCGTCGCCGGAGCCAGGCTCCCGGTCGAGAAGGACCTGTGCGCCATGCTCGGCGTCTCGCGCGGATCGCTGCGCGAGGGTGTGCGTGCTCTCGTGGTGCTGGGCGTGCTCGAGACCCGGCAGGGCGACGGCACCTACGTCACCGATCTCGGGCCCAGCCAGCTGTTCGAGCCGCTCGGCTTTCTGGCCGACCTGCAGTCGCCCGAGAACAGCGTGCACCTGCTCGGGGTTCGCCGCGTCCTCGAGCCGGAGGCGGCGGCCCACGCCGCCCTGAACATGAGCGATGCCGATCTCGAGGCCGCCGGGCGCATCCTCGACCGGGGCGACGCGCTGCTCGCCGACGAGCCGGGCATCGACCTCGAGGCCACCATCGACGTCGACACCGACTTCCACCGCCTCATCGCGCACGCCAGCGGCAACCCGGCGTTCGCGGCCATCATCGAGGCTCTCGTCGGTCGCACGGCCCGAGCCCGGCTGTGGCGCGCCATCCACGAGCACGGCGCCGTGCGCGAGACCCAGCGCGAGCACCGTGCCATCCTCGACGCCCTGATCGCCCGCGATCCCGATCGTGCGCGCATCCGCATGTCGGTGCACGTGCTCGGAGTCGAGGAGTCCACCGCGATGCACTTCGGCGAGACGGATGCCGCTGAGGAAGCCGGCGGTGGCGCAGGCTGACCGCTCAGCCACGACGCACCAGGCCGCGGTCATCGAGCGCCACCCAGAACTCTTCCGGGATCTCGCGCTCGTAGCGCTCGGCCGTTCCGCGCACCTGATCGGCGGTGCGCATTCCGACGACGACCGAAACGACGGCCGGATGCCGCAGCGGGTAGGCGATGGCCGCCTCGGGCAGGGTGATGCCGAACTCCTCGCAGATGTCGGCGATGGCGTTGGCCTTCGCGATCAGCTCGGCCGGAGCCGGGGCATAGTCGTACAGGGCGTCGGCGGGCGGACGCGGACGCGACAGCAGCCCGGAGTTGTAGACGGCGGCGGCCACGATCCCGATGCCGCGCTCCTCGGCGAGCGGGAGCAGCTCGTCGAGAGCACCCTGCTCGAGCAGGGTGTAGCGGCCGGCCAGCATGATCACGTCGACGTCGTGGCGGCGCACGAACTCGGCCGGCATCGCCGACTGGTTCATGCCGGCGCCGACGGCGCGCACCACTCCCTCCTCACGCAGCTCGATGAGCGCCGGGATGGCCTCGGCGTGGGCCTCCGCCCCGTGATCGTCGGGGTCGTGCAGGTAGGCGATGTCGATGCTGTCGAGACCGAGCCGCTCGAGGCTCTCGTGCACCGAGCGACGGATGCCGTCGCGGCTCAGGTCCCACTCGCGGCGGAGCGTCGCAGGCACGGCGAAACCGCCGTCGTCCATGGTGCCCTCCGGGTACCCGCTCGGCACGAGGAGGCGCCCCACCTTCGTCGACAGCACGTACTCGTCCCGCGGGCGATCGGCGAGGGCCGCGCCGAGGCGGCGTTCCGAGAGGCCCAGTCCGTAGTGCGGCGCCGTGTCGAAGTAGCGGATGCCGGCATCCCACGCCGCATCGACCGCGGCGCTGGCCTCGGCATCCGTCGTCTCCCGATAGAGGTTGCCGAGCTGGGCCGCACCCATCCCGAGTTCGGTGACGGGCAGGGCCGACCTCAACGTGCGACTCAACATCGAGGAACCTCCACAACGACGGGCAAGGGTGCGTCTAAAGATTAGATCAATTGGCTCCAAAAGGCCATTTCTCTGCGATAATCAAGACGTACTCGCCCAATTGATTGGGTGAATCTCCCGACATCGAGGATGCCGCCGGGCCAGAAGGCACGCGGGATCTGCTCGATTCATCAGATCACTGCCAGGAGGCTCAATGTTGACCGCCGCGTACACAGGCGATTCCACGATCGCCATCGCCGAAGCGGAACCGCAGGCACCCGACGCAGGGCAGGTGCAGATCCGCGTCGCGTACGTGGGGCTGTGCGGCACCGACCTGCACATCCTGCACGGCAACATGGACGCCCGCGTTCAGAAGCCGCTGGTGTTCGGCCACGAGATGAGCGGCACGATCGCGGCCGTCGGGGCCGGTGTCGACGGCTGGAGCGTCGGCGACGCCGTCACGGTCATGCCGCTGGACTGGGACGGCACCTGCCCGGCCTGCCTCGCCGGAAACGAACACATCTGCCAGAACCTCGATTTCATCGGCATCGACTCCCCTGGCGCTCTGCAGGCGCTCTGGAACGTGCCGGCCGCCACCCTCGTGGCACTCCCCGCAGGCATCGCGCTCGACGCCGCCGCCCTCGTCGAACCCGTCGCCGTCGCCGTGCACGACGTGCGCCGCTCGGAGATCGCGCCCGGAGAGAAGGCCGTCGTCATCGGCGGCGGTCCGATCGGCGTGCTCATCGCCACGGTGGCCCGGGCTTTCGGCGCCGACGTGGCCGTGGTCGAGCTCGACCCGAACCGTCGCGCCCTGATCGAGGCTCTGGGCTTCGCCACACTCGACCCGCGCGAGACCGACCAGGTCGCCTGGGTGGAGGACTGGACCCAGGGCGCAGGAGCCGACGTGGTGTTCGAGGTCTCGGGTGCTGCCGCCGCCGTTCTCGGCGCCACGGCCCTCGCCAAGGTGCGCGGCACCATCGTCGTGGTCGCCATTCACCCGACGCCCCGCGAGATCGACCTGCAGCGGGTGTTCTGGCGGGAACTGCGCCTGCTCGGTGCACGCGTGTACCAGCGCACCGACTTCGAGCGTGCGGTCGAGCTCGTCGCCGACGGCACCATCCCGAGCGCCGTGCTGATCTCCAAGATCGTGCCGCTCTCCGAGACACGTGCGGCCTTCGACGACCTGCAGGGCGGCCGGGCGATGAAGGTGCTCGTCGACGTGCAGGCAGGGCAGTCCGCATGAGCGCCCTCTTCGACCTCACCGGAACCACCGCCGTCGTCACCGGCGCCAAGCGCGGCATCGGCTTCGGCATGGCGTCGGCGCTGGCCGAGGCGGGGGCCGACATCATCGGCGTGAGCGCCACCATCGAGGAGGAGGGCAGCGCCATCGGCGCCATCGTCGCGTCGCACGGGCGCAGCTTCGAGGCGCGCGCCGTCGACTTCGCCGACCGCGACGCCGTCGTCGCCCTCGGCGACGAGCTGCGCGAGCGCCGCATCGACATCCTGGTGAACAACGCCGGCACCATCGAGCGCGCCCCTGCTGCGGAGCATCCGCTCGCCCTCTGGGATCGCGTTCTCGAGGTGAACCTCTCGAGCCAGTTCGTGCTCACCCAAGCCGTGGCGAACGGGATGCTCGCGCGAGGTCGCGGCAAGATCATCTTCACCGCGAGCCTGCTGAGCTTCCAAGGCGGCATCAACGTTCCGGGCTACGCGGCGGCGAAGTCCGGCGTGGCCGGCCTCGTGAAGGCCCTCGCCAACGAGTGGACGGCCCGAGGCATCACCGTGAACGGCATCGCCCCCGGCTACATCGCGACCGACAACACACAGGTTCTGCGGGCGGATGCCGATCGCTCGCGCGCCATCCTCGATCGCATCCCCGCCGGGCGGTGGGGTGACGCAGAGGACATCGCCGGGGCCACGGTGTTCCTGGCCGCACCGGCCTCGGACTACGTGTCGGGCATCGTGCTCCCCGTCGACGGCGGATGGCTCGGACGATGAGCATCACCGGCCAGCGCATCGTGCCCGTGATCGTCATCGACGACCCCGGACTCGCTCCCGACCTCGCCTCCGCCCTGCTGCGCGGAGGCATCGGCTGTGCCGAGATCACCCTGCGCACCGAGGCCGGCCTCCGCGCCATCGAGGCCGCTTCCGACGTTCATGACTTCACCGTGGGCGCGGGCACCGTGCTCACGGCCGCCGACGTCGATCGGGTTGTGGATGCCGGTGCCCGTTTCGTGGTGAGTCCGGGCCTCGCCGACGACGTGGTCGAGCGGGCCATCGAGCTCGGCGTCGACGTGCTGCCCGGGGTCGCCACCGCCACCGAGGTGCAGCGCGCGATCCGATTCGGGCTCGATCGGCTGAAGCTCTTCCCGGCCGGGCCGCTGGGCGGCCTCGACCTCATCCGCGCCCTCGCCGGCCCCTTCCCCGGGGTGCGCTTCCTCCCGAGCGGCGGCGTCACCCCGGAGAACGCGCGGGACTACCTCGCCTCGCCGGCCGTCTTCGCCGTGAGCGGCAGCTGGATGGCCACGCGGGAGCTCATCGCGGCCCGCGACTTCGACGAGATCGCCCGGCTCAGCCGCGCGGCGACCGAGCTGGTGCCGTGATGGCCGGGCTCACCGAAGCTCCGGGCGCCGCGGCGGAGGCTGCGGCATCCGCCGTTCTCACCCTCGGCGAAGGGCTGGGCGTTCTGCGCACCCGCGAGATCGGCTCGCTGGCCCACCTCGGCGATCTCGCCGTCGGCACGGGCGGAGCTGAGGGCAACGTCGCCATCGGCCTCGCCCGGCTCGGAACCCCCGTCACCTGGCTCGGCCGCGTGGGCGACGACGGCCTCGGCCGCCGCATCGTGCGGGAGCTCCGCGCCGAGGGCGTGACGGTCGTGGCGCCGGTCGACCCGACGGCCGCGACCGGCCTGCTCATCAAGGAGTCCCCGTCGGCCGGGCGCACCGCGGTCACCTACTACCGCGCGGGCAGCGCCGGGAGCCGCCTGAGCCGCAGCGACCTCGACGCCGTCGACATCGCCGACTTCGCGCTGTTGCACATCACGGGCATCACCCCCGCGCTGTCGCCGACCGCGCGAGCGACCATCGACGCCGTTCTCGATCGGGCGACGGATGCCGGCATCCCCGTCTCCTTCGACGTCAACCACCGCTCAGCGCTGTGGGCTGGCCACGGGGGCGGCGAGGCCGCCGCCGAGACCTATCGTTCCCTCGCCGCACGCAGCAGCATCGTGTTCGCCGGAGCCGATGAGGCGGCGCTGGTGACGGGCCTCGCCCCCGACGACCCCGAGGCTCTGGCGCGAGCACTCGCCGCGCTCGGGCCGGCCGAGGTGGTGGTGAAGCTCGGCGAGCGCGGTGCCGTCGCGCTCTGCGACGGCGACCTCACGGGGCGATCCGCCGTGGCGGTCCCGGTCGTCGACACCGTCGGCGCCGGAGACGCCTTCGTTGCGGGCTACCTGGCCGAACTCCTGCGCGGAGGCAGCGTGGCGGATCGCCTCGACCTCGCCGTGCGCACGGGAGCCGCGGCGTGCCTGCACCCGGGCGACTGGGAGGGCTTCCCGTCGCGGGCCGAGCTGGCGCGCCCCGACGGAGCAGACCCCGTCAGCCGGTGACAGGGCCGGCAGAGAGGGCCGGCAGCGGCTGAGCGTCAGGCCGCCTGCGACACCGCCGGGATCTCGGTGACGGAGTGGTACACCGGCAGGCCGCGCTCGCGAGCGATCGCCACGTCCTGATCGGCGCCGGCCGAAGCGCCCGGAAGTCGCAGCACGGCATCGCAGTGCTGCAGCAGCCGCTCGGCCGTCGGGTACATGATCCCCGCGGCGATCGGATCGGCCACACTCGATCCTCCAGCCCCGCGCAGAACGGGAAGCGCCACCCATTCGCCGATCATCGGGATGTGCCCGGCCGAGAAGATCGGCCACGCGGCCTCCTCGAGGCGGGCCAGGTTGGCGGCGAGGGCGGCGGGCTGGTCGTCGGTGCCCGAGCGGTACGGTCCGGCGATGAGGATGAGCAGTGGTCGAGTCATGACATCACTATAATGGGCATAAACACGCTTAAACAAGGAGAAACACGCATGCTGGCTGCTGAACGACGCGACTTCCTCGTGGCGCGGCTCGAACGCGACGGCAAGATCGTGGCGAAGGACCTGGCGCGTGAGCTGGGCATCTCCGACGACAGCATGCGCCGCGATCTCCGTGACCTCGCGGCCGCCGGACTCTCGCAACGCGTGTACGGCGGAGCCCTCCCCGTCTCGCCGGCGATCGCCGACTACGCCACCCGCGGGACCATCTCCGTGGATGCGAAGGCGCGCATCGGCCGGGCTGCGGCCGAGCTGATCCGTCCGGGCGCGACCGTCATCCTCGATGGCGGCACGACGGCCCTCGCCGTCGCCCGGGCGCTGCCCGGCGACCTGCGCGCCACCATCGTCACGCACAGTCCGACCGTCGCGAGCGCGCTGATCCACCTGCCCGACATCGAGATCTTCATGATCGGCGGACGGGTGTTCAAGCACTCGGCCGTGACGAGCGGCGCGGCGGCGGCAGAGGCGGCGGCCGGGGTGAACGCCGATCTGTTCCTCCTCGGCGTCACGGGCGTGCACGCCGAGGAGGGTCTCACCACCGACGACGCCGACGAGGCCGCGATGAAGCGACTCCTGTCCCGTCGGTCGGCCGAGACCTGGGTGCTCGCGAGTTCCGAGAAGATCGGTGCGGCTTCGCGGTTCGCCGTGCTCGCCCTGAGCGAGGTGGCGGGCGTGATCACGGATGCCGCCGACGACGACCCGACAGTGACCGACCTCCGCGGTCGCGGCCTCGAGGTGCTCTCGGCCTGAGAGCCGCCGCGACCCGAGGGCCGCCCCGTCGAGCGATGCGTCGAACGTCCCGTCAGTCCGTGACCAGCTTTCCGTCGATGCGTCGCGGGATGCCCGTCGCCTCATCGCGCAGGTCCGTCGGCAGCAGGGCGGCGGGGGCGTCCTGGAACGCCAGCGGGCGCAGGAACCGGCGGATGGCGCTGACGCCCACGGAGGTGTGCTGCGAGTTCGTCGCCGGCCACGGTCCACCGTGGTGCTGCGCCCACGACACCCGCACGCCGGTCGGATAGCCGTCGAAGACGATGCGCCCGACGCGCGGCGCGAGATCGCGCATCAGGATGCCGACGGCCTCGAGCTCGTCGTCCTCGCTGTGGATCGTCGCGGTCAGCGAGTCGGGCACGGCGTCGAGGGCGCTCAGAAATTGCGCGGCATCGTCGTACCGCGCTACCACCAGCAGGGGCCCGAAGGCCTCCTCGGCGACATCGGCGGTCAGCTCTGCGGCGTCGAGGCCGAGCACCGTCGGAACTCCGGTGAAGCCGTCGGCGGCGGTGCCGCCGGTCGCGAGCACGGACACCGGGCCCGAGTCGATGAGGCGCTGACGGATCTCGTCGAACGAGGTCGAGATGCGCTCGTTGAGCAGCACCGGAGCCGCGGCAGCCGCAGCCCTCTCGACCAGGCGCGCCACCAGCGCGTCGCCAGCGGTTCCCCGGGGCACGAAGGCCACGCCGGGCTTGGTGCAGAACTGCCCGCCGCCGAGCGTGAACGATCCGAACAGGCCGTCGGCGATCTCGGTGCCCCGAGCCGACGCAGCTCCGGCGGAGATGATGAGCGGGTTCAGGCTCGACAGCTCGCCGTAGAACGGGATGGGTTCCGGGCGGGCGGCGATGATCTCCATCAGAGCCTGTCCGCCTCCGAGGGAGCCGGTGAACCCGACGGCCGTGACGAGCGGATGCGCCACCAGCGTGCGGCCGGCTTCGGTGCCGAACACGATGCCGATCAGGCCGTCGGGGGCGCCGTACGCCGCGGCCGCCTCGGCGAGCACGGCGTGCGAGAGCACCGAGGTCTCGAGGTGGGAGGAGTGCGCCTTGAGCACGACGGCGTTGCCTCCGGCGAGCGCCGAGGCGGTGTCTCCTCCGGCGACCGAGAAGGCGAACGGGAAGTTGCTCGAGCCGAACACGGCGACGGGGCCGATCGGCACCAGCATCCGGCGCAGCTCGGGGGCGGGCCCGAGCGCTGTGGCGCCGCCGTGGTCGATCGTCACCTCGAGGTAGCCGCCGTCGCGGAGGGCCTCGGCGAACAGCCGGAACTGGAAGGCGCTGCGCGACACCTCCCCGTCGAGGCGTGCCGTGCCGAGTCCGGTCTCCCGGTCGGCGATGGCGACCAGCTCGGCCCGGCGGGCGTCGAGACCGTCGGCGAGGGCCTCGAGAAGACCGGCGCGCCAGCCGCGCTCGTTCCAGCGGGCGCGCTCGAAGGCGGCCTGCGCCGCCTGCACGGCGGCATCCGTCGCCTCGACCGAGGTCGGAGCCGTGCCGGTCGGGTGGGCCTCGCCCGTACGCGGGTCGGTGCTGACGAGGGTGCCGGCCAGAGTGCCGGCGGGGGTGTTCTGCGATGACATGGGTTCTTCCGGGTTCAGCGCAGCAGGCCGCGCGTGGTGAGGGATCGGTAGAGGGCGTCGATGCCGAAGGTCCACGGCGCCGCCTCGGTGCTCGAACGCACGCGGTTGACGAGGGCGCCGAGGCGGGGCTCCGCTATGCGCACGAGGTCGCCGTCGTGGTGGGTGAAGCCGCGGCCGGCCACGTCTCGGTCGTCGACCGGCGCGAACATCGTGCCGAGGTAGAGCACGAAGCCGTCGGGGTACTGGTGGTGTGCTCCCACGACCTGCTCGACGAGGTCGGCGGGGTCACGGCTGATGCGGGCGAGCTCGCTGTGGCCGTCGAGCCGGTAGCCGTCCTCGCCGTCGATCGAGAGGCGCACGACGGAGGCGCGCAGGGAGTCGAGGTCGTAGCTCGCGTCGAAGAGGCGCACGAACGGACCGACCGAGGCCGAGGCGTTGTTGTCCTTGGCCTTGCCGAGAAGCAGGGCACTGCGACCCTCGATGTCGCGCAGGTTCACGTCGTTGCCGAGGCTCGCCCCCACGATGCGCCCGTCGGAACTCACCACGAGCACCACCTCGGGCTCCGGGTTGTTCCAGTGCGAGGCCGGGTGCACCCCCACGTCGACGAGCGGACCGACGGTCGAGAGCACCGGCCCCTTGGTGAACACCTCGGCGTCGGGGCCGATGCCGACCTCGAGGTACTGGCTCCACCAGCCGCGCTCCAGCAACAGGGCCTTGAGCGCCGAGGCCTCCTCCGACCCGGGGCGGAGCGCATCGAGCGAGCCTCCGATGGTCTCGAGGATCTCGGAACGGATGACGGCCGCGGCATCCTGATCGCCGCGAGCCCGCTCCTCGATCACCCGCTCGATCATCGACACCGGGAACGTGACCCCGGCCGCCTTGACCACGTGCAGGTCGATGGGCGAGAGCAGCCACGGGCGCGAATCGTCGCGGGTCTCGGGCGGGGTGTTGGCCGCGAGCTCGTCGAGGGTGCCGATCACGGTTCCGGATGCCGCCGCCATCGCCGCAGCAGGGTCGGCCTGCTCGGTCAGGACGTGCATCGTGGCGAACGACGCCGACACGTCGACGACGCCGTCGGCGCGGATCGCCACCACCACGGGGCCGGAGTGGCCGGCGCGGCCCTGGGCGTCGGGGAGCCAGGCCCGGCCCGCGAGGGTGCCGGCGTAGCCGTCGTCGGGCAGCAGCCCGCTCGCATCCGTTGGCCATGTCGTGGTCATGCTGCTCCAGTCGGTCGGGGTCGATGGTTCGTGGTCGGCAGGGCGACAGTCCTGGTCGCGGACTGTCAACGCCGGTGGAAGGTGGCGGCGCGCTTCTCGGCGAAGGCGGCTCGGCCCTCGTCGGCGTCGGCCGTCGCGAAGGTGATGGTCTGCAGGTCGCGCTCGTAACGCAGGGCCTCCTCCTGCGTCATGTTGGCTGCGGCGCGCAGGTTGGCCTTGGCCGTCTCGGCGGCGATCGGAGGGCGCGTCGCGATGACGGCGGCGAGCTCCTGCGCCCGCCGCACGAGGAGGCCCGGCTCGACCAGTTCGCTCACGAGGCCCCACCGGAGCGCCGTCTCGGCGTCGATCGGGTCGCCGGTCATCAGCATGACGGCGGCGTTCGACGGGCCGACCGAGTGGGAGAGGAAGGTGGCCATGCCCCCGCCGCCGATCCAGCCGAGCTTGATCTCGGGGGCTGCGAAGCTCGCCGTGGTCGAGGCCAGCCTGATGTCGCAGCTGAGCGCCGTCTCGAGGCCGCCGCCGAAGGCGTAGCCGTTGACCGCGGCGATGACGGGCTTGCGGCCGGCGCGGATGGCGTCGCAGTAGTCGGTGCGATTGCGGAAGTCCCACGGGGTGGCGTACGTGTCGAGGGTGCGGATGTCGGAGCCGGCGCAGAAGGCACGCTCGCCCTCGCCGGTCAGCACGATCGCGCGCACCTCGTCGGCGCCGTTGGCCCACTCGATCACCTCGACCAGCGCATCCGACATCTCCTGGGTGACCGAGTTGAGCTTCGCCGGTCGGGCGAGCGTGATGGTGGCGACGTGACCGTCGACGGCCAGGCGGATCTCGTCGCTCGAGGGGGTGATCATGCGCGCGACCTCTCTGGGTTGGTGCTGGTGGGAACGGATGCGGTGCGGGCGGATGCCGCGAGCGAGTCGTACAGCGCGTCGATGCGGCCGAGCGCCGCGTCGATCTCGATGGGGCCGGCTCCCCCGACGAGGACCTCGCGCAGTACGGCCGAGGCGTGCGACTGGAACGGGATGTAGCCGGGCACCCGGGGGCGCACCCACGCGTCGGCCATGGTGCGCCGGGTGCGCCGGTAGAAGTCACCCGATGCCGCATTCACGCCGTCATCCGCCCACGCACTCGCCAGGCTCGGCTGGCCCGCGTTCTGCGGGATGAAGCCGGCCTGCGTCGCCGGGTCGAAGAGCCCGGCGAGGTGCGCGATGAGGGCGGCATCCGGAACACTCCGTCGGGTGATGGCGATGCCGGTTCCCCCGATGGTCGACCCGCGACGCCCGCCCACGACAGCGCTCGGCGCCTCCGCGAAACGCAGCGCCCCGGGGCCGGACGCGTAGTTCACGTAGCCGTATACCAGCGGGATGTAGGCGATGTCGCCGACCGACCGCATCCGTTCGAGAAGACCGATCGGGTTGAGAGGGGCGGATGCCTTCGGCGACGTGGCCGCGAGTTCGGCGAGCAGCGCGACGGCCTCGCGACCCGTCGCCCGCGACACGAACCCCGCACCGGGGAGGACGGCCGGCTCCTCGCCGAGCGCGACGCACACCGAGGCGAAGCTGAGCAGGGCGTGCGGACCCGCCAGGCTGAGTGCCACGGGAACCTCGGCGGCGAGCGCCACGACCTCGGGCCAGGTGGCCGGGGCGGTCTCGACGAGGTCGGGCCGGAACACGGCCACCTGCGTCGCGGCGTCGAGCGGGAGCGCCCGGGCCCGGCCGTCGACGACGTAGGAGCTGAAGCTCGGTCCGACGCAGCCGGCCTCGAGCGCGTCGAGCAGGCCGGCGTCGAACACCTCGTCGACGGGCCTGATCGCGTCGGCCGCGATGGCGTCGCCCAGGTGCGGATGATCGAGAACGATCACGTCGTAGCGTGCGGCCAGCTCCTCGATGGGGGCGGATTCGAATCCCTCGAGCGGATGCGCGTCCCACTCGATGAGAGCGCCTCCCCGCTGCGAGGTGGCATCGACCGCAGCCCGCTCCAGGGCGAGCCGCCCGCGCGGGTGGTCCCAGGTGAGGCCGCGGTACTGCGCCATCACGCGGGTACGACGGAGGCCGGCTCGGCGGGCACGGGTGCGGTCGCGGGTGCGGTCGACGGGGCGGCGGCATCGGGAGCGGCATCCGTCGCCGCAGCCGGCGTCGCAGCAGCAGCCCCACTCCCCAGCAGGGCCTCGATGCTCTCGTCGCTGAAGCCGGCCTCGGCCAGCACCTCTCGGGTGTGCTCCCCGACCAGCGGCGCACCGCGGTAGAGCCGGGGCGGCGTCTTGGAGAACCTGTACGGGAAGCCGGGCGTCTTCACGTGACCCTCGGTGGGGTGGTCGTACTCGATGAATGTGCCGTTGTGGGCGATCTGGGGGTCGTCGACGAGCTCCTGGTAGCCGAGCACGGGTCCGATCCAGATTCCGGCGGCGCCCAGGGTCTCGATCCAGTAGCCGGCCGGCTTCTCCCGGAGCTTCGCGGCGGTCTTCGCGTGGATCTCGTCGCGGCGGGTCCAGCCCTCCACCTCGCTGTTCCAGCCCTCGAACGCCGGCTCGTCGATGAGGCGTCCGAGCTCGTGGAGGTCGGCGAACGCCAGCGCGACATAGCCGTCGCTGGTCGCGAAGACCCCGTACGGCGCCCGGATGTAGACGTGGGCGTGCGGCTCGGCCGAGCGCTCCTGGGTCTTCTTGCCGACGGTGAACACCGACAGCTCCTGCATCTGCAGGGTGGTGAGGGCGTCGAGCATGTTGACGGTCACGAACTGGCCCTCGCCCGTGCGCTCCCGGTGGAGCAGTGCGGCGAGAACGCCCTCGAAGGCCGTCGACGCCGTGATCGCGTCGGCCAGGTACTGGCCTGCCGGCGACGGCTCGTCGCCGTGGCGACCGGCGGAGAGCATCGCCCCCGACATCGCCTGCAGCAGCAGGTCCTGACCCGGGCGGTCGCGGTAGGGGCCGTCCTCGCCGTAGCCCGAGATCGAGACGTAGACGATCGCGGGGTTCACCGCCCGCAGCGACTCGTAGTCGACGCCGAGCCGGGCCGCGACTCCCGGGCGGTAGTTCTGCAGGAAGACGTCGGCTCCCCGCACCAACTCGCGCAGGGCTTCCGATCCGTCGACGCTCTTCAGGTCGAGCGCCACCGAGCGCTTGTTGCGGTTGAGCGAGAGGAACGACACGTTGATCTCGTTGCCTGCCGCCCCGCCCGCGGCAGCGTGACGCTGCCACTCGCCGCTGGTCGGCTCCACCTTGATCACGTCGGCTCCCAGGTCGCCGAGCCGCTGCGCCGCGAAGGGCCCGGCCATGGCGATGGAGCAGTCGATGACGCGGTAGCCCGCCAGCACTCCGGTGGTCTCGGTCACGGGGTCCCCCTGTTGTCGTCGTCGTGCACGAGCACCTCGGCGCCGCCGGCAGCGGCGCTGCGCAGCATGGCGTCGATGAGCTCGACGGAGCGTGCTGCGACCTCGGCATCGGAGTTGTTCTCGGTGCTCGCTCCGGTGATGAGGTCGATGAAACGGTTCGGCGGCACGATGCACTCGTAGGCGCCGGAGCCGGGCGGCACGTCGAGGTCGAACTTCTGCCCGTCGTAGCGGTGCAGCGACATGCGCTCGCGCTCGGTGTCGAGCAGCAGCACGCCCTCGGTGCCGAAGATGCGGATGTCGACCTGGTACGGATCGCCGTCAGGAACCGTCGCCGCGCCCGACAACGACCCGAGCGCGCCGTCGTCGAAGGTGATGACGGCAGCGTTGAAGAGGTCGACCGCCGCTCCCCCGGTCGAGACCTTCGCCATGACGGATGCCGCCCGCAGTCCGCTCAGCCAGAACAGCAGGGCGCTCGAGTGCGTCACCTGCCCGTGGGCGTAGCCGCCGCCGTGGGCCGGCGACTGCCAGGTCGACGGGTCGGGACCGCTGGTCTGCGAATCCCAGAGCGCCCGGATGTGGTTGGTGTCGCCGGCGAACAGGCCCCGCGTCGGGGAGGCCATGTGGCAGAGCACGTGCTGGATGGTGCCGAGGTGGCCGGCGTCGACGAGCCGCTTGGCCTCGATCGTGAACGGCTTGTAGTTCCAGCCGTAGGGCGCCAGGAAGTGCACACCGGCGGCCTTCACGCGGTCGGCGAGGTCCCACCCCTGCGCCGCGTTCAGTGTCACGGGCTTCTCCACCAGAACGTGCAGGCCGCGGTCGATCGCCGCAGCCGCCTGGGCGTAGTGCAGGTCGTGAGGGGTCGAGACGACCACGGCGTCGAGGCCGGCGTCGAGCAGCTCCGAGTAGTCGGTGGTGGCCATGCCGAAGCCGAACTGGTCGCGCACGGTACCGAGCTCGGGCCCGATGCCGCAGACTCCGACGAGCTCGACGTCGTCGCGGCCCGCGAAGATCGGGAAGTGGTTGCTGGTGGCCCACCACCCCGCGCCCACGGCGCCGAGGCGCACGCGGCTCATCGGGCGTCACCCGGTGCCGGCGCCCAGCGCCGACGGCCGTCGACGACCTCCGACGAGACGAGGCCGCGGCGCTGCATCCGTTCGAGGTTCCCCGTGACGGGGAAGACGGCGTAGTCCAGGGCCTCGGCGTTCCACGGTCCGAGCCGCTCCCCTGCGGCCCGCACGAGTTCCAGGGTGGTCGCCGGGCCGGCGCTGCGCGCCAGTTCCTCCGCGAGCACGGTGTCGATCAGTTCGGTGTACTCCACGCTCTCGTCGAGGAACGCCGTGGCGTCCTCCCCCTCGTAGACCGGATAGTGCGCGGTGAGCACGAGATCGGCGTCGAGCGCCCGGAAGGCATCGATCGAGGCGAGGTACGGGTCGACGTCGCGGTAGGTCGGCGGGAAGGCCGGCCGGCCGTCGGCGAAGGGCACCGTCGCTCCGAGGGTGGCGTCGCCGATCACCAGGGCGCGGTTCGACGGGTCGTGCACGGCGATGTGGCCCGGGCTGTGTCCGGGGACGTGCAGGATCGTGACGACGCGATCGCCGAGGTCGATCTGCTCCCCGCCCGTCACGACCCTGTCGACGGGCACCAGGTCGGAGACCGAGCGCAGGTAGGCGGTGGTCTCTGCCGGGTCGTCGAAGCCGTCGGTGTCGCGGAACTCGCCGTAGCGCACGTCGATGAGACGCTGCACATCCTCGGTGAGTTCGCGGTCGAGTTCGTGCACGAGCAACTCGACGCCCGGAATGGCAGCCTTGAGCGCGCCGTTGCCGCCGGTGTGGTCGAAGTCGCAGTGCGTGTTGATCGCCCAGAGCACGGATGCCGGATCGATGCCGTTCGCAGCGAGGTAGGGCAGCAGCGTGTCGGTGATCGACTCCCGGATGCCGGTGTCGACGAGGAGCGCGCCTGCCGGGCCGACGAGCAGGTGGAGTGCCACGAAGCGCTCGCCGAGCGGGGCCTCGATGCGGTGCAGGCCGGGGCGGATCAGCATGATGTCAGCGCTCCACGCCGTCCAGCACGAGACGGAGGCCGGCGCGCTCGGGGCGCACGTGCGGACCTGCCGGATCGGACCAGTCGGCGGTGCTGGCCGCGGCGGTGATGGCGTCGACGTCGATCGTGATGCCGGCACCCGGTGCGTCGCTCAGCACGATTCCGCCGTCGATGAACTCGTGGTCGACGTTGATGCCCGTGGCGAAGCGCACCCCCTGCACCTCGGTCGTGAGGTGGTTCGGGATGGCCGACATGGCGTGGGCCACCGCCGGGTTGGCGTTGTAGCCCACCGGGCTCACCGGCAGGTCGCGGGAGGCGGCGACAGTGGCGAGGCGCAGCAGATGCGTCACGCCCCAGACCGCTCCGGCCTGCACGACGTCAGGGGCTCCGGCGTCGAAGAGCGGGCGGAACTGCTCGACACCCGTGAGGTTCTCGCCCGTCGCCACGGCGGCGCGCACGGCGTTGCTCAGCCTGGCGTGGCCGACGGCGTCCCAGCGGCGCAGCGGCTCCTCCACCCAGAGCAGGTCGATCTGCTCCTCGAGGGTGCCGATGTAGCGCACGGCCTGCTTCACCTGCCAGGACTCGTTGGCGTCGAGCATGAGGCCGGGCTTGGAGGTGTTGCGGCGGAAGACGCCGTCGATGATGCGCAGGCGCCGCAGGTCGGCATCCGGATCGAACCCGCCCTTGAGCTTGCCGGCGACGTAGCCGCGATCGGCGAACTCGGAGTAGAAGGCCTCAAGCTGGCCGTCGTCGAGGGCGATGTCGAGCCCGGAGGCGTAGGCCGGGATGAACTTGTCGCGTCCGCCGAGCAGGCGCCAGAGCGGTTCGCCGGCGGCCTTGGCCTTGATGTCCCACAGGGCGGCGTCGATGGTGGCGATGCCGCCGTAGGTCGCGCCGGCGTGACCCGACTTGAAGACCTGGGCCAGCATCCGGTCGAAGAGCACCGAGACGCTGCGCGGATCCTCGCCCTCGATGGCCGGGAACAGACGGGCGATGTCGGAGTGCGAGCCCATGCCGACGCCGGTGATGCCCTCGTCGGTGTCGATGAGCAGGATCGGGACATCGGTGACGGCGTCGGTGATGTGGCCGTTGATGTCGCCGACCGCCCGATGCCATTCATGCCGGCTCGAGAGGGTGCGGTACCCGGTGATCTTCATTCCTTGGTACCTCCGGCGGTCATGCCCTCGACGAGGAATCGTTGGGCGAAGAGGAAGATGATCAGGATCGGCGCCACCGAGAGCAGGGTGGCGAGCGCCAGGGTCGGCAGCTCGATCACGATGCTGGTGGCCGTGGTCGGGTTGAACGCCGGCACGTTGGCCAGCAGGTTCGACAGACCGACCTGCACCGGGATCTTCTGTCCGCCGACCACGAGGAACGGCAGGAAGTAGTTGTTCCAGTTGGCCACGAAGCTGAAGAAGCCCACGAGGGCGATCACCGGTGTGGCCAGGGGCATCGCGACCTGGCCGAACACCCGCAGCTCCCCGGCGCCGTCGATGCGGGCCGCGTTCAGCAGGTCGCGGGAGACGGCCGTGGAGAAGTAGATGTAGGTGAGGTACACACCGAACGGGAAGAACGAGAACGGCAGGATGACCGCGAGCGGGCTGCCGATCAGGCGCGCGGCGCTGAGCTCGAGGAAGATCGGCAGCACGAGCGCCGTGTTCGGGATGAGCATCACGATGAGGGTGGTGACCAGCAGCAGGCGGCGGCCCTTGAACTCGATGAGGGCGAGGGCGTAACCGGCCGGGATGCTCACGATGAGCGTGATCACCAGGGCGGAGAACGAGTAGAAGACCGAGTTGCCGATCCAGGTCGTGAACACTCCGCTGCCGAAGGCGAACAGCTGGTCCCAGTTCGCGGCCAGTTGCTCGAACGACCCGAAGCTGAACGGCCCGTCGAGCAGAAGCTGCGAATTGCTCTTGGTCGGCGCGAGCACGAGCCAGACGATCGGCAGGATGAAGAAGGCCGCGAACGTGATCAGCACGATGGCCACGAGGGCCCGGCCGATCCACTGACCCGGGGAGATGGCGCGACGGCGGCGCAGGGTGATGTCACTCACTGTCGAAGAGCCTTCCGCGGAAGATGAAGATGGTGGACAGGCCGAGTGCGACCACGAGCAGCACGATCGAGATCGCGGCGGAGCCGGAGAAGTCGTTCTGCCTGAAGGCGTAGAGGTAGGCCAGCTGGTTGAGGGAGTAGTCCTCGGGCACGACGTTCTTGGTGGCCTGGGCGAGGATCTTCGGCTCGACGAACAGCTGGGTGCCTGCGGCCAGCGACATGATGCCCATGTAGCTGATCCACTTGGTGAGCATCGGCAGCTGGATGTGCCAGGCGGTCTGCACGGGGCCGGCCCCATCGATGCGGGCCGCCTCCATGATGTCGCCGCTGATGTTGTTCAGCGCTCCGTACATGATCACGATCCAGCCGCCGGCACCGGCCCAGAAGGCGATGACAGTGAAGACCACGGGCAGGTTGCCCACGGCGACGACGCTCACCAGGGAGTCGTAGCCCATGCTCTTCAGCAGGGCGGAGACGGGGCTGACACTTGGGTCGAGCACGAACAGCCAGAGCAGCACGCTCGATGCTCCGGCGATGGCGCCGGGGATGTAGAACAGGAAGCGGGCTGCGTTGCCGAGCCAGCGCACGCGGACTGCGTGCACGATGAGCGCGAGGATCACCACGAAGATGATGAGGCTCACGAGCCAGTACACGACGTAGAGCGCGACGTGGGCGACCGCGGGGAGGAACCTGTAGTCGCCGAAGACCCTGACGAAGTTATCGAAGCCGACGAAGGCGCCGTTGCGGGTGAAGGCGAGGTAGATGGCGTAGAGCGTCGGCAGGAGACCGAAGGCGAGCAGCAGCAGCGTGTAGCCGCTGACGAAGACGTAGCCGTAGCGTGACTGCCCCGCGTTCATCCGGCCGGCGCGCCGGCCCGCCGGACGGCGCCGTCCCGTGGGGACGACGCCGGCCGGAGCCGGAGGAGCGGTGACGGTCACGTTACTTGACCGTGTATCCGTTGACCGTGGCCTCGTTCTCGAGTTCCTTCTGCCATTCCGGCAGCAGGGACTCGACCGTCTCGCCCGCCGCGATGCCGGGGATCACGATCTTGGCCCATGCGGTCTCGGGGCTCCAGCTCGTGACGTTCCAGCCGTCCCAGATCTGCGTGGCGGCATCCGTCATCACGGTCGTGAAGTCGTCGTTGACGAAGTACTTCGCCTCGGCCTGCTTGTCGAGCCACTTGGAGGCTGCGGTCGTGTAGGCCGGGTAGCCCGACGACGCGTCGACCTGGAACTCGTCGGCACTCGTGACGAACTCGAGGAACGTCTTCACCGCATCGAGGTTCTTCGAGTGGCTCGATGCGTACCACTCGCCACCGCCGACGTTGCCTGCTGCGACCTCGCCGCCGTCCCACTTGAGAGCGGGAGCGACGCCGATCTGGCCGGCCGGGGTCTTGAGTCCGCCCTGGAAGATGGCCCCGGTGTACCAGACCGGTCCGGGAACGCCCACGAGCTTGTCGGCGTACTTCGCCGCGAAGTCGGCGCTGAAGAAGCTGTCCTGGACGAGCGTGCCGTTGGCGAGCATGCCGTCGATGATCTTCGAGATGCCCTCGGAGTTCGGGTCGGCCGTGTCGGAGTGGAAGACCCCGGATTCGGGCGACTGGAACACGGGCGACTCGCTGCCGCCGTAGTAGACGTAGGTCATGAAGCTGTCGCCCATGCTGCCCAGGATGTAGCCGGGGTGCTCGGCGGCGAGCTTGTCTCCGAGTTCTCCGTACTCCTCCCACGTGGTGGGCACGTCGTAGCCGAACTGGTCGAGCAGCGCCTGGTTGTAATAGAAGACCGTCTGCGCGAGGTCGTTGCGGAGCGCGTAGGTGGTGCCGTCGATCGTGGCGTAGTCGAGCGAGCCCTTCGCGAAGCCATCGAGGAAGTCCTGGTCGAGGAAGCCCTTGTTGAGCGGCGCGGCGAAGCCCTGCTCACCGTTGGCGGTCTGCTTCGACGCCCAGATCGCGTCATTCTGCTGGGTGGAGAAGACCACGTCGGGCCAGCCCTCGCCGGCCTGGTCCATGAGGGTGATCTTGCTCTGGAACGATCCGCTGCCGCCAGCGGAGCCGTCGTAGGTCTCGTACTTGATCTTGATGTCCGGATACTTCTTCTCGAAGGCCGTGACGGCGGGCTCACGGGAGGCGTCGACCCACACCGTGATCTCGCTGTCCTTCACCTGCTCGGCGGGCGTGAAGCCGTACTCGCTGTCGGTGTCGCCGCCCGAAGCGGCCGGAGAGCATCCGCTGAGGACGAGGAGTCCGGCTGCCGCTGCTGCGGCCACGGACATGAGCCGAGTGACTCGGCGTCGGGAGGACGATTGCTGTGACATTGAAAGCATCCTGTTCTGGTCGGCTTCTCTGACGACTAAAGCACCCTGGCAGGGCCAAGAGTGATTACATCATACATCTTACCAAAGCATCAAGTAGGCTCGAGAAATGGTCATCATAGGTGTGACGTCGTGGTGGGTAGGCTGTGCCCATGCACGCTGAGACGACAGCCCCCGCTGAACGCGGATCGGCGTACGTGCCGACCATCGCGGCCCGTACGCGCAGCCCCCGCCTCGGCGTCACCGTCGTCTCCGACCTCGTCGACGCCATCGTGCGCGGCGACATCGAGCCCGGATCGTCGCTCCCGCCCGAGGCTGTTCTCTGCGAGCAGTTCGGCGTCAGCAGAACGGTCATCCGCGAATCCGTGAAGCGCCTGGAGGAGAAGGGCCTCGTCGCCGTGGCCCAGGGCCGGGGCACCCGCGTGCTGCCCATCGAGTCGTGGAACATGATCGACGCCACGGTGCTCTCGGCGCTGGTCGCCAACGACGAGACCCTCGGAGTGCTCGACGACCTGAGCATGGTGCGCGCCACCCTCGAGGCCCTCATCGCCCGCGATGCCGCCCAGGTGCGCACCGAGGCCCAGCTCGCAGCCCTGCGTGACGCTCTCCAGCTCATGCGCGACACCATCGGTGACGAGCCCGCGTTCAACCAGGCCGACGTCGTCTTCCACGCCGTCGTCGGCGAGATGACCGACAACCGCCTCGCCGACAACATCGTGAAGACGCTCTTCCACCAGGCGCGCTCGAGCGCCCGTTTCAGCCTGCACAGCGAGCTCGAGCTCACTCTCGACGAGCACGTCACCGTCTTCGCGGCCATCGAAGCCGGCGACCCGGCCGCCGCCGAGGCGGCCATGCGCACCCACATCACCGACGCCTGGGAGCGCCGCCGCCCGCCGAGCCCGCGCCACCGCCCGAGCTGACGGCTCGCGCCGAGCAGCATCCGTCGGCCGGCGCGTGAGACCTCGATGAGAATCTCGAGGAATCTTTCCCGACCCTCTTGACGACGCCCCCCGAACGGGGGTGGAATGGCGGTCCAATCAAGCCCGTGTGTGAAGGCACCGCAACGTAGCCGTCTTCCAGACCCCCACGACGCGAGGCACTCCCGACATTGCATCGCGGACGACAACGGCAATGAAGTCGGGAGTCTGACATGCATTCATCAACGAGCCGTCGGCAAGGGCGCCGGCGGCTGATGCTCATCGCGGCCGCGTCGACAGCGCTGCTGCTGGCGTCGCCAACTGTCGCCAACGCAGCGAATGACGACCCGGGAGGCGAGGCGGCCACGGCCGACCAGCTCCTGGCTGCAGAGGCCTACGCCTTCCCACCGGGCAACTGGTGGGACAGTTCCAAGGCCGACAAGCGTCGCGCTGCGGCACTGCTCCGCCAGATGACCCTCGCCGAGAAGGTCGACATGCTGCACGGGGAGATCAACAACTTCTACGGGTTCTACAACGCCCCCATCGATCGACTCGGGATCCCCGCCCTGACCATGGCCGACGGCCCGGCCGGCACGCGCATCGCGAACCCGGACGTGAACGGCCAGCGCTCCACCCAGCTCCCGTCTCCCCTGGCCCTGGCGGCCACGTGGAACGCCCAGCTGGGCGAGCAGTACGGCGATCTCGCCGGATCCGAGGCGTTCGACACCGGGCACAACGTGCTTCTCTCCCCAGCGGTGGACATCGCCCGGGTGGCCCAAGCGGGTCGCGCCTTCGAGGCCTACGGCGAGGACCCCCTGCTCAGCGGAACCATGGGGGCGGCCAATCTCCGCGGGATCCAGTCCAATCCCGTCGTCGGCGACATCAAGCACTACAACGTCTACACCCAGGAGACCAATCGCCTGGCCGGCGGCAACGCCGTGATCGACGAGCGAGCGCTGCAGGAGATCTACACCCGCCCGTACGCGATCGGCATCCGAGACGGCCACCCCGGATCTGCGATGTGCGCGTTCAACGCCGTGAACGGCGTCCAGGCATGCGAGAACGGGGAACTCCTCAACACGATCCTGAAGGAGCAGCTGAAGTTCCAGGGCTGGGTCATGAGCGACTACGGCGCCACCCACAGCACCGTGCCCTCGATCCTCAACGGTCTCGACCAGGAGATGCCGGGCAACTTCAACCCGGCCCAACAACCCGGGATGTGCTTCTTCTGCGGACCGCTGATCGATGCCGTGAACGCCGGTCAGGTGCCGATGTCGCGCATCGATGACGCCGTGACCCGGATCCTCCGCCCCATGTTCGCCCTCGGGCTGTTCGACAACCCGCCGGTGATCCAGCCGCTTCCGGAAGCCGAGCACGGCGCTGAGGCGCTCTCGATCGCCGAACAGGCCATGGTGCTGTTGAAGAACGACGCAGGCGCCCTGCCCCTGACCGGGCGGGTCGGGTCGATCGCGGTCATCGGAGCCGACGCCGACACCGTCGTGCAGGGCGGCGGCAGCTCCCAGGTGAAGCCGACCTATACCGTCAGCCCGCTCGAGGGCATCCAGGCCAGGGCCGGCAGCGGCGTCGCCGTGAACCACGTCGCCGGGTCCGATCCGGTGACCTCGGCGGCCCTGATTCCGGGTCCGGATCCGATCCCGTCCGACTACCTGACGCCAGCGACAGGCACCGGGAACGGTCTGCGCGCGGAGTACTTCCTGAACCGGGACTTCTCGGGTGCACCCGAGCTGGACCGCACGGATCCCTATGCCGGTATCTACGGAGGCTTCTTCCTGTTCAGCGGCTTCAACGCGGCCTCGCCGCACTTCCCGCCGCAGCCCCAGTCGGTGAACGGCGAATCGTCCATCCGCTGGAGCGGATCCCTCACGGCGCCGGTGGACGGCAGCTACCAGCTGTCCATCGTCGCGACGGGGTCGTCCACGCTCTACCTCGATGGGGCACCGATCATCCAGACGGCACCGTCGACCACCCCCCAGGAGACGACGGTCGACGTCGACCTGGCGGCCGGAAGCGTGCACGAGCTGCGCGCCGAGAACGTGAACGACGCGCCCAGCGCGACGGACAACGGGCCGGTGTTCAAGCTCGGGTGGGTTCCGCCTGAAGGGGTGGTCGCACCGCAGGCGGTGGCCGCGGCCGATCTGGCCCGGAACGCGCAGGCGGCGGTCGTCGTCGTCCGCGACTACTCCTCCGAGGGCGGTGACCGCCCGAACCTGAACCTCCCCAACGGCCAGGAGGAGGTCATCCGCCAGGTCGCCGCAGCGAACCCGAACACGATCGTCGTGGTCACCTCGGGCGCCGGCGTCGAGACCAGCACCTGGGAGGCCGGCGTCCCGGCCATCCTTCAGGCCTGGTACGGCGGTCAGGAGCAGGGCAACGCCATCGCCAACATCCTGTTCGGCGACGTGAACCCGTCCGGGAAGCTGCCCATCACGGTTCCCACCGACGAGGCCAGCACCCCGGTCAGCTCTCCGGAGCAGTTCCCCGGGGTCGGGCTCGACCAGCAGTTCTCCGAGGGGATCTTCGTGGGATACCGCGGCTACGAGGAGTACGGCATCACGCCGCAGTACGCCTTCGGCCATGGCCTGTCGTACACGAGCTTCGACTACTCGAAGCTCAAGACCTCGACGGCCAAGGGGAAGAACGGAGTCGGCAAGCAGCTGAAGGTCGACGTCACCGTGCGCAACACCGGCACGGTCGCCGGCCGCGAGACCGTGCAGGTCTACGTCGGTCCCCTCCCGACCAGAGAGGTGCCGACGGCCGCCAAGGCACTCGCGGGCTGGGCGCAGGTTGACCTGCAGCCGGGCGAGCGCAAGAAGGTGAGTGTCACGCTCAGTGCCGAGTCGCTGTCGTTCTGGGACGTCGACCGTGACAGGTGGCGCACGCCGTCGGGTGACGTGCCGCTGTTCGTCGGCTCGTCGTCGGATGACATCCGGCTCACCGGTGACCTGCGCATCGGGCGCATCGTGCAGCAGTAGCCGCTGCATGATCCGGTGCGCCAGCGCCGGAGGATGCTCCGCCCAGCGACAGCAGGGCGGAGCATCCTGCGTCCCGAGTGATGCGTATACTCGGATCGTCCGGCGGCCTCTCGAGCAGCCGGTGCCCGAAAAAAGGGCACGCAGCCTCCCAGCGCAGTAGCCGGGAACCGGCGAGACACATACGGCTCACACGTCCGTTCGTCTTCCGGGAGGTCTCCCATGTCCACTGTGTCCGCTCACGTCGCCCAGGCACTCGCCGCCCACATCGATCACGTCTTCGGCGTGATGGGCAACGGCAACGCGTACTTCCTCGACGCACTCGAGCGCTCGACGAACGTGTCGTTCACGGCCGTGCGGCACGAGGCCGGCGGCGTGGTGGCTGCCGACGCTTACCACCGGGCAGGCGGAGGGCTCGCTGCGGCGACCGCGACCTACGGCGCCGGGTTCACCAACACCCTCACCGCGTTGGCCGAGGCCGTGCAGGCGCACGTGCCGCTCGTGCTCGTCGTCGGAGACGAGCCGACCTCGGGACCGCGGCCGTGGGACGTGGACCAGATCGCATTGGCATCCGCAGTCGGTGCCCGCACGTACACGGTGGGCCGAACGGATGCCGCCGCGACCACCGTCATCGCGATCGAGCACGCGCTGTCCTACCGTGTGCCCACGGTGTTGGCGATCCCGTACGACGTCGCTCGCCTCGAGGCCGGGCCGGTTCCCGCCGCACAGGAGCCCCGCCTCCCGGTCCCCGCCGCCCCCTCGGCTTTCGCCCGCGCCGCCATCGACCAGCTCGCCGCCGCCCTCGGAGAGGCACGGCGACCGTTCCTCCTCGCCGGACACGGAGCCTGGATCGCCGGTGCCGGCGACGCGCTGGGACGACTCGCGGAGGCGACCGGCGCGATCACGGCGTCCACAGCACTCGGACGCGGCGTCTTCCCCAGCACGGAGTTCGACCTCGGCGTCGTCGGCGGCTTCGGGGCTGCCGGTGCGATGGAGCTCATCCGCACGGCGGACGTCGCCGTCGTCTTCGGCGCGGGACTCAACCAGTTCACGATGCGGTTCGGCGAGCTCTTCGACCCCGCTACCCGCGTCTATCAGGTGGACACGGCGCCAGCAGCGACCCACCCGCACGTCGGCGGATTCATCCGTGGCGACGCCGCCGTCGTGGCGTCCAGTCTCGCGGATCGGGTCGTGGCGACGGATGCGCCTCCCTCGGGTTGGCGGGAGTCGGTCGACCTCGCTCCCCTGCGTGCCCAGGAGCCCGGAGACCTCATCGCCGTCGATGGTCGCCTCGACCCGCGCTCGGTCGCGGCGACGATCGGCGAGATCCTCGAGGGCAGCGACTCGACGCGAGACCGTGTCGTGGTCTCCGACGGCGGTCACTTCATCGGCTGGGCGAACATGTACTGGCCCGTCGCCTCCCCCGATCGCATGATCATGATCGGCACGGCGTACCAATCGATCGGCCTGGGATTCCCCTCGGTACCGGGGGCGGCGCAGGCGAAGCCCGATTCCACCATCGTGCTCACGACCGGCGACGGTGGCGGCTTGATGGCCTTGGCCGACCTGGAGTCGGCGGTTCGGGTCGCCGGCGGGCGCGGCCTCGCGGTGGTCTGGAACGACGCCGCCTACGGAGCCGAGATCAACCTGTACGGCCTCAAGGGCCTCGCGCGCGGACCGATGCTGATTCCCGAGGTCGACTTCGCGGGCCTGGCGCGGTCGGTGGGTGCCGACGGGGTCGTGGTGCGCACTCTCGACGACCTCGACGCCCTCCGGCAGTGGGCGGCCATGCCCTCAGCCGATCGCCCCTTCCTGCTGCTGGACTGCCGGATCTCGGGCGAGGTCATCGCGCCCTATCAGCAGGAGATCATCCGCGTGAACTCCTGAGCCTCGGCGGCGCCGAGCCTCACCGCGCCTCGGCCGGGCGATTCAGCGCGCCGGGACCATCGAGTGCGTGAAGAACTCGGCCAGCGCGTCTGTCGCCGAGAGGGGAAGGACCGCGGCGACGTACTGATCAGGACGCACGACCACGACGACTCCGTCGCGGGACAGCCCGCGCTCCTCGAAGATGTCGGTGCTCGTCCACGCGCTCGGCGCCGCAGCGAAGACCTTCTCCCAGTCGGTCAGTCCGAGCGGTCCCGTCTGCGGCCGGAAGGCCGCCGGCACCCGCGAGATGTCGACGTCGTCGAAGCGCTGCTGATAGACCACCTTCACGTCGAAGACGGCGTCGACGTCCTGGTCCGGGGATGTGTACCTGACGACCGGCGACTCGGCCGAGGACGAGATCCACTCCGCCCAGGACTCGAGCGCCGAGGGTTCTCCCGCTGCCGGCGAATCCGCGAACACGTAGAGACGCCACCGCCCGTCCGCCTTCGCGTGGTGGCCGAGATGCACGGCGTTGCCGTCGGCCACGAGTGCGACCTCGGATGATTTGAAGCGCTTGCCGAGGGGAAACCCGTCGGCGAGGGACTGATGCGTGCCCTCTCCGATGATCTCGGACTGCCCGTATCGGGTCATGAACCCGGACGGGAACTCCGCCGTCGCGAGGTAGTGGGTGGCCAGATCCTGCGGGTCCGAGATCTCCTCGGGCCTGCGCGCCATGAGGGTCGACCACTCGCGGTCGAAGTCGATGAGCTGCTGCGCCACCGGCAACCGTTCGGCCGAGTAGGTGGCCAGAAGGGTGTCTGGGCTCCGCCCGGTGAGCACGGCCCCGAGCTTCCAACCGAGGTTGAAGCCGTCCTGCATCGACACGTTCATGCCCTGTCCGGCCTTGGCGCTGTGGGTGTGGCAGGCGTCGCCCGTGAGGAAGACCCGGGGCGCGCGCTCCGAGCCGTCGGGAACGTCGTCGAACTTGTCGGTGACGCGGTGGCCGACCTCGTAGACGCTGTGCCAGGCGACCTCCTTCACGTCGAGCGTGTAAGGGTGCAGGATGTCGTTCGCCCGGCTGATGATCTCGTCGATCGAGGTGAGCCTGACCCGGTGGTCGTCGTCCTCGGCCACGGCGCCGAGATCGACGTAGACGCGGGACAGGTATCCGCCTTCGCGCGGGATGTGCAGGATGTTGCCCGCTACAGCGTTGATGGCGCACTTGGTGCGCCAGTCGGGGAAGTCGGTGTTGACCATCACGTCCATCACGCCCCACGCGTGCGACGAAGCGCCTCCGACATGCTTGCGTCCGATCGCCTCGCGGACGCCGCTCCGGGCTCCGTCGCACCCCGCGACGTACTTGGCCCTGATCGTGCGCTCCTCGCCGGCGCGCTCCCCCGCGACGTACCGGAGGCGTACCTCCACGGGGTATTCGCCCTCGTCGTGCACGGTGAGAGTGAGGAACTCGATGCCGTAGTCGGGCTCGATGCGCCCGGGACCGTTCGCGGCCGCCTCGGCGAAGTAGTCGAGAACGCGCGCCTGATTGACGATGAGGTGCGGGAACTCGCTGATCTTGTACCCGTAGTCCTCCGTACGGCTGGTCCGCACGATGTTCTGGGGGTTCTCCGGATCCGGGTTCCAGAAGTTCATGTAGGCGATGTTGTACGCCTCGGCCATGATCCGCTCCGCGAACCCGAAGGCCTGGAAGGTCTCGACGCTCCGCGGCTGGATTCCGTCAGCCTGCCCGAGGGGAAGTCTCCCAGCGCGTCGCTCGATGATGCGCGTGGCGACTCCCGGGAACTGCGACATCTGGGCCGCCAGGAGCATTCCGGCGGGTCCGGACCCGACGATCAGCACATCGACCTCGTCGGGGATCTCGCTCGGGCGGTCGATGCCCGCGCCCTCGGGTGCCGTGACGCGCGGATCGCCCGACACGTAGCCGTGATGATGGAACTGCATGCTGACTCCTCGAGGTCTAGGCGCGGGCGAGGCCGCGGATCGGGCTGATCGCCTGCTCGTCCTCGTGGTCGGGGCCCAGTGGGATTCCACTCCGGTCGCGCAGGAGGAGCGTCGCGATGAGCCCGATCACGGTCATTCCCGCGAGGTACCAGGTGACCGACAGGGTGCTGCCCGTCGCCTGTACGAGCGCCGTGGCGATGGTCGGAGCGAAGGCACCGCCCACGATCGCGCCGATGGCGTATGAGATGGAGACGCCGGAGAACCGGATCGAGGCGGGGAAGAGCTCCGTGTAGAGCGCTGCCTGCGGACCGTACGTGAAACCGAGCCCGATCGTCAGGATGGCGAGACCCGCGAAGAGGAGTCCGATGTTGCCGCTGTTGACCAGGGGGAACAGCGTGAACACACCGACCAGCTGCAGGATCCAGCCGATGATGTACGTCGTCCGACGCCCGATGCGGTCGGACACCCACCCCGCGAAGAGCGTGGACAGCAGCCAGGTCACGGCCGATCCGGTGACGGCCCAGAGAACCGGCCCGCGCTCGAGCGCCAGCGGTCCGTCGGGGTTGGTGGCGTAGCCCTGGATGAATCCGCCGGTCGTCATGTAGCCGACAGCGTTGTTGCCGGCGAAGACGAGAGCGGCGATGACGACGAGGAGGGTGTGCTTCTTGAACAGCTGCACGATCGGCATCTTGGCCTTCTCCTTGCGCTCGGCGAGCTCCGTGAACACCGGGCTCTCCTCCACCTTCCGGCGCACGTAGTAACCGACCAGAATCAGCACGACGCTCAGCAGGAAGGGAACACGCCAGCCCCACTGGAGGAACGCATCCCCGGGCGCGATGATCGTCATCAGGGCCATGACGCCCGAGGCGAGCAGCAGACCGAGCGGAACTCCGATCTGCGGAGACGCGCCGAACACACCGCGTCGGCTCCGAGGGGCGTGCTCGACCGCCATCAGGACGGCGCCGCCCCACTCGCCACCCGCGGAGATGCCCTGCAGGATGCGCAGGAGGACGAGCAGGATCGGCGCAGCGATCCCGATCGTCTCGTAAGTGGGGAGGAGGCCGATCAGGGCTGTCGACGCGCCCATCAGGATCAGCGTCCACATCAGCACGGCCTTGCGTCCGTACTTGTCGCCGAAATGACCCGCGAGGAAGGCACCGAGCGGACGGAACAGGAAGCTCACGCCGACTGTCGCGAATCCGAGGATGGCACTGTCGGTTCCGAGCGGTGCGAAGAAGAGCTGGCCGAAGACGAGCCCGACAGCCGTGGCATAGATGAAGAAGTCGTACCACTCCACCGTCGTGCCGACGATCGTCGCGAAGACGACACGTCGCCGGTCGGCCTGGACCGCGATCGTTCCCGTCGGTGTGAAACCTGCTGACTGTGGTGCGCTCATCCGGGGTGACTCCTGTGTCGGTTCGACGGCTCTGTCTGCGCCCGAGCAGCTCGCAATCGTCGTGAGACGGGTGCTTGCTCGAACACCGTTGATCATATACGATTTCGAATATCACGCAAGGGCGAGGGAGCTCATGACCATCGAGAACGAGACTGGGGCGCAGCCCACGGATGCGCGCTTCGCAGCGCTCCCCTGCCGTCCCGGCAAGATCATCGCCGTGCACCTGAGCTACGCATCCCGTGCAGAACAACGCGGCCGCCGCCCGTCAGCGCCCTCCTACTTCTTCAAGCCCTCGAGCTCGGTCGCCGCGTCGGGCGGCACGGTGGAACGCCCGGTCGGCACCGAGCTGCTCGCCTTCGAGGGGGAGATCGCGCTCATCATCGGCACGGAGGCCCGCCACGTGGGCCAGGAAGCCGCGTGGAGCCACGTCGGCTGGGTGACCGCCTCGAACGATCTCGGGCTCTACGACCTGCGCGCGAACGACAAGGGCTCCAACGTCCGATCGAAGGGCGGCGACGGATTCACTCCGATCGGCCCGACGTTGATCGATGCCCGCACCGTGGATCCGTCCGCGCTGCGCCTGCGCACCTGGGTGAACGATGACCTCGTGCAGGACGACACGACGGCAGGGCTCCTGTTCCCGCTCGCCCAGATCGTCGCCGACCTGTCGCAGCACTTCACCCTCGAGCGGGGCGACGTCATCCTCACCGGAACGCCGGCCGGTTCTTCGGTCATCGTCCCTGGCGACGTCGTGGAGGTCGAAGTCGACTCTCCGAGTTCCGGGGCGTCCTCCGGACGACTGACCACGACGGCGACCCAGGCCGAGCAGCCGGCCTTCGACGCCTCCCTCGGCTCGCTTCCGGCCGTCGATGACACCCAGCGCGAGGAGGCGTGGGGGTCGCGAGAGCGTGCCGGGCTTCCGGATGCCTCCGTGAGACTCGCTCCGACGCTGCGGGCGAAGCTCGAGAGGGCACCGGTCGCCGGACTCTCCCAACAGCTGCGCAAGCGCGGCCTGAACAACGTGACCATCGACGGCGTCCGCCCTCTGCACCCCGGGGTGAAGCTCATCGGGACGGCGAAGACCCTGCGCTTCGTTCCCAACCGCGAAGACCTCTTCCAGTCGCACGGCGGTGGGTACAACGCCCAGAAGCGTGCCTTCGACGCTGTCGCGGAGGGCGAAGTGATCGTCATCGAGGCTCGGGGAGAGTCGGGATCGGGAACCCTCGGCGACATCCTCGCCCTGCGCGCTCAGGCGCAGGCAGCGGCCGGAATCGTCACAGACGGTGGCATCCGGGATGCCGACGCCGTCGCCGCGGTCGGCATCCCCGTCTACTCCGCCGGCGCCCATCCCGCCGTCCTGGGGCGAAAGCACGTCCCGTGGGACGTCGACGTCACGATCGCCTGCGGAGGCACCACCGTCCAGCCCGGCGACATCATCGTCGGCGACGCCGACGGCGTGATCGTCATCCCCCCGGCCATCGCCGAGGAGGTCGCCGACGCCGCACTGGCGCAGGAGGACGAGGATGCCTGGATCGCCGCCCGGGTCGCCGAGGGCAACCCGGTCGACGGCCTGTTCCCCCTCAACGCCGACTGGCGTGCCCGCTACGACGCCGACACGGGTGCGCAATGACCGAAACCCCATCCCTCAGCAAGTCGCAGCTCGCCTATCGATGGGTTCGCGAGCGCATCACCAACCACGAGTTCACTCCCGGCTACCGCCTGGTCCTCGGCACGATCGCGGGCGAGCTGAACATGAGCGTCGTCCCGGTCCGGGAAGCGATCCGACAGCTCGAGGCGGAAGGCCTCGTGACGTTCGAGCGCAATGTCGGCGCCCACGTCTCGATGGTCGACGACACGCAGTACCGATTCAGCATGCAGGCGCTCAGCATCCTCGAGGGCACTGCGACAGCACTGGCCGCGCGTCGGCTGACCGCCGACGACGTGCGGCAGGCGCGACAGATCAACGAGCTCATGATCGGCCGCCTCGACGAGTTCGAGCCGCGCGCGTTCACCGCGCTCAATCAGCAGTTCCACTCCGTCCTGTTCGCCAAGTGCGCCAATCCGCGCATGCTCGAACTCGTCGAGTCGGAGTGGGCGCGCCTCGGTCACCTGCGTGACTCGACCTTCAGCTTCGTGCCCGGCCGGGCACAGGAGTCGGTGCGCGAGCACGAGAACATCCTCGTGCTGATCGAGACGGGCGCTCCCCTCGGCGAGATCGAGAAGATGGCTCGCCGCCACCGGTCCGCGACCCTGGACGCCTACATGATCCACGAGCACCCTGACGAGGCCCTCGGCCTCCCAGCCTTCTGACCCTTCCATTGGAGAACCCATGACCGAGACAAGCCCTGCGCTCGACCAGCGCCATGTGCCGGCCGACCTGCCCTCACGCATCCAGCACTACATCGACGGCGAGTTCATCGACTCGGTCGATGGCGACACCTTCGACGTGCTCGAGCCCGTCTCGAACGAGGTGTACGTCACAGCCGCTGCCGGCAAGAAGGCCGACATCGACCTCGCCGTCGACGCAGCCACCCGGGCCTTCAGGGAGGGCCCGTGGCCACGGATGCTGCCGCGCGAGCGATCTCGGATCCTGCATCGCATCGCCGACCTCGTCGAGCTGCGCGATGCGAGGTTGGCCGAACTCGAATCCTTCGACTCGGGGCTGCCGATCACGCAGGCGCTCGGCCAGGCACGCCGCGCGGCGGAGAACTTCCGGTTCTTCGCCGACCTGATCGTCGCGCAGGCCGACGACACCTTCAAGGTTCCGGGCCGCCAGATCAATTACGTCAATCGCAAGCCGATCGGCGTCGCAGGGCTCATCACGCCGTGGAACACGCCCTTCATGCTGGAGTCGTGGAAGCTGGGTCCCGCCCTCGCCAGCGGCAACACCGTCGTCCTGAAGCCCGCCGAGTTCACCCCGTTGTCGGCATCGCTGTGGGCCGGCATCTTCGAGGAGGCCGGCCTGCCGAAGGGAGTCTTCAATCTCGTCAACGGCCTCGGCGAGGAGGCCGGCGACGCGCTCGTGAAGCACCCCGACGTTCCGCTCATCTCCTTCACGGGCGAGAGCCGGACAGGCCAGATCATCTTCGGCAATGCCGCGCCGTTCCTCAAGGGCCTCTCCATGGAACTCGGCGGCAAGAGCCCCGCGGTCGTCTTCGCCGACGCCGACCTGGAAGCCGCGGTGGACGCCACGATCTTCGGCGTCTTCTCCCTCAACGGCGAGCGCTGCACCGCCGGATCCCGCATCCTGGTGCAGCGTGACGTCTACGACGAGTTCGTCGAGCGCTATGCGGCGCAGGCGAAGCGTGTGAAGGTCGGCTACCCCCACGACCCTGCGACGGAGGTCGGGGCGCTCGTTCATCCCGAACACTTCGACAAGGTCATGGGCTACGTCGAGATCGGCAAGACCGAGGGGCGTCTCGTCGCCGGAGGCGGACAGCCGGAAGGCTTCGAGTTCGGCAACTTCGTCGCCCCGACGGTCTTCGCCGACGTGCCTCCCGACGCCCGCATCTTCCAGGAGGAGATCTTCGGTCCCGTCGTCGCGATCACGCCCTTCGACACCGACGCCGAGGCCCTCGCCCTCGCGAACGACACGAAGTACGGCCTGGCCGCCTACATCTGGACGAACGACCTCAAGCGTGCGCACAATTTCTCGCAAGCCGTGGACGCCGGAATGGTCTGGCTCAACTCGAACAACGTCCGCGACCTCCGCACGCCCTTCGGCGGGGTCAAGGCCTCAGGACTCGGTCATGAGGGCGGGTACAGGTCGATCGACTTCTACACCGACCAGCAGGCCGTGCACATCACCCTCGGCGAGGTTCACAACCCGACCTTCGGCAAGCACTAGCCGCCGAGCCGCCCAGTACCGGTCGCGCACTGGCGCGGGCCACCAGGGCGGCTCCTCTCCCACTCACCCCCCCATCACCGGCAAGGACGCTGACATGACCGACACGACCGCCAAGACGCTCACCTCCTCGGGCTTCTACGTCTCGCAGGAAGCCCCCATCGAGACCGACAACCCCGTTGCGACCCCTCAGTCCTCCCCGCCCGACATCCTGCGCTGCGCCTACATGGAACTCGTCGTGACCGACCTCGCCGCATCACGCCAGTTCTACGTCGACGTGCTCGGGCTGCACGTGACGGAAGAGGACTCCGATGCCGTCTACCTGCGGTCGACCGAGGAGTTCATCCACCACAACCTCGTGCTGCGCCACGGCACCGTCGCCGCCGTCGCCGCGTTCTCCTACCGCGTGCGGTCTGCCGAAGACCTCGACAAGGCCGTCGCCTATTACACGGAACTCGGATGCCGCATCGAGCGCCGTGCCGGGGGCTTCGTCAAGGGCATCGGCGATTCCGTCCGGGTCGAGGATCCGCTCGGATTCCCGTACGAGTTCTTCTTCCAGACCGACCACGTCGAGCGGCTGTCGTGGCGCTACGACCTGCACACCCCCGGCGAACTCGTGCGTCTCGACCACTTCAACCAGGTGACCCCCGACGTTCCGCGAGCGGTCAAGTTCATGCAGGACCTCGGCTTCCGCGTGACCGAGGACATCCAGGACGACGAGGGCACCGTCTACGCCGCGTGGATGCGCCGCAAGCCCACGGTGCACGACACCGCGATGACCGGCGGTGACGGACCACGGATGCACCATGTCGCGTTCGCGACGCACGAGAAGCACAACATCCTCGCCATCTGCGACAAGCTCGGAGCCCTGCGTCGCTCGGATGCGATCGAACGCGGGCCCGGACGCCACGGCGTCTCCAACGCCTTCTACCTCTACCTGCGCGACCCCGACGGCCACAGGGTCGAGATCTACACGCAGGACTACTACACGGGCGATCCCGACAATCCCGTCATCACCTGGGATGTGCACGACAACCAGAGGCGCGACTGGTGGGGGAACCCGGTGGTGCCGTCCTGGTACACGGAGGCCTCCCTCGTGCTCGATCTCGACGGCAACCCGCAGCCCGTCGTGGCCCGCACCGACACCTCCGAGATGGCCGTCACCATCGGAGCCGACGGCTTCTCGTACACCCGCCCGGGCGAGGCCGAGGCGTCCCTGCCCGAGTGGAAACAGGGCGAGTACAAGCTCGGCCATCAGCTCTGACCGCCCGATAGCGTGATCACGAAGGAGAGACGGATGCTGCAGCCAGAGACCATCGCGGAGATCGCCGACGAGCTCGCCGAAGCCGACCGGACGCACAGCGTGATCCCGCGGATCACCGCGCGGCATCCCGGGGCCACCGTCGAGGACTCCTATGCGATCCAGGGGGTCTGGCGCGACAAGAACATCGCGGCCGGGCGCACCCTCGTCGGCCGGAAGATCGGCCTGACCTCGAAGGCGATGCAGGAGGCCACGGGGATCACCGAACCGGACTACGGCGTCATGTTCGACGACACCGTGTACTCCAGCGGCGCCGAGATCCCGGTGGACCGGTTCTCCAACGTGCGCATCGAGGTCGAACTCGCGTTCGTGCTGAAGGCGCCTCTCGAAGGGCCCGACTGCACTCTCGACGACGCCCTGGCGGCGATCGATTACGCCGTGCCCGCATTGGAGATCCTCAACTCGCACATCGAGCTCGACGGTCGAACCATCGTCGACACGATCTCCGACAACGCGGCCTACGGCGGCATGGTTCTGGGCGAGGTGCACAAGCGGCCCGACGAGATCGACCTGCGCTGGGTTCCCGCGCTTCTGTACCGCAACGGCGAGATCACCGAGACGGGGGTCGCCGCCGGCGTGCTCGACCACCCGGCCACCGGTGTCGCGTGGCTCGCCAACAAGTTCCACCAGCACGGCAGCAGACTCGAGGCCGGAGAGATCATCCTGGCCGGATCCTTCACGCGTCCCCTGTGGGTCTCGCGCGGAGATGTCGTGCTGTGCGACTACGGACCGATGGGATCGATCACATGTCACTTCATCTGAAGCCCACCCTGCGCCACGACCTCGCCGACGCCTCTCGTCCGCTGGCGGGAATCTGGGCGTGCTCGGGCTCCGCGCTGGTGGCGGAGATCTGCGCGGGCTCGGGGCTGGACTGGATGCTCATCGACATGGAGCACTCGCCCAACGGTCTCGAGTCCGTCCTCGCGCAGCTGCAGGCCGTCGCCGCCTACCCGATCACTCCGGTCGTGCGCGTGCCGATCGGCGACGTCGTCACCATCAAGCAGGTGCTCGACCTCGGTGCGCAGACCCTTCTCGTGCCGATGATCTCGACGGCCGCCGAGGCGAGAGCAGTCGTCGAGGCCGTGCACTACCCGCCGCGCGGCAGGCGCGGCGTGGGATCCGCGCTCGCGCGCTCCGGCCGCTGGAATCGTGTCGACGACTACCTCCGGAACGCGGGCGAGCACGTCTGCCTCCTCGTGCAGATCGAGACGACGGAGGGCGTGGAGAACGCGGCCGACATCGCCGGAGTCGACGGGATCGACGGGGTGTTCGTCGGCCCCTCGGATCTCGCCGCCTCGATGGGCCTCCTCGGTCAGCAGACTCATCCCGACGTGGTCGCATCCGTGCGTCGGACCTTCGACGCCGTGCGAGCCGCGGGAAAGCCGGTGGGCGTCAACGCCTTCGACCCGGCGGTCGCCGACGCCTATGCCGAGTCGGGTGCCTCCTTCATCCTGGTCGACGCAGACGTCGCGCTCCTCGCCCGAGGATCCGAAGCCCTCGCGACCCGGTGGATCCCCGGAACGGATGCTTCCGGCCGCCCTTCGTACTGAGCATCCGTCGAGAGCGAACGACGCAGCGGCGAGCGCGCGGGTGGTCCCTCGGCGCCCCGACACGAGAAAAGGCCGGATCCCAGAGGATCCGGCCTTTCAGCACATCTGGTGCGCGAGGGGGGACTTGAACCCCCACACCCTTGCGAGTACTGGCACCTGAAGCCAGCGCGTCTGCCAATTCCGCCACTCGCGCACGCTTGGTCACACCCGAGGGCGAACCAACCCAGTGACATTATCATTTTCTCCCGCCATAAGCCATTTGAGCCGATCGGGCGGCCGACGCCCGACCACTGGTGCCGACGTGGCGCGAATCGACCTTCGAATGCGCCGTGAACGTCGATCCGCGTCATCTCGGTGAGAGCGGCATCCGCGAGCGCCCTGATCAGGCCATCCGCACGAATGCGCACGAATGGAAACGCCGCCCGTGCTCGCGTCCCCCGGTGAATGCGCAATAGGCTCGATTCCGTACTGCAGGGGTCGACGGCGACCCTTTCTCGCTCACTACTTCACTGAAGCCGAGATGGGGGCCCGCATGACGGACACCACTGAAGAAACTCCACCCGAGCTGCTGCACGGACGCGACATCCGTGCCTTCCTGTTCGACCTCGACGGCGTGCTCACGCCGACCGCCGAGGTGCACATGCACGCCTGGGCGCGGTTGTTCACGCCGTACCTCGAGAGCCATGGCGCCGAGCCGTACGTCGAGCAGGACTACTTCGACCACATCGACGGCAAGCCGCGCTTCGACGGCGTGCGCGACCTGCTCGCCTCCCGCGGCATCGAGCTCGAGCCGGGGACTCCGGATGCCGACCCGGCCGACGACACGGTCTGGGGCCTCGGCAACCGCAAGAACACCGTCTTCAACGACACCATCACCGAGGAGGGCGTGGCCGCCTACCCCGCCTCGCTCGCGTTCCTCGAGGCCGTCATCGCCGACGGCTACGAGGTCGCCGTGGTCTCCAGCTCGAAGAACGCGCCCGCGGTGCTCGCGGCGGCCGGCATCGCCGACCGGTTCGAGATCGTCGTCGACGGCAACGTCGCGGCCGGCCTCGGCCTGCCGGGCAAGCCGGCGCCCGATACCTATATACATGCGGCCAAAGCGCTCGGACTCACCGTGCTCGAGTGCGCCGTCGTCGAAGACGCCGTCTCGGGCGTGCAGTCCGGTGCCCGCGGCGCCTTCGGCCTCGTCATCGGCGTCGATCGCGGCGTCGGACGCAAGGTGCTGCAGGATGCCGGAGCCGACATCGTCGTGGAGGAGCTCGACGAGCTGATCGACGCCGTCGCCAAGGACACCGAGCAGAACGACGAGATCACGGACGCCGTGAACCACAAGGAGAGCAAGTGAAGATCCTCGACGCCGACCCGATCGACCGCATCCGTCACCCCCTCGACGAGTGGGCGCTGGTGGAGACGGCCTTCGACTCCGCCGACATGGGGCGCACCGAGACGATCTTCACGGTGGGCAACGGCTACCTCGGGCTGCGCGGCAACGTCGAGGAGGGCCGCGACGGCCACGTGCACGGCACCTTCGTGAACGGCTTCCACGAGACCTGGCCCATCCGTCACGCCGAAGAGGCCTACGGCTTCGCCCGCGTCGGCCAGACCATCGTCAACGCGCCCGATGCCAAGATCATCCGGCTCTACGTCGACGATGAGCCGCTCGTGCTCACCGAGGCCGACGTGCTCTCCTACGAGCGCCGCCTCGACTTCGCCAGCGGCGTGCTCGAGCGCGAACTCGTCTGGCGCACGCCGGCAGGCAAGCGCGTGCTCATCACGTCGCGCCGCATGGTGAGCTTCACCGACCGCCACCTCGCCGTGGTCACCTACGAGGTCACCCTTCTCGACTCGGATGCCTCCATCACCCTGTCGAGCCAGATCCTGAACCGCCAGGACGGCCGCGACGAGTACCGGTCCAATGTGCACGGCACCGCCGAGGGCTTCGACCCGCGCAAGGCCGACCTCTTCACCGACCGGGTTCTGCAGCCGCGCATCAAGCGCGAGCAGGACGACCGCCTCCTGCTCGCCTACCGCTGCACCAACTCGGGCATGACGATCTCCGTCGCCGCAGACCACCAGATCACCACCGTCGACGAGTACACCTCGAACACCACCCTCGAAGACGACCTCGCGAAGCGCATCTACCGGATCCACGCCAAGCAGGGCCACCGGGTGCGCCTCACCAAGCTCGTGAGCTACCACACGGCCAGCACGGTGCCCGTGCGCGAGCTCGCCGACCGCTGCGACCGCACCCTCGACAGTGCTCTCGAGGTCGGCGGCCCCGAGCTGTTCCGCCAGCAGCGCCTCTGGCTCGACGCCTACTGGAAGCGCACCGACGTCGTCATCGGCGGCCAGCCCGAGCTGCAGCAGGCCGTGCGCTGGAACCTGTTCCAGCTCGCCCAGGCCAGCGCGCGCACCGACGGCGGCGGCGTCGCGGCCAAGGGCGTCAGCGGAACGGGCTACGGCGGCCACTACTTCTGGGACAGCGAGATCTACGTGCTGCCCGCCCTCACGTACACGTCCCCTGTCGTCGCGCGCAATGCCCTGCGATTCCGGCAGCGGATGCTGGACGCCGCCCGGGCTCGAGCCCTCGAGCTCAACGTGCGCGGGGCGCTGTTCCCCTGGCGCACCATCAACGGCCTCGAATCGAGCGCCTACTACGCCGCCAGCACGGCGCAGTACCACATCGACGCCGACATCTCCCATGCGCTCTGCCAGTACGTCTCCGCCACGGGCGACCAGGACTTCCTCAACCGGGGAGCCATCGACATCCTCGTCGAGACCGCCCGTATGTGGGCCGACCTCGGCTTCTGGCGCGGCAACGGCGACGACGTCTTCCACATCCACGGCGTCACCGGACCTGACGAGTACACGACCGTCGTGAACGACAACCTCTACACGAACGTCATGGCGCGGGCCAACCTCGACGCTGCCGCGACCTCGCTGCGGGTTCTCGCCAAGGAGGACCCGAGCGCCTACGCCCAGGTGGTCAAGCGCCTGGAGGTGCAGGACGGCGAGGCGGAGGAGTGGGCCAGGGCCGCTCAGCGCATGCACATCCCGTTCGACGAGAACCTCGGCATCCACCCGCAGGACGAGGCCTTCCTGCAGAAGGAGATCTGGGACCTCGACCTCACGCCGCCCAGCCACCGCCCGCTGCTGCTGCACTACCACCCGCTCGTCATCTACCGGTTCCAGGTGCTGAAGCAGGCCGACGTCGTGCTCGCCCTGCTCCTCCAGGGCAACGAGTTCACTCTCGAGCAGAAGCGCGCCAACTTCATGTACTACGACCCGCTGACCACGGGCGACTCCACCCTGTCTGCCGTCGTGCAGTCGATCATCGCGGCCGAGGTCGGGTACGGCAAGCTCGCGACCGACTACTTCAACTCGGCGCTCTTCGTCGACCTGCTCGACCTGCACTCCAACACTGCCGACGGCATCCACGTGGCGTCGACCGGCGGCATCTGGAACGCCCTGGTCTACGGATTCGGAGGCTTCCGCGACCACCGGGGCGAGTTCACCTTCGACCCGCGCCTGCCAGACAACTGGGAATCCCTGCAGTTCAGACTGACGCTGCGGGGGAACCGCATCCGTGTCGATCTCGACCGCGAGTCCGTCACGTTCACGATCGAGGAGGGCGACTCGTTCCGCCTCACCGTGCGTGGGCAGAAGGTCTTCGTGAGCGCCCAGAGCCCAGTGACCGTGCCGCTTTCGCACCAGGGGGCCAGGCTCGTCGGAACCCCGACGATGGATGACGTCCGAGGCCAGCGTCGCGCAGACGGCTCCCTGCTCACGGCGTCGATCCCGGCCATCGCCCTCGACTTCGATGAGGGCGAGGCACTGGGCCCGATCGATTGACTGGCGGCACCGGTGAACGTGCTTTGCAGAGTCTCCGACTAACATTCAAGAGTCGCGAGAACCGGATCGGGAGACCTGTGGGGATACTGGACAACTTCGAGAAGGGTCTCGAACGCGCCGTCAACGGCGCTTTCGCGAAGACCTTTCGCTCGGGGCTGCAGCCGGTCGAGATCACGTCAGCACTACGGCGTGAGCTCGACACCAAGGCTGCAGTCGTCTCACGCGACCGTGTTCTCGTGCCGAACAACTTCACCGTTCGCATGGGAACTGCCGACTACGAGCGCATGAGCGCGATGGGTCCCACCCTCATCGACGAGCTCACCGACCTGGTGCAGAAGCACGCGGCGAGCCAGCGTTTCCAGTTCGCCGGCGGCATCACCATCCGCCTGCGCGAGGACTCGGCCCTCACCGTGGGCATGGTCGCCGTCGACTCCACCAACGTGAAGGGCGACATCGCCTGGACGCCGCTGCTCGACATCGGCACCAAGCGCTACCCGCTCATCAAGGCCCGCACGGTGATCGGCCGCGGCAGCGACGCCGACATCACCATCGACGACACGGGCACCAGCCGCAAGCACATCGAGGTGCTGTGGGACGGCAAGCGCGCCCAGGTGCGCGACCTCGGTTCCACGAACGGATCGCAGCTGAACGGCCAGCCCGTCAAGCAGGCCGTGCTGGAGCCCGACTCCGTCATCACCATCGGACGTACCCGCATCATCTTCCGCGTGCTCGCACAGGCATCGACTGCCGATGCCGCAGGTCCCGTCGACGACGCGACGCAGCGGCACGACATGGGCGGGTTCTGGGGGCCCGCCTCGTGAGCGAACTGACCCTGCTCGTCCTTCGACTGAGCTTCCTCGTTCTGTTGTGGGCGTTCGTGTTCGCGATCGTCTACGCGCTGCGTTCCGACCTGTTCGGGCAGCGCGTTCGCAAGGTCAAGGAGGCGGATGCGGCTTCCCCGAGCCCGGCTCCCGTGCCGGTCTCGGCGTCAGCCGCCGCAGCGGCGGCGGCCGCCCCCACCGGACCCATCGGCTCGATGCCCGCGGCGGCATCCGCCGCCCCGACGCTGTCCCCGTCGCTCGGCCGGGAGATCGCCGGAACCGGCAACGCCCGTGCCATCGTCGTGACGAGCGGCAGCAAGGCCGGAGCCGAGTTCCCCCTCGGCAACGACGAGATCACCATCGGCCGCTCCTCCGATTCGGCCATCGTGATCCGTGACGACTACACCTCGACGCACCACGCCAGGCTCATGCTCTGGAACGGGCAGTGGATGCTCCAGGACCTCGACTCCACCAACGGAACCTTCCTCGACGGCGCCAGGGTCACCGTGCCCACGCAGGTTCCGCTCAACGTGACCGTCAAGGTCGGCGCGACCACGTTCGAGCTGCGACGGTAGCCCCCATGGCGACGCTCATCGACAGCGCGGCCGTCTCCAACGTCGGACGCGTGCGCGCGAACAACCAGGACTCCGGCTTCGCCGGCCACGGTCTGTTCCTCGTCGCCGACGGCATGGGAGGCCACGCCGGCGGCGACGTCGCGTCAGCCATCGCCACGAAGCGCATCGCCGAGGCCGACCAGCCGTACGTCACCCCCGAGGACGCCGAGTTCGCCATGCAGTCGGCGCTCATCGCCGCCAACCAGCAGCTCGCCGAGACGGTCTTCGAGCACGCAGAGCTCACGGGCATGGGCACCACGGTCAGCGCCCTCTACGTCCTCGGCGACAAGGTGGCCATCGCCCACATCGGCGACTCCCGCATCTACCTGCTGCGCAGCGGCACCCTCACGCAGATCACCACAGACCACACCTTCGTGCAGCGACTCGTCGACAGCGGGCGCATCACCGAAGAGGAGGCCGCGGTCCACCCGAGGCGCTCCGTGCTCATGCGCGTGCTCGGCGATGTGGAATCCTCCCCCGAGATCGACACGAGCATCGTGCGCACCATCGCCGGCGACCGCTGGCTGATCTGCTCCGACGGGCTCTCGGGCGTCGTCTCCTTCGACGACATCCGCGAAGCACTCGAGCAGTCGGCATCCGCCTCCGAGGCTGCAGAGCGGCTCGTCAAGGAGAGCCTCGACGGCGGCGCCCCCGACAACGTGACCGTGGTCGTCGTCGACATCGGCGCCGACGATGTCGCCGCATCCGCGAAGCCCGTCGTCATCGTCGGTTCCGCGGCGGAACCGCTCGCGTTCGACATCGAGGAGCCACCGCGTCGGGCGCTCCGGATGCCGCCCTTCAGGCTGCACTCCGTTCCCGAGGCCCACTTCGAGCCGGACTCCGAGGAGTACCTCGACGAGCTCATCGAAGAGGACAAGCGCCGCGTGCGCCGTCGGCGCATCACCTGGATCACCGTGATCGTGCTGTTCGTGGTCGCGGCGGCCGTGCTCGTCGGCGTCACCTACCAGTGGACGCAGTCGCGCTACTTCGTCGGCAGCGACGGTGACAGCGTGGCCATCTTCCGCGGCATCCAACAGGACATCGGTCCGATCTCGCTGCACAGCGTCTACCGCGACACCGACATCCCGATCGACAGCCTCACCTTCTACGACCGCCAGGCGGTGGAGGCGACGATCAGCGCCGCCGACCTCGACGACGCCATCGCCATCGCGAAGCGCCTGGAGGTGACCGGTGCCGACTGACCAGACCGGCGTCGTCCAGTCGCCCACGCCGAACGGATCCCCGCTGACCGGGCCGATCCGTCGCATCCGTCTGCCGCAGAAGATGCGCAATCTCGAGCTCGCCCTGCTCATCTTCGCCTGCGCGCTCAACGCCGTCGCCGTGGTGCTGGTGCAGTTCGGCGCGCTCGGCCATCTCGACCTCACCCTCGTGTTCCTCGGCGCGGTGCTCTCGGCTCTCGTCGTCGCGCTGCACATCGTGATGCGCTTCGTCGCCCGTGAGGCCGACCCGTTCCTGCTGCCGATCGCCACGCTGCTGAACGGACTCGGCATCGCGATGATCTACCGCATCGACATCGCCGACGGCCACGACGGGTGGGACAGCGCGGCCGTGCGCCAGATCGCGTGGAGCGCCATCGCCATCCTGAGCGCCATCGCCGTCATGCTCGTCATCCGCAACCACCGGGTGCTGTTCCGCTACACCTACATCGCCGGGTTCGTCGCCGTCGTACTGCTGCTCCTGCCGCTGTTCCCCGGTCTCGGCAAGGAGATCAACGGAGCCCGCGTCTGGATCGGCATCGGCGAGGTGCTCACCTTCCAGCCCGGTGAGATCGCCAAGATCGCCCTGGCCGTGTTCTTCGCGGGTTACCTCGTGCGCAACCGCGACTCCCTGTCGATGGTCGGTCACCGCTTCCTCGGCATGAGATTCCCGCGCGCCCGCGATCTCGGCCCCCTGCTCGTCGTCTGGGCCCTGTCGATGTCGGTCATCGTGTTCCAGCGCGACCTCGGAACGGCGCTGCTGTACTTCGGCATGTTCCTCGTGATGCTCTACGTGGCCACGGGCCGACTCAGCTGGGTGCTGCTCGGGCTCAGCCTGTTCCTCGGCGGCGCCTTCGTGGCGAGCCGCACGCTCGACTACGTCAACGGGCGGTTCAACAACTGGCTCGACGCCTTCAATCCGGCCGTCTACGGCGCCGACGGCGGCAGCTACCAGCTCGTGCAGGGCCTGTTCGGGCTCGCCCACGGCGGGCTCATCGGAACCGGGCTCGGCCAGGGCCGCCCCGACCTCACGCCCGTTCCGCAGAGCGACTACATCATCGCGAGCCTCGGTGAGGAGCTCGGACTGGCCGGCCTGTTCGCGATCTTCGCGCTCTACCTCCTCTACGTCTCACGCGGCTTCCGCGTCGGCTTCGCCGGCCAGGACGACTTCGGGAAGCTGCTCGGCGTCGGCCTCTCGTTCGTGATCGCCCTGCAGTGCTTCATCGTCATCGGCGGCGTCACCCGCGTCATCCCGCTGACGGGCCTCACCACCCCCTTCCTCGCGGCCGGCGGGTCATCGCTCATCGCGAACTGGATCATCACGGCGATCCTGCTGCGGCTCTCCGACACCGTGCGCAATCAGCCCAGACTGGTGGTGGACTGATGAATCGCGAGCTCAAGCGCGTGAGCACGTTCGTCCTGCTCCTGTTCCTGGCCCTGTTCGTCTCGACGACGGTCATCCAGGCCGTTCAGGCCGACACGTTGAACGCCGACTCCCGCAACACGCGCACCCTGTACGAGAGCTACAAGGTCGAGCGCGGCCCCATCCTCGTGGCCGGAACCCCGATCGCCTCATCGTCGCCGTCGGATGACGAGTACAAGTGGCAGCGCAGCTACACCAACGGGCCTCTCTACGCTCCCGTCACGGGATTCTTCCCCGTGAACGGCGAGCCAACGGGCATCGAGGGATCATTCAACGACTACCTCAGCGGAACGGCCAACTCGCAGTTCCTCAGCAGCCTCGAGCGCATCTTCACCGGCCAGAAGCCGAAGGGCGCCGCCGTGGAGGTCTCCATCGACCCCGTCGCCCAGCAGGCGGCCTGGGACGCGCTCGGCGACTTCACCGGAGCCGTCGTGCTCACCGAGCCTGCGACAGGCCGCATCCTCGCCCTGGTCTCCAAGCCCAGCTTCGACCCGAACAGCCTGGCCGGCCACGACACCGACGCCGTCGACGTCACCTACGACGCCCTGGTGGCCGACCCGGCCGATCCGCTCATCGACCGCAACCGCGGCGGAGACCTCAACCCTCCGGGGTCGACGTTCAAGCTCGTCGTGGCCGCCGCCGCCTTCGAATCCGGCAAGTACACCCCCGAGAGCACCTTCCCGAACCCGTCGGAGTATCAGCTGCCCGGCAGCACCTCGGTCGTCATCAACTCGGGTGGTGGAACCTGCGGTCCCGGTGCGACCGTCAGCATCGCGGATGCCGTTCGCCTGTCGTGCAACATCCCCATGGCCGAGCTCGGAGTCGAACTCGGCGACAAGGCCATCCGCGAGCAGGCGGAGAAGTTCGGATTCAACGTCGAGCACCACATTCCGATGACGGTCGAGAAGAGCATCTACCCGGCACTCCTCGACGACGCGCAGACCGCGTTGAGCGCCTTCGGCCAGTACGAGGTGCGCGCGACGCCCATCCAGATCGCCATGGTCTCGGCCGCGATCGCCAACGACGGGATCGTCATGGAGCCCTCGCTCGCCGACCAGGTGACCGGCACCGACCTGGCCGTCGTCAAGAGCTTCGAACCCCAGGAGTTCGGCCGGGCGATCAGCAGCGAAACCGCTGATGCCCTCAAGAAGATGATGGTCGCCGACGTCGATGACGGTGCGGCCAGTAATGCAAGAATAGACGGGGTCAGCGTGGGCGGTAAGACCGGCACAGCGGAGAACATCGGGGCGGACGGGGAAGAGGATCCCTACACGCTCTGGTTCACGGGGTTCGCCCCCGCGGAAGACACGAAGTATGCAATCACGGTCCTCATCGAAGACGGTGGCGGAATGGGAACGGACGGGTACGGCAATCTCTTGGCCGCTCCCGTGGCACAGAAGGTACTAGAGGCGGTGCTGAACAAATGAGACCCACAGCAGGGCTCACCTTCGGGGGGCGTTACGAGCTGTCGACCCGCATCGCCATCGGCGGTATGGGCGAGGTGTGGCAGGCCACTGACCTCGTGATCGGTCGACAGGTCGCCATCAAGATCCTCAAGGACGAGTACCTCGGCGACCCCGGTTTCCTCGAGCGCTTCCGCGCCGAGGCCAGGCACGCTGCCCTCGTGAACCACGAGGGCATCGCCAACGTCTTCGACTACGGCGAGGAGGACGGCAGCGCCTACCTCGTGATGGAGCTCGTTCCCGGCGAGGCGCTCTCGACCATCCTCGAGCGCGAGCACGTCCTCTCCACCGACAAGGTCCTCGACATCGTCGCTCAGACGGCCGCCGCCCTGCACGCCGCGCACGCCGCGGGCCTCGTGCACCGGGACATCAAGCCGGGCAACCTGCTCATCACGCCCGACGGCCGCGTCAAGATCACCGACTTCGGCATCGCGCGCATCGCCGACCAGGTTCCGCTCACCGCGACCGGTCAGGTCATGGGAACCGTCCAGTACCTCTCGCCCGAGCAGGCGTCAGGTCACCCGGCCTCGCCGACCACCGACATCTACTCGCTCGGAATCGTGGCGTACGAGGCCCTCGCCGGCCGACGCCCGTTCACCGGCGAGTCGCAGGTCGCCATCGCGATGGCTCAGATCAACGAGGCTCCGCCCGAGCTGCCCGTGACGGTCTCCGAGCCCGTGCGCAACCTCGTGTTCGCGTGCATCGCCAAGAACCCCGCCGATCGACCGCAGTCGGCTGCTCACCTCGCCCGTGCTGCGACGGCTCTGCGTCGCGGCGACGTGCAGGCAGCGGCCGCGTCGGTTCCCGCGGTCCTCGGCGGCGCCACGGCTGCGACCACCATGCTCATGCCGCAGGCCAACTCCACGAGTGCGGCCACGACGGTGCTCCCCACGGCGACTCGTGCCTCGGCCATCGAAGCCGAGCAGGAGGAGGGCGAGAAGAAGAAGCGCAGTCCCTGGACCTGGCCGCTCATCACCCTCATCGCCCTGCTGGCCATCGTGCTGATCGGCACCATCATCGCCTTCGCGGTGAACGGCGGCGGCGGCGGAGACACCCCGAAGACCACGACGCCGGCGGCCACAGCGTCGAAGACGCCCACGCCGACCCCCACGCCGACCAATACCAAGATCCCGGTCAACGAGGCCGACTTCGTGGGACTGTCGAGCGCGGATGCACGCACCAAGGCGAACGGCCTCGGCCTCAACGCCAACGTGACGACGGGCAACGCGGCGACCGACCCCGCGCAAGTCGACACGGTCTACGCAGTGAACCCCACCGGAAACCTCGACCCCGGCGCCGAGCTCACGCTCACCGTCTACGGTGACGTCGTCGCACCCGGAAAGGCCACGGCTCCCACGCTCGACGGCGATGACCCGGTTCCCGCGAACACCGACGTCACGGTGACGTGGGACACCCAGTCCTGCCCCGCCGGCCAGACGCTGAGCGGCTACAACGTCGCCGTCTCCGGTGCGACGCTCAAGGTCCAGGACCAGACGCCCGGCGGAACCCGCACGGCCGTCGTCACCTCGGGCGACGCCGGGTCGAGCTTCCAGGTCACGCTGCAGTACTTCTGCGGCCAGATCGAATCGCCGGTCTCCGACCCGCTCACCGTCAACGTCGAGGCGGCACCCGAGCCCGAGCCCACGGAGACTCCCGCGGCCGAGCCCGAGGGGCCCGCGACGGGCGAGTAGCCATCCGCTCGACCACCGACCGCTACACTGACGAATCGACCACCGACCACCGAAGGAGTTCGCATTGACTGACGACGGCCGCCTGCTTGCAGGCCGTTACCGCGTCGGCGAACTCATCGGTCGCGGCGGTATGTCCGAAGTGCACATCGGAACGGATTCGCGACTCGGCCGCACCGTCGCGATCAAGCTGCTCAAGGCCACCCTCGCCCTCGACCCGGCCTTCCGCACGCGCTTCCGCCAGGAGGCCCAGGCTGCGGCCCGCATGGCGCACCCGACCATCGTGCGCGTCTTCGATGCCGGCGAGGAGACCGTTCAGGATCTGGCGGGCCACGAGACCCAGCAGCCGTACATCATCATGGAGTTCGTCGACGGCCGGCTGCTCAAGGACGTCATCAAGGGCGGTGCGCTCGAGTCCAAGGAGGCCGTGCGCATCCTCGACGGCGTGCTGACCGCCCTCGAGTACTCGCACCGCGCCGGAGTCGTGCATCGCGACATCAAGCCGGGCAACATCATGATCACGAAGTCCGGCCAGGTGAAGGTCATGGACTTCGGCATCGCCAGGGCCATCTCCGACTCGTCGACGACGGTGGCCCAGACCACGGCCATCCTCGGCACCGCGTCGTACTTCTCACCCGAGCAGGCCAAGGGCGAGCTCGTCGATGCCCGCACCGACCTGTACTCGGCAGGAGTCGTGCTGTTCGAGCTGCTCACGGGGCGCCCGCCGTTCCGCGGCGACACCCCTGTGGCCGTCGCCTACCAGCACGTCAGCGAGACGGCGGCCAAGCCCAGCCACATCAACCCGAAGGTGTCGCCGGCGCTGGACATGGTCGTCGCCAAGGCTCTCTCGAAGGACCGCTTCGACAGGTACCAGACGGCCGCCGAGTTCAAGGCAGACCTCGAGATCGCCGCATCCGGCAAGCTGCCCATCCACAAGGTCTCCGATGACGCCGGTGCCACGCTGTTCGGCACGCCGCCGCCCATGCAGACCGGAACCGAGCTCGCCTTCAAGCAGCTCGCAGACGACGACCGCATGGTGCGCACCCAGCGCCGCCCTCCGGCCGTGTGGGTGTGGGCGGGAATCCTGAGCATCATCGTCATCGTCGCCGCCGTGGTCTTCTGGGTGCTCAACCTCGCCCCGTCGAACGAGCTCCCGTCATCGTCCCGTGAGGTTCCGACCCTGACCGGCCTCACCCTCGACGAGGCGACGGCCCAGTTGGCCGATCTCGACCTCGCCGTCACCCCCATCGAGCAGGCCAGCGGCTCGGTCGAGAAGGGTCTGGTCATCGAGACCGACCCCGCGGCCGGCGAGACCGTCGCGCCCGGAACCTTCATCAAGGTCTCGGTCTCGACGGGCAAGGAACAGGTGGAGGTTCCGGATGCCACCAACACGGCGATCGCCGACGCCCAGGCTGCGATCACCGAGGCCGGTCTCGTACCCGGCGCGGTGACGAAGGAGAACTCTCCGACCATCCCGGCGGATGTCGTGCTCAGCACGAAGCCCGCGGCAGGAACCTCGGTCGACGATGGCTCGAGTGTCGACTTCGTCGTGTCGAGCGGACTCGTGACGCTGCCCGATCTCACCACGCAGTCGCTCCAGGCCGCGACCGACATCCTGCAGGGTTCGGCGCTTCAGCTCACTCCGAGCCCGAAGCCCGACGACTCCTGCCCGCAGGAGGCGAACCTGCCGATCACGAGCCAGTCGCTCGCGCCGGGCTCCGTGCCGCAGGGCTCCACGGTCGACCTGGTCTACTGCGCCGGCTGACGCACTCCCGCGCACACTCCTCGTTCGCTGAGGCCCGCGCGCAGCCCACGGCCGAACCGCCGTCCCCGACGACCGGGAGTTCCTACAACCGCACCAACGGAGTGCGCCCGGCTGCGGCAGCACGCGCACCGGTGAGCCCGGCATCCTCGAGCCAGTTGCCCAGCATCGTGTAGCCGCCCTCGGTGAGGACCGACTCGGGGTGGAACTGCACGCCGTAGAGCGGCGCGTCAGCGTGCCGCAGACCCATGATCACTCCACCGGGCGTGCGCGCGGTCACGATGAGCTCCTCGGGGACCGTGCCGTCGACCACGGCCAGCGAGTGGTACCGGGTGGCCGTGAAGGGCTGCGGAACGTCGTCGAAGAGCGCGCTGTCGTCGTGCTCCACCACGCTGGTCTTGCCGTGCATGAGTTCCTCGGCGTTGGTGACGACGGCCCCGAAGGCCTCGGCGATCGCCTGGTGCCCGAGGCAGACGCCGAGCAGCGGCGTTCCGCTCTCGTAGGCCGCGCGCACGACGGCGATCGAGACGCCGGCGTCGGCGGGCTTGCCGGGGCCGGGCGAGACGAGTACGGCGTCGTAGTCCGCGATGCGGGCTGCGGCATCCGTCGCCTCGAAGTCGTCGTTGCGCACGACCTCGGTCTCAGCGCCCAGCTCGCGCAGGTAACCGTTCAGCGTGTAGACGAAGCTGTCGTAGTTGTCGATGACGAGCACTCTGGTCATTGGTCCACCGTTACATCCTGCGGGTTGACGATCTGGTCGATCCACGGGAAGACCCACGTGGACAGGGCGAAGAGCACAGCGGCGATCAGCACGATCACGATCAGGATGCGCACCCAGACCGGACCGGGGAGGACGCGCCAGAGGGCGGCGTACATGTCAGGCCTCCTTCGCTTGGGCGGCGACCTGCGCAGCGATCTCGGCTGGGGGTCCGGCCGACAGCGGCTGCCAGCTGTCGTAGACACCGTAGGCGATGATGCGCTCGGCCGTGGACAACAGCGGGTTGCAGCTGGTCAGCGTGATGATGCGGTCGGTCGCGGGCACCTCGGGAGAACCGGGCACCGGAGCGAGCACCTCCACCTGGTCGGCGAGCACGTACTGCAACGAACGGAACTTGTAGGTGTACCAGCCGTCCTGGGTCTGCACGATGATCGAGTCGCCCAACTGCAGCTCGTTGATCAGGTGCATGCCGCCGCCGTAGGCGCTGCGGTGGGCGGCCACGACGAAGTTGCCGACCTCGCCGGGCAACTGGGTGTCTGGGTAGTGGCCGACGCCGAGCTCGGTGCTGTTGAGAACGTCCATGCCGGTTCCCTCGGCGACGGTGCGGTGGTACTCGGGTCCGTAGCGGGGGATGTACAGGACGGCGAAGGGCTGGCCCGCCGTCACCGACGACAACACCACCGGGTCCCCGGGATCGGCGGGGGTCGCCGTCTCATCCGGCGTCGGGGTCGGAGTCGCGCGCGACTGCTCGATCCACTCCTGACTGAGCGAGGATGCCGCTGCGGTCTGCTGGCTGGCCGTGATCCAGTCGTTCCACCACAGCTGCCAGCCGATGAAGAGCAGCACGACCACGCCCACGGTGATCAGCAGTTCGCCCAGGACGCTCAGCACCGTGGCACGGCTGCGGCGACGCTCGGGGCGAGCGGATGCCGCAGGCCTCTGCGGGCTCTCACCTGCTCCGGGCCGGTCATCCATGTGTCGATTCTAAGGTGACCGGCTGATCACGATAGAATCGCGGGCATGGCACGCACCAAGTCGACGAAGCCCGCGCGCGCGGAATCCACCACCAACGCGGACACCCCGAATCCCGTCTGGTTCAAGCCGGTGATGTTCGGGTTCATGCTGCTCGGTCTGGTGTGGATCATCGTCTTCTACGTGAGCAACGCCTCACTCCCGATCCCGTCGATCGGATCGTGGAACATCCTCGTCGGATTCGGCATCGCCTTCATCGGCTTCCTCATGACCACGCGCTGGCGCTGACGCCACCCACGAACACCGACCGCCGGCATCCCTCATGGATGTCGGCGGTTTTCGGTGTGACCCGCACGGGGTCAATTACACCGGTGTAATTATCCCCAATGTTAATAAACCTGTGGATAACTTCTGTGGACAAAGCTGTGGAAAAGGGGAAAGTCACCGGTTCACCCGGTTACACGCGGGTGAGGCGGGCGTGGGCCCGGTCGCTCAGACCAGCGGGAAGATGAAGTAGCGCAGGCTGAGGATCACCAGCAGCAGAGCGAGGCCGGCGATCAGCACGGTCTGGAGCGTGCGCTGACGAACGTTCCGCGTCTCCACGAAGATGAGTCCCATGACGGCACCCGCCACGAGACCGCCGACGTGGGCCTGCCAGGCGATGTTGGTGCCGGGAATGAAGCCGATCACCAGGTTGATGCCCACGAGCACGAGCAACTGCGTCATGTTGCCGCCGAGGCGCCGTTGGATCACGAGGAACGCGCCCATCAGGCCGAAGATCGCCCCGGATGCTCCCACCACCGGCATGTACGGACTGGACAGCCAGATCACCGCGACGGATCCGGCAAGCCCGCTGATCAGGTAGAGCGCGAGGAATCGACCGCGGCCGAGCAACCCTTCGAGCAGTTGGCCGAAGATCCACAGTGTGTACATGTTCAGGGCGACATGGAAGATGAAGCCCGTCGAGTGCACGAAGACCGAGGTGAGCATCCGCCACGGCTCGATGCCGTACTGATCGAGTTGCGGGCTCATGTAGATGCCGGCGAACTGGAGCGCAGCGGTCACGTTCAACCCGGGGATGAGCTGCAGGATGAAGACGAAGAACGTCACCCCGATGATCGAGTAGGTGACGACGGGCTGTCCACGGCCGCTGAGGCGTGTCAGGATCGCGGGCTTGGTCCGCGGCGCGCTGGCCCGTTGCTCCTTCATGCACTCCGGGCAGAACACGCCCACGGCGCCAGGGGTCTGGCATTCGGGGCAGATCGTGCGCCCGCAGCGCTGGCAGAGGATATAGCTCTGCCGATCCGGATGCCGGTAGCAGTAGTCACCGGCATCCGGTCGATTCGTCACGTGGGTCAGACCTCTTCGACGGTGACGCTCTCGATCACGACGTCCTGGAGCGGACGGTCGCGGCCGTCGGTGGCGACGGCGCCGAGCTGGTCGACGATCTTGCGAGACTCCGGGTCCTCGACGGAGCCGAAGATGGTGTGCTTGCCCTGCAGCCAGGTGGTGGGGGCCGTCGTGATGAAGAACTGCGAACCATTGGTTCCGCGGCCGCCCTGGATGCCGGCGTTGGCCATGGCGAGAACGTAGGGCTCGGTGAAGTCGAGCTCGGGGTTGATCTCGTCGTCGAACTGGTAGCCGGGGCCGCCGATGCCCTGGCCGAGCGGGTCGCCGCCCTGGATCATGAAGTTGGGGATGATGCGGTGGAACACGACGCCGTTGTACAGCGGGTCGGTGCTCTTCTTGCCGGTGCCGGGGTGGGTCCATTCGATCTCACCGGTGGCGAGGCCGACGAAGTTGCGAACTGTCTTCGGGGCGTGGTTCCCGTAGAGGTTGACCTTGATCGGCCCGAGTGTGGTGTTGAGGGTGGCGACTGCCGTGTGCTTGGACATGCAGACAATCCTACAGAGCGGCATCCGCGGGGCTCGCGGGTGTTCGCCGGGGACGAACTGTGAACTCGCCGCTAGGAATCAAGCGGATCGGTGGCAAGATGGAAGAAGTTCGCCCCCGATCAATGGAGGTCTTTCATGGGCTTGACTCGCAAGCGCCGCAAGGAATTGAATCGTCTGCGCGCCAGTGCCGAAGAGCTCTGGAGCCGTCAGCAGGATGTACTCGACCGCGCCAACACCGTTGCACGGGAGGCTGGGCGCCAGGTCGGCCACCTGACACGCGAAGAGGTCGCACCCCGCGTGCAGTCCTCGTACTCGCAGTACGTGCAGCCCGGAGTCGACGGAGCGCGCAGCTTCGCGCAGGGCACCGGCAGGAACATCGAGCAGACCGTGCTTCCCGCCGTCGGCACAGCGCTAGGCGCCGTGCTCACGGTCGGTGACATCGCCAAGGACCGGCGTGTGAAGGCCGCGATCGACCGCCTGAACCGGGGCAAGATCACGGTTCCGGTCAACACCGGACCCGGCGTCGGAACCTACCTGGCCGTGGCCGCCGGCGTCATCGCTGCCGCCGGCATCGCGTATGCCGTGTGGCAGACCTTCCGCGCCGACGACGAGCTGTGGATCGCCGACGAGCCGCTCCCCGGAGCAGAGTCGGCAGCCAACGACTGACGTCGCCCGCTGGACGTTGAAGAGCCGTCATCCCCTGAGGATGGCGGTTCTTCTCATTCCCGCAGGTAGGTGCCGGTGGGCGGCTCGGTCTCGTTCAGGGTGAGGCCCACGCGCACGAGCTCGACGGTGTGCAGCCCGCCGATCTGGTCGAGCGGAATCCAGCGAGCCTCGTCGGTGCTGCCGCCGATCTCGTCGGTGAGGTCGCCCGACACGACGTGCGCGCGGTAGACGATGCGCAACGCCTGCAGGGGGCGGTTCATGGGGCCGGGCCTGTTGCGGCCCGGGATGATGTGGGTGTCGATGCCGAGCAGGCGGTCGAGCTCGGCGACGTAGCCGGTCTCCTCGAGGATCTCGCGCACAGCGGCGGTCGCCGGATGCTCACCGTTCTCGATCCCGCCACCGGGAAGGGTCCAGCCGCTCCGCCCGTGCTCGTTCCAGTGCGAGAGCAGGATGGCGCCATCACGGACGATGACGCCGTATGCCCCCACGCGAATGTCCATCCCCATGGGGGCAACCCTACAAGCCGGCTCCGTCGGTGGCGACGGATGCCGCTCTGCTGACGGATGCCGCGGCGAGCCGTCAGCGCGCCTCGAGCAGGGCCAGCACCTCCGCCGTCGTGCCCGTCTCGCCGAGCGCCGGGAAGACCCGGGCCACACTGCCGTCATGCGACTCGAGCCGCGGATCGGTCATCGCGTCGGTCGGGAGCGCGACGTTGAGGCCCAGATCATGGGCGGCGCGCGCCGTCGACTCGACGCCGAAGCTCGTGGCGAGACCGACGACGACGACCTGCGTGACGCCGAGATCGACGAGACGCGTGGTGAGGTCGGTGCCGGCGAAGGCGCTCCAGGTCGTTCGTCGCAGGATGATGTCGTCGGGCTGCGGGCTCAACCGGGGCACGAGCGCGCTCCACTCGGTGGGGAACTCGCGCCCGCCGGGACCGTAGCCGGTGCGGCCCGTCGGTGTTCCGGTCACCGTCGCCAGCACGACGGGGAGCGAGTGCACCCTGAAGGCATCGACGAGGGAGATCGCGCGATCGATGATCCCGTCGATCGGATGCGCGGACGGGTTGGCCGTCGTTCCTGCCTGCAGGTCGATCACGAGCAGGGCGGTGGTGGCGTCGAGGGTGGTGATGGGCACGGTTCTCGTCTTTCAGTCGAAGGTGACGACGACCTTGTCTGCCGCCCCCGGAGTGCTCGCGGTCGTCAGGGCCTGCTCGACGTCGCTGAAGGGGAAGGTGTGGCTGACGATGACGGCGAACTTCTCCCAGTGATCGGCGATCTCGCTCGTCACCTCGAAGATCTCGGTGGGATAGCCCATCGAGGTGACGATGGTCACCTCCGACGCGAGGATCGCCTGGAAGTCGATGGGGACGGGGTGCTTGTGCACGCCGACGACGCCGAGGGTCGCGCCCTGCTTGGCAGCCTTGAGGGCCGTGTCGATGACAGCGGGAACTCCGGCCGCGTCGAGATAGATGTCGGTGCCGGCGCGCGGAGCTCCCATCGCCGTGGCGCCCGCGCCCTGGATCTCGATGAGGCGCTCGTACACGTCCTCCTCCGCCGAGTTGATGACGGCATCCGCTCCCACCGCTAGTGCCTTCTCGAGCCGCGACGGGATGACGTCGACCACGACGACGCTGGCGGCTCCGCTGAGCTTGTAGCCGATCGCCGCCCCCAGACCGATCGGCCCGGCCCCGAAGACCACGACCCTGTCGCCTGCCTTCGGCGCGGTGCGGTTCACGGCATGGCGCGCTACGGCCATCGGCTCGTTGAGGGCTGCGACCTCCCACGGAACGTGCGCGGGGATGATGGCGAGCGACCGTCCGAGCTCGGCGTCTTCGACGAGGAGGTACTCCGAGAGGGCGCCCTGCGGGCCGCCGCTGCCGATGAGCGCGCTTCGCGACGCGATCGGATTGATGACCACGTGATCGCCGACGGTCAGTCCGGAGACCTCCGACCCGACCTCCACGACCTCGCCGGCCGGCTCGTGCCCGATGGGAGTGGCTCCCTCCCGCGGAGGGATGCCGCCCCGGGCGATGTAGAAGGCGTCGGAGCCGCAGACCCCGCAGGCTCGCATCCGCACCAGGACATCGGTGGGTCCGACAGTCGGGGTGGGGACGTCGACGACCGCGACGCCTCCGGGTCCGGTGACCAGCACGCTCTTCATCGTCTTGTTCTCCCTGTCTCAGTGAATTCGATAGGCTTCACTAAATCGAATTAGTGATGGCTACGGAGACAGTAGCATGAGACGGATGAGTGAACGACGAGCGACCATGCGCGACGTCGCCAGCGCCAGCGGGGTCTCCCCCGCGACCGTGAGCTTCGTGCTCAACGGCGTCTCGGACCAGACCATCTCCCCGGCGACGCGGCAGCGGGTCGAACAGGCCGCTCGCGAGCTGAACTACGTGCCCCACGGCATCGCTCGTGCACTTCGGGAGGGTTCATCACGCATCGTCCTCCTCGACCTCGACCCCCTGTTCCGCGGCGGCGGTACCGAGAGCTATGTGCGCGGCCTCGAGGACGAGCTCGCGCAGCACGGTCACGTGCTCCTCGTGCATCACGACAGCGCCGCGTCCCGCTCATCCATGCAGGCCGTCATCGACGGGGTGCGTCCTCGAGCCGTCATCAGTCTGTCCGGACTCTACGGCCCGGAGCGGGATGCCGCTGACGACGGTGGCCGGGTCGACGGACTCGCCGCGCACTCGGCCGTCCAGGTGCGTCACCTCGTCGACGCCGGTCACAGCAGCATCGCCTTCGCTCTCCCCGAGGGCGATCGCGCGACGAGGCTCAGCGCCGCGAGGCTGCGTTTCGCCGGCGAGGCCGCTCGGACGCTCGGTGTGGAGGCTCCGATCGAACTCCGTCTCGCGATCGATCCGACGGATGCCGCAGCCCGCGTCTCCGACTTCCTGGTGCGGCATCCGCAGGTCACGGCCATCGCGACCTTCGACGACGTGGTCGCGCTCAGGTTGCTCCCGGTGCTGCGCACCCTGGGGATCACGGTGCCCGGGCGGGTCGCCGTCATCGGCTTCGACGACATCGAGTACGGCGCCTTCTCGACGCCGGCGCTCACGAGCGTTCACATCGACGCCGAGGGCTTCGGCCGGATGGCGGCACGGCGCGCGCTCGGGTTGGACGGGGAGTCGCTGGCCCTGGGAGTGCCGGCACGGGTGATCCAGCGGGAATCCGCGTAGCTCCTCGGAAGGAGCGGCATCCGCCGGATGAAGAAAGTGTGGAGCCTGGGAGAATCGAACTCCCGACATCCTGCTTGCAAAGCAGGCGCTCTACCAACTGAGCTAAGGCCCCGTGAAACGGGTCGTGCTGTGAAGTTGTATGCGGTGAAAATCACCTGTGGGGATACGAGGACTTGAACCTCGGACCTCTTCGTTATCAGCGAAGCGCTCTAACCGCCTGAGCTATATCCCCGAAATGGCCAGATAGAAGACTACCTGACGCAATCCGATTGGAGAAATCGAGTCGATCTCACCGTCGAGGGGCTGCCTAGTTGTTCGTGAAACCGACGAGAACGCCGCCGGTGACCTTCACACTGAGGTTGTAGAGCAACGCCATGATGGCACCGAGCGCCGTGGTCACGACCAGGTTCAACAGCGAGACGACGACGGCGAAGCCCATGACCTGTCCGAGCGACAGGATGGCCTTGAGGTCGTTCGATCCGCCGGCGACGTCCTTGAACAGCTTGTTCGCCGCATCGAAGATGCCTGTCTGGCTCACCACGGTGTAGACGAGGAAGGTTCCCACGATCGTGACGATCGCGAGGCAGATCGCGACGAGGAACGACAGCTTGACGGCCGACCAGAAGTCGACGTACACCAGCCGCAGCCGCACCTGCTTCGACGGCGAGCGTCGGGGTGATTTCTTGGCGAGCTTCTCGGCAACGCTACTCATCTACGGTTTCTTCCTTTCCCGATCCGCCGTCGGCTTCCGGCTGCTCTTCAGCGCCCGTCAGCCCGCGTTCGGTGTTCTTCGCGATTGCGATGATCCGGTCGGAGTCCGCGAATTTCGCGAAGATCACGCCCATGGAGTCGCGTCCGGTGCGGTTCACCTCGGCGACGTCAGAGCGTATCACCTTGCCACTGGCGAGGACCACGAGGACCTCGTCCTCCTCGGCGACGATGAGGGATCCCACCAGATCTCCACGGTCTTCACTCAGCTTCGCGACCTTGATTCCGAGGCCGCCGCGGTTCTGCACCCTGTACTGGTCGACCGAGGTGCGCTTCGCGTAGCCACCCTCGGTGACGATGAAGACCGAGGCCGGACCCGAGGCCGTCGCGTCGGCCGCGGCATCCGTCTCCTCGACGCTCCCGGGAACCGGTGCGGCCCGGACGACGGATGCGCTCAGAAGCTGGTCGCCGGCGCGGAAGTCCATGCCCTTCACACCCGAGGTGCTGCGGCCCATGGGGCGCAGCGCCGAGTCGGTCGCGGCGAACTTGAGCGACATGCCCTTGCGGGACACCAGGAGGATCTCGTCTCCCTGGTCGACCAGCATGGCGGAGACGAGCTCGTCGCCCTCGCGCAGTTTCACGGCGATGACTCCACGGGAGCGGTTGGTGTCGTACTCCTCGAGCGCAGTCTTCTTGACGAGTCCATCGCGGGTGGCGAGCGCCAGGTACTGGGCTACCGAGTAATCGCGGATGTCGAGCACCTGGGCGATCTGCTCGTCGGGCTGGAGCTCGAGCAGGTTGGCGACGTGCTGGCCCTTGGCGTCCCGGCCGCCCTCCTGGATCTCATAGGCCTTGGCCCGGTAGACGCGGCCCATGTTCGTGAAGAACAGCAGCCAGTGGTGAGTCGTCGTGACGAAGAAGTGCTCGACGACGTCCTCTCCACGCAGTGCCGCTCCCTTGACGCCCTTGCCGCCGCGGTGCTGGTTGCGGTAGTTGTCGCTGCGGGTGCGCTTGACGTATCCGCCGCGGGTGATGGTGACGACCATCTCCTCCTCGGGGATGAGGTCCTCGACGGTCATGTCTCCGCCGTAGCCGTACATGATCTCGGTTCGGCGGTCGTCGCCGAACTTGTCGGTGATCTCCGTGAGCTCATCCCGCACGATGGTGCGCTGACGCTCGGGCGTCGCCAGGATCTCCTTGAGGTCGGCGATGGCCAACTCGATCTTGGCGAGATCGTCGAGGATCTTCTGGCGCTCGAGGGCGGCGAGACGACGCAGCTGCATCGCGAGGATGGCGTCGGCCTGCAGCTTGTCGATCTCGAGCAGGTCCATGAGGCCGGTGCGGGCCTCGTCGGCGTTCGGCGACCGGCGGATGAGGGCGATGACCTCGTCGAGAGCGTCGAGGGCCTTGGCGAGACCTCGCAGGATGTGAGCATCCGCTTCGGCCTTGTCGAGACGGAACTGGGTGCGACGAACGATCACTTCGATCTGGTGGTCGACCCAGGCGCTGATGAAGCCGTCGATAGCGAGGGTGCGCGGAATGCCGTCCACGATCGCGAGCATGTTCGCGCCGAAGTTCTCCTGCAGCTGCGTGTGCTTGTAGAGGTTGTTCAGCACCACCTTGGCCACGGCGTCGCGCTTCAGCACGATCACCAGGCGCTGTCCGGTGCGGCCCGAGGTCTCGTCGCGGATGTCGGCGATGCCCGAGAGCTTGCCGTCCTTGACGAGGTCGGCGATCTTGATCGCCAGGTTGTCGGGGTTGACCTGGTACGGCAGCTCGGTGACGACGAGGCAGGTGCGGCCCTGGAGCTCTTCGACACTGACGACAGCGCGCATCGTGATCGATCCGCGACCTGTGCGGTAGGCGTCCTGGATGCCCTTGACGCCGAGGATCTGGGCGCCGGTCGGGAAGTCGGGTCCCTTGATGCGCTGCAGCAGCGCCTCGTGCAGTTCCTCGCGCGTCGCCTCGGGATTGTCGAGGTACCACTGGGCTCCGGCTGCGACCTCCCGGAGGTTGTGCGGCGGGATGTTCGTCGCCATGCCGACGGCGATTCCGACGGATCCGTTGACCAGGAGGTTCGGGAAGCGCGACGGGAGCACGGCCGGCTCCTGCGTGCGGCCGTCGTAGTTGTCCTGGAAGTCGACGGTGTTCTCGTCGATGTCGCGCACCATCTCGAGAGCGAGCGGGGCCATCTTGGTCTCGGTGTATCGGGGGGCGGCGGCGCCGTCGTTGCCGGGCGACCCGAAGTTGCCCTGGCCGAGCGCCAGCGGGTAGCGCAGGCTCCACGGCTGGACCAGTCGCACGAGGGCGTCGTAGATGGAGGAGTCACCGTGCGGGTGGAACTGGCCCATCACATCGCCGACCACACGCGAGCACTTGGAGAATGCCCGGTCAGGGCGGTATCCACCGTCGTACATCGCGTAGATCACGCGACGGTGCACCGGCTTGAGGCCGTCACGCACGTCGGGGAGAGCTCGTCCGACGATGACGCTCATCGCGTAGTCGAGGTATGACCGCTGCATCTCGAGGCGCAGGTCGACCTGGTCGATCCTGCCGTGCACGCCGGGACCGTCGTCGGTCGGTTCGGTCGGTGTCGCGTCTGCCATCATTCTTCTTTCTCAAGTCCGCTGGTCGAAGGGCGCGACGCTGAAGCCGTCGCGGGAATCGACCGGATCAGATGTCCAGGAACCTGACGTCCTTGGCGTTCGTCTGGATGAAGTTGCGTCGGCTCTCCACGTCTTCGCCCATGAGGGTGGAGAAGATCTCGTCGGCCGCGGCCGCGTCGTCGAGGGTCACCTGCAGCAGGGTGCGGGTCTCGGGGTTCATCGTGGTCTCCCACAGCTCCGAGTAGTCCATCTCCCCCAGACCCTTGTAGCGCTGGATGCCGTTCTCCTTGGGGATGCGCTTGCCTGCGGCAGCGCCGTCGACGAGCAGTGCATCGCGTTCCCGGTCGGAGTACACGTACTCGTGCGGCGAGTTCGTCCATTTGAGTCGGTACAGCGGCGGCTGCGCGAGGTAGACGTAGCCCAGATCGATGAGCGGACGCATGTAGCGGAACAGCAGAGTGAGCAGCAGCGTGGAGATGTGCTGGCCGTCGACGTCGGCATCCGCCATCAGGACGATCTTGTGGTACCGCGCCTTCTCGGGCACGAACTCCTCGCCGATGCCGGCGCCGAATGCGGTGATCATGGCCTGGATCTCGGCGTTGCCGAGAGCGCGGTCGAGGCGGGCCTTCTCCACGTTCAGGATCTTGCCGCGGAGCGGGAGGATGGCCTGCGTCATGGGATTCCGGCCCTGGACGGCCGAGCCGCCTGCGGAGTCACCCTCGACGATGAAGATCTCCGAGAGCGACGGATCCTTCGACTGGCAGTCCTTGAGCTTGCCCGGCATGCCGCTCGACTCGAGCAGGCCCTTGCGGCGGGTCGCCTCGCGGGCCTTGCGAGCTGCGAGTCGGGCCGTGGCGGCCTGGAGGGCCTTACGGATGATGTCACGCGCCTGCGTGGGGTTGCGATCGAACCAGTCGCCGAGCTGATCGCCGGCGACACGCTGCACGAACGACTTCGCCTCGGTGTTGCCGAGCTTGGTCTTGGTCTGGCCCTCGAACTGCGGCTCGGAGAGCTTCACCGAGATGACGGCCGTGAGGCCCTCGCGCACATCGTCGCCGGAGAGGTTGTCGTCCTTCTCCTTGAGGATGCCCTTCTCGCGGGCGTACTTGTTGATCAGGGTCGTGAGCGCGGCACGGAAACCCTCTTCGTGGGTACCGCCCTCGTGCGTGTTGATCGTGTTCGCGTAGGTGTGCACCGACTCGTTGTATGCGGTGGTCCACTGCATCGCGACCTCGAGCGCGATGTGGCGCTCGGTGTCCTCCTGCTCGAAGGAGATGATCTCCTCGTGCACCAGGTCGGCGCGCTTGGAGTGATTGAGGTACTCGACGTAGTCCTTCAGACCGTTCTCGTACAGGAAGGTGTCGTTGCGCTGAACGCCCTCGGGGTCGCGGGAGACCTCGCGCTCATCGGTGAGCTTGATGGTGAGGCCCTTGTTCAGGAACGCCATCTGCTGGAAGCGGGAACGCAGAGTCTCGTAGTCGAACTCGACGGTCTCGAAGATCTCCTCGCTCGGCCAGAACGTGATCGTCGTGCCGGTCGCCTCGGATTCCTCGTCCATCGAGAGGGGAGCATCCGGAACACCGATCGAATAGCTCTGGCGCCAGACGTGACCCTGTCGGCTCACCGCGACGTCGAGCTTGGACGAGAGGGCGTTCACGACGGACGAACCCACGCCGTGCAGACCACCGGACACCGCGTATCCGCCGCCGCCGAACTTTCCACCGGCGTGCAGCACCGTGAGGACGACCTCGACGGTCGAGCGACCCTGGGCCTTGTTCAGGTCGACCGGGATGCCGCGACCGTTGTCGATCACACGCACGCCGCCGTCGGGCAGGATGGTGACGTCGATGAGATCGGCGTGCCCGGCGAGGGCCTCGTCGACCGAGTTGTCCACGATCTCGTAGACGAGGTGGTGGAGACCCCGGGGACCGGTGGAACCGATGTACATTCCCGGTCGTTTGCGAACGGCTTCAAGTCCTTCGAGGACTTGGATCTCATCCGCACCGTATGCGTGCTCGGGAGAAGTATCCTTCGGTTCCGCTGTCATATGAAATTGGGCTCCTGACCGTCGTTCAAGCGACCCTTCATCCTACCAAACGGGGGTCACACCTGCGGCCACGACAGCCGATCTGAGGCACTTTTCAAGCGAGTCCGACCGAATTTGTCGCCCTAGCCGTAGGTATCGCGTGGACCACGCCCTGGAATTGATCTGGGGCCCTTTTTCCACGACGGGGCGTCCGGCCCCAGAAAGCGCACCGAGGTGATGCCCGCGTCGGGGTACCGCTGCGCGATCGACGTCATGATCGCCACCCGCATGAGCCGCAGTTGCGTCGCCCACGCCGTCGACTCGCACTGCACGGTGAGTCGGCCGTCCTCGATTCCGGCTGGCGTGGAGTGCTTCGCCGTCTCAGCGCCGGCGATCTCGGCCCACGATTCCATCAGTGACGACTGCGCCAACGGCGACTGCCACCCCAGTTGCGCGGTGAGAGCATCGAGCGCAGAACCGAGGCCCTTGGGATCGCGCCCGGGGCCGAAAGGCTGACTGCCGCCGTCCTCTTTGGCCTTGTATCTCTTGCGAGTCAGGCGAGGCCGTGAGCCCGAGTCGGTGAACACGCCCTTCAGGCGCAGGTAGAAGCGGCTGGACTCGGTGTCGGCGAGATCCGCGGTCCCGGTCAGCTCGCTGGGTCCGTCGGATTCTTCGGCATCCGTTCCACGTGAAACATCTCCCGGAATCTCAGGCATCGACGACCTCCCCCGCCCGGATGCGCACCACAGTGCCGGCCAGGGCCTCGGGCACGTCGTCGAGCACGGCGGCAGTGATGAGCACCTGCTCGTACCCTGTCACCGCGTCGGCGAGGCGACGACGACGTGCCTGATCGAGTTCTGCGAAGACGTCGTCGAGGATCAACACCGGATCCCCGCTCGCGAAGTCATGCCGCAACAGCTCGGCCGATGCCAGCTTGAGCGCCAGCGCGTACGACCATGATTCGCCGTGGCTCGCATACCCCTTGGCCGGCAGGGCGTTCAGCATCAGGACGATGTCGTCGCGGTGAGGCCCGACGAGGGTGATGGCCCGGTCGAGTTCGCGACCACGAAGTCGCGCCAGCATGTCGCGGAATCGAGAGGCGATCTCGGTGACGGATGCCCCTCGCGGCGCAGATCCGGTCTCGGAGGGAACGGCATCCGAGATGTCGCCCTCCTCCCCCGCTCCCGAACCGTCGATCGAGAGCGCCGGCACGAGCCGGGGCACCTGGTCGTCACCGGCCACGGACTGGTACGCCGCACGAAGCGGATCCTGTAACCGGTCGATGAGGTTCAGGCGCTCGGCGATGATCTCCGACCCGAGCACGACGAGGCGCTCGTCCCAGATGTCGAGCGTGCTGAGCTTGGCGTCGCGCAGTCCACTGGCCCGCGCCGACTTCAGCAGGGTGTTGCGCTGACGCACCACACGCTCGTAGTCGGACATGACGCCGGCCATGCGCGGGATCCGCTGCACGAGCAGTTCGTCGAGGAAGCGACGGCGGCCCGACGGCTCTCCGCGCACGAGCGCGATGTCCTCGGGTGCGAAGAGCACGCTGTGGCAGTACCGCACCAACTCCCGCGGCTTGACCACTCCGCGATTCAGTTGGGCTCGGTTCGCCCCGACGCGGTTGATCTGCAGCTCGGCCAGCAGTTCCCGATCCGAGCTCTGCAGTCGTGCCCGGATGATCGCGGCATCCCGCCCCGCCCGGATCAGTGGTTGATCGTTCGACACCCGATGCGACGACAGAGTCGCCAGGTACCCGATGGCCTCGACCAGGTTCGTCTTGCCCTGACCGTTGCGCCCGACGATCAAGGTGGGGCCGGCGTCGAACGAGACCTCGGCCCGCTCGTAGTTGCGGTAGTCGGTCAGCGAGAGGTGGGCGATCCGCATGGGCTCGATCCTCTCGTCCTGCTCCGACACTGCTGCGCTGCTGATTTTACGGCCGTGGGATCTCCTCGACCCGACCTGAACCGGCGGACCCTCGATCCCCTGGCCTCGCGAAGCGAGCCGGGGAGGCGATTCGATCTGTCTGGGGTTCGGTGGGCATCTTTGGGCGAGACAGATCGGATCGCCTCCCCCGGCGACCCCACCCCAACACGCCGAGATAAGAGATGGCCCCGTCCACCGCGGCAGACGGGGCCATCAGTCAAGCGGAACCCAGGTTCGGGACTCATCCCGACCGCGAGAGTTGGCTAGCCGGCATCCTTCACGCCATGCCCACCGAACTGCTGGCGGAGGGCCGCGACGGCCTTCATCGCCGGCGACTGGTCCTGGCGGGAGACGAAGCGGGCGAAGATCGATGCGCTGATCGTCGGAACCGGAACCGCACTCGCGAGAGCCTCTTCGATGGTCCACCGGCCTTCGCCGGAGTCCTCGACGTACCCGGCGATCTTCTCGAACTCGGGGTCCTGCTCGAGAGCACGGACGAGGAGTTCGAGCAGCCAGGACCGCACGACGGTTCCGCGCTGCCAGGCCTTGAAGGTTCCGGGAACATCCTTGATGATGTCCTCGCGCTTGTCGAGGAGCTCGTAGCCCTCGGCATAAGCCTGCATCAGGGCGTACTCGATGCCGTTGTGCACCATCTTGGCGTAGTGGCCGGCACCGACCTCGCCGGCGTGGACGAAGCCCTCGTCGCGGGGACCCTCGGGACGAAGCGCGTCGAAGACGGGCATGGCGCGTTCGACCTGCTCGGTCTTGCCGCCGACCATGAGGCCGTAGCCGTTCTCGTGGCCCCAGATTCCACCCGAGACACCGGCATCGATGTACTCGATGCCCTTGGCCGAGAGCTCCTCGGCGTGACGGAGGTCTTCGGTGAAGCGTGAGTTGCCGCCCTCGATGATGAGGTCGCCCGCCTCGAGGTGCTCACCGAGCTTGGTGATGACCGAGTCCGTGATGGCGCCGGCGGGAACCATGACCCAGACGATGCGGGGGGTCGGGATGGTGGCGACGAGGTCGGCGACGGATGCCGCATCCGTCACGGCCGGATTCTGGTCGAAGCCGGTCACTTCGATGTCGTGTTCGCGAAGGCGGGCGCGCATGTTGCCGCCCATTCTGCCGAGGCCGATGAGCCCGATGTGCATGAAGGTGCTTTCTGTTGTGTGCGAGATGTCAGCGCAGAAGCAGGTTGGGCTGCAGCAGGTAGCGGTAGCTGTCAGCGCCGGCCTGGTCACGGGACGTCTGGCTCGTGATGAGCACGGGTCCCGGCTTGTTGGGGTTCTCGGTCTTGGTGAAGGAGATGCGCACGAACTCCGAGTGCACCGCTCCCAGTCCATCGAGGAGGAACTGCGGCTTCAACGATACGACTGTCTCGACGCCGGTGAGGACTGCGTCGATGGTCTCGGAGGCCTGGGCCTGCTCGGACCCGATGGCCTCGAGCGTCACACCGTCAGGCGTGAAGGAGAAGCGGAGCGCGGCTTCGCGCTCGAGCACGAGTGAGACACGGCGGGTGGCCTCGATGAGGTCGGCGGTGTTCATCACCGCGTAGTTCTCGACCGTCTCGGGGAAGAGCCGGCGCACAGGCGGGAAGTTGCCCTTGATGAGCAGGCTCGTGACGGTCTTCTTGTCGGCGGTGAAGGCGATGAGCTCGCGCTCGTCCTTGCTGGTGATCGATACCGAGATGGTTCCGCTGTGGCCGAACGTCTTGCCGACCTCCTGGAGCGTGCGGGCGGGAACGAGGGCGGTGATGGTCTCGGCGGTCGCGGTGGATCCGCCGTCCCAGTCGATCTCGCGCACGGCGACGCGATAGCGGTCCGTCGCGACGAGCCCGAGGCTGTTCTCGGTGACCTCGAGCTGCACGCCCGTGATCACGGGGGTGACATCGTCTCGGGAGGCGGCCACGGCAACCTGGGCGACGGCGGCGGCGAACTCCTCGGCGGGCACGACGCCGGTCTCGGAGCTGATCTGCGGGATGCTCGGGTATTCCTCGACGGGCATCGACAGAAGGGTGAAGGATGCCGACCCGCAACTCACGAGGATGCGCGAATCCTCGGTGCTGAACCGAACCGGTGCGTTCGGGAGGCGGCTCGCGATCTCGGCGAGGAGTCGTCCGGACACCAGGATCGTTCCGGTCTCCTCGACGTCGGCACTGATCTCGGTCTGGGCGGACACCTCGTAGTCGAACGACGACAGGACGAGACCTGTAGCAGTGGCCTCGATGAGGACTCCGCTGAGGATGGGCAGGGTGGTCCGCTGCGGGAGGAGCTTGACGGCGAAGGACACTGCTTCGCTGAAGACATCCCGATTGGCTTGGAACTTCACTGAGCCACTCCTGTCGTACGTACGTGTAGTGCTGCCCATGCTAGCCCGTGGGTGTCGGTGGCGGAGTGCGTCTCGGTGCCAGTGGTTTGTCATTCGACCGTCGACCGTAAAAGTTGTCGAGCTGGAGTGTTTAAAGAATTGTGTTTAACGGTGTTAACAAGTGTGGAAACTGTGGATAACTTCGGCGATGCCACGTTCTATCTGGGAACTACAGCCGTGTGACTTGTTGGCGGCCTGTTGACGTTAACGCGATCGTGTCGGGCTCGATCCCAGTGATGACGGGCGAGTTTCACAGTCATCGGGGAGTAGTCAACATTAATCGACCAGTTACTCGTTAAGTTTCCACAGGTTATGCACAATGTGTGAGTAGCGGCATATTTCTGCGGACGTATTCCACAGGCGGGCGTGTCGGAGTGCGCGTGGTGGGCACGCTGACGCAGCCCCGAGGGGCGTCGCGCGCAGGCCGGCTACTTGTAGCGGTGCGTCTGCTTGATGCGATTGGTGAGCTCTGTCACCTGGTTGTAGATCGAGCGACGCTCCTTCATGAGCTCGCTGATCTTCTTGTTCGCGTACATGACGGTCGTGTGGTCGCGGTTGCCGAACAACTGACCGATCTTGGGCAGGGAGAGGTTCGTCAGCTCGCGGCAGAGGTACATCGCGATCTGGCGAGCTGTGGCCACGGCCTGTGATCGGCTCGAGCCGTAGAGGTCGTCGACGGAGAGCTTGAAGTAGTCAGCGGTGTGGGTGATGATGTCGACCGGCGCGATGACGTTGTCCTCATCGAGGGTGATGAGGTCCTTCAGCACGGTTTGCACGAGAGCCATGTCGACCGGGGTCCGGTTGAGACTGGCGAAGGCCGTGACCCGGATCAGGGTTCCCTCGAGCTCGCGGATGTTCGATGACACCTTGGTGGCGATGAACTCGAGGATGTCGTCGGGGACCTGGAGCTTGTCGTTCTGCGCCTTCTTGCGAAGGATGGCGATGCGCGTCTCGAGGTCGGGCGCCTGGACGTCGGTGATGAGGCCCCACTCGAAGCGGCTCCGCATCCTGTCCTCGAAGCCGGTGAGGTGCTTCGGCGGCAGGTCGGACGTGATCACGACCTGCTTGTTGTGGTCGTGCAGGGTGTTGAAGGTGTGGAAGAACGCCTCCTGCGTCTCCGCCTTACCCTGCAGGAACTGGATGTCGTCGATCAGCAGGATGTCGATGTTGCGGTACCGAGCCTGGAAGACGGATCCGCGGTTGTTCGCGATCGAGTTGATGAAGTCGTTCGTGAACTCCTCGGAACTCACATAGCGAACACGGATGCCGGGATAGAGGCTCATCGCGTAGTGACCGATGGCGTGGAGAAGGTGGGTCTTTCCCAGTCCCGACTCGCCATAGACGAAGAGGGGGTTGTACGCCTTCGCCGGCGCCTCCGCCACGGCGACGGCCGCGGCATGGGCGAACCGGTTCGACTGCCCGATGACGAAGTTGTCGAAGCTGTACTTCTGGTTCAGCCGGGTGTCGCTCGAGCGCTCGGGCTGGGTCGTCTCGAACACCGACTGCGGAGTCGCCGGGGTCTCGACCTCGTTGGGCTGTTCCATCGGGGCCGCGATGTCGGGCCGCAGGTTGTCCTGTTCCAGCTCCGGGTTGACGACGACGTAGAAGTTCGTGACCTCGGTCGGCAGTGTCGCGAGGGCGGCCAGGAGTGCGACGCGCATCCGCTGGTTCAACATGCTCGCGGTGAAATCGTTCGGAACCTCCAGATAGAAGGTGCCGGCCGCGATTCCCTTCGGCTCCACGAGGCCGAGGAATCCATAGAGCATGGGGGTGACGCTCTTGTCTCCGCCGAGCTGGGTGAGGACGTCCTGCCAGACCTCATCGATCGGTCGTTCGCCCTCAGCCATACCCACTCGCATTCATTCGATATGCCGCCGGAAGGAAATGCCTCGACGCTGAGCTTGCCCGGTCGGCAAAGTATTCACAAAGTTATCCACCTCCTGTGTGGAATACAGGCGATTTCTCAGGTTTGATGCACCCAAGGCTGGGGATAACTTGGTTCCACACGCTACTGGGGGCATTCAAGGGGATCAAATCCCGATCAAGTTCCGGCGTGTCGATGCCACGAGAAACCTCCGAGTGTGTGGAGAATTTCAGGTTTGGCCCCGTCCCGGTTTGACCATAGGGCGGGCAGGGCCTAGTTTTAATCAGTTGACGACGAGCCTTCTGGCTCCCCCCTGCCTTCCCGCCGCTGAACACGGTGCGTGGAGAACCAAGACTGTGGAGATCACCCCATGAGCAAGAGAACGTTCCAGCCGAACAACCGCCGCCGCGCGAAGGTTCACGGCTTCCGTCTGCGTATGCGGACCCGTGCGGGCCGCTCGATCCTCGCTGCGCGTCGTCGCAAGGGCCGCACCGAACTCTCCGCCTAAGCGGCTGAGGTGCTCGCTCGAGCGAACCGGGTCACGAGTGCCGGCGACTACAAAGTCACCGTGCGTCGTGGTCGTCGGTTCGTGGGAGCGAACACCGTCGCCTACGTGCGACCCAATCCGGAGAGCACCCAGGTGCGCTTCGGATTCATCGTCGCCAAGAACGTCGGCACTGCGGTGCGACGGAACACGGTGAGACGTCGGTTGAAGGCTGCGAGTTACGAGATGGTCGGTTCGATGACCCCGGGAACGGATGTCGTCATCCGCGCGCTCCCCGGGGCTTTCGATGCTTCGTGGGTTACTCTGCGGGCTGAGGTCGTTCGGGCCGTGACCAAGGGCGTGATGTGAATACCGCTGTGACTGCTGCCGTTCTGGCGCCGCGCAATGCGGCCGTCGTTCTGATTCGCGGTTATCGCGCGGTCATCTCGCCCCTCTACGGCGATGTCTGCCGGTACTACCCGTCGTGTTCTGCGTACACCCTGCAGGCGATCCAGGAACATGGCGTGGTGATCGGATCGGGTCTCGGCGTGAAGCGCATCGCCCGATGCCACCCGTGGGCTGAGGGCGGGATCGATGACGTTCCCCTGAAGAAGGTCCGCCGCTATCGCGTGACCCCGTTCGGTTTTGTAGTTGCTGAGAGCCAAGGAAAGGGCTGACCCTCACGATGGACCTTATTGGAACGATTCTCTGGCCACTCAAATGGGTGGTCGAGCTTCTCCTCGTCGGCTGGCACCAGCTCTTCGAGGCCATCGGCATGGACCCCGCCGCAGGCATCACCTGGGTGCTGTCGATCGTGGGCCTCGTGGTCGTCGTTCGCGCAGCTCTCATCCCGATCTTCGTTCGCCAGATCAAGAACCAGCGCCGGATGCTCGAGGTTGCTCCGCAGCTGAAGAAGATCCAGGAGAAGTACAAGGGCAAGAAGGACCAGTTCTCGCGCGAGGCCATGTCCCGCGAGACCATGGAGCTCTACAAGAAGACGGGGACGAACCCGCTCAGCTCCTGCCTCCCGTTGCTCATCCAGATGCCGATCTTCTTCGCGCTGTTCTCGGTGCTCAATGACGCGCAGCACTCGAAGGCCGGCGTCGGCCCGCTCAACGACACTCTGGCCGAGCAGTTCGGCTCCGCCAAGCTCTTCGGCATCGCTCCCCTTCACGATTCCTTCGCTTCGCAGTGGACGCTGATGACCTCAGGTGAGCCCTACGTCGCCGCCGTCATGTGGATCGCCGGCGTGATGGTCGTGCTCATGACCGCCTCGCAGTTCTTCACGCAGCTGCAGATCGTGTCGAAGAACATGTCGCCGGAGACCAAGGCGAGCCCCATGTTCCGTCAGCAGCGCGTTCTTCTCTACCTCCTCCCCCTGGTCTTCGCCTTCTCGGGCGTCGCCTTCCCGCTCGGCGTGATGTTCTACTGGCTCACCTCGAACATCTGGACCATGGTTCAGCAGTTCATCGTGATCCGGAACATGCCGACCCCCGGCAGTGAGGCCGCGAAGGCCCGCGAGGCTCGCCTTGCGCGCAAGGGCAAGCTCGAGGCCAAGGACGGCGACATCATCGTGCTCGAGGAGCCGAAGAGGACGACCACTCAGCGCCAGCAGCCCATGAGCAAGGACCGCGCGAAGAAGCAGGCCAAGCCCGGCGATGCCGGCAGCTGATTTCGATAGACACCCAGAGAGCAGAGCCATGACGGACGTTCAGAACGCCACCACCCACTCCCCCACGCGTGAGCAACTGGAGCAGGAGGGGGACGTCGCAGCCGACTACATCGAGGAGTTCCTCGACATCTGCGACATTGACGGGGACATCGACATCGATGCCCGCAACGGCCGCGCCTATGTCTCGGTCAACGCCGAGGATGGTGCCAACCTGCGTGTGCTCGCCAAGGCCGACGTCGTGAATGCGCTGCAGGAACTCACCCGTCTCGCCGTCCAGGCGAAGACCGGAGTCTTCTCTCGTCTGATCCTCGACATCGGCGGTTCGCGCGATGCTCGCCAGGCCGAGCTCTCCTCTCTGGTCAGCCGTGCCATCGAGCGCATCGAAGGTGGAGCCGCTGAGGCCGCGCTTCCTCCCATGTCCTCGTACGAGCGCAAGCTCGTTCACGATGTGGTCGCCGAGCGCGGCTACGTGTCCGAGTCCCGCGGCGAGGGTTCCGACCGTCATACCGTCATCACTCCTGCATCCTGAACCGATCATCGGTGATGTTTCACGTGAAACGGCCTGCCCGTGGCTGACGAAGCCGTGAGTATCGAAGTCGAGCCGGCGGTCGCCGAGGAGATCTTCGGCGACAGAATCGATGTCGCCCGCGCTTTCACCGCGAACCTCGCCCGTCTCGGCGAGGAGTTGGGCCTGATCGGCCCCCTCGAGTTGCCGCGCCTGTGGACTCGGCACGTCCTGAACAGCGCGATCATGGCACCCCTGCTTCGCCCCGGCCGGGTCGGTGACATCGGCAGCGGTGCCGGACTTCCCGGCCTGGTGTTGGCGATAGCGCGCCCAGACGTGGACTTCGTGCTCATCGAGCCTATGGAGCGACGGGTCGCCTGGCTGCAGAGCCAGGTCGATGAACTCGGCCTCGACAACGTCGAGGTTCTTCGTGCCCGGGCGGAGGAAGCCAAGCTGACTCCCCTGCTCGACCAGGTCACTGCGCGCGCGGTCAGTGCGCTTCGTACCCTCATTCCCCTGACTGCTCCCCTGGTGAAGACCGGTGGCGAGCTCGTCCTGATGAAGGGCGCGAACGCCGAGCGGGAGATCGAGGCGGCTGCCAAGGTCATTCGCAAGTACCACCTTCTCGAGGTGGAGGTCCTCGTGCTCGGCGAAGGTGTGCTGAGCGAGGTCACTCGGGTCGTTCGGGCTACAGTGGACTAGTCCTCTCCCCCGGTGTTCGGGGCGGAGTTCCTCCACAGATTCGACGTTTCCGAACGTCGAATTCCGCGGATTCGGCACGATCGCCGGATGAGACGCGTATTCATCGAGTTGCGAAGTAGGAGTTTTCTGCAGATGCCGAACGAGACCCGTCGCGGTTGGTTCCACCGCAAGGACGACGACGATCGATCGGCAGCGACTCCAGTCGATGGCGTGCAGTCGGAGCCGGCGAAAGAGGCGGATTCCGCCCCGAATACACGTCCCGACGATGCTGTGGGAGCCATCCTAAGCGCGAGTGCTGATGTCGCGGCCGAGGATTCCGCCGCTGAGATCGTCTCGAACGTTCCTGTGGAAGCCCCTCCGGTGCCTGAGACCGCTGGTGCAGATGATCAGGGAGGCCGGGCCGATGCCGATCCAGTCGTACCAGAGGCCTCCCCCATTCCCGTACCGGCGGCTACGGTCTCGACCGAGGCCGAGACTCCGCTCGCCCGCGAAGTCGCTGATCACGCGCGCCGGCGCCAGGCGCTCGCATCCTCTCCCCTCCCCCTGCCTGATCGAACTCGTGTCTTCACGATCTCGAACCAGAAGGGTGGCGTCGGCAAGACCACCACGACAGTGAACCTCGCTGCTGCGCTCGCGCTCTCCGGTGCCAAGGTGCTGGTCATCGATCTCGACCCTCAAGGGAACGCGTCGACGGCGCTCGGCGTCGAGCACCGGTCAGACACGGCGAGCGTCTACGACGTCATCATCGGAGACTCGCCCCTGGGCGATGTCATCCAGGCGAGTCCGGAGGCAGGCGACCTGTCCTGTGTTCCCGCAACGATTCACTTGGCCGGAGCCGAGATCGAACTCGTCTCCCTCGTGGCGCGCGAGCAGCGTCTTCGTCGCGCGCTCGATCTGCACCTCAAGCAGATGGAGGAACCGTACGACTACGTCTTCATCGACTGCCCTCCGTCTCTGGGACTGCTCACGATCAACGCCTTCGTGGCGGCCAACGAGGTCCTGATTCCGATCCAGTGCGAGTACTACGCGTTGGAGGGCCTCAGCCAGTTGCTCAAGAACATCGAGTTGATCGAGAAGCACCTGAACCCCGAGCTCAACGTCTCGACGATCCTGCTGACCATGTACGACTCGCGTACCAACCTCGCGAATCAGGTCGCCCAAGATGTGCGCGACCACTTCCCGCAGCAGGTTCTCGCAACCATAATCCCCCGGTCAGTTCGCGTTTCCGAGGCTCCCAGCTACGGCCAGAGCGTCATCGGCTACGACCCCGGCTCGTCTGGCTCGCTGTCCTACCTCGAGGCAGCGGCTGAGATCGCCCGCCGCGGGGCCCCCATCATCGAAGGAGCACGCAGGTAATGGCGAAGCGAACAGGACTCGGCCGGGGTATCGGCGCCCTCATCCCCACAGGTGACGACGAGCGAACCAGCCGACCGGTCGACGTCTTCTTCCCCGGTGCGCCCAGCGCCGAGGTCGAGGAACCGGAGGCCGCCCTCCTCGCGGTGCCCGGCGCGCGTCTGGCCCAGCTCAATCCAGCCGACATCGTGCCCAACGCCCATCAGCCGCGTTCGGTGTTCGTTGCCGAGGATCTCGCAGAGCTCGTGCACAGTGTGCGCGAGTTCGGAGTGCTGCAGCCGATCGTCGTGCGTCCCCACAATGACCTGCCGGGCAAGTATGAGCTCGTCATGGGCGAGCGGCGCCTGCGTGCGACCAAAGAAGTCGGACTCGAGACGATCCCGGCGGTCATCAAGGACACCGCCAACGAGGACATGCTGCGTGATGCCCTCCTGGAGAACCTCCACCGCTCCAACCTCAACCCGTTGGAGGAGGCGTCCGCCTATCAGCAGTTGCTGGCCGACTTCGGCATCACCCAGGAGGAGTTGGCCGGCCGTATTGGTCGTTCACGTCCGCAGATCTCCAACACCCTGCGCCTGCTGAAGCTCCCGGAGCCCGTGCAACTGCGCGTGGCGGCGGGCGTCCTGACTGCTGGGCACGCTCGCGCCATCCTCTCGGTGGGTGACACCGAGGCCATGCAGGTGCTCGCCGACAAGATCGTGAACGAGGATCTGTCTGTTCGTGCGGCCGAGGCGGCCGCCGGCGCGACACCGAAGGTCGTGAAGACTCGACCCAATGCCGGGAAGCATCACGGGCACCTCGACGAGATCGCCACGGCTCTGGGCGACAGGCTCAACACACGCGTGAAGATCTCGCTGAGCGCCCGCAAGGGGCAGATCACGATCGACTTCGCCACCATTCAGGATCTCAACCGCATCCTCGAGGAGATGGGCGAGAACAACTTCCCCGCCTGACGTCGGCACCAGGCCAGAGAAACACCCCGTTTCACGTGAAACGGGGTGTTTCGTCGTTCTGGGTCCCAGAGAGGCTGGCTATCTGAGTCGGCTGTTCATTTCAGCCACACGTGTGGTGCGGCCGGTGGGCCAGCGCGAGCACGAGCGACGTACGCGCTGGCCGTTTGGATCTATGAGGACGAACCCGTGCCTGAGTGGATCACTCAGTCATACTCCCACAGATCGGGTTGTGCGTATGCCGACCCTCCCCTCCCCCAGCCACCGCGAGCGGGACGTCAGGGTGAAGGCGGCGTTTCACGTGAAACATCGAGCGCAGGCCCTCGTTCCGGCCTTGCACCAGCCCTTGGCCCTGGGGTGGCACGGCCACTCACGCTGTTGTTCAGGCATCCGTCCTTGCGATGACGTGGCCGCAGATGTTTCACGTGAAACGCACCGCTGATATCTGGATCGGGCTCGCCGCAGCGGCCCCGCTGGTGCAGCTGCGCCAAGAGTCTTGCAGATGGTGGGCGGGCGGGGCGCAGGTGGAACGGCGCGCGGACGGAGTGGTGCGCGGACGGAGTGGTGCGCGGTAGGAGAGGCGCGCGCGGCTCCGGCTGACTGCTCAGTGGCGGAGGACATCACAGGGGTATCGGCTAGCTGATCCCACCAGGTACAGCCTTGCAACCGAGGACGTCGATCGACTCTGCTGGTGCAGCCCAGCGAGGAGTTTCACGTGGAACACCGAGATCTGCGGCCGGGCGAGCGCCTGAGGCAGTCGACGGGCGCTGCCCCCCCCTTTTTGTCGGTAGGGCACTGCCGGTGCGATCGCACGCTAGGGCCTGGGCGCAGATTGGTATGCGTCATCACCCGGTGTGCTCACGAACATCAGGGTTGGCTCGGTGCGAGAGGGGTGGCAGTGATGCGCGCCCAGGCGCCCAGGCGCCCAGGCGCACTGCCCCGCACCACGATCACGGCGAGGCCAGCGTCACCGCAGGACGCGCTCTCCTCCGAGGTGACGTTTCACGTGAAACGTCAGCGAGAGGCCTCGATGGCCAGCGCCGAGTAGAGACCCGGCAGGGTCAGTCCGGCAGCCTCGATCGCCTGGGGCACGAGTGAGGTCTCGGTCATCCCCGGAAGAATGTTGGCCTCCAGGAACCACGGGGTTCCCTCGGCGTCGACGATCAGGTCGATGCGCGACAACTGACGCAGGTGCAGCAGTTCATGGATGGCCACAGCCGTCTCCGCCACCCGCTTGGCGACTTCATCAGAGAGTCGCGCAGGCGTGTAGAACAGTGTCTCCCCCGCGTTGTAGCGGTCGTCGAAGCTGTAGACGCCACTGAGGGGCTCGATCTCGACGGCCGGAAGCGCGTGGGCACCCTGTCCGTCGTCCACAACGGCGACGGCGACCTCGGTTCCCGTGACATGGCGTTCAACGAAAGCCGTGTCCGAGTAGCTGTACGCCTCGACCATGGCGCGGGGCAGCTCTGACGCCTCTCGGACGATCGAGACGCCCTGCGCGGATCCGCCTTGGGAGGGCTTGACCACGACGGGGAACGGCAGCGCGGCCGATACACGCTCGAGCACGTCGGCGGCCCCGAGGTCCCGGAACGTCTCGCGCCCCAGGGTGATCGAGTCGGGTGTCGCGAATCCTGCTCGGCGGATGAGTGCCTTCGCCACCGGCTTCAGCCAGGCGAGGGAGGCATCGTCACCGCGCGCACCGATGAACGGGATCCCCGTGGTCTCGAGGAGAGACAGCAGGGCGCCATCCTCTCCCGTCGTGCCGTGGAGGGCCGGCCAGATGACATCGGGGCGATGCTCGGCGAGGCGGGAGAACAGGGAGGCGTCAGGGTCGACGACCCGGACCGTGTGTCCGGCTGTCGTGAGCGCGTCGGCGATGCGGCGGCCGCTGCGGAGCGAGACGTCGCGCTCGTGCGAGATGCCTCCGGCGAGCACGACGATGTCGAGGCTGGGCGTGGAGCTCTCTGACGGGGCGTGGGTGGTCATGATGTCCGTTTCGTCAGTCGAGGTCAGTTGAGATCGGTGGGCGGGAGGCTGAACCGGGTGGAGTTCCGTACCGAGGTGAGGCTTCCCGTGCCGGCGAAGGTGTCGAGAAGTTCGAGTTCGCCGCGCAGGACGTTCGACAGTCGACGGATGCCGAGTCGGATCTGTTCTGGAGTGGGGTAGCAGAACGACAGGCGGATGTTCTGATGACCGCCTCCGTCGCCGTAGAAGGCCGTGCCCGGCGTGTAGGCGACGAGTTCTTTCACGGCACGAGGCAGCATCGCCTTGGAATCGAGGGGTTCGGGCAGGGTGAGCCACACGTAGAACCCGCCGTGGGGGTTTGTCCAGGTGAGCTCGGGCAGGTACTCCCCCAGCGCCGAGAGCATGGCCTCCTTACGCTCGCGATAGACGCCGCGGAAGGTGTCGATCTGCCCTTTCCAGTCGGCGGTCTCGAGGTACTTCGAAATGACGAGCTGGCTGAACGAGCTGGGCGACAGCACGGCGGCCTCATTGGCGAGAACGAGCTTCTCCCGGATGGCGTGCGGCGCCAGGGCCCATCCGGTGCGGAATCCCGGAGCCAGGGTCTTGGAGAAGGTGCCGAGGTAGATCACGCCGTCCTCCTCGACCGACCGCATGGCATCCGGGGCCGGCTGGTCGAAGTAGAGCAGGCCGTAGGGATTGTCCTCCAGCACGAGGATGTCGTTGTCTCGAGCGATCTGCAGGATCTCGACTCGGCGCTCCCAACTGAGGGTGACCCCGGCGGGATTGTGGAACGAGGGGATCGTGTACAGGAACTTGATGGTGCGCCCAGCCGCCTTCAGGCGAGCGATGTGCTCGCGCAGCGCCTCGGGGATGAGGCCATGCTCGTCCATCGGCACGTGGTCGATATCGGCCTGGTACGAGCGGAAGATGACCATCGCGGTGACGTAACTGGGGCCCTCGGAGATGACGACGTCGCCGGGGTCGAGGAAGAGCTTGCTGACGAGCTCCAGCGCATGCTGGGATCCGGTGGTCACCACGACATCGTCGGCATTGGCACGAATGCCCTCGAGCGCCATGACCTCGAGGATCTGCTCGCGCAGCTTGGGGACACCCTGGCCGGAACCGTATTGCAACGCGACCGGGCCTTCTGTTCGCATCACATCGTCCATCGCGCCTTGGATGAGATCGCGAGGGAGGGCGGAGACGAAGGGCATGCCCCCGGCGAGCGAGACCACCTCGGGGCGTGAGGCCACGGCGAACAGGGCGCGCACCTCACTGGCGCGCAGACCGGCGGCTCGCTCGGCGTAGTGGTGGAACCACGGGTCGAGGTTGTTGCCGGACTGCGCTCTGTCGTTCACTGGGTGATCCGTTCTGTGAGGGTTCCATGCTATTCGTCGCCGCCGATCGGCCGTGACGTGTGTCGTCCGCCGCGCTGGGCGCCCGGGGAAACGAAAAGACCCGCCCGGCGTGAGCCGGACGGGTCTCGAGTCGTTCGAGCGGCCGGCTACGAGATGTAGGCGGCGAGGTCGGCCTCGAGGGCGGGCTTCGGCTTGGCGCCGATGACGGTCTTGACGACCTCGCCTGCCTGGTAGACCTTGAACGCGGGGATCGACGTGATCTGGTACTTCATCGCGAGCTGGGGGTTCTCGTCGACGTTCACCTTGACGATGTCGATCTTGTCGGAGTGCTCGGACGCGATCTGGTCGAGGATCGGGGAGACGGCACGGCAGGGGCCGCACCACTCTGCCCAGAAGTCGACGAGGACGGTCTTCTCGCTCTTCAGGACCTCGGCGTCGAATGTCGCTTCGGTGACGGCACGTGCAGTCATTCTCATTCTCCTTCTGTGGATGTCGGATGCGCGGGTCGGGTGACCCGCGAGATCAGTGCGCTGAGACGAGCGCGTCAGCGTCGGCCGGGACGGGCCCGTCGGGCAGGATCTCGGGGATCGACGCGAGGAAGTGCTCGGCGTCGAGAGCGGCCACGGTACCGGAACCTGCAGCCGTGATGGCCTGTCGGTAGGTCGGGTCGATCACATCGCCAGCAGCGAAAACGCCGGTCAGGGACGTTTTCGACGACCGACCGTCGACCGCGATCGTGCCCTCGGGGGTGAGCTGCAGCTGGCCGTGCACGAGGTGGGTGCGCGGGTCGTTGCCGATGGCGACGAACAGGCCGCCGATCTCGATCTCACTCTGCTCGCCCGTCACGGTGTCGCGCAGGATCAGGCCGCTGGCGGCATCCGTTCCCGTGATGCCCACGACCTCGCTGTTCCAGATGAACTCGATCTTCGGGTCGTTGAACGCGCGCTCCTGCATGATCTTGGAGGCGCGCAGTTCACCCTTGCGGTGGATGACGATGACCTTGGAGCCGAATCGGGTGAGGAAGGTGGCCTCCTCCATGGCGGAGTCGCCGCCACCGACGACGGCGATGACCTTCTCCTTGAAGAAGAAGCCGTCGCACGTGGCGCACCAGGAGACACCGCGACCGGAGAGACGCTCCTCGTCTGCGAGGCCGAGCTTGCGGTAGGCGGAGCCTGTCGCGAAGATCACGGCCTGAGCCTCGAGAGTCTCGCCGGAGCCGAGGGTGACCTTCTTGACGTCACCGTCGAGCTCGAGGTTCACGACGTCGTCGTAGACGACCTCGGTTCCGAACTTCTCGGCCTGCTCCTGCATCTGCATCATGAGCTCGGGGCCCTGGATGCCGGCAGGGAATCCGGGGAAGTTCTCAACCTCTGTCGTGTTCATGAGCTCGCCTCCGACCTGCACCGAGCTGGCGATGAGCAGCGGCTCGAGCTGGGCACGCGCCGCGTAGATCGCAGCGGTGAAACCGGCAGGACCAGAGCCGATGATGATGAGCTGACGCACGTGAAACTCCTTGGATCACAAGACCGTGGCGCCCGTTCGGACGCCTGGCTGTTGGGTACAACACAGTGTACGGGGGCGCTATTCCAACGCTGTGAGGAGGGTGGGAGCGGCGCGGAGCGGATGCCGAAGGAGCGTCAGCCCCGCCGCAGCCGGGCGAGGATCGGATCGAGGAACACCCGGAACTCGCTCGAGCGGAGCAGGAGCAGGCCGCCGGCATACAACGCACTCATGACGGCACCGATGATCACCATGCTGATGATCGCCCCGAACCGTCCGGACACGGCGAATCCGCCCGGTGTGGTGCCGCCCAGGGCGATGAGAAGCCCCACACCCGCAGCGACGGGCACGACAGCTGCTGCGAGGTACTTCCCGAGACTGCGGAGGATGCGTGCGCCGTCGAGGGATCCCAGTCGACGGTGGAGAAGTATGGTCGCGAGGGTCAGTTGCAGGATGCACGCGATGCTGACGGATGCCGCGATGCCGATGGCGGTGAGGTGCAGAGGGAGCAACAGGCAGAGCAGCACCAGCACGGTGACGACGATGGTCTGGAACAGCGTGAAGAAGAACGGTGTGCGGGTGTCGCCGAGCGCGTAGAAGGTGCGCTGCACGACGAAGAGGATGCAGAACGGGACGAGTCCGATCACGTACGCGATGATCACGTTGCCGAAGGCCTGCACCTGGTCGAACGAGACGCTGCTGAATACGGCGCTGAACGGATAGGCGCAGACGATGAGGCCCGCGGCAGCGAGAACGATGATCAGGCTGATGCCGCGGGTGGCCGAGGAGACGTCGGTGCGCAGGTCTGAGAGCCGGTCGTGCGAGACGTGCTCGGCCATGCGCGTGAAGTAGGCGGTCGCGATCGAGACCGTGATCACCGAGTGGGGGAGCATGAAGATGAGCCAGGCGTTGGAGAGGGCCGTTGCGGAGGGATTGCCCTCGGGGCCGGATGCGCTGCCGACCACGATGGTCTCGACGACACCCGCGAGGCTGCTGAGGATGAGCATGCCGAAGGTCCAGCTGGCCATCCGGCCGGCGGATCCGAGGCCGACCCCGCGCCATCTGAAGTCGGGGCGGTACCGGAGTCCGATGCGGCGCCAGAAGTAGAACAGTACGAGCGCCTGCGCCGCCACGCCCAGGGTTGCCGATCCGCCGATGACGGCGATCATCGCCGGGGTCCAGTCCGAAGCGACGCGCACGCCGTCCGAGTCGGCGCCGAAGAGGAGCACGAAGGTGGCGAGACCGGCGATGGCGACGACGTTGTTGAGCACAGGGGCCCAGGTGTAGGGGCCGAACGAGCGCCGGGCGTTGAGCACCTCGCCGAGGACCGTGTACAGGCCGTAGAAGAAGATCTGCGGGAGGCACCAGAAGGCGAAGGCCGTGACGAGCGCGCGCTGGTCAGGGGAGAGGAGCGGGCCGAGGATGAGGCTGAGCACGGGGGCGAGGAGCGTGGCGAGGACCGCCGTTCCCGCGAGGATGACGAGGGCGACCGTCACGAGCTTGTTGATGTACGCGACTCCGCCGTCGGCGTGAAGCCCTGCCCGGACGATCTGCGGCACCAGGACCGCGCTGAGCACTCCCCCGGCGACGATGGCGTAGATCGTGTTCGGCAGCTGGTTGGCGATGGTGAACGCGTCGGTGCTGACACCGACGAGGCCGATCGTGCTCACCAGCAGGATCGCCTTCACGAACCCGAGGATGCGGGAGACGATCGTGCCGGAGGCGAGGAAGGCGCTCGCGCGGCCGATGCCGTCAGCCACGCGGCTCCTCGGTGCCGGCGTCGTCCTCGGCATCGGCTGTAACCACATCATCCGGTTCAGAGTCGCCGGCCGGAGTGGACGAGGATGTAACCACATCAGAGGGTTCGGATGCATCGGTGCCGGCATCCGTCGCGGTATTCACATCGGGATCAGCGGTTTCGTGGGAGTCAGGTGACTCGGTGGCCCCAGCGGCGGCCGCGGCCCGCTCCCGCCGGCGACGTCGGATGGTGCGCACGACCCCGAAGCCGAAGAACAGCACCACGAGGGTTCCGAGGATGGCGGCCCCGATGCCCTCCCAGTCGGCGTGCACGTTGGCGACGACGGTGTACGGCTGCCCGATCGCGACGCCGGTGGCGCTCGTCAGGGCGATGGTGAGCCCGACCGTGCCGCTTCCGACCTGGGCACTGACGGGGATCTTCACCGACGAGCTGGACCCGGCCTCGACCGTGACATCGACACCGTTGTCGACGACGAGGCGCCCGTTCGACGGAGTCGCCTCGACGTGCACCGTGACGGCCGAGGTGAAGTCGTTCTTGATGGAGACGGGGATCGCCGTCGGGCTGCCGACGACCAGCACGGAGCTCGACGGCGACACCGAGACCGAGTTCAGCGTCGCGACGCTCGCCTCCCGGTGTTCGGCGAGGGCCTCAGCCCACTCTCCGGGTTGTTGCGAGATCCAGCCGATCGACAGCAGCCCGAGCAGCTCCGACCGCTCACGTCCGGTCAGGACTGTCGGGTCGGTCAGCGCGGTCGAGAAGGCCGTGAGAGCTGCCTCGTCCTCGAGCAGGGGGGGAACGGCTGCGACCCGATCAGCTGACTCCCCCACATCGGAGAGGGCGACGGATGCCGCGGGCGAACCGAGCGACGAGAGCAGGGGTGCCGGGGCCGCCCACGCGAGCTGCGCGATGGCATCCAGTGTGGCCGGGAGGCGCGCCGCGTTCGCGGGCCAGCCGCGGTCGAGCGCCGCCAGCACCGTGGACGGGGTGTCGCCCTCGGAGGAGGCGACGGCGAGGATGGCGGCCACCTGGTCCATCGCGCTGCGCCAGTCGAGGTCGGTGGTCGCGCCGACAGCGGCGCTCAGCGCCGTGGACAGGCGATCGTCGGCGAGAGCGACGATCACGTCGCCATCGTTCGCGACGGCGGACGCACGCGGGGTCGTCGTGCCGGGATCGGCGAGATCGGAACTCGAGACGATGGTGGTGGTGAGGCCGTTGGCGGCGAAGACCGCGGGGTCGGGCGCGGCGATGGTGCCGGCATCGGGCCAGGCGACGTTGGTGGCGGTGTACGGCCACGACAGCAGGTCGGCAAGGGTGGGCTGCACCGTCGGCATCGCCGCGCTCGGGGAGACCGTCTGCTCCTCGGTCGGCTCCGGCTCCTCGGTGGATCCCGGGGTGGGCGTGGCTGCATCCGTGCTGCGCACCCCGGAATCGGAGGAGCTGGGCTCGGCTGCGGGCGAGTCGGTGGCGGTCGGCGTGGGCGTGGGCGTCGCGGTCTCATCGGAGAAGTTGGCGGGGTCGATGGCGTAGTCGAGCGAGATGGGGCCGAGCAACTCGGTCAGGCCGGCCTGCGCCTGCACGGCCAGGTCGGCATCCGCCCACGCCAGGGGGAAGGTCTCGTTGTCGAGGGCGGCGAGCTGCTCCAGCCACGCGACAGCGGTCTCGGGGGCACTCGTTCCGAGCACGCGGATCGACGCGATGATCATCGGATCGATGCCGACGGCGACCTCTCGACCGACCACGCCATTCAGCTGTTTCGTGAGCAGGCCGCCCGGTCGGGTGAGCTGGGCGAGGTCCTCGGCGGTGAGTATTCCAGTCCCACTGACCGGGGCGGTGATGCTCATGGCCACGGCGACGGGCGTGACCGCCGTGGGTTCCCCGGCGTACCAGGTGACGGTTCCCCGGCCCTCTGCCACGTCGGCGTCGCCCGAGGTGTACGTCGCGGCGATTCCGCGCGCTCCCCACTCCGAACCGGTGAGGTCGACGGATGCCGCCGGGATCGACGCGGTGAGAGTGGTGTTGCCTGCGGGAGCGAGCCGCGGAACGTCGACGGTGACGGTGGGTCCGGCATCCGTCACCGACGAGTCCTCCTCATCGGTCGGAGCATCGAGCCAGGCGTCGAGTTCGCTGCGGGTCGCGATGCGGTCGGGGTCGAGCACGACGTCGACAGTGCCGGGCTCGATCGTCGTCGTTCCGGCGTTGTTGAGGGTCAGCGTGACGATGAGATCCTGCCCGGGACCGATCTGGGGGGTCGTGGCGAGCGAGACCGTGACGTCGCCGGGGTCCGCGGCTGCCCGGACGGACGACGGGTTTCCGGACGCAGCGCCCGAAGCGAGCGCAGTCGCCGAGCCCGCCGGCACGATGAGGCCGCAGGCGGCCAGTGCGAGGCCACCGAGAGCTGCCACTGCGGCGACGCGCAGGGGCGTGCGGCGGCCGGAGGAGAGGGGAGGTGCCGACCGACGCGCAGCATCGGTGTCGGCCATCATGCGTGAGATTCTACGGCGTGGGGGCTGCTCGGCTCCTGTGCGCCGAGCCGAGGGGTCATTCTTCGACGCTCTACCATGGAGGCATGCAGAGCGTCGCGGCAGCCCTCGTGCGGTTGGGTGAAGTCGCCTCCTCCCCCACCGTCTCCCGTCTGGCGACCGCCTTCGCCGCCGCAGGGCACGAACTGGCGCTCGTCGGAGGCCCCGTTCGCGACGCCTTCCTCGGGCGGGCGGCACACGACCTCGACTTCACGACGGATGCCACTCCCGACCAGATCCTCGCGATCATCACGCCCATCAGTGAGGCGCACTGGGACATCGGCCGGCAGTTCGGCACCATCGGGGCGAAGATCGCCGGTGAGACCGTCGAGGTCACCACCTATCGCGCAGACAGCTATGACGGCGAGAGCCGCAAGCCCGACGTCGTCTTCGGCTCCTCTCTCGAGGACGACCTCCTCAGGCGCGACTTCACGGTGAACGCCCTGGCGCTGCGCCTGCCCGAGATGAAACTGGTCGACCCGTCGGGCGGCATCGACGACATGCTCGAGGGGCGCCTGCGCACGCCATCCTCCCCCGCCGTCTCCTTCGGCGACGATCCGCTCCGCATGATGCGCGCCTGCAGGTTCACGGCCCAGCTCGGGTTCCTCGTCGACGACGAGACCGAGGCGGCGCTCACCGAGCTGGCCCCCAGCATCGACCGCATCTCGGCTGAACGGGTGAACGAGGAGCTCTCCAAGCTCCTCAAGACCGATGAGCCGCGACGCGGTCTCGAACTGCTCGTGGACTCCGGTCTGGCGGCCCGCGTCCTGCCCGAGCTGCCGGCGCTGCGCCTCGAGGTCGACGAGCACCACCACCACAAGGACGTCTACCAGCACAGTCTCACCGTGCTCGAGCAGGCCATCGGTTACGAGAAGGCGCGGGGCAATCTCGTCAGCCCCGACCTCACCCTGCGCCTGGCCGCGCTCCTGCACGACATCGGCAAGCCGGCCACGCGCAAGCTGGAGGCCGGCGGAATCGTGAGCTTCCACCACCACGACGTCGTCGGCGCCAAGCTCGCTCGCAAGCGCCTGCGCGAACTGCGGTTCGACAACGACACCATCGCTGCGGTGTCGCGACTCATCGAGTTGCACCTGCGGTTCTTCGGCTACACCGAGGGTGCGTGGACGGACTCGGCCGTTCGACGCTACGTGCGCGACGCCGGCGACCAGCTCGAGCGCCTGCACATCCTCACCCGCGCCGACGTCACGACCCGCAACAAGCGCAAGGCCGACCGCCTCGCGTTCGCCTATGACGACATCGAGCGACGGATGGCCGAGCTGGCCGAGCAGGAGGAGCTCGCGGCCGTTCGACCCGACCTCGACGGCGAGCAGATCATGGCGATCCTCGGCATCCGTCCCGGGAGAGAGGTCGGAGAGGCCTACAGGTTCCTCCTCGAACTGCGGCTCGACGATGGACCCCTCGGCGAGGAGGTCGCCGCCGAGCGCCTACGCGCCTGGTGGGCTGAGCGCTCCGGCGCCTAGCCCCCCCGACGCAAGGCTCCCGACGTCGCCGACAGGGTCAGATCCGGCCGATTCCGGGGACGAATCGCGTTGAGATGGCCGGATGCGACCCTCTGGGCCGATCATGGGCGTCCCCCCCCCCCGGGCGGGCGTGCGGCGGCGCTGTCCACAGGGTGGGTCGCCGACCGGCCGAACGCGCTGCGGGTAGGCAGCATCGCTGAATGGACGAACGGTTCTCGATCGGCGCACCACCGGTATCCATCGCGCGCGCACTGCCGCCGGAGTCGGCGTCGGCCCGCACCCTCCGTCGCCATGCGAGCACGGGGGCGATGGCACGGCTGCGACCGGGAGCCTTCGCGCCGGCCGACTGGTGGGCCGACGCGACGTCGGCGCAGAGGCTCGCCGCCCGCATAGCCGCAGTGAGCCGGACGCGGATGCACGAGCCGGTGTTCTCCCATGAATCGGCAGCTCTGCTCTGGGGCCTCCCGATCGCAGGACGGTGGCCGGATGCGGTGGACCTCGCCGACGTCCGTGGAACGACCCCGCGGTCGCGCGGCGGCATCCGGTGGCATCGTGGCGCGATCGACCCGGAGGACGTGGTGAGGATCGGAGGCCTCTGGGTGACCGGTCTCGAGCGGACCCTCCTCGACATCGCACGTTCGCGGGAGTTCGCGAGTGCTGTGCCGGCCCTCGACCACGGCACGCATCCGCGGATCATCCTTCCCGGCGGCGTCCGCGCACCCGGAGCGGTGAAGGCCCGCCTGCTCGAGCGCATCGAGGCTGAGGGCGTTCGGCGGGCTTCACGCCGCGCGTCCGTGGCGATCAGCTTCAGCGACGCCCGCGCAGACTCTCCGGGCGAGTCGATCAGCCGGGTCAACATCCACCGGCTCGGCTTCCCTCCCCCGGATCTGCAGGTCGCCTTCGAGCGGCCCGACGGCGGCCGGGACATCGTCGACTTCGACTGGCCCGAGCAGGGGATGTTCGGCGAATTCGACGGGTTCGGAAAGTACGTGCGGCAGGAGTTCACCCACGGGCGCAGCATGGAGCAGGTGCTGTGGGAGGAGAAGCTGCGCGAGGACCGGGTGCGGATGCATCGCCCGCGCGGCGCACGCTGGGGCTGGGCGATCGCGATCGACCCGATGCTCCTGCGACAACGGCTCCTGACGGCTGGCCTGCGTCCGCGGTGATCCCGTGGAAGGCGAGAGGGTCGCATCCGGTCACTTCCCGGCTGATCCGAGTGAGATCCGGCCGGAACCGACCCTCTCAGCGGCGGTCGCTCGACTGGGAGTTCGGGACGGATGCCGGTCTCGAGGTGCGCTGAGGGCCCGCATCCGTTACTCTGGGAAGGTTGCCCGTGCGCCGCGATTGTGCGGCCTCCACGAATCAACACATGCACAACCCTCCTGTTGCAGAAATACTGCAGCCGTTCAGTCCGAAGGAGGTGGGTTAGTCATGCATCAGTACGAATTGATGGTCATCCTCGATCCCGAGATCGATGAGCGCACCGTCGCTCCGAGCCTCGACAAGTTCCTCAATGTGGTGCGTAACGATGGTGGATCCATCGACAACGTCGACATCTGGGGCCGTCGTCGTCTCGCCTACGAGATCAACAAGAAGAACGAGGGCATCTACGCCGTCGTCAACTTCACCGCAGAGCCGGCCACCACGTCGGAGCTCGACCGCCAGCTGGGTCTCAGCGAGGCAGTCATGCGCACCAAGGTGCTCCGCGCCGAAGAGGGCATCGCCCAGGTCGCAGCCGCCAAGAAGCTCGCCGACGAGAAGGCCGCCCGCAAGGCAGCCAACCCGAAGGCCGTCGTCGACGCGAAGCCCGAGGCAGCGGCTCCCAAGGCTGAGGCCCCCAAGGCCGACGCCGCCAAGGTCGAGAAGGACGCCTAGTCCCCATGGCCGGCGAGACCGTAATCACCGTGGTGGGCAACCTCACTGCAGATCCCGAACTGCGTTACACGCAGGGCGGACTGGCGGTTGCCAACTTCACCATCGCATCCACTCCTCGCAGCTTCGACCGTGCGTCGAACGAGTGGAAGGATGGCGAGGCTCTGTTCCTGCGCGCGAGCGTCTGGCGTGAATTCGCCGAGCACGTCGCAGGGTCCCTCACCAAGGGTTCCCGTGTCATCGCTTCCGGGCGTCTCAAGCAGCGTTCCTACGAGACGAAGGAAGGCGAGAAGCGCACCAGCTTCGAGCTCGAGATCGACGAGATCGGTCCTTCCCTCCGGTACGCCACCGCGTCGCTCACGCGCGCGCAGTCGTCCGGACCTCGTGGCGGAGGCGCCCCTGCGGGCGGCTCCGACGAGCCGTGGGCACCGAGTGCACCCGCAGCCGCCGCTTCCGGTGGTTCGGATGTCTGGGCCACCCCGGGCAGCTACAGCGACGAGACCCCCTTCTAGGCCGAGAGGCCTGACACGGATGCCGCATCGGCATCCGCGCAGAATTACTTCAACTAAGGAATAACAATGGCTGGAAAGAGCAGCGGCGACCGCCGCAAGCCGCTCCGCGGAGGCAAGGGCAAGAACGCCGCCCCCGCAAAGAGCATCCGCGTCGGCGTCATCGACTACAAGGATGTCGCGACGCTTCGCAAGTTCATCTCCGAGCGTGGAAAGATCCGCGCCCGCCGTATCACCGGCGTCTCCGTTCAGGAGCAGCGCCTTATCGCCCGTGCCGTCAAGAACGCCCGCGAGATGGCCCTGCTGCCGTACGCCGGCAGCGGCCGCTAAGGAGCACCGACATGTCAAAACTCATTCTGACGCACGAGGTCACCGGCCTCGGAACCGCCGGTGACGTCGTCGAGGTCAAGAACGGCTACGCCCGCAACTACCTCATCCCCCAGGGCTTCGCGGTTTCGTGGAGCCGCGGTGGCGAGAAGCAGATCGAGCAGATCAAGGCGGCTCGCGCCGCTCGTGAGCTCGCGACGCACGACGAGGCAGTCGCCCTCAAGAACGCCCTCGAGGGCACCAAGGTCAAGCTCGTCGTGAAGGCGGGTGCCGAGGGACGTCTCTTCGGCTCCGTCAAGACCGCCGATGTCGCCGACGCTGTGGCCGCTGCCGGCCTCGGTGCCATCGACAAGCGCAAGGTGGAGTTCTCGAACCCCATCAAGTCGGTCGGCGAGCACCAGGCGACCGTTCGTCTCTTCGACGAGCTGTCGGCCACGATCACCCTTCAGGTGGTCGCCGCCAAGTAAGGCTGCGAACACTTCGGTGTAGCGACGGGCTCAGGCCCGTCGCTATACCTGTTTAAGGGGATTGCACAAGCTCGAAGAGGCCTCTGTGAGCTTGAGTTACCCCCACTTCTGTGCACAGGGCTGTGTGAGGTCGGGCGACCTTCATGCAGTGATTCAAACAACTTTCCACACACAGGTGTGCACTACTTAATAACCTGATCAAGCTCCATAAAATTACAGAAAATAGTTTGCTCTCCACAGCTGTTTCTACAGGCTTTGCACATGCAGTGCGGCGTTTCGCCCACGTTTCCCACAGCGTTATCCACAGGGCGAGTTGAGGCGATCGGATGGCGACCGTAGTGTTGGCCATCGCCGTCGATTCCGGCGGTCTCGACCGGCTCTGAACAGCGGTGGGCCGCACTGTCGGCGGGTGCTGTTCTGATGGTCTGAGAACGCCTCTCCGGGCGCTCCCCACCGGCCCGAGAAGTGAACGCCGCTGCACCGGCACATCGAAGCATCATCCTGGAGGTACCGCGTGTCGATCGCCCACCTTGGACTCGCCGAACCGTGGGACGGCGACGACGCTCGGAAGGCCGAACGCACTCCCCCGCACGACCTGCTCGCCGAGCAGAGTGCCCTCGGCGGCATGCTGCTCTCGAAGGACGCCGTCGCAGACGTCGTCGAGTCCGTCCGGGGCAACGACTTCTACGTTCCCAAGCACGAACTCATCTACGACGCCATCCTCTCGTTGTACTCGCACGGCGAGCCCACAGACGTCATCGCTGTCACCGACGAGCTCTCCAAGACCGGTGAGCTCTCCCGCGCCGGCGGTGCCGAGTACCTCCACACCCTCACGGCGCTCGTGCCCACCGCGGCCAACGCCGGCTACTACGCCGAGATCGTCGCCGAGCGCGCGCTGCTCCGCCGCCTCGTCGAGGCCGGCACCCGCATCGTGCAGATGGGCTACGCGGCCGAGGGCGAGCCGCTCGACCTGGTCAACAATGCCCAGGCCGAGATCTACGCCGTCAACGGCAACACCGAGACCGAAGACTACGTTCCGCTGACGGATGCCGTCACGGTGGCCATCGACGAGATCGAGGCCGCCAAGCACACCGACGGCAAGATGACCGGCGTTCCCACCGGCTTCGCCGACCTCGACGACCTCACCAACGGCTTCCACCCGGGCCAGATGATCATCGTCGCCGCGCGTCCCGCCCTGGGTAAGTCGACGCTCGCGCTCGACTTCGCCCGGGCCGCCGCCATCGGCCACGACATGCCCACCATCTTCTTCTCGCTGGAGATGGGGCGATCCGAGATCGCCATGCGCCTGCTCGCCGCCGAGGCATCCGTTCCCCTGCAGAGCATGCGCAAGGGAACCGTCGACTCGCGCGACTGGACCACGATCGCCTCGACCCGCGGCCGCATCAACGACGCCCCGCTCTACATCGACGACTCGGCCAACCTCACTCTCGTCGAGATCCGTGCGAAGTGCCGTCGCCTGAAGCAGCGCATCGGCCTCAAGATGGTCGTCATCGACTACCTCCAGCTCATGACGAGCGGCAAGCGCGTCGAGAGCCGCCAGCAGGAGGTCTCGGAGTTCTCGCGTGCGCTCAAGCTGCTCGCGAAGGAGCTGCAGGTTCCCGTCATCGCCCTGTCGCAGCTGAACCGTGGTCCCGAGCAGCGCGCCGACAAGCTGCCCGCCATCTCTGACCTGCGCGAGTCGGGCTCCATCGAGCAGGACGCCGACATGGTCATCCTGCTGCACCGCGAGAGCGCCTACGAGAAGGACAACCCGCGTGCCGGCGAGGCCGATCTCATCGTCGCCAAGCACCGCAACGGCCCGACCCGCACCGTCACCGTGGCCTTCCACGGCCACTTCTCGCGGTTCGCGGACCTGGCGCAGGCGTAGTTCGACCACCGGGGGACGGTGCGTCAGCTGCCTCGCATCGCATCCGCACGGGCTCAGGTCATCAGGGCCGGAGGCGGATGCCCGAGGACTCCAGCTCGAGAGCAGCGAGCTTGCGCATCACGGCCTCGTCGCCTCGCCTCCACGCACCCATCGCGTCGACATCGACCTTCGAGATCGTCGTGATCCTCTGAGTGGCGAGAGCGCGGAGCGCGAGAAGGTCGATTCCAGCTCCGGCGCGCACGAGCGCTTTCGCGCGACCGGCGCGGCGCGTGAAGCGTATCCGCGGGGTCAGCCACAGCAGCAGGATCATGATCGTCGGCAGCAGGGCTATGCCCGCGCCGAGGATCAGGGCCAGCTGGTGGATCACGTCCTGTTGGCTTCGGCCGGCATCCTCGAGCGCGCTCCCCGCACCACCGGCGCTGTCGAACGGCATGCGGATGCCCGGTCCGATGAGCGGAACGTCACCGAGTGTGTCCCCGACCTCGGTCATGGCGACACTGAACCCGGCTCCGGCGTCCTCCATCTGCGCCCCGAAAGCCGCTAGTTCATTGATGAGACGGTAGATCGTGACCCCGAGCCAGACCCACCCTGCGATCAATCCGAGGGCGATGAGGTCGGCCAGGACCTGACGCGTTCTGCGGGGCCCGAAGTCTGAGTAGGGTTTCACCGCCCCATGGTTCCACGGAGGTGACGGATGTCGCGCGACCGCAGATCGTGTCGCGGCCCTGCCTTGGGGTGTGTCAGGACGGGAGGCGGGCGCCGAGCTCAGTGAGAACGGCTCGAGCTGCGCGCTCGCCCGACACCAGGGCACCCTGGATCGAGGCGGTGTCGCGGTGGTCGCCGGCGACGAAGATGCCGTCACCCACCCGAACGGTCTGTCTCGTGTGCAGCGGAGGGGGCTGAGCCGGCAACGCATGAGGGATGTCGTCGCGCCGCAACAGCTGCCAGGTGGCGGCATCCGTGCCCCAGATCTCGCCGAGCTGGCGGCGCACGTCGGTCTCGCGCGGCACGGCATCCGAGTGCGAGTCAGTCGCATGCGGAAGCAGGCAGGTGGCCTCGATGAGGTGACGGCCCGGAGGGGCGTACGTCGGTGCGGCGTTGGAGATCACGACGGTGTTGACCACGGGGCCGTTTCGGCGTCCGTCGACAGCGAGCATCCCGGACGTCGTAGGGGGCGTGTCGGCGGCGAACCACCACGTCTGCAGGCCCTTCGTGGCCGGCTGCGGCAGGTCGAGCAGCCCCGCGACGGCGTCGGGACCGACGGCGACGACGACGGCGCGAGCGCGCACGGTGTCGCCGTGCTCCACGTCGACGTCGACGATGCCGTTGCGAGGGGTGATCCCGTGCACCCGCGCCGTGAGACGCACCTCGGTTCCGGAGGCCGTCGCGGAGCGCCCGAGCTGGGCGGGGAGGGCTCCGATGCCCGCTGCGGGCAGGCCGGGGGCGCCGAGGACGAACATGCGCACGAGGAGACGGGCGAACGACTCGGATGTCGCGCCTCGGTCCTCTGCCAGCACCCCCGCGAGGAACGGCTCGAACACCTCGGTGCGCAGCGGGCCGCGGAGCCCGACGCGGTCCCATCCGTGGTGAAGCGTGCGATCCGTTCCCGCGATGACCGCGCGAGGTCGGAGCAGCACCGGCGCGACCCAGCGAACGAGCGCAGCCGTGTCGCGCGGGGTGAGCAGGCCACTGCTGAGAGAAGCCGGCAGGGAGAGTGGATGCCGCACCGGATGCCGGACCTCGACGCTCCCCGACTGCCGCCGCACCCGGACTCCGACAGGGAACGGCCGCATCCGCAGGTCGTCGAGATCCACCCAGCGCTTCACGGCGGGGTAGGCGGGGTTGAGCACGTGGAACCCGCGGTCGAGCTGGAACCCGTCGACCGCGTCGGTGCGCTCGCGGCCACCGACCCCGTCCTGCGCCTCGAGCACCACGACGTCGAGTCCGGACTCCGCGAGACGCACCGCGCACCGCAGGCCGGCCAGGCCTGCGCCGATGATGACGACGTCGTGAGCGTCCACGGTCCCACGATAGGCGCGCACGCGCGGAAGGACGGCCGCCGTGGCGCGATTAGACTGGAAGCCGAATCCCCCTCCGATCGACAGACGAAAGGTCGCTGCGTGGCCCACACGGATGCCGCCGCCTATTCAGCGCGGTATTGGATCGTCCCCGTGGTGCGAGCCGTCCTCGCGTTCCTCCCCGCGATAGCGATCACCTTCATCCCCGACCACTCGGCCGACTTCGGTCTCCTGGTCTTCGGTTGGTGGGCCCTGGTGTCCGGCGTCGTGCTGGGGGCCCTCGCGCTGCGTACCCTGTCGGGTCTCGCGCGCACCCTGTTCGTCGTGAACGGCGTCGTCTCGGCCGTCGCCGGCCTCCTGGCGCTCAGCTTCCAGGGTGCCGGTCTCCCGCTCTACCTCTACCTCGTCAGCGTGTGGGCCGCCATCACGGGCTTCGTCGAGCTCTACGCCGGCATCCGTGAGCGCGCTCGGTCGACGCGTGCGGCTGGACCTCGCCGGTCTGATGCCCGTCCGAGCGTGGCCCGCGACTGGATCACCGGCGGCGCCCTCACCGCGATCTTCGCCATCGCCTACCTGCTGTTGCCGCCCAACGCCGTCGTCTCCGTCGGCCTGCTCGGCGCCTATCTCGTGATCCTCGGCGTCTACCTCGCCATCGCGGGGTTCTCCCTCAAATGGGACGGCGCCCGCGTCACCCCCGAAACCGAAGAAGTCGTATGAGCCAGCCCCCCGTTCCCCAGCCGAGCCGTCGCGACGTGCTCCGTCCGCTCGAGATGGTCGGAGGCGCCGCCATCGCCGCGGTGTTCCTCGGACTGGTCGTGCTCATGGTCACGCGGGAACCCGTTCTCGCGGCGATCGGTGCCGGATCGGTGTTCATCATCGTGCTGGTGGCTCTCGCGATGTTCGCCATCACCCTGAAGCCCGATGAGGCCGAGAACGCCGACATCGCCGAGCAGAACAGCGGCGCGGCCCGTGCGGGCGAGGCGACTCCGGGTCCCCTCGACGACGCGAGCACCGACACGGCGACGGGCCCGAGCACGGGCGGCAACCCGAGCACGGACGACGAGACCCCCAGCACCCGCGGGCACTGAGGGTCTCGACCTTCATGTCGACCGGGGCTGATCCCGGCCAGGCACTCAGTTCAGGTAGTCGACCAGCTCCGAGGCCAGCCCCACGTAGCCTGCCGGAGTGAGCTTCAGCAGACGGGCCTTGGCCTCATCGCCGATGTCGAGACCCGTGACGAACTCCGCCAGGTCGGCTGCGCCGATACGGTGACCGCGGGTGAGGTCCTTGAGCTTTGCGTACGGGTCCTCGATCGATGAGCGGCCGGCCGCGACCTCCGCGCGGATGACGGTCTGCACGGCCTCGCCGAGAACCTCCCAGTTGCCGTCGAGATCGGCGGCCAGGACCTCTTCGGCCAGGGCGATCTCGCGCAGGCCCCGCTGGATGTTGTCCAGCGCGAGCAGCGAGTGGCCGAAGCCGACGCCGATGTTGCGCTGGGCGCTGGAGTCGGTGAGGTCGCGCTGCAGGCGGCTGGTCACCAGCGTGGCCGCGAGCGAGTCGAGCACCGCCGACGAGAGCTCGAGGTTGGCCTCGGCGTTCTCGAAGCGGATCGGGTTGATCTTGTGCGGCATGGTCGACGAGCCCGTGGCACCGGCGACGGGGATCTGCCGGAAGTAGCCCATCGAGATGTAGGTCCAGATGTCCGTGGCCAGATTGTGCAGGATGCGGTTGGCGTGCGAGATGCGGCCGTAGAGCTCCGCCTGCCAGTCGTGCGACTCGATCTGCGTCGTGAGCGGGTTCCAGTCCAGGCCGAGACCCTCGACGAACTCGCGGGAGATCGCACGCCAGTCGGCATCCGGGGCCGCGGCGAGGTGGGCGGCGAAGGTGCCCGTGGCGCCGGAGAACTTGCCCAGATACTCGGATGCCTGCACCTGCGCCGAGACGCGCGAGAGGCGGTGGGCGAACACGGCGAGCTCCTTGCCCATGGTGGTGGGCGTCGCAGGCTGACCGTGGGTGCGCGCGAGCATCGGCACGGCGCGGTGCTCGACGGCCAGGGCGGTGATGGCATCGATGACGGCGGCGAGCTTGGGCTGCCAGACCGTCGTGACGGCGTCGCGCACGATGAGCGCGTAGGAGAGGTTGTTGATGTCCTCGCTCGTGCACGCGAAGTGCGTGAGCTCGGCGATGGCGTCGAGGCCCAGCTCGTGCAGGGCGTCGCGGACGAAGTACTCCACGGCCTTCACGTCATGGCGGGTGCGGGCCTCGTGGGCGCCGATCGCGTCGATGGAGGCCTGGTCGAAGTCGCTCGCGAGGGCACGGAGCGCCGCCTTGTGCGCATCCGTCAGCGGGGAGGATCCGAAGAAGCTGCGATCGGTGAGATAGATCAGCCACTCCACCTCGACGTGCACGCGTGCCCTGTTGAGACCCGCCTCCGAGAGGAACTCGCCCAGTTCGGAGACGGCGCTCTGGTAACGGCCGTCGAGCGGGCTGAGGGGCTGGGCGGGCAGGCTCATGGGAATCCCTGTCTGAGTTCGGGAGGAGAAGGTGGCGTCGAAGAGCCGGCGGTGCCGGGCAGCGACCCCTCCATCATCCCAAGAAAGCGTGGGCATCCCCAAGCCGCTGATGCCATGCTGGCCGTAGCGCGGTCGCGCCGAGACCGGGGAGAGGGGAATCGCCGTGCCGGATGCTCCGGACGCCGACATCGTCGTCGACGCGCACCTCGTCGAACGTCTCGTGCGCACCCAGCGCCCCGACCTGCTCGGCCCGCTCCAGCTCGTGGCGAACGGCTGGGACAACGCCGTGTTCCGACTGGGTGGGGATCTGGCGGTGCGGATGCCGCGGCGCAGCACCGCGGCCCACCTCATCGAGCACGAACAGGAGTGGCTGCCGTCGATCGCGGCCCGCGTGCCCGTCGCGGTGCCCCTGCCGGTGCATGCGGGGGAACCCGCCGCGGAGTTCCCGTGGCCGTGGTCGATCGTGCCCTGGTTCGACGGGCGGTCTGCGGCATCCGTCGCCCCGGCGTCGCGGGCGGGCGTCGCGGCGGAGCTCGCCGACTTCGTGCACGCCCTCGCGGTGCCGGCGCCGGGCGACGCTCCGCACAACCCCTATCGCGGCGTGCCGCTCGCCGATCGCGACGAGGTCGTGTGGGAGAGGCTCGCCGGGCGCCGGGTGGAGCGGGCCGCCGAGCTGGCGGTGCTCTGGGATCACCTCGTGCAGGCGGAGCCGTGGACCGGGCCTCCTCTCTGGGTGCACGGCGACCTGCATCCCGCGAACATCGTGGTGACGGATGCCGATCCCGGTGCAGCGGGTGGCGGGCCTGCGGCGCTCGTCGCCGTCGTCGACTTCGGAGACCTGACCGCTGGGGATCCTGCGACGGACCTCGCCGTGGCCTGGCTCGCCTTCGACGCCGTCGGGCGCGCGGCGTTCCGGGCGCGGATCGACGAGCTCGGGCCGCGTGACGAGGCGACGTGGCAGCGAGCTCGGGCATGGGCGCTGGTGTGGGCGACGGCGGTGGCCGAGTCCGCCGATGGCGACGGACCGATCGCGGCGATCGGCAGGCACGCCGTGGCCCAGGTGCTGTTGGAGGAGTGAGCCGGCGGCTCAGCCGCGCTGGCGCAGCGCCGGTGCGAGCTGCCGGAACAGGGCGGCGGTGGCGCGCTCGATCATGACGAGCACGGCGTCGAACATGGCTCGGTCCGAGTAGTACGGGTCGGGCACGTCTCGCAGGGCGGCCTGCTCGGGATCGAAGCTCAGCAGCATGCGCACCTTGTCGCGCTGGTCATCGGTCTGGGCCCAGTTGCGCAGGATCCTCTCCTGCGATCCGTCGAACACGACGATGAGGTCGTAGTCGTCGAAGGCGTGTGAATCGAACTGCCTGGCGCGGTGTTGCGAACCGTCGAGGCCGTGCTCTCCGAGCGCGGCGATGGTGCGCTCGTCGGCCTGCTCCCCCACGTGCCAGTCGCCCGTGCCCGCCGACGACACCTGGATCTGGGCCGTGAGGCCCGCGCGCGCCACCTGTTCGCGCATGGCGACCTCGGCCATGGGCGAGCGGCAGATGTTGCCGGTGCACACGAACGAGATGCGGAACGGCGTCGAGTCGTCCGTGGGACCAGCGGGCATGGCACCATTCTGGCCGACTGCGGCACTCCTGCACAGGGCCGGACCACGGACGGTCGCCCCCCGATCGGGATGCCCCGGCCTCGGGAAGCCGCCATCGAGCCACACTCGACGCAGTGCGCGACGCACTCACGAGCCGGGACGGTGGCCCATGTCGACGGGTGGTACGCATGCTCTCCTCACTCCGGCCGAGCGCGCAGACCTTGAGATGCAGGCCACGGTTCTGGCCAGGCTGCGTGCCGAGGTCGACGAGGCCATCGTGCGCGCGGTCCTCGAACCCGGCGTCTGGAACTCCCCGGCACGGGACGCGTGCGCGGTCAGGGTCGACGAGCTGCGCGCCGCACTCCGCACGGTGCACGCAGCGCTCGATGATGCGGGCGAGCTGGTGCGTGTGCGCCTGGCCGGGGGCGATGTCCTCGATGCCTACGGAGCCGGATGAACTTCCGGCCTGACGGACCGGCCTCGCGGTCGGGCGGACCGCTGATGATCTCCGGTGCGGGGTCGTCTGCTGTGGCGACCGACGAGCTGTTCGCCCTGTCGGCGCGCCTGCGTTCCATCGCGGCATCCGGAGAGCATTGGGTCGATGCGCTCGGAACCCTCGGCTGGCTGAGCGGATCCGACCGGCTCACAGGGGCGCTGGAGGAGGCCAGGGAGGCCGCCGGCATCGTCGCCTCCGACGCCGACGACATCGCGGACGCCCTCGACCGCTCGGCCGAAGGGTACGGCGAGATGGAGCGCCGCGGCGTCGCGCTGCAGCAGGCGCTCGGCGGGCTGCTCGGCTGGGTCGGCGGCTTCCTCGCGGTCGGCATGCTGCCGGCGCTGGTCTGGGGCGCCGGCCTGCTGGCCGTCGACGTCGTACTGGCATGGTTCTTCGTGCAGGGCGTGAATCGCCTGCTGGGTCGGCCTGTCGACGACCCGTCGGCGTGGCTGGAGCGCAACAACGGAGTGCTCAACTCGCCCCAGACCGTCGCGTTGGTGCGCATGATGGTCGCCTCCGTCGATGATGCCGCCGGTGGAGTCATCCGCCTGCCCTATCCGCTCGCTCGGGCGCTCGGGGAGGCCGGACTCGACGTGTTCGGGGTCGGCTCCTCGGCGTTCGGCATCACGGTGCTCGGCGGCCTGTTCGGTGTCGTGCGCGAGACACCGGTGCGCGTCGCCCAGGTCGGCTCCGACGGTTCCCGGCTCCCGACCCGCACGCGACGTGGTGCGCCGATCGGCCCGACGGCCGGGGCTGCCGTCGCGGCTCCCCGCGGCGTGGCCGAGCTGCTCGAGCGGATTCCGCGCGCTGATCCCGACGTTCCCGTTCGCGAGCCCGACGTTCCCCAGGTGCGCGTCGAGCGCTACGGCACCGACGACGACCCGCAGTGGGTGGCGTACATCGGCGGCACGGTCTCCTGGGAGGTGTCCGGATCCACCGAGCCCTGGGACCTCACCTCCAATGTGCACGCCGTGGCCGGGACGGATTCCGGTTCCTACCGCGCGGTGCTCGACGCGCTCGAGCAGGTCGGAGTTCGCGAGGGAGATCGCATCACGGCCGTCGGTCACTCGCAGGGCGGCCTGCTCGCTGCGCAACTCGTCTCGGATGAGCGGTACACGGGGTCGGGGCTGGTGACGGCAGGCGCTCCCATCGCGCAGCTCGCCGTTCCGGCCGACGTGCCGACCCTGCAGCTCGAGCACAGCGACGACATCGTGCCGGCGCTCGGCGGCTACAGCGAGGCCGACGCGTCGCCCGAGCATCTCGTGGCCCGCCGGGAGTACCTCGCGAACCGAACCGATCCCGTCGACGGCCCGGTTCCCGCACACGCCCTCGACTCCTACCGGGAGACGGCCGTCGTGGTCGACACCTCCGCCGAGCCGCGTCTCGTCGCCCTGCGCGAGCGACTGGCCGACGTCATCATGGGCGCGGGCGGCGGTGGCGCGGGCGGGGGTGCTGCCGGAGCGAGCACAGGGCCCGCCTCTGCGGCATCCGGAACCGCCACGTGGTGGCGGGGCGAACGGCGCTGAGGCGGGCCCTGGGTCAGCGGATCGAGATCAGTCGGCGCGACGCGGGCGGATGAAGATGCCCAGGATGCTGGCGATGATCGAGAGCACGAGTGCTCCCAGCACGGCCCACCAGAAGCCGTCGACGGTGAGGCCGAAGCCCATGAGGCTGCTGATCCAGGACACGAGCAACAGGAGCAGCGCGTTGACGACGAGCGAGATCAGGCCGAGCGTGAGGATGTAGAGCGGGAACGCCACAATGCGGATGAACGTGCCGATGATGCCGTTCACCAGGCCGAAGATCAGCCCGATGATCAGGTAGGTGAGCACGGTTCCCACCGCGGTGTCCTCGTAGGGCGTCATGTGCACGCCGCCGTAGACGATCAGCGTGGTCAGCCAGAGGGCGAGAGCGTTGACGATGAGTCTCAGGAGGAAAGCCATGCCACAACTATGGCATCGGGATCCGCGGCCCTCGGGATTTCCGCGGGAATCGCATGCCCGCCGCGGAATCGGCCGTGTCTAGACTCGACTGCGTGACCGCTGCAACGCCCCCCTCGAACGCCGCGCCGTCCGCCGGCATCCGCCTGCGTCCGGAGATCGCCGCGCTTCCCGCCTACAGGCAGGGCCGCGCCGCCGCGCCCGACGGATTCAAGTTGTCGAGCAACGAGAATCCCTATGACCCGCTGCCGGGCGTCGCCGAGGCCGTCGCCGCGGCGTCGGACTTCAACCGCTACCCCGACGCCAGCGCCCTCGCCCTGCGCGAGAAGCTCGCCGAGCGCTTCGGCCGCACGGCGGACGAGGTGCACATCGGTGCCGGATCGGTGGCGCTGCTCGCCCAGCTCATCCTGGCGACCTCCGGCCCGGGCGACGAGGTCGTCTACTCCTGGCGCTCCTTCGAGGCCTACCCCGGCCTCGTCACCGTCGCCGGGGCCACCAGCGTGCAGGTTCCCAACCGCGCCGATCACTCCCACGACCTGGTCGCGATGGCCGCTGCGGTGACGGATGCCACTCGACTCGTCATCGTCTGCTCCCCCAACAACCCCACGGGAACGATCGTGGCGGCCGAGGAGTTCTCGGCCTTCCTCGCCGACATCCCCGAGGACGTGCTCGTGGTGCTCGACGAGGCCTACGCCGAGTTCGTCACCGAACCGCGTGCGGTCGACGGGGTGCCCTTGCTGGCTCGGCACCAGAACCTCGTGGTGCTCCGCACCTTCTCCAAGGCCTACGGTCTGGCCGGCCTCCGCGTCGGCTACGCCCTCGGTCCGGTGGCCGTGCTCGACGCTGCCCGCGCCACGGCGATCCCGCTGTCAGTCACGGGGCAGGCCTCGGCGGCGGCGATCGCCTCGCTCGACGCCGAGGACGAGTTGTTGGAGCGCGTGCGCCACATCATCGCGCGTCGCGACGCGGTCTACGCGGGGCTGCTCGAACAGGGCTGGGACGCCCCGAAGCCCTCGGGCAACTTCATCTGGCTGCCGACGGGCGAGCACACGACCGCAGCGGCCGAGCGCCTGTTCGAGGCCGGGCTCGTCGTGCGCGCCTTCGCCCCGGAAGGCATCCGCGTGTCGATCGGAGAGGAAGAATCGGTGGAGAAACTCCTACAGATCTCCGAAGAGATTGTGCGCTCTCTACCAGAAGGGCACTCCGCGCGGCGGATAGCGTAGAGAAATGGCAGCCAACTCGAACGACTTCAGCGTGCCGACTGTGCAGCTGCTCGCGCCGGATGGAACCTTCGCTCCGAACGAGGCGGCCGAGGAGTTCGTGCCGTACTTCGAGCGTCTGACCGACGCCGACCACGAGCGCTTCTACCGCGAGATGGTGGTCATCCGCCGCTTCGATCGCGAGGCGGCCAACCTGCAGCGCCAGGGCCAGCTCGCCCTCTGGGTTCCGAGCCACGGCCAGGAGGCCGCCCAGGTCGGGTCGGCATTCGCCACCCGCCCGCAGGACCACATCTTCCCGTCCTACCGCGAGCACGTCGTGGGAAAGATGCGCGGCCTCGACGTCGTCGACGTGCTGCGGATGCTCAAGGGACTCACCCTCGGAGGCTGGGTTCCCGAGGAGAACGGCAACTTCCACCTCTACACGCTGGTGCTCGCGTCCCAGACGCTGCACGCGACCGGCTATGCCATGGGCATGCAGTTCGACGGTGCCACGGCGACGGGCGACCCCGAGCGGGACGAGGCCGTGATCGTCTACTTCGGAGATGGCGCGTCCTCGCAGGGTGACGCCAGTGAGGCGCTGGTCTTCGCCGCGAGCTACCAGACCCCGCAGGTGTTCTTCCTGCAGAACAACGGCTGGGCCATCTCGGTGCCCGCGAGTCGCCAGTCGCGCACGCCGTTCGCCCTCCGCGGCCACGGCTTCGGCATGCGGTCGAACCGCATCGACGGCAACGACGTGTTCGCGAGCTACGCCGTCACCGCCAAGCACCTCGACGACGCCAGGGCCGGCCACGGCCCCGCCCTCATCGAGGCGATGACCTACCGGGTCGGCGCCCACACGACGGCCGACGACCCCACCAAGTACCGGCTCGACGCCGATCTCGCCGACTGGGTCGCGAAGGACCCGATCGTGCGCCTGAAGGCCTACCTCGAGAATCGCGGCGTCACGCAGTCCTTCCTCGACGACGTCGAGCAGGAGGCGGCCGACTTCGCCTCCGACGCGCGGAAGCGCGCGCTCGAGGTCGTGGCCCCAGACCAGGACGTCATCTTCGACAACGTCTACGCCGAGGCGAACGCGACACTCGTCGAGGAGCGCGCGTGGTTCGAAGCGTACGAGGCGTCCTTCGAGGAGGCGCAGTCGTGATGTCTGAATTCGCCGGTTCGATCGAAGACAACACCGAGGCATCCTTCGAGGAGGCGCAGTCATGACAGACACCGACACCAGGCCGGCGGCATCCGTGACCGAATCCGGCACCCGTCGCACCGGGACCGAGAACCTCCCCCTCGGCAAGGCCATCAACGCCGGACTCCGCCAGGCGATGCTCGACGACCCCAAGGTTCTCCTCATGGGTGAGGACATCGGTCCTCTCGGCGGAGTCTTCCGGGTGACGGAGGGGCTGATCCAGGAGTTCGGCGACAAGCGCGTGCTCGACACCCCTCTCGCGGAGTCGGGCATCGTGGGAACCGCCATCGGGCTCGCCATGCGCGGCTACAGGCCGGTCATCGAGATCCAGTTCGACGGCTTCATCTTCCCGGCGTTCGACCAGATCACCACGCAGCTGGCGCGCATGCGCAACCGGCACGAGGGCGGCGTCACCATGCCCGTCGTCATCAGAGTGCCCTACGGCGGACACATCGGCTCGATCGAGCACCACCAGGAGAGCCCCGAGGCCTACTTCGCGCACACCCCCGGGCTGCGCGTGGTCAGCCCGTCGACGCCGAACGACGCCTACTGGATGATCCAGCAGGCCATCCGGAGCGACGACCCCGTGCTGTTCTTCGAGCCGAAGAGCCGCTACTGGCCCAAGGGCGCAGTCGACTTCGACAGCGAGCCCACTCCCCTGCACGCCACCCGCGTCGTGCGCCAGGGATCCGACGTCACCGTCGTCGGTCACGGGGCGATGGTCACCACGCTGCTCGAGGCGGCCGACATCGCCGCCGAGGAGGGCACGAGCCTCGAGGTCATCGACATCCGTTCGATCTCGCCGCTCGACTACGGCCCCATCCTCTCCTCGGTCGAGAAGACCGGGCGCCTCATCGTCGCGCAGGAGGCCTCGGGCTTCGTGAGCGTCGGGTCCGAGATCGCCGCCACGGTCGCCGAGCGCGCCTTCTACCTGCTGCAGGCCCCGGTGCTGCGGGTGTCCAGCTACGACACCCCGTTCCCGCCCGCCGCGGTCGAGACGCAGTTCCTTCCGAGCCCCGACCGGGTGCTCGAGGCCGTCGACCGCGCCTTGGCGTACTGAGAGGCTGCACCTGATGAGCGACCTGACCTTCCGCCTGCCGGACGTCGGTGAAGGACTGACCGAGGCCGAGATCGTGCAGTGGCGCGTCTCCCCCGGCGACACCGTGGCCGTCAACGACGTCCTCGTCGAGATCGAGACGGCGAAGTCGCTGGTGGAGCTGCCGTCGCCGTACGCCGGTGTCGTCGCAGCCCTGCTCGTCGACGAGGGCCAGACCGTCGACGTCGGCACGGCCATCATCACGGTGGGAACGGATGCCGCAGGCGGCGGCGCCGTTCCGTCCGCTGCGCCTGACGCCGCCGCGACGACGGCGACACCGGTCGATGGGGTTACCGGCTACACGCTTCCTCCAGCAGCCGCGCAGGCCGCGCCGGCCGCGGCACCCGAGGCCGAGAAGCCCGAGCCCATGCTCGTCGGTCACGGCAGCTCGGGGGGTGGCGGCACGCGCCGCCGTCGCACCCGCACGGCACCGACCCCGCACGAGCACCTGGCGCCCGCGCCCGTTCACCAGACGACCGCGACACCGCTGGAGCGTCCTCTGCACGCGGCATCCGTGGGCCCCGTGCTGGCGAAGCCGCCGATCCGCAAGCTCGCGAAGGACCTCGGGGTCGACCTCTCGCTCGTCACGCCCACGGGGCCCGTCGGCGACGTCACCCGAGACGACGTCATCCGCGAGGCCAGCCAGGTGAGTGTGTTCCGCAACATCCAGACGCCGGAGTGGCCGGAGACCCGCGAAGAGCGCATCCCGGTCAAGGGCGTGCGCAAGATGATCGCCCAGACCATGGTCAAGAGCGCCTACAGCGCCCCCCACGTGAGCCTGTTCGTCGACGTCGACGCCACCCGCACCATGGAGTACGTGAAGCGGTTGAAGGCGGGCACCGACTACGCCGGCATCCGCATCTCCCCGTTGCTCGTGATGGCGAAGGCCATCATCTGGGCCGTGCGACGCAATCCCACGGTGAACGCGCAGTGGACCGATGAGGAGATCATCGTCAAGCACTACGTCAACCTGGGCATCGCCGCGGCGACCCCGCGCGGACTCATCGTGCCCAACGTCAAGGACGCCCAGGCCATGAGCATGGTGCAGCTGGCCTCGGCGCTCGAGCAGCTCACCATCACGGCACGCGAGGGCAAGACCAGCCCGGCGCAGATGGCCGGAGGCACCATCACGATCACCAACATCGGCGTCTTCGGCATGGACACGGGCACGCCCATCCTGAACTCCGACGAGGTCGGCATCGTGGCCCTCGGCACCATCAAGCCCAAGCCGTGGGTCGTCGACGGCGAGGTGCGGGTGCGCCAGGTCACCACGATCGGTGCGTCGTTCGATCACCGGGTGGTCGACGGCGATGTCGCCAGCCGCTTCCTCGCCGATGTCGCGTCGATCATCGAGGAGCCGGCGCTGCTGCTGGAGTAGAGGCCTGCTCAGAACCGGACTTCGTAGACGACGGATGCCGCCGAGCGCGCGACCTCCGTCATGCCGGCCTTCTCCATGACGCGCTGCGACGCCACGTTCGCCGGCGTCGTGTCGGCGCGTGCGACGCGGGCTCCCTGCTCAGCGGTCAGTTCCAGTGCGGCGATGACGGCCTCGGTCGCCAGGCCGGCGCCGCGAACGGTCGGGACCAGGCCGTAGCCGAACTCGACCACGCCGGTTGCGGCATCCGGAGGCCCGAAGAACCCGAGGCCGCCGATCGCCTTGCCCGTCTCGCGCAGCTGCACGACGTACGGGCCGAATGGTGCCGGGTCGCCGTGCTCGGCCACGATGCGCAGGTACAGGCGGGCGACGTCGAGCTCGTCGGCGAACGGGTAGCCCTCGGCCCAGTGGTCGTCGTCGGTCGGCGCGCCGGCGAGCATCCGCTCGGCATGGCCCACGGTGTACGGCGCGAGGATGAGGCGCTGGGTGAGGATGGGCATCGGATTCAGCGTACTGACGCTGGCACAGAAGGCGCTTCGGACGGTCGCTTCGCTCGGTCCTCAGCGAGCCGGGGGGCGGCACGACGAAGCCCCGCCGTTCCGGGGAACGACGGGGCTTCGGATACTGCGGCCGAGGCTAGCTCGTCGCGAGGATGTCGATCACGAAGACGAGGGTCTCGCCGGCGAGCTCTGCCGTGTTGCTGTCGCTCTTCTCGCCGTAGCCGAGTGCCGGCGGGATGACGACGATGACCTGCGAGCCGACGGTCTGACCAGCGATGGCCTGGGCGAAGCCGGGAACGACGCCGGAGAGGGCGAACGAGCTCGCACCGCGGCCCCAGCTCTGGTCGAAGATGGAGCCGTCCGACCACTTGGTGCCCTGGTACTGCACGGTGACGGTGGCGTCCTCGGCGACGACGGCGCCGTCGCCCTTCTTGAGCACGCCGATCTTCAGCTCGGTGGGAGCGTCAGCCTCGGGCAACGTCACGGCGGGGGTGCCGTCCTTGGCGAGCTTCACCGTAGGGAGGCCCTCGGGTGCCGGCTGGTCGGCGCCCCACGCCTTGCTCGGCACGACGTCCTTCACATCGACGACGACGACGAGCGAGTCGTCGGCCGCGATCTTGAGGTCGGCGTTGCCCGTGGTGCCGAAGGCATCGGCCGGCGGGATGACCGAGACGACTCGCGAGCCCTCGGTGACGCATCCGATCGACTTGGCGAGACCGGCCATGAGCGAGTCGACGCTCGCGGTGAAGGTGGGGACCACTCCCCCGTCGTACCCGGCGGCATCGATGCGCTCGCCGCTGGTGCCGTTGAACACGACGTAGGAGACGGAGGCGCTGCCGCCGGCTTCGAGCTCGTCGCCATCGCCCTTCACGACCACTGTGCGCTCGGTCTCCGAGGACGTGAGGCCCTTGTCGAAGGTGGCTGTGGGCTCCGCGGCGAGGTCGGTCGAGACCTTCACGGCGTCGGATGCCTTGCCCGACGGAGTCGCGCAGACGTCGACGTCTGCGGCAGCAGCTGCTGTCGATGACGACGGGGTCGGCGAGTCGTTCGAGCACGCCGCGAGGGTGGCTACGAGCGCCACGGCGGCGAATGAGGCGAGAACGGGCGCAATGCGACGACGCATGAGTCACTTTCGATAGAGGGCGTGAGCAGCGACAGGCTATCGGGCGCAGCGGTGAGGCGGCTGGCAGGTGGCTGGCAGACCGCTATGGCGACGTCGGTCGGCTCGGATGCCAGATGGTTTTGACAATCATTATCAATAACGGCTACGGTCGATATGTGAAGAGACGCAGCAGAGTGACAGTGGCCATCGCGACGGCGATCGGAGCGACCCTGCTGCTCTCCGGCTGCATCGGCGACGACAACGGACTGGGCGGTGTCGGGGCTCAGCTCGGAACGCTCAAGGTCGTCGCCACGACCACCCAGGTGGCCGACTTCACCCGGGAGGTGGCGGGGGATGGGGCATCCGTCACCCAGCTCATCCAGCCGAACCAGAGCGCGCACAGCTACGACCCCTCGGCGGCCGACCTGATGGCGCTGTCGAAGGCCGACATCCTCATGCAGAACGGCGCCGGCCTCGAGGAGTGGCTCGACGACGCCGTCGAGGCGTCCGGCTTCAGCGGGGTCACCGTCGACGCGAGCACCGGCATCGAGCTCGACGAGACGGATGCCGAGCACGACGATCACGCAGGCGCAGACCACGCAGACGAGACCGAAGCCGAGCACGCGGAACACGCCGAGGATGCCGACGACCACGGTCACGACCACGCCGCGGGCAACCCGCACATCTGGACGGACCCGAAGAACGCGGAGCAGATGGTGGAGACGATCGCCACCGCCTTCAGCACCTCGTACCCGGCCAAGGCGGCCGACTTCCGCGCCAACGCCGACGCCTACATCGCGAAGCTGACGGCCCTCGACGACTGGTCGCGCACCAACATCGACACCGTGCCGGAGGCCGAGCGCCTGTTCGTGAGCAACCACGACGCCTTCAGCTACTTCGTCGACGCCTACGACATCGAGTACGTGGGCAGCGTCATCCCGAGCTTCGACGACAGCGCAGAGCCCAGTGCGGCCGAGATCGACAAGCTCGTCGCCGACATCAAGGCCACGGGAACGAAGGCCGTGTTCTCCGAGACGTCGCTCTCGCCGAAGACCGCGAACACCATCGCCCAGGAAGCCGGCGTCGAGGTCTACTCCGGCGACGACGCCCTCTACGGTGATTCGCTGGGCCCGAAGGGCAGCGACGGCGCCACCTATATCGCCGCACAGGTGCACAACGTGCGCATGCTCCTGCAGTCGTGGGGCGTGACACCCACCGCACTTCCGGCATCATTGCAGGAATGACCGACGTGACGGGTGGCGAGCAGGCGGCGATGGCCGGGGGAGTGACGGATGCGTCAGCTCCGGTGCTGTCGTTGCGTGATGCCGCGTTCTCCTACGGTGGGGCGCCCGCAATCCACGGCGTCAGCGTCGACGTGCACGCGGGTGAGGCCGTCGCCCTCATCGGCCCCAACGGCTCGGGCAAGTCGACCCTGCTGAAGGGCCTGCTCGGCCTGATCCCGGTGACGGCCGGCCGGTTCGAGGCCTTCGGTGCGGTGCGCAGCGGACTGACCAGCAGGCAGGCGGATGCCGCATCCCGCCTCTCGCGGCGCGACATCGGCTACCTCCCGCAGAGCGATGAACTCGACCCCGAGTTCCCCATCACGCTCGAGCAGGTCGTGATGATGGGTCGCTACCGCGCGCTCGGACTCTTCCGCTGGCCCGGACGCGCCGATCGCGCCGCCGTGGCCGAGGCCTTGGTCACCGTCGGGCTGTCGCACCGGGCGAAGGCCCGCTTCGGCGAGCTGTCCGGCGGACAGCAGCAGCGTGGTCTGCTCGCCCGTGCGCTCGCATCCGGACCCCGTCTGCTCCTCCTCGACGAGCCGTTCAACGGCCTCGACCAGGCCAACCGCGATGCCCTCGTCGAGACGCTGCGACTCCTGAAGACGCGTGGCGTCGCCGTGATCGTCTCGACGCACGACCTCGAGCTCGCCCGCGACGTCTGCGACATCGTGCTGCTGCTGAACGCCGAGCAGGTGGCCTGCGGACGCACCGCCGACGTGCTCACCCTGCCCAACGTGCAGGCGGCGTTCGGCGAGGTGGGCGTCGAGGTCGACGAGCACACCCTCGTCGTTCCCGGCCACGAAGGTCACTGATGGGCGACATCCTCGTCTCCTGGTTCGTGGAGCCGTTCTCGCTCCCGTTCATGGCCCGCGCCCTCGGCATGCTGCTGGCGCTCGCCGTCGTGGCGGGAGTCGTCGGCGTGATCGTGAACCTGCGCGGCCTCGAGTTCATCAGCGACGGCCTCACCCACGCCGTGTTCCCGGGCATCGCGATCGGCTTCGTCGCCGGTGGCCGTGATGGCCTGTTCCTCGGAGCCATCGTCACGGCTCTGGTCGCCGCCGTCGTGCTGACCCTGCTCACGCGCAGGGGAGTCGCCTCCGACGCCGCCATCGCGATCGTTCTCACGGGCTTCTTCTCCGTGGGAGTGCTGGTGGTCTCGCGCCAGACCGACTACGCCGGTCAGCTCGATGCCCTGCTGTTCGGTCGTCTCCTCACGGTGACGGATGCCGATCTCTGGCGAACCGTGGCGCTCTGCGCCGTCGCGCTGGTAGCCGTGGCGGCGACGCTGCCCGGACAGCTGTACCGCGCCTTCGATGCGCGGGGGAGTGAGGCGTCGGGATTCCGCCCCCTTCTGAACGACCTCATCTTCACCTGCTCGATCGCGCTCGTGGTGGTCGCGGCATCGAGTGCCGTCGGCAACCTGCTCGTGCTCGCCGTGCTCGTGGTGCCCGGCGCCGTCGGCCGCCTGCTCACCCGCCGCCTCTGGCTGCTGTTCCCCCTGGGTGCGGCGGCGACGGCGCTCGCCGCCTGGATCGGACTCGGCATCGGCTTCGGCGTCTCGGTCGACGACGGCATCAGCCTGCCGGCCGGAGCCACCGTCGTCATGACGCTCGTGTGCCTCTACGCCGTCGTGCTGCTCGGCCGGCTGGGCATCGACCGGGTGCGGGGCGTGCGGGTCGTGCGGGATGCGCGCGACGGCGTGCGCGACAGCGACCGGGGCGGCATCCGCGGCTCGGCGGGGGTGAACGCCTGATGGGCTACTTCGAACTCGCCCTGGTCGCCGCCGTGGTCATCGGGGCCTCCAGCGGCCTCGTCGGCACCATCGTGGTGCTGCGCAAGCGGGTCTTCTTCGCGCAGGCGCTCACGCACGCCACCTTCCCCGGCGCTGTGGCGGCCGCTCTGCTCGGCATCAGCATCCCGCTCGGAGCCGCCCTCGCGAGCATCGTGATCGTCGGCATCATGGCGCTCATCGGTCGGGTGCGCCGCCAGGGCACCCAGGTGGCCGCCGGCATCGTGCTCACCGCCGGATTCGCCCTCGGTGCCGTGCTGCAGGCGCTCCATCCCGGGGTCCCGATCGAGATCGAGTCGTTCCTCGTCGGCTCGATCCTCTCGGTGAGCACGTCGGACGTCGTGCTGGCGTCGGCCGTGCTGCTCGTCACCGTTCTGGCGCTGCTCGTCTTCGGCAAGGAGTTGGTGTTCCAGACCTTCGACCGGCGGGGCTTCGCCGCAGCCGGCTACCGCGAGTGGCCGATCGAGCTGCTCGCTCTCGTGCTGATCACGGCCACCGTCGTCACCTCGATGCCCGCCGTCGGTGCGATCCTCGCCATCGCCCTGATCGCGGCACCGGCCGCTGCCGCGCGCGTCGTCGCCCCGTCGCCGCGCTGGATGTTCGTGATAGCGCCCGTCATCGGGGCGGCATCCGGGATCATCGGCGTCGTGCTCTCGCGGGTGGCCGACGTCGCCGCCGGCCCCACCATCGCGCTCGTCGCGGCCGGCTTCTTCCTGCTCGCCCTGCTGGTGCGACGGATGCCGCGGATAGGCTGGAGAACCGGAGTGGAGGCAGCATGAAGCGCAATACCTGGCAGCGCGAGGCCGTGCGTGAGGCGCTGGACACCTCCGGCGGATTCATCAGCGCTCAAGGCCTGCACTCGGCCCTGCACGCCGGCGGATCCCCCATCGGACTGGCGACCGTCTACCGTGCGCTCTCAGACCTCGCCGATCAGGGCGAGGCCGACTCGCTCCAGTCGCCGGACGGCGAGAGCCTGTACCGAGCCTGCTCGACGACCGGTCACCACCACCACCTCATCTGCCGCAACTGCGGGCTCACCGTGGAGATCGGCGCCGACGAGGTCGAGGCCTGGGCGAAGCGAGTGGCGGGGGAGCACGGCTTCACCGAGGCCGCCCACGTCGTCGACGTCTTCGGGTTGTGCGCGAACTGCTCCGCCCGCGACCTCCCCTGACGGGCGGCTAGTGGGTGAACGAGGACACCAGTCCCTCGGTCGGCATGGGGGATTCGAGGCGGTCGAGGTAGGAGACGGCCTCCCGGATGTCGAGCATGAGCGACTCCGCGAGGTTGCGGCTCAGCCCGTTGCGCACGACGATGCGCTGCACGACGAGATCTGAGATGTCATCGGGCATCGGATAGGCGGGGATGAGCCAGCCCTTCAGCCGCAGACGCTCCGACAGGTGGTAGAGATTCCAGTTCTCGGTGTAGCCCTTCTTCAATTGCCACGCGAACACCGGGATGTCGGTTCCGTCGTTCCAGAGTTCGAACGCGTCGATCGTGGCGATCTCGCCGGAGAGGTAGACCGCGACGTCCTGCGACGCCTGCTGCACCTTGCGGTACCCGTCCCATCCGAGGCGGAGGAAGAGGTAGTACTGCAGAAGCACCTGCGCGCCCGGACGCGAGAAGTTGAGCGCGAACGACGGCATGTGGCCGCCGAGGTAGGTGACGTCGAAGACGAGGTCGCTCGGCAGGTCGTCGATGGTGCGCCACACGACCCAGCCGAGCCCGGGGTAGACGAGTCCGTACTTGTGGGCGGAGGTGCTGATCGACGCGACCCGTTCGAGGCGGAAGTCCCAGACGAGGTCCGGCTGCAGGAACGGCGCGATCATCCCGCCGGATGCGCCATCGACGTGGATCGGGATGTCGAGCCCGGTGCTCTCCTGGATACGGTCGAGGGCTGCGGCGATGTCGGCGACGGGCTCGTACATGCCGGTGTAGGTCACCCCCATGATCGCGACGACGCCGATGGTGTTCTCGTCGACGTACTTCTCGAGGTCGTGACCGTCGAGCACCTTGTGCTCGTCGGAGATGGGGACGTATCGAGCCTCGACGTCCCAGTAGTTGCAGAACTTCTCCCAGCACACCTGCACCGCGCTGGAGAGGATCAGGTTCGGCTTCTCGGTGGACTTGCCCGCCGCCCTCCTGGCCTGCTGCCAGCGACGCTTCAGAGCCAGCCCGCCGAGCATGCACGCCTCGGACGAGCCGATCGTCGAGGTGCCTATGGCCCCCTCGACGCTGGGCGCGTTCCACAGGTCGGCGATCATCTTCCAGCAGCGGGTCTCGATCGCGGCGGTCTGCGGGTATTCGTCCTTGTCGACCATGTTCTTGTCGGCCGACTCGGAGTAGAGCTTGGCCGCGTAGGGATCCATCCAGGTGCCCACGAACGTCGCCAGGTTCAGTCGCGCATTTCCGTCGAGCATGGCCTCGTCGTGAACGATCTGGTACGCGGTCTCGGGGAATGATTCCGAGTCGGGGAGCCGGTTGAGGGGGAAATCGGTCGACTCGCCCTCCCTCGCGAACATCGGGTTCAGCTGGTTGCGCCCGCTGATTCCTGTGAAAGCGTGCGTCGAGTCGCCCGGATGCACCTGGGCGTCACCAGTCACGCGTGCCGCGTTCTTCGAGTCGAGATCGTCCATTGCCGGTTTCCCCCTAGGGATCGTCCGCGCGTAGGTGCGACGGCCAGCCATCGGCAGCCAGGCGAGGTGAAGTGGGTGGAGCGTGATGGGTCGTGCAGCTCTGCGTGAATCGCAGCCGCACGATCTCGTTCTACTCTCCTCGGAGGAGAGGAGTCAACACTCGGGCGATGAACGTCGGGTGATCGGGCTGACGCGGATATCCCCCGCTGGTCGCGGGTTTCCGCGGAGCGCTAGGGTCGGGAGCCATGATGGGTCCTCCAGTTCGCAGCCTGCGTCTTCGGCGTGAGGCGTGGGGTTTCGCGATCGGCTCGATCGGCTTCCTCCTGGGCTCGATACCGCCGTATGCGGAGGCGGTGGGCGCGGTCGTCACGAACCTCACCTTCTTCGTCGGCTCGATCTTCTTCACGCTGGCGGCCTTCGTGCAGCTCAGCCTCAGCGGGCGGAAGGTGTTGCCGCGGCACATGAACCGTGTGGACCGCTACGACTGGTGGGCGGCCGCCTCGCAGTTCCTCGGAACGCTGTTCTTCAACGTGAGCACGGCGGAAGCCCTGCGCAGCGCACTCGCCGACCCGGACGCGGTCGGCGCGGGTTGGCGACCCGACGCGTTCGGTTCGGTTCTGTTCCTGATCTCGAGCGCGCTCGCGATCGTCGCCACTCGCGGGCGTGGGCGTCTCTGGGACCCAGACGCCCGGTCGTGGCACGGCCTGTGGCTGAATGCCGTCGGATCCATAGCGTTCGCCATCTCGGCGGTCGGCGCGTGGGTGATTCCCGAGACCGGCTCCTACCTCAGTCTGTACTGGGCGAACCTCGGCACCTTCATCGGTGCCGTGTGCTTCCTGGTGGCCGCGTTGCTGTCGCGTCGCGGATCGGACTGACCGCGGTTCGACCGCCGTCAGCTGGCCAGGGTATCCAGCACCGCGAATGGACGTTCCACGTGCGCGAAGTGTCCGCAGTCGTCGATGATGCGGGACTGCAGCTGCGGTACGACAGCCGCGAGTCTCTCGAGATCGTCGCGTGCGAGGAACACGTCGTGCCGGCCCTTGAGCGCCACGACGGGGCAGGTCACCTTCGGCCAGAGGTCCTGCGCCGGGTACACGCCTCCGGCATCCGACGCCAGAGTGAAGGCGTGCGGCCGCACCTCCTCGGCGAGGGCGTCGTAGACCGATCCGTCGATGAATCCCGGATGCCGGAACAGGGGCGAGGCGAGACCCCGCATGAACCCCACCCGGCCGAGCCCGCGTACGACGGCGCGGCCGGCGCGCTCGTGCCAGTCCAGCATCTGCATCGCCTGCCGCATGCCCACGTAGGCGGGGAGGGTGGCGAGGGCGGCTGACGGATGCCGCACGGCATCGAACACGCCGAACGTCGTCGGCGACACCAGGGTGAGGCCCACGGTCGCCCGCGGCTCGATGGCCGCGAGGTGGAGGGCGAGGGTGGCTCCGAAGGAGTGCCCGACCACCCGCCAGCGTTCGTAGCCGAGCCCGCGCAACGCCGCGGCGATCGCTCGCGCCACATGATCGACCGTGAAGTGAGCGGCATCCGCCGGGAACGGGCTGGCGCCCCACCCCGGGATGTCGGGGACCACGAGGTTGTCGAGGGTGGAGTCGCCGCGGAGCTCGACCGCCTGGAGCAGCGGCGTGAAGGTCGTCCATGATCCGGCTGCGCCGTGCAGCATGAGCGTGGCCGTCTCGTCGGTGCGATCGCGGCGCCCGGTCTGCACGCTCAGTTCCCCGATGGCCGTGTGCACGGTGTGCGTCTCGAGGTCGAGTTCGGCGGCGCGCGTGAGGAGGCCGAACGGGGCGTAGGCCGTCGAGGTCTGCTCTGCGATCATGGGAGGAGTTCGGAGCTGCACGCGGAACGGATGCCGCCTTACTCGCTCATCGACGTCGTTTTGCGCGACACGCCGTCGTTAGCGTAGACTCTCCCTTTGGCTAGGCGTGATCTCAGCGCCTGGATTCGCATGCCGCCTCCCCGACTCGCAAGAACCCGGGGTGAACGCATGCCGACAAGAGATCTTGGGAGGGGCATCCGCCCCTCGGTATTGGAGGAATCACAATGGCAGCAGTGTGCCAGGTGACAGGAGCCGTTCCCGGCTTCGGTCACAACATCTCGCACTCGCACCGACGCACCAAGCGTCGTTTCGACCCGAACGTGCAGCGCAAGACGTACTACGTCCCGTCGCTTCGCCGTAGCGTCACCCTGAACGTCAGCGCCAAGGGAATCAAGGTCATCGATGCCCGTGGCATCGAGTCCGTCGTCAAGGACATTCTCGCTCGTGGGGTGAAGATCTAATGGCTAAGCAGCAGGACATCCGTCCCATCATCAAGCTCCGTTCGACGGCAGGCACCGGTTACACCTACGTGACCCGCAAGAACCGTCGCAACAACCCCGATCGTCTCGTGCTCAAGAAGTACGACCCCGTAGTGCGCAAGCACGTCGACTTCCGCGAGGAGCGCTAAACATATGGCTAAGAAGAGCAAGATCGCCCGCAACGAGCAGCGCAAGGTCATCGTCGCGCGCTACGCCACGAAGCGCGCCGAGCTGAAGAAGGCTCTCGTCGACCCCAACGGAACCGACGAGTCGCGCGAGGATGCCCGTAAGGGTCTGCAGAAGCTTCCCCGCAACGCTTCGCCCATCCGCGTTCGCAGCCGCGACGCCATCGACGGCCGCCCCCGCGGTGTCCTCACGAAGTTCGGCGTCTCGCGCGTCCGCTTCCGTGACATGGCACACCGTGGCGAGCTGCCCGGCATCACCAAGTCGAGCTGGTAGCACTCAGTTCGGCCTGTGGCCTGAAACATCCTGGACGGGATGCCGACTTCGTGTCGGCATCCCGTTCAGTGCATTAACCCGGAACGGATGCCGGGATCCCGCGTGAGGGCCGAAATGTACCCCGATGTGCCGCATCCGGGGGCGACTGACGTGACGAATGTGGCGAATGCGACCGATTCCGCGTGTCGCGAACGCCCATAAGGGCCTGAAATCCGCGGAATCTCGCGGATCTCTGTTACATTCGAGGCGGTCATCCGACCAAGAGGGGCAGGCGGAAACGCCCACCCCGCCATCTCGAAAAGCTGTACGGCTCGACATCGAGCCGGCACGCAGATGTACGTCCGAGGAGGACACTCAATGGCTGACAAGTCGCTTAACAAGACCGAGCTCGTCGCAAAGATCGCTGCGTCCACGGGTCAGAGCCAGGCCACGGTCGACGGCGTTCTCGGCGGTTTCTTCGACGCTCTCGCCGAGTCCGTCGGCAACGACGTCAAGGTCTCGATCCCGGGATGGCTCGCTGTCGAGCGCACCCACCGCGCTGCGCGCACCGGCCGCAACCCGCAGACCGGCGCCACCATCGAGATCGCTGCCGGCTACTCGGTCAAGGTCTCGGCTGGTTCGAAGCTCAAGGCTGCTGCCAAGTAGTCTTCGCTCAACCGCCCGCGAGGGGCTCGGCTTCGGCCGGGCCCCTCGCGTCGTTAACCCGACCGCCGCTCGCTGAGGCCCGGGCGAAGCCCGCGGTCGAAGCGCGTTGGCTTCGCTTCGGCCGCCCGCTGCGCGGGGGCCTCAGCGAGCGGAAGGAGTGACGGGAGCTGGAACGTAGACTTGTCTGGTGAAGCGATCCGCCCGAGTGCTCGGCCCCGCCGTGCTCGTGGCGGCGGCAGTCCTCACCCTCATCGCGGCTCTCGCGTATGGCGGGGGAGCGGCGCCTCAGGCGCTCGAGGATCCGGGAGCCCTCGTGCGGTGGGGCCTGCCCACGGCCAAGCTGCTCGTGAACCTCGGAGCCGCCGGCATGATCGGCGCTCTCGTGCTGGTGTGCTGGGCGCTCAGTCCCGATGAGGACGAGTTCGACGGTGCGCTCGATGTGGCAGCGGCATCCGCCGGGGTCTTCACCGTCGCCGCCGGCGCCACCGGGTTCTTCACCTTCCTCTCTGTCACCAACACCCCGGTGACCTTCGACGATCGCTTCGGCGCCACCCTCAGCCAGTTCCTCACGGCCATCCCCCTCGGCCAGGCCTGGCTCGCGACCACGCTCATCGGCGCCCTCGTCACTGTGCTGTGCTTCGCCGTGCGCAACCACACGGCGCTGGTCTTCGTGACGGTGGTCGCCGTCGCCGCGCTCGTGCCGATGGCGCAGCAGGGCCATGCCGCCGGAACGGCCGGCCACAACGCCGCCATCATCGCGCTCGGCCTGCACCTGGTGTTCGCGGCCGTCTGGCTCGGCGGGCTGCTCACGATCGTGCTGCTGCGCTCCAAGCTCGAGCCCGGCCGTCTCGTCGCCGTGCTCGGTCGGTACTCGACCGTCGCCCTCATCTGCTTCATCGTCGTGGCGGCATCCGGCTATGTGAGTGCCGCCCTGCGCATCGGCACCTTCGACAACCTGCTGACGCCGTACGGGGTGCTGGTGTTCGGCAAGATCGCCGCACTGCTGGCCCTCGGATGCTTCGGAGCGGTGCAGCGCCGCTACGCGATCGGACGCATCGCCCGCTCGGCCGAACAGGGCCAGGGCAGCGCCCGCGGCTGGTTCTGGGGGATCGTCGTCGTCGAGCTGGCCTTCATGGGCATCGCGGCCGGCCTCGCCGCCGCCCTCGCGCGCACGGCCACGCCGATCGCCGAGACCCCTCCGGGCGCGGGCACGCCGGCCGAACTGCTCACCGGGGAGCCGCTGCCGCCGGCGCTCACCGGGGCCCGCTACCTCACCGAGTGGAACTGGGACCTGCTCTGGGTGCTGGCCTGCGCCTTCGGTGCGTTCTTCTACCTCGCCGGAGTCTGGCGACTGCACCGCCGCGGCGACAGGTGGCCGATCTTCCGCACCGTCTCGTGGCTCGCCGGCCTCGTCGTGCTGTTCTACGTGACCAACGGTGCCGTGAACCTCTACGGCCAGTACCTCTTCTCGGCGCACATGCTCGCGCACATGGTGCTCACCATGGGCGTGCCGGTGCTCCTGGTTCCCGGCGCCCCGGTGACCCTGGCCCTGCGCAGCATCCGCCCTCGCAAGGACGGCAGTCGAGGCGGCCGCGAGTGGATCATGCTCGCCGTGCACTCGCGCTTCGCCGGTGTCATCGCCAACCCGATCGTCGCGGCCGTGCTGTTCGCCTCGAGCCTCTGGATCTTCTACTACACGACGCTGTTCAGCTGGGCGACCACCGACCATCTCGGCCACGAGTGGATGACGGTGCACTTCCTGCTCACCGGCTACCTGTTCGTGCAGTCCATCATCGGCATCGACCCGGTGCCCTACAGACTGCCGTACCCCTTCCGCCTGCTTCTGCTGCTGCTCACCATGGCGTTCCACGCCTTCTTCGGCCTGGCCATCATGACCGGAACGGGCCTGCTGCTCTCCGACTGGTACGGCGCAATGGGCTGGGGAACGGATGCGCTGGCCGACCAGCAACTCGGCGGCGGCATCGCGTGGAGTGTCGGCGAGATCCCGACGGTGGCGCTGGCCATCGCCGTGGCCATCCAGTGGAGCCGAGCCGACGAGCGCGAGACCAAGCGCCGCGATCGCAACGCCGACCGCACCAACGAGGCAGAACTCGAGGCCTACAACGCCCGCCTCGAGGCGATGGCCCAGCGGGACACCTCGGTTCGCTGAGGCTGCCGCCGCCTTCCGCTGGCGGAGGGCCGAACGGAGCGACCGCCCGACGCGCGTCGTGATCCGGTGGAACTTCGGTGGGCTTCGGGCGCGGACTTCGTCCGGCCCTCAGCGAGCATGGGCTAGTGCAGCTGGATGTTCAGGTTGCCGTCCGGCCCGATCACGACCGTCGCGCCCATCGAGTAGGCCTCGTCGCGTTCGACCGTCGACTCCTCGCCGTCGTAGAGCGACTGCACGCCGACCGAGATGTGAGCCACGCCCGGAGTCGATGGCATCTGGAATGCCGTGTCATCCGGAACCAGGGTCACCTCGGGGTAGCTCACGATGCTCCACACGGGGTCGCTGATCACGCGATCGTCGATGACGGTTCCGAAGGGGCAGCCCGTGGGCTGCAGCACCTTCTGGGTGGCGCACTGGTCGAGGAACCCGTTGATCTCGGTCTGCACCTCATCGACGAACGCCTTCGTCGGCTGCACGTCGATGGAGACGTCCTGGGTCCCGACCTTCGTGACGGGCACGTCCTGCGGCGCGGCCTCGAGCTGCAGCGATGACCGGCTGAACTCGTAGAGGGCGGGGGCGAGCACGAGGTAATCGGCCGAGTTGTTGAAGCTCGCCGGCGCGTCGGGTGCGGCGTGGGCGCGGGCGTCGAGGGTGAGACCGTTGACGGTGAAGGTGTCGTCGTGCAGCACCGTGACCGAGAGTGCTGCGATGGGACTCGTGGCGAAGCGCCAGGAGTGGAAGACCCCACCCCAGCTTCCGTCGCGCTCGACGTCGAAGGTCATGGTCTCGCTCGTGCCGCCGAGCTTCACGCGATAGGTCACCGTGTGATGGCCTTCGTCGTCGTTGGTGTCGCTCACCAACTCGACCGAACTCGGGCCGCGCAGGACGGAACTGCGCAACAGGGTGTCGGCGGACTGGGGCGGGAGGCCGGCCGAGGGGAGGTCTTCAGAGGCGATGCGCACCCCGGGCATCGCCAGCGCGGCGCCGGCGTCGCCGTTCTCGATGGCCGAGAGGTACTGTTCCACGAAGCCGGCTGCGCTGTAGATGCTGCGGTTGAGGGATCCGATCGTGGCGAGGAGCGCGGCGACCAGCAACAGGGCGATGGTGAGCCAGAGCAGCATCGCGGCTGCGGGGTTCGTGACCCGGCTCTGAGCCGGCGCAGGTGCGGGGGTGGGCAGCACCGCGGTTCCCGCGACGTACGCACCGAGTCGCGGACCGGGGTCGCCGGCGGCGTGAGCGCCGTGGTGCCCGATGCCGAGCTCTCGATCCGAGACGATGGGCACGGGAATGGTGATTCCGAACGGGCTCGTCGCCGGAACCGACGTCGGCTCGATGTCGGGATCGTCGGCGGGGTGAACGAGAGCCGGTTCCGGCTCGGGACCCTGCACGAGCTGCGGCAGCGACTCGGGATCGGAGGCGGGGGTGGGCTCCGGTGCGATCTCGGGTTCGGGAGGGGGCGCGGATGCTGGCACGCCGTCGCGCTCCTCATCCCTCCCCGGTTCCACGTGGTCATTCTATGGTGGGCCTCCGCGCGGAACCCCGACCCGACCCGGACAGTACAGTGGGATGACCGTCTCCGTCGTGAAAGGCCGCTGTGTCAGTCCCCGCCCTGTCGGCCGAGCAGGCCGCGGTCTTCGAGGCCATCGAGGCCACCCGCGACCACGTCTTCGTGACGGGTCGCGCGGGCACGGGCAAGTCGACGCTGCTCAATCACCTGAACTGGCACACCGAGAAGCAGATCGTCATCGCAGCCCCCACGGGGGTGGCTGCCCTCAACGTGGGCGGCCAGACCATCCACTCGCTGTTCAGGCTGCCGATCGGGCTCATCGCCGACCACGACATCGACCAGAACGACGCGACCCGCAAACTGCTGAACACCATCGACACCCTCGTGATCGACGAGGTGAGCATGGTGAGCGCCGACCTGATCGACGCCATGGACCGCAGCCTCCGTCAGGCCCGCAAGAAGCCGTTCACCGCGTTCGGAGGTGTGCAGGTCGTGTTGTTCGGCGACCCGTATCAGTTGGCTCCGGTGCCGGGGGATGCCGACGAGCGGGCCTACTTCACCGACCACTATCGCTCCATGTGGTTCTTCGACGCGAAGGTGTGGCAGGAGGCCGACCTGCGCATCTTCGAGCTCGGGCAGATCCACCGTCAGAACGACGCCGAATTCAGGCACATGCTGAACGCCGTGCGGCACGGTCAGGTCACCGCCGAGGTGGGTGGACGCCTCAACTACATGGGAGCGCGCAGGCCGCTGCCCGAGGAGGGTGCCATCACCCTCGCGACGCGCAACGACGCCGTCAACCGCATCAACGCGTCAGCCCTGGCTCGCCTGACGGGGAAGTCGCAGGCCAACGAGGCCGACATCTCGGGGGACTTCGCCGGACGCGCGTACCCGGCAGACCTCAAGCTCGAGCTCAAGGTGGGCGCGCAGGTCATGTTCCTGCGCAACGACTCGGCGATCGACGGCGGGCCGCGCTGGGTGAACGGCACCATCGGGGTGGTGACGGGCATCACCGACACCGTGCAGGTCGAGGTCGACGGCGAGGTGCACCACGTGGAGCCGGCGACGTGGGAGAAGTTCAAGTACACCTACAACGCCGCCACGAAGAAGCTGTCGAAGGACATCGTCGCCGAGTTCACGCAGTTCCCGCTTCGGTTGGCGTGGGCCGTGACCATCCACAAGTCGCAGGGCGCGAGCTACGACACCGCGATCGTCGATCTCGGTCCGCGGGCGTTCAGCCCCGGTCAGACCTACGTGGCCCTCAGCCGGCTGACCCGCCTCGAGGGGCTCTACCTCACGCGTCCTCTGCGGCCCAGCGACATCATCGTCGACGACGACGTACGGCGCTTCATGGACTCGGCGGCGCAGATCCCGGCGATCGAGGCCGACGCCGCTCTCTGAGCTCAGGCGTCGGGCCCGCGCCTGATTCAGTGCTCGTGCCCCGGCACGACGAGCTCGACGCTGTGCTCACCGTGCGGGTGCGCGTACTGCCCGGCCTCGGTGGCCGCGAGGGCTGGGGTCGCGATGGCCGACACGAGAGCGGCACTCGCCGCGAACGCGCCGACGAAGCGCCAGCCGCCGCCCGCGCCAGGTGCAGCAGGCGCGGTCTGGACAGCGGACGACGCAGAACCGGTTGATGCGGTTACAACCGCGGCATCCGCCCGCCGCAGCGATCGTGCGCAGACGACCGCGACCGACAGGGTGAACACCGTCGCAGCGACCAGAGGAAGAAGGGGGACGGATGCCGCGGGCTCGGCCGCTCCGACGGCCATGAGCGAGAACGCCACGGCCACCCAGAGCGCCGACGATGCCGACGACACGACGAGTGCGAGTCGCACCAGGACGGGCTGCCCCGCGCGCAGCACGGCGACGCCCCAGACGACCTCGGCGATGCCGATCACGGCGAGCAGCACCGCGAGGACCGCGGGGGCGCTCGCCGCGACGGCGAGGTGGATGAGACCCGCGCCCAGGGCCGCGAGCGGTGGCCAGGCCCGTCCCACCGCCGACGCCGACGGGAACGGCGACGTCGTCAGCGGGACGGCAGCCTGGGTCGTCGCGGCCGACTCGGTCGGTGCGGCCGGGGGGACCTGACCGATCGAGGGGCGCGGGCGGCTCATCCGAGCGCTCATGGCGGTTACGCCACGGCCGCGTTCGAGCGAACGCCGCGCTCGGCTCCCAGACCGACGCCGAGCAGGAGGATCGCGCTGGCGAGGTGCAGGAAGTGGTCAGGCGTGTTCAGCGCCAGGATGTTGGCCGACGTGCCGGCCAGGAAGAAGCCGACGATGCCGAGGAGCAGGTAGGCGGCACCGATGACGGTGTTGACGCCCTTCGCGGCCTTCACGCTCGACAGGCCTCCGATCAGCAGCACGGCGCCGATGAGCAGGTGGGCGATGTTGTGGAACGGGTTCACCTCGAAGATGCCGAGGAGGAGGCCGCCGCGGGTGGCCACGAAGTCGACTCCGCTGGTCACGAAGAAGCCGAGCACGCCCACGAGGAGGTAGACGGCGCCGAAGATGACGCCGACGATGCGGTTGGGTGAGGAATTCATGGCTTTCGCCTCCAGATTCTTGCCGGCGCGGCATCCGCCACGCAGATCGTGCGTGACTTCTGTCGCGCTCAGAGGGTTCGCCGCGGACGCTGCCATCGGATTGGGAGACGTTCGTTATGAGCGGCGGATGGGGCGCGCTCACGCGCGCGGTTAGGATCTAGTGAGCGGAACGCGAGGGGGTTCGACGTGACCGGCAGGACCAGAGTGCGCAGCTTCGCCAGTGCGGCGATCCTTGCTGTCGTCGCACTGGTCGCGACAGCCTGCTCGAGCACCGGAGCGGCCCGCGCAGCGCTCCCCGAGCAGGTCGACACGCCGTTCAGCACGAGTGTCGAGGAATCTCTCAGCGACGCGCTGAAGAAGGCGATCGCGCTCTCCGATTCCACCGGTGGCGTCGCCGGTGTGTGGGCGCCGTGGGGCGGCCAGTGGCTCGCCGCCAGCGGCAAGCTCGGCCTCAAGGACAAGACCCCCGTCACCACCGACACCCACTTCCGCATCGGCGACCTCACGCAGGGCATGACCTGCACCGTGCTGATGCGTCTCGTCGACGAGGGGGTCGTCACCCTCGACGACTTCGTCTCGCACGTCCTGCCGTCCATCCCGGGCACGGCGGGCATCACCCTCGGACAGCTCTGCCAGGGCACGTCGGGGATCGCCGACACGAGGGCAGCCCTCGGCGCGCAGTTCTCGAAGAACCCCGAACGCCCATGGCCGCCCATCGAGATCGTCTCCAACGCTCTCGCCCTGCCGCGCACGGGTGCTCCCGGCGAGAAGTGGGCGCCATCCGACGGCGGCTACATGCTGCTCGGCCTCGCCCTCGAGGCGGCCACCGGCCGCAGCTGGAGCGACCTCGAGCAGCAGTACCTGCTCGACCCCCTCGGCCTCGACGAGACGACCATTCCGGGCGACTCGACCGTCGAGGTTCCCGGTGAGCATCCCACGGGCTACGTCACGCCGATCGTCAACGGCGCGCCCAAGTGCGACGCCATCCGCGCCGTCGCGCCGCTCTCGCCGTCGATGGCCGGCACCTCGGGCGGCGCCGTCTCGACAGTGCCCGAGCTCAAGGTCCTCGTGCAGTCGCTGGCGGCGGGCACGACCCTCACCGAGAAGACCCACAAACTCCAGTGGCAGACCGTTCCGCTCGGGGGCGACGCGCCCCAGTGGGAGCAGCAGGGCCACGGCGGAACGCAGATCGGCCCGTTGCGCGGTGGATCGGGCAACCTCGGCGGTTACATCAGCGCCGCATACTCCGATCCGGCCAGCGGCCTCACCGTCGTCGTCATGCTCAACAACGCCACGGCAGGCAAGACGTTCGCCCAGAACTTCGCCCTGCAGCTGGCTTCTCTCGGTGCCAGAACCGACGCAGCGGCCGAGTCGAGCCTCGACAAGCCGGTGATCGAGCTCCCGTGGTCGGCCGAGCAGATGGCCGACAAGTTGAAGGCCGCCGCGGTCTGCCCGCCGAAGGGCGACTGACCGGATCCACTCGAAGCGGCCCGACTGTCTGCAGATGCTGCGAGCATGGGCGGGTGACCGAATCGACGAAGGATGCCGCCCTCTCCGTTCTCCGCCGACTGGTCGGCAACGACGAGGCGGAGTTCCACGACGGCCAGTTCGAGGCCATCGAGACCCTCGTCGACTCCCGCCGACGCGCCCTCGTGGTGCAGCGCACGGGGTGGGGCAAGTCGGCCGTCTATTTCGTCGCCACCCTGCTGCTGCGCCAGCGCGGTGCCGGCCCCACCATCCTGGTCTCCCCGCTGCTCGCCCTCATGCGCGACCAGATCTCGGCGGCCGCCCGCGCCGGTGTGCGCGCCGTCGCCATCAACTCCACCAACGCGCACGAATGGGACGAGGTGCTCGCCCAGCTGGCCGCTGACGAGGTCGACGTGCTCCTGGTCTCGCCCGAGCGGCTGAACAACCCGTCGTTCCGCGAACAGCAGCTGCCTGCCCTCGTGCAGCGCGTCGGGCTGCTCGTCGTCGACGAGGCGCACTGCATCAGCGACTGGGGGCACGACTTCCGGCCGGACTACCGGCGCCTGCGAGACCTGATCGCCCGGATGCCGGCATCCGTTCCCGTGCTCGCCACGACGGCCACGGCCAACAGTCGGGTCGTCGCCGACGTGGCCGAGCAGCTCGGCGCCGGTGCCGACGGTACGGCCGTCGACGTCGTGACGATTCGCGGTCCGCTCGCCCGGGCGTCGCTCCGCCTCGGCGTGCTGCGCCTGCCCGACGCCCAGGCGCGGCTGGCCTGGCTGCTCAGCCACCTGGGCGAGCTTCCGGCATCCGGCATCATCTACACGCTCACCGTGGCCGCCGCCGAAGACACCGCCAGGCTGCTGCGGCAGGCCGGCCACAACGTGCGCGCCTACACCGGCCAGACCGATCCAGGCGAGCGCGAGGAGTCGGAGGGCATGCTCAAGCGCAACGAGGTGAAGGCCCTCATCGCCACGAGCGCCCTCGGCATGGGCTTCGACAAGCCCGACCTCGGTTTCGTGCTGCACCTGGGGGCACCCTCATCGCCCGTGGCCTACTACCAGCAGGTCGGCCGCGCCGGCCGCGCCACGGACAACGCCGACGTGCTGCTGCTGCCGGGCCGCGAGGATCCCGACATCTGGCACTACTTCGCCACGGCGTCGATGCCCAACCAGATCCGTGCCGAGCGGGTGATCGCGGAGTTGGCCGCCTCGTCGACGCCGACGTCGACCCCGGCGCTCGAGGCCCTGGTCGACATCCGTCGCACCCCGCTCGAACTGCTTCTCAAGGTGCTCGACGTCGACGGGGCGGTCAAGCGCGTGCAGGGCGGCTGGATCGCCACGGGGCAGCCGTGGACCTACGACGCCGAGCGCTACACCCGCATCGCCGCGGAACGCACGGCCGAACAGCAGCACATGCTCGAGTACGAGACGACCGACGGATGCCGCATGGAGTTCCTGCAGCGCGCCCTCGACGACGAGACCGCGGCTCCCTGCGGCCGCTGCGACAACTGCGCCGGCGTCTGGTATCCGAAGGACCTCGCCGAGGGTGCCGCGGCGACGGCCTCATCGGCTCTCGACCGCGTCGGCGTTCCCATCGATCCGCGGGCGCAGTGGCCGACGGGGGCCGACAAGCTCGGCGTGCCGGTGAAAGGACGCATCGCCGTCGACGAACGGATGCTGGAGGGCCGCGCGCTCGCCCGGCTCACCGACCTCGGGTGGGGCGGGACCCTGCGCACTGTCTTCGCGGCCGGTGCCCAGGATGCCGCGGTCTCGCCGGCCCTGCTCGACGCCTGCGTGCGGGTGCTCGCGGAGTGGGGCTGGGAGACGCGACCCGTCGGCGTGGTGGCGATGCCGTCGCGGCGGCATCCGTTGCTCGTCGACTCGCTCGCCCGCGGACTCGCTGCCGTCGGTCGCCTGCCGTACCTCGGCGAACTCGGCACCCGCAACGGTGGCCCGACCGGCGAACCCGGCGGCAACAGCGTCTATCGGCTCGGCGGCCTCTGGGACCGCTTCGACACCTCGACCCTCGACCTGGAGGCCGCGGCATCGGGACCGGTGCTGGTGGTCGACGACCTCGTCGACAGCCGCTGGACCCTGACCGTGGCAGCCCGGGAGCTGCGGCGGGCGGGCGTGCCTGCCGTGCTCCCGTTCGCTCTGGCTCTGCGGGGATGACGCCGGCCCGTCGTCTCGGGGTGACTCGTCCGGCGGCCGAGCCGTGCATGGCAGGCACCCCCACAACGAGCCGGTTCGCCGCGGCGACGGGCGTTTCCTCAGCCGCCGCTTGATAGCGTCTCGGGGGCGATCCGCCCGCGTGACCACCCCCCCCAGCTTGCCGAGGCCCTCCAGATGACTCCCCTGCCCGCGCGGCCCCGCTCGACACGAGCCCGCTTCGCTGCGATCGCCTCGGTGATCGCCGCCTGCGTGATCGCGCTCGTCAGTGTCGGCGTCAGTGGCGGCCCTGGAGTGGGACCTTCGGCCGGCGCCGGATCGAGCACCACGGATGCCGCCCCGTCGGCGACCGCGAGCCCGTCCGCACCGGCGACGGCGACCCCGGCACCGAGCGCGACGCTCGCGCCGACCGCCGCGCCGACGCCGACCGTCACGCCGACGCCGACCGTCACGTTCACGCCGGCGCCTTCCGGTACCGCGCTGGCCGCGCTCGAGACCCTGCCGATCAAGGGGCGTGCCCCCAAGACCGGCTACGACAGGGACGGCGGATTCGGCACCGCCTGGAAGGACGTCGATCGCAACGGCTGCGACACCCGCAACGACGTTCTCGCCCGAGACCTCACGGAGATCGCGAAGTCGGGGCCCTGCAGGGTCATGACGGGCAGGCTGGTCTCGCCGTACACGGGCGCGACCATCGACTTCGTGCGCGGGCAGGACACGAGCGCGCTCGTGCAGATCGACCATCTCGTGGCACTGTCGAACGCGTGGCAGACCGGCGCCCAGCAGTTGACGCAGGCGCAGCGCGAGGCGTTGGCGAACGATCCGCTCAACCTGATGGCCGTCGATGGCCGCTCGAACATGCAGAAGGGCGACGGCGACGCCGCCACCTGGCTGCCGGCGCAGAAGTCCATCCGCTGCAGCTACGTGGCCCGTCAGGTCTCGGTCAAGTCGATTTATGGTCTGTGGGTCACGCCGGCGGAGCACGACGCGATCGAGCGCATCCTCGACACCTGCCCGGGACAGCAGGCGTATCCGGCGATGCTTCCTGCTCGCTGAGGCCAGGGCGCGGCCTGCGGTCGATGTGTGCCGCCGAGCTGGTGCGCTTTGGGCGGTCGCTCCGCTCGGCCCTCAGCGAGCGGTGACACGGTCGCTCCGCTCGGCCCTCAGGGAGCGGGAATCGCCGCAGGCCCCGTCAGCCCGGCCAGCTCGTACTGGCGCACGCGCAGATGCCGGGTGGCCGAGCAGGTCGAGAGCAGGGGATCGGATGCCGACTCCGCGAGCTCGACGGTGACGGGACCGGCATCCGTTCCCAACGACACGGTCCAGCCCGAGCCCCCCTCGGGCGTCGTCGTGGTGTGTTCGCTCAGGGGCGGGTAGGCCTCGATGCCCTCGTCACCCAGAGCCAGTCGCGCGTAGTGCTGTGCGGCCTGCACGGGATGCGACAGGGAACTGCGGCCCCGGTAGTGCTCCTCGACGACGCGACCGTCGAGGTAGGCCTCGGCGATGCGCACGGCATCGCCGTCGTCTGCGTTGCCGTAGTAGAGCCCGTGCGGCAGCATCACGAGGGTTCCGGCGAAGCGGTCGCCGCCCAGGTGAGAGCACTCCCACGTCTCCTCCGGGAAGGCTGCGGCGAGTGTCGTCACGACCTGGCGACCGCGCACCGCGCAGCACTGGTCGTGGCGCGCATGGGCGCAGACGGCGAAGATCGGGCGATCGGATGCCTCACCCGTCGAGCCGTCGAGCGGAACGTCGAGCAGCTCCTCCACGTTGTCGACCGAACCCCAGCGCACGGACTCATATCCGGGCCTGGAGTCGACGCTCGCCCACGACCAGGAGGTCTGCTCGCGGCGGCGGCCGGTGCGACGGATCGCGAGAGGGCGCATGCCCGCTCCCTCGATGCGATGGATGAGTGCCCGGCCGAGCGTCGTGTCGAAGGGCGGATCGAGGAAGGCTCGCGATCCCCACGGGCCCGAGATCTCGATGAGGAACCACTGCATCCCGCGTGAGCCGGTGCCGGTGAGGGGATCGCCGCGTTGCCTGGAGCGGTCACTGCATGGCTGCCATCCGCCGTCGCCGAACGGGCCGTCCACGCTCACGAGGCCGGCCGGGCAGTCACTCGAGCGCCACGAGGAAGCCCTCGCGCAGCAGACGGCGCACCACGACGACGGCATCCGGCTCGTCCAGCCCCGGGACCTCGGCGACGACGGTCTCCGCGCCGGTGATCAGGTGGCGAAGGGCCTCCGTCGCCTCGCCCGGCAGCGTCAGCGTCGCGAGTCGGGAGACCAGACGTACCGTGTCGCCCGACTGCTCCACGCGTGCGCCGAGCGATCCCCGCCAGCGCACCCTGGTCGTTCCGTCGAGGCGGGCGATGGCGTCGACGGTGGCGAGAGGGGCGATCGGCTCGGGACGGGTGGCGTCGGTGAGGCGAGCCGAGAGCCTGCGGGCGACGCGGTCGGTGGACGCGGCTGCGTCGTCGGCACTCGCCGAGGTCAGCACGGCGATCAGGTGCTCCGCCGTCTGCTCGACGATGGCTCGCACGGATGCGGCATCCGTCAGGTCGATGCCCAGAGGCAGCGATGAGCGCAGAGCCGGTGAGTCCCCGGCTACGGCGACGAGGGTCTGCACGACATCGGCGCGCGTGTACGCGGCCATGCCGATCGTCAGGTGCACCGAGGTGTCGCCGAGGGCCTCGGCCGAGTGGATCCAGCCGCGCGGCAGGTACAGGGCGTCGCCGGGGCGCAGGACGGCGTCGATGACGGGCGCGTGGGTCGCCGCCTCTGCGACTGCGGCGCTGTGATCGCTCCACGGCTGGTCGCGCAGGGGATCGACGTGCACGGGCGCGTGGATGCGCCAGTGCTTCTCACCGCTGATCTGCAGCACGAACACGTCGTGCACGTCGTAGTGCGGATCGAAGCCGCGCGACGACGCCGGTGTCACGTAGGCGTTCACCTGGGCGGGATGACCGATGTCGTCGATGAGGCGCCGGGTGAAGTCGATGAGCGGCGGCCAGAGCCGGTGCAGGCCCTGCAGCACGATCGTCGCGCCGCCGGCGAACTCAGCCAGCACCTTGTCGGAGCTGACCTGGTCTCCGACCTCGGCACCGAAACCGCCGGGAGCGGTGTACGAGGCCGGCTTCAACACCGAGCCCTCGTGCGCCATCCGGATGAAGGGGGTGCGGAGGCCGCGCTCGGTCACCAGCTCGTCCACGGCTCCCGTCGAGAACAGGTCGTCGAAGGCTCCGCTCAAGGTCGCAGCCTCGGACAGCAGTGGCCGCCTGCCCCAGTACTCCCGGGCGAACTCGTCGGCCGGAATGCGGATGCAGCGCGAAAGCGCGGGCCGGTCGCCCGGCCCGCGTTCCGTGTCGTTCATCTCAGGCAGAGCCGTCGGCGCCGCCGTCGTGGCCGTCGGGATTGGCTCCTCCGTCGGCGGTTCCCTCGCCGGCGGAGCCGTCTGCTCCACCGTCGTGGCCGCCGGGGTTCGCGCCGCCGTCGGCAGGACCCTCGCCGCCCGAGGCCGAGCCGTCGGCTCCGCCGTCGTGGCCGCCGGGGTTCGCGCCGCCGTCTGCGACGCCTTCGCCGCCACCGGCGGCCTCGTTCGTGATGTCTTCGTCGTTGATCGCCATAGTCATCCTTCCCACGCATGCGGCCTGGTCGCCGCGCTCTTCACAGTACGCCCGCCTCACGCAGGATTCACCCCCTTGCGTCACGGTGCGAGAACGAGTGATGTCAGTCCGACGCCTCCATCGACGAGGTGCCGTCGGGATGCCACGTGAACGCGAAGTCGCTCACGTTCGGTTGCCCGGGGAGGTCGCGATAGGGCGTCATGCTCTGCCAGCTCAACTGCAACCCGCTGGCGTCGAGGTCGGCCTGCGGGGTGCAGGTGGCCGCGAAGTCCTGGGTCTGGATGACGACGATCAGGCAGATGTCGCCGTCGACGTCGCGGGCGAGGTACAGGGTGTCCAAGCCGGCCTCGAGGAGTTGGCGGAACGAGGAGGCGACGAACCTGTCACCGAGCGGGATGTCGGGGATGTCGACGGGTGCCTGCGCTCTGGCGAAGGCCACCGCAGCCGCCGACGGCGCCGGCGTGGGCGTCGCGCCGAGGGCTCCCGAGACGACGTCGGTGATCGTGGCGGACGAGGTGACGCCTATGGCCACGCCGATGACGAGGGCTGCAGCGGCGCCGACTCCAGCCAGCAGCATCCCGCGGCGACCACCGTCGCGCGCGGGATCGACGGCGACGACGGTGTCGGATGCGGATGCGGATGCGGATGCGGATGCGGATGCGGATGCGGGTGCGGGTGCGGATGCGGGTTCGGGCGCAAGCGCACGTTCGGCAGTGGGCGCCAGTGCGGCGTCGGCGGCGGCCTGCTCGGCCTCGAGGGCGCGCAGTTCGTCGAGTACTGCGTCGCGGGCGGCATCCGTCACGGCATCAGCCGCGTACAGCGAACGCTGCAGCTGACGGATGCGCTCCTCGCGCTCAGCCGGCTGCATCGTTCACCCGCTGTAGGCGGCGGCGCAGGTCTGCGTCGTGGCGGTGATGCCCTTGAGGCCCTCGATGACTGTCGGCGGCGCAGCGGCGGGCGCCGCCTCCGGGACGCCGGCGGCGATGACCTCCGGGTCCTCGGTGGACTCCGGTGCAGGGGTCTCGGTGACCGCCGGATCGGGCTCTGGTGCTGTCGGCGTGGGCGTCGCGTTCGGATCGAGCACCGTGCCGTTTCCGAGGGAGTTCTCGTCGAGGGTGAACGGCTGATCCGCCGAGATGGCCGCGAAGAGTTCATCGGCCAACTCCGTGTACGGCACCACCTTGCCCGGGAAGTCGGGGTCGCTCGTGCTTCCCGGATACTGCACGAACACGAGCCGGTCGAGGTCGATGTCTTTCAGGGCATACGCCATCGCCACGATGGAGTCGAGGCTGGAGAGGTTGCTCGACAGCTTCACGTTCGCCGTCGCGGCTCGCGCGAGGCTGTACAGGGTGCCCAGGTTCCCGAGCGTGTCGGCGCTCTTCATGGTGCGCATGAGCGAGGACATGTACGTCTGCTGGGATGAGATGCGGCTCAGGTCGCTGCCGTCACCGACGCCGTGGCGGCTGCGCAGGAAGCCGAGAGCGGTGGCCCCGGAGATGACGGACGTGCCGGCCGGGAGGACGAGGGCGGCATCAGGATCGTCGATGGCCTCCTCGACGCAGACGGGCACGCCGCCGATCGCATCCGTCATCGCGATGACGCCGTTGAACGAGACCGTTCCGGCGTAGGAGATGGGCTGGCCCGTCAGCTCGGACACCGTCGCCACCACGCAGCCGAGGCCGCCGCGCGACCAGGCCTCGTTGAGCGGCCGGGCAGACATGGCGTAGAACTCCTCGCCGGTGTCGGGATCGACGCAGTCCGGATGCGGCACGATGAGGTCGCGCGGCAGGCTCACGACGACGCCGGAGGTGTGGTCGGCGGAGACGTGCAGCAGGATGTTCACGTCGTTGAGGGTCGCGTCGCGCACCCCGTAGGCGTCGCCCTGGGCTGCGTCGTTGTCGGTTCCGACCAGGAGGAAGTTGAAGCCGCCCTCGATGGCGCCGATGTGCGGAACCGGTAGGGGAGTGGCCGCATCGGTTCCGTTGGAGATGTCGATGCTGTTGTCGGCGACCTGGCGACCGAGCGCGGTGAGTTCGAAGGCGCCGATGCCGCCCGCGGCGATCACGGCGACGGCCGTCGCGATGCCCACGGTCTTCAGCAGGGTCAGCCCGGCGTGGGAGCGGCGCAGTCGACCGTGGCGCGGTGAGTGGTCTGACACGCGCGGTTCGGTCTCATCCGAGGTCATCGGCTGTTCCCTCCTCACTCGTCGCTGAGTTCATGCTGCCATGAGTATGTTTCGGCGTCGTCACGGGGACGGCGTCGCTGCTACCCCCAGAGATGGTTCGTCCGTCGCGGAGACGGTGAGCACCACGCGTGCCAGGTGGGGGTCGCGTTCGAGATCCTTCTCGATGCCCCGGAGTTCGAGCGCGAGGGCGTCCTCCCGCACGTTGCCGGCGAGGTCGACGGCGGCGATGAGGAAGAGCTGCCCGGGGCCGATGAACTCGACGTGCAGGCTGGTCACCCGATCGATGTCAGGCCGCTGCAGCAGCCTGCCGAGCACCTCCTGCTCGTCCTCGGCCCCGATGGCCTCCCCGAGCAGGAACGCGCGATTGCGGCTGATGAGAACGATGGCCACGACGCCGAGCAGCAGGCCGACGCCGATCGAGCCGATCGCGTCGAAGACCGGCGACCCCGTGAGCTGGTGCAGCAGGATGCCGAGGAAGGCGATGAGGAGTCCGATCAGGGCGGCCGCATCCTCGGCGAACACAGCCCGCAGGGTGGGGTTGGAACTCGCTATGACGTGCGTGAGGGTGCCGCGGTTCGCCTCGTGCGCACTCGCGCGGGCCTCGCGCAGCGCCCGGACGAACGAGATGCCCTCGAGCACGAACGAGACCCCGAGCACGATGTAGGCGATGCTGTAGTCGGTGGCGGGCTCGGGATCGAGGAGTCCCTGGATGCCGTGCTGGATCGACACGACGGCGCCGGCGGTGAACAGGCCGAAGGCCGCGAACATCGACCAGATGTAGGCGTCCTTTCCATAGCCCAGCGGATGCCGCGAGTCGGCCGGGCGCTGCGAGCGCCTCTCGGCGATCAGCAGCAGCACCTCGTTGCCGGCATCCGCCCACGAGTGTGCAGCCTCAGCCACCATCGACGCCGACCCGGTGATGACGGCCGCCACGCTCTTGGCGACGGCGATGAGCACATTCGCCGCGAACGCCACGAGCACGGTGACGAGGGTGTCACCGGTTCTGGGCGGGGCATCGGCGACGTCGTCGGCGGCGACGGTGGACGGTGGGGCTCCGGTCCGCGGCGGTACGTCGATCCTGATGTCGGGATGCGGCTTCTGGTCGCGCGGAGCGACGCCGGACTGCTCGGCATCCATGGCGACCTCCTGAAGGAATGTTTCGTCGACCTGTCGAGTCTGGCACTGCCGCATCCGTCGGGCGAGGCCACACGCCCGGCCCAGCCTAGGATCGAGAGGTGACGGACGAGGCGACTGCGGCGGATCCCGGAGCCGCACCCGATTCGCGGCGCGCAACGGTGGGGGCTCTCACCCAGGTGGGCACCGAGGTGAGCATCAACCTCGGGTCGTCCCTGGCCGGCGTCGTCATCCCCGTCGTCGGGTCGGTCGTGGTCGTGGCGGTGCGGCAGCTGGTCATGGCGATCGTGGTGCTCCCGCTCTACCGTCCGAAGCGTGCAGAGCTCACCTGGACGCGGCTCTGGCCGGCCCTGGCGCTCGGGGTGGTTCTGGCCGTCATGAACCTCGCCTTCTACGAGTCCGTGCACCTCTTGGGGCTCGGCGTCGCAGCCACGATCGAGTTCCTCGGCCCCCTGCTGTTGGCCCTCACCACGTCGCGCCGGCTTCTCGACGTGATCTGCGTCATCGCGGCCGGCCTCGGCGTGGTGATGCTCACCGGCCTCGACGGCACCATCAACGCCTGGGGCGTGGTGCTCGCGCTCACGGCGGCGGCCAGTTGGGCGGCGTACATCCTGTTGACCCGCCGCGTGGCACTGAGGCTCCCCGGCCTCGAGGGTCTCACCGTGGCGAGCATCGTGAGCCTGGTGCTGCTGGTGCCCGCCGCCCTGTTCACGCTCGACGTCTCGGTGATCGACTGGCGCGTGCTCGGTCTGCTGCTCGCCGTCGGCGTGTTGTCGTCGGCCCTGCCCTACAGCCTCGACACGTTCATCCTGCGGCGGATCACCGCCCGGGTGTACGCCATCATCACCTCGTTCGGCCCGGTGATCGCCGCGATCTTCGGCTGGCTCATCCTCGCGGAGCAGTTCACCCTCGTGCAGGTTCTCGCCATCGCCCTGGTCTGCGGTGCTGCCGGTACGGCCCTCGCCACGCAGCGCGGCGTCCCGACCTCCGACCTCGAGATGACTGCCGAGGGGCAGCACTAGCGGTGCCGTCGAACGCTTCGGGCGGTCGCTTCGCTCGGCCCTGAGCGAGCGGCGCTCAGAGGTTCGTCAGCCCGGCCCCGAAGATGGTCACGCCGACCATGAGGAGCACGATGAAGGTGATCACGCCGCTCTTCGCGAGGATGTAGTCGCGCATGCGCACCAGCCGGTCCGCCATCTTCTCCTGCCGGGCGAGCGTCATGATCACCGGCACGCTGACCGTCGCCGAGCTCAGGACCGTGTAGAGCAGGAGGCAGACGAACCATTCGCTGGGGTCCAGGCGCGCGGTTCCGATCGCGATCCCTGCGGCCGTGGCGAGCAGCAGTGCCTTCGGGCGCACGTTGAGCAGCAGCGCGAAACCGATGGCCGGCCAGACTCCGAACGTCGCCACCCTGTCGAGCATGGGGTTGGACGACGCGGGCTTGCGACCGCGCGTTCGGAGCAGCTCCACGATCGCGAGGGCGATGAGAAGCAGTCCGAGGACGATCTCGATGACGCCGAGGCTCGTGCCCGTGCGTGCTTGGCGCGGAAGCGAGGCCAGCCCGAAGCTGAGGACGGCGGCCACCACGAACATGCCGACGACGTAGACGATGAGGTACGGCAGAGCTGTGCTGTCGCGCTTCGGCGACAGCAGCAGGATCACCGTGGTGAGGAACGGCACGGAACTGAGGGCCATGGCAAGGGAGATGGGGAGCAGCGCGCCGACGACCTGCAGCATCCGTGGTCCCTCATCTCATGCCCGGACAAGTCCGTGAGTTGCGCTCATGAGAGCACAGGGGTCACGCTATCGTGGCCACGTACGGCGCGGGCGCACTGTTCGCACCGGGGTTGGAGGCGGACATGTTCTGGTTCGGCAAGAAGACCGTGCCCGTCGAAGCGCCGGTCGATCCCAGCACGGCCGTCGACGGCCATCCTCCAGCCCACCGCAACGCGATGATCCTCATGGGTCTCGGTGGTGCCACCATCACGGCGTTCGGTCTCGCGGGGGCACAGGACGTCGTGGCGCCGATCTTCCTCGCGCTGGTGCTGACCATCTGCGTTCACCCCCTGCGCATCGCACTCGAGCGACGCGGCGTTCCGCGCGGGCTCGCAACAGTGTCCGTCGTGCTGGCCGTGTTCATCCTCCTGGCGGCTTTCGTGACTGCACTCGTGGTCGCCTTCGCCCAGTTCGCGGCCCTGCTGCCCCAGTTCGCCCCCCAGATCCAGGAGATCGGCACGACGATCGGAACCTGGCTGACCAAGATCGGGTTCGGGCCCGAACAGGTGCAGGCCGTCGCACAGGGTTTCAAGCCCACCAATCTCGTGGGCTTCGTCTCCGGACTCCTCGGCAGCATCACCAGCATCACCGCCGGGCTCGTCATCATCCTGACCCTGCTGCTGCTGATGGCCATGGACGCCGGGTACCTCGAGACGCTCTTCCGCCAGCTCCGCCCGCGCCGGCCCTACATGGTGTCATCGCTCGAGCGCTTCGCGCGGGGAGTGCGCAAGTACATGGTCGTCACCACGGGGCTGGGCGTCGCCCAGGGTGTGCTGAACTGGGTGGCGCTGCTCATCCTGCAGGTGCCGGGGGCGCTGCTCTGGGGACTGCTGTCGTTCATCTGCAGCTTCATCCCGAACATCGGCTACTTCATCGCCATCATCCCGCCGGTCGTCTTCGGCTTCCTGGTGGGGGGATGGCAGACCGCCGTCATCATCATCCTCATCTACGGAGTGATCAACGCCGTCGTGCAGTCGGTCGTCCAGCCGCGCATCGTCGGCAACGCCGTGGCACTCAGCCAGACCATCACCTTCGCCTCCGTGCTCATCTGGCTGGTCATCCTCGGACCCCTCGGCGCCATCCTCGCCGTGCCCCTCACGCTCCTGGTGCGGATGATCCTCATCGACTCGAACCCGAGCGCGCAATGGTGGCGGCCCGTGCTCGGCGACCTCGACGAGACGAAGGGGATCATGAAGGCCGAGGACGATCAGGCCAAACAACTGAAGAGCGCACGCAAGGCCTCGAAGAAGTAGGACGCGGCCTAGTCTGGGTTCGATGCCCCACGATTACGCCCTGCACAGCGAGCTCGAGGCACGCTGCCTCTGCTGCGGTTCTCCGCAGCCCTTCACCTTCACGTCGAACTCCGACCAGGTGGTGTGCGCGCACTGCCGCTCCCACCTCGGACCCGAGAAGGCCGAGCGCCGCGACCTCGCGCACATCGCGCTGTGGAGGGGCATCTCGGAGGCCCAGGCGCTCGCCGCCTCTGCTGCGGCGGCGCAGGCCGAGGCCGACGCCGTGGAGTCCGCCACGCGCATCGCCGAACTCGAGGCGAAGGTGGCCGAGCTGTCGGCGACGGTCATCGGCCAGTTCGACTCGGCTCCGGCATCCGGAGTTCGCGAAGAACTTCAGAGCGATCTCGTGCGACGGGCCGAGCGTGCCACCGAGCTGGCCAACCGGCGCACCGACCGCATGATGGCCGTGCTCTGGAGGCTGGGGGTGCTGCATCACGCGGCGGGTGGGGCCGCCGTCTGCAGCTGTGGGAAACCGATCACCGCCTGCCCCGAGCTGCGCATCCTCAACTCCGAGCAGCAGGCGCTGCGCGAGTGGGAGGCGAAGAACGTGGCGCTCGCCGCAGCGGGATCGCGGCACGGGCTGCCGCAGGAGCATCCAGCGGTGACGGATGCCGCGGGCTCAGCGGGCGGTGCAGTGGGCGGTGCGTCGGCGCACTCCACCCGGCCGACGCGTCAGGAACGCCCCGGTCGCTTCGATCGGCGCTGACGTCGCAGCAGGCACGTGGCTACGGCGAACCGGTCCCGGCCGCGGCTCGCTCGGCCTCGAGCTGCAGGTAGGAGGCCGCGTCGCTCTCGCGCATCACGAGCATGCCGCCTTCGCTGAAGGCGCTGGCGTCGAGCGCCTGCAGCCACTGGCGGTTCAATTCCGGCGGGCGCGAACCCGAGAAGTGGAACTGCAGCGGGATCGAGGGCGATGCCCAGATGCTGATGCGGCCCGAACCCTGGTTCGAGGGGATGGCCCACGACACGTAGAACGACTCCTGACGGCGCAACCGCAGTCCTGTCGCCACCTTGATGTGAGCCAGCGTGCGGTCATCCATCTCGTATGACGTGCCGGCTCCGTAGATGAGTTCTCCCACCGCGCAAGCATCTCACTTTCCCGGTTGGCGATTCCGCCGTTCCGTGCACATTTCCAGCGGATTGACGACAGTGAAGGTGACGGATGCCGCCGCGTCAACCCCCTGCCCGTGCGCGGAGCCCCCACGTAGTCTCCTCAGATGCTGCCCCAGACCCTGTCCATCGCCGATCCGGCCCCGAGTGCGGTCGACCCCGCCAGGCGGACGGTGCCGACGCCGCAACCGCCGCGGCCGGTCTCGCTGGGCGCCCTGGACTGGCAGGAGCACTCGTCCGTCCTCGAGAACGCCCTCGCCTCGATGCCCGAACATTCGGCCGGGCTGAGAGCATCGTTGGCCTGGTGCGTTCGGATCGGCGCCGAGACACCCCGGCCGGGTTTCGGTGACACCGCCCTGGTGTGGGAGCTCCTCGCCTCGGTGGCCGCCGTCGACCTGAGCCTCGCGCGCATGCTCGAGCCCCACCTCGACGCCCTCGCCATCCTCGATCAGGCCGGACTGGGCGACGTCGCCGCGTCACTCGGCGCCATCGGTGCGAGCGCCGACAGCACGTGGGGCGTCTTCGCCGCCGAGGGTCCCGGCCAGAAGGTCACCGCCGAGCAGACAGCGTCCGGCTGGCAGCTCAGCGGCGTGAAGCCGTGGTGCTCGCTGGCCGGCGCGCTCAGTCATGCACTCGTCACGGCCCACACCGAGGCCGGCCGGCGGCTGTTCGCCGTCGATCTGCGCGATCGGGGAGTGTCGGCATCCGCCGGGCCCTGGGTCTCGCGCGGGCTCTCCGACATCGTGAGCGCTCCGGTGACCTTCACGGCCGTGCCGACGATCCCGATCGGCGACGACGGCTGGTACCTGCAGCGCCCCGGCTTCGCCTGGGGCGGCGTGGGCGTGGCCGCCTGCTGGTGGGGCGGCACAGTCGGGCTCGCTCGCACCCTGTACGCGGCATCCGAGGCGCGGGAGCCCGACCAGATCGGTCTGGCCCATCTCGGTGCCGTGGACATCGCCGTCGAGAGTGCCCGCCTGGCCCTGGCCGCGACGGCGCTGATCGTCGACGGCGCCGCGGAGCCTGCCGATCGCCCGAGCGTGACCGCCAGACGGGTGCGCTCGATCGTGGTCGCCGCTGCAGAGACCGCTCTCGAGCATGTGAACCACGGCATGGGACCGCTTCCGCTCGTGGCCGACGACGCCCACGCGAGACGCGTGGCAGACCTGCAGATCTACCTGAGACAACACCATGCAGAACGCGACGAGGCGGCCCTGGGCCGCTCGTTGCTCGAGGCTGGAGGTGCACCATGGTGACGTTCGACAGTTCCGAGACCGGCACGCTGGAGTCCGAGTGGGCGCATGCCGACCGCTGGCAGCGCCTGCCGCGCTTCGCCAGGCCCATCGAGCACCTCGTCGTGCTGGCCGCTCATCCGGACGACGAGACCCTGGGTGCCGGCGGCCTCATCGAGAGCGTCGCCCGCGACGGAGCTCGCATCACCATCGTGGTGGCGACCGACGGCGAGGGCTCGCACCCGGCGTCTCCGACGCACACGCCCTGGCAGCTCAGCCGCATCCGTCGTCGCGAGATGCGCAAGGCGATCGACCATCTGGCGGCGGATGCCGTCATCCATCACTGCGAGATCCCCGACGGGCAGCTCCTCGACCACGTCGATAAGGCCGCGGACTGCCTCGTGAAGCTCATCACCGATGTCGGGCTGCCGGCGACGATCGCGTCACCGTGGAGCGGGGACGGGCACAAGGACCACCGCGCCGCAGCCGCCGCGGCCCGGAGTGCCGCCGAGGCCACGGGCAGTGAGCTGCTCGAGTACCCCATCTGGATGTGGCACTGGGGGCGCCCCGACGACGACAGCCTGCCGTGGGGCGACATGGTCGCCGTCGACCTCGACTCCGAGACTCGCGTGGCCAAGAGTTCGGCCCTGATCGAGCACCTCAGCCAGACCGCGCCGCTCTCGGAACAGGCCGGCGACGAGGCCGTGATCGGTGTCGAGATGCGCCGGCACTTCGAGCGGCCGTTCGAGGTGTTCTTCGTCGACGGACCGGCGCAGGCGCCGGCCGAAGCGCCGAAGGATGCGGACGTGTCGACGGATGCCGCATCCGGAACCCTCGACCGCGACTTCTTCGAAGACTTCTACGCCGGACGCGACGATCCGTGGGGATTCGAGACCCGCTGGTACGAGGAGCGCAAGCGCGCCGTGGTGCTCGCCTCGCTGCCGCGTGAGCAGTACGCACGCACACTCGAGATCGGCTGCTCGACGGGGAAGCTCACCGAGGCCCTCGCTGCGCGCAGCGCATCCCTGCTCGGCGTCGACATCGCGGCTGCGCCCCTGCGCGTGGCGGGTGAGCGCCTGGCGGACAGCACGCACGTCGAGTTGCGCCAGCTGCGCGTCCCCGAGGAGTGGCCGGAGGGGGAGTTCGACCTCGTCGTGCTCTCCGAGGTCGGCTACTACTGGAGCCGCGCCGACCTCGACACGGCCCTCGACCGCGCGATCGGCGCGCTGAGCGACGACGGAACCCTCGTCGCGTGCCACTGGCGGCACCCTGTGGCGGAGTATCCGCTCTCCGGTGACGACGTGCACGCGGCCATCTCGGCTCGGTCCGAACTCGTCGGTACAGTGCTGCACCGTGAGGAGGACTTCGTTCTCGAGGTCTTCCGCCGCCCGCCGGGGGACTCGGTCGCCCGCGAGACGGGGCTCCTGTGAGCGGGCTCTGGCGGGATGTCGTCGACGCGATCGGCGTGGTGATCCCCGTCAACGACGAGGAGGCACTGCTGCCGCGCTGCCTGGCCGCGCTGCGGGAGGCGCTCGACGAACTCGCCGTGCAGCACCGGCATCCGCCAGCTGTGTACGTCGTTCTGGTTCTGGACGCCTGCACCGACGACTCGGCCGCGATCGCCGCCGCCTCGGGGTTCGAGGTGCTCACCACCTCGACGCGCAACGTGGGCATGGCGCGAGCCGCCGGGGTGGCCGCCGTCTTCGCCCGCGTCGCCGAGGCGGGAGCACGGAACCGTGCGCTGACGGATGCGGCGCACGTCTGGATCGCGAACACCGACGCGGACTCGGCGGTGCCCCGCACCTGGCTCACGACGCAGCTCGCGCTGGCCGAGGATGGCGCCGACCTCATGGTCGGAACCGTGCGCCCCGACTTCGCCGACCTCACGGCCGAACAGACCGCGGTGTGGATGTCGAGCCACGTTCTCGGTCACGCCGGCGGCCACGTGCACGGGGCCAACCTCGGCGTGCGCGGTGCGGACTATCTGGCCGCCGGGGGGTTCGCCTCGCTCGCCGAGCACGAGGACGTGCTGCTGGTGGAGAGCCTGCGCGCGAACCCGGATACACGTGAGGTCGACACCGATGAGTGCTGGGTGCTCACCTCGGGCCGGCTGGTCGGGCGGTCGCCGGGCGGATACGCGCACCATCTGATGTCGACGCTTCCGCCCGTCGCGGACCCCGTCGTCGACCCTGTCGCCGACCACGGCACCCGTTCCGGCGCCGACCCTGCAGCCGAATCCACGATCGAGGAGAGCATCACCCGTGTCTGAGAACCCCTACGCCCCGCGCAACCCGCTCGACGCCTACCCGCAGCCGCCGTTCCCCGAGCAGAAGCAGCCCGAGCCCGGGCTCACCTTCGAGATGGACCCCGTTCCCGATCACGGCGAGAAGACGTACATCGGTCACGGCCGGTTGCAGGGCCGACGCGCACTCATCACGGGTGCTGACTCCGGCATCGGGCGAGCCGTCGCCATCGCCTTCGCGCGAGAGGGCGCCGACGTCGCGCTCGTCTACCTGCCCGAGGAGCAGACCGATGCCGAGAGCACCGCGGCTCTCGTGACCGAGGCCGGTCGCACCGCAGCGCTGCTTCCAGGAGACATCAGCGACGAGGCCTTCTGCGGCACCGCGGTGACGGATGCGGCATCACGGCTCGGCGGCCTCGACTTGCTCGTCATGGTGGCCGGCGACATGCAGACGGTCGAGGGCATCGAGGACTTCAGCACCGAGGTGCTCGACAAGACCCTGCGCACGAACGTGCACTCGCTGTTCTGGCTGACGAAGGCCTCGCTCGAGCACTTCGAGCCGGGAGCCGCCATCATCACCACGTCATCGATCCAGGGCTTCCAGCCGTCGCCGCAGCTCGTGGAGTACGCGGTCTCGAAGGCCGGGATCGTGAACTTCACGCGTGCGATGGCCGAGCAGCTGGCCCCGCGCGGCATTCGCGTCAACGGCGTGGCACCGGGACCGTTCTGGACGCCGCTGCAGCCGTCGTCGGTGCCGCTCGACAAGCTGACGTCCTTCGGCGAGCAGACCCCGTTCAAGCGCCCGGGCCAGCCGGCCGAGCTGGCCTCGACCTACGTCTACCTCGCCTCGCAGGAGGCGAGCTACACGAGTGGTGAGACCATCATCGTGAACGGCGGGCAGGCGGGGCACTAGGGCCGAACCCGTTCGCTGAGGGCCGGACGAAGTCCGCGCCCGAAGCGCGTTCGGATGATCGACGCGCTTCGGGCGGTCGCTTCGCTCGGCCCTCAGCGATCGGGATCTTCGACTAACGCTTCTTCGCCGGCGTGCGGTTCTCGGCGCTGACCATCCAGGCGTACTGCTCGAGCTTCTCGATGATGGCGTGGAGAACGTCGGCGCTGGTCGGGTCCTCCTCGTCGACGTCGTCGTGCACGCGGCGCATGGTGCCGACCGTCGCCTCGAGGCGCTGGGTGATCAGGTCGACGGTGTCGGTGGTGAGAACCTCGCCGTGCGGGTACTCGGGCAGCGTGGTGGTGGCGGCCACGGTGTCGCTGCGTCCGTCGGGCAGACCGTGGAGTGCCCGCATCCGCTCTGCGACGACATCGCTGAACTCGCGGGCGTCGTCGATGATCTCATCGAGCTGCAGGTGCAGGTCGCGGAAGTTCTTGCCGACGACGTTCCAGTGCGCCTGCTTGCCCTGGAGGTGCAACTCGATGAGGTCGACGAGGACCTCCTGGAGGGCGTCTGTCAGCTTCTTCGAGGCCGTGAAGCCCTTCTCGGCGTTCTGACGTCGGGTGAGCTTCGCGCCGGCTCCGGCGGGAGCCGTCGTGGTGGTGGGGCGTTCTGCTGTCGTAGTCATGCTTCGACGCTACTCCGGCCCGGGGAGGGATCGCAGGGGGTTGCTATTCGGAGACGGCTGCTGCCTGTGCTGCCGTGGGCGGGGCGGTCGGATCCTCGCCGACGATGACCATGCCGCCGGTGGTGCTGGCTGCGCGCAGCAGCCGTTCGATCCACTCCGTGTTGATCTCGGGGGTGGTCGCGGTCTCGAACTCCCAACGGATGAAGCTGGCGGGATCGATCCAGAGGGACGTGCGGCCGCCTTCGCGTCCGGGAGGGTGCACCCAGGACAGGGTGAACGATTCGCCGCGTCGCAGCTTCTGGGTGATCGCGACCTTGAGGTGCGCGAGCAACCTGTCGTCGAATTCGAGGGGCGATGACATCTCGCCGTAGTAGAGGAGGCCCACGAGAGTGAGAGTACGCCTAACCCGGCGGGAACGCCGAACAACCTCTCGCGACTGCTCAGCGAGTGGGGAATCTGACAGGGAAGCGCGGCCCCTCACCTGAGGAGAGGGGCCGCGGCTGACTCGGCGATACGCACGAGCCCGCGCGATCGGGAATCCACCCAGAACCCGATCGATGCATCACTTTACGGAACCGGCAACTCCCTCTGCAGACCCTTGACAATGGGCATCCGTCCGTGCAGCACTATCAAGTGACACCTGTGTTCTGCGCTCGGTCTCCGACCACGTCGCTGCGAAGTCGTCGGCCGTCCGGCCGGGCCGACCGGGTGCTTTTCCAGGAGATGACGTTGCTCGATTCGATCGACAAGCGGAGTGGCGAGCCGACACGACAGTCCACATCGCGGTACGAGTTCCTCGAGCACCTCGGCAGCGGCGGTATGGCCGAGGTCTACAGGGCGCGCGACAGGGAGCTCGGCCGCGAGCTGGCCATCAAGCTGTTCCGCGATGGTGCCGACAGTCCGTTCGATGAGCTACGCCGCGAGCGGGAGATCCAGCTTCTCGGCGCGCTCCATCACCCCGGCCTGGTGGAGATCTACGACGCAGGCACGTTCAACGACCGCGGTCGCCCGCGTCGCTTCATCGCCATGGAGTACGTGGCCGGGCGCTCGCTCGCGGCGCGCATCCGGGCCGGCATCCCGACGCACCGACAGGTGGCCGACATCGGCGCCCAGGTGGCAGACGCCCTCGCCTACGTGCACAGCCGCGACATCGTGCACCGCGACGTGAAGCCCGACAACATCCTGGTCACCGATGATGCTGCCTACGGCTACACGCTCATCGCCAAGCTCGCGGACTTCGGGATCGCCCAGTTCATCGACGGCTCGCGCTTCACGAACCACGACTCGGTTCTCGGCACGGCCTCGTACATCTCGCCGGAGCAGGCGCGCGGCGAGGACGTGGGAACGCCGAGCGACATCTACTCGCTGGGTCTCGTGCTGCTCGAGGCGATCACGGGCGAGCGGGAGTACCGCGGCGCGCCGCTCGAGGCGGCCCTGGAGCGGCTGCACCGCTCGCCCCGGGTGCCCGAGGGGCTGCCCGAGGAGTGGGTACGGTTGCTGACGGCCATGACGCTCGACGACCCGGCGGCGCGACCAACGGCCCACGACGTCGCCGCCACCATGCGCGACTTCATCCGGGCGTCGATCATCGCCTCGCGGACCGCCGGGAGCGGACGCCGGGCCCGTCGTTCACGAGGGGCCGAATCGCGAGCCGGTTGTTTCGGTGGAACGGATGCCGCCAGCCCGCGCACGGGCTCGATGCGCTTCATCGCCCTCGTGGCCGTCGCCAACGCCGTGATCGGTCTGGTGATCGGGCTGGTGCTGGGCCTGCACGTCTGGGGGTGATCGGCCCCGGTCTACTCGGCCGGGCCTACTCGGCCGTGCCTACTCCGCCCTGATGTCGGCGAGAACGGTGGCGAACTCGTCGTCGGAGAGCTCGATGCCGGAGTCTCCGAGGCGCCGGCGCAGGTCCTCCTCGGGGTCGGGGCTCACGCCGCTGTGGAAGTCGTGCCGGATCTGAGCCACGAGGCCGCGCAACTTCTCGTCCTGGCCCGCCTCGTCGCTGCCGTCCTGGATGGGGCTGTCCTGGGTGCCGTTGTCGTCAGTCATGTCGCCAGACTAGGCAGCACGGCTGGGAACCCATCAGGGGGTTGACGTCGACCGCAGCAGGGTGAACGAGACGTCGCGCACGATGATGGTCTCGCTCCGGGCAGTGACGGCCTGGTCTGGATCGCTGCTCGCCACGAGCTCCCACGCCTCGCCGGGAGGAGCCGGGAGGGTGAACTCGACGCCGTTCTCGGCAGAGTTCAGTGCCAGCGCGAACGTGTCGGCCCCGGCGTGCTGCAGCACGAACAGGATGGAGCGGGCGTCGGGATTGTCCCAGTCGCCGTCGGCGAACGGCTCGGCGTCCGACCGGAGGACGACGACGGTGTCCGTGTCGCCGTGCTCCGGCGCCTGGCGGAACCAGGGCGGGCGCAGCGCCGGGTTGTCGCGGCGGATCGCGATGAGGCTCGTCGTGAACGCCAGCAGATCGGCATCCGTCGCCGACCAGTCGAACCACGAGATCTCGTCGTCCTGGCAGTACGCGTTGTTGTTGCCACCCTGGGTGCGGCCGAGTTCGTCACCGCCGAGCAGCATCGGCACGCCCGCCGACAGGAGGAGCGTCGCGAGGAAGTTGCGGCGTTGACGGGCACGGCGCTCGTTGACGGCCTCGTTGTCGGTCGGGCCCTCTGCGCCGTTGTTCGAGGAGCGGTTGTCGTCCTCGCCGTCCTTGTTGTCCTCGCCGTTCGCCGCGTTGTGCTTCTTGGCGTAGGAGGTGAGGTCGGCGAGTGTGAAGCCGTCGTGCGCCGTGATGAAGTTCACGCTCGACAGCGGCGACCGTCGGGACTCCTCGTAGACGTCAGGGCTGCCGAGCACGCGCTGCGCGAGGGTGCCGAGCACGCCATCGGCTCCGTGCCAGAAGTCGCGGACGTCGTCGCGGTACTTGCCGTTCCACTCCGACCAGGTCGCCGGGAAGCCGCCCACCTGGTAGCCAGCGGTATCCCAGGGCTCGGCGATCATCTTCACGCCGGCGAGGGTGGGGTCCTGTTCGATCAGGGTGAGGAAGGCGCTGTGCAGGTCGGCGTCGCCGTCCTGCCGGGTGAGGGTGGTCGCGAGGTCGAAGCGGAAGCCGTCGACGTGCATCTCGGTGACCCAGTAGCGCAGGGAGTCCATGATGAGGCCGAGGGCTGCCGGGTGGCCGACGTTCAGGCTGTTGCCGGTTCCGGTGGTGTCGAAGTAGTTCCCCCTGTCGCCGTCGACGAGGCGGTAGTAGGCGGCGTTGTCGATGCCCTTGAAGCTCAGGGTGGGGCCGAGGTGGTTGCCCTCGGCGGTGTGGTTGTAGACGACGTCGAGGATGACCTCGAGCCCGGCAGCGTGGAGCGACTTCACCATGTACTTGAACTCGCCCACCTGGCTGCCGTCGTCGCCGGCCGCGGAGTACTCGCCGTGCGGTGCGAAGAAACCGATGGAGTTGTAGCCCCAGTAGTTGCGCAGGCCCTTCTCGATGAGGTGGCTGTCCTGCACGAACTGGTGCACGGGCATCAGCTCGACGGCGGTGACGCCGAGCGAGGTGAGGTGCTCGATCGCCGCCGGATGCGCGAGGCCGGCGTAGGTGCCCTGGATGTTCTCCGGCACGTCGGGGTGCAACTTGGTGAAGCCCTTCACGTGCGTCTCGTAGACGACGGTGTCGGCCAACGGGATGGCGGGCGGCGCGTCGTCGCCCCAGTCGAACGACGGATCGACGATGACGCAGCGCGGAACGCAGGCCGCGTCGTCGGACTCGTCCATGATGAGCGGGTCGGCGTGGTTGTGGCCGAAGACCTCCTGGCCCCAGCTGTACTCGCCCTCGACAGCGCGTGCGTGCGGGTCGAGCAGCAGCTTGTGCACGTTGTGCCGCAGACCATTCGCCGGATCCCACGGGCCGTCCACGCGCAGCCCGTACCGGGCACCGACACCGACGCCCTCCACGAGGCCGTGGAAGACGTGGCCGGTGCGCTCCGAGAGTTCGGTGCGCTGCTCGCCGTCGTCGCCGAAGACGCAGAAGTAGACGGCATCCGCTGTCTCGGAGTAGACGGCGACGCCCACTCCGCCCTCGACGAGGGTCACACCGAGCGGGTAGGGGAGAGATCGTGCGGGAATCATGGCCCCAGTATGCAGCGCACGGATGACGCGTGTGTGACGAAGGGGGACCGCCGATCGCCATGAGATTGTCAAGCCCCCTGCCCGCGTCTCGGCGCCGGGCCTACGCTCGCTGGAACGGACAGGAAGTGATCTCTCATGACGGATGCAGACAACGACCGCGACGACGTTCAGCAGGGGCAGGCCTCCAACGCCGCCGATGCCGCTGACAACGCGCGGAACCAGGCTGGGAAGTCCGGCGGCCACGCGCCGGACACCGACGGGACGGCGACCGGGGCCGAGACCGGTGGCGGCGAGGACGTCGACGTGCACGGCGAGCCCGAGAACCCCGCCGGCTAGGTCATGAGCGACACAGAGAGCACGCGACCGCCTCTGCCCGACGACCCCGACGTGGCCAACGGCGCCAACCCGGGGTCCCCTGCCGAGCCGGAGGCCGACATCGCCGTCGAGCAGGACACCATCGACGCCACGGAACCCGGCGGCGAATCGGGCTAGATCCTCCTATCCGGCTGGCGGTGGACCGTCTACCGTGATGGGCATGACGGAATCCGTTGCACCCTCGGATGACCTCGCCCGCGGCATGGAACGCCGCAAGCGCTGGGAAGCCTTCACCACCATGCCGCTCGTGGTGCTCGGCATGGGGTTCATCCTGTTCTATTCCATCTGGGTGCTGGTTCCGGATGCGCCCCCATGGCTGCGGACCGTCATCACCGTCGAGTTGATCGCCACCTGGACCCTCTTCGTCATCGACTATGTCGTTCGCCTGCTGCTCACCCCGCGCACTCGGCGGTGGGCGTTCGTGCGCGGGAACCCGATCGACCTCCTCTCGACGATCCTGCCGCTGTTCCGGGCTCTGCGAGTGCTCGCGCTGATCCGCGACGTGCCGTACTTCCGGAGGCACACGGGGGCGTCGATCCGGGCTGAGGTGATCACCTATGCGAGCGCCTTCACGGTCACGTTCGTCTACTTCATCGCTCTGGCCACCCTGCACGTCGAGCGGGATGCGCCGGGGGCGACCATCACATCATTCGGCGAGTCCATCTGGTGGGCGTGCGTGACGCTGGCGACGGTCGGCTACGGCGACGCCTATCCGATCACGTTCATCGGTCGCTGCTACGCGGTCCTGCTCATGGTCGGCGGTGTCGCCATCGTGGGCACGGCATCCGCGATCGTCATCTCCTACCTGAGCGAGCGCATGGCGAAGCTGCACCCGCAACCCCGACCGCACGCGCCGGTGCCGGACGCGGCGACTCCCATGACTGGTGCCGATCCCGGAGCCGAGGCGTCGGGGGCTTCCGAATTTCCGGGCCTCCACGCTGCTGCCCAACGACTGGATGACGGCGTCAACCAGTTTAGAATCAAGGAATGAGCACCATCGAGACTGCGGTTGCCGACGTCGACGAGGCGTGGGTGTCGTTCCAGCGTCTGCGCACGCAGCTCACCGGGCGCATCAACCGGGAGCTCACGCAGTCGACAGGACTGTCCGAGGCCGACTTCGACATCCTCTTCGCACTCGACGAGTCGGAGGACAAGTCGCTGCGCGCCCTCGCGCTGCGGTGCGGTCTCGACTGGGAGAAGAGCCGACTCTCGCACCAGCTGCGCCGCATGGAATCGAGGGGACTCGTGGCCAAGGAGGCCTGCGTCGAAGATGCCCGGGGCACGACGATCGTGCTGACGGATGCCGGTCGCGCGGCCATCGCCGCTGCGCGCAGCTGCCATGCCGCCGCCGTGTCGCGCTACTTCGGCGACGTGCTCTCGGCCGAGCAGTTGGCCGCACTGAGCTCGATCTCGAGCGCGGTGCTGGAGCGTCTGGCGGAGGATGCGCCGGAGCCGGTGCACGGGCGGTAGGCCCCTTCGCTCGCTGAGGCCCGGACGCAGTCCGCGGTCGAAGCGCATCGGTGGGCGGAACTCGTCATAGGGCGCTTCGGGCGGTCGCTCCGCTCGGCCCTCAGCGAGCGGGAGGGCGGTCGCTCCGCTCGGCCCTCAGCG
>LMOK01000003.1:1009082-1032400 GCA_001423545.1 Leifsonia sp. Leaf325
CACCCTCTAGTCGCTCGACCACGTTGAAGTTGTCGCGGAACACGTTCTGCGGGTCGATCTCGGCCTTGAGCGCCCGGAGGCGGGCGAGCGTCGCCGGAGGGAAGGCATCCGTCACTCTCTCAGGCCGCAGGTCGGTGTCGAAGCTCAGGTAGAGCCCGGTGAAGTGGTCGAGCAGCTGATCCCAGGCGGCGTCGACGCGCTCGCGGCTCGACCCGATGGCGACGACGGAGAAGTTGGCCGAGCGATGGGCGTAGGCGGTGGCATCCGGGGGAACATCACCCACGGCGCCTCCGGCCGCACGGATCTGGAAGAAGTGCACCGCCCCGCTGGAGATGAGCTCGGCCGCTGCCTCCGCGAAGTCCGCGTCGACGTGCTCGAGCAGCCCTGACCTCGAGGTGGGCTCTCCCTGGCCGTTGTGGGCGGCGTCGCTCGCATTGGCCATGACCCCCGCGTAGCTGGTGAGCACCACCGACTGGTCGATCAGCGGACCCAGGTCGACGAAGGGATTCAGTCGCTCCATGATCACCTCGGGGTCGGGCGAGTCGACCATGGCGAAGACGATGGCCGTCGCGCCGCGCCCGCCGCGGGGCGGAGCGACGAGCACGAAGCTGGTGAGATCGCGCGGGGCGTTCTCCACCAGGGTGCCCCATCGCTCGAGGAAGCCGGCGGTGTCCGAGGCGTCGAAGGTGAGCTGGGCCCAGCCCACGTCACCGACCTCGTCGACCTCGAACTCGAACGACGTGACGATGCCGAAGTTCGCACCGGCACCCCGGACAGCCCAGAACAGTTCCGCGTTCTCCTCATCGCTGGCGCGCACGACCGAGCCATCGGCGAGCACCATCTCGACGGCGCGCAGGTGATCGATGGTGAGGCCGTGCTCGCGCACCAGGAAGCCGATGCCGCCGGCCGTGGCCAGCCCGCCGACGCCGACTCCGCCGTAGTCGCCGGAGCTCAGCGCCCAGCCATGCTCGCCGAGCGCGGCCGCGACATCCATCCAGCGGGCGCCGGGTTCGAGTCGCACGCGCCGGCTGGCGGCATCCGTCACCTCGATCGCATTCATGGCCGACAGGTCGATGACGATGCCGCCGTCGTTCGTCGACCGACCGCTGATGCCGTGCCCGCCGCTGCGCACGGCGAGGGGAACCGCCGGGTGGGCGCGCGCGAAGGCCACGGCCTCGACGACCTCGGCCGTCGAGCGCACGGGCAGCACGATGCCGGGCGATCCGCCGCGCATGTAGGTGGAGCGCACGCGGGAGAACTTCACGTCGCCCGGTTCGATGACGGATGCCGCGAGCGACGCCGGCACGGAGTCGTAGTCGATGCCCTCCCTGCGCTTCGAGAGCGCCGTGGTGCTGCGCACGCGTGCGCCCGGGGTCGCGGCATCGGCGCCTCGCGATGCCAGCTCGGCGTCGACGGCCTCGCGGAGGGCCGGTGCGACCTCCTCGGCGAAACGCTGCATGGTGCCGGGGTCGTCGCTGGCGAGGATGAAGGTACCCACGCCGTCATCGAGAACGTAGGGCAGCAGCTCGTCGACCCACTGGGCGCTCGGTCCGGTGAGGAAGCCCCCGTTCGACGGCGTGAAGCGGCCCATGATGTTCACGAGGCGCCGGATCTCGCGCGGATCGCGTCCGGCGCCGAGGGCAGCCTCGTCGATCGTCGCGTTGCCGCGGGCCAGGTCGCCGGGCTTGAGGTAGGCGAGCGAGGGCAGCCAGCCGTCGCCCTTGCGCCCGATGAGGCGCAGCATCCGGGGCTTCAGGGCTCCGATCCAGAGCGGGATGTCGTGGGCTGGTGCCGGGCCGCGCTTGGCGCCGTCGAGGCTGTAGTAGTCGCCATCGAGGCGGAGCACGCTGCGGTCGTTCACGTCCCAGATGCCGCGGATCACGTCGATCGCCTCGCTGAGGGCGTCGACGGCCTGGCCCGGCGTGAGGCGGCGGCCGCCCATCGCCTCGATCGCGTCCCAGAATCCGCCAGCGCCGAGGGCGAGCTCGAAACGCCCGCCCGAGAGCAGGTCGAGGCTCGCGGCGGCGCGCGCCGTGACGGCGGCCGGACGCAACGGAACGTTGAGCACGTTCGGGGCGATGCGGATGCGCTCGGTCTGCGCCGCCACCCACGTCATCAGGGTCCACGTGTCGTGGAAGGCCGGCTGGTAGGGGTGGTCCTGGAATGTGACCAGGTCGAAGCCGAACTGCTCGCTCAGCTGCGCCCGGGCGACAGGTCCGAGGGCGGGGTCGTGCGACGGGGTGATGAAGGTACCGAACTCGAGGGCGTGGCCGTAGTGCATGGAAAAGATGATACATCAACCAATTCGATGTTCGCCGGCAATCCGTTCGGCGAGAGGGGGGGGCAGGCGAGCGAGCGAGTGTCGGCCACCGGGGAATGCTCCACAGCCGGCCTCGGTTGCCACGAGGAGCCCCATCCCTGACGAAAGGCCGCTGCATGCCCACCATCGGATCGTCCGACCTCGACATCTTCCCGCTCGCCCTCGGAGGCAACACCTTCGGCTGGACCTCGGATGCCGCGGCGTCCCACGCGGTGCTCGACGCCTTCACGGCCGGCGGCGGCAACTTCATCGACACGGCCGACGGCTACTCGTCCTGGGTTCCCGGCAACTCGGGCGGTGAGTCCGAGACCATCATCGGCGAGTGGCTGCGCACGCGAGGCAACCGCGACGACGTCGTGATCGGCACCAAGGTGAGCCAGCACCCCGACTTCACGGGACTGTCGTCGTTCAACATCACCGCGGCATCCGAGGCATCGCTCGCCCGCCTCGGCACCGACCACATCGACCTCTACTACGCGCACTTCGACGACGCCGACACCCCGCTCGAGGAGACCGTCGCAGCCTTCGACGCGCTCGTGACCGCCGGCAAGATCCGCTACGTGGGCGTCTCGAACTACTCGGCCGCCCGCGTGCAGGAGTGGATCGACATCGCCACCCGGGAGGGCTTCGCTCTGCCGGTCGCCCTGCAGCCGCACTACAACCTGGTGCACCGCGAGCCGTTCGAGAGCGAGCTGGCTCCGGTCGCCACCGCGCACGGCCTCGGCGTCGTGCCCTACTTCTCGCTCGCCAGCGGCTTCCTCACCGGCAAGTACCGCACGGCGGCCGACCTCGAGGGCGCGGCGCGTGCCGGGGGAGCGGGCGGCTACCTGAATGAGAACGGCCTCGCCGTGATCAGCGCGCTCGACGAGGTCGCGGCGGCGCACGACGCTGCGCTCGCCACGACGGCGCTCGCCTGGCTGCTCGCCAAGCCCACCGTCGTCGCGCCCCTCGCCAGCGCCCGCACGGTGGAGCAGCTTCCCGAGCTGCTCGCCGTCGCCGAGCTGACGCTGACCGAGGACGAGATCGCGACCCTCGACGCCGCATCCGCAGCGCTGGCTGAGGCCGCTTAGACGCCAATCGGATCGACCGCCGACCGCCGCGGCCTCGACGAGACCGTACGGAGAACAGGCCGGATGCGCCAGAACAGGCCCGTTTTGCCTGTTTCGGCCTGTTCACGCCGATCCGGCCTGTTCTCGCGCTGAGGCGCAGCAGCGGCGGCGGCGGTCGCGCCGGCGTCAGTGCTCGTCGAGCTCGGCGCGGGCGGCCTGAGCCACGGAGTCCGCGCGCTTCAGGGCAGCAGCAGCCTTGTCGCGCTCGTCCTCCCGTACCGACAGCTCCTCCTCGGCCGCCGTGAGCTTCTTCGTCGCCAGGCGCAGCCTCTCCGCGAGGTCGTCGCGGTCGTGCTCGGCCTCCTCGCGGCGGCGCTCGGCCGTCGCGATCTTCCCCTCGGCGTCGTCGAGGGCACGGCGAGCGGATGCCGCAGCCTTGTCGGCCTCGTTCGCGGCCTGTTCGCGCCGCTTCTTCTCGCGACGCACCGCGATGTCCTCGACGGGTCGCATCGGCTGCGCCACCGGCGCCGGCCCGCCGGCCACGGCTCCGTCGAGGTCGACCGGGTCGAAGCCCACGGTCATCAGCGCGCGCAGCAGGCGGCCCGAGAGCACGGCATCCGTCGCCGCGGCATCCGCGATGCCGGCCGTCACGGTCTGCTCCAGCTCGTCGAGGGTGGGGCGCCCGACGGACGCGCCGAGCTCCTCGGCCAGCGCCGCCGCCTCCCGCCCGAGCCCGGCCACGGCCGTGCGGCGTGTGCGGGTGAGGCGTGACAGCTCGGGGCCGTCGCGGCGCTCCTGGGCGTCGCGCAGCTCGTCGCCGAGGTCGAGCACCTCGCGCAGCTCGGCTGGGCGGTGGCGCACCAGCTGATTCACGAGCCAGGCAGCAGGCGTCGGCTTCCTGAGGGCGCGGATGCTCTCCGACAGCGCCCGATCATCGCCCCGCACCGCCTGTGCCCGGCTGTTGCGCGCCGCCGTGAACTCGCTCGGAGCGAGGGCGTAGAGCTCGTCGGCCGCGGCGATCAGCGCGTCATCAGGCATGCGCCCATCCTCCCGCGTTCGGCGGCGGAGCGCTCAGGGCCCGCGCAATGCGTCGATCAGGTCCTTCTTGCGCTCACGCGAGTAGCCGGTGAGGCCGATCTCCGTCGCGCGCTTTCGAAGCTCGGACATCGTCACGCCCGATTCCGCGTCAGGAGAACGATTGGGCGAGCACATACGACCCGATGATGACGATGCCGAAGCCTATGGCGACGATCGCATAGGCGCCCGCCGCGATGAGCACCATCATGCCGACCGTCGTGACAGCGCGACCGAAGGGAGTCGCACGGGCATCGACGATCGTCGCGACGACGCGGAGCGTCAGGCCCGAGAAGAGGAATGCGGCTGCGAAAGGCAGCGCCAGCATGACGGTGATCGGCCAGTCGAACGGTGCATGTGCTCCCGTTGCGATGCTGATCGCGATGATGCCGACGAGGCCCACGACGCCCGCCACGCCGATGACGAGCCCGACAGCGGCGAGGTACAGCTGGGCGTGGCCCATGAACCAGAGCCCCGTCGCCAGATCGCCCAGCTGAGGGGGTGCGGTGCGCCGATACCAGGGCGTCGTCACCACCGCGGCGGTCGCCGTCGCTTCTGTCATGGATCCCCCGTCCGTTCAGCCGATCGTGGCACGGAGCGGTGTCGGCTCGCCACCCGACTCCAGGGGTCATGCTGCGCCGTGCGGCTCTCCGCTCAGAGCTGGTCGACCCACGACCGGACGAGGGCGACGAAGGCCGGCTCGACATCCGTCGCCTGCTGCGTGCTCGTGATCGTGACGACGAAGCGGTTGCGGTCGAGGCGTTTCGCGAGTCTGATGGGGTCGTCGATGACGATCTCCGGATGCTCGGGCTTCGGCTTGGCGCCGGTGTGCAGGATCACCTGCACGGCGTTCGGCCGGCGCAGGCTGAAGGTGGCGAAGTCGTCGGTGGTGGCGAAGTTCGGCGCCTTCCACTTGATCGACTCGACGATGCCGGGCGAGATGCCCAGGATGGCCGCACGCAGGCGGAGGGCTGCATCCGTCAGCGGATGATCGAGTTCGTCGAACCAGATGTCGACGGCGGAGCGGGGCTCGGGCTGCATGCTGCCAGTATGGAGCGCCCCGCCGATCGAGGAGCACCGGATGACGCCGTCCGGCCGTGGCAGGATGGCCTTCCGCCCCCACGAGGAGGATGCATGTCGGCTTTCCACCCGGATCTCGCCATCGCGCGCTACGTTCCGAAGTTCTCGTTCGGGCCGCGTCTGACCCGCCTCATGCAGAAGGCGAAGCCGCGGGTTCCGGATGCCCCTGACGACGTCGTGATCGAGAACGTGACCGTGCCGGGACCCGACGGCGCCGGCCCGGTGTCGCTGCGGTTGTACCGGCCGCGTTCCCTGGAGGGCGCGGCGCCCGCGCTGTTCTGGATCCACGGCGGTGGCTTCATCAGCGGGTCGCCGGAACAGGACGAGGCGTCGAGCATCGGGTTCGCCCGCTCCCTGGGCATCACGGTGGTGGCCCTGCGCTATCGGCTGGCCCCGCAGCATCCGTCGCCTGCGGCTGTCGAAGACGCCTATGCCGGGCTGCGCTGGGTGTTCGCGCACGCGGAGGAGCGGGGAATCGACCCGACGAGGGTCGCGATCGGCGGAGCGAGTGCTGGAGGAGGGCTTGCCGCCGGGCTCGTGTTGTATGCGCACGACAAGGGCGAGGTGGCTCCGGCGTTCCAGTTGCTCGTCTATCCGATGCTCGACGACCGCACCGTGCTGCGCACAGACATGGACACGCGCAACGTGCGCATCTGGTCGCCGGGGAGCAACCGCTTCGGATGGACGTCGTATCTCGGCGCCGAGCCCGGCTCGGACGGCGTATCGCACTATGCAGCGCCGGCCCGCCGGGAGGACCTCGCGGGGTTGCCGCCGGCGTGGATCGGCGTGGGCACGCTCGACCTGTTCCACGACGAGGACCTGGCCTACGCCGAGCGGCTCAGCGCGAGCGGGGTGGCGTGCGAGGTCGTGACGATTCCGGGCGCTCCGCACGGCTTCGACGCCGTCTTCCGCAAGGCGAACGTGTCGCGCGACTTCTGGGGGATGCAGGCCGAGGTGCTGAAGCGGGCGCTGTTCGCGGAGACTCCGCGCTGACCTTCCGACCCGTTCGCCGAGGGCCGGACGAAGTCCGCGCTCGAAGCGCGCTGGTGGGCTGCGGCTCCAGGCGCTTCGGGCGGTCGCTCCGGTCGGCCCTCAGCGAACGGTGCGACGCGGCATCCGGGGCATGATTGACGAGATGACGAAACTCGCCCGCCTCAGCCCCGACGGACTCGCCTTCGTCACAGACCGCCACCTCGCCACGCTCTCGACGATCGCGCCCGACGGCAGCATCCACGTCGTCGCCGTGGGCTTCACGGTGGAGCAGCGTGACTCGGGCGAGCTCATCGCGCGCATCATCACCTCGGGTCCGTCGCAGAAGGTGCGCAACGTCGAGCGCGGTGTGATCGCCACCATCGGCCAGGTCGAGGGGGCCCGGTGGCTCTCCCTCGCCGGGAAGGCCGAGATCCTCCGCGATCCCGAGAGCGTGGCGGATGCCGTCGAGCGCTATGCCGCGCGCTACCGCCAGCCGCAGCCCAATCCGCTTCGTGTGGTCATCGCTATCACCGTCACGAAGGTGCTCGGATCGGCCGGCCTGCTCGAGAAGTAGGCCGCGCGTCGCGCGGGCGTCGTCGGCACCCGCCGCGCCGCCATCACTGCCGGGTCAGGCCCGTTCCACCGGCAGCCACAACTCGCAGGTGGCCGTGCTGAAATCGGCTGCTCGGTCGAGCACCGCCACGATCGAGGGCCCCGGGCGGAGCCGCCACGGGTTCGACGGGAACCACTCGGTCGCCGTGGCGGCCCAGGTGGACTGCAGCACGTCCGGGTAGTCGCCCTCGGTGCGGAACACCGCCCACGTGCCGGCCGGAACCTCGATCGCGTCGAGACCTGCCGGCACCGGTGTCTCCTCGGTGACGGCGACGCCGTGGAGGTAGGTCAGTTCGCTGCCCTCCGTGTAATCGGGGTCGACGTCGGCGCTCACCTGGAGGAGACCAGCCGGATCCGTGTTGCTCAGTTCCTTCAGCCGAGCGTGCTCCGACGCTGGAATGGCCATGATGTGCGCCTGGATGTACGGATTCACGCCGGAGTGGATGAGCGGCACGCGTGCCGAGTGGCCGACGAGTCGGAGGGCGGGTCGATCGATGATTCGAGTGTCCATGGGGGTGTTCCCTTCTACGGTCAGGCGGAACCTGAGCTGTGGTTGCGTACGAAGGGGGCCGCCGTCTCGGCGAACGTCGCCGGGGCCGGCGCCGTGAACCGCTCGAAATGCTCGACCGAAGGCCTCGGTGGAGCCGTAGCCGTACTGCACGGCGATTCCCATCAGCTCGCCGTCACCGAGCACGTCGGCGGCGGCGACGGCCATGCGGCGGCGCCGGACGTACTCCGACAGCGGCATCCCGGCGAGCGATGAGAACATCCGGCGGAGGTGATACTCCGTCGTGCCCAGCCTGCTCGCGAGGGCTGCGATGTCGATCTCCTCGGTGAGGTGATCCTCGACGTACTCGACGACCTGGTTCAGAGCTGCGATCACGGTGTCCCCCTTCGCCATCAAGCCTGCGCGTCCGCCGACGCCCGCACCCGATCTCTCCGGTCCGATTCGATCGGGCTCACTCGCGAAAGCTCGACCCGCGCTCCGCCAACTCCTCGCGGAGGATGCGGATCGCCTTCGGACCGACGCCATGCAGGGCCGACAGCTCCGCAGTGGTCACCCCCGACAACTGCTCGTAGCTCGTGAAGCCGTGCGCGGCGAGTTCCCGCCGGGCCACCTTCCCCAGCGACGGCGGGAACTCCGATTCGTCGTGCGACATGACTACCTCCTCCCGCCGGCGCGTTGTCACGCGCCGGTCACAGCACCGAGGCGAGCGACTCCAACGCCTCGAACGGGTCGCCCACGGGGATGAACACGCTGCTGGTCACTCCCGCGGCCGAGAGCTCGGCCAGCCGGGCGCGCACCTGCGCGGCCGTGCCGGCGAGGGCCAGCTGCGGCACCCAGTCGGCCGGCATCCGTGCGACGAAGTCCTCGCCCGAGGCGCAGTCGGCGCGCAGCGCGGCGAACTCGGCGGCGAACGGCAGTGGCTCGATATGGGGCGCCCAGTCGGGTTCGCCGATGGCCGCGAGGCCCGGGCGGGCGGCGTCGATGGCGGCGGTGGCATCCGGATGCACCGAGCCGATGTTGAAGGTCACGAGCCGGTGCGGCCCCGCGGCCGCGATGTGCCCGAGGGCGGCCCGCGCGTACTCGGGGCCGGCCGGCTCGGCGAGGATCGTGCCGTCGGCGGAACGGCCCGAGACGGCGAGCGACTTGGGTCCGCGCACGCCCGCGAGCACGGGTGGGGCGGCATCCGGAATCGACGACGGCTCGAGGGCGGCGTCGGTCAGCTTCACATAGCGCGCCGAGTCCGCGGTGTCGAAGCGCTGCCCGGCGAGCAGGCCGCGCACCGTCGTGAGGTACTCCTCGAGCAGGGTGAGCGGGCTGGCCGGCCAAGCGCCGACCGACCGCATCCAGTGCGGCATCCCGTGCCCGATTCCCGCGACGAGACGCCCCGGGAACAGCTGCTCGAGCGTGGCGAGCTCCATGGCTGCGAAGGCGGCATTGCGAGCGCCGGCCGGAAGGATGCCGATGCCCAGCACGATGCGCGACGTCGAAGCGAGAACCGCAGTGGCCTGCGCGACGCCGCCCCGGAAGCCGAGGTCTTCGACCACCCAGAGCTCGGCGAACCCGAGCTCCTCGGCTCTGCGGGCGAAGAGGATGACGTCGGCGGCGGGCAGGTCGCGGGGGAGCATGACGGCGATGGCGGCGCCCTGGGATTCGGTCACCCGGCCACGCTAGCAGCGGGGTCCCGACTGTCGGCGGCGTTGATCCGTCCGCTGATTCCCCTTCTCACCCCTCGGTGAAGGCTGCGCGGAAGATGCCCCGCGCACGCTCCGCCACATGCGGGCGGTCGTCCGCATCCGTCTTCGCCAGAAGGAACGCGAGCATGCCGATGGCGAGCATCACGTCTTCCGTCGTCACGGCCGAACGGATGCGCCCCGAGGCCCGATCGCGGATGACCAGGGCGTCGACCAGCGTCGTCATCCGGCTGGCGAGGTGCTCGGCGCGCTCGTCGTGGCGCGCAGCCGCGGTGAGCTCGATGAGCGCCGTCGAGCTCATGGCCTGCTCGGCGATTCCGTCGAAGAGCTCGACGAGGGTGGAGCCGGATGCCGCAGAGAGGGTCTCGAGTTCGGCGATGTTGTCGTCGAACACCGCGACCGCGAGGGCGATGCGATCGGGGAAATGGCGGTAGAGGCTGCCCTGGCCCACGTCGGCCCGCTTCGCCACCGCACTGAGTGGGGCGTCGAGCCCGGATTCGGAGAAGACCTCGCGTGCTGCCGCGATGAGGGCGGCCCGATTCGCGGGGCCGGCACTGGGTCCGCGATTCGCCTTCGGTTTCTCAGTCACGAGTGTTAGCGTACAACCGGACAACGTAGTCCGGTATGGAGAGTGACATGTCGAAGGAATGGGACCGCGAGGTCGATCTGCTCGTCGTCGGAACGGGAGCATCGGGTCTGACCGCTGCCATCACCGCGGCCGATGCCGGACTCGCAACACTCGTCGTGGAGAGCACCGAGAGGTGGGGCGGCACCACGATGCGCAGCGGCGGCGGTCTGTGGATGCCCACGAATCCGCTGATCAGCACCTTCGCCGCCCCGGATTCCGTCGAGGACGCCCTCACCTACCTGGAGGCGGCGATCGGCAGCGATGCCGGGCCGGCGTCGAGTCCCGAACGTCGTCGGGCGTTCGTCAACGCCGTCATCCCGGTGTTCCGGATGCTCGAGCGTCTGGGTATGCAGTGGTCGCCGGCCAAGCAGTATCCCGACTACTACCCCGATCGCCCCGGTGGCCGGGTAGGCCGTTCGATCGAGCCGAAGCCATTCGACGCCAAGCGCCTGGGTGACGCCTTCGCGACGTCCCGTGCCGGTGACGGTCTGCCGATTCCGTTGAAGAACGACGACGTCTGGCTGCTCTCGCGCGCCTGGTCGACTCCGAGCGGCTTCGTGCGCGGTGCCCGCTTCGTGTTCCGTGCGCTCGGCGGCATCGTCACCGGGAAGAAGCTCTACGGCATGGGGTCGGCTCTCGCGATGAGCCTCATGCAGATGGTGCGGACGCAGGGCACCGAGGTGCTGCTCAGCAGCCCGCTCACCGACCTCGTGCTCGAGGACGGCGTCGTGATCGGTGCCGTCGTGACGACCCCGACCGGCGAACTGCGCATCCGCACCCGCCGCGGAGTGATGCTCGGCGCCGGCGGCTTCGCCATGAACTCGGCCTGGCGCGAGAAGTACCACGGCATTCCGGGCTACAGCTCGGCAGCCGACGGCGACCTCGGCACGGCGATCGAGATCGGCAACCGGGCCGGGGGCGCCCTGGCTCTCATGGACGACGCGTGGTGGGGCGCATCCGTTCCCATCGAGGGCAAGCAGGCGCTGTTCGTGCTCAACGAGCGCAGCGATCCGTTCAGCATCGTCGTCGACCAGTCGGGTCGGCGCTACCTCAACGAGTCCGAGAGCTACATCGACTTCGGCCACGACCTGCTCGAGCGCAACCGCACCACGCCCGCGAACCCGTCGTGGCTCGTCGTCGACAAGCGCCATCGCCAGCGCTACATGTTCGCCGCGGCCCTCACCGACGGTAAGAGCCTGCGGAAATCGGGGACCATGGTGACGGCGGACACCATCGCCGAGCTCGCCACCCTCATGCGCGTCGACGGCGCGACGCTGCAGGCGACCATCGACCGCTTCAACGGCTTCGCCCGCAGCGGCGTCGACGAGGACTTCGGCCGCGGACGCACCGTCTACGACAACTACTACGGCGACCCGCGCGTGAAGCCGAACCCGAACCTCGGCCCCGTCGAGAAGGGGCCGTTCACGGCCGTGAAGCTCGTGCCGGGCGACCTCGGCACGAAGGGCGGACTGGTGACGGATGAGCACGCCCGCGTGCTCGACGAGGCCGGCGCCGTCATCCCCGGCCTCTACGCCGCAGGCAACACCACGGCATCCGTCATGGGTCGCACCTACCCCGGACCCGGCTCCACCATCGCGCCCGCCGTGATCTTCGGCTACCTCGGCGCCCTGCATGCAGCCGAGGCCGAGATCTTCGACGGGGCAGAACCCGTCGATGCCGCATCCGACGACGTCACCGTCACCTCGACCACCCCAGAAGAACAGAAGGAAACATCAGCATGAGCACCCCCGCACCCCTCACCGGCGACTCCTCCATCAAGACCTGGCTCGAGCACCCCGTCGGCGGCCCCATCCTGCGCGAGATGCTCGCTCAGTCAGGACAGGATGCCGACGTTCTGAAGCCCGTGCACCGCCTGGCTCTGAAGCGCCTCATCAAGCTCAGCAAGGGCCAGTTCTCGCAGGACGCCGTCGACGCCCTCGTGGCACGTGCCGCTGCCGGGGATGTTCCGGCCGGCGCGGCGGATGCTGCTCCTGCGGCCGGCGCGGCAGCCGTCACCACCGACACCGAGGAGGTCGTGCCCGTCGCCGAGGCCCCCGAGTGGGTCGAGAAGGTGACCGGCGGACGCTTCGCCGGCCAGACCATCATCGTCACGGGCGCGGGTTCCGGCATCGGTCGTGCCACCGCCTCGCGCGTGGCCCGAGAGGGAGGGCGGGTGATCGCCGTCGACATCTCGCAGGAGCGTCTCGACGAGTTCGCGGCCGACCACGCCGGAGCGGATGTCGTCGTGGTGTCGGGTGACATCACGGATGACGCCGCCATCGCGGCGATCGTGGAGGCGGCGGGCGACCGCATCGACGGCCTGGCCAACGTCGCCGGCATCATGGACGACATGACGCCGGTCGGCGAAGTGACCGACGCCGTGTGGGACCGCGTGTTCCGCATCAACGTGACCGGCACCATGAAGCTCACCCGCGCCGTCATCCCCGTGATGCTCGCGCAGGCGAAGGGCTCGATCGTGAACACGGCGTCCGAGGCGGCGCTCCGCGGCTCGGCTGCCGGTGTCGCCTACACGGCGTCGAAGCACGCCGTGGCCGGCATCACCAAGTCGACCGCGTTCATGTACGGCCCGAGCGGCATCCGCGTGAACGCCGTGGCTCCCGGCCCCACGATCACGAACATCGAGGCGTCGTTCGGCTCACCCCTCGGAGCATCGCGCGTGCAGCTGGCGATGACCCTGCTGCCGGATGCAGCCGAGGCCGAGGCCCTCGCAGCCTCGATCACGTTCCTGCTCAGCGACGACGGCGTGAACGTCAACGGCGTCATCCTCCCGTCGGACGGCGGCTGGTCGGTCGCCTAGCGGTCGAGGCGCTTCGGGCGGTCGCTTCGCCCGGCCCTCAGCGACCGGTGACCTGACCCGCTCGCCGAGGCCCGGACGGAGTCCGCGGCCGAAGCGTCACGAGGTCACCCGCACCTCGCGCAGAGTTCCCGGCGGATCCATTCCGCCGCGGAACTCTGCTCGAGCGTCCCGCTCCGGATGCCGCTCGTGAACGTGATCGCGGACTCGGTGAGGCGCCCATCGGCCGAGTCGGGGGCGTCGCGCCCCACGTGCACCGAGAGCCAGCGCGTGAGCGGAGCCCCGAGCCGTGCGCTCACGGCGACGAGTCCGGCGAAGTGCCGTGCCTGGCCGTTCGTGCCGTCATCGAGGTGTCGCCGGAATCCTCGCCCGTGCAGCACGTTGCGCCCGCCGAGCCCGGCGTCGATGAACCACAACGGACCCGTGCGCACCCCGCCGGCGGCGGAGCCCAGCTCGACCAGGAAGCGGCGGGACGAGTACCCGGACGATGCGAGCCGCGCCGCGGTCTCGGCGAGTGCGGCGCAGGCGTCCATCCCTCCAGCCTAGGGATGCTCCGCCCGGTGGTGCGCTTCGGCCGCGGACTCCGTCCTGGCCTCGGCGAACGGAGCGAGACCTATTCCGCCGCGGCCGCCTTGCGCTCGCGGAACGCGATCATGTTCATGCGGCTGCCGCAGCGCACGGTGCAGAACCGCTTCGAGCCGTTCCGGGACAGGTCGAGGATGAGCCCGGTGCAGTTGTCTGCCTCGCAGATCCGCAGGCGCTGCATCTCGTCCATGCGGATGACGTCCATCAGCGCGACCGCGGCCTCGACCCGCATCCGCTCGCCCAGAGGGGCGTCGTTCGAGGTCGCGTGCAGGTGCCAGTCGATGTCGTCGTGCCTGGCGAGGTAGGGCAGGGCGTTCGCCTCGCGCAGCATGCGGTTCACCTCCCCCACGGCGTCATCCCGATCCAGGGTCCAGAGATGCCTGATCTGCTCCCGGGTGTCGAGCACGTCGAGGCGCTCGGCCTCGTCTCCGTCGATGCGTCCGGTGAACGGATACTGCTGCAGGAGTGCCGCCAGGTCCTCGACGGTCCCGAGCTCCTCCAGGTCGCTGCGCGACGCGCCCGCCGCGGTGTTCCCGAGCTCCACGGCGAACTCGAGGGCCACGACGGTGTCATGGGCAAACTGCATGTTGACTCCTAACGAGGGCGGGAGTAGCGTTATGAGCTAACAACAGTTCAACCCTAACGCGGTTTTCGTCGATCCCGGCGAGCGGGTGTTCGACGGAGGCATCGTGAGAATATCGTCCACAGCATCCGGTCTGGCGATCGCCGTGATCGCCGCAGCCTCGTTCGGAACCTCGGGCGTGCTCATGAAGCCGCTCCTGGAGGCCGGCTGGTCTCCGGCAGCTGCCGTCACCGCCCGGGCCATCGGCGGGGCGATCATCCTGCTGCCGATCACCCTGATCGCGCTGCGTGGAAAGTGGGACGCACTCTGGCGGGCGCGCTGGCGCGTGCTCATCATGGGCGTCGTCGGCGTGGCCTCCACGCAGTTCTTCTACTTCGCGGCCATTCGCACGGTTCCGGTCTCGACCGCGATCCTCATCGAGCTGCTCGCACCACTGCTTCTGGTCGGCGTGGTCTGGGCCAGGACGCTCCGGATGCCGAAGCCCCTCGTGCTCGCAGGCTCGGCGCTGGCGATCGTCGGCCTCGTCATGGTCATCGGTCCCGGCTCCATCGGAGCGCCGGACCCCATCGGCCTGCTGTTCTCCGTGCTCGCGATGGTGGCCTGCGCCGTCTACTTCGTGATCGCTGCACGACCGAGCGACGGCCTGCCGCCCGTCGCCTTCGCCGGCGTAGGTCTCGTCATCGGCGCGCTCACTCTCAGCGTGCTCGCGCTCATCGGAGTGCTCCCGTTCACGGCCACCTTCGGCGACCTGCCGTTGCTCGGCGCGATGCTCCCCTGGTGGGTGCCCCTGCTGTTCGTCGCCGTGGTGAGCACTGCGCTGGCCTACGTGGCCGGCATCACGGCAGCGGAGTCCTTGGGTTCCAGGCTGGCGTCATTCGCCGGGCTGCTCGAGGTGGTGTTCGCCGCCCTCTTCGCCTGGATCCTGTTGGGCGAGGCGCTGGCGCCGCTCCAGCTCCTCGGCGGCGCGCTCATCCTGGGCGGCATCGCCGCCGTGAAGGCGGCGGAGCCCGCGGAGGGGCCGGTCGAACTTCCGCTCGCCGAGGCCCGGGCGGAGCGACCGGTCGACGTCCCCGCTCGCTGAGGGCGGGCCGGAGCGACCGCGAACTTCGTCTGAGCCTCAGCGAACGAGAGGGATCAGGCCCCGGCCACCGTCGCCGCGAACGCAGCCGCGCGCACGCGGAGTCCCCGCATCCGCTCCTGCCGCGCAGCCTCGACGTCGAACCCGATGTAGGCCACGGGCGGTTTCCGGCGCACGTTCGTCGAGCACTCGAAGTCGGCGCACACCAGGGTGCCGGCCGTGTCGCCGTTGCGTCCGGCCGGGCCCGCGAGGCGTGCGCCGAAGAAGACCACGTCATTGGGCAGGGTCACGTCCTGGCACCACGAGCATTGCGCCCGCTTCTGCGGTGAGGCCTTGGCCTGCTGCAGCATCACCCCGACCAGCTCGTCGTCGGGTCCGCCGATGCCGGGCACCACGATGTAGGCGCGGCGGGCGATCTTGCGGTCGCGCCAACCGAGGAAGTCGAGGCGTTCCCAGTCGAGCTCGGCGAAATCGGGCGGCAGGGTGATGTCGGTGGTCTCCTTGCGCGAGGCGTTCACAAAGCTCGCACGGATGGTCTTCTCGCTGGTGGGCAGCATGGTTCTTCTCCAGTCATGGACCCGCGCGTCGACGTCTCGGAAGGACGGATGCTGCGGGCGGTGGTTCGTTCGAGTGAGGGAGGGGTAGCGACTACCTGCCGCCGGCGGGTGAAGCGCCGACGACCTCCCGACGCCCCGAGGGCAGTGCGAACGAACCGGAGGAACTCATGCGGCCAGCCTACGCCCGGTCGATGGGCGCATCCTGTGTCGCACGATTCTATGGACGGTCGGTGGGGCGCGGAAGGCTGCCGTGTGCGATGAGCAGTTCGTAGATGTTCTCGAACGCCTCGGCGATCTGGCCGCCCTGCTGCGGGGTCAATGCGTACTCCCGGCGCCATTGTGCTCAGGATTCGAGCTGTCGCTTTGTGCCCACCCGCTGCGGCAGGATCGGGGCATGACGACGATCACCGTGCTGAGCGGCAGCGGCGACTACGCCGACCCGTGGCACCAGTTCGCCGAGACGTCGGCCAGGCTGGCCGAGCTGCTCGCACCGCTCGGCGAGGTGACGGTGCGCGACGACGTCGAGGCCGCGCTCGCCGGATTGACGGTGACGGATGCCCGCCCCGACCTGCTCGTGCTCAACATCAGCCGCGACGAGGGCGTCGAGCACTCCGTGCCAGCAGGGCCTGCGCGCACGGGACTGCTGACCCACCTCGCCGACGGGCGTCCGATCCTCGCCGTGCACTCGGCGTCACGGGCCTTCGCCGACTGGCCGGAGTGGTCGTCGATCCTCGGCGGGCACTGGGAGGACGGCGTGACGTTCCATCCGCCGCAGGGAACCGCGCTAATCATGCCGACGGCATTGGCCGGCGACGTCCTCGGGGTGGCCGAGCCCTTCGTCACCGTCGACGAGCGCTACACGGCGCTCGTCGTCGAGCCGGGTGCGGCCTCGCTCGCGACCCACGAACACGACGGCTCCGAGCATCCGGTGGCCTGGCTCCATCGCTTCGGACACACCGAGGTCGTCTACAGCGCCCTCGGTCACGACGCGGCCGCATACGAGGCTCCGGGTACCGCGGCGTTCGTGCTCGCGGCCGCTTCTCACCTGCTGCGCAGTCCGGTGCCGAGAACGTAGTTCGCGTGGGTGCCGGCGCGGTCACATCCACGTGGAGTCCGTACTCGGTGGGCGGCACCCGCACCTTCTCCGTTCTCGACAAGCGGTAGGACCGAGGCGGAGCCGCAGGGCGAGGTCAGCGCGCCGAACCGCGCCCGCCATCGATATCCATGGGCCCGCTGCCCGCGGCCCCGCTGTCCACGGCCCCCACGCTGACCGGCCCGAGCACGACGTCGACCAGTCGCTCGGCGGTGCCCGGAGTGATCGGAGAGCGGCTGAGCATGCGCACGATGAGCGGGCCCATGAGCGCCTCGCCGATCTCCTGCACCGGCGCATCATCGCGGATCTCGGATGCGGCGATGGCGGCCTCGAAGCGCTCGACGAGCGCCGACGTGGCCCCCATGCTCTCGTAGAGGCGCCGCCCGACGTCGGGGTTCTCGGCCGCCGCGGCGATGAGCGAGAGGATGAGCGACTCGCCGATCGGCTGGGTGACGAGGTCGAAGATCTCGTCGAGCCAGGTGACGAGATCGGCGCGGATGTTCCCGGTGTTCGGGGGTCCGAGGCGATTGGGCAGCAGGAGTCCCTCGAGCAGACAGTCGGCCACGAGCGCGCTCTTCGACGGCCACCAGCGGTAGATCGTCTGCTTGCCGACGCCGGCCTCGTGCGCCACCCCCTCGATAGTGAGATGGTCGTAGCCGCGGGCGGCGAACAACCGCGCCGTCGCCTCGAGGATGGCGAGGCGGGCCGTCTCACTGCGGACGGCTCCGCGACGTTGCTCGGACATCCTCACATCGTATTCCCAATCAGCGAGACGAACCGTTGCGTATCATCAGCGGAGGCTTTCGAGAGGCGAAGAAACACATGGCTGAACTCCTGTACCGCTTGGGCAAGCTCGCGGCACGTCGCGCATGGATCGTGATCGTCGCGTGGGTGCTCGTGATCGTCGTCGCGGCCGTCGGCTTCGCCGTCGGCTACAAGGGCCTCTCGTCGAGCTTCGACATCCCCGGAACGGCATCCGGAGCCGTCACCGATGAACTGCAGGAGAAGCTGCCCGACTTCAGCGGCGCCGCGGGCACCGTGGTCTTCGAGACCACCGACGGCTCGGAATTCACCGAGGAGCAGAAGACCGAGATCTCCGCTCTGGTGACGGATGCCGCCGACCTGCCCGACGTGGCGAAGGTGGTCGACCCCTTCGAGACCGAGACGGAGCGCGCCGCCCAGCAGCAGCAGCTGGAAGACGGCCGCACCCAGATCGCCGCCGGCAGCGCGCAGATCGAGGCGGGCCAGACCCAGCTCGACGCCGGACAGGCGCAGCTCGACGCCGGACAGGCCCAGCTCGATGCCGCCCGCCAGCAGGCCGAGGCGGCCGGCGCTCCCGCCGAGCAGATTGCAGCCCTAGACGCCCAGCAGGCGACTCTCGACGCGCAGCAGGCCGAACTCGACGCGCAGCAGGCCAAGCTCGACGCCTCACGCGACGAGATCGAGGCGCAGACCACCAAGCTCGACAACGGCGCCACCCTCATGGAGCTGTCGAAGGACATCGGCGTCGTGTCGGAGGACGGCTCGACCGCCCTCGTGAACGTCGCGTTCACGGAGCCCCGCCTCGAGCTCTCCGAGGATTCGAAGCAGGCCGTGATCGACCACTTCGAGTCCGAGCCGATCGACGGCGTCGAGGTCTCGTTCTCCACCGACATCGCCCAGGGCACCCCCTCCATCGTCGGCGTCGGTGAGGTCGTCGGCGTCGTCTTCGCCGCCATCGTGCTGCTGGTCATGCTCGGCTCGGTCATCGCCGCGTCGCTTCCGCTCGTGACCGCCATCGTCGGTGTCGCCATCGGCGCCCTCGGCTCGCTGGCGTTCTCGGGCGTCGTGCAGATGGCATCCGTCACCCCGGTCCTCGGCCTCATGCTCGGTCTCGCCGTGGGAATCGACTACTCGCTCTTCATCATCAACAGGCACCGCAAGCAGTTGCTGCAGGGTGCGGAACCTCACGAGTCCGTCGGCCTCGCGAACGGCACCGCCGGCAACGCCGTCGTCTTCGCGGGCACGACGGTGATCGTCGCGCTGTTCGCCCTGAACATCACCGGCGTTCCGTTCCTCGGCTTGATGGGTACCGTCGGCGCCATCAGCGTGGCGATCGCCGTGCTCATCGCCACGAGCCTGACGCCCGCGCTCCTCGGACTTCTCGGCACCCGCATCCTGAACCGCCGTGCCCGCGCCCGCATCGGCGAGGAGCACCACGAGGACACGAAGGCGAAGCCGATGAAGACCTGGCGCGCCGTCGTGACGGTTCTGGCCACGGCCGCGGCGCTGCTCACCATCGCCATTCCGGCGCTCTCGATGCGTGTCGGCCTCCCTGACGGTTCATCGGAGCCCGTCGAGTCGGCGTCGTACCAAGCGTTCACCACGACCGAGGACCAGTTCGGCGCTGGAGCCACGGGGCCGCTGCTCGTCACCGCGCAGCTGCCCTCCGGCCTCGAGGACGACCAGGTGCTGCAGGCGCAGGTCGACGTGGCCCAGACGCTCGCCGACCAGGACGACGTGGTGGCCGTCGCGCCCATCGCCGTCTCGGACGACAACCGTCTCGCGGCGTTCCAGGTGGTGCCGGCCGAGGGCCCGAACAGTGTCTCGACCGAGGAACTCGTGGTCGCCCTCCGCGACCTCGAGCCCATCGACGGCGACATCACGCTCGGCGTCGCCGGGCAGGCCGCCATCAACATCGACATCTCGGCGAACCTCGCCGCGGTGCTGCCGCTCTACCTCGGCGTCGTGGTGGGCCTCTCGCTGCTCATCATGATCCTGGTGTTCCGCTCGATCCTCGTGCCGCTCATCGCGACGGGCGGGTTCATCCTGTCGTTGTTCGCGACCTTCGGTGCGATCGTCGCCGTGTTCCAGTGGGGCTGGGGAGCGGATGCGGTCGGCATCCACACGGGTCCGATCCTGAGCTTCCTGCCGGTCATCCTGGTCGGCATCCTGTTCGGGCTGGCGATGGACTACCAGCTGTTCCTGGCGTCGGGCATGCGGGAGGCCTATGTGCACGGCGCTCCTGCCCGCCTGGCCGTCGCACGCGGTTTCAGGGCCGGGCGCGCGGTCGTCACGGCCGCGGGCCTCATCATGGTCTCGGTCTTCGGCGGGTTCATCTTCGCGGAGTCGACCATGATCCGTTCGATCGGCTTCGGCCTCGCCCTGGGTGTACTGCTCGACGCCTTCGTCGTGCGGATGCTGCTGATGCCCGCTCTCATGCACCTGCTCGGTGAATCCGCGTGGTGGCTGCCGCGCTGGCTCGACAAGATCCTGCCGAACGTCGACGTGGAGGGCGCGGCCCTCGAGCGTCGCCACCACGCGAGCTGACGCGGCGGGCGGGTCGCCCGGCGCTTCTCCGCCGAGTCTTCGCGCCGCCCGATCTGCGCCGGCCCAGCGTCAGACGAGCCGCGTCGCCCGCACCACGACGTCGCGCAGCTCGACGCGCCCGTGGCCCGGCGCAGCCACGGTGCGATCGAGTTCCGCGGCGCTCTCGACGCGCCAGGTCGCCGGGTCGAGGACCTCGGCGATGGCCACCGCGGTCACCGTCGCCTCCTCGGGCGGGTGGTGTCCGTTGGCCGTGGTCGTCGACCCGTGCAGATGCCCGACGATGAGCAGGGTGCCACCGGGCGCGACCCATTCCCCGATGCGGACGTAGAAGTCGAGCTGCGGGATCGTCGGATGCGCGTAGTTGGTGGTCACGAGGTCGAACTGCTCGGGGGGCTCCCACGTCGTGAGGTCGGCTTCGACCCAGGTCACGTTCTCGGTGACGGATGCCGCAGCCGCGCGAACCGCCGCCTGTGCGAGCGCGCTCGTCGAGATGTCGGCGCCCGTCACGGTCCAGCCGCGTTCGGCGAGCCACACGGCCTCGGTACCGGTGCCGCAGCCGGCGTCGAGGGCTCTGCCCGGGCGGAGGCCGGCCGTCTCGCTCGACATGTACGGGTTGGGCGCGCTGAGAGGGGCGGCATCCGTCGCCGAGGCCATGTCGGCATCGGGCCGGTCGTGCCAGTGCTGCTCCCAATAGTCCTTGTCGAAGTCGCGGTTCATGGTCTCGATCGTGCGCTGCGGCCGCAGCCCGCGCAACCTCGCTTGCCGAAGTGGCAAGTGCTGAGGGAGTGGCCAGCCCGCTGAGGCCCGGGTAGCGTCGTGAAGGACGGCGAGCGGAGGAGGGTCCATGATCGTCGGGTTGATCGTCGCGTGCGAGATCGGCTTCTGGGTCGCCGTCGTGTCGGGCCTCGTGGCGCGGTACGTCCTGAGGATGCCGCGGCTGGGTCTCGTGCTGCTCGCTGCGGCGCCGGCCATCGACGTGGTGCTGCTGATCGCCACGGCCGTGCACCTGAAGAGCGGCGCGCAGGCCGAGTGGGCCCACGGCCTGGCGGCGCTGTACATCGGGTTCTCCGTCGCCTACGGACACCGACTCATCGCATGGGCCGACGCCCGCTTCGCCCAGCGTTTCGCCGGTGGCGAGCCTGCGCCGAAGCTCACGGGCGCTGCCTACACCCGGACATGCTGGGCGGACCTGGCGCGCACGGTTCTGGGAGCCGGCATCGCCGGGGCCATCCTGTTCGGGCTGACCTGGTGGGTGGATGACCCGGCGCGCACCCTGGAACTCCAGAGCTGGTACCCCATCCTCCTGCTCGTCGTCGGCATCGACGCGGTCTGGGCGATCAGCTACACGCTGTGGCCGCGCAAGGCCGGGCCTGCGGCATCCGCCTCGCCCTCGGGAACGTGAGCGCCGCCGCCGGCCGCTTCAGATGCGGTCGTAGAGCGTGATCGGATTCTCGATGGCCCGTACGATCGAGCCCAGGAAGCGCGCCGCGTAGCCGCCGTCGCAGACCCGGTGGTCGAACACGAGCGACAGCTGCACGATGCGACGCGGAACGATCGCACCCTCGACGACCCAGGGGCGCTCCATCATGCGACCAAGCCCCAGGATGGCCACCTCGGGGTGGTTGATGATGGCGGCGGACCCGTCGACGCCGAGGCTGCCGTAGTTGTTGAGCGTGAAGGTCGACCCGGTGAGTTCGGCCGGGGTGGCCGTGCCGGACCGCGCGCTGTCGGCGAGGCGCCGGATGTGCGCGTCGAGCTCGGCGATCGACTGGCGCTCGGCGTGCCGGAGCACGGGCACGAGCAGGCCCCGCGGGGTGTCGGCGGCGACTCCGAGGTTCACGCCGTCGTACTGCACCAACTCGGTGCCGTCGTCGCTGAGCCGCCCGCAGAGCACCGGGTGCTCCGCCAGGGCGAGCAGCACGTACTTCGCCACGAACGCGGTGAGAGAGGGAGCGGCGTCGCCCATCGACCGCCGCAGTTGCCAGAGCGCGGTCGCGTCGACGTCGACCCAGACCGTGGCCTCCGGGATCTCGGAGCGGCTGCGCGACAGTTTCGCGGCCACGGTGCGGCGCAGCATCCCGAGGGGCTCGCGTCGCACGATCTCGAGGTCGTCCGTGGAGTGGCCCGACGCGATGCGGCCGGCGTCGAGCACGTCGGAGCGACGGATGATGCCGTCGGGCGCAGCGGGACGGATGGTGTGCAGGTCGATGCCGCGACTCCGGGCGAGGCTGCGCACGATCGGGGAGCGCACCGGAACGGGTCCGCTCCGTCGATCGGCGCTCGCGGTCGGCGCGGTCGCTGCGGGAGGAGTGGTCAGTGAGTTCGGAGCGGCCGAAGGGAGGGAGGCAGGCGCGGCGGCGGCCGGCGCCACCCGACGGCGGGTGCGGCCTCGGGCGTGGTGCTCCGCGGTCCCGTAGCCGATGAGCACGTTGCCGGATCCGGCGCGCTCCTCGACCCGGTAGGCCTCGTGCTCGGATTCGACGGACGGGGATGCCGCCTCGGTCGCACCGGCCTCGGCGACCTCACCGGCCTCGGCGACCTCGAGGAACGGCGAACCCACGGCGAGGGTCTGCCCTTCCTCGCCGTGCAGGGCGGCGACGGTGCCCGCGAACGGCGAGGGGACCTCGACGATACTCTTGGCGGTCTCCACCTCGGCGATCGGCTGGTCGACGGTCACCTCGTCTCCGACGGACACGATCCAGTGGACGAGCTCGGCCTCGGTCAGACCCTCGCCGAGGTCGGGCAGGCAGAAGACGCGGGCGGCCATCAGGCGTCCCAGTTGAGGGTGTCGACGGCGTCGAGCACGCGGTCGACGTCGGGCAGGTAGTACCGCTCGAGCTTCGGCGGCGCGAACGGGATGTCGAACCCCGTCACCCGGCGCACCGGAGCCTCGAGCCAGGAGAAGCACCGCTCCGACACCCGCGCCGCGATCTCCGACGAGACGCTCGCGAAGCCCGGGGCTTCGGCGATCACGACCGCGCGGCCGGTGGAGCGCACGGCCGCATCGACGGTGGCGTCGTCATAGGGCGTGAGGCTGCGCAGGTCCACCACCTGGAGGCTGCGACCCTCCTCCGCGGCGGCGTCGGCCGCGGCGAGGGCTATCGGCACCGAGGTTCCGTAGGCGATCAGGGTGGCGTCGGTTCCGGCGCGGATCACGTGCGCGGCCCCGATCGGGACCTCCAGCGAGGTATCGACCTCGCCCTTCGCCCAGTACAGCTTCTTGGGCTCGAGGAAGACCACGGGATCCGGGCTGCGGATCGCCGATCGCAGCAGGCTGTAGGCATCCTGCGGCGTGGCCGGGGCGACCACCAGCAGTCCGGGCGTGTGCACGTAGTAGGACTCCGAGGAATCGCAGTGGTGCTCG
>LMOK01000003.1:1032471-1125581 GCA_001423545.1 Leifsonia sp. Leaf325
TTCGGTTGCCCATCTTCGCCACGTGGCTGACGACCTGCTCGAAGGCCGGATAGGCGAACGCGTCGAACTGCATCTCGACGACGGGCCGCATCCCGTTCATCGCCATCCCGACGGCCATCCCCATGATCCCGGCCTCGGCGAGCGGGGTGTCGAAGCAGCGGCGCTCGCCGAAGCGCGCTGTGAGCCCGTCGGTCACGCGGAAGACGCCGCCGAGGGCGCCCACATCCTCGCCGAAGACGAGAACACTGTCGTCCTCGGCCAGGGCGTCGCCGAGAGCCCGATTCACGGCGGTGGCCATCGTCATGATCTCTCGGTGGGCGGATGCCGCCATCGGCCTGTCCTGGATCATCGTCATGCCTGCGCCTCCTGGCCGGTGCGCCGCAACTCACCGTCGAGCAGTGCGGACTGCTCCTCGAGCTGAGGGGTGCGGGTCGCGTAGACGAAACGGAACAGGTCATCCGGATCGAGCTGCGCATCGGTGTTGAGGGCGTCGCGCAGGGTCGCGGCGATGCTGTCGGCGGCCTCGGTGAAGGACGCCTCGGACTCGTCCGTGAGCAGCCCCTCCCGGAGGAGATGGGCGCGCAGTCGAAGCAGCGGATCGCGGTCGGCCCACGCACGCACCTCGGAACCGTCGCGGTAGCGGGTGTCGTCGTCGGCGTTGGTGTGGGCCTGCATCCGATAGGTGTGCGCCTCGACGAGTGTCGGTCCACCGCCGGAGCGCGCACGGTCGACAGCGGTCCCGAGCACGGAGAGGAGGGCCGCCAGGTCGTTGCCGTCCACACGCTCGCCGGGCATCCCGTAGCCGATCGCCTTGTGTGCGAGGGATTCAGCTGCGCTCTGGCGTGAAAGCGGCACCGAGATGGCGAAGCCGTTGTTCTGCACGAAGAAGACCACGGGGAGGTGGAACACCGCCGCGAAGTTGAGCGCCTCGTGGAAGTCGCCCTCGCTGGTGGCTCCGTCGCCGCACATCGCGAGGAGTACGGTGCTCTCGCCCTTCAGGACTGCCGCGTGGGCGAAGCCGACGGCATGGAGCAACTGCGTGGCGAGGGGCGTCGCCTGTGGCGCCACGTTGTGCACGTGCGGGTCGTAGCCGCCGTGCCAGTCGCCCTTCAGCATGAGCGTCGCCTCGGCCGGTGCGACGCCCTTCAGCATCACGGCCACAGTGTCCCGGTAGGTCGGAAAGAGCCAGTCGTCGGCGTCGAGAACCCGCACTGCCGCCACCTGGCACGCCTCCTGGCCGTGCGAGGAGGGGTAGACAGCGAGCCGGCCCTGCCGCACGAGTGCATTGCACTGGTCGTTCACCCTGCGCCCGATGACGAGGGAGCGGTAGCCGTCGATCAGGGCGTCAGGTGCCGGAGTCGGGTAGACCGGGTCCGCGCTGAAGGCACCGGTCGTGTCGACCAGCTGCACAGGGGTCTCCCGAGGGAGGAAGTCGGTCATTCAGTCTCCGTTGACGTGATGGACGCTCTGTCGTTCAGGATGCGCTTTCCACCCACAAGTCACAAGCCGAGGGAGTCACGCTGGACTTTCTGCTCTCAGAACGGGATTGCTCGCTACAATCAGTCTCACGCTGACCCGCACAACGAGGAGCCGTGGCCCATGGAGCTGGACGATCTGGACCGCCGCATCCTGCAGGAACTGCGCAAGGACGGCCGGGCGTCGGTGAGTGCAATCGCGGCAACCACCCACATCTCGCGCGCGAACGCGTACGCCAGGGTCAACCGGCTGGTCGAGTCGAAGGTGATCCAGGGGTTCGGCGCCCGGGTCGATCCCGTGCTCGCGGGACAGCACTCCTCGGCGTACGTCACCCTCACTCTCGAGCAGACGGCCTGGCAGGACACCCGCGAGCGCCTGTCGCAGATCGCCGAGGTCGAGCACATCGCGCTGGTCGGCGGCGACTTCGACGCCATCCTGCTCGTGCGTGCGCGCAACAACGGCGACCTCCGGCGCGTCGTCCTCGAGGAGTTGCAGGCCATCCCCGGAGTGCGCTCGACCAAGACGGCGCTCATCTTCGAGGACTTCGACGCGATCTGAGCTGGCCGGAGCGCTCGTCGTTCCCGGTCGTGGTTCCGGGAGCGAGGAGGTGACTCATCGCGCCGGCTGGTGCCCGTCATATACTGTCTGAACGATCGGTCACTAATTCAGGGCGATCGAATCCTGTGATGCACCGAAGCCGAAACAGTAGGGGAGCGAGCATGCCCGAGGCCCTTCTCGTCGTGGAGTTCCTGTCGTGAGCGTCTCGGTCGAATACCTCGAGGACCGCGTCGTGGCCACGCTCGACCGGCCGGAGCGCCGCAACGCGATCGGCCAGGACACCATCGACGCACTGCACGCCCTCTGCGCCGCCCTGGAGCGGCATCCGCGCATCCTGATCGTCTCGGGCTCGGGCGGCGTGTTCGCCTCGGGCGCCGACATTGCCGAACTGCGCGACCGGCGAGCGGCCGACGCCCGCGCCGGCATCAACGCGCACGCCTTCATCCGCATCGCCCGGCTCGATCTCCCTGTGATCGCCGCCATAGACGGCTACGCCCTCGGCGGTGGGGCCGAACTCGCCTACGCCGCCGATGTGCGCATCGCCTCGACGACAGCGAGGTTCGGCAACCCCGAGACCGGCCTCGGCATCATCGCCGCCGCGGGAGCATCCTGGCGCCTGCCCGAGATCGTCGGGCGGGCCCGGGCGAGCGAACTGCTGCTCACCGGCCGTGTGATCGATGCCCCCGAGGCGCTCGCGATCGGGCTGGTCTCGTCCCTGCACGACCCGGCCGATCTGCTGGGGGCTGCGCACGCCATGGCCGACACCATCTCCGCGAACGATCGCGCCGCCACCATCGCGATGAAGCGCGCCATCGCCGCGCCCCGCGACAGGCATCCCGAGATCGACCTCGAGTTGCAGGCCGAGCTCTTCGAGAGCCCGGAGAAGGAGCGGCGCATGACGGACTTCCTCGAGAGGCGCACGCGGTGAGCGCCCCAGCGTCCCTCCCCGACGTCGTCGGCGTGCTCGGCGGTGGGCGCATGGGCGCCGGCATCGCCCACGCCTTCGTGCTGGCCGGATGCCGCGTGGTCGTGGTCGAGCGCGATGATGCAGCGGCCGAGGCCGCCACCGACCGCATCCGCGCGTCCCTCGACGCGAGCGTGGCGCGCGGGGCGACGACCACGCCTCTGCCCCGGCTCATCGCCGCCGTCGACACCACGACCGATGCCTCCGCGTTCGCCGATGCTGGTCTCGTGATCGAGGCCGTGCCGGAGGACTTCGAGCTGAAGCGCACGGCACTCCGCCGCGTCGAGACGGTGGTCGCACCGGGCGCCGCCATCGCGAGCAACACCTCGTCCATCTCGATCGACGCCCTCGCCGACGAGCTCGAACGCCCGGCACGCTTTCTCGGACTGCACTTCTTCAATCCGGTGCCGGCGTCGAGGCTCGTCGAGATCGTGGTCGGAACGGCGACGGATGCCGCCCTCGCCGCCCGCGCCGCCGACTGGGTGGGCGCGCTCGGAAAGGCCGCCGTCACAGTGCGCGACGCCCCGGGCTTCGCGTCGTCGCGTCTCGGTGTCGCGCTCGGCCTCGAGGCGATCCGACTGCTCGAGGACGGCGTCGCATCGGCCGCCGACATCGATGCCGCGATGACCCTCGGGTACCGGCATCCGGTCGGTCCGCTGGAGACGACCGACCTCGTCGGGCTCGACGTGCGTCTCGGGATCGCCGAATACCTGCACAGCCAGCTCGGCCCTCGCTTCGAGCCGCCCGCTCTGCTGCGCCGTCTGGTCGCGGAGGGCAAGCTCGGCCGCAAGTCCGGTGAGGGCTTCTACGTCTGGACCGATGGAGAGAAGGAGATCCGATGACCGCCATCCTGCCGAGTTTCGTGAACGGAGCGTGGTGGACGCCCGCCAGCGCCGACGGCGCGACCACCGTGCGCGACGCGTCGACAGGCGGTACCGTCGCGCATGTCTCGACCGACGGTCTCGACCTCGCGGCCGCGCTCGAGTACGCCCGCACCACAGGTCAGTCCGGCCTGGGCGCGCTCACCTTCCACCAGCGTGCGGTTCTGCTCAAGCAGATGGCGCTCGCCCTCACCGACCGGAAGGCCGAGCTCTACGAGATCTCGGCGCGCACCGGCGCGACGAAGGCCGACTCCTGGGTCGACATCGACGGCGGCATCGGGGTGCTCTTCACCTATTCGTCGAAGGGCCGTCGCGAGCTGCCGAACACGCAGGTCTACGTCGATGGCGCCGTCGAGCAGCTCTCGAAGGACGGCTCGTTCCTCGGGCGGCACATCTACACCCGCCTGCCCGGCGTCGCCGTGCAGATCAACGCGTTCAACTTCCCGGTGTGGGGCTCGCTCGAGAAGTTCGCTCCGGCGTTCCTCGCCGGCGTGCCGTCGCTGGTGAAGCCGGCCACGCCGACCGGCTACCTCGCCGAGGCGTTCGTCCGCATCCTCGACGAGTCCGGCCTGCTGCCCGCCGGGTCGCTGCAGCTCGTCTCCGGCAGCGTTCCCGACCTGTTCGACCACCTCCGCCTCGGAGACCTCGTCGCCTTCACGGGCAGCGCGTCGACCGCGGAACGCCTGCGTTCCCACGATTCGGTGCAGACCGGCGGGGTGCGGTTCACGAGTGAGACCGACTCCATCAACGCCTCCATCCTCGGAACGGATGCCGGTGCCGGCACGCCCGAGTTCGATGCCTACGTCCGCCAACTCGTCGTGGAGCTGACCGCGAAGGCCGGGCAGAAATGCACCGCCATCCGCCGGGCGATCGTGCCGGCGGCATCCGTCGACGCCGTCATCGACGCCGTGCGCACGCGCCTCGCCGACCGCGTCGTCGTCGGCGACCCGCGCGTCGAGGGCGTGACCATGGGGCCGCTCGCCTCGCTCGAACAGCGCGACGAGGTGCTGCGACAGGTGGGGCGTCTCGTCGAGGCCGGTGGCGAGCTCGTGATCGGCACGGGCACGGCCGAACCCGGACCCGGGGCGTTCGTCTCCCCGATGCTGCTGCGCTTCGAGAATAAGACGGATGACGCCGTGCACTCGATCGAGGCCTTCGGGCCCGTGTCGTCGATCATCGGTTACGAGAGCCTCGACGAGGCGGCCGAGCTGGTGGCGCGGGGCGGCGGCTCCCTGGTGACCAGCATCGCCACCCATGACACGGCCATCGCCGCCGCGCTGGCCGGGCGCATCTCCGCCTTCAACGGGCGCGTACTGCTGCTCGATCGGGACGACGCGCGGTCGTCCACCGGTCACGGATCGCCGCTTCCCCAGCTGGTGCACGGTGGACCGGGCCGGGCCGGCGGTGGAGAGGAGCTCGGCGGAATCCGCGCGGTGCTGCACCACATGCAGCGCACGGCCGTGCAGGGTTCTCCCGAGATGCTGACCGCCCTCACCGGCATCTGGCACGCCGGAGCCGCGTCACGACCGGGCGGGCGCCATCCGTTCCGGAAGAGCCTGTCCGAGCTCGAGATCGGCGACCAGGTGGTGTCGGGCTCGCGCGAGGTGAGCCTCGACGACATCGAGACCTTCGCCCGGTTCACCGGCGACACCTTCTACGCCCACATGGACGAGTCGGCCGCGGCGGCCAACCCCTTCTTCCCCGGGCGCGTCGCCCACGGGTACCTGCTCGTGTCGTGGGCGGCCGGCCTCTTCGTCGACCCCGAGCCCGGCCCCGTGCTCGCCAACTCCGGACTGGAGAACCTGCGCTTCGTCACGCCGGTGTCGCCGGGCGATTCGATCCGCGTCGAACTCACCGCCAAGCAGATCACCCCGCGCGAGACCGACGACTACGGCGAGGTGCGCTGGGACGCCGTGCTGCGCAACCAGGACGACGAGCTGGTCGCCAGCTACGACGTGCTGACCCTCGTCGCCAAGGAGCCGGCCGCGGCCTAGTGGTCAGGCGCGCTGGCGCAGGCCGTCGAGTGCGACCGCCACGACGTCGGACGCGAGCTGGTCGGCATCCTCGGGGCCGCCCGGGCGGTACCACTCGACGATCGAGTTGATCATTCCGAACAGCAGACGCTCGACGACCCGCACGTCGATGTCGGCGCGCAGCGATCCCTCGTCGCGTGCCCGGCCCACGAGCTCGGTCACTGATCGGTCGAAGGCGCGCCTGCGGGCCAGCGCTCGCCGCTCCACGTCGGTGTTCCCGCGCACGCGCAGCAGCAGTGTGACGTAGGGGAGCTCGTCGACGAGCACCTGCACGGCGCCCCGGAGCACCAGCTCGAGGCGATCCGCCGCGCTGACGGCTGCGGCATCCGAGGACACGAGCACGCCCTCGAGCGCGCTGAGCGCGCGGTCGAGTGCGGTCTCCAGCAGGGCGTCCTTCGAGGAGAAGTGGTGGTAGATCGCCGACTTCGAGATGCCGAGGCGCTCGGCCAGCACGGCGATCGACGTCGCGTCGTAGCCGTACTCGTTGAACGCGGCGACGGCGACGTCGAGCACGGCCGCCTGGTCGTAGCCGGGGCGTCCGCGGCGGACGGCTGCGGGCCGGCTCTCGGTGTCGCTCGTCATCACGCTCCAGTGTGCCACGCGGTTACCGAACGGTCGGTCACCGCTAAGGGTGGCGGATGCTCTCAGTCCGCGTCGGTTCCGGCGGCGGCAGTGCTCCTGGTGTCAGTGCGACGGGTCGAGATCGACCGGCCCCGGAACTCCGCGACGGCCGTGCCGTCGTCTGCCGCGACGGAGACGTCGTACAGCCCGGTGCGGCCGCTCCGCACGACCCGCCGCGCGGTGGCCGTGAGTGTCTGGCCCGCCCGGGTCGACGCCAGGAAGGTGATGTCGGCGCCGGCCGCGACGGTGACCGACTCGTCCTCATTGCAGGCGATGGCGAAGGCCGTGTCGGCGAGGGCGAACACCAGTCCGCCGTGGGTGATGGCGAACCCGTTGGTCATGTCGTCGCGCACGAGCATCGAGACCACCGCCAGGCCCGGCTCATCGCGCTGCACGACCATGCCGAGTGCGGCCGAGGCGCGGTCGCGTTCCATCATCGCCCGGGATGTCGTGGCATCGGCATCCGTCATGGCTGCCTCCTCATCGGGCGGCCGGATTGCCGACCGCGGAAACCGACTATATACTAACTGAACGATCGGTAGGTAATGCAGATCGGGACCCGAGGAGTCGACGATGACCAGCCCCGCAGATCTCGCCGTGGCGAGCGATCCGACGCCGGAGGAGGCGCAGTTCGGCGCGATCATCGCTGCCGACGGACGTGTCGAGCCGCGCGACTGGATGCCCGACGCCTATCGCCGAACCCTCGTGCGCCAGATCTCCCAGCACGCCCACTCCGAGATCATCGGGATGCAGCCCGAGGCGAACTGGATCACCCGGGCACCCAGCCTGAAGCGGAAGGCCATCCTGATGGCCAAGGTGCAGGACGAGGCCGGACACGGGCTCTACCTCTACTCGGCGGCCCAGACGCTCGGAACGACGCGTGACGACATGATGAACGCCCTGATCGCCGGAAAGGCGCGCTACTCGTCGATCTTCAACTATCCGACGCCCACGTGGGCGGACATGGGTGCGATCGGATGGCTCGTCGACGGCGCCGCGATCTGCAACCAGGTTCCGCTCTGCCGGGCGTCGTACGGCCCCTACGGCCGCGCCATGGTGCGCATCTGCAAGGAGGAGTCCTTCCATCAGCGGCAGGGCTTCGAGATCCTGCTCGAACTCATGCGGGGAACGCCGGCCCAGCAACGGATGGCGCAGGACGCCGTCGACCGGTGGTACTGGCCGTCCCTGCAGATGTTCGGCCCGCCCGACGACCAGTCGCCGAACTCGGCGCAGTCGATGGAGTGGAACATCAAGCGCTTCACGAACGACGAACTGCGCCAGCGCTTCGTCGGCGTGCTCGTGCCCCAGGCGGAGGTCCTGGGTGTCACGCTGCCCGATCCGGAGCTGCGACTCGACGAGGCGAGCGGCCGGTACGTCATGAGCGAGATCGACTGGACCGAGTTCAACGACGTGCTCGCCGGGCGGGGTCCGATGAACGCCGAGAGGCTGAAGCGCCGCCGCGATGCCCACGAGGACGGCGCCTGGGTGCGCGAGGCCGCCGCGGCGTACGCCGCGAAGCGTGCTGTGCAGCGGGAGGCGGCAGCATGAGCACCCCCGGTCAGTCCCCGGCCGAGCCCTGGCCGCTGTGGGAGGTCTTCGTGCGTGCCGGTCGGGGCCTCAGCCACGTGCACGTCGGTTCGCTGCACGCCCCAGACGCCGAGATGGCCGTGCGCAACGCCCGAGACGTCTACACCCGCCGCAACGAGGGAGTCTCGGTCTGGGTGGTACCGGCTGACGCGATCACGACGAGCGACCCCGACGCGAAGGGCGCCTGGTTCGAGAGTCCGGCCGGCAAGAACTACCGGCACGCCAGCTACTACACCGCCAGCGAGGGGGTGAAGCACCTGTGAGCGAGACCGACTCCGCCCACGGCGCCGTCTCCGTCGACGCGATCACGCTGTCGGCCGAGCTGACCGGTGAAGCCGGTGCCGTCGCATCCGTCGACGTCGCCGAGTACGCGCTCTGGCTCGGCGATGACGCCCTCGTGCTCGCCCAGCAGCTCGGCTGGTGGATCTCGCGCGCTCCGGAGCTCGAGGAGGACGTGGCGCTCGGCAACATCGGGCTCGACCTCATCGGCCACGCGCGCTCCCTGCTGCGCTACGCCGGCACCGCGACCGGGCGCACCGAGGACGGCCTCGCCTACTGGCGCGACGAGCCGGAGTTCCGCAGCGCCTGGCTGTTCGAGCAGCCGAACGGCGACTTCGCCCACACCATCGTCCGTCAGCTCATCGCCTCGGTCTACCTCGTCGAGCTGTACTCGCGGCTGCGCGCATCCGAGGATGCGACCCTCGCCGCCATCGCGGCGAAGGCGGTCAAGGAGGTCGACTATCACCGCGACCACGCCATGCAGTGGACCCTCCGGCTCGCACTCGGGACTGACGAGTCCCGCCGGCGCATGACACTCGCCCTCGCCGACCTCTGGCCCTACGTCGACGAGCTCTTCGTCGACGAGCCGTTGGTCGATCGGCTCGAGGGCGTTGCCGTGCGGCCGTCGACGATCCGGCCCGCCTTCGATGCCGTCATCGACTCCGTGCTGGCGGAGGCCGACCTCGTGCGGCCCGCCGGAATCATCGCTGCGGGCGGCGGCCGGGCGGGCAGGCACTTCTCCACGCTGGGCTACATCCTGGCCGAGATGCAGGTGCTCGCCCGACAGCATCCGGGGGCATCATGGTGACCCGCGCCTGGGCTGTCGCCGCCACCATCGTCGACCCCGAGATCCCCGTGCTGACCATCGAGGACCTCGGCATCCTACGAGCCGTCGAGGAGGACGGATCCGCGGTGCGGGTGCGCATCACGCCCACCTACAGCGGCTGCCCTGCCGTCGACGCCATCCGGGACGACGTGACGGATGCTCTCCGCGCGTCGGGCTATGACGAGGTGACCGTCGAACTCGTGCTCGCTCCGGCCTGGACGACCGACTGGATGAGCGAGAAGGGCAAGCAGAAGCTGCGCCGGTACGGGATCGCCGCGCCCAGCGGCTTCGCGGCGGCACGCCCCTCAGGGCCGGTGCGGCTCGCGCTTGCGGTGAAGTGCCCGCGCTGCGACTCGCTCGACACCCGGGAGATCGCCCGCTTCGGCTCGACCTCGTGCAAGGCGCTCTACGAGTGCCGCGCCTGCCTGGAGCCGTTCGACTACTTCAAGGTGCTGTGATGGCGGCCAGGAATCTGGGGGCGACAGCGACCTCGACCGCTGCCTCGAGCGCTGCAGGGGCGGCGGCACCCGCATCGGGCCGTCGGCGGGCGCGCTTCCACGAACTCGAGGTCGCGGCCGTGCGGCCACTCACCGCCGACAGCGTCGAGGTCACGTTCGCCGTGCCCGACAGGCTGCTCGGCGAGTACGACTACCTGCCCGGTCAGCACGTCGCCCTCCGCGCCATCATCGACGGGCATGAGCTCCGCCGCAGTTACTCGATCTGCCGGCCACCACGACGCGCCGCTGACGTGGGGAGCATCTCGGTCGCGATCAAGCGCGACCTCGGCGGCCGCTTCTCGAGCTGGGCGAACAGCGAGCTGCACGCCGGGGACCGCATCGACGTGATGAGCCCGCAGGGGACGTTCACCACGGCACTCGCGGACTTCGATGGCCGGCATATCGTGGGCATCGCGGCCGGCTCGGGCATCACGCCGCTCATGTCGCTCGCCCAGACCGTGCTCGCGGCATCCGACACCGCGCGATTCACCCTCGTCTACACGAACCGTTCAAGCCTCGACGTCATGTTCCTCGACGAACTCGGCGACCTCAAGGACCGGTATCCCGCCCGGCTCGCCCTGCACCACGTGCTCTCGCGGGAGCAGCGCACGGCGCCGCTTCTCTCCGGTCGGATCGACGAGGACAAGCTGCGCCGGATGCTCGCTGTGCTCATCCCGCCGTCGACCGTCGACGAATGGTTCCTGTGCGGTCCGTTCGAGCTCGTGCAGCTCTGCCGAGACACCCTGGAGAGCGTCGGAGTCGAGCGCTCCCACATTCGCTTCGAGCTGTTCACCACAGGAGAGGACGACCGGCCGGCGGGCGATCACGGCCGCCCCGTGGTCGTGCGCGCCGGCGACGAGGTGGTGCGCATCGAGTTCTCCCTCGACGGTCAGTCCACGACCGTCGAGAGTCCGGTCGCGGCCCACGAGTCGATCCTGAACGCAGCCCTGCGCGTGCGGCCCGACGTTCCCTTCGCCTGCGCGGGCGGGGTCTGCGGCACCTGCCGTGCCCGCATCCTCGAGGGCAGCGTGCAGATGACGGAGAACTACGCTCTCGAACCCGACGAGCTGGAGCGCGGCTACATCCTGACCTGCCAGTCCCATCCAACGACAGAGCACGTGCTCGTCGACTACGACGTCTAGGAGCCCACCCATGATCGAGCTGAGCATCGTCGACGGCGTGGCCGAGGTCGTGCTGAACGCACCGGAACGGCTGAACGCCCTCGACCCGGCGGCGCTCGCCGAGTTACTCGAGGCCTACATCGAGGCCGAGCGGTCCGGCGTGCGGGCCCTGCTGCTGCGCGGAGAGGGCAGAGCGTTCTGCGCCGGCCGTGACATCGCGAATGTCGACCCGGCCACCGACGACGTGTTGGGCTACCTCGGCGACCTCGTCACGCCGGTGCTGGAACGGATGAGCCGGTTCCCGGCGCCCACCTTCGCCAGCGCACACGGTGCGTGCCTCGGCGTCGGCCTGGGCCTGCTCATCGCCACCGACGTCGTCTACGTGGCGGAGTCGGCCAAGATCGGCTCGCCGTTCGCCGCTCTGGGCGCGACCCTGGACTCGGGCGGGCATGCGCTGTTCTTCGAGCGGCTCGGAGCCCACAAGACCCTCGACCTCATCTACACCGGACGCCTCATGAGCGGTACGGAGGCCGTCATGTCGGGGCTGTTCTCGCAGGTGCTGCCCGATGACCAGGTGCTCGAGTCGACCAGCGCAGCCGCCCGTGGAGCGGCATCCGGAGCCACCCACGCGTTCCTCGAGAGCAAGCGCCTGATCGCAGGCCTGCGCGACGAGCGCCTGGGCCTGTGGCGCTCGATGGACGCCGAGAACCGCGCACAGGCAGCCCTCAGTGCCACCGCGGACTATCGGGAGGGCTTCGCCGCGTTCCGCGAGAAGCGCCGCCCGGTGTTCTCAGGGCGCGGTTGACCAGACGTCAGGTTCGAGTCACTGCACGACGTGCTCGACGCCCTGACCGACGTCGACGACCACGCCCACGAAGGAGGGGACGACCTCGGACATCGCCGCCTGCAGGTCGTCGAGCGGGGGCACCGAGCCGTCATCGGTCGTCACGTCGAGCGTCGCGGTGAGGCCGCTCCATGCGACGGCGTAGGTGCGTGCGCCCTCGTCGCCGTCGAGCCAGTCCTGCGTCGTCTGCTGGATCGCGACCGACCAGCGGGCGGTCGCGATCGAGGCGACCGAGTTGGCCGCCAGCGGCACGGCGATGATCGCGGTGAGCACGGCGACGACGGTGTAGGCCCGTCGACGGTTCGCGCTCGGCGATGAACCCGGGTCACGCGCGTAGCCGGCCACGGTGAACACGATGCTGCCTGCGATGACGAGGGCGACGACGTTGGAGAGGAAGAGCAGCAGGGCGCCCAGCGCGTCCTGCCACAGTCCCTGCCCGACGCACACACCCACCACCCCGAGGGGCGGTACGAGCGATATCGCGATGGCCACGCCGGGGAGGACGGCGCTCAGGTCCTTCCTGCACATCGCGAATCCGCCGGCCAGGCCGGTGGCCAGCGCCGCGACCAGGTCCATCAGGCTGGGCGACGTGCGTCCGACGACCTGGGAGTTCGCGGCGAGGCTCTCGGGTGTGGCCACGAAGGCGGCGAAGAGCAGTCCGAGCAGGACGACGACGACCAGGCCGACGAGCACCCACGTGATCGACCGGACGACGAGCCCCAGGTGCCCGGTGACGATGCCGAGCCCGATGCCGAGGATCGGAGTGCCGAGCGGCGCGATGATCATCGCCCCGATCACGGTCGCCGTCGAGTCGGTCAGGATCCCGGCGATCGCGATCGTCCCGGCCAGGATCAGCATGATGAGGAAGCCGCCGCGCTTGCTCACCCGGTCTCCGCTGTCGAGATCGAGGGCGTCAGTCAGGAATTCGACGGGCTGGCGCTTCGACGGCGGGATGAGGGCATCGACGAGACGAGACATGACGGCTCCATTCGAACGGCGATGCGTTCATGCTGGCACGCGTGGCCGTCGAACACACTGGTGTTGCCATCGCCATCGCCATCGCCATCGCCATCGCACGAGGACCTCGATGGTTGCCGCCGCCGCACGAGCGAGGATGCCGGTCAGGGGGCGAGGAACGCAGCGGCCAGGGGTGCGAACCGCTCCCAGTACTGGAAGATGCCGCCGTGCCCGGAGTTCGGGTAGATGATCAGTTCCGAGTTCGCGATCCGCCGGCGCAGGTCGTGTGATAGCACAGACGGGACCATGCGATCGTGATCGCCGTTGGCGATCAGCGTCGGCTGGGTGATGATCGACAGGTCGGACGGCGCGGAGCGCCCGTAGCGTTGGATCGCTTTCAACTGGGTCCTGAACGCCTTGGTGCTGATCGCCTCGTCGCGGTCGATCGTGCGCTCCTCGAGTCGCTCGACGAATGCCTTTCCGGCCTTCTTCCCCGCGGCATCCCGATTGAAGAACAGGAACTCCTTCGGGTCCGACCGCGTCAGAGTGGCGCGGAGAATGTCCCAGTAGGTCACGCCGACGACCTTGTCCATGTCCCTCCCGCCGCGGGGGCCGGTGCCCGTCAGGACGAGCCTGCGCACCAGATGCGGGTGCTTCACGACGAGGTCCTGGGCGATCATCCCGCCCATCGAGAACGAGAAGACGTCGATCAGGTCGAATCCGAGCGCCTGGATGAATGCGTAGGCGTCGTCTGCGGCTTCCTCGATCGTCCCCGGCACGGCGCCCGACGAGGCGCCCACGCCCTGTTGGTCGAAGGTGATCACGTGGCGCGAGGCGGCGATCGCGTCGATGATGCGGGGGTCCCAGTTGTCGAGGGTCGCGGCGAGGTGGACGAAGAAGACGACCGGAACGCCGCCTCGGGGGCCGAGCTCCCGATAGGCGAATGTGGTGGGGCCGGCGCTGATCGACTTCCCCGGCGCCTGTGCGTACGAGGTGATGACGGGTTCGTTGGTGGTGCTCATGCTGGTTCTCCTGAACGGGTGGTGCTGATCGATGATCGGGCTCGTGGGCGGTCAGGGTCCGGTGATGACGACTTTGCCCCGGATGCCGCCCGCGGTCAACGCCTGCAGGGCCTGCGGCGTCTGATCGAACGGGAAGGTCCGGCCCACGATGGGGCGGATGGCTCCGTCGTCGACGAGCTCCGTGATCTGGCGGAGCTGGTCGCCACTGGCGCGCATCCACAGGAACTCGTAGCTCACCCCGGCCGCCTTCGCCGTCCGACGGATCTTCCTGCTGAGGCCGGCGATCGCCAGGCGCAGTACAGGGTTCAGCCCCGCCTCCTTCGCGTACACGGGGGTCGGTGGTCCGGAGATCCCGATCGCCCTCCCACCGGGCTTCAGGATGCGGAGCGACTTCTCGAGGTTCTCCCCACCGATGCTGTCGAGGACGAGGTCGTACCCGGAGAGCTCGGTCTCGAAGTCCTGAGCGCGGTAGTCGATGACCACGTCCGCGCCCAGGCCGCGGACGAAGTCCGCGTTCGACGCGGACACCGTGGTCGCGACGTGCGCTCCGAGGTACTTGGCCAGTTGGATGGCGATGGTGCCCACCCCGCCGGCACCGGCGTGGATGAGGACCTTCTGCCCGGGTGTCACCTGCCCCTTCTCGACGAGGGCCTGCCACGCGGTCAGGGCGACCAGCGGCAGGGACGCCGCCTCCACGGCACTGATTCCGGTGGGCCGGTGGGCGATGTCTGCTTCGTCGATCGCGATGCGTTCGGCGAACGTGCCGATCCGGTGATCCCTGGCACGCGCGTAGACCTCGTCACCCGGCGTGAAGCCGCGCACCTGTGCGCCCACGCGGATCACAGTGCCGGCCACATCATGGCCGAGGGTCACGGGGAGCGTATAGGGCAGGATCTGCTTGAACGCGCCGACCCGGATGCCCTCGTCCAGCTTGTTCAGACCCGCCGCCTCCATGCGCACGAGCACGTCGCGCGCGCCCAGCTCGGGCTCGGGCACGTCTGTCTCATGGAGGGGGCTCGTGTAGGTGTCGAAGGTGAATGCTCGCATCGGGGGTGGCTCCTCGTCAGCGTGTGGTCGGGTCAGTGCGCGGTTGGCGGCCGGGATCAGGCTGCGCTCCGGCCGAGCTGCGGATAGACAGCTTCGAGAGGAGCGGACAGTCCTGCCTTCAGCTGCACCGACGTGTCATCCGCGAGCACCTCGAACTCACCCGCCTCCGTCGCATCGAACACCGAGGACACGAGCACGGCCGGGTCGAGCTTCGGTTCTGTGGCGTGCGCGGCCATTGCGGTGTCGACGTATCCGACGTGCACGCCGACCACCTGCACGCCAGCGGGCGCGAGCTCGAGGCGGAGGGAGTTCGTCACAGACCAGAGCGCTGCCTTCGTGGCGGAGTAGATGCCGGCCACTGCGTACCAGGCCAAAGCCGAATGGATGTCGATGATCGCCGTGTTGCCGCCCTTCTCCGCCAGGATCGGCGCGAACGCACGGGTGAGGAACAGTGGCCCGGTGAAGTTGGTGTCGACGCTGCGCCGGATCTCCTCGTCGGTGTGGGACAGGATGCCCGGGCTGGAGACGGACACGCCGGCGTTGTTGATCAGGATGGTCACATCGGGCGCGGACTCGACGGCCGCGCGGATCGAGGCCGGGTCGGTGATGTCGAGGGCGAGAGGCACGACGCGCTCGTCGTCCCAGGTACGGGGCGATCGGGCGCTGGCGTAGACCTTCGCCGCCCCGCGCTCGAGGGCTTCCGTGACGAACTGGGTGCCGATGCCGCCATTGGCGCCGGTGACCAGAACGACGGCTCCGTTGAGTGAGGTCATGAGGTGTGCTGCCTTCCGTTGAGAGATCTCGGCCCGGTGGAGAACTCGCCCATCGTGGGAGGATGAGCCGAGTCGGGACCGAGCCGACTTGTTAATGACTATACTCATATTTGAGTGAAGTCACATTCACAATCCGGAAAAGAGGTCAGGATGTCGAACCCATCGGCACCCGCGGGTCGCCGCGAGCGCAACAAGCAGGCCAAGCTCGAGCGGATCATCGCCGCCGCCGCCGGCTTGTTCGCTGAGCGTGGTGTCGACGACGTCACGACCCAGCAGATCGCCGACAAGGCCGACATCGGCACCGGCACCCTGTTCCTGTACGCCAAGACGAAGGGCGAACTCCTTCTCCTGGTGCAGAACGCGAACTATTCCGAAGCACTGCAGCGGGGCCGAACTGCCGCCGACACGATCCCGGACCGGGTCGACGCCGTCATGGCGATCGTGCGTCCGATCGTCGAGTGCAATCGCGCCCAGGTCGACAACGGGCGCACCTACCTGCGCGAGATGGCCTTCGGCGATCCGGCAGAACCTCACCACGCCGAGGCACTCGACATCGTCGCTCAGACCGAGGCGGCTCTAGCCGCCGTCATCGGCCGCGAGCCCGGACCGGATGCGGCAACCCTGGCTCGCGTCCTGTCTGCAGTGATGTTCCTCGCCATGGCCGCGAGCGTGAACGCCTCGGCTAGCATCGACGACATCGTGCAGGACGTGCGCGGGCAGCTGGTCGCTGTGCTCTCGACCGAAGGCTGACGCGGCGGGCCCGATTTCCTACTGCTGCTCCAGCAGGCGCGCGTAGATTCCCCCGGCCGCGACGAGTTGGTCATGCGTGCCCGACTCGGCGATGCGACCGGAGTCGAGGACGACGATGCGGTCGGCTCGTCTGATCGTGCTGAGCCGGTGCGCCACGACCAGAGTGGTCCGGTTCGCCGTGAGGCGTTCGATGGCCTCCTGCACTTCGGCCTGGGTCTCCGGATCCAGGGCGGCAGTGGCCTCGTCGAGGATCAGGACGGTGGGATCGCGAATGAGCGCGCGGGCGATCGCGAGGCGCTGTCGTTGTCCGCCCGAGAGCTGAGCGCCGCGGTCGCCGACGAAGGTGTCCCATCCCTCCGGCAGATCGAGGACGAATCCGGCGTTCGCGTTGAGGAGTGCCTCGGTCAGCGCCTCATCCGAGACGTGATCGATCCCGTAAGCGACGTTCTCCCTGATCGATCCTCGGAACAGCACCGACTCCTGCGGGACGACGGAGATGAATTGCCGGGCGGTGCGCATGTCGACCGATTCGACGTCGATGCCGTCGAGCAGGATCTGCCCACTCGTGGGTCGGAGGAACCCCAGCGCCAGGTTGACCATCGTCGATTTCCCGGAACCGGACGGCCCGACGAAGGCGACGGTCTCCCCGGCGGGAATCGACAGGCTCAGATCGTTGATGACGGGGCCGGATCCGTAGTCGAAGGTCACCCGCATGAAGTCGATGGCGCCGGTCACCTCGGTCACGGCCGGCTTGCCGTCGTTGTGCTCCAGGTCGGGTTCCAGGAGGACGTCGGCGATCGAGCGCCTCGACTCGAGGCCCTTGGTCACGATGGGCGCGACCTGGAAGGCCGAACTGATGGAGCCGGTGAGCAGGGAGAAGTACGAGCTGAGCAGCACGACGTCGCCCACGCTGATGTCGATGAGGCCGGTGATCGAGACGAGGGCCGCACCGAAGAGGCATCCGAGGGTCAGCAGCTGGTAACTGCTCCAGGAGAGCGCGCCGAATCGCCCGTTCAGTCGGTCGAGCGACATGCCAGCGCGCTGCACGTCCTGCGACGTGTCGATGACGCGTTGAACCGACACCTTCTCCAGCCCGTGCGCCCGGGTCACCTCGAGGAGCGATGACATCTCACTCACCCGCGACGACATGTCTTCGACACTGAGCCGAAAGGCCTCGTTGCTCGGTCCGGTCCGTCGCCGCAGCCAGGTGATCAGGGCCGCGGCCAGAGGAACCGTCAGGGCGAAAACGGGGAGGAACTGGGGGACTCGCAACGCGGTCGCGATGCCGGCACCGACGAGGATCGTGAACGCGCTGAGCACGGGGCCGAACGACTGCTGCAGCATCAGTTCGATGTTCTCGACGTCGCGCACGACCTTGGTCTGCATCACGGCTGCGCTCGAGCGGGCGTGGTAGCCGATCGACAGCTGCTGCAGTCGGGTGGCGAGCTCCTCGCGCAGGAGGGCTCCGAACTGTCGGACGGCGCTCGAGTAGTTGCGCACGTACACCGAGTTCGCGAGCACGTTCGCGAGGATCGCGATGGCGGCCAAGGTCGCCGGCATGATGAGCGCAGACGGTTCGTGGTCTTCGACGAGGGCGTCGATGACGGATGCGGTGACGAGGGGCAGGATCCACAGCGGACTGTCCTTGACGATGAAGGCAGCGGATGCCGCCACGAGCCGGGCACGTGCCGGACGCAGTCCGCTGCGGAGCAAGCGGACGGGGTCGAGCGTGGTGCCGTGGTGGGTCGTCGTCATTGTGTCAGGTCCTTCATGGTGAGTTCGGAGGTGCTGACGGGACCGCGAGCACGCGATCCCGTCACTCGTCTCAGCTGGGGAGAGTCCAGCGCTGGTTGACCTGCGTGTTGCAATCCCAGAGCTGCAGGCGGGTGCCATTGGCCGAGTTCTGCCCGGTGACGTCGAGGCACCGCCCGGACTGCGGGTTGCGCAGCCTCTGCGTCGCGGTGTCGTACGTCCAGTTCTGGGCTCCGCTGGCGTTGCAATCCCAGATCTGGATGAGGCTGCCATTCGCGGTGCCCTGGCCGGCGACGTCGATGCACTTGGCCGAATTCGGGTTCCGGATGGTCCCGTCGGTCCAGATGGTCCAGGTCTGGGCCAGACCGCTGGCGCAGGTGTAGAGCTGTACTGCCGTTCCGTTGGACGTGCCTGATGCCGCGACGTCGACGCACTTGCCCGCCAGGCCGACGATCGATCCGGTCCGAGCGGTAGGGGGAGTCGTGCCCCCGCCGAGGTTCACCTCACCCTGGTTCAGCACTCGGGCGTTGAAGTAGGTGTTCTGGATCTCCGCATTCGTGTTGTTACCGCGCAGCTGCTCCGACCAGAGCATGAAGTAGCTCCATCGGGGCTGGCTCGACAGGAAGGCCGCATCCGGCACCTTGCCCATTTCGGCGATCGCGATGGGCTTGCTGCCTGCGATCGTCTGCATCTGCTGATAGTCGGCGGCGCTCGGGTAGTTCTTGTACCAGGCGTCGAGAGAGACGACGTCGACGTAGGAGTTGCCCGGGTAGTAGTTGGCCCATCCGCCGGCCGGGTTGTCTTGCACATTCCATACCCAGATGAGGTTGTCGAGGCCCTGGCTGTCGAAGTAGTCGCGCATCTGCTGGTAGATCTTGGCGCCGCCGTTGACGCCGGGTCGCCCTCCCCACCAGTTCCAGGTCTCGTTCATCTCGTGGAACGGTCGCCAGAGGACCGGGATTCCGGCGTCCTTGAGTTGGCGCAGGTAAGGCACGACGGCAGCCATGCGCTGGCGCCAGGTCGTGTTCAACGCGGTGCCGCCGGTGACGATGTCACTGAACTGGGAGTTGCTGATGCTCGTGTTCACGCCGCCGGCGAACTCACAACTGCTCGACACCGTCGGGGAGCAGGCGTGCCAGGTCAGGGCGACGAGGGAGCCGTTCGCCCACTCGGTCTTCGCCTGATCGATCACACGCTGACGGTTGTTGATGTCGTCGGAGCGGAACATCATGTCACCGCCCCACAGGCCCGGATACTGGCCGGTGACGTCCTTCACCTGTTGGGTGTACTGAGCTGGCGCGCTCGCAGGTTCCTTGTTGTGCTGGCCCGACACGATGTTCGATCCGGCGATGGAGCTGAGGTAACTGATCGCGGCGGCCTTGGAGGTGGGCGGCAGGGCTTCTGCCGGCGCCGGATGCACGAGGCTCCCGGTCGCGAGGGTGGCGAGGAGGGCGGTGCCGAGCAGCGCCATCATCGTGGGGCGGTGTCGCAACTTCATCGTTGTTCCTTCCGTTCTTCTGTCGCCGGCGCGTATGCGCGAGCGCTCTGCCACCGGTGGCGACAGGGTCAAGGTCGGGTGTGAAGCGGCAGCCACTCGAGCACTCGCTGGATCTGTTCGTCCCAGTGCTCCCAGTTGTGGTCGCCACGACTCTCCGCATACGTCAGCGGCAGGCCGCGACGTTCACCCACGGCGCGGAAGCGAGTGTTCTCGGCGTGGTTCTGGTCGTCGATCCCGCACCACTGGAACAGAGGTGGGCAGGCGGCGGGGTCGATCGTCTCGGCGAGGTGGAGGAGATCGTCACCGTGCGCCGCAGCGCGCCGCACTGACCCGAAGGTGGCCAGCCACTCCGGCGTCCCGGGTCGGCCGATGACATCGAGTCCGCCCGACAGGCTCGCCGCCGCAGCGATCGACCCCGGCTTGCGCAGGGCCCACTTCAGAGCGCCGTAGCCGCCCATCGACAGCCCGGCGACGAAGGTCTCGGCCGGGTCGCGCGTGAGCGGGAACAACTCGCCCATGACGGAGGGAAGCTCCTCGGTGACGTGGGTGAAGAAGTCGTAGCCTGTCACCTGATCCGTGTAATAGCTGCGGTGCGCGTTCGGCATCACCACGGCCAGCCCGAGCTCGGCGACGTAGCGCTCGATCGAAGTGCGACGGGTCCACGCGGTGTGGTCGTCGCCCATTCCATGCAGAAGGTAGAGCACGGGAAGCGGGCCGGGAGTTCCGGTCGACGTCGTGCCGACCTGCCGCTCGGGCCGCTGCGGGAGAATGACCATCGCGCTCGTCGACAGGCCGAGCACGTCGGAGAAGTACCGGCAGTCGATCAGCGCCATGGAGACGGTCCGCGGCCAGCCGGCATCGCCGTGCCTCGTGTCGCCGTCGTCACGAGAGCCGCCGCGAACTGATGAGCTCGGACAGCCAGGTGGCACTCGCCTTCGGCGTGCGCACCTGGGTGTCGAAATCCACGTGCACGATGCCGAAGCGGCGGTCGTAGCCGAACGCCCACTCGAAGTTGTCGAGGAAGGACCAGACGAGATAACCGCGCAGATCGACTCCACGGTCGATGGCGCGGCGGGCGGCGTCGAAATGCCGCCGCAGGAAGTCGATGCGTTCGATGTCGTCGACCCGTCCGTCGAGGACCACGTCGTGGAACGCGGCTCCGTTCTCCGTGATCATCAGCGGAAGCCCGTGGTCGTCATGCATCTTCACCAGCAGTGCTTCGAGCCCGTCAGGTTCGATGACCCAGCCCATCGCCGTTGTCGGTCCTTCGGGTTGGATGAACTGCACGTGTTCGCTGCCTGGCCAGGCGTTGCCGGCGATGCCGTGCGCGGCGGAGTCGGCCGGGCCTTCGCCGGGCATCCGCACGACCATCGGCAGGTAGTAGTTCAGGCCGAGCAGGTCGAGCGGCTGGTGGATGTGGGCTTCGTCGCCGGGCTGTACGAACGACCAATCAGTCACGCCGGAGGTGTCGTCCAACAGCTCGGCGGGATACGCGCCGCGCAGCATCGGCCCGAGCCAGACCTGATTGCCGACCCGATCGATCCGCTGCACTGCCTCTTCCGACGCGCCGGGCGCCGGTTTCACGAGATGGATGTTCAACGTGGCAGACACGTCGGGACTGCCGCTGCTGAGGCGTCGGAGTTCGGGCACGGCCAGCCCGTGACCGAGATTCAGGTGGTGCGCGGCGGTCAGGCCGTCGGCCGGCCGGTTGCGACCCGGGGCGTGCACATCGGCCGCGTAGCCGAGGAAAGCAGCGCACCACGGCTCGTTCAGGGTGAGCCAGGTGTGCACCCGATCGCCCAGAACTGGGGCGACGGATGCCGCAAAGTCTGCGAACCGGAACGCGGTCTCCCGGTTCGTCCACCCTCCGTCGTCTTCGAGGGTCTGCGGGAGATCCCAGTGGTAGAGCGTCGCGATGGGGGCGATGCCGCGTGAGACGAGGCCGTCGACGAGTCGGTCGTAGAAGTCGAGGCCCTCCTGATTCACGGGGCCGCCACCGCGCGACAGCACTCGAGACCAGGAGAGGGAGAACCTGTACGCCTGCACGCCGAGCTCGGCCATCAGGTCGAGGTCCGCTTCCCAGCGGTGGTAGTGATCGTCGGCCACGTCCCCCGTGTCGCCGTTCAGAACCCGCCCGGCCGTATGGCTGAAGGTATCCCAGATGGATGGGCTGCGACCGTCTTCGGCCGCGGCACCCTCGATCTGATAGGCGGCGGTGGCGGTGCCGATAAGAAAGCTGGGCGGAAAGCTCGCGGCATCCGGAGTCGCGGTCGTCACTTCGTCGCACCGGCGGTGACGCCGTTGTAGATCCAGCGCTGCAGGATCAGGAACAGGATGATGGTGGGCAGGATCACGATCATGGTGCCGGCCGCGATCACTTCCCAATGCGCGCCGTACGGCCCCTTGAAGTTGAACAGCGCAGTGGAGATGACGGCCAGCTCACGGCTCGGCATGTACAGGAACGGGATGTAGAACTCGTTGTAGATCGCGATGCCCTTGATGATCACCACCGTCGCGATCGCGGGCGCGAGCAGCGGAAGGATGATCTTGCGGTAGATCGTGAACCGTGACGCTCCGTCGACGAGAGCGGCCTCGTCGAGACTCTTCGGGATGGACTGCATGAACTGCACGAAGATGTAGATCGACACGATGTCGGTGCCCATGTACAGGATGATCGCCGACCACGGGGTGTTAACGAGCCCGAGGCCCTTGACGATCTGGAAGGTCGCGACCTGCGTCGTCACGCCCGGCACGAGGGTGGCGGCGAGGAAGAGGAAGAACACCAGCCGCTTGCCCTTGAAGTCGAAGCGATCCAGGGCGTATGCGGTCATGGTTCCGATGAGGACGGTGCCGACCACGGCGAACACGAGGATGAACGCCGTGTTCCAGAACCCGAGCAGCATGTGGCCGCTCGTGAAGGCCGTGGCGAAGTTCTCGAAGTTGAACCAGTTCGAGGGAGGCGCGAGCGGGCCGGTCGTGCCGTATTCGCCGCGAGTCTTGAACGCTGCGAAGAACACGACGATGAGCGGGACGAGCACCACGATGGTGGCGATGATGAGCGATCCGTACTTGCCGGTCGCCACGAATGAATTCTTCAACTCAGGCTCACATCTTCATCGGGAACGATCTTGCGCTGCACCCAGGTCACGATCAGGACGAGGATCAGCAGGACGACGGCCATGGCGGAGGCGAGACCCACACGCTGGAAGGTGAATGCCGTCTGGATGGTCTGGATCACGAAGGTCGTGGTGCCGTTCGCGCCGCCCGTCATGACGAATGGGATCTCGAAGACCGAGAGGCTGCCCGCGATGGCGAGGATGAACGACAGGCTGATGATGCGCTTGATACCGGGGCCGATGATGTAGCGGAACTGCTGCCACCGGTTGGCGCCATCGAGGTCCGCCGCCTCGTAGAGCTCTCCGGGAATCGACTGGATGGCACCAAGGAACAGCACGAAGCTCAACCCCGTGAAACGCCAGACCGATGTGCCCGCAAGCGAGATGTTCGCCAGCTGCGGGTCGCCGATCCAGTGCGGGGTGTCCTGCACGCCGAAGTAGCCCAGAACCGTGTCGAGGGTTCCGTTCGGCTGGAAGAGGTAGAGGAAGACGAATCCGACCGCCACGCCGTTGAGGAGGTACGGGAAGAAGAGCACGCCCTTGAAGAAGTTCCGGAACCTGGTCTGGAACGACAGGATCGTCGCGAAGTAGAGGGCGATCGCGATCTGGATGAACGAGGCGAAGAAGTAGTACAGGCTGACGAGGAACACCTGCCAGTACTTCGGATCCGTGAAGACCTTGAGGTAGTTGTCGAACCCGATGAAGTCGCGCTTGGAGCTGAACCCGTCCCAGTTCGTGAAGCTGTAGGCGATCATGTTCGCCACGGGGATGTAGGTGAAGGTGATCAGCAGGGCGAGGGCCACCAGGAGATAGAGCCAAGGCGTCAGCCGGTTACGGCCTCGGAGCCGGAGCCTGCGGGGGCTGGCCGTCGTGCCGCGAGGTAAGCGTTTCGCCTCCTCGAGCAGCACGCCGGGCGCGCCATCGAATGGTTGGGATTCGGTCGTGCTCACAGTTCTTCCATTCGATAGCGCACCACGGTGTGGGCTGTTTATTGCGATTCGATGCTGGACGATCCGGCTGATCAGCCCATGATGTCCGCCTGGGCCGCGGCCCAGCGCTTGTTGAGGTCGTCGGTGAACGAGGTCCAGTCGCCGCCCGCGGCGCCGCGCGCGACGTCGATCAGCTGCTGGCGGTAGATGGTGCCATCGATCTCGGCCGCCTTGAAGATCTGTGCTTCCTTGCCCGCATTCTCGACGGCCGGCGGGAGCTCGACCAGCTCGACGCCGCTGCCAGCGAAGTCTTGGATGGCCTGGGGCAGGTCACTGTCCTTCAACGGGGGAATGGATCCCTGCTCCTGCGCGTATCCGGACTCGCCGGCGAACCATTCGAGCCACGCCTTCGCGGTCGCCTTGTTCTCGGAGTTCTTGCTCACGGCACTGTTGCGGTCACCCGAGATCTTGGAGTGGAAGGTGCCATCGGTCTGGTACGGGAACGGCCAGAAGGCGATATCGGTCGGGTCGGCCCCAGCTTCCTCGGCAGCGGCCTGCATCTGCGGCACAGCCCACGAGCCGAGCAGCATGCTGGCGATCTTTCCGGTGGCGAGGTCGGGCTTGGACTGCTCCCAGTTCGTGGTCAGTGGGTCCTCTTCGGAGTAGCCGTCGCGCACGATGTCGAAGAGGAGCCTGTCAGTGATGGCGGCGTACTCTCCATCAGCCCAGGGCGCCTTCTGCTCGGGGAACTCCTCCTGGATCTTCAGATCGTTCAGGATGGCGCGCTCGTTGTCGAAGAACGTGACGGGCCAGCCGTCCTTGTAGTTGGTGTAATACGGGATGGCGTCGGTGGATTCCTTGATCGCCTTCAGACCGGCGAGGAAGTCCTCGGTCGTGGTCGGCGGCTCGGTGATGCCGGCGTCTTCCCAGACCTGCTTGTTCACGACGAGGCCGGAGGCGACACCGCCGAGGGAGAGACCGTAGCTCTGCCCGTCGAAGGCGGTCTCGCCGACGAAGCGCCATTTCTCAGCGAGGTCTTCCGTCGATCCCAGCGGCTCGAAGAACTCGGCGTACTGGTTGGCTGCCAATCCGTTCGGCAGGGCGAGCACGTCCCCGTACTCTCCGCCGCCGAGGCGCGTTGTGACGTCGCTGTCGTAGTTGGTGATGCCCTCGAACTTCACCGATGTTCCCGGGTACTTCTCTTCGAACTTCTCGGCGTACTCCGGCAGAACGGTGTCGACCAGGTCCGTGCGGTTGGTGAGAACGGTGATCTCACCGGTGATCTCGCCGTCGGTTCCGCTGTCATTGCCTGCCGGTGCGCAACCGGCCAGGAGTGCCGTGAGCGCGGTGAATGCGCCCACCGCCAACAGATGCTTCTTTGCCATGGTGGGGATACTCCTCGTGTCGTCTTCGACAGGTGCATGGGATCAGGTGATCCGCAGTGACAAGAGTGAAGGGCGGTGGCCGCTCATGTCAAGACTTATATTAGTAATTTATATAAACAAGGTTCAAGAGTCATCACGAGGTGGGCGCAGCCGTCGCCACGCCGGTCGGCGGCGCAGGTCAGGCTGGTCGGACCATGCTCGGCCCGTGGCCGGGCGCCAGTGAGCTCTGAAGGATGAGCGCGGCTGCGCCGACCGCCGCGGTGTCGCGAGGGTTGCTTGAAAGCTCGACCGCAACTCCGTGGGCCCGACGAGCGAAGGCGCGTTCGGTCAACGCCGAGCGGATCGCCCGAGCGTAGATCGACCCCGCGATCGCGAAGCCCCAGCCCGCAAGGGTGATGCGGTCCACGTCGACGAGATTCACGAGGCTGAGCGTGGCGACCGCCATCTGCTCAGCGGACGTCTCGATCAGCGCCAGGGCCCGTGGGTGGCCTTGCACGGCAGCGCGTGCAATGGCATCGAAGGAGCGCTCGTCATCCGAGTCGAGTCCGAGGTCGTCGGAGAGTTCTCGGTCTGCTCTGGCTGCGGCCACGACGGCCGGCGGTGCTGCGTAGCGCTCGAGGCATCCTCGGTTCCCGCAGAAGCACTCGATGCCGTCGGAGTCGATGGAGATGTGGCCGAGCTCGGCCGAGTTCGAACTGGCTCCGCGGTACAGCGCGCCTCCGGCAACGATCCCGGCGCCGATCCCGCTGCCCATGTAGATGCTCGCGTACGTGGCTTCACGGGAGATCTGCCGACTCCAGAACTCGCCGAGAGCCGACGCCGCCGAGTCGTTGTCGACGAGCACCGGGACTGCTACGAGCTCGGCGAGAGCGTCACGGAGAGGGAAATCCACCCAGCGCTGCATCGATGGCGGGCCGATCAGCAGACCGCGCTCGAGGTCGATGGGTCCGGGAGTCACGATCGCGAGCCCGGCGACGCGGGATTCGTCGATGCCCAGCCCGGCGAGGAACCCGCGGTAGTCGTTGGCCAGGCGTTGGATGACTTCCTGCGGCTCGCCCGTGCCGGCTCCATCGAAGAGTTGGCGGCCGAACACCCCGCCGGTCGTATCGGTCGCGATGCAGACTGCGCTCTCCACGCCGAGCTGGATGCCGATTCCGAAAAGCGCGCGCGAGTTGATCGTCAGCAACGAGCGTGGCTTCCCGCCGGTGGCGACCGTGGCGCCGGTCTCACGAACGACACCGTCGTCGATGAGCCGGCGCACGATATTCGAGATCGACGGCTGCGTCAGGCCTGTTGCCTCGGTGAGTTCGGCACGGCTGATCGGTCCAGCGGATCGGATGAGGTCGACGATGACAGCCCGACTTCCGGGGCCGACCGCCGTCTCGCGTCGCGCCATCGATGTCACTTCCGAATCGTGCCGAGTCCCCCTGAGCGGGCGACGTGGATGCAAGTAGGTTAGTTGAGGATTCGCGCTGAGCAGCGCACGCCCGACCGACAGGAAGGCATGGCCATGGACGCAGAGACGCATCCGCGACCGATCGGTCTCGTGCTGGCGCGCCCTGCCGAAGTGCTCGGTGACGAACCCTACTTCCACGAGCTCGTTGCCGGCGCGGAGCGAGTGTTGCGCCCGCTCGGCCGGGCCGTCCTTATGCACGTGCTGCCCACCCGGGAAGAAGAGATCGCGTGCTACGAGCGATGGGCCAACGACGGTCACGTGGCAGGAGTGCTCCTCGTTGATCTGTCCCCCGGAGACCCACGCATCGATCTCGTCCGTCGCCTCGAGCTTCCGGCGGTCGCCATCAGCGATCCGGTGTCCGGCGGCGGTCTCGAGACCGTATGGACCGAAGACGACCTGGCCATGGCGGATGCCGTCCGGTATCTGGCTGGGCTCGGTCACGCCCGCATCGCTCATGTCTCCGGCCCGTCGACGATGGCGCACACGCTCCTCAGAAACGCCAGCTTCGATGCCACGGCCAGTGACCTGGGTCTGGAGCGCGTGCGCATCGAGTGCGACTATTCGGAGAGGTCCGGGTTCGACGCGGTCCAGGCGTTGGCGAAGGCAGCTGAGAGTCCGACAGCAATCGTGTTCGACAACGACCTGATGGCGATCGGCGGCCTTCGCTCAGCGCAGGCGCTCGACATCTCCGTGCCCGGCCAGCTGTCCTTACTCGCCTGGGATGACTCGGCATTGTGTCAACTGGCAACACCGCCATTGTCGGCGATGAGCCACGACGTGCAGGGCGTCGGTGAGCTTGCGGCGAAGTCGATCGTCAACGCGATCCATGGACGACCGGCCGGGATGGTCCGAGCCGATCGTGCGGCCCTGGTGCAGCGTTCGACGACCGGGCCACCGAATGCAGTTTCATAAATTAATCATCAAAGGTCTTGACATGCGGGTTCGCGTGTCGGCATCCTGATCCGAGAACAAAGCCGTCCCACCAGTCCGTCGGCCCCTGCATCGATGCAGGCAGTGCCGGCGGGACGCCCTGGCCGGGCCATCAGGAGCAGCCACATGACCCTCATCGAAAACGCAAGCGCGCCCGAAATCCTCCGCAGTCGCCTGGACCTCGGTGGCGCGTGGAACCTCCGTCTTCTCGATGGCGGAGCCGATGCCCCCGCACACGTTTCGGGAGCGGAGATCGACGCCTTCGTTCCCGGACAGGTGCACACAGACCTGATGCACGCCGGTCTGCTCTCGGATCCGGATGTCGCACTCCGCGAGCTCGACCAGATGTGGATCGGCCACTCGCGATGGAGCTACTCGCGCACGTTCGACTGGCAGCCCGCCGACGGTGTCACCGAGCTCGTTGCCGACGGCCTGGACACAGTGGCGAGCGTATTCGTCAACGGGGATCTCATCGCGAAGACGCACGACCAGCACATTCGTTATCGCTGGGACGTGCGGCAGCACTTGATCGCAGGCCAGAACCGAATCGAGGTGGTCTTCGACTCCGCTTGGGCGACCGCCGCTGAGCGTGAGCGTACCTTCGGACCTCTGCCGACGCCGTACGACGAGCCCTACCCGTACATCCGGAAGAGCGCGTGCAACTTCGGTTGGGACTGGGGGCCGCATTACGTCACAGCCGGCATCTGGCAGCCCATCGCAATCGAGACATGGACAGGCCGCATCGAACACGTCCGCCCGCTCGTCACGCTTTCCGATGACCACACCAGCGCGATTGTCAACGTCGTCGCACGTGTTGAGCTGGCCGATGCCCTGATCAGCGGGGACAACCTGCGCGTCGCTGCGACCCTTCGATCGCCGGCGGGCGATGTCGTCGCCCGGGCTGGCGCACTCGTCAGCGCTGGCGACACCGCAGTTCCCCTCGAGGTGACCGACCCGCAGCTCTGGTGGCCCGTCGGCTACGGGGAACAGCCGCTCTACGAGCTGACCGTCGAGCTCCTCGGATCCGAGGGCGCGACCCTCGACAGCTGGCAGCGATCCGTCGGGGTCCGCTCCGTCCGAACGGTGACAACGCCCGATACTGTCGGCGAGCAGTGGGCGATCCTCGTCAATGGGCGACGCATCCGCATCCGTGGCTACAACTGGATCCCGGAAGACCCCTTCATCTCAGAGGTCACGGAGGAGCGCATCTCGCAACGCCTCGATCAGGCTGTTGACGGGAACGCGAACCTGCTGCGCATCTGGGGTGGCGGCTATTTCGCCACGGAGGAGTTCCTCGACGGCTGCGACCGTCGTGGCCTGCTCGTCTGGCACGACTTCCTATTCGCCTGCGCCGGATACGACGAGACCGGCGGCATGGCAGAGCTGATCCGTACTGAGGCCGAGCAAGCTGTCGCTCGACTCTCGAGCCACGCCTCCGTGTCGATCTGGTGCGGCGGCAACGAATGCGTCTGGGGCTATGAGGAGTGGGGCTGGCAGGACACGCTCGGCGAGGAACGAAGCTGGGGCGGTGGGTTCTTCACAGAGCTCCTGCCATCCGTCGTGGCTGAACTCGATCCGACGCGCCCGTACCTCCCCAATAGCCCGTGGTCGACCATTCCGGGCGCCCAGGCGAACGATCACTCCTCCGGCCCGACGCACCTGTGGGACATCTGGAACAACCGGGATGCGGCAGAGTACCGCGCGAGCGAACCGGCCTTCGTCTCAGAGATGGGCTGGTGTGCGCCGCCAGCCGCCACCACTCTCCGCAAGGTGGTCACGGATGGTCCCCTCCTTCCCAGCAATCCTCAGGTCGCTCATCACATGCGCGCCTCCGAGGGGATGCACAAGCTGGCCAGGGGAGTCCAGCCGTACTTCCCGACGCCTGAGACGCAAGACGACTGGGTGTTCCACACGCAGTTGGTACAGGCACGAGCCGAGAAGACCGGTACTGAGTGGCTGCGCAGCCGAGACCGCTGTGCCGGGGTGATCATCTGGCAGCTCAATGACTGCTGGCCGGTGCTGAGCTGGTCGGCTGTGGATTCAGACGGGATCGAGAAGCCACTCTGGTTTGCGCTCCGACGCTCGTTCGCGCCGCGCCTCCTGACAATTCAGCCAGTCCAGCCCGGAGGTACCCAGAACCCCTCCGGGAAGGCCGGACTCGAACTGGTGGCCGTCAACGATTCCGCCGACACGTGGACCACGCCCGTCACCGTTCGTCGACTCAAGATGGACGGGACCGAGCGTGCGTCCGCCGTTCTGGAACTTCGTGTGGGATCGGACGAGAACGTCCACGTCGAGCTGGGCGCTGAACTGTCGGTCGCCGACGATCCTCGGGGGGAGATTCTCGTCGTCGACGCCGGTGAGCACCGAGCGACCTGGTCGTTCGTTCCGGACCGCGCGGCCTCTGCCCCGCGCGCTGCCTGGACGACGAGCGTGGCTGCGACGTCACAGGGCCTAGCGGTGACCGTTCATGCCGAGAGCATTCTGATCGACCTCATTCTCTTCACTGACCGCCTGGCCGAACTCGTCGGTCTCGCCGGTGATGCGCTTGTGGCTGACGACCAGCTCATCACTCTTCTGCCGGGTGAAAGTCACACCTTCACGGTCTCCACCCGCCGGGACGACGGGATTCCGGCATTCGACGTTGCTGCTCTCGCTGTCGGCGGGGCGATCCTCCGCGCCGCGAACGACATTGTTCGGGAGATCCAGGGATGATCGCCGGCGTCGAGACCGGGGGCACCAAGATCATCTGCGGTCTCGCCGAGAACTCCGCTCCCAGCGAGCTCGTCGATGTCATCGAGCTCCCCACGTCGACGCCTGCGGTCGCCGGGGCGCGGATCCGCGAGTTCCTCGATGCGCGAGTCGACCGGATCGACGCAGTCGGATTCGCCTCGTTCGGCCCCCTCGACCTCGACCCATCGTCTCCTCGATTCGGGAGCATCACCGCCACGACGAAGCCCGGGTGGGGCGACACCGGGCTATCCGATCTGATCGGCGGTCGTCCGATGACCCTTGTCTCCGACGTCACCGGCGCAGCACTGGGTGAGGCGGCGTACGGTGCAGCAGCCGGGCTGAGCGACGCCGCGTATGTCACCGTCGGTACGGGAATCGGCGTCGGGGCAATCCTGTCGGGCGTTCCGGTCTCTGCCACTGGCCACCCCGAACTCGGTCACCTGCCCGTTCGTCGACATCCAGACGACTTCTTTCCTGGCGTCTGCCCATTTCACGGCGACTGCATCGAGGGGCTGGCCTCCGGCCCCGCGATGTCGGCGCGGTGGAAGCGGCCCACCCGGTCGTTGGGCACCGACCACGCTCTGGCGGTGGCTCTCGAGGCCTACTATCTCGGCCAGCTGCTCGCCACCGTGGTGTACTCCCTCGTTCCTCAGCGCATAGTCCTCGGCGGCGGCGTTCTGAAGATCGAGGGGATGCTCACGGCCGCGCGCTCAGCGATGGTCCGGGAGATCAACGGCGCTCTCGGTTCCGCGCATCCGGCGACGGAGCCGGATGCATTCGTGGTGCCGCCACGCCTCGGGGACCATTCCGGCATCCTCGGAGCCCTCCAGCTCGCATCCATCCGCGTCAACAGCACCACCGGAGCCAGCACGGTTCCACTCGCAGCTGCCGGCTGACCATGTCACCGCCGGAGGGCCGTCGCCCCCCGGCATCCCGTCGAAGGAGACGAACATGCACACAACCACACGGATCCGCGCGCTCGGTGGTCTGCTCGCTGCAGGCGCCCTCGTGGCCGGGGTCCTCATTGCCACACCGGCGGCCGCCGCCGAGAACGACTGGAGCACAGTGAACACCGAGTTCGTCACACGCGACGGAAGTCAATTGAAACTCGGAGGGCAGACCTTCCGTTTCAACGGAGCGAACGCCTACTGGCTGGGCCTCGACGAGAACGTGGGCGGGGTCGACTACCCCACGTTCTTCCGCATCAAGAACGCACTGGACACGGCCAAGGAGATGGGGCTGACGGTGGTGCGCTCGCACATGATGACCTCCACCAGTCAAGGAGATGCCAACCCGCTGGCGCTCATGCCCGCGCTCGGGGAGTACAACGACGACTCCTTCGCCACGATCGACTTCGCCATCGCCTACGCCGGCTCCATCGGAATCCGGTTCGTACTCCCGCTCACTGACGAGTGGGCCTACTACCACGGAGGCCAGCGCGACTTCACGGCACCTCTAGGCCTCGAACCTGACGACTTCTACACGGATGCGGCATCCATCGCCGCCTTCGACGACTACGTCGATCACATCCTCACCCGCACGAACGCCCTCACCGGCCTGCGCTATGTCGACGACCCCACCGTGATGGCGTGGGAGCTCGGTAACGAACTCGAGGGCATGACCCCCGACTGGATCGCGAACCAGGCTGCCTTCATCAAGGAACGCGCACCCCAACAGCTCGTCTCGGCGGGCCGGCGCTTCGACATCGATCCCGATACCCTCGTCGCGCCCGGTGTGGACATCGTCGATGTCCACTACTACCCGCCGACGGCAACGAAGGTCGCCGCCGATGCAGCGACCATCACCGACGCCGGCAAGGTCTACATCGCTGGAGAGTACGGATCCAACTCCGCATCCGGAGACCTTCTCAATCCGCTTGTCGACAACCCCCACGTCACCGGAATGATGCTCTGGTCGCTGTTCGGCCACAACGATCGCGGCGGCTTCGTCGAACACGACGACGGCTTCACGTTGCACTACCCCGGAACCACGGAGAAGATGCGATCCCAGGTCGCTGCGATCGAGGCATACTCCGAGGCACTCGGATCCGCTACCGGAACAGTCGTCCTCGACGAACCGCTCATCACACAGGTCACGACAACGAACGGCATCAACTCGATCGCGTGGCGCGGAGTCGCCGCTGCGGCCACCTACGCCGTCGAGCGCTCCATCGATGGAGCCACCTGGACGGCCATCGCGAACGTCCCCGCCGAGGCATCCCCGGTACTCGACCTCGAAGCCGCTGGCGACGTGCAGTACCGAGTCACCGCGACGAAGGCGGGTGCATCCGGCTCGTCCGTATCCGACGTCGTCACGGTTCCTGCCGGCTCCGCCGTGCTCGTCGATGCACTCGACACCCTCAGCCTCGCGTCCTCTGCGGAGAATGTCCGCATCGCTGCGACTCCCACCCACGCGCAGGCCGTCGCCGACGAAGGCGATGCCACCGTCACGTGGACCGTCGCGGGAGCGCGGAGCGCTTCGTTCCTCCTCGACTCGGGTTCCTCCGGAGATCTGCATGTCGCATCCAGTGTCGACGGGTCGACGTGGACGGATGTCGCACTCGACGGTGCGGCGGTCGACGACGGTGAACTGGTCACGGCCACAGGTCTCGTAGGCGACCAGGTGCGTGTGCGCTGGGCCTCCGACTCCGGAGTCGCGCTCGCTCGGACGACGATCATCGGCGCGGCGGACCGCGCCGCTCTGGTCGACCCGCTCAACGATTTCTCCCTCACGTCCGAGCACACCGGCGCATTGTCGATCGACGGAGGCAACCCGGCCCAGTTCGGTGGCGACAGCGGCCGGGCGAAACGAGACAGCGCAGACCCGGCCAGCCTCGCGTGGACCTACGACGGCATCTCGGGCGCTGACTTCACCGCGTGGTACTGGCCGGACCAGCCCGTCATCCCCGTCGTCGTCTCCGGGTCGGCTGACGGAAGCGACTGGGCAGTGCTGACGCCGCAGATCACTGGAGGCTCGGGCAACTGGAAGAAGTTCGACTACAGCCTGCGGGGTTTGGAGAACATCAACCACCTGAAGATCTCATGGGATGGTGCCCAGGGTCAGGTGTGGACACCGCAGATCGGTCAGCTCACCCTGTACTCGCCCAACGCGCCGCAGCCAGCAGCGCCCGGTGAGTTCACCGTCACCGCACCCGCGGACGGAGCCGCCGGCATCACCGCCGCACCGAAGCTGACCTGGTCGAGCGCCACGGACGCGGCTTACTACCGGGTGACTGTCGCTCGCGATGTCGAGCTCGATGACGTCGTGGAGCAGTCGGACGCGATCACCGCACCAAGCTTCGCAGTGGACGCTGAACTGGCACCCGGCACCACGTACTACTGGCAGGTCACCGCGTTCAACGGGTACGGACAGACCGTCGGGTCGCCGAACGTTGCGTCCTTCTCCACGGCGGAACTGCCGACCACCACCCTCGTGATCGATGACTTCGAGTCCTACACGGATGATGCTGCCCTGGCGGCTGCCTATCCGCGGAACACGGGAGGCGGCCCTGTCGCCGCCACGAAGACGGCGAACCCCGGTACCGGTAGCGCAGCGGCGTCCTTCGCCTACGACCTGTCCGGTCCCGGCTACGCAGGCGTGGTCCGCACGCTCCCCTCGACCCAGAGCTGGTGGGGCTACCGCGGCATCGCCTTCGACGCCCAGGCAGTTCCGGGACAGACACTGAGCGTGCAGTTCGTCGCAGCTGGCGCCTACTGGGAGGCGGACGTGCCTGTCGCATCCGCTGACTGGACCCACTACAGCGTCGACTTCGACCAGTTCGCCCCGCCCGCATGGGCAGGAGAGGGCCAGCTCGACCTCACCCAGGTCACGCAGTACGCGTTCTACCTCGGCGGGTCAGGTGCCGGTGCGCTCCTCGTCGACGACGTGACCACCATGCTCACGGATGCCGGCCCTCAGGCGCCGGTCAACACCGTCGCCCCGTCGATCACCGGGAGCCCGGCGGTGGGCAAGACGCTGACAGCGCAGCCGGGCACGTGGGACTCGACCGACGTGACGTTCACCTATCAGTGGCAGCGGAACGGAGTCGACATCGCTTCGGCCACGGCTCTCAGCTACAAGGTCGCCAGTGGCGACCAGGGCGCGTCGCTCACTGTCGTCGTGACTGCGCACCGTGAGTCGGTGTCAGCCACCGCGACAAGCGGTGCGGTCGTCGTCGTGTACGCGGCCACACTCGGCCTGAAGCTCTCGACGCCCATCTCGCTGTCGGTCCTCACCGTGAAGGCGACGGTGCAGCTCGACACGAAGGCGGCGACCTCGGGTCGAACCGTGCACGTCACCGTTGACGGCAAGACGGTCACTGCGACGGTGGATTCGAAGGGCAAGGCGACAATCACATTGCCCAAGCTGAAGCGCGGCATCCACACCGTCACCGCGAAGTTCGCCGGCGACGCCACAGTGGCCGCGGCGACCAGCCCGTCGAGGGTCCTGGTCATCCTGCTGTGACAGGTACGGAACACGTCCCGGCCCCGTCTGCGATCATCGCGGACGGGGTCGGGAACCTCGTTGCGGCGTTGAGGACATCAGGGTTGCCCGGGTTCGAGAGCATCGTGCTCATCCGCTTCCAGTCGAGCGATGAGACAGTGCTCGCCTCCAGCGTCGGGCGGTTCTCGCCGAAGGGCGACTTCCTGCGAGACGGCGAAGTCACGATCACCGAGGTTCGGATACTGGCGATCGATGCGGCGGGCGCTGCCGAGCGAGACGAGGCCCAGCTGACACTGCACATTCGGAACCTGCCGCCGCGAGTCCAGGTTCCGGCCTATCTCGCGGGAGGACACGGCGGGCGCATCCTCTCCGCCATGCATCACGACTACCCGTACGAGGAACCGATGGAGACGGATGTCCTGCATCGGCGAGTCGCACGGGAGACCGGCGTGTACCCGGCGCTGTACAGCGCAGACTTCCTCACCGGCCGCACCGTTCCGTTCCGCGACCACATGATCGACGAGGTCATCCGCCAGTGGACCAACGGATGCCTGGTGCAGATCATGTTCCACATCTCGCCTCCGCAGTACACGGTCGAGCAGGAGGCCGATGGCGGCTGGGGCACGGACTCTCCTGCCGAGACCCTCCCAGGGCCGAACCGCGTGTACAGCTATCTGACGGAAGAACGCTGGTCCGAGCTCATGACCGACGGCTCCGCCCTGAACGACAATTGGCGCCACCGGATGGACGAGTACGCGAGGCATCTCACACGGCTCGACGATGCCGGGGTGACCGTCATGGTGCGGCCGTTCCATGAGATGAACCAGCACGTGTTCTGGTGGGGCGGCCGCCCTGGTCTGTCAGGATCGGCCGGACTGTTCCGGATGTTCCGCCACTACCTCGAGAATGCATGGAATCTTCACAACATCGTGTGGGTGTGGAACGTGCAGGACCTTCCCGATGACTACGGATTCGCGAACGGCGACGAGAAGTTCGCCCGCTACCACGGACTCGAAGGTGGGATCCACGAATACGACGCGAACGACTGGGACACCTTCAACCCCGGCGCAGACGCGTACGACGTGCTGTCGGTGGACTTCTACGACGACGAGGGATACTCGTCGAGGCGCTACGAGCAGGCGAAGCTCATCTCTCAGCGCGACGGTAAGCCGATGATCATCGGCGAGAGCTTCGTGTTCCCATCCCAAGAGGAACTCAGCGACCAACCGGAATGGGCGCTCGCGATGCCGTGGGGCGGACGGACCTGGAACCACAACACTCCGGATGCCATGGCGACCTTCTATCGGCACAGTGTCGGCGCAGTGGAGCTTCCGGGCTTCAGTCGTGGACAGAAGGCCCTCTGAGCGGAGTCCGGTCGGTGGAGGGCGTCTCGGCTGCGACGGGACATCCGAAGGGAGAGCGGATGACGGGAATCGAACCCGCGCTATCAGCTTGGGAAGCTGAAGTTCTGCCATTGAACTACATCCGCGTTACGGCAGTGGAGCCGTGCGAGAAATACTAGCAACCGCGCCGTTAGGCTGACGACGTGCTTCTCTCCGACCGTGACATCAAGGCCGATCTCGCCGCCGATCGCATCAGTCTCGAGCCCTACGACGAGGCGATGGTGCAGCCATCCTCGATCGACGTGCGGCTCGATCGCTTCTTCAGGCTGTTCGACAACCACAAGTACCCGTTCATCGATCCGGCGGAAGACCAGCCCGAGCTCACGCACCTCATCGAGGTCGCTCCCGACGAGCCGTTCATCCTGCACCCCGGCGAGTTCGTGCTCGGCAGCACGTATGAGGCCGTCACCCTGCCCGACGACATCGCCGCCCGCCTCGAGGGCAAGTCGTCGCTCGGCCGCCTGGGCTTGCTCACGCACTCGACCGCCGGCTTCATCGACCCCGGATTCTCGGGCCACGTCACCCTCGAGCTCTCGAACGTGGCGACCCTGCCGATCAAGCTCTGGCCCGGCATGAAGATCGGCCAGATGTGCTTCTTCCGGCTCACCTCGCCGGCCGAGAAGCCCTACGGCTCGGCGGAGTACTCCTCCCGGTACCAGGGGCAGCGCGGACCGACGGCATCCCGCTCGTTCCAGAACTTCCACCGAACGGATGTCTCCACCACCGAGGCCGGTCGCCCCGGCGCCTGAGCCCGAAGCCCTACGCAGCCAGGAACGGCTGGTACTCGTAGCCCGACTCGTCGAGGATCGCCACCGTCGCCTCCGGCACCTCGATGAAGGCGCCGGGCAGGTTGTTCAGGGGTTCCGAGACGACCACGCGCGCCCGGTCGCCGAAGAGGTTGAGGCGCTCCGCATCCGGGTACAACTCGCGCAGTGCCGATATCTCGGCGGAGTGGAACAGCGAGCGCGTCTGCCCCTGGCTCGAGTACCGGAAGGTCCAGAGCGTCTTCCCGTCGGCGACGGCGAGCGTGCCCTGCATCGGGAACGTGACACCCTTCTCGCGCCCCACGGACTCGACCATGCGCACGGCCTTCGCCATCGCGCCGATCGGGTCGTCCTGGAGCCCCAGGGTCAGCGCGAGGTGGAAGAGCACCTCCGAGTCGGTCGTCCCGTGGATGGCCGGGTAGAGCGAGGGATCCACGGCGAACGTCAGGTCGCGCTTATACGTGATGAAGTCGGAGAGGAACCCGTTGTGCATGAACATCCAGTTCTCGTGACGGAACGGATGGCAGTTGGTCTGCTGGATGGGCGGCCCGCCCGCGGCGCGCACGTGCGCGAAGAACAGGGGACTCTCCACGGCCTGGGTGATCTCGCGCAGGTTCTCGTCGTGCCATGCCGGTTCGATGCTGTGGAACAGGGCCGGGATGCCGCGCGTGCGGTCGTCCTTCGGGTACCAGCCGAATCCGAAGCCGTCTCCGTTCACGGTCTCGGCCCCGAGTGGGGAGTTGAGCGACTGCGCCACCAGCGAGTGCTGGGCGTCGAGGATCAAGGTGGACGGTTGGATCGGTTCGCCAGAATAGGCCAGCCAACGGCACATGTAGCCACCTCCGTAGCATCGTCATCGATGCTCGTGATGCTACTCGCGCTGTGCGACTGCGTCACCCGATGGAACGACGCAGTTTCATCGACAGCTCGACAGCTCGGCAGCCGGCGCTGACGTCGTGCGCAACGGACACCTGTCCGTAACCCGGGCCGGGTATCGTCGGAGTATGAGTCCAGTCACCACGTCCGCGTTCACCGCGGCCCTCGTCGCCGATGGTCCGGCGCCCGAGAGCAGTGTGTACGCGCGCGGGTTCGGCTCGTTGGTGGGCTCGTGGGCGGTGAAGGGTCGACGTCTCGATCAGGCATCCGGCACCTGGAAGGAACGCGAGTTCACCTGGATCGTCTCGTTCATCCTCGGCGGCCACGCCATCCAGGACGTCGAGGTGGTGCCCAGCGCTCATGACCCCGAGGTCATGGAGACTCTCGCGACGGGCGTGCGCGTCTACGATCCGGATGCCGGACTCTGGCGAGTGAGCTTCTTCGCCCCGCAGACCGGCGACTTCTGCCATCTGGTCGCGAGTCGGCACCGTGACGGCATCCGCCAGGACGGATCGCAGACAGACGAGCGGCCGATCCGGTGGAACTTCAGCGCGATCACCGAGACGAGCTACGTCTGGGACGCATGGGTGTCGAACGACGACGGTCGCACGTGGGAGCTCACGGAGCACAACGAGGCCGTTCGGGTCAGCTGACACGGTGCGCTTCGGCCGCGGACTTCGTCCGGGCCTCAGCGAGCGGAAGGTTCAGAGACCGGTCGGGTCGACCAACGCGTTCGCCCGCTCGACGGCACTCGGCGCGGCGGCGCCGCTCATGAGGCGATCAACGAGCTCGTCGAGGGTCTTCGTGACGATGCGGGGCATGTCGACGGCATCCGGATCGAGCAGCCACTGCACCTGCAGGCCGTCCATCACGGCGATGAGAGTGGATGCGGCGTCGAGGAGATCCTGCCGGGACGCGTGGCCCTCGGTCACCTCGCCGAGCACTCCGGCGATCTTCTCGCGCAGCACTGTGGTGCGATCGCGGAAGTACTCCTGGGCCGGATGCCCGTCGGTGACGGACTCCGCGGAGAGCACGGCGTAGGTCTGCACGACGCCGGGGCGGTGGGTGTTCTCGGCGACGGTCTCGATCATGTGCGAGAGGAACGACGGACCCTCGGCCTGCTCGCGCGCCTCGACTCCGGCGACCTCCATGCCATCGCGGTACTTGAGCACCGCGATGAGCAGGCCCTCCTTGGACCCGAAGTGGTGCAGCACGCCCGCATGGGTCATGCCGGCCTGCTCGGCCACCTCGACCAGGGCGCCCTTGTTGTAGCCGCGGGCGCCGAACACCTGCATGGCCGCCTGCAGCACGGCTTCGCGGCGCTCGAGGGTGCGGGCCTGAGGGCGCTGCACCCTGTCGGCCGCTGAGACCACCCGGGTCGCGGTCTGTGCAGTATCGGCCACGATCGTTCCTTCCATCGTGCCGACGGATGCCGTCGGCACTCACACATTCTCGAAGCTCCCGGCCTCGTCGCGGACGTCCCCGGAGCGAGTCGCGAACGAGTTCCGCGCCGTTATCAAAGCGTTACCACATTGACTTACTGACTTGTAAGTAAGTGTGTCACGATAACCAACATCACTCAATGACGAGCTCTGATCTGGAGTATAGGCGTGACCCTCAGCACCACAGCCACCGACCGGTCGGTCGACCGGAGCACTGCCTCCGTCGCAGCGCTGGACACCGCCGCACTCGCATCCGGGCTCCCGCTCGACGAGAAGATCGCCCTGCTCACCGGGGCGGGCACGTGGGTGCTGCACAACATCGACGCCATCGGGCTGCGCACAGTCACGGTGTCGGATGGCCCCATCGGCGTGCGCGGAGTCGACGGCGACGGCCGCCCGTCGGCCCAGCTGCCGGCGCCCAGCGCCACGGCCGCCACCTGGGACGTCGACCTGCAGGCGCGCATCGGCACGCTGATGGCGGGGGAGGCCCGGCGGAAGGGCGTCGACGTCGTGCTCGCACCCGTCGTCAACCTGCAGCGCTCTCCCGTGGGCGGCCGCCACTTCGAGTGCCTCTCCGAAGACCCCTTCCTCACCACGCAGCTCGCCGTCGCCTTCATCTCCTCACTGCAGCAGCAGGGCGTCGCCGCCTGCATCAAGCACTTCATCGCCAACGAGACCGAGACCGATCGCACCGAGTACGTCTCGCGCATCGACGAGCGCACCCTCCGCGAGGTCTACCTGGCGCCGTTCGAGGCCGTGGTCGAGGCCGGCGTCTGGACCATCATGGCCGCGTACAACGGTCTGTCCCTCGAGGGCGTCGACGCCACGGCGACGGAGCACGGCCCGCTGCTGAACGGAATCCTCAAGAACGAGTGGGGCTTCGACGGCGTCGTCATCAGCGATTGGCTGGCGACCAAGAACACCGTCGATGCCGCCCTCGGCGGACTCGACCTCGTGATGCCCGGCCCCGGCGGCCCGTGGGGCGAGAACCTCACCCAGGCCGTTCGCGACGGCCGCGTGCCGATCGACGTCATCGACGACAAGGTGGCCCGCATCCTGCTCCTCGCCGAGCGCGTCGGAGCTCTCACCGGTACCGCCGGCGATGTTCCCGCCTTCGACGCGACGGATGCCTCGCCCGAGCCCGACGCTCCCGAGATCCGCGCGCTGCTCACCGAGCTGGCCGCCCGCTCCACCGTCGTGCTGCGGAACGAGGGCGGCCTGCTTCCGCTCGACGCCGACACGACGAGCGTCGCGCTCATTGGGCCGAACGCCGCGAAGCTCTTCACCCAGGGCGGCGGCAGCGCCTTCGTGCGCGCTCCGCTCGTGGCCGACCCCGTCGCGGCTCTGCGGGCGGCCCTGCCTGCGGCATCCGTCACCCTGCACCGCGGCGGAGTGAGCGAGGCCGGCGCCCCCGCCATGCCGAGCGAGCTGCTCTCCACTCCCGACGGCGCCCCCGGAATGCTCATCGAGCACCTCGACTCCCACGGTGCTGTCGTCGACACGAGCGTGATCACGGATGCCGCCCACATCTGGTTCGACATCCTCGATCCGCGCGTCGTCGACGTGCGACTGACCACCGACGTGAGCGTCGCCGGCGGCGGACACCACGCGATCGAGTTCGCCCCGGTCGGAGCGCACCGCATCGAGGTCGACGGCGTGCTGCTCAGCGAATCAGGCGCCCGCGTCGGCAGCGAGGTCGTGCTCAACTCCTCCTACGCGAACCCCGAGACCTTCACCGCCACGCTCCCGGATGACCACGCCGACCGCGTCGTGCACATCGAGGCCGTGCTGCAGGTCGTGCAGGCCGATGCCTACGGCGACTTCGTGCGACTGCACCTGCGGTACCGCGAGCCCGGGCTGTCGGTGGAGCAGGAGATCGCCGAGGCGGTCTCGGCCGCCGGGGCATCGGACGTGGCCGTGGTCGTCATCGGCACCAACCCCGAGACGGAGTCCGAGGGCTGGGACCGGCCGAACCTCGACCTGCCCGGCCGTCAGAACGAACTCGTGCGCCGCGTGCTGGAGGCCAATCCGCGCACGATCGTGGTCGTGAACGCCGGTGCCCCGGTCATCCTGCCGTGGCTCGACGAGGTACCCGCCGCGCTCTGGTGGTGGTTGCCCGGTCAGGAGGCCGGCACCTCGCTCGCCGCCGTGCTCACCGGAGCCATCGAGCCCTCGGGTCGCCTGCCCTGGACCCTTCCAGCCGACGAGGCCGACGTCCCCGTGGCGAACGGCCTTCCCGTCGACGGATTCGTCGATTATCCCGAGGGCACCGACGTCGGCCACCGCGGTTGGGACCGCCACGGCCTCACCCCAGCCCGCGAGTTCGGCTACGGGCTCGGCTACACGACGTGGGAGTACAGCGGGATCGCCGTGACGGATGCGCCGGCATCCGGAGCCGAAGCCGCTGCAGGCGCCGCAACCACCCTGGCCACGGCCTCCATCACCCTCGCCAACTCCGGCCTCCGCGCCGGCCGCGAGGTCGTGCAGGTCTACCTCGAGGCTCCCGCAGAACCAGCCGACCCCCAGCGCCCTGTCCGCTGGCTCGCCGGCTTCGCAGTCGTCGACGCCGAACCCGGCGTCGAGATCACCGTCGACATCCCGCTGGCCAGACGATCCTTCGAGATCTGGTCGACGGATGCCGCGACCTGGCGACTCCCCGCCGGCACGTATCGTGTCGTCGCGGGACGATCCAGCCGAGATCTCCGTCTCGAGGCCGCGCTCGCGGTCTCCTGAGGAGGAGTCCACCACCACCACGAAGCACCACACGCACCACGGGCATCCGCTCGATAAACAAAATGAGATGCAAGGAGGCATTCAGATGAGAAAAAAGCTCATCATGGCTGCGGCGGCTTTCGCCGTCGCCGGACTCGTCCTCTCCGGTTGCTCCCCCTCGTCGGGGAACAACTCGGGCGGAGGCAGCGACAAGCCGCTCACGATCGCCATGCCGAACGGCGCGATCACCGAGAACTCGAACCCGTTCCTCTCCACGGCAGCCGGATCCCAGCTGGGCTACCGCTGGGCGATCTACGAGCCCGTCGTGCAGTTCAACCTCGCCGAGCCGAGCAAGCCGGGCACCCCCTGGCTCGCGGAGGAATTCGCGTGGAACGACGACTACACGGCGATCACCTTCACCGTCCGTGACGGCGCGAAGTGGTCGGACGGCGAGGACATCACCGCCGATGACTACGTCTACACCTTCGAGCTCCTGCGCGACACTCCTGCACTGAACGTCTCGGCCCTGCCCGTCACCGACGTCACCGACAACGGCGACGGCACCGTCACGGTCGGCTTCGAGACCTCGCAGTACGTGCGGCAGCAGTTCATCTACCAGACCTTCATCGTGCCGGAGCATGTCTGGTCGAAGATCGCCGACCCCGAGACCGACGTCAACAAGACGCCTGTCGGCTCGGGCCCGTACACGCTCAAGACCTGGACGCCCCAGGTCGTCACGCTCACCGCGCGCGATGACTACTGGGGTGGAGAGCCGCCCGTGAAGACGCTGCAGTACAGCTCCTTCACCGACAACGCGGCGCTCACGACGGCCCTCACCTCGGGCCAGGTGCAGTGGACCTGGACGTTCATCCCCGACTACGAGAACGTCTTCATCGCGAAGGACCCGGCGAACCACCTCGCCTGGTTCCCGGCCGGCCTCGGCATCGACCTGCTCTACGTCAACACGACAGAGAAGCCGTTCGACGACGCCGCCGTGCGCAAGGCCGTGAGCATGGTCATCGACCGCGACAAGATCTCGACGCAGGCCTACTCGGCCACGTCGCCGGCGATCACCAGCGAGACCGGCCTGCCGCAGCCGGCCGGTGACCCGTTCATCAGCTCCGCACTCACCGACGCCACCTACGAGGTCGACGTCGACGGAGCCAAGAAGGTGCTGGCGGATGCCGGGTACACCCTCGACGGCGACAAGCTGATCGACCCGTCGGGCACTCCCGTCACCTTCAGCCTGACCAACCCCACCGGGTGGTCGGACTATCTCGCCAGCCTGCAGATCATCGCCGACTCGGTGAAGCCGCTCGGAATCGACGCCACAGTCGACGCGCAGGCTGCCGACCCGTGGTTCGACGCCGTCGCGCAGGGCAACTTCCAGGCGACCAACCACTGGACCGACACGGGCATCACGCCGTACGACATCTACTCCAACTCGATGAACGGCACCTTCAACGTGCCGGTCGGCGAGAGCGCCGAGTGGAACTTCGGGCGGTACGACAACCCGAAGGCGACCGAGCTGCTGAGCCAGTACGTGGCGGCGACGGACGACGCCGGACGCCAGACGGCGCTCGACGGTCTCCAGCAGATCTTCGTCGACGACGTGCCGGCCATCCCCACGGTCGGTCGAGCCTTCGGCGCAGAGTTCTCGCAGAAGTACTGGAAGGGATGGCCGTCGGCAGACAACCCCTACGCCCACCCGCAGCCCACGCAGCCCAGCGTCTCCCAGGTTCTGATGAGCCTCGAGGCGAACAACGGCTAGGTGAGTGACGTGTGAGGGGCGGGGAGTCTTCCGGATCCCCGCCCCTCATGCAACGCTGCACTGGCACAGTCTCGAAGAGGAGATCATGAACGACGTCGTGCTCGAGGCCCGCGGGCTCACCAAGTACTACACCAGCGGGCATTTCCGTAAGAAGCGCATCGTGCGTGCCGTCGACGGGGTCGACATCACGTTGCGTCAGGGTGAGGTCGTCGCCCTCGTGGGCGAATCGGGCTCAGGCAAGTCGACCATCGCGCGGCTGCTGTCGCAGCTGATCCCGCGCACCGCCGGCGACATCCTGCTCGACGGCGAGAGCATCACCGTCGGCTACGGCCACGCGTTCCGCGCCTACACGAAGCGCGTGCAGATGATCTTCCAGGACCCGTTCGCGTCGCTGAACCCCGTGCACCCCGTGCGGCACACCCTCAATCGTTCCGTCAGCATCCACAGCCCGAAGCTGTCGAAGAAGGAGCACGACGCTGCCGTGCTCACCCTGCTCGAGCGGGTGCACCTGCGCCCCACCGAGCGCTACGTCGACAAGTACCCGCACGAGCTCTCGGGTGGCCAGCGCCAGCGGGCATCGATCGCGCGGGCCCTCGGCGCATCGCCCTCGGTGCTCCTCGCCGACGAGCCCATCTCGATGCTCGACGTGTCGATCCGTCTCGGCGTGCTCAACCTGCTGCGCGAGCTGCGCGACGAACTGCGCATCGCCATCCTCTACATCACGCACGACATCGCCTCGGCGCGCTACTTCGCCGACCGCACCATGGTCATGTACGCCGGCCGCGTGGTCGAGACCGGCGACAGCGAGATCGTCACGCAGCATCCGGCGCACCCCTACACGAACCTGCTCATCGCCTCTGCCCCCGACCCCGATGCCGAGCACCCGGAGGGCCGCGCCAAGGGCGAGCCGCCGAGCCTGGCGAAGACGCCGACAGGCTGCAGCTTCAACCCGCGCTGTCCGTTCGCCAGCGAGCTGTGCCGCTCCGAGGCTCCGCCGCTGCTCGAGCTGCCGCTTCCCGTCTCGGTCGCGCCGTCGCCGTCGGTCGGGTCGGTGACGGATGCCGCCACTCCCGTGCCCCGCCAGGCCGCCTGCTGGCTCTACGACACCACCGGTCGCGCAGATGCGCCATCCGCCCCCGAGTTCGTCGCCGACGCCCTGGGAGTCGCCCGATGAGATTCCTGCTCCGCCGCCTCGCGTTCTACGCGATCACCCTGTGGGCGGCCGTCACCATCAACTTCCTGATCCCACGGATGCTGCCGGGCAACCCCGTGCAGTCGATCATGAACCGCTTCCAGGGCACGATCTCGAGTTCGGCCGTCACCAGCCTCAAGGCCCTGTTCGGCATGGACGACCCGCAGCCGCTGTGGGTGCAGTACTGGAACTACATCGGGCGCATCCTGCGCGGGGACTTCGGCCTCTCGTTCACCTATTACCCGACGCCGGTCTCCGAGGTGATCGCGCAGGCGCTGCCCTGGACCATCGGCCTCGTCGGCATCGCCACGCTGCTCAGCTTCATCATCGGCACCAGCGTCGGCGTCCTCGCCGGCTGGCGCCGCGGCAGCTGGATCGACGGAGTGCTCCCCGTCGCCACCTTCTTCTCGGCCGTTCCGTACTTCTGGCTCGGCCTCATCGCCATCATGATCTTCGCGGTCTGGATCCCGCTCTTCCCGGCCTCGGGAGGTTACGCGTGGGGTGCGATCCCCGGCTTCAACATCGAGTTCATGGGTTCGGTGCTCTACTACGGCATCCTGCCGGCCGTCACGATCATCCTGAGCTCCGTCGCCGGCTGGATCCTCGGCATGCGCAACATGATGGTCACGGTCTCGAGCGAGGACTTCGTGACGGTGGCCCACGCCAAGGGCCTCAAGGAGCGCACGGTCATGGTGGGCTACGCAGCCCGCAATGCCGTGCTGCCGCAGATCTCGGGCTTCGCGCTCGCCCTCGGCTTCATCGTGGGTGGAACCCTCGTGACCGAGATCGTGTTCAGCTACCCGGGCATCGGCTTCGTGCTGTTCCAGGCCGTCAATGCCAAGGACTACCCCTTGATGCAGGCGATCTTCCTCGTCATCACCATCGCCGTGCTCGTGGCGAACCTCCTCGCCGACGTCCTGTACGTCGTGCTCGACCCGCGCACCAGGCAGGACTAGGACCATGGGATTCGTACGCAATCGCAAGTCGCTGACCGGGCTCGTCATCCTGGGCTTCTTCGTGATCATCGCCATCATCGGGCCGTGGATCGCCCCCTACGACCCCGATGCCCTCGGCGACGACACCCTCGCCCCGCCGAGCCCCGAGCACTGGCTGGGCACCACGCAGGTCGGGCAGGACATCCTGTCGCAGCTGCTCGTCGGAACCCGCGGCGTGCTCGTCGTCGGCTTCGTCTCCGGTGCGATCGCCACCTTCCTCGCCGTGATCGTCGGAGTCACGGCCGGCTACGTCGGCGGGCTGACGGATGAGATCCTGTCGGCGCTCGCCAACATCTTCCTGGTCATCCCGGCACTGCCGCTCATCATCATCATCACCAGTCAGCTGCCGTCGGCCGGCGAGTTCACCACGGCCGCCGTCATCTCGATCACGGCGTGGGCCTGGGGCTCCCGCATCATGCGAGCGCAGACCCTGTCCCTTCGCAACCGCGACTTCATCCAGGCCTCCCGCGCCAACGGCGAGTCGCTCTGGCGCATCGTGACGGTGGAGATCCTGCCGAACCTCACGGCGATCATCGCGTCGAGCTTCGTGGGCACCGTGACCTTCGCCATCCTGTCCGAGATCACGCTGGCCTTCATCGGCGTCGCGTCGATCTCCGACTGGAACTGGGGCACCATCCTGTTCTGGGCGCAGTCCAACCAGGCCCTCGCCCGGGGCGCCTGGTGGTGGTTCGTGCCCGCCGGCCTCTGCATCGCCCTCGTCGGCATGGCGCTGGCGCTCATCAACTTCGGCATCGACGAGTACGTGAGCCCGCGACTGCGCACCACCGCCGCCCGCTCACGCGACCTCAAGCGCCTCGGCATCACCCCGCGCGTGGGCTTCACCCCCGTCTCCCGCGGTCACCTCGCTCCACCGAAGCCGCGTCGTCGCCCCAAGCCCCACGAGCCCGTCCCCGCCATCGACACGTCGTTCGCCATGATAGAAGAAGAGGCCAGCCGATGACCACCCAGACCCGCCAGGAACGTGCTGAACGGTCGTCGCGACCTTCTCGGCCGGAGGTGCGCGTCGTGCCGCCGCCGGCGCAGCTCGCCGACGACCTCGTGCTCGACATCCGCGAGCTCTCCGTGCAGTACGGGTACGGGGAGAATGCCGTGCAGGCCCTCACGGGCGTCTCGCTGCAGGTCGGTCGCGGGGAGATCCTCGGGCTCGCCGGGGAGAGCGGATGCGGCAAGTCGACGCTCGCCTACGCCGCGACGCGGCTGCTCCCCCCGCCCGGTGTCATCACCGGGGGCGAGGTGCACTTCCGAGCGGTCGACGGGCAGGAGCACGAGTTGCTGTCGCTCAGCGACAACGAGTTGCGGGCCGTGCGCTGGAGCGACCTCGCCATCGTGTTCCAGGGCGCGATGAACTCGCTGAACCCCGTGTACCGCATCAGCAGGCAGATCCTCGACGCGATCCAGGTGCATCGGCCCTCGTGGTCGTCGAAGCAGCGCCAGGACCGCGCCAAGGAACTCATGCAGCTCGTCGGCATCCCGGCGGAACGCCTGCGTGCCTTCCCGCACCAGCTCTCGGGCGGCATGCGCCAACGCGTGATGATCGCCATGGCCCTCGCCCTCGAGCCGCAGATCCTCATCATGGACGAGCCGACCACGGCGCTCGACGTGGTGATGCAGCGCCAGATCGTCGAGCAGATCGTGCAGTTGCGCGACCGCATGGGCTTCTCGGTCATCTTCATCACCCACGACGTGTCGCTGCTCATCGAGATCGCCGACCGCATCGCCATCATGTACGCCGGGGAGATCATCGAGCAGGGCCCTGCCGAAGAGCTCTACCGTCGCCCGCGGCATCCGTACACCCGAGGGCTGTTGAAGTCGTTCCCGCCCCTCAAAGGACCGAAGACCGAGCTCACGGGCATCCCGGGCTCCCCGCCCGACCTGGCGAACCTGCCGACAGGCTGCAAGTTCCACCCGCGCTGTCCGTTCGCGATGGAGAAGTGCGTGACCGCCGAGCCCGTGCTGCAGATCTCGCCGGCCAAGCCCGAGCCGGGCCGCAGCGTCGCCTGCTGGTTGCACGAGGACGTGGCCCTGCTGCCGGAGGAGCTGGCGCGGTAGGTGCCCACTCGACCTCCCCCGCCGCTCGCTGAGGGCCGAGCGGAGCGACCGGCCGAAGCGCCTTACGTTGGCGCTTCGGCCGCGGACTGCGTCCGGGCCTCACCGAGCTGGCTAGCTGAGCTGGTCCTGCTTCGCCTTCACCGGGATGAGCAGGAGCAGCCCGATGAGCAGCACCAGCACGATGCCCAGGATGCCCCAGTACTGCTCGCCGCCGATGGTCACGAACAGCGCGAAGGCCGTGGGCGCCAGGAACGTCGCCGCCCGGCCCGTCGTGGCGTAGAGCCCGAAGACCTCGCCCTCGCGGCCGGCGGGGATCAGCCGGGACAGGAAGGTGCGGCTGGCCGATTGCGCCGGGCCGACGAAGAGGCAGAGCGCGAGGCCGAAGATCCAGAAGACCACGGTGCCGCCGTCGTGCAGGAGGAATACCAGAGTGCCCGAGATCACGAGGCCGACCAGCGCCGTGATGATCACGGGCTTGGCGCCGAGCCTGTCGTCGAGGTAGCCGACGCTGATGGTGGAGATGCCGGCCACGACGTTGGCGGCGATCGCGAAGATGATGACGTCGCCGGGGGAGAAGCCGAAGGTGCCGGCAGCGAGCACGCCGCCGAAGGTGAAGACGCCGGTGAGCCCGTCGCGGAACACGGCGCTCGCAAGCAGGAAGTAGACCGTCTGGCGGCTGGTCTTCCAGAGCCGGGCGATGTCCTTTCCGAGAACGGCATACGACTGGATGAAGCCGACGCGGGCACGCTTGGCGGCATCCGTCACCGGAATCTCCGGGATGGCGAACAGCACGGGCAGGGCGAAGACCGCGAACCACACTGCGGCGATCACCATCGAGACCCGCACGGCGAGGCCGTCTTCACTCGTCACGCCGAACAGGCCGACCTCGGGCTTGATGAAGCCGAAGTAGACGACGAGCAGCAGCACGATTCCGCCGATGTAGCCCATGCCCCAGCCGAATCCGCTGACGCGCCCGACGTTCTTGGGGGTCGAGACCTGGGAGAGCATGGCGTTGTAGTTGACGCCGGCGATCTCGAAGAACACCGTTCCGACGGCCAGCAGGATGAGGCCGAGGAGAAGGTAGTCGAGGCTCGGCTGCACCAGGTACATGAGTGCCAGGCAGGCGACCACCACGGCGGTGTTCACGGCGAGCCAGAGCTTGCGGCGGCCCGACGTGTCGGAACGCTGGCCCGTCACCGGGGCGATGAGCAGCACGACGATGCCCGCCAGGCCGAGCGCCCATCCGAGCTGGGCCGACACCGCGGCCTGCTCGCCGAACGCCTCGCCGGTGATGTAGACGGTGAAGACGAAGGTGGTGGCGACGGCGTTGAACGCTGCCGATCCCCAGTCCCACAGGCCCCACGCGAGGATCTTGCCTCGAGTGGTCTGCGGATCGGCAACGGTGCTGGTCATGCGCTCAGGCTAATGCCGCGGGGTGAACGACACGCTGCATCCCGGTGGCGGAATACGAGCGCGGCCGGCGCCGGATGCCGCCCCGTCGGCGGGCCCGGCATCCGTCACCACAGCTCGCCGACGAGCTCCGCGAAGAACGACTCGGCGTCACGGTCGAGGCCGTGCCTGCTGAACCACGTGCACACGTTCGTCACGTCGCGGTGCAGGAAGTCGAGGCCGCTCGGATTGGCGGCGACGTCGACGAGTTGGGGCAGGTCGATGACCACGACGCGCCCGTCGTGCACGAGCAGGTTGTAGGCCGAGAGGTCTCCGTGGGCGACGCCGGCCCTGGCGAATGAGCGCATGATCTCGAAGGTCTGGTCGAAGAGCGGCTCGAGCTCGTCGCGCCGCGCCCGCACTTGGGCGAGCCGCGGTGCGGCGGTGCGGCCGTCGCCGATGAACTCCATGAGCACTTCGGTGGAGTTCACCTGCACCGGGTAGGGAACCGGCACGCCCGCCGCGTGCGCACGGCAGAGCGCCTCGAACTCGGCGAACGCCCACCGTCCGGAGGCGACGCCGCGGCCGTAGGAGGAGCCGCGCGCGATGGCTCGGGTGTCGCGGGTGTTCCGCATCCGTCGCCCCTCCTGATACTGGGCGGATCGGTGGAAATCGCTGGTCTCCAGCCCGCGGTACCTCTTGGCGGCGAGCAGGCAGCTGGGGCCGGGGTTGCCGGAACCGTCGTCGGGAACCCCGCGCTCGATGAGGAACACGTCGCCCTCCTTGCCGGTCTTGACGATGCCGAGCTCGGTGTCGAAGGCGGCGGCGCTCGTGACGAGCCACGACGGATACGGCTGGGGTCCGCGCTCGGTCGGCGTGATCGACGGCCAGGTCGACCAGCGTTGGCCGTCACCGGGCTCGACGAGGGTGAAGGCGCCGTCGAACTCGTCGAAGGCGGGGTGCGGGGTCGTGAGAGTGGGGGTCGTGAGAGGGGTGTCGAAAGACAAGGTGATGTTCTCCGGATGAGACGGAGGCCACCGGATGTCCGCGCCGCGTGAGACGCAGGGCGGGTGCTAGCGGATGACCTCGAGGAAGGAGGAGTGAGCAGGTGTCACTGAGAAGACGGCCATGCGATATCACTCCCTTCGATCTCCGGTGGAACGGATGCGCGAACGCGCGCGCTCAGCCTACGCCCGCGCGCGCCGTGGGGGCAATGGGCGCCCGGCGCCGCGACTCGCCGCCGCACCCCTGCGACTCGCCGCCGCGCCACGCGCTGTCCCGACTCGCCACTTTCGGTCGGTATGGGCGCAGGTAACGACCGAAAGTGGCGAGTCGAGGCCGGGAGGGGGGAGGGGGGAATCAGGGGCGCCAGCCGCGCGAGCGCAGCACTCGGTCGAGGCGGGCGATCACCTCACCCTCGCTCATGTGCTTGCCCACTCGGATGACGACCCAGCCGTCTTCGGAGAGGTCGTTGAGCCTGCTCACGTCGATGGCGAACTGCCCGTCATCGAGGCGGTGTTGGTCGCCGTCATACTCGAGCAGCACTCGGTAGCGCCGATAGACGAGGTCGCCGTGAGTCCTCCGCCCGGATGAGAGGACGATGGCCCCGTTGAGCTCGGCTTCGGGGAATCCTGCGCGCAGCGTAGCGAGCCGCAACCTGGTCTCGCGCGCCGATGCTGAGTTCAAACGGATGTGGCGGCGGGCCGCTGCGATCCGCGGAGCCCCGGGTCTCGACCCGTACCGGGCGATGGCGGCGTCCAACTCCTCCATCGTGGCGAGAGGCCGAGGCCAGCCGACGAGGCGATCTCCGGCGACGACGGCCTCATCAAGCGAGAGTTGCGCGACGGTCTGGCACCACGCGTCGCACGGCGCGGCGACGTGCAGCCCGAGGCGACGTCGGTGGACGGCATCCGCTGCACCGCGATGACCGACGATGCCGCGAACACGCGGCTCGCGAGTCCCCGGGACGGCACTCACATGGAGATCACGGGCGCCCTCGAGCCGGCCGGGGAGAGGGAGATTCCACAGTTGGCTGCCAGTGGAGTGGCTGAAGTACTGCGTCGGCGGCATGCGTGCGGCATAGGCGCGGCAGAGCATGAGGGTGTCTGTCGGTGGAACCGCGGTGCGCACGCCGCTGAAAGGGGTTGCCAGGTCGCGAGCGCGCATGCGGCGTGCTGAGACGCCTGCGTCGCTCCCGCTCGCGACGGAGAACGGCCCACTCGTCAAGGCAGATGGCAACGGGGTGGGTCGGCGCATGAGGTGATGCTCGTTGCCCCGGTCGCCTTTGCGTGCCCGCGATGCGGCATCTGTGGTCCGGAACGTGTTCAAGCGGCCTGGGGAGGAGACCCGACCAGAGAAGGCTCGCCGGTATCCGTCGGTATGCGCAGCGATAACGACGAATAATGGCGAACCGATGCGCTACTGCAGCACGGTGACGGATGCCGCCAGATCCGGCGTGCTCACGTAGACGAGGTAGCCGTTGGCGTAGACGAACCCGCCGTCGACGTCTGGCGCGCCCTGGTCGGGCAGGGCGATGAAGCCGGGGTAGCTCGCGTCGTCCTCGGTGGCGCCCTGGGCGATGAGGTCGCCGCGCTTCGCCTGCCAGAGGGCCTCGGGGATGGCGACGAACCCGCCCTGGAGGTCGGGGCCGCCGTCGGGGCTGGTCCAGGCGCACCAGGTGCCGCCGGCCGCTGCCGCCTCCGCCATGACGTCCGGCCACGTCGACAGCGGGTTCGGCACGTAGCCCTCCGCCGTGAGCCCTGCCGTCTGCTCCTCCGTGAGGAACGTGTCGCAGCCCGGCGCCGAGATGGGCGTGTCGGCGCTGGGCGCTGCCTGGTCGCGCGGGGCGACGGCGCTGGGCGACGAGGTCGAGGAGCCGAAGGTGGGTGTGGGGTTCACGGTTCCGGATGCGGCATCCGATGGCCCGCCGGATCCCCCGGCGCAGCCGCTCAGGCCGAGGCCCAGGGTGAGCGCGAGTGCTGTGGCGACGGCGATGGAGCGGCGTGAGGCGGGGGCGAGAGGCGTCCGGGTCGACATGGCGCCATCGTAGGCAGCGGCGGTGACGATTGGCAGGGAATGGGATCGATCGTCGCGCAAGCGATATCCGGGCGACATCCTGGCGACATCCGGAACGACCCGCGTTCCCGGCTCGGTCAACCGCCACGACCCACCCGCGCACCGGTTCTTCGCTCGAGAATCCGCCGATGGTCAGGGGTTCGGCGAATTGCGAAGCTGAGAGTTGAGTGGGTTCGACTCAACTTTGGCGACTTCGGCTTGACACCATTTGGCCCCGGTGAAACACTTGAGTCATCAAGGCTCAAGTCTTGATGGACAGACTTCGGATCGCTCTCACGGGCCTGCCGAAGGGCAGGCCGGAAGGCCGAACCACAGGCCGCGGCACCATCGCGGCAGAAGGAGAAACACACATGTCACGTGCAGTAGGTATCGACCTCGGAACCACCAACTCGGTCGTCAGCGTCCTCGAGGGCGGCGAGCCCAAGGTCATCGCGAACGCCGAGGGCTTCCGCACCACCCCGTCGGTGGTCGCGTACACGAAGGACGGCGAGGTGCTCGTCGGCGAGACCGCCAAGCGCCAGGCCGTGACCAACGTCGACCGCACCATCTCCAGCGTCAAGCGCCACATGGGCACCGACTGGAAGACCGACATCGACGGCAAGAAGTACACCGCGCAGGAGATCTCCTCGCGCATCCTCTCCAAGCTCAAGCGCGATGCGGAGCAGTACCTCGGCGACACGGTGACGGATGCCGTCATCACGGTTCCCGCCTACTTCAACGACGCCGAGCGCCAGGCCACGAAGGAGGCTGGCGAGATCGCAGGCCTCAACGTGCTGCGCATCATCAACGAGCCCACCGCGGCGGCTCTGGCCTACGGCCTCGACCGCGGCAAGGAGGACGAGCTCATCCTCGTCTTCGACCTCGGTGGTGGAACCTTCGACGTCTCCCTCCTCGAGGTGGGCAAGGACGACGACTTCTCGACCATCCAGGTGCGCTCGACCGCCGGTGACAACCGCCTCGGTGGAGACGACTGGGACCAGCGGATCGTCGACTGGCTGATCAAGCGCTTCAAGGACTCGACCGGTGTCGACGTCTCGAACGACAAGATCGCCAAGCAGCGCCTCAAGGAGGCTGCGGAGCAGGCCAAGAAGGAGCTCAGCTCCTCGATGAAGGCCAGCATCCAGCTGCCCTACCTCTCGCTCACCGAGAACGGCCCGGCCAACCTCGACGAGACGCTCACCCGCGCCGAGTTCGAGAACATGACCAGCGACCTGCTCGACCGCACGAAGAAGCCCTTCGAGGACGTCATCCGTGAGGCCGGCGTGAAGCTCGACGAGATCGCGCACGTCGTGCTCGTCGGTGGCTCGACCCGCATGCCCGCCGTCTCCGACCTCGTGAAGAAGGAGACCGGCCAGGAGCCCAACAAGGGCGTCAACCCCGATGAGGTCGTCGCCGTCGGCGCCGCCCTCCAGGCCGGCGTCCTCAAGGGCGAGCGCAAGGACGTGCTGCTCATCGACGTCACGCCCCTCAGCCTCGGCATCGAGACCAAGGGCGGCATCATGACCAAGCTCATCGAGCGCAACACGGCCATCCCGACCAAGCGCAGCGAGACCTTCACCACGGCAGACGACAACCAGCCGTCCGTGGCCATCCAGGTCTTCCAGGGCGAGCGCGAGTTCACCCGCGACAACAAGCCGCTCGGCACCTTCGAGCTCACCGGCATCGCGCCGGCTCCCCGGGGCGTTCCGCAGGTCGAGGTCACCTTCGACATCGACGCCAACGGCATCGTGCACGTGTCCGCCAAGGACAAGGGCACCGGCACCGAGCAGTCGATGACCATCACGGGCGGCTCCTCGCTGCCCAAGGAGGACATCGAGCGCATGGTGCGCGAGGCCGAGGAGAACGCCGCAGAGGACAAGAAGCGTCGCGAGTCGGCTGAGACCCGCAACTCCGCCGAGCAGCTCGTCTACTCGATCGAGAAGCTGATCAAGGACAACGAGGACAAGCTCCCCGAGGACGTCAAGTCCGAGGTGCAGGGCGACGTCGACGCACTCAAGAGCGCTCTCGCCGGCGACGACGACGAGGCCGTGAAGACCGCGTTCGACAAGCTCAACGCATCGCAGGGCAAGCTCGGCGAGGCCATCTACTCGCAGTCGCAGGCTGCACCGGATGCCGCTCCCGCCGACGGCGCCGAGGAGCCCGCGGCATCCGATGAGGATGTCGTGGACGCCGAGGTCGTCGACGACGAGGAGCAGAAGTAACCATGGCCGACGATCGGGACAACGAGAACACGGCTCCTGAGCCTGGGAACGACGGCCCCGAGCAGCCCGAGACCGACGGGGCGTCCGCACAGGACGCCCCCGAGGCGGGACTGTCGGATGTGGACGTCGAGGACGGCTTCGAGGGCCCTGACGTCGAGACCAGCCTGTCGGATGCCGACCTGAGCTTCCTCTCGGGCCAGTCCTCCGCCGAGGAACTCGCGGAGCAGCACCTCGCCGACCTCAAGCGGGTCACCGCCGAGTACGCGAACTACCGCAAGCGCACCGACGCGAACCGCGAGGTCGAGCGCGAGCGCTCGATGGGCGAGGTCGTCAAGATCCTGCTTCCGGTGCTCGACGACCTCGACCGTGCCGAGAAGCACGGGGACCTCGAGGGTGAGACGCCGTTCTCGACCATCGCGTCGAAGCTGCGCGCATCCGTCGAGCGACTCGGACTCACGCCGTTCGGAACCGTGGGCGACCTGTTCGATCCGAACATCCACGACGCGATCTTCCAGCAGCCGAGCGACGAGGTGGAGACTGACACCGTCGCCGATGTCGTCGAGACCGGCTACTACCTGGGTTCATCCATGCTTCGCGCGGCCAAGGTCGTCGTGAAGGTTCCGGCCTAGGCCTCGAACCCTCAGAAGGGAGCCAGATGGCAAGCCAGGACTGGTTCGACAAGGACTTCTACAAGGTGCTCGGCGTCTCGAAGGATGTGACGCAGGCCGACCTGAAGAAGACCTACCGCAAGCTCGCCCGCAAGTACCACCCCGATTCCAACCCGGGGAACGCTGCGGCCGAGGCGAAGTTCAAGGAGATCAGCGAGGCCAACTCGGTGCTCTCCGACCCCGAGCAGCGCAAGGAGTACGACGCCGTGCGCGCGATGGGCGGCGGTGCTCGCTTCACCGCGGGCGGCGCCGGCGGCCAGGGCGGCTTCGAGGACGTCTTCGGCGGCATGTTCGGTGGTGGAGCGCGCGGTCAGCAGTCCAGCCAGCAGACGCAGTTCGACGATCTGCTCGGTGGCATGTTCGGCGGTCAGGGCGGGCGGTTCGGGCAGTCGAGCGGCGGCTATCGCGGCTTCGGCGGTCCGACCCCCGGGCGCGACGTGTCTGCATCGACGACGCTCGACTTCCAGACCGCCGTGACCGGCGAGACCATCACCCTGCAGACCTCGGCCGGACGCGAGATCAAGGTGAAGATCCCGGCCGGCGTCTCCGACGGTCAGAAGATCCGGCTGCGCGGCAAGGGCGAGGCATCGCCCGACGGCGGAACAGCCGGTGACTTGATCCTCACCGTGGCGGTGCGCAAGCACCCCGTCTTCGAGCGCGACGGGCTCAACCTGCGCGTGACGGTGCCGGTGACCTTCGTGGAGGCAGCCCTCGGCGCCACCATCGAGGTGCCGACCCTCACGGGCGAGACCGTGAAGCTGCGCGTGACCCCGGGCACCCCCGGCGGTCGCGTGCTGCGGGTCAAGGGGCGCGGAGTCTCCACGACGAAGGGCACGGGCGACCTGCTCGCCGTCGTGCAGATCGCCGTGCCGTCGCACCTCTCGAAGGAGGCGCAGGAGGCCGTCGAGGCTCTCGCTGCCGCCCTGCCCAACGAGAACCCGCGCGACGAACTGCTGGCGCGAGCCCGCGGTTGACGGACGATGGGGTCTGCGGATGAATGAGCACAGTGCCATCTTCGGCATCTCGGTCGCGGCCGAGCTCGCTGGCATGCATCCGCAGACCCTGCGCCAGTACGACAGGCTCGGTCTGGTCTCTCCGTCGCGCACCTCGGGCAAGTCGCGCCGCTACTCGATGCACGACGTCGTGCAGCTGCGCGAGGTCGCCCGGCTGAGCGCCGAGGGCGTGAGCCTCGAGGGCATCAAGCGCGTGCTCGATCTGGAGAACCAGGTCGTCACCCTCACCAAGCGCGTGCACGAACTCGAGGCCGCGCTCGCCGACGAACTGCTGCAGCGCCCGGGCCGCCGGGTGTTCGCGGCGGGGTCCGAGGGCGACGTCATCTCACTGAAGGCGGGCACCCGCGTGCGCCGCTCGACCCAGCTCGTGGTCTGGCGGCCGCTGGAGCAGGAGTGACGTTCGCTCGCTGATGACCGAGCGAACCGACCGTCGGAAGCGGCGCGACCTGCTGCGCTTCGACCGCGCGCTTCGCGCGGGCCTCAGCGAGCGTAGCCTTGGCACATGTTCGAGTTCGAGTCCCTCCGCCGGTTCCCCGACGTCGAGGCGCCGAACCTGTTCGCCTCCGACGCGGCCGACAGGCTCATCATCGACGAGGCCGGCCCCGCGCTGCTCGATGCGGCACCGGCATCCGTCGTCGTCATCGGCGATGACTACGGAGCGCTCACCCTCGGCGCCGCCGCGCTCTACGAGGTGACCGGCATCCGCACGCACCAGGACGACCTCTCGGGCGAACTGGCGCTGGCCAACAACGCCGCTGCCACCGACCTCGCCGATGTCTACACCTCGCACGCGATGGACGAGAAGCTGCTGGTCGGCGCCTCGATCGTGCTGCTGCGCCTGCCGCGCGGCCTCGATGCGCTCGACGAGATCGCCGAGGCCATCGCGCGTTTCGCCGCCCCCGACGTGCGGGTGGTCGCCGGTGGCCGCCTCAAGCACATGACCCCGGCGCAGAACGAGGTGCTGCTGCGCCACTTCGGCCGTGTCGACGTGAGCCTGGCCCGTCAGAAGTCGCGGGTGCTGCTCGCCACCGAGCCCCGTCAGCGTGCCGCCGATGGAGCACCAGCCACCCCCAGCTGGCCGCGCCGCAGTCACGACGACGCCCTCGACCTGGAGATCGTGGCTCACGCGGCCGCCTTCGCCGGGGCATCCGTCGACATGGGGGCACGGATGCTGCTGGGCCATCTGGGCCAGGCCGCTCCGGATGCCGCGAGGGTGATCGACCTCGGATGCGGCACCGGGGTGCTGGGCACGGTGCTGGCGCTCCGCCGCCCCGACCTCCGCGTGCTCGCCACCGACCAGTCCTCGGCCGCAGTGGCGTCGGCCCGCGAGACGGCGGTGGCCAACGGCGTGGGCGACCGCGTGACCGTGGTGCGCGATGACGGGCTGAGCAGGCAGGGCGATGCCAGCGCCGAGTTCATCGTGCTCAACCCGCCGTTCCACATCGGGGCGACAGTGCACACGGGCCTGGCCCACAAGCTGTTCGCCGACGCCGGTCGCGTGCTGGCGCCGGGCGGCGAACTCTGGACGGTCTGGAACACCCACCTCGGGTATCGCACGGCGCTCACCAGGCTGGTCGGCCCGACGCGTCAGGTGGCGCGCAACGACAAATTCACCGTGACGGTGTCGACGCGCCTGTAGCTCCGGTCGCCCGGGCCCCGACGGGCCGACGCTCGGACGGAGCGGGATCCGGCAGACCGGCATCCGTCCTGGCATCCCGGCCCAGCCGCCAGAGTTCGCGCACGGTCCAGCCGAGAAGCACGACGAGCAGCAGGTTGCGCACCCCGAGCACCGACGCCGCCCACGGACTCAGGTCGATGAGCTCGAAGTAGAACAGCGGGAACACCAGCGTGGTGGCCGCCGCGATGACGGTGAGCAGGATGGCCGGCACGCGCCAGGCCCGCCCGAGCTGGGCGATGCCCACCACCACGATGGGTGCGAGCCACAGCATGTACTGGGGCGATCCGACCTTGTCGAACACGATGAAGGCCGTCGCGAGGGCGAGCGCCCCGGTCAGCAGCAGGCGAGGGCCGCCGGCTTCCCCGCGGCGCCGCTGGGCCCAGCCGATGAGCACGGCGATCACGGCGACGGCGGCCAGCATCACGCCGGTGCCGTTCTCCATGATCCAGATGTCGCCCGGCCCGCTCACCTCCCGGGTCTCGAGCGCCCAGTCCTGGTACACCTCCGCACCGGGAACGTGGGCGATGGCCATCCACAGCCACGGAGTCCCGAGCACGGACTCGAGCTGCAGATGGCGGCTGCCCTGCGTCGTGAGGAAGCTCGTCACGTGCCAGAGCCCGCCCGCCGCGACGGCGACGGCGACGATGGCGACCGAGGTGAGACAGGCCCAGATCGCGATGACCCGCCGCCGCCCCGAGGAGATGACGGCGGCGAGCAGCACGGCCGCCGGCCACACCTTTATCCAGGCGGCGGCGGCGAGCAGTGCCGCGGCGAGGCGGGGGCGGCTGCTCAGCAGCACCAGCGCGACGATCACCATCGGGCCCGTGAAGCCCTCGAGCCGCAGCAGCGCCACGGGGCTGAGCAGGAGCAGGATGCCGAGCCACCACCAGGCGGCCGGATAGGCGCTGCGCCGCCTGCCCGCATCCGTCAGCACCCACAGGGAGACGCCGTTGGCCGCGGTGAGGAGCAGGAACCAGACGAGCTGGTACGCACCGGCGCCGAAGATCGCCGGCAGCACGACCGGAAGGAGCGCGCCGACGGGGTAGACCCAGTCGCTGTCGATGCCGACCCAGACCCCGTGATCCATCACGTGCATCGCCCACTGGCGGTAGAGCGGCAGGTCGCCGGCCACGCCACCGGCCAGCATGAGCGGCAGCAGCCAGGCGAGGAACGCGAGGTGCAGCGCCACGAACGCGATCACCAGGGCGCGGCGGGAACGCAGCAGGCGTCGGGTGAGCCTCCGCCACCGGATGCCGCGAGCCGACCTGAGCAGGGCGGTGGGGCTCAAGGCTGTGGCGGGCACCTGTGCACGCTACGACCGCACTCTGGATCCCGGGTGGGCGTTTCCTTGGCGTCGCCTATGACGGGTGACCGGATGCGGTGCCTCGCCGTTCGTGGGACGCTTGACGGGATGCCCGACACACTGGAACAGATGGACACCCGCCTCGAGGGGCAGCTGCGCGATGCCCTCGCGACGCCGTGGGTGACGATCGTCTGGAACGACCCGGTCAACCTGATGAACTACGTCGCCTTCGTGTTCCGCAGTTACTTCGGGTACTCGGCCGCCGAGGCCGATCGCCTCATGCTGCTGGTGCACAACGAGGGCCGCGCCACTGTGGCCAGCGGCAATCGTGAGCAGATGGAGCGGCACGTCGCGGCCATGCACGGTTACGGGCTGCAGGCATCCGTCGCCAGGGAAGACGCATGACGAGCGTGCAGCTGACGGATGCCGGTCGCATCCGCATCGACTTCGAGCCCGACGAGGCCACCATGCTGGCCGATCTCGCGGGCCAGGTCGCCGACCTGATCACGGATGCCCCGCACGACAGCGCGTTCACGCGCCTGTTCCCGCCGGCCTACCGCGACGACTCGGCTGCGGCGGCGGAGTTCGAACGCTTCGAGCGCGCCGGCCTCGCCGAGGGCAAGGTGAACGCCGCGCGGACCGTGCATGCCGCGGCATCCGTCGGCGAACTCGACCCCGGCGAGGTCGTCGAGGTCGAACTCGACGACGACGACGTCTGGCCCTGGCTCACCCACCTCACCGATGTACGCAGCGTGCTGGCCGACCGGCTCGGCATCGAGGACGACGACAGCGAGATCGAGCCCGACGACGAGCTGCTCACGCTGCTGCCCCTCTACGACTGGCTGGGCTGGCTGCAGGGAGCGATCATCGCGGCCCTCGAGTCACTGGAGTCGCTCGAGTCGCTCGAGGGCGGCGAAGGTGGCGGCGGCGCGGCCGACTAACCGTCGCGGCGCTTCAGCACGAACACCGGGATGACCCTGTCGGTCTTGGTCTGGTAGTTCGCGTAGTCGGGCCAGGCGGCGACCGAGCGCTCCCACCAGGCCGCGTACTCGTCTCCGGTGACCTCGCGGGCGTCGTAGTCGTGCTTCTCGGCGCCGTCCTGCAGCTCGACGTGCGGGTCCGCCTTGAGGTTGTAGTACCAGACCGGGTGCTTCGGGGCACCACCCAGCGACGCCACCACGGCGTACTCGCCGTCGTCCTCGACGCGCATGAGCGGCGTCTTGCGGAGCTTGCCGGACTTCGCGCCGCGACTGGTGAGCACGATGATCGGCTTGCCGCGCATGGTGTTGTGCTTCGCGCCGTTCGAGGCCTCGAAGCCCTCGACCTGCTTGCGCGCGAAGTCGGCGCTTCCGTGTTCGTATTCGCCCTCGAGCGGCATCCGTCGTCCCCTGTTCGTCGTGTGAGTGCTTCACATCCACCCTGCCACGTCGTGGCGGAGCATCAACGCCGCCAGTACTGTCGAGACTGGTCGTGGAAGCGCACCGAGCATCGAAGGGGAACCATGCAGAAGCCGCTCGTGGGCCTGAATCGCGGCAACCTCGTGCGCGAGCTCACTGCCGGCGTCACGCTGCTGGCCATCGCCATCCCGCTGAACATCGGCTACGCGCAGATCGCGGGGCTGCCACCGACCGCCGGGCTCTATGCGCTGGTGCTGCCGGCCGTCGTCTACGCGCTGACCGTGTCGTCACGCCAGCTGGTCGCGTCTCCGGATGCCGCAGCCGCAGCCCTCGTCGCCTCGTCGATCGGCGGACTCGCCGTGGCCGGCAGCGCCGACTACCTCACGCTCGCCTTCGCACAGGCGATCCTCTGCGGCGTGATGTTCCTCGCCCTCGCCTGGTTCAAGCTCGGCTTCCTCGCGAACTTCCTGTCGAAGCCGATCCTCGTGGGCTTCGTCGGGGGTCTCGCCCTCGACATCCTGATCAGCCAGATCGCCAAGATGCTCGGCGTGAAGATCGACTCGGGCGGCGAGTTCGTCGACAAGGTCGTCGACCTCGTGACCGGCCTCGGAACTCTCAACGGATGGTCGGTGCTCATCTCGGTGGTCGCTCTCGCCGTGCTCATCCTCGGCAAGCGATTCGCCCGTGCCGTGCCGTGGGCGCTCGTCGTGCTGATCGTCGCGACTGTGGCCGTGGTGCTCGCCGACCTCGACAAAGCCGGAGTCTCCGTGCTCGGCAGAGTGGAGGCCGGTCCGCCCACGCTCACCTGGCCGGTCATCGACTGGACCATGTGGCTGGCTCTCATCCCGTCGGCCATGGCCCTCACGCTGGTGACCACCGCCGAGGGGCTCCTGGTCTCGCGGTCCTACGGCGAGAAACGCCACTACGACACCTCACCGAACCGCGACCTGTTCGCCTTCGGCGTGGGCAACGTCGCGGCTGGAGTCTCGGGCGGCTTCGCCGTCGGTTCGTCGACGTCGCGGACCGCCGCCATGGACCAGGCAGGGTCCCGCACGCAGCTCCCGTCGTTGGTGATGGCAGCGGGGACCCTGCTGCTCCTGATCTTCGGCACGGCACTGCTCGCCGACATCCCGTCACCGGCCATCGGAGCCATCGTCGCCTTCGCCGTCGTTCCCCTGCTCGGCATCCGCGAGTTCCGCGCGCTCTGGAAGACCGATCGCTTCGAGTTCACCATCGGAGCCGTGTGCTTCCTCGTGACGCTCTTCATCGGGTCGATCCCCGGCATCCTCGTGGCGTTCGTTCTCGCGCTCATCAACATCGCCCAGCGGGCCTCGCATCCGGCCATCGACGTGCTGGCCGCAGACGACAACCCCACGGACTCCCTGCTCGATCGGGCCCCGAGTGGTGCTGTCACCGCTCCCGGCGTGATCGTGGTCCGCCTCGCCGCTCCGCTGTTCTTCGCCAACGGTTCGGTCTTCGGCGACGCCGTCAAGGCAGCCGTGTCGGCGGCACCGGCCGGCACCGTGCGTCACCTCGTGGTCGACATGGAGGCCGTGACCGATGTCGACGTCACCGGCGCCGAAGCCTTCGAGGCTCTCTCGGAGTGGCTCGACGCCCAGCACGTCGCACTCGCCTTCAGCCGCATGCGACCCGATGCGCGCGAACGGCTGGTGAAGCTCGGCGTTCTGAAGCAGGAACTGGTCTTCGAGACCAACCGCGCGGCCATCGCCGCCCTCGCCGACCCCGTGCACTAGCGTCGAGACAGGGGCGACGGCATCCGCCGAGACCCTCGATCTCGACGGAGGTACAGGCATGGGCAGTGTCATCGGCGACATCCTCCCGCTCGCCCTCGGGATCGCGATCAGCCCGATCCCGATCATCGCGGCCATCCTCATGCTGCTCTCGCCGAAGGCGAAGGGCACCAGCGTCGGCTTCCTGCTCGGCTGGGTGCTCGGCATCGTGGTGGTTGTCGTGCTGTTCGAGCTCCTGTCCTCGATCATTCCGGCGAGCGATCCGGATGCCGCCAAGCCCATCGCCGGTGTCATCAAGCTGCTCCTCGGGCTGGGGCTTCTCTTCCTCGCCTGGCGGCAGTGGGGGTCCCGCCCCCAGCACGGTGCCGAGGCTGCTCTTCCGAAGTGGATGGCGGCCATCGACACCATGACCACCACGCGTGGAATCATCCTCGGCTTCGTGCTCGCGGCAGTGAATCCCAAGAACCTGATCATGGCCGTGGGTGCCGGGGTCACGATCGGCACGGCGGGCCTCGAGACCGGCGAGATCGTCGTCGTCACCCTGATCTTCGTGGTCATCGCCGCGATCACCGTGGCGCTGCCCGTGATCGGCTACCTGGCCGCATCGTCGAAGATGGCGGCGCCCCTGGAAGCGCTGCGCGCCTGGCTGGTGCAGAACAACGCCACCGTGATGGCCGTGCTGCTGCTCGTGATCGGCGTCGTGATGATCGGCAAGGGGATCGGCAGCTTCTAGGGCGGCATCCGTTCCCGCCGATCCGCTCGAACGAACCGGCATCCGAAAGTCCCGATCGCGGGCCAAATATCTCGCCACTCGTGGAATACTCTGCGGCGGGATAAAGTTGATACAAGCAGACTCAACTTACGGATTGGAACTGCCATGGCGAACATGCAAGGCGCGCCGAGCTCCCAGGAGGAGCAGAAGTCGGCGCTGGAACAGTACGGCATCGACCTCACGGCCATCGCGGCGGCCGGCAAGCTCGACCCCGTGATCGGGCGGGATGCCGAGATCCGTCGCGTCAGCCAGGTGCTGACTCGACGCACCAAGAACAACCCCGTGCTCATCGGCGAGCCGGGCGTCGGCAAGACGGCCGTCGTCGAGGGCCTCGCCCAGCGCATCGTCGCGGGCGACGTCGCCGAGTCGCTGAAGAACAAGCGGCTCGTCTCGCTCGACATCTCGGCACTCGTCGCCGGTGCCATGTACCGCGGCCAGTTCGAGGAGCGGCTGAAGGCCGTGCTCAAGGAGATCAACGACGCCGACGGGCAGATCATCACCTTCGTCGACGAACTGCACCTGCTCATGGGTGCCGGCGGCGGAGAGGGCTCGGTCGCGGCGTCCAACATGCTGAAGCCCATGCTGGCGCGGGGCGAGCTGCGCCTCATCGGCGCCACGACGCTCAACGAGTACCGCGAGTACATCGAGAAGGACGCCGCCCTCGAGCGACGCTTCCAGCAGGTCTACGTGGGCGAGCCGTCGGTGGAGGACACCGTGGCGATCCTGCGCGGGCTCAAGGGCCGCTACGAGGCTCACCACGGAGTGACGATCACGGATGCCGCCCTCGTCGCCGCGGCATCCCTCAGCAACCGCTACATCTCGGCCAGGCAGCTGCCCGACAAGGCCATCGACCTGGTCGACGAGGCCATGAGCCGGCTCAAGATGGAGATCGACTCGTCGCCCGTGGAGATCGACCAGCTCAAGCGCTCGGTCGACCGCATGCGCATCGAGGAGCTCGCGCTCAAGAAGGAGAAGGACGACGCGTCGAAGGCGCGCCTCGCCAAGCTGCGCGACGAACTCCTGGAGAAGGAGCGCGAATTGCTCGTGCTCGAGGAGCGCTGGACCCGCGAGCGGGCGTCGCTCACCAGGGTCGGCGACCTCAAGAAGAAGCTCGACGAGGCCTACACCGCCCGCGACCGCGCCATGCGCGAGGCGAACTACGCCGAGGCGTCGCGCCTGGAGTACACGACCATCAAGGAGTTGCAGGAGCACCTCGATGCCGCCGAACAGGCCGAGAGTGCGCCCGACGAGGACCGCATGGTCAACGAGCAGGTGACCGAGGAGGACATCGCCGCCGTGATCGCGGCGTGGACCGGCATCCCGGTCGGCCGTCTGCTGCAGGGTGAGACCGAGAAGCTGCTGCACCTCGAGTCCGAGCTGGGTCGACGACTCATCGGCCAGAAGCCCGCCGTGGCTGCGGTGGCGGATGCCGTCCGCCGATCGCGCGCCGGCATCAGCGACCCGAACCGGCCCACCGGTTCGTTCCTGTTCCTCGGGCCGACGGGTGTCGGCAAGACCGAGCTCGCCAAGGCCCTCGCCGACTTCCTGTTCGACGATGAGCGCGCCATGGTGCGCATCGACATGTCGGAGTACGGCGAGAAGCACAGCGTCTCCAGGCTCGTCGGTGCCCCTCCGGGATACATCGGCTACGAGCAGGGCGGACAGCTCACCGAGGCCGTCCGTCGCCGGCCGTACTCGGTCATCCTGCTCGACGAGGTCGAGAAGGCGCATCCGGAGGTCTTCGACATCCTGCTGCAGGTGCTCGACGACGGCAGGCTCACCGACGGCCAGGGTCGCACCGTCGACTTCCGCAACGTGATCCTGGTGCTCACGTCGAACCTCGGCTCGCAGATCCTCGTCGACCCCGCCATGGAGTGGGCCGACAAGGAGCGCGCCGTGCAACAGCTGGTGCGCCAGGCCTTCAAGCCCGAGTTCGTGAACCGTCTCGACGACATCGTCGTGTTCTCGGCGCTGTCCGAGGACGAGCTGGCCGAAATCGTCAACCTCTACATCGACAGGCTGTCGTCGAGGCTGGGCGAGCGCCGCCTGCAGTTGGGGGTGACTCCGGATGCCCGAGCGTGGCTGGCCGAGCGGGGGTACGACCCGATCTACGGCGCGCGACCGCTCCGCCGCCTCATGCAGCACGAGATCGACGACAGGCTCGCGAGGGCGCTGCTCGGCGGCGTGATCCGCGACGGCGACAGCGTGCTGGTCGGACTCGCCGACGACGGTGAGGCGCTGACTGTGGAGCGCGCCGAGGCCTAGGCGGGGTCGGCGGGCTTCTGCCGCTCGGCGGGGCGGGGGGATTCTCCCGCCTCGGCGGGCTCGAGCTCTGTGACACCGTTCGCGCTCGCCGGGATGCGTCGCTCGAGCACGGCCGCGAGCACGCCGATGCCCACGCAGCCGGCGACCATGAGCGCGATGTACCAGCCGTCCAGGTCGGCGTCGAGCAGGAGCCCGGCTGCGACCGGACCCGTGATGGCGCCGCCCTGGAAGGCAGCCGAGTTGACGGCGTTGTACCGGCCGCGGGTGCGGTCGGTCGCCAGGTCGTTGTACACGGCGGGAACAGTCGGCTGCAGGAGCGTCTCGCCGAACGCGAAGATGCCCATGAAGGCGAGCACCCCGATCGCGGCGGCGAGGGAGTCGGGAAGCAGGCCCGTGGCGCCGAGCACCAGCCACGAGCCCGCCCACACCGCCGCCATCACCTGCATGGCCCGCGTGCGGCGGCGCCCGGTGAGTCGCTTCAGTACGGCGAACTGGAGGAACACGATCACGGCGGTGTTCACGGCGAAGGCGAACCCGATCGCCTGGGTCGAGACACCCGACACCTGTCTGGCGAACGCCGGGAAGCCCGCCTCCATCTGTCCGTAGCCGATGAAGACTGCGACGAAGGTGAGCAGGGTCAGCCAGCGGATGGCGGGCTGCCGGAGGATCTCCCGGTACCCGCCGCTCGGGGCATCGTCTCCATCCGGTGCCGTCTGGGTGCGGATGCGTCGCAGCGGCCCGAGCAGCAGCGCCATCGGGATGAGTGAACTCGCGGCATCGATGAGGAAGATCGTGACGAAGGTGTCGGGATTCTGCACGTCGACGAAGAAGCCGCCGATGATGCCGCCGACCCCGATGCCGAGATTCACGAGGGCGAAGTTCACGCCGAAGTACTGCTGGCGCAGGTCGCCCTGCACGACCGTCGCGATGAGGGCGTTGATGCCGGGCCACGACACCCCGAAGTTCACGCCGATGAGCACCAGTGCCACGGCCGCGACCGCCGGGTCCGTCGAGAAGGCGAGCAGGGTGCATCCGGCGACCATCGAGGTGAGGCCGACGAGCAGCACGATCCGCGCGCCATAACGGTCGATGAGGGTACCGCCGGGACCCGTGACGATGAGTCCGGTGAGGGCGATCAGGCTCATCAGCGCGCCCGAGAGCCCGAGGTCGAAGCCGCGCACCTCGTGCAGGTAGATGATCGTGAACGGCAGCGTCAGGCCGCGCCCGAACGTCGAGATCGCCACCGTCGACAGCAGCCACCGCCCCGCGGTGGGCAGGGCGCGCCAGAACTCAGCCATGCCGCTCATGGTGCAATCCTGTCGCATGCCTGCGACATCGAGCAGAGCGCGTGGTATCCACCAGCGGGTGTCTGCGCGACGAACCTGGCCCTCGCGTCGGGGGCGTGGTCACCGCTATCGTCTGAGAAAGACTAGGGGAGGTCACCATGGCCGAGAGCGCTGGCACCACGTCCACAGCCGAATCGAGGCCGGGCCGAGGGCTGAGGGTCATCGGCCTTCTCGCGATCATCGGGGGCACGCTCTTCCTGTTGGTGGGAGTCATCGCGTGGTTCGCCGTCTCGGCGCAGCTGAGCGCCGAGAAGATCACGGTGTCCGACGATGCGCCCATCCTGGCCGGCGCCGCGGTCACCGGGCCGGTCACGGCTTATGTGCAGGCGAACATCATCAACACTCATGCCCTCGAGGCGAGCGGCGGCAAGACCTATGCGGAACTTCCTCAGGACGACCCGGCACGCACCACGGTGATGACGGCCTCGTTCCTGCGCGCATCGCTGTTCACCTCGGTTGTCGCGTTCGGCGTCTCGTTGTTCGCGGCGGGCGTCGGAGTGCTGTTCATCCTCACCGGCTGGGCGATCCGACGGATCGCACTGTCGTCGACGTTGGCGCCACGAGCTCCGTAGCCGGCTCTCATCGCCGGGCTCTGCCGCCCTTCGGCGTAGGCTCGGAGCATGCTGGCTACCCTCATCCACGGCGAACGTGACATCCGAGTCGAAGAGGTCGCCGACCCCGTGCTCTCCACCGGCGCCGACGCGATCGTGCGCGTCGTGGCCTCGTGCGTGTGCGGTTCGGACCTCTGGCCCTACCGCGGCGTGACGCCGACCGACGAACCCCACCGCATCGGCCACGAGTTCGTCGGCATCGTCGAGGAGGTGGGTCCGGATGTCGCCACGATCAAGCCGGGCGACTTCGTGATCGCTCCGTTCTACGTCTGCGACGGCACCTGCGTGAACTGCCTCAACGGCGTCAGCACCTCCTGCCTCCAGGGCGGGTGGTGGGGCGGCGACGACAAGGTCGGAGGCTTCGCCGACGGCGGCCAGGGCGAGCGCGTCCGCATCCCCCTCGCCGACGGAACCCTCTTCGCCCTCGACGAGCAGCCCGACGACGCGCTCATCCCGAGCCTGCTCACCCTCAGCGACGTGTTCGGCACCGGCCACCACGCTGCGGTGTCGGCCGGTGTCGGCCCCGGATCCGTCGTGGCCGTCGTGGGGGACGGCGCCGTCGGCCTCTGCGCCATCCTCGCGGCGAAGCGCCTCGGCGCGACCACGATCATCGCGATGTCGCGGCACGCGGACCGCCAGGCCATCGCCCGCGAATTCGGCGCCACCCACATCGTGGAGGAGCGCGGCAGCGACGGCGTGAAGGCGGTCAAGGCGCTCACGGGCGGCATCGGAGCCGATCAGGTGCTCGAGTGCGTCGGCACCAAGGAGTCGATGGACCAAGCGCTGCGGTCGACTCGCCCCGGTGGCATGGTCGGCTACGTCGGCGTTCCGAACGGCGGCCCCGAGCTGCCCGTGCGCAGCATGTTCAGCCGCAACGTCGGCGTGAACGGCGGTGTCGCCCCCGTGCGCGGCTACATCGCCGAGCTGCTGCCCGACGTGCTCTCGGGCAAGGTCAACCCGGGCCTGGTGTTCGACCTCACGCTTCCGTTGACGGATGCGGCAGAGGCCTACGCCGCGATGGACGAGCGTCGCGCCACGAAGGTGTTGCTGCGCCCATGAGCTTCTACGACGACCTGCTCGCGCAGGAGAAGGAACTGCAGTTCGCCGCGTTCACGCACGACGACGCCTGGACGCTGGGAAGCGGCATCCGTGCCGCCGCGCATGACGGCTCGCTGCCGGTGGCCATCGCCGTGTGGTTCGGCCCCCAGCGGGTGTTCCACGCCGCGTTGCCCGGAGCCAACGCCGACAACGACGCCTGGCTCGAGCGCAAGTACCGCGTGGTGCAGCGCTACGGTCGAGCGTCGATGGCCGTCGGGGAGATGTTCCGCGAGGGCGGCAAGAACTTCGACATCGACTCGCGGCTCGACCCGACGGAGTTCGCGGCGCACGGCGGTGTCGTGCCGATCAGCATCCGGAACGCCGGGATCATCGGCGCCGTCGGTGTCTCGGGCCTGCCGCAGCGCGACGACCACGCGCTGGTGGTCGAGCACCTGCGGAGGCTGCTGGCGGCGCAACAGCTCTAGCGCGCGGGAGCCATCGACGCTCCCATGCCGAACTGCCCACTTCCGCTGGTGACGCGGGCGCCGGACTAGCGGAAGTGGGCAGTTCGAGGAGAGAGCGCGGGACGCGAGCGGCGGAGGCGACTACGCCGACTTCAGCACGATCTCGTCGAGCGACAGGCGCGTGCGGGGAGCGACCTCGCGCTCGCGCAGCACGTCGGGGAGCGATGCGGCGTCGCCGAGCACGCCGAGGGCCGTCACCGAGACGATCTCGTAGCGCTCGTCGAGGCCGAGGGCCTCGTGCAGTGCGGCGATCTCGATGCCGCCCATCTGGTGCGTGTGCAGGCCCTCGTGCTGCGCCTGCACGGTGAGGTGCGCGACGGCCTGGCCGAGGTCGTAGCGCGCGAAGTGGCGCGGCTTGCCCTCGGGGTCGACGATCTCGGCGATGTTCACGATGAGCACGGCGGCCGAGTCGGCCCAGGTCTTGTTGAAGCCCATGAGGTTGTCATGCACGGTGGTGAAGACGTCGCTGCCGCGGGTGGCCACGACGAAGCGCCACGGCTGGACGTTGTTGGCCGAGGGGGCCCAGCGGGCGGCCTCGAGGATCGAGTGCAGGGCGGCGGGGTCGACGACCGCGGTGGGGTCGTAGGCGCGCGGGCTCCAGCGCTCGACGAGCGGGGTGATGAGAGCGGCGGTGGTGTCGGCGTGACGTGAGGTGTCGGTGATGAGAGTCATCGGAGAACAGCTTTCCAGTGGATGCGAATAGGCCGGGGCGACGCTGTCCCACGCTCTACAACATCACACGTCGCTGCTTATTCCATGAGTGCGCATGGATACGCAGGTCACCCCGCGTCATCCGGGCGCAGCGCTACGCGGTGGTCTCCCGCGCGATCGCCGCGACGAAGGCGTCGATGTCGGCCTCGGTGGTGTCGAAGCCGCACATCCAGCGCACCTCGTTCTTCGCCGCGTCCCAGTCGTAGAACCTGAACGACGAGCGCAGCCTGTCGGCGACGCCGTCGGGGAGGATCGCGAACACGCCGTTGGCCTCCGTCGCCTGCGAGAACGAGACGCCGCGGATGCTGCCGTCGGCCACGCCGGCCTCGATCGAGGAGCGCAGACGGGCCGCCATGGCGTTGGCCTGCGAGGCGTTGCGGTGCCAGAGGTCGCCCTCGAGCAGGGCGATCAGCTGCGCCGAGATGAAGCGCATCTTCGAGGCGAGCTGCATGTTCATCTTGCGGAGGTAGATGAGCCCGTCGGATGCCGCCGGGTCGAGCACGACGATGGCCTCGCCGAACATCAGGCCGTTCTTGGTGCCGCCGAAGCTCAGCATGTCGACGCCGGCGTCGCGGGTGAATGCCCGGAAGTCCTGGTCGAGGGCGGCAGCGGCGTTGGAGAGGCGTGCGCCGTCCATGTGGAGCTTCATGCCGTGGATGTGGGTGTACTCGGCGATGGCGGCGATCTCGTCGACCGAGTAGAGCGTGCCGAGCTCTGTGGACTGCGTGATCGACACGGCGAGCGGCTGCGCGCGGTGCTCGTCACCCCAGCCCCAGGCCTGCTGGGCGATGAGCTCGGGGGTGAGCTTGCCGTCGGGGGTGTCGACGGTGAGCAGCTTGATGCCGCCGATGCGCTCGGGTGCCGCGTTCTCGTCGGTGTTGATGTGCGCCGTCGACGCGCAGACCACGGCGCCCCAGCGCGGGAGCATCGACTGCAGCGCGTTCACGTTGGCGCCGGTGCCGTTGAAGACCGGGAACGCCTGCACGCCGGCGCCGAAGTGCTGGGCGAAGACCTCCTGCAGCCGCTCCGTGTAGACGTCTTCGCCGTAGGAGATCTGGTGGCCGCCGTTCGCGGCCGCTATGGCCTCGAGGATCTCGGGGTGCACGCCCGAGTAGTTGTCGGAGGCGAAGCCGCGGGTGGTCGGGTCGTGGAGCGTTTCAGTCACCCGACCATCCTCCCATCGACGTCGAGCGCCTCGTGACTGGGTACGCTACGAGAACAACGCCGTACGGCGCAGACAAGAGGCGGATGATGGCGACGGATGCAGGCACACGGCGTCGTTCGCGCGCCGATACCGCCCGCGCCATCGAGGGCGCGGCGATCGAGCTGGTGCTCGCGCACGGCTACGCCGACGTGACGGTCGACATGATCTGCGACGCCGCGAGTGTCTCGCAGCGCACCTTCTTCAACTACTTCAAGACCAAGGACGCCGCACTGCTGGGCAACGCGCTCCCTGAGATCGATGTCGAGCGCGCGCGCGTCTTCGCGGACTCCACGGGGCCGCTCCTCGTGGAGGCCATCGGCCTGATCCGCGTCGACACCGAGTTCGTGTTCGACGACGAGAAGCTCTTCGCCGACCGCATCCGGGCGATCTCCTCCCACCCCGAGCTGCTCGCCCGCCAGATGGAGCGGCTCGCGGGTATCGAGACGGAGCTGCGCCAGCTCATCGGGGCGAGGCTCGAGCGCCAGCATCCGCAGCTCGATGCGGCCGACCGTGCCCTGCAGATCGACTTCATCACCAACATCGTGGCCGGAGCCATGAGGTTCCTCGGCCAGGCGATCGCCCGCTCGATCGAGAGCGGCGAATCGCCCCTCGACCAGGTCCAGCTCGGCAGGCTCATCGCCGACGTGCTGCCGCGGCTGGGATGACGGCCGGATCCCCCCGAATCCGGCCGTCGGCTCACCCCTTGATCGCCTCGGCCAGCTTCACGCGGCCGCTCATCTTGAGCAGCGAGTTGGAGTAGACGCGCTCGCCGATCCAGAGCACCACTGCCGTCGTGGCGAGCAGGATGCCGAGCGACAGGAAGGGCTCCCACCATTCCGCCTGCCCGAGGAAGATGCGCATGGGCATGCCGACGGGAGCCGAGAACGGCACGTAGCTCATGATCGCGAGCACCGTCGCGTTGTCGTTGAAGAAGATGACCAGGAAGTAGGGGATCATCACGAGCATGGTCACGGGCGAGGTGACGCTGCCCACGTCTTCAGCCCGGGAGACCAGGGCCGCCGTCGCTGCGAACAGGGCGGCGAGCATGACGAAGCCGACGAGGAAGAACACCACGAACCAGATCACCGATTCGCCGAGGCCGCCGATGAGCACGCGTTGGCCGGTCACCATCAGTCCACCGATGGCTATGACCGCTATCGCCACGATCTGGCCTATGGCCAGCACGCTGTTGCCGATCACCTTGCCGGCGAGCAGGGCGCGCACGGGAACGGTCGACAGCAGGATCTCGACCACGCGGGTCTGCTTCTCCTCCACGACGCTCTGAGCGATGGTGGAGCCGAAGGTGATGGCCGACATGAAGAACACGAGGCCGAAGCCGAGCGCCACGATGTAGGTGAGGAACGGGTCGGGGGCGTCGGGGTCGAGCAGTTCGACTCCGGGCGCGATGCTCAGGGTCGAGACGACGGTGTTGGGGATCGAGTCGTAGCCGATGACGGTGACTCCGGTGCCTCCCGATCCCGGCACGACGATGGCTTCGATGTCACCGTCGCGCAGCATCTGCTCGGCGGCGGCGCGGTCGCTCGCCGGCACCACCTCGAGTCCGGTCTCGCCCACGACCTGTTCCGCCGAACCGATCACGGCCACCTTCGGCGCGGACTGGTTGGCGCTCGCGATGCTGCCGAACACGACCGATGCGAGAACGGCCAGCATGAGGATGCCCGTCGAGATCAGGAAGGCCTTGCTGCGCAGCCGCATCTGGATCTCGCGGCCGGCGACCAGGGCGATGCTCGATCCGAGCGATGGCGCGGTGTAGTCGGCGTTGGTGCGGGTGGTGCTCGCGGTGGTGCTCATCGCACGACCTCCTTGAAGATCTGGGCCAGGGTGACCTTCTGGCGACCGAAGCTGACGACCTCGCCGTGCGTCAGCGCTTCACGCAGCACGGCCTGGCGGGCGGCATCCGTCTCGGCCTCGAACAGGGCGTAGCCGCCGTCGAACTCGATCACGCGGATGCCGGGAAGGGAACGCAACCACCCGACGTCGCTGTCGAGCAGCAACTCGTAGGTGGCCGGCGCGTGGACGTCGCGCAGCTCGGTGCGCGGTCCTGCGGCACGGATGCGGCCCTCGGCGATGATCACGAGGTCGTCGCAGAGGCGCTCGACGATGTCGAGCTGGTGCGAGGAGAACAGCACGGGCGCGCCGTGGCCGGCGTAATCGGTGAGCACGGCCTGCACGGCCTCGACGGCCATCGGGTCGAGTCCCGAGAAGGGCTCGTCGAGCACGAGCACGTCGGGGTGGTGCACGAGTGCCGCGGCGATCTGGGCACGCTGCTGGTTTCCGAGCGACAGGCTCTCGACGGTGTCGTCGATGCGCTCGGCGAGTCCGAGTCGCTCGAGCAGGTCGAGGGCATTGCGGCGAGCGGATGCCGGATTCCAGCCGTGCAGACGCCCGAAGTAGACGATCTGCTCGAGCACCTTCATCTTCGGGTAGAGGCCGCGTTCCTCGGGCATGTAGCCGAAGCGGCGCCTGTCCACCGCGGTGAGCGGCGATCCGTTCGAGGTGACGGAACCGGCGTCGGCCCCGAGCACTCCCAGGATGATGCGCATCGCGGTGGTCTTGCCGGCGCCGTTGCCGCCGACGAAGCCGGTCATGCGGCCGTCGCCGACGGAGAAGCTCACGTCGTCGAGAGCCGTGCGTTCGCCGTAGCGCTTGGTGATGTTCCTCAGTTCGAGCATGTTCCCAAGCTACGGATGCCGCCGGGTTCTGCGCATCCGTCGCACGGGTGGTTCGCCCATCGATTCGACAGGACGATCTCACCCGTGCGACGGATGGCGTCCTACTCCTCCGCCCGCAGATCCAACCGCTCGTCGAGCACGCCGAACGCGCTCTCCCAGCCGTCGTAGATGTTGTCATCGCCGGGCTCGCCATCGACGCCGCGCACGGTGAACGTCATCTCTGTCTGTCGGCCGTCATCGCCGTGCTCGGCCAACTCGACAGTGAGCACCGGTTGGGGCTCGTCGGGTCGGGCAGGGTCGCCCCAGGTGAAGACGAGCCGCTCCGGCTCGATCACCTCGAGGTACTCGCCGTAGGTGGGGTACTCGCTGCCGTCGGGAGCGACCATCGTGTAGCGGAACGAGCCGCCGACGCGCGCGTCGATCTCGACGGTGTCACGCGGAGTCTCGAGGCCACGCGGATGCCACCAGAAGGCGGCCTCGTCGGGGTCGGTCCACGCACGCCAGATGTCGGCACGCGGTGCGTCGAAGACGTGGACGATGGTGAAGTGCTTCGTGCTCGTGGCGAGTGTCTCGACCATGGGGTTCTCCTTCTCCTCGTTGTGCTGCTGGTCCTGCTGGTTGTCCTGCTTGTGCGGTTTGTCCCGCTGCTACTGCTGTTGCTTCTGTTGCTTCAGGTCGCGGAGGTGCTCGTCGAGCAGCTCGAACCGCTCGGTCCAGAGCGCCCGGTGCTCGTCGATCCAGGCCGACACCTCGTCGAGCGGCTCCGTGCGGATCGTGCACGTGCGCCACTGGGCTCTGGCATTGCGATCGATGAGCCCGGCCGACTCGAGCACGCGCAGGTGCTGCGACACCGCCGGACGGCTGATGGCGAAGGGCTCGGCGAGTTCACCGGCCGTCGCCTCTCCGCTCGAGAGGCGCGAGAGGATCGCGCGACGAGTCGGATCGGCGAGGGCATGGAACACCAGGCTCAGCTCGTCAGTCGCCACAACAGCCATGTAAGCAACTCCTTAATTAACGAATTGCTTAAATATAACGACGGATGCCGCCGCTCGTCAAGGATGGGATCTCGACCGGCCGTCGTTGATCGTTTACAGGATGGGCAGCGCGATGACGCGTGAGAGCCGTGCATCCTCGGCCTGATCCTGTAAACGCATCAAATCCCACGGCCGTCTCCCGACGAACTACTCCGCCGGACGCACCACGCCGTTCTCGTAGGCGTAGACGACAGCGTGCACGCGGTCGCGCAGGCCGAGCTTCTGCAGCACCTTCGACACGTGGGACTTCACCGTCGCCTCGCCCACGAAGATGCGGGCGGCGATCTCGGCGTTGGAGAGTCCCTCGGCGAGCAGCATGAGCACTTCCTGCTCGCGGTCGGTGAGCGGAGTGGGTGCAGGCGGTGGTGCCGGCACCGGAGTCTGCGCCTGCGTCTGAGCCTGTTCCAGATCCGGCAGCTGCGTCGATGCGCCGACGTTCCCGAACGCCGCGATCACCCGTCTCGTCACGGCCGGTGAGAGCAGCGCCTCGCCCCGCGCGATCACCTGCACGGCCGCGATGAGGTCCTCCGGTGTGGAGTTCTTGAGCAGGAACCCACTGGCCCCGGCCCGCAGCGCCGTGAACAGGTAGTCCTCGCGGTTGAATGTCGTGAGCACCAGCACGGCCGAGCGCAGGGCCGCATCCGTCGTGATGATGCGGGTCGCCTCGAGGCCGTCCATGCCGGGCATCTGCACATCCATGCACACGACATCGGGGCGCAGTTGGCGCGTGCGCTCGACCGCCTCCTCGCCCGATGCTGCCTCTCCCACCACCTCGATGCCCGGCTCCGAGGCGAGGATGGTGCGGAATCCACCGCGCACCAACGCCTGGTCGTCGACGATCAGCACGCGGATCATGCGGTGCCCTCGGGTCCGGATTCCGCAGCATCGGATTCCGCGGCATCGGATGCCGTACGCGCGCCAGCCCCCACCGGGAAGCTCGCCCGTACCAGCCAGCCTCCTCGACCGCGGGGGCCCGCCTCCACGACCCCGCCCACGGCATCCGCTCGCTCGAGCATGCCGACGAGGCCGAGACCGGAAGCCGTGCCGCCACGCACGTGCGCGCGTCCGGCGGCGCTCGACGTTCCCGTGTTCGCGACCTCGAGCTCGAGGGCGTTGTCGAGGTAGCGCAGCCTCACGTCGGCGGTGGCGCCTGCACCCGCGTGCTTGCGCGCATTCGTGAGCGCCTCCTGCGTGATGCGGTAGGCGGTCAGTTCGACGGTCGCGGGCACAGTGCGTTCGACGCCCACCACGGTGAACGTGGCGGGCACGCCGGCTCTCGTGGCCTCGCCGACGAGCGCGGGCAGTTGCGCCAGCCCGTGAGTGCTGGCGGCATCCGTCATGGCGACGGCCCCGGTGTCCAGGCTGTCGTCGCGCAGGGTGCCCAGCAGCCGGTGCAACTCGTCGACCGCGGAACGCGCGCTGTCCTCGATGGCGCTGAGCGCTGCGGATGCCGCCAGCGGATCGGTCGCGACGACGCGGCGCGCTGCTCCAGCCTGGACGCCCATCACCGAGACGTGGTGCGCGACGACGTCGTGGAGCTCGCGGGCTATGCGCACGCGTTCCAGGGCCACGGCCTGCGCCTCGGCGCGCGCACGGGCGCCGGCGAGCTCGGCCGTGCGCTGCGAGAGGGCTGCCCGCTCCCGGGCCGCGCGGTAGGCGGAGTCCCCGAAGTACCAGGCTCCCCAGAAGAACAGCAGGTTGGTGAAGATCTGGATGGCGCCGAAGGCGATGTAGGGCGACATGAAACCGTCGCCGTCCGTGGACCGCTCGAGGTCGGGCAGGTAGTCCTGCACGGCCGAGAAGAAGATGAGCTGCCAGAACAGCCACGCGAACATGCTCACCACGATGGCTCCGCGCGTGATGTTGGCGAGCAGGCGGCTGCGTCCCCACGCCCCCACCGTGTAGACCGAGATGAACAGCACGATCTGGCTGATCAGGAGCTCGGCGACCTGGCCGATCACCCCGGCGGCGTAGACGACGCTCACCACCACGGCCACGATCTCCGGGAATCGGCGCCGCGCGGCGATCGGCAGGCTCATGCCGGCCGCCCACAGCAGCGCGAGCCACCAGGGCTCCTCCGCGTAGGTTCCGCTGGCCCTGTAGAAGAGCAGGCTCACTGCGCTGCCGACCAGCAGCACGAGCGCGAGGATCGCGTCGTTGCGGTAGCCGTGGGCGTCCGGCCTCGGTCGCACCCACTCGACCCCGTCGACGACCGCAGGCTCGCGGGGGCCGAGTGCGGGCGCTGAGGCGGAGGAACTCATGCCTTCACGCTAGCGACATGCGGAGGGGGTGCCATCCGTCTGGCGGGGGAGAAGCCGTCAGCGGGCGTTGGCGGCCTTCGGTTCCGGCAGCACGTACTTGAGCAGCAGCCAGGTCGCCAGTGCGGTGATGACCCACACGATGACCGTCGCAAGGATCCACGCGAAGATGCCGTCGAAGCTGAGCCCGTCGGTGAACAGCGACGCCACCAGCAGCGCGATGAAGGTCGACAGCAGCCCGGCGATGCCCGCGATCACCGGAGCCTGTCGCCTCGTCAGCCTGCGCACGAGCCATTCGACGGCGGCCTGCACGAGGGCGAACACGACGATGGCCACGAAGAAACCGGCCGTGTGCAGGTGGAACTCGGGGATGATCAGGGAGGCCACGAGCAGGCCGAGCGCTGCGCTCCCGAGGAAGATCGCCGCACGGATGAGGATTCGCACCATGTGATGACGGTAGCGGTACCGCGCCCGAGCCCGCTACGGCGTCTCGCCGCTGTGACCTACGGCCTGGGCGCCCGCTCCAGGGCCAGGTACTGGTGCGCCATCGCGATCGCCATGCCGCCCTCCCCGACGCCGGCAGCCACCCGCTTGACCGACCCGGAGCGCACGTCTCCGATGGCGAACACCCCGGGCGCGCTGGTCTCCAGGGCGAAGGGGCGACGGTCGGCCGTCCACGCTGCCGACTCCGCTGCATCCGGTCCGGTGAGGATGAAGCCGTGGGAGTCCTGAGCGACGGATGACGGGAGCCACTCGGTCGACGCGTCGGCCCCGATCATGACGAACACGATCGAGAAGGCGCGCCGCGTGGTGGTGCCCGACGCCCGGTCGATCACGTCGACTCCGTCGAGGTGGGTCTCGCCGTACAGGGCGACGACCTCGCTGCGCGTCTCGACGCTGATGGCCTCGTTCGCCGCGATCTGGTCGATCAGGTAGCGCGACATGCTCGAGTCGAGCGACTCGCCGCGCACCAGCATGGTGACCGAGCGCGCGTGCCGCGAGAAGAAGATCGCGGCCTGGCCGGCCGAGTTGCCCGCGCCGATGATGCAGACGTGGGCACCCTGGGCGAGGGCGGAATCGCTGCGGGCCGCACCGTAGTAGACCCCGTTGCCCAGGAAGTGCTCGACTTCGGGCAGGGGCAGCGTTCGCCAGTCGACTCCCGTCGCCACGATGACGATGGGCGCATGCAGTACGTCGCCTCCGTCGAGTACGATCTCGTTGCCGTCGGGCCGGAGCGCCTCGACAGTACGGGTGACCACGATCTCAGCCCCCAGTCGGCGTGCCTGGGCGAGTGCGCGGCTGGCGAGGTCGTCGCCCGAGATGCCGTAGGGGAAACCGGTGTAGTTCTCGATCCGGGTCGAGGTGCCGGCCTGGCCGCCCGGGGCGAGCGATTCGATGACCACGGTGCGCAGACCCTCGGCGGCTCCGTTCACCGCTGCCGTCAGCCCGGCCGGGCCGGCTCCCAGGATCACGACGTCGTAGTCGGTGGCCGACGGCTCGACGGTGAGTCCCACAGCGACGGCGAGCTCCCGCATCCCGGGCGCGACCAGACTCTCTCCGCTCGCCAGCTCGACCACGGGATAGCTCGCGCCTGCGACAGCAGCGTCGAGCACCACCCGCTCGTAGGTCACCTGATTCCGAGTGAGGAAGCCCGCGACCCGATGCAGCCGGGCGTCGAAGCGTGGCCCGATCAGCCGTACCTCGATGGCGGGTTTCTCGGCCGCGAGTTCCTGGAGGGAATCGACGTACCGCCGAGCGAGGACGGCCACTTTCTGGGGAACTGACGGCGCCATCGCAGCCAGGGTGTAGAACGCCGTCACGTCGAGCTTGATGATGCGAGACGCCTGCGCGGTCCGGCCGCTCGCCGGGAACTGCGTGCTGAACGTCATCGGAACCTCGCCGAAGAACTGCCCGGCCTCGCGTACTCCGATCACCCGTTCCCGTCCGTTGACGACCTTGGTGATCTCGGCACGGCCCTCCACCACGATGAAGAGCGCACGCTCGTCACCCTCGTGGGCGAAGTATTCTCCCGACGGCAGGTGGATGTCCTCCACGACGCCGGCCAGATATTCCAGAGCGTCGGTTCCCACGGGGCCGAAGAGATGGCGGAGTTCGTCCACGGTGATCATGCGCCGAAGGTAACGGGCGGTGCCGGATGCCGTCAACGACGCCGGGCCCCGGCCGCGTTCCGCTCGCTCCAGTTCCGCCGCGCCCCCGGCGCTCTAGTTCCGCCGACCTGCCCACTTCCGCTGGTCGCGACGGCGGAGCACTAGCGGAAGTGGGCAGGTCGGGAGGAGCATGGGCAGGATGAACCCCGCCGCCCGTCGCGTCCAGCGCATCTACCTGGTGCTGATGCTCGGCAACACGCTGGCGGCTTCGCTGATCTGGGGCATCAACACCCTGTTCCTCCTCGATGCCGGGCTGACGAACTTCGAGGCCTTCGCGGCGAACGCCTTCTTCACGGCCGGAATGGTGCTGTTCGAGGTGCCGACGGGCGTCGTGGCCGACACCGTGGGCCGCAAGGCGTCCTATCTGCTCGGCACTGTGACGCTCGCCGTCGCCACGGCTCTGTACTGGATGCTGTGGGTCTGGCACGCGCCCTTCGTGTGGTGGGCCATCGTGTCGGTGCTGCTCGGCCTCGGCTTCACCTTCTTCTCGGGTGCCGTGGACGCCTGGCTGGTGGATGCCCTCGCCTCCACGGGCTTCACCGGTTCTCTCGAGGGCGTGTTCGGGCGGGGCCTGATCGTGACCGGCATCGCGATGTTCACCGGCTCGGTGCTCGGCGGCTTCATCGCCCAGCTGACGAACCTCGGGGTTCCCTTCGTGCTGCGCGCGATCGTGCTCGTGATCATGTTCGTCGTCGCCGCGCTGGTGATGAAGGACCTCGGTTTCACCCCCGACCGCTCCGAGGGCCCGATCAAGGCCACTCGCACGGTGCTGAGGGCATCCGTCGAGTACGGCCTGAAGAAGCGCTCGGTGCGCTTCATGATCCTCGCCGCCCCGTTCGCCTCCGGCGTCGGCATCTACGCCTTCTACGCACTGCAGCCCTACCTGCTCGAGCTCTACGGCGACACGGGAGCCTACGGTGTCGCCGGTCTGGCCGCAGCGAGCCTCTCGCTCGCCCAGGTGGCGGGCGGCGTGCTCGCCCCGCGGGTGCGGGGCCTGTTCCACAAGCGCACGACCGTGGTGATCTCGGCATCCATCGCCAGTGTCTGCCTCCTCATCGCGCTCGGCCTCAACTCGATCTTCTGGCTGGCCCTGGTGCTGCTGGTGCTCTGGGGCTTCGTGTTCGCCGTGGTCGGGCCGGTGCGGCAGGCCTACCTCAACGGCATGATCCCGTCGAAGCAGCGCGCCACGGTGCTCTCCTTCGACTCGCTCTTCGGCAGCGCCGGTGGCGTCGTCATCCAGCCCGCCCTGGGCCGCGCGGCGGACCTCTGGGGTTACGGCACGTCGCTCGTGATCGGCGGCGTCATCGAGCTCGCCGCCCTGCCGTTCCTGTTCGCGAGCCGGGCGCAGCACGATCCGTCCGACACCGCTGTCTCGCTGACGGATGCCGATCCCGGTGCTGCTGCGGAGTCCGAAGCCGACGCTGCGGCCTGACGCTCCTCGTCGGCTCCTGCTCGACGCCGCCCCTTGTGAGGATTCCTCAGGAGGTCCACCATGGGCAGGTACGGTCCTCCACCCGTCGAACTGCGAGGTACTCCCGTGTCGCACCGCACCCTTCCCGTCATCGCCCTCCTCGCCGGAGCCGTGCTCGCCGTCACTCCGGTGCTCGCAGCCTCGGCCGCTCCCGCGGCACCTCAGGCCGCTGTGCCGGCTGCTGCGAAGCCGAGTCCCGGCGCGCCGGGCATCGGCGATCCGTACTTCCCGCTGTCGGGCAACGGTGGCTACGACGTGAAGCACTACGGCCTGAACATCGACTACGTGCCGGTGACGGATGTGCTCACGGGTCGCGCGCTCATCACGGCGAAGGCGACCCAGAACCTCAGCCGGTTCGACCTCGACCTGCACGGGTTGACCGTGAAGTCGATCACGGTGAACGGGCACAAGGCATCGTGGACGCGCTCGGGTGACGAACTCGTCGTGACGCCTCGGTCCGCCCTCCGGAAGGGGTTGCCGTTCTTCACGACGGTCACGTACTCCGGGGTGCCGCAGATCTACGAGGACTCGGTGCTCGGGAACGCCGGCTTCTACAACACCGACGACGGCACCCTCGTCGCCGGCCAGCCCTTCGTGGCAGCGAGCTGGTTCCCTTCGAACGACCACCCCGCCGACAAGGCCCTGTACTCCATCCGCATCACCGTGCCACGGGGCGTCGAGGCGCTGTCGAACGGCAAGCTGCTGGGGCATGGTCGCATCGGCAACAAGGACCAGTGGATCTGGAACGTCGACGAGCCCATGGCCAGCTACCTGGGCACGGCCACCATCGGCCAGTTCGACATCGACCAGCGCACCGTCGACGGCGTCCGGTACATCGATGCCGTCGATCCCGACCTCTTCGCGCCGACGGTCACAGCCCGCACCGGCACCTCCTTCGCCTACTCGCAGCGGGCCGACGACGGCTACAAGCGGTTGAGCCGCACCATCGCCGTCCCGGCCGCGGGCGGCACCCTGAGCTTCTGGATGGATCGAGCCGTGGAGGACGGCTGGGACTTCACTTTCGTCGAGGCGGCTTCGACAGGCACCGACGAGTGGACGACGCTGCCCGAGCAGAGTGGGATCACGACGGCGGATGCGGGCAACTCGGGGTGCGCCGACCTGCTGGCGCAGCATCCGTTCCTCGGTCACTACCTCGGCGATGACGGATCGGGCGACCCCTGCCTCCCGGAGGGATCATCGGGCACCTGGTCGGCGGCGACGGGGTCGAGTGACGGCTGGGAGCTGTGGACGCTCGACCTCTCGGACTACGCCGGGCAGAGCATCGATCTCGCGATCAGCACGGTCAGCGACTACGTCTTCCAGCTCGACGGCGTGGCCGTCGATGACGTCGCCGGACCGGGGGGACAGGGCACGACGTCGTTCGAGGCCGACGCCGACACCCTCGACGGCTGGATCGTCACCGGTGCGCCTGCGGGCAGCCCCGGCAACACCAACGACTGGATCGTCACCGATGTCGGTGCGGCGCCGATCGGGGTGCAGGTGGAGTCGAGCCTCGCCCGCGAGCCCGAGGTGATCGACTTCCTCGAGCAGCAGTTCGGTCCGTATCCGTTCGATGAGGCCGGCGGCATCGTCGACGACTTCGAGGGGCTCGGCTTCGCCCTCGAGAACCAGACCCGCCCGATCTACGACCAGTCGTTCTTCAGCGGCACGCCCGAGCAGGGCGACGGCGTCGTCGTGCACGAACTGGCGCACCAGTGGTTCGGCGACGACGTCGCACTGAAGCGCTGGAGCGACATCTGGCTGAACGAGGGCTTCGCGACCTACGCCGAATGGCTCTGGGCCGAGCACGAGGGCTACGCCGATCCGCAGGCGTACTTCGACGATCTCCACTCGGCGCCGGCCGATGACGAGTTCTGGACCCTGACGATCGGCGATCCCGGGCCGGACGCCATCTTCGACGGTGCCGTGTACGACCGCGGGGCCATGACCCTGCAGGCGCTGCGGTTGACCGTCGGCGACGATGCCTTCTTCGACATCGTGCAGACCTGGGCGCACGACAAGTCGGGCGGGAACGGCACGACGGCGCAGTTCATCGCGCTCGCCGAGTCGATCTCGGGTACCGATCTCGAGGCCTTCTTCGACGTCTGGCTGTTCACGGGTGAGAAGCCGTCGGCGCCGGATGCGGCATCCGACGCCCGCTCCTTCGAAGCGCCGGGTACCCAGACGAAGCTCCTCGCGCCCTCGCATCCGGAGCAGCGTCGGACTCGATGATCGCCGGTCGAGTAGCCCGCGAGCGTAGCGAGCAGGCGTATCGAGACCACGCACACCGCAAGCGCGCGGTGGGGGTGGTCTCGATACGCGTCCGACTGCGTCGGTCGCTACTCGACCAACGAGAGCCGGCTAGGCCGTCGCGCCCGTGATGCCGACCGTCGACTCGATGACCGTCTTCATCTTCTTGTCGAGGGCCTCGAAGAACATCGAGAGCGGGAACTCGTCGTCGAGCACGAGATCGGTGTAGCCCTTCGGAGCACCGGCGAGCACCTCGACCGGCAGCCCGCGCGCCCAGTTCGACGCCGGGTTCGGCGTCAGCACGCCGGCCACGAGGTCGTACGCCGCGAGCCAGTGAGCCGTCTTCGGGCGGTCGATCGACTTCCAGTAGAGCTCGTCGATGGCGTCGCCCAGAGCGACGACGGCATCCGGAACGGCCTCCCAGTCGAAGGCGAGCTGGGTGTCGGTCCAGTGCAGCACGTGGTGCTGGTGCAGCCAGGCGAACAGCAGCTGGCCGCCGAGCCCGTCGTAGTTGCGCACCCGGGAGCCGGTGATGGCGAAGCGGAAGATGCGGTCGAAGATCACCGCGTACTGCACCAGCGTGGAGTGGTGCAGCGTCTCGGCCTCGAGCTCGCCGAGGGTCTCACCCTGGGCGATGCGGGCGCGCAGCTCGCGCGTGATCTTCACGGACTCGCGGAACGCCGTCAGGTCGCAGCGCAGTTCCTCGAGCGAGTACAGGAAGAACGGCATCCGCTGCTTGATCATGAACGGGTCGAACGGCAGGTCGCCGCGCATGTGCGTGCGGTCGTGGATGAGGTCCCACATCACGAAGGTCTCCTCCGTGAGCCGCTGGTCGTCGAGCATGGCTGCGGCGTCGTCGGGCAGGTCGAGCTTGGTGATCTCGGATGCCGCCCGCACGACGCGGCGGTAGCGCGCGGCCTCGCGGTCCTGGAAGATCGCACCCCACGTGAACGTCGGGATGGCCCGCATGGCGACGGTCTCGGGGAACAGCACGGCCGAGTTGGTGTCGTAGCCGGGCGTGAAGTCGACGAAGCGGATGGGCACGAAGAGCTTGTTGCCGTAGTCGCCCGCCTCGAGCGCTGCGATGAACTCGGGCCAGATGACCTCGACGAGCACAGCCTCGACGAAGCGGTTGGTCGAGCCGTTCTGCGTGTACATCGGGAAGACGACGAGGTGGCGCAGGCCGTCGACACGGTGCTGCTGCGGCTGGAACGCGATCAGCGAGTCGTGGAAGTCGGGAACTCCGAAGCCCTCGACCGCCCACCGGTCGAAGTCGACGACGAGGGCGTCGAGGTAGGCGGCGTCGTGTGGGAAGGCCGGGGCCAGCTCGGTGACGGCGCTGGTGAGCATCGACACCAGGCCGTGCGCGTGCGCATGGTTGTCGGCATCCGGAACCGAGCCGTCCTTCACCTGCAGGGTCTGCAGCGTGGTGGCGGCGTCCTTGAGGCGGAGCCAGGCGGGATGGGTCTCGACCTCCGCGGCGAGGTGGCGCACGTCCTCGAGAACCTCGGGCTCTCCGATGACGGCCTGCGTTGACAGCGTGGCGTTGGACAATGTGAACCTCCGATCCCTCTTGGCGCGCGAGGGAATCCCCGCTTCATCAAGGCTAGACGGGCTGACCGGGCGTTTTCTTGAGGGCTGACGCGGCTTTGCTGCGTCGGTTCCGGCCACCGAGCGGATTCCCGCTGCCCGGCGCAACGGATGCGGCAGCACGTCATGTGCTGTCATGGCCCGGCCCCTTCACAGCTTGCTCTTAGGCTGGTCATAGCGTGCGTGCCTAACGTGGCGCGCATCCACAACCCTTCGAAGAAGTCAGAGGTTCGTCTCGTGTCAACTCCCCGCTCCAGCAGCATCTCGCCCGCCAAGCTCGCCCTGCCGATCATCACCCTCGTGCTCGCGCTCGTGGCCGTCGTGGTGGGCTACGTGCAGACGACGACCGGCCTCGCCGACCTCAGCAAGGCCCTCGAGAGCCAGACCGCGACGGCGACCGACGTCTACGGCGGCCAGTCGGCCATCGGCGTGGCCTCCGCCATCCTCTCGGCCGGCATCATCGGCGTCGTCATCTCGCTCGCCGCGATCGGCATCCTCATCGGCCTCAACGGCTTCCGCCGCGATGTCGTGATCGAGGACGTCATCCTCGACGAGGAGTTCCTCGACGACGACGTCGACGGCATCGACGAGCTCGAGTTGAACCGGGCCGCCGCGCCTGCAGCTCCGGCTGCTGCTGCGCCCGCCGCTGCCGCTCCCGTTCACGCCGAGCCCGCCATCGTGACCGAGCCCGCTGCGGCTCCGGCCGAGCCCGACGCCCCCGAGGCGCCGACCGCTCGCTAGTCGGCACCACCCTCTCGACGGCCGCGGACTGCGGTGCGTCATCCGTCGGCGGTAGAGTCCGCTTCCATGACGGATGCTGCATCCCAGACCGCGGCCGTCGTGGTCTCGGCGCTGGCCGAGCTCGCCGATCAGGAGCGCGCAGCCGGCAGCCGGGGCTTCTTCAAGACGGCGCCCGGCCAGTACGGCGCGGGCGACGTGTTCATCGGCATCACGGTTCCGGCCCAACGACGCGTGGCCAGGGGATTCCCGTCGCTGCCTCTGACCGAGCTCGACCTCCTGCTCGACTCCGAGGTGCACGAGCACAGGCTCACCGGGCTGATCATCGCCGGCGGGCGCTTCGAGCGGGCGTCGAGACCGGCCGCGATCGATGAGTCGCTGCGGTCCGACCTCGCCGACTGGTATCTCGCAACGGTGCGCCGCGGCCGGGTGAACAACTGGGACCTGGTCGACTCCTCAGCCGGGATCATCCTCGGAGGCTGGCTGTTCGATCGCCCGCGTGACGTGCTGTTCGACCTCGCCGCGAGCCCTGCGCTCTGGGAGCGCAGGGTGGCGATCATCACGACCCAGGGCTTCATCAACCGCGGCGATGCCTCGACGACGCTCGAGCTGGCCCCGCTGCTGCTCGGCGACAGCGAGGACCTCATGCACAAGGCCGTCGGGTGGATGCTGCGCGAGGTCGGCAAGCGCGTCGACCGGCAGCTCCTGACCGCCTTCCTCGACGAGTACGCCGGGCGGATGCCGCGTACGGCGCTCTCCTACGCCACCGAGCACCTCACCCCCGAGCAGCGGGCGCACTACCGGGCGCTGCCGCGCGAATTCCGCTGATCGAGTAGGCCGCGAGCGGAGCGAGCTGCCGTATCGAGATCACATCCTCCAGCCATTCGTGCAGCGGCACCACCTCCCCAACGCTGACATGTGGTCTCGATACGCGTCCTCGCTGCGCTCGGTCGCTACTCGACCAGCGGTGCGATTGAGCGAGCGGAGGCGGCGAGGAGCTCCGCGATGCGCCCCGGCACGGTCTCGTCCTGCAGCGACGTCGTGTCACCCAGCGTGCGACCCTCGGCGATGTCGACGAGCAGGCGCCGCATGATCTTGCCCGATCGGGTCTTCGGCAGGTCGGGCACCAGCAGGATGTCGCGGGGCTTGGCGATCGGGCCGATGAGGTGCGCCACATGCCGGCGCAGTTCGTCGAGCAGCTCGGCGTCGTCGAGCGCGCCCGATGACGGCACGACGAACGCGGCGATCGCCTCGCCCGTGAGCGCATCCGTCACTCCGACGGCCCCGGCCTCGCCGACGGCGGGGTGCGCCACCAGAGCGGACTCGATCTCGATCGTCGACAGCCTGTGGCCCGACACGTTGATCACGTCGTCGACGCGCCCCAGCAGCCAGATGTCGCCGTCGGCGTCGTACTTCGCGCCGTCGCCTGAGAAGAACAGGCCCTGCTGAGCGAAGCGCGCCCAGTACGAGTCGCGGTAGCGCTCGGGGTTGCCCCAGATCGTGCGCGCCATCCCGGGCCAGGTGCCCGCGATCACGAGGTAGCCGCCGGATCCCCGCGCGACCTCCACCCCGTTCTCATCGACGACGGATGCCCGGAGTCCGGGCAGCGCGCGCAGAGCCGAGCCGGGCTTCAGCGTCGAGACCCCGGGAAGCGGCGCCATGATCGCAGCACCGGTCTCCGACTGCCACCAGGTGTCGACGATGGGCGCGTGGCCGGCGCCGATGTTGTCGCGGAACCACATCCACGCCTCGGGGTTGATCGCCTCGCCGACGGATCCGAGCAGGCGGATGCTCGACAGGTCGTGCGCGGCGGGAACGCCGTCGGGGAACCAGGTCATCAGGCTGCGGATCAGCGTGGGCGCCGTGTAGTACGTCGAGACGCCGTACCGCTCGATGATCTCGAAGTGCCGCGCCGGGTGCGGTGTGTTCGGCGTGCCCTCGTAGATGACGCTCGTGACCCCGTTCGACAGCGGACCGTAGAGCACGTAGCTGTGCGCCGTGACCCAGGCCAGGTCGGCGGTGCACCAGTACACATCGGTCTCGGGCTTGGCGTCGAAGACGGCCCAGTGCGTGTACGACGCGTGCGTGAGGTAGCCGCCGCTCGTGTGGACGAGCCCCTTCGGCTTCCCCGTCGTCCCGCTCGTGTAGATGATGAACAGCGGGGTCTCGGCATCGAAGAACTCAGGCGTGTGCACGTCGGATGCCGCAGCCACGACGTCGTGCCACCAGACGTCGCGTCCCTCGGTCCACGGGATGTCCGGCGTCTCATCGCCGGTGCGGCGGATGACGAGCACGTGCTCGATCGACGCGACGCCGGCGACGGCGGCATCCGCTGCCTCCTTCACGGCCACAGCCTGACCCCGACGGAACTGGCCGTCCGTCGTGATGAGCAGCTTCGCCCCGGTGTCCTCGACACGGAACCTGAGGGCCTCGGCCGAGAAACCGCCGAAGACGAGCGAGTGCACGGCACCGATGCGGGCGATGGCGAGGGTGGCGATGACGGTCTCGAGCAGCACCGGCAGGTAGACGACCACGCGGTCGCCCTGCGTGATGCCGAGGGCCGTGAGGGCGTTGGCGGCGCGGGCCACCTCGCGCTGCAGTTCGGCGTAGCTCAGGGAGCGGCGGTCTCCGCGCTCGCCCTCGAAGTGGAAGGCGATGCGGTCGCCGTTCCCAGCGTCGACGTGCCGATCGACGCAGTTGACGGCCACGTTCAGGCGTCCGCCCGAGAACCACTCCGCCTGCGGCACCGAGAGCTCGCCGGCGGCATCCGTCACCGCGGGTAGCCAGCTGTGGTCGGTGTGCCACGGCTCCGCCCAGTCGAGGCGCTCGGCCTGCTCGGCCCAGAAGGCGACGGGGTCGGATGCCGCACGCTCGTACTCCGAGTGCGGAACGTTCGCATCCGCGGTGAACCCGGCCGGCGCCGGGAAGCGGCGCTGCTCGTCGAGCAGGGCGCTGATGGTGTCGTTCACGCCCACTTGCGCACCGCCCACTTCTCGAAGAGACCGACGAGGGCATCCGTCAGCTTGCCCAGGAGGGCCAGCAGGATGATCGCCAGGAAGATGCGGTCGATGCGGCCGTTCTGGCCGGAGTCGTTCAGGAGGAATCCGAGACCCATCGACGAGGCGATGAGTTCGGCAGCCACGAGGAACAGCCACGACTGGGCGAGCGCGAGACGGAGGCCCGAGATGACCGAGGGCACGACTGCGGGGAGCTGCACCGACGTGAACAGCCGAACGCCGCTGAGGCCGAACGCCCGGCCGGCCTCGATCAGGTGACGGTCGACGTGACGCAGGGACGACGCGACGATCGTGTAGACGGGGAAGAACGCGCCGATCGAGATGAGGATGATCTTCGATTCCTCGCCGATCTTGAACCACAGGATGAGCAGCGGGATCCAGGCGAGGGACGGCACGGCACGGATCGCGCCGAGCGTCGGGGCGAGGAGGATGTCGGCGAGGCGCGACAGGCCGACGACGGCTCCGATGAGGAGGCCGAGGGCGCCGCCGATGGCGAAGCCGATCAGCACGCGCTGGGTCGAGATGGCGACGTAGAGGCCGAGCAGGCCGCGCTGGGCGAGGTCGACGGCGGCGAGCCAGACCATCTCGGGCGACGGCAGTTGGGAGATCGGCACGAGCCCGCTGGTCGACGCGATCTGCCAGACGGTGAGGATGAGCACCGGGAGGATCGCGCCGCCGACGATGACGAACCAGCGGCGGTTGGTGAGGCGAGTGCGTCCCTTCGGGCGCGGATCGCCTCCTCCCTGACGTCGTCGGGTACCGGCATCCGGAGCAGCGGGGCGCTCGGCGAAGGAGCTGCCGAAGACTCCGGCGACCACCTGCGTGGGCGCGTCGGGGTCGGTCTGGTAGCTCATCGGTCTCTCCTCTCGGGTGCGGTGATTCGTCCCTGCGCTCGTGCGGGGTCCCGGTCGGCACCCCGCACGAGCGAACGGCTGCTAGCCGATCGCGTCGGCGTCTACTGCCTTCGCGTAGGTGTCGTTCACGATGGTGTCGATGGCGTCGTCGACCTGCTGCTGGGTCTGCACGTCGCCGTTCTCGACGAACACCGGGCCGATGGTGGTCAGCACCGAGATCTGGGCGTCTCCGGGAACGTTGTCGACGTCGAGGTTCGTGCGCTCATCGATGACCTTGGTGGCCACGGCCGGCTCGAGGCCGGCGACGGATGCCAGGATCTCAGCGGTCTTCTCGGGGTTGTCGAGGGCCCAGGCGCGAGCGTGCTCGTAGGCGTTCACGACGGTCTGCGCGACGTCGGGCTTGGCCTTCAGGAACGACTCCGTGGCGTTCAGGAAGCCGTAGCTGTTGAAGTCCACGTTGCGGTAGATGAGTTCGGCTCCCGACTCCTCGGCTCCGGCCATGATCGGGTCGAGGCCCGCCCAGGCGTCGACGGACCCGTTCTGCAGAGCGGCCCAGCCGTCGGCGTGCTGCAGGTTCTGCACGGTCACGTCGGAGGCGGTCAGGCCGGCCTCCTCGAGCGACTGCAGCAGGAAGAAGTACGGGTCCGTGCCCTTGGTGGCTGCGACCTGCTTGCCCTTGAGCTCCGTCACGTCGGTGATGGGCGAGTCCTTGCCGACGACGATGGCCGACCACTCGGGCTGCGAGTAGATGTCGATGACCTGGATGGGCGAGCCGTTCGAGCGAGCGAGCAGCGCGGCCGAACCCGCGGTGGATCCCACATCGATGGCGCCGGCACGCAGCGCCTCGTTGGCCTTGTTCGATCCGGCGGACTGCACCCAGGTGACGGTGATGTCCTGGTCGGCCAGGGCGTCCTCGAGCCAGCCCTGGTCCTTGATGACGAGGCTCAGCGGGTTGTACGTGGCGAAGTCGATGTTGAGGGTTCCGCCCTGGGTGACGACGGCATCGCCATCGCCGGCGCTGGTCGAGGCCGGCTCTGCGGCCGAGCCCTCGCCGGCGACGCAGCCGGTGAGCATGAGGGCGACGGATGCCGCTGCCGCGACGATCGCCGCTGTCGTCGAGGTCTGTCGAAGGAAGGTCATGGCGTGTTCTCTCCTGGTGCTGTGAGGGGAAGTGGTGCAGGGAGGTGCTGTGGTGCCGTGTGGTGCCGGAGGTGATGTGGAGCGCTGGTGTCTTCGGTGGTTCAGTAGGGGAAGGCCGGGATGGTCGTGCTGCTCGCGATGCCGCGGGCGTGGCCGTGCCTGTCGATTCCGAGTCCGGAGAGCAGACTGGCGCGCAACTCGGCGAGCTCTGCGGAGCCGCGGTCGCGCGGGCGGCGGCCGGGCACGGTGACGGTCTCGAGCACGGTCGCCGCGGCGTCGCCGTCGGCGCGCCCGAGCAACACGATGCGGTTGGCCAGTTGCAGTGCCTCATCGACGTCGTGCGTCACGAGCAGCACAGTGGTGGGCTCGGCCGTGTGGATGTCGAGGAGCAGGTCCTGCATCTTGAGACGGGTCAGGGCGTCGAGCGCCCCGAACGGCTCGTCGAGGAGCAGTACGCCGGGGCGACGGGCGAGGGCGCGAGCGAGCGACGCTCGCTGGGCCATGCCACCCGACACCTCGCGGGGTCGCTGGCCGGCGGCATCCGCCAGCCCGACGAGCTCGAGCAGGCGATCCACTCCGGCGCGGGCCGTGGTTTTCGGTGTGCCGCGCGGAACGCCGAGCGCCACGTTGTCTGCGATGCTGCGCCAGGGGAGCAGGCGCGGCTCCTGGAAGCCGACCGCCGTGCGGGGGTCGTAGGTGGCGACGGGAGTTCCGTCGATGCTCACACTGCCGGAGGTCTGGGTGTCGAGTCCGCCGGCGATGCGCAGCAGCGTGGACTTGCCGCATCCGCTCGCCCCGATGATGGCGACGATCTCACCGGGATCGACCCGCAGGTCGACGTCGGCGAGCACCGGCCTCGTGGGGTCGAAGGCCCGGCCCAGGCCCGCGAACTCGACCGAGACCGCGACGCCGGTGGGCGTCGTGGTGGTCGCGGAATCGGTGGGCATCCTTCGAAATTACCCACCGTATGCATGCGTCTGTCGGGTGGGCGAGACACGACGTAACAGTGCGTTGCCCGGAGTCGCAGGGCGCCTCGCTAGAGGGTCTTGCGCATGTGCACGCTGGTGACGCTGTATCCGACGCGGTCGTAGAGCCTGCGCGCCGTGTCGTTGCCGCCGAACACGTTGAGCCCGACCGCGGCGACGCCGGCCGCGCGCGCGACGTCTTCGGCGAGCAGCATGGTGGCCTCGGCGATGCCGCGGCGGCGGAAGTCCTCGTGCACCTCGATGTCCCAGATCCACCAGTCGCCTCCGGTGCCGTCCGCCGTCGGCCCGATCCACAGCCAGCCGGCATCGCTTTCGTCGACCGTGATGGTGAAGATGCGGTGGCCGTCGACAGGCACGCCATTCGGGAAGAACCTCGCCTGCGAGCTCGCGGCGGCGCTGGCGGCCTCGGCGGGGCTGTCGCCGGCGTCGATGCGGGCCTGCTCGTAGAGCGCGTTCGAGATCGGCAGCCAGGCTGCGAGCTGCGCGGGGGTCTTGTCGACGAGGGTGACGGATGCGGCAGGGCTCATGGCTCCCATTCTGCCGGGAGCACCTCGACCTCGGACTCGGTCCAGACCTCGGCTCGCCGCTTTCGGTCGCTATGGGCCGCGCAGTCCGACCGAAAGTGGCGAGCCGGCTTCGTAGCGGGCGAGCGGCGACGACCCGCCCTTCTGACGGAGTGCGCCCGGACAGTGCTGCGACAATGAATCCATGACGAGAACCGTGCGTGGCGCATCAGTACTGATCACCGGAGCGGCCATGGGCATGGGGCGGTTGTACGCGGAGCGGGCCGTCGCGGAAGGGGCGGCATCCGTCGTGCTGTGGGACCGGGATGCCCACGCCCTGGCCCAGACCGTCGGCGATCTCGGCACGGCCTCGAAGGGGCGCACCCGCATCCACTCCTACGTCGTCGACGTGGCCGACCTCGGTGCGATCGCCAAGGCCGCGCAGAAGGTGCGCAAGGAGGTCGGCAACCCCGACGTGCTCATCAACAACGCCGGAGTCGTGCGCGGCAACAGGTACTTCTGGGAGACCGACAACGGCGACGACACCCGCCCGACGATGCAGGTGAACGCCCTCGCTCCCATGTACATCACGCGCGAGTTCCTGCCCGGCATGGTGGCCCGCGCCTACCGGGCGTCGCGCATCGTGAACATAGCGTCGGCCGCGGGCATGATCTCGAACCCGCGCATGAGCGTCTATGCGGCGTCGAAGGCCGCGCTCATCGGATGGAGCGACTCCCTACGCCTCGAGTTGGTGCGCGACGACCACGCGAACGTCAAGGTCACGACGGTGGCGCCCAGCTACATCTCCACGGGCATGTTCGACGGCGCCCGCGGGCCGCTGCTCACGCCGATCATGACGCCGGAGTACGTGGTCGACCAGGTCTGGAAGGCGATGCTCGCCGGGCGCCCGATGCTGATGCTGCCGTGGACCGTGGGGTTCTCGAAGGTGCTGCGCGGAGTCCTTCCGGCCTCAGCCTTCGACGCCGTCGCCGGCCGCTTCTTCGGCGTCTACCGCTCGATGGACCGCTTCACCGGTCGCTAGAGGCCGGTCTTCTCCAGCCACTCGCGCAGCACCCGCAGGAACTCGACAGGCTGCTCGAGGCTGGGGAGGTGCGCTGCGTCGGGGAACCGAACACCCGTCGCCTTCGGAATCGTGGACACCAGGAAGTCGTAATGGGCGAGCGCGACGGAGACGTCGAAGCCGCCCACGATGACGAGGGCCGGAACGGGAAGCCCGTCGACCTGCCCGTAGGCAGGCGGCTCGAGACCGATCGCCCGCCCGGCGCCTGCACCATGTCGGACGTTCGCGCGACCGAGTTCTCTGGCGGACCGCAGGAACCCGGGATCAACGTCGTTCTCCGTTCGCGTCGGGCCGACGTTCCACAGGATGTTCTCGAGGTCGGCGACCTTCTCCCAGTCACCGGCGGTCTCGGCGGCATCGATCGAGTCGACCAGCTCGTTCTCTCGATCCGTGAGCTCGAGTGCGGGGAAGCCGCTCGGGCCCGACCCGATCACGACCACTCCGTTGACGCGCGACGGGTGCTCGACGGCCAGGTCGAGCGCGATCCCTCCACCGCGCGAGCCGCCGATGACCGTGGCCCGCTCGACGCCGAGGTGATCGAGAACGGCCAGTGCGTCAGCGCGGTCGGAGTACGGCACGTCGTCGAACGTCGTCGAGCCGAAGCCACGGGTGTCGAAGCGGATGACCAGGTGATCGGTCGCGAGAGCGGGAACGATCGGATCCCACATGCGCAGGGTG
>LMOK01000003.1:1125632-1125890 GCA_001423545.1 Leifsonia sp. Leaf325
GCCACCCCGGCGTGCACGAGAATTATCGCCGGGGCCGAGGCGTGCCCGTCCGATTCCCAGTAGAGGCGGGCGCCCGAGACGTCGAGGTGTGGCATGGTCCGAGCCTAGGGTCGGCCCGACGCCGACGACCACCTTCCCCTGCGCCATTTCCTGGGGGTGCGCGCCACGTCATGGGGCGCAGAGGCCCGGGAAATGGCGCAGGGTGAGGCGGGCGCTGCCGGAAGGCGCTACAGGCGGGCGGTCAGAAGATCATCGGCC
>LMOK01000003.1:1125934-1210241 GCA_001423545.1 Leifsonia sp. Leaf325
GATCGTCATCGTCGCCCGCGAGCTCGATGTCGACGAGCACGGGCACGTGGTCGCTGGGAGCATCGCCCTTGCGCTCGTTGCGGTGGATGGAGGCATCCGTCACCAGATCGGCGAAGGCCGGCGAGCCGAGGATGAAATCGATGCGCAGGCCCTCGTTGCGTGGGAACCGCAGCTGCTTGTAGTCCCAGTAGGTGTAGCCGGTGGGAAGGATCGGGCGCACGACGTCGCTGAGGCCCGCCTCCTCGAGCGAGGCGAACGCAGCCCGCTCGGGCGGCGAGATGTGGGTCGACAGCCCGGGGATGAGGGTGGGGTCGCCCACGTCGGCGTCGGTGGGCGCGACGTTGAAGTCGCCCATGAGGGCCAGGGGCAGGTGCGGGTCGGATGCGAGCGAGTCGCGCGTGTAGGCAGCGAGCGCCTCGTACCAGTCGAGCTTGTAGGTGTAGTGCGGGTCATCGAGTGAGCGGCCGTTGGGAACGTAGAGGCTCCAGAGGCGCATGCCGTCGATGGTGACGCCCAGGGCGCGCGCCTCCTGCGGCTGATCCGGCCCTTCGATGCCCTTGAGGAAGCCGGGCATGGCGGGGAACGCGTGCTCGACGTCGGTGATGGGGGTACGGCTGGCGAAGGCCACGCCGTTCCACTGGCTCAGGCCGTGGGCGATGACTTCGTAGCCAGCTTCCTCGAACTGCTCGTACGGGAACTGCTCGGGCTTGCACTTGATCTCCTGCATCGCGAGCACGTCGACGTCTTCACGCACCATCCAGTCGACTGTGCGGCCCACACGGGCGCGGATCGAGTTGACGTTCCAAGTGGCGATGCGCATACCGAGAACGCTACCGGCTGCCCCGGACGCGAATCGAACCGCCAGAAGTCGAGGATGCGTCACCACAATTGGGGGGCGCCCGAACGGGGGTCGAGGGCATAGTGTGTGGACTGTCTATCACCCGAAGACAGACCGGAACCCGAATCCGAAATGCGGAGGCCATCGTGCTCCGAAGTATCCCTGCTGCCCTATTTCTCGCTGCCGCGATCGTGCTCGCGCCGACCGTGGCCCACGCGGAGGACTATGTCCCCCCGCCTCCTCCCGTCGAGCCATCGATCGCGGGATCAGCCGCGACCGGTGTCTGTGACGGCGACGTGCCGTACATCTTCTACGACGTCACCCTCGCCGATCCCGATGACAAGGCCACCAGTCACACCGCCTACCTCACCCTGTCGGGTGGCGGTCAGTCCGAGACGTTCCTGCTCGGCGAGATCGTCGACGGCAGCCTGAGTGGAAGCATGCTCTGGCCCGGCGCCAGTGTCGGTCCGAACGGCGAGCCGACAGGCTGGCCGGGCTGGATCCAGGTCGGTGGCACGTGGGTGCAGACCGACGGCAACTACGGCTGGACCCGAGAGATCACCTCGGCCCTGATCACGGTCAACCCCGAGGCGACCGTGCCGCTGAGCTACCCGCCTGCGTCGCCGAACTGCGTGACGGCTCCCCCCGGAACCGACCCCACGCCGCCCGGAACGACCACGACGTCGGCGTCCGGCACGGGACTGGCCGAAACGGGCGTGAGCCCGGTGCTGCTGCCCCTCGGCGTCGGCTCGGTCCTGGTGATCCTCGCCGGACTCGCGTTCTTCCTCGTGCGACGTCGCACCCGCACCAGCACCCGCTGACAGCGTGAGTGAGGGCGTACCGGCAGTCGAGCCGGCCACTGCGACGCGTCGTCGTGGCCGGCTCGTCTGGCTGATCGTCGGTGTCGTGCTCGTCGCGGTGGTCGGCGCCGTCGTCTGGGTCGGCGTGCGTGGCTGGCTCGCCAAGGGCGAGCTCGAGGCTGCCGCGGCGACGGCCGAGAAGCTGCAGGCCGACATCACCGCGGGCGACACGGCTGCGGCCGGTGACGGTGCCGACGAGCTCGTAGACCACACGCATGAGGCGGCCGCTCTCACGGGCGACCCGATCTGGGCGCTCGCCGAGATCGTGCCCGTCGTCGGGCCGAACCTGAGCGCGGTGAGGGTGCTGTCGACCCAGCTCGACGCTGCCGCCAGCGGAGCCATCAGGCCGCTGACGGGTCTGGCGCAGTCGGTGTTCGCCGAGTCGTTCCGACCCGTCGACGGCCGCGTCGATGTGGAGCCTCTCGTCGCCGCACGCCCGGCAGCCCATTCCGCGCGCACCGTGCTGACGGATGCCGCGGCGGCAGTGGAGTCCATCGACGACGACGGCCTCATCGGCCCCGTCGCCGACGCGAAGACGTCCCTCGCCACGGCCCTGGGCCAGGCAGCGGGCCTCAGCGCGACCCTCGATGACGCGCTCGTGGTCGCCCCCGTCATGCTGGGTGCCGACGGCCCCCGCAACTACCTCGTGCTGTTCCAGAACAACGCGGAGCTCCGCACGGCCGGCGGCATCCCCGGAGCCTTCGCCCTCGTGCACGCGGAGGACGGGTTGCTCCAGTTGGTCAGGCAGGCGAGCACCGCGGACTTCTCCGCGAACGACGGACCAGCACTTCCCGCCCCCGCCGCGATGGCCGCCGTCTTCGGTGACGGCATGAGCAGCCACATCCAGGACGTCACGATGACGCCGGACTTCACGGTGAGCGCCGACCTCGCCTCCGCCATGTGGGAGCGGAAGTTCGGCGGCACCGTCGATGGCGTGATCGCCGTCGATCCCGTCGCCCTCAGCTATCTGCTGGGAGCGACAGGCCCGGTGACCCTCGCCGACGGCTCCGAGCTCACCAAGGACAACGCGGTGACGTCGCTGCTCGTCGACGTGTACACGCGCTTCCCCGAGGGTGCCGCCCAGGACGCCTTCTTCGCCGAGTCCGCCGCCGCGAGCTTCAAGGCGATCACGGGAGGCGCCGCGGATCCGAAGGCCCTGGTGTCGGCTCTCGCCCGCGCCGGCGACGAGAACCGCGTCGCCCTCTGGAGCAGCGACGAATCCGTGCAGAGCGTGCTGGCGGAAACCACTCTCGCGGGTCTCGACGCAGCCCAGAGGGAACTGGGTCCGGAGGCCTATGGGGTCTATCTCAACGACGCCACCGGCGCCAAGATGGACCCGTATCTCGACGTCGCGATGGCCGTGGGGGCGGTGCCGCGCGATGATGGGCGGTCCGACGTCACGGTCACCGTGACCCTCACCAGCACGGCCGCCGCGGACGCCGCGACCAGCTACCCGCCCGTGGTCGCCGGCACCGGCTTCTACGGGGTCGCGCCAGGCCAGATCGCGACCAACGTGACGGTCTTCGCTCCTGCTGGCGCCTTCGACGCCGGCGTGGAACGCGACGGCGAACGGGTCGAGTACGCTCCGGCCGTCGTCGACGACCGTGCAGTGAGTTCACTGGGCGTCACGCTGGCTCCCGGCGAGAAGGCGGAGCTGGTCTTCCACTACACCTCGGCCGAGAAGGGCCAGTCGGAACCCGTGCTGCTCCACACGCCGATGATGAAGAACATCACCGTCGGCTCGCTCTGATCCACCCGTTTCCCCGGCTGATGTACCCGATTCTCCGATCTCCTCGCCATGCCCCCGAAAAGGGGGTATGGTCATCTAAACCGGTTTAGATGAGTGATGCTCATCCGACCGGCCTCGACGAGGAGGACCGATGGCTGAGGAACCCGACGTGACCGCAGCGCCTGCGCTGCCGGCATCCGGTGCCCGTCCGACCATCGCCGATGTCGCGCGTCGGGCAGGTGTGAGCAAGGGACTCGTCTCCTTCGCCCTGAACGACAGACCCGGCGTCAAGGCCGAGACCCGTGAGCGCATCCTGGGCGTGGCCGACGAGCTGGGCTTCACGCCGAGCGTGCGTGCCCGCGCCCTGAGCGTCGACCGCTCCTTCGCCCTCGGGCTCGTCATCGCCCGCGATCCGTCGATCGTCGCGGCCGATCCGTTCTTCCCCACCTTCATCTCGGGGGTGGAGAGCGAGCTCTCCGAGGTGGGCCAGGCGCTCGTGCTGGCCTCGACCACCTCGCAGCGGCAGGAGGCCGAGACCTATCGGCAGCTCGCCGGCGACAAGAGGGTCGACGGCGTCTTCCTCACCGACCTGCGCGCGGACGACGACCGCATCGGCCTGCTGCAGACGCTGGGCCTGCGCGCCGTCACCCTCGGGCGCCCCGACGTCTCCTCCCCGTTCCCCGCCGTGTCGAGCGACGATGGTGCCGGCATCCGCGCTGTCGTGGCCCACCTCGTGCTCCTCGGTCACACGCGCATCGCGCACGTCGCCGGGCCGGCGTCACTGCTGCACGCGGCGCACCGACGCATCGCCTTCGAGGAGGCGATGACGGATGCCGGCCTCGACGCGACCCGCGTCGTCGAGACCGACTTCTCCGCGCGGGAGGGGGCCGAGGCGACCCGGCGCCTGCTCGCTGTGCGGTCGTCGCACCGCCCGACGGCGATCGTCTACTCGAACGACCCGATGGCCATCGCCGGCATCGCCATCGCCCGCCGCGCCGGCCTCGACGTGCCGCGGGACCTCTCGGTGGCCGGCTTCGACAACACCGACCTGGCCGAGCACGTGTACCCGTCGCTCACCTCGGTGGCGACGGATGTCGCACTCTGGGGCGCGACGGCCGCCCGCGTGCTGCTCGCGGCCGTCTCAGGTGACGCCATCGACGCGCGCACCCCGTTGCCGACCCGGCTCGTCATCCGCGAATCGACCGCTGCAGCCCCCACGACCACCTGAACACAGTGAAGAACCGACGGTACGACCCGTCGCAACGAAAGGAAGAAATCATGCGAAGAGGCATGACGATCGGAATCCTGGCCGCCGCAACGGCCGTCGCCCTCGTCGGGTGCTCGGGCGGAGGCGGAGGCGGAGACGCGAAGACCAAGGGCCCGATCACCATCTGGTACTCGAACAACGAGGCCGAGATCGCGTGGGGCAAGCAGATGGTGGAGGCGTGGAACGCCGACAACCCCGACGAGCAGGTCAAGGCGCAGGAGATCCCGGCCGGTGACAGCAGCGAAGAGGTCATCAGCGCGGCGATCACGGCCGGCAATGCGCCCTGCCTGATCTTCAACACCTCACCGGCGGCCGTGCCGCAGTTCGAGAAGCAGGGCGGGCTCGTCTCGCTCAGCGACTTCGAGGACGGCGACGACTACATCACCTCGCGCACCGGCGACCTCGCCGAGCAGTACGCCTCGGCAGACGGCGCCTACTTCCAGATGCCCTGGAAGTCGAACCCGGTCATGATCTTCTACAACAAGGACCTGTTCGCGAAGGCCGGGCTCGACGCCGACAGCCCGAAGCTGTCGACCTACGACGAGTTCCTCACCGCCTCGCGCGCCATCGTGGACTCCGGCGCGGCGAAGTACGCCATCCACCCGGCTCCCACGAGCGAGTTCTTCCAGAGCTGGTTCGACTTCTACCCGCTGTACGCCGCCGAGACCGAGGGAACGCAGCTCGTCGAGGACGGCAAGGCCACCTTCGACTCCGACGAGGGCGAGGCCGTCTCCGAACTCTGGCGAACGATGTACGAGGAGAACCTCGCCGGCCAGGAGCAGTACCAGGGCGACTCCTTCCTCGACGGCGAGGCCGCCATGGCCATCGTCGGCCCGTGGGCCATCGCGGTCTACGGCGACGACGTGAACTGGGGCGCTGTTCCTGTTCCCACGTCGGAGGGAACCGAAGCCGCTGAGACGTACACCTTCAGCGATGCCAAGAACATCGGCCTCTACAGCGCCTGCGAGAACCAGCAGACGGCCTGGGACGTGCTGAAGTTCGCCACGAGTGAGGAGCAGGACGGCCAGCTGCTCGAGCTCACCGGCCAGATGCCGCTGCGCAGCGACCTCACGACGGTCTACCCCGACTACTTCGCCGACAACCCCGCCTACACGGTGTTCGGCGACCAGGCGAGCCGCACCGTCGAGGTGCCCAACGTCGCGAACTCGGTGGAGATCTGGCAGAACTTCCGCGACGGCTACTCCAAGGCCGTCATCTTCGGAGAGGGTGACATCCCCGCCTTCCTCAAGGACACCGCAGCCAAGATCGACACCCTCGCAGCCGCGAACTGACGCCGATCATGACCACCATCACCCGACCGACGGAGGTCGAGGCGCAGCGACATGACGCGCCTCGGCCCCGCCGCCGGCGCTGGCTGGGGAGCAGCCCCCTCGGACTGCTGTTCACGGCGCCCTACCTGATCTTCATCTGCGCGATCTTCGCGTATCCGATCGTCTTCGCGGTGTGGATGTCGTTCCAGGACTACTTCTTCTCCGCTCCCGGGGTCGAGGTCGACCGGCCGTTCGTGGGCTTCGACAATTACATCGCCGTGCTGCAGGACCCCGCGGTCTGGCAGTCCTTCCGCAACGTCGGCGTCTTCCTGATCATCAACGTGCCACTCACGGTGGTGCTCTCGATCGTGCTGGCCTCGGCGCTCAACCGCGTCGTGCACGCGCGGGCATTCCTCCGCGTCAGCTACTACGTGCCCTACGTCGCGGCTTCGGTCGCCGTCGTCGGCGTCTGGCTGTTCCTGTTCAGCGGGGGCGGACTCGTGAACAACGTGCTCGGCGACTTCGCCCCCGTTCCGTCCTGGCTCATCAACTCGCAGCTCGCGATGCCCGTCATCGCGCTCTTCGTCACCTGGAAGCAGCTCGGGTTCTACATCCTGCTCTACCTCGCAGCGCTGCAGAACGTGCCGAAGGAGCTGTACGAATCGGCGGCGACGGATGGCGCAGGCGGAGTGCGCACCTTCTTCTCCGTCACAGTCCCCGGCGTGCGCCCGGCGACCCTGCTCGTCCTGTTGATCTCGACGATCACCGGCGCGAACCTGTTCACCGAGCCCTACCTGCTGACGGGCGGCGGAGGACCCAACGGTGCCTCGGCCAGCCCGGTGCTCCTGATGTACCAGAAGGGCATCGAGCAGGGGAATCCGGATGTCGCCTCGGCGATCGGCGTGATCCTGATCATCTGCGTGCTCATCATCGCCTTCATCCAGCGTCGCCTCGTGAGAGATGAGGAATCATGATCCGGTTCGGAATGGTGCTCCGCTACATCCTGCTGTTCCTCGGGGCACTCGTCTTCCTGTTCCCCTTCTACTACATGGTCGTCGGCTCGCTGCAGGCCACGCCCGACTCGAGCCCGGCGGGGGCCTTCCCGGCACCCGGCAACCTGACGCTCGACAACTACGTGGCGGTCAACGAGCGCATCAACCTGCTGCAGGGGCTGGTCAACTCCGGCATCTTCACCGGCGGCGTTCTCCTCGGAACAGTCGTGTTCGGGCTCCTGGCCGGGTATGCGCTCGCCGTGCTCTCGTTCCGCGGGCGAGGCACGATCTTCGCGCTCGTGCTGCTGGTGCAGGTCATCCCGTTCCAGCTGCTGATGATCCCGCTCTACGTGATGATCGCCCGCAACTACGGACTCAGCGACAACTACCTGGGCATGATCCTGCCGTTCTTCATCAGTTCGGTGGCCGTGCTCATCTTCAGGCAGTACTTCCTGCAGTTGCCGAAGGACCTGTTCAACGCCGCCCGCATCGACGGTGCCGGCGAGCTGCGCATCCTCTGGAGCGTCGCCATTCCGCTGGTGCGACCGGCGCTGCTCACAGTGGTGCTGCTCACCTTCATCGGTCCGTGGAACGAGTTCCTCTGGCCGTTCCTCATCACCAAGGAGGCGTCGATGCAACCTCTCGCCGTCTCGCTCGCCAACTACATCTCCTCGATCGCGGCGTCGACGGCGAACCCCTTCGGTTCCCTGCTCGCCGGAGCCGTCGTGCTCGCGGTGCCCGTCGTGGTGCTGCTGATCATCTTCCAGCGTCAGTTCGTCTCGAACGACATCGGATCGGGAGTGAAGGGATGACCATGCAGATTCCATACGCGCTCACTCGGGCCGGCGTCATCATGACGCCGGAGCCCGGCAACGATCTCGAGGCCGAGGGGGTGCTCAACCCGGCGACGGCCCGCGCCGCGAACGGCGAGTTGTACCTGTTCCCCAGGCTCGTGGCATCCGGCAACGCCTCCAGGGTCGGCATCGCGCGCATCGTGCTGGACGACGGAGTACCCGTCGGCGTGGAACGCGAGGGCATCGTGCTCGAGCCCGACCGCGGGTGGGAGCACGGCGTCGGCAACGGGGGCGTCGAGGATCCGCGCATCACGCGCATCGACGAACTCGGCCTGCACGTGATGACCTACGTCGCGTACGGTCCCCTCGGCCCCCGCACGGCCATCGCCGTGTCGGAGGACCTGCGGGACTGGCAGCGCCTCGGCCCGGCGCTCTTCGCCTATGACGACGCCCTCGATGCCGACCTCAACCTGTTCCACAACAAGGACACCGTGTTCTTCCCGGAAACCGTGACGGGGCCGGACGGAGTGCGCAGCCTCGCCGTGCTGCACCGGCCGATGTGGGACCTCGACGAGGTGAAGGCGGGTCAGGGAGTGCGGACTCCCGCGAACGTGCCCGATGCGCGGCAGTCCATCTGGATCAGCTTCGTGCACCTGGCCGACGTCGAGAAGGACCTGGCCGCCCTCACGTTCTGGCGCAACCACCGCTTCCTGGCCGGCCCCGAGTATCCGTTCGAGGCGCTCAAGATCGGCGGCGGACCGGCTCCGCTGCGGGTCCCGGAGGGCTGGCTGGTGCTGCACCACGGGGTGACCGGCACCATCACGAGCGCCTTCGACCAGCAGCAGAACGTGAACTACGCGGTCGGGGCCATGATCCTCGACGCCGACGACCCCACCCGGGTGATCGCCCGCAGCCCGGAACCGCTGCTCGCCCCGGAGACCGAGGAGGAGCGCAGCGGCATCGTGCCCAACGTGGTCTTCCCCACGGCCATCGAACTCATCGACGGCGTGCACTGGCTGTTCTACGGCATGGCCGACTCGAAGATCGGCGTCGCCAGACTCGATCGCAGTACCGCCCCCGAGACATCTGACTGAGGAGTACCTCCCATGACCACCATCACGACGCGACGGATGCGGATGGGCATGCTGCTCACGGCCACGCTCGCCGTCACCGGGCTCACAGGCCTGGCGGCTGCGCCGGCGACGGCCGCGCCTGCGGCATCCGTCACCCCGCTCACCAACCTCGCCCACCTCGACTTCCTGCTCGACATCGCCGAACCCGTCGCCGTCGACGGCCACACCACCTACAGGCTCGACGAGGAGCCGCAGCTCGTGCTGCCGTGGACCTACGCCGATGCCCGCGACGGCGGCACCTTCGAACGCGTCGGCGGCGGACCGCTCGACGCGACGACAGGGGACTGGGGTCAGGGCGCCTACAACGCCGACGACGTGGCTCGCGCCGCCGTCGTCTACCTGCGGCACTGGCAGCTCACGGGCGAGGCATCGAGTCGCACCAGCGCCTACGAGATGCTGCGATCGCTCGCCTACCTGCAGACCTCGTCGGGAGCGAACTCCGGCAACGTCGTGCTGTGGATGCAGCCCGACGGCGAGCTCAACCCGAGCGCCGAGCCCGTCGAGCTTCCGGACCCATCGGACTCCGGCCCGAGCTACTGGACCGCCCGTGCACTCTGGGCCTTCGGTGAGGGCTACGCGGCCTTCGCCGGGAGCGGCACAGCCGACGATGCCGCCTTCGCGTCCTTCCTCGGCGAGAGGCTCGCCCTCTCGCGTGCGGCGGTCGACACCCAGGTGCTGAGCCGCTACGGGGAGTACGAGCAGAGCGACGGGCTGAAGGTTCCCGCCTGGCTGATCGTCGACGGGGCTGATGCCTCGGCCGAGGCCGTGCTCGGACTGTCGGCCTACGTCGACTCGAGTGGCGACCCCGCGGCTCGCGAGACCCTGCGGAAGCTCGCCGAGGGCATCGCCGCGATGGGGGCGGCATCCGGAGCCGACACCAGGTCCTGGCCCTACGGCGCGATCCTTCCGTGGGCGCAGTCGCGCTCGATGTGGCACGCGTGGGGTTCGCAGATGCCGGCGGCGCTCGCCGCCGCATCCGGAACCCTCGGCACGTCGTCTCTCCTGAAGCCGGCCGTGCGCGACGCCGCGGTGTTCACGCCGACCCTGCTGCTCGCCGGCGGACCCGACAACGGCTGGTTCCCGACTCCGACCGACACCACCCAGATCGCCTACGGCGCCGACTCCCGCCTGCAGTCGCTCCTCGCCGTCGCCGATGCGACGGGCTCCCCGGCCTTCGATCAGCTCGCGGCCATCCAGGCGGCATGGTTCTTCGGGGCCAACCGGGCCTCGGCGCCGATGTACGACCCGGCCACGGGCGTCACCTTCGACGGACTCGCGCCCGACGGCACGATCAACCGCAACGGCGGCGCCGAGAGCACCATCCACGGCCTGCTGTCGATGATCGCCCTCGATGCCCGCCCGGACCTGGCTGCTCGAGCGCAGGGCGTCACCACGGTGTCGCAGCGCGACGGGCTGCACCTGCTCGAGGCCGAGACCGGCTCGGGCGGAGAGGTGTCGACGCCGGCTTCAGCGTGGACCGGCGAGTCTCTCTACAGCGGCGACGTGCTCACGGTGAGGACGGGTTCGAAGGCTGTCTTCCCGATCGGCGCCGCCGACCAGCCGCGCATCGTCGAGTCGGTGCAGTGGATCGAGCCGGGCGACCGGATGCGATCGTTGTGGACGAGCGGCATCCTGCCCCTCGGGCTGCTCTCGATGCGCGGACCGGAGCAGGGCATCAGCCCGACGCCGGGGGTGCTGCTGCCGCAGGCGCTGCAGCTGCCCGTTCCGGCCCGCGCCACCACGGTGACGATACGGCCGCTGGTCGGAACCGCCACCATCGACAACCTCATCGTGCGCCCTCTGGTCTCGCGGATGCTGCTGAGCGGAGCAGCCGGCGACACGCAGCTGCTGCAGTCGGCCGCCCGCATCCCGTGGCCCGCGACGGTGGGAGTGGGAGCGGCGGCGTCACTGAGCGTCTACGACGCGTCGGGACGGCTGGTGAGCCAGCGCGACATCGGGGCGTCCGCCAGGACGGTACTCCCCGCCGGAGGCTTCGCCGTGGTCACCCGGTAGATCCGAAGGGGGTGCGGCGAGTGGCAGGATGGAGGAGTGGGTGACCTCCAGCTGGGCTACGCGGCGATGCTCGAGCAGTTCGCGCCCGCGGAGGCCGTCGCACTGGCGGCCTTCGCCGAGCAGCACGGCTTCCGCGGAGTCATGGCCGACGACCACTTCCAGCCGTGGGTGCCCCAGCAGGGCCAGGCCGGGTTCGTGTGGAACGTGCTCACGGCCGTGGCCGAGCGCACGACGGGCGACATCGGCCCCGGGGTGACGGCGCCCACCTACCGCTGGCATCCCGCGATCGTCGCCCAGGCGTCGGCCACCCTCGCCTCGATGTACCCGGGCAGGCACTGGCTGGGCATCGGCTCGGGCGAGGCGCTGAACGAGCACATCGTCGGCGCCTACTGGCCCGAGCCGGCTGAGCGCATCAACCGCATGTTCGAGGCCATCGAGGTGATCTCGAAGCTGTTCACAGCCTCGATCGCCGGCCGCGACGTCAAGCACTCCGGCCCTCACTTCACGCTCGAGTCCACCCGTCTCTGGACGATGCCGCCCGTCGCCCCCGAGATCTTGGTCGCCACCAGTGGACCGCTGACAGCGCGTCGGGCAGGTCGCGTCGCCGACGGGCTCATCACGGTCGCCGCGCCGCTGGAGCGCATCGCAGGACTCTTCGATCGGTTCGCCCTCGGTGCGCGCGATGCGGGCAAGGACCCCGGCACGATGCCCAAGGTGCTGCAGCTGCACCTGTCGTGGGCGCCGACCGACGAGGAGGCGATGCGCAACGCGCTCGTCGAGTGGCCGAACGGCGGCATGCGGTTCCCGAAGAGCGACATCCGTTCGCCGTTCGAGTTCGAACAGGTCGCGCGGATGGTCCGTCCCGAGGACTTCGAGGGCAGAATGGTGATCTCGAGTGATACCGACGTGCACCGCGCGTCGATCCAGAAGTACGCCGACCTGGGCTTCGACCGCATCTACCTGCACAACGTGGGCCGCAACCAGCGGGAGTGGATCGAGGTCTTCGGCCGAGACGTGCTCCCCGCCGTCAGGAGGTGACGATGTATTCCGTCAGTGTGATCGACGACATCCCCGAGGTGCGTCCAGGCGACGATCTCGTCGAGCTGATCGGCTCCCGAGCCGAGCTCGCCGACGGCGACATCGTCGTCGTCACCTCGAAGATCGTCTCCAAGTCGGAGGGGCGGTCCGTCGCGGCGGATGACCGGGAGCAGGCGATCTCGGACGAGACCGTCCGCGTCGTCGCGACCCGCACCACGGCCGATGGCGGCACGACCCGCATCGTCGAGAACCGCCTCGGCATCGTGTCTGCTGCTGCCGGCGTCGACGCCTCCAACACCCCCGACGGCACCGTGCTGCTGCTGCCCGTCGACCCCGACGGGTCGGCCCGCTCCATCTGCGTCGGACTGCGCGAGCTGAGCGGCGCATCCGTCGGCGTCATCATCTCCGACACCCTCGGGCGGGCCTGGCGACAGGGGCAGGTCGATGTCGCGATCGGCGCCGCCGGCGTGCACGTGTTCGACGACCTGCGCGGCACCCTCGACACCAGCGGCAGGCCGCTGAACGTCTCCCAGCCCTGCGTCGCCGACGAGCTCGCCTCGGCTGGCGACCTGGTCAAGGGCAAGACCGGCGGCACCCCCGTCGCGATCGTGCGCGGTCTCGGTCGCTTCGTCGGCGACCTCGACCTTCCCGGCGCCGCCACGATCGTGCGGCCGGTGGAGCAGGACATGTTCCGCACCGGCAGCGAGGAGGCCTACGACGAGGGCTACCGCGACGGCTTCGCCGAGGGCCAGCAGGAGGCCGTCGGCTCATGATCCACTCCGCCACGCACCCGCGTCCGGCATCCGGCACCACGAAAGGCATCACAGCATGACGCTCACCCTCGGATACAAGGCATCCGCCGAGCAGTTCGCTCCCCGGGAGCTGGTCGAGATCGCCGTGGCCGCAGAGGCGCACGGCTTCGAGTCGGCGTTCGCGAGCGACCACTTCCAGCCCTGGCGCCATGAGGGCGGACACGCTCCGTTCTCGCTGGCCTGGATGGCTGCCGTGGGCGAGCGCACCTCGACCCTGCGCATCGGCACCAGCGTGATGACGCCGACCTTCCGCTACAACCCTGCCGTTCTTGCACAGGCGTTCGCGACCCTGGGCTGCCTCTACCCGGGCCGCATCATCGCCGGCTTCGGAACCGGAGAGGCGCTCAACGAGATCGCGACGGGCTTCCGCGGGGCGGGGGAGCAGGACTGGCCGGAGTTCAAGGAGCGCTTCGGCAGGCTGCGCGAGTCGGTACGGCTCATGCGCGCCCTGTGGAGCCAGGACCGCGTCGACTTCGAGGGCGAGTACTACTCCACGCACGGCGCCTCCATCTACGACCGGCCCGAAGGCGGCATCCCGGTGTACATCGCGGCCGGCGGGCCGACCGTCGCCAAGTACGCGGGGCGCGCGGGAGACGGCTTCATCTGCACCTCGGGCAAGGGCTGGGACCTCTACACCGAGAAGCTCGTGCCCGCGGTGAAGGAGGGCGCCGAGGCCGGTGACCGCTCCTACGATGACCTCGACCGCATGATCGAGATCAAGCTCTCCTATGAGGAGACCGAGGAGGCGGCGCTCGAGAACACCCGTTTCTGGGCCCCGCTGGCCCTCAGCGCGGAGCAGAAGTCGAGCATCCACGATCCGATCGAGATGGAGAAGGCGGCGGATGCCCTGCCGATCGAGAAGATCGCCTCGCGCTGGATCGTGGGCAGCGATCCCGACGCCGTGACGGCCGAGATCGCGAAGTACGTCGACGCCGGCTTCAACCACCTCGTCTTCCACGCCCCCGGCGAGGACCAGCGGCGCTTCCTCGGCCTGTTCGAACGCGACCTGGCCCCCCGCCTGCGCGCGCTCCCGTGACGGCAGGCTGGTCCCTCGTCGTGCCGGTCAAGGGCACGATCGATGCCAAGAGTCGCCTGGGCGATGACCGCTCGGCCCGGGAACGGTCATCGCTGGCTCTGGCTTTCGCCCACGACACCGTCGTGGCGGCGGTGGGGAGTGTGCGCGTGGGGCGCGTCTACGTCGTGACGGATGCGGAGATCGACTGGCCGGCGACGGCGACGGCGACGGCGGGGACGGGTGCGACGGCGGCGACGGTGGTCGTGGTGCCCGAGGGCGAACGCCGCGGCCTGAACGCGGCGATCGAGCGCGGCATCCACGCGGCCGAACGATCCCTGGAGTCTTCTGCGGCAGCTGCCGGCATCGCCGTGCTCCTCGGCGACCTGCCCGCTCTGCGCAGCGAGGACCTCGATGCGGCTCTCGCGTCGGCCGAGGAGATCGACCGCGGGTTCGTTCCGGATGCCGAGGGCACGGGAACGACGCTGCTCACAGCACGGGCCGGCCTGCCGTTGGAGCCGAGGTTCGGGGAGGACTCGGCCGCAGCGCACGCCGCGCTCGGACACGTCCGGATGGATGCCGGGACGTCGCTGCGCCGCGACGTCGACGTTCCGGCTGCACTGGAGGAAGCCGTGAGGCTGGGAGTCGGCGAGCGCACGCGCGCCGCCCTGTCGCCGCAGAGGATCCGCTCATGACCTCGTTCACCCGCAAGCGACGTGGTGGTCGCGCCGGGGCCCGCGTGGTGGGTGCCGCCATCGGTGTCATCGGCAGTTTCATCACCGTGGCGCTCTGGGTCGCGTGGCTGCGGGGTCGGCGGGAGCACTGGCGGGGCACCCTGTCGGGCACGATCCCCGTGAACTCGGCCTACTGGCGGGAACTCGGTTCGAAGCCCGGCGAGATCCTCTACGCCGCGATCGGCGACTCGGCGGCGCAGGGCATCGGCGCGAGCCGCCCGGCGCACAGCTACGTCGGATTCCTGGCCCGCGAGCTGCGCAACCGCACCTCGCGCGCTGTGCGCGTGGCCAACCTCAGCATCTCGGGCGGCACCGTGCGCACGGCCATCGACATCGAGCTGCCGCTGCTCACCGCGCTCGATGCCCAGCCCGACATCCTGACCGTGTGCATCGGGGCCAACGACATCGCCGATTTCGATGCCGATCGCTTCGACAGCGACATACGCGAGCTGTTCGCTGCGCTGCCTCCCCACGCCATCGTCGCCGACCTGCCGAGCTTCTACTTCCTGCCGGGCGAGAAGAAGGTGCTGGTGGCCAACAGGCTGCTGCGGGCGGCCGCGGCCGAGGTCGGCCTCGAGGTCGTCGGCCTGCACGCGATCACGAAGCGCCAGGGGCTGTGGGGCGTCTCCACCCAGTTCGCCGGCGACCTCTTCCACCCCAACGATCGCGGCTACGCGCTGTGGGCGCGTGCGTTCACGCCAGCGGTCGACCGGCGGCTGGGCGAGGTACTGGCTCAGCTCGACTGACGGGATCCGGCGTCGCTGGGGGTTTGATGGGGAACCGCCGATTCGCGCCGGTGCAGACGTACGCTGGAACGATGCAGAGGCGTTGGGCGATGTGGCTTCCCGCGGTGGTCGTTCCCGTGGTGATCGGGGTGGGCGTGCTCGCCGTACCGCTGACAGCAGGCGCCGCCGTCGACCTGCCCGACAAGACTCCGGCCGAGGTGCTCGAACTGGCACAGACCGCCGAGGTGTCGGCCTTCTCGGGCACGATCGAGCAGAGCTCCGACCTGGGCCTGCCCGACCTCTCGTCTCTCGGCAGCATCGGCGGCTCCGGCTCCGGTTCCGCCGGCGGCTCGGCTGACTCTGCGGCATCCGGCACCGATATCTCCAGCGCCCTCGAACTCCTCACCGGCTCGCACACGGCCCGGGTCTTCGTCGACGGGACGGATGCCCGCCTCCAGGTCATGGACTCCCTGGCCGAACGCGACGTCATCGCCACGCCCGACGGCGTCTGGATCTACGACTCCGAAGGCGCCTCGGCCACGCACATCACGGCTCCGGCCGACGGCAGGTCCGATGCGAAGAAGGCTCCGGATGTCGCCGACATCCCGACGCCGAGCGCCGTTGCGACCGAGCTCCTCACGAAGCTCGACCCGAGCACCGAGGTGAGCGTCGGCACCGACGCGACAGTCGCCGGCCGTACCGTCTACGAGCTGATCCTCACTCCGCGGGCATCGGACACCCTCGTCGGATCCGTGTCGATCGACGTCGACTCCGCCACCGGCCTCCCCCTCGGCGTCGCCGTCCTGGCCGCGGGCTCGGACGTGCCCGCGTTCTCGCTCGCGTTCTCGCAGCTCTCGCTCGATGCTCCGGATGCCGCCCTGTTCGACTTCACGCCCCCTGCAGGCACGACCGTGACCGAGCAGGCGCTGCCGGATGCCGACGGCTTCGCCGATCACGGCGACGTCGCCGCTCCCGAGCACGACGGGGCGGAGCCCACGGTCATCGGGACGGGGTGGTCGTCGATCGTCGAGATCGCGGCATCCGAGGTTCCGGCCGAACTCGCCGACTCGCCCCTGCTCGACACCGCCGCCCAGGCCGTCGACGGCGGTCGGGTCATCTCCACGACCCTGCTCAGCGTGCTGTTCACCGACGACGGGCGCATCCTCGCCGGAGCCGTCCCGCCCGCCGCGCTGGAGGATGCCGCTGCCGGGCGGTGAGTCCTCCGATCTCGCGATCGAGACTCATGACCTGACGAAGCGCTTCGGCCGCCAGACGGCCGTCGCCGGCATCGACCTCGCGGTTCCGCGCGGCTCCGTGTTCGGCTTCCTCGGGCCCAACGGCTCGGGCAAGACCACCAGCATCCGCATGATGCTCGGCCTCGTGAGCCCGAGCAGCGGATCCGTGCGCCTGCTCGGCGAGGAGATGCCGCGCCGCCTCAGCGAGGTGCTGCCCCGGGTCGGCGCCTTGGTCGAAGGACCGGCGTTCTCGCCGTTCCTGTCGGGCGCGGCCAACCTGCGACGCTTCGACTCCGCCGACCCGCTCGCTCCATCCCGCACCCGCGGTGAACGTGTCGAGGCGGCACTGGACCGCGTCGGGCTCGGCCACGCCGCCTCCAAGAAGGTGCAGGCGTACTCCCTCGGCATGAAGCAGCGGCTGGGGCTGGCCAACACCCTGCTCATGCCGCGCGAGCTGCTGGTGCTCGACGAGCCGACCAACGGTCTCGACCCGCAGGGCACCCGCGAGGTGCGTGCCCTCATCCGCTCGCTCGCCGACAGCGGCACCACGGTCTTCGTCTCGAGTCATCTGCTCGCGGAGATCGAGCAGATCTGCACCCACGTCGGCGTGATGAGCGCCGGGGCGCTGGTCGCGACGGGCACTCTCGACGAGCTGCGGCAGGTCGGGGCGGCCCGGGTGATCCTGCAGACTCCGGATGCCGCTGCTGCGCGTCGCGTGCTGGCGGGTCTCGGCCTCGCGCTGCTCGATCAGACCGAGCCCGACCACGTCGCGGCATCCGTCGCCGAGGGAGTCGGTGGCGACGGCGACGGCCTCAGGCCTGAAGCCATCGTGGCCGCTCTCGTCGAGGCCGGCGTGCGCGTACGGGGATTCGCCGTGGAGCAGCCCAGCCTCGAGGATCGCTTCGTGGCCCTCACCGGAGAGGGGTTCGACGTTGTTCAGTAGCCTCCTGCTCTCGGAACTGCGCATCCTGTTCTCGCGCCGGCGCACCGTGGCGCTTCTCGTCGCGCTGGCGGCCATCCCGATCCTCATCGCCGTCGCCATCAGGCTGGCGTCGTCACCCGGAACCGGTCGTGGTCCCGCCTTCCTCGACCAGGTCACCCAGAACGGCCTCTTCGTCGGGGTCTCGGCGCTCGTCGTGGCCATCCCGCTGTTCCTGCCGCTCACCGTCGGGGTCGTCGCCGGCGACACCATCGCGGGCGAGGCCAGCCACGGCACCCTGCGCTACCTGCTCGTCGCCCCGGCAGGCCGGGCGCGGCTGCTCGTGGTGAAGTACCTCGGCGCCGCCGCGTTCTGCATCGCCGCCGCCCTCGCCGTCGTCATCGCCGGCACGCTCATCGGTGCGGCGCTGTTCCCCGTCGGTCCGGTCACCGTGCTCTCGGGCACCACCATCGGCGTCGGCGAGGCCCTCCTGCGCTTCCTCGCCATCGCGGGCTACGTGGCGGTCTCGCTGCTGGGGCTCTCGGCCATCGGCCTGTTCTTCTCCACCCTCACGAACGTGCCGGTCGGAGCCATGGCCGCCACCATCTCGTTCTCGGTGGCGTCGCAGATCCTCGACGCGCTGCCGCAGACCGAGTGGCTGCATCCGTGGCTCTTCAGCCACTACTGGTTCTCGTTCGCCGACATCCTGCGCGACCCCGTCTCGTGGGCATCGTTCGGCGACAACGCGATGCTGCAGGCCGGCTACATCGCCGTCTTCGGGGCTCTCGCGTTCGGGCGGTTCCTCACGAAGGACGTCCTGGCCTGACGGCCGCCCTGCCGGATCTCGCGTCAGCGCTTCGTGAGGGCATCGGGCGGGCAGTTCCACAGCCTGATCACGTGGTGGTCGTGCTCGAACGCGAGTTCGCTCATGGTCCCCGTCGACAGGGAGAACACGGCGCCGTCCTGCGGGCGCAGCCCGAGCCAGGCGGCCGCGATGGCTCGGAGCATGTGGCCGTGGGCCACGAGCAGCACGTCGCCGCCGGCGTCGAGCACGGCGTCGCAGCGTGCGATGACGGCCAGGGCGCGCCTCTGCACCTGGATGGCGGTCTCACCGGGGGTGTCGCCGGGCGGAACGCCGTCGGTCCAGAGGTTCCAGTCGTGACCGAGGTCGGCCACGATCTGCGCGCTCGTCACACCCTCGTACGCGCCGTAGTCCCACTCGACCAGGTTCGGATCGATCTGCACCTGGTCGCCGTAGCCGGCCAGCCGCGCAGTCTCACGGGCCCGTTGCAGGGGGCTGGAGATCACGAGATCGAAGTGCTGGCCCGCGAGCGCCCGACCCAGCGAGCGCGCCTGCTCCTCCCCGGCTGCGGTCATCGGCAGGTCGGTGGTCCCGGTGTGCTGGCCGCTGCGACTCCACGCTGTCTCGCCGTGCCGAGCCATGACGAGTCGGGGCGTCGTGGGCACATCGTGCGAGGCCTGCGGATCGAGGGCGGGTTGAGCTGTCACCCTCCCGAGTGTCCCACGTCTGCCAGAGCGAGTGCTGCTGCGGCGATCGCACCGGTCTCCTCGACCGAGCTGAACCAGAGCGGACGGGCAGCCGAACGGATGCCGCCGGCCTCGAGCAGCGCGACGGCCTCGGCGTCGACCTCGTCGACCAGCCAGCCGTCGATGAGCCCGCCGTCGCTGCGGGCGCCGTAGTGCTGTGCCACGGCGAGAGCGCTGGTCTCGACGCCGATCGCGCTGAGGCAGGCGTCGGCCATGCCCCGCACGACTCCGCCACCGATGATGGGCGAGACGCCGACGACGGGAGCGGGAGTCGAGCGCACGGCATCCGCGATGCCGGGGATGCCGAGGACGGTGCCGATCGACACGACGGGGTTCGAGGGAGCGAACATCACGACATCGGCGTCGGCGATCGCCTCGAGCACTCCGGGAGCCGGGCGCGACGCCTCCACATTCCGCTGGGTGAATGCGAGCGCCGGGCGTGAAGCGCGCAGTCGCACCCACCATTCCTCGAAGTGCATGTGCTCGGCGGGGGAGGTGGCGTCGGCGTCGCCCTGGTCGGCCTCGTCGGCGGCGACGGTCACGATGGTCTCGACCTCGTCATCCGTTGCCGGGAGCAGGCTCACCCCGAGGTTCCAGCGGGCGGCGAGCCGCGCCGTCGCCTCGCTGAGGGGGATGCCCTCGCGCAGCCAGGCCGAGCGGGCGATGTGCGTGCCCAGGTCGAGGTCGCCGAGGGTGAACCAGGGCCAGCCGACACCGTAGGCCGCGAGTTCGGCGCTCACCCTCTCGCTCTCGCCCTTCCGGCCCCATCCGCGCTCGTCGTCGTTGGCGTCGCCGAGCGTGTACATGATCGAATCGAGGTCGGGGCAGACGCGCAAGCCGGCGAGCCAGAGGTCGTCGCCGGTGTTGGCGACGACGGTGACCGAAGCCGAGGGGTCGGCGGTACGGAGGTGCGCGAGCAGGCCGCGCGTGAAGCGCGCCCCGCCGACGCCGCCGGCGAGGATGGTGATGGTCGTCACAGGGAGGACTCCAGGTCGAGGGTGGAAGAGATTTCCGCGGTTGCAGGGCTGCCCTCGGCGAAGGCGAGCAGCGGTCGTCCGGTGAGCGGATGCCGCAGCACCGCGGCGCGCACGCCGTAGACGTCGAGCACCAGGTCGGGCGTCAGCACGGTGGCGGGATCCCCGGCCGCGACGACCCGACCCTCGGCCAGCACGATCACGTGGTCGGCGTACGCGGCCGCGTGACCCAGGTCGTGCAGGGCGGCGAGCACCGTCAGGCCGCCGCGTGCGAGCTCGGCCAGCAGCGACAGTGCCGACAGCTGGGACCTGATGTCGAGGTGGTTGGTGGGCTCGTCGGCGAGCAGCAGCGACGGCTGCTGGGCGAGCGCCCGGGCGAGCGTGACACGCTGACGCTCGCCGCCCGAGAGGGTGTGGAACCGGCGCGTGGCGAGGTCGGCGGCGCCCACGGCGGCGAGGGCGTCGCGCACGACCGCGGCATCCGTTGCCGAGGCGCTCGCGAAGGCCCCGAGATGCGGAGTGCGGCCGAGCATCACGACGTCGACCACGCTGAGGTCGAGCTCGGTGTCGGACTGCTGTTCGGCGACGGCGACGGTGCGCGCCCGCTCACGCCGCGGCATCGTCGGCAGGGCGGCCCCGTCGAACACGATTCCACCGGATGCCGCCCGCTCGATGGAGGCGATGAGGTGCAGCAACGTCGACTTTCCGGCACCGTTCGGTCCGACGAGGGCGCCGAAGGCTCCCCGCGGCAGGGTGACGTCGACGCCGTCGATGATGACGCGGCCCGCGCGCGCGAAGGCGACGCGGTCGAGGGAGAGGCCGGAGGCCGGCTGTGCTGCATCCGTCATGTGATCCTCCGACTGCGCAGGATGAGCACGGCGAACACCGGGCCGCCGACGAGGGCAGTGACGATGCCGACGGGCAGCTCGCGCGGGTCGAACAGGGTGCGAGCGGCGGTGTCGGCCCAGATGAGGAAGATCGCTCCGGCGAGGGCCGACAGCGGAAGGAGAGCGCGGTGGCCCGGACCCGTGAGCAGGCGCACGGCGTGGGGCAGCACGAGCCCGATGAAGCCGATGGAACCGCTGACCGAGACCATCGCGCCGGTGAGCAGGGCGGTGCCGCCGAGCAGGAGCCAGCGCGTCCGGTCGACGTGCACGCCGAGGGCTGCCGCAGACGCGTCGCCGAACGCGAAGGCATCGAGGGTGCGGGCGCTGGCGAGCAGCGGCAGGCCGACGAGCACGAGAGCGCCGACCGAGATGGCGACAGCAGGCCACTCGGCGCCGGCGAGCGAGCCGAGCAGCCAGTTGAGGATCTCGCGGTAGCTGTCTCCGGTGGCGCTCCAGAAGATGATGAGACTGGTGATGGCCCCGAAGACGCTCGAGACGGCGAGGCCCGCGAGCACCGTGCGCGTCGGGGTGATGCGCCCGGCAGCGCCGGCGAGCACCAGGGTGAAGCCGAGCGCGATCAGGGCGCCGGCGAACGCGGCGAACGGGAGGGCGATGCTGACGCCGAGCACGAGCACGATGACGGCGCCGACGGATGCCCCCGACGAGAGTCCGAGGAGGTACGGATCGGCCAGCGGGTTCCGCGTGACGGCCTGCATGATCGCGCCGGCCAGGGCGAGGCCGGCTCCCACGGCGGCTGCGGTCAGGACTCGCGGCATCCGGAGCTGCCAGACGATGCCGTCACGCAGCGGTGACAGGGTCGGCTCGCCGAACCCGAGGTGCGCCAGGATGCTCGCCCACACGTCGCCGGCGGTGAGCCCGGCGGGCCCGATGGTGACGGCCACCACGATCGACGCGGCGAGGAGCACGCTCAGGATGACCGCCCAGACGGCAGCGGGCACCGAGCGCGAGGTCTTCGCGACCTCCGCCTCCCGTGCCTGCTGCACCGTCGTCATGCCGGCTCCGTCATCACAGGCCCAGCTTCTCCAGCTGATCGGTGATGCTCGAGACGGCGTCGACGTTGCGCACGCCGGCCTCGCCCGCGGGGAACGGCACGGTCACGTAGTGCTTCTCCTTCACGGCGGTGAGTTCAGCCGTGGCCGGGTTGGCCTCGAGGGTCGCGATCTTCGAGGCCGCGGTGTTCCAGGTGGCGTCGATGAGCACGATCACGTCTGGGTCGTCGTCGACGATCGACTCCCAGCCGAGCGCCGACCAGGTGTCGTGCACGTCGGCCGCGATGTTCTCGAGTCCGGCGGCCTCCATCATCATCTCGGGCGCGCCTATGCCCGCGCCGACGTACGGCGTGTCCGTGCCCGAGCTGTACCAGAGGGCGGTCAGGCCGGACTCGTTCTTCGTGACGGCGGCGAGGTCCTTCTCCTGCTCGGCCACGAGTTCGGCGGCGCGATCGGAGACGTCGAAGATGGCCCCGACCTCCTCGATCTCCGAGAAGACGTCGTCGAAGGTGAGGGGATCGGGCTTGTAGGCCTCCTCTTTGCAGGCCGACGGAGCCACGTAGCTGTTGACTCCGAGGCCGGCGAGGGTGGCGCGATCGCCCGCACCCTCCGCGGTGAGGTTCGACTCCCAGCCCGCATAGACGAGATCGGGCTCGAGGGCGAGGGTCGCCTCCTGGCCGGGAACGAAGTCCGAGATCGAGGTGATGGCCGCTGCGGCATCGGCCTGGTCGTCGGGCACGGGGCCGTCGGTGAAGGCCGAGCCGACGACGTGGTCGCCGAGTCCGAGGGCCAGCAGGGTCTCGAGGGTCGTCGACTTGATGGTCACCACCTTCTGGGGAGCCTGCGTGAACGTCACCTCGGTGCCGCAGTTGTCGACGGTGAGCGGGTAACCGGTCGATGCGGTGTCCCTGCCGCTTCCGCTGGCTGCCGCGGTCGAGGCGGGCTCGGGAGTGGCCGCGCATCCCGAGAGCAGGGCGACGGATGCCGCGAGGGCGGCGAGGGGAACGACGGATCGACGGATGGTGGCCTCCGGAGGGTGCAGCGACAGGACGAGGGATCGTACCCGGACGGTCGCGCTCATTCGACGCGATCCCGGGCGACCTGCGGCTCAAGTCCAAGCCGGCGCATCCGGTCAAAGCCAACCGGTGGTCTGTGCACGAGTCTAGCGGCCCCGCCGATCGAGGAGGCCGGGAGGATCACGGGGGGCTGGTGCGCGGCGCGCCCACGACAGGGGCGCGCGAGAACAGTGCACACACTCCTACTCTTGAACTCGATGGCGGCTGCTGAGATGCCGGCACGCGAGGGGCGGCCCATGGCTGAGTTCGAGGTGTGCGAACTGCTGTGCGTCGGTGTCGACGATTCGGCGCTCGACGTCGTGCGTGAGCACCTGCGCGGACTGGGGCATCCGTCGCTCGTGCACTACGACGTGGAGGCCCGCACCGTCGAGGCCCGCATCCTGGCGGCCGTCGGCGGCGCGCCCCTGGTCGTCGTGCCCCAGGGCGAGCGCGGATTCGCGCTCGAGGAGTCCGCGTCGAGAGCGGGCTTCCAGTCGCTCAGCGATCGGCTCGGCGCGCGCGTGATCGTCGACCGCAACCGCGCCGGTTACGTGCTCGGCGAGCAGTTCGCCTTCCCCTTCGGGTCGTTCGCGCCGCCTCGCGTGGTGTGGTTCTCGGCTGCGCCCCGTCAGGGCGAGGCCGCGCTCGTCGCCAGGTCCGTCGGCTTCCCCGTGATCGCGGCACCCGTGGGCGGCGGTGAGGTGATCGTGGCGCCGCACGATCCCGGGACGCTCCTGCTGGCCTGGCACGCCAGGTCCTCCCACGCCGTGCTGCTCTGGACCAACGGCGTGCGCGGCGGATTCGGCGTGCACGACGCCGCGGGGCGCATCGTGCACCGGTGGGGCGAGCACTGGTGGTGGGTCGATCCGAGCGACGGGTCGGTGACGGATGCCGCAGGCCGCATCGTGCGCGACACCCTGCTCGAGATCGCCGACCCGCCGCCGGACTTCGCCCGCATCGTGGCCGCCTTCGGGCTCGACGGCTCCGGTGCCCAGCGGCTGCGCCCGTTCATCGATCCGCCGGTGTTCTCGACCGCCACCGTCGAGGGGTTCGCGGCGGCGGTCGGCCTGCCGGGGGAGCTCGCGGCGATGGTCGGAAGCGGAGCGCTGGCGCACCGCCTGCCCGGTGCCCGTGAGGTGCAGCCGGCCTCGTGGCTGGCGGCGCTGCGGGCGCGTCTCTCGCCGGTGCGCTGAGGGCGTGACCGCGAGGTGCCGACTAGCGCGGAGTCGCGCGGCGGATCACGATGTACCCGCCGACCCCGCAGAGCACGGCGATCGCGAGCACCAGGCTGAACCCTCCCACGAGGCCCAGCGCGCCGAACCACTCGAAGATCGCCGCCCAACTGCTGGTCAGGGTCGCCCAGGCGATGCCGCCGAGCAGGACTGCGGTGAAGGCTGCCGTGATGATCAGCATCCCGGGGATGCGCCAGCGCATGTAGATGGTGGTGACGGCGGCTCCGATGAAGAGCACGAGCATCTCGAGGGCGAAGGCAGTGTAGAAGTCGACGAACCAGTTCGTCTGGCCGTACCAGAGCGCGTCGAACATGTGCACTCCGAGCCCCCAGCCGCCCGTCGCGATCTCGATCTGCACGAGAGTCGCGATCACCGCGGCGAACAGCACGGAGACGAGAACGAACATCACGGCGGTGCCGAGCCAGAAGTCCCGGCGGGTGGCGCCGAAGCCCAGGGCGAACGAGAACGTGAGGCCGACGGCCTGCACGCCGACGACGACGAGGTACCACTGCGGCGAGATCACGGCCCAGCTGTATCGCATGTTCTCGAGGTCGGCGGGCGTGGCTCCGGCGCCCTGGGCGATCAGGCCGATGACCATCACGACGGCCCACGCCCCGGCGAGGATGATCGCGGGGATGCCGAAGAAGACCGAGGGGTTGATGGAGTGCAGCCTCACGATCCTCCAGATCTCGTGGGCCCGTGATCGGGTCTCGGTGCGGGTGACCGGTGGGGCGACGGTGGTGGTCATGCTGCGTCCTCTCCTTCTGACGAGGCGGCGAGGTCGTCGCCGGTGAGGTGGATGATGAGCTGCTGGAGAGAGACCGGTGCGAGCTCCAGGCCGAGCTCGGCGGCTCGCTGCCGGTCGGCCGGGTCGAGCCTGCCGTCGATGGTGACGGATGCGAGTCCTCCGAGGGCCTGCCGGCCGATCACGGGCCGGTCGGCGACGAAGGCCTCGATGGCTGCCGCGGGTCCGGCCACCGTCGACGCCGAGCCGCGCACCTCCTCCGCGTCGCGATCGAGGATGATGCGGCCCTGGTCGATGAGGATGACGTGCTCGAGGAGGTTGGCCACCTCGTCGATCAGGTGGGTGGAGAGCACGATCGTGCGCGGGTGCTCGGCGTAGTCCTCGAGCAGCCGGTCGTAGAAGATGTGCCGGGCCACGGCGTCGAGCCCGAGGTAGGGCTCGTCGAAGAACGTGAGCGGGGCGCGCGAGGCGAGCCCGACGATGACGCCGACGGCGGACAGCTGGCCGCGGGAGAGCTTCTTGATCCGGCGTTTCGCGGGCAGCCTGAAGTCGGCGATCAACCGCGTCGCGAACGCCTCATCCCAGTTCTCGTGGAACCACGGCGCTGCTGCGAACACATCCGCTGCCGTGAACATGTCGGGGTAACGCTGCGACTCCGCGATGAAGCAGAGCTTGCGCAGCACGTCGGCGTGTTCGGCCGGCTCCCGACCGAACACCTGCAGCGTGCCGCCATCCGCGAACAACTGGCCCGTCAGCATCTGCATGATCGTGGTCTTGCCGGCTCCGTTGCGGCCGAGCAGGCCGTAGATGCGGTTCGGCTCGATCGTGAGATCGACACCGTCGACGGCGGTGAATGCGCCGTACCGCTTCGTGAGTCCACTCGCCTGTACAGCGGTGTCAGTCATGGTTCAGTCCTTTCCGAGCGGATGAGGTCCGCGAGGCTCTCGACGTCGATGCCGAGTTTTCGAGCCTCGATGATGAGTGGTCGTACGTACTGGGCGGCGAACTCCGCTCGGCGCTGTTCCATCAGCCGGGCGCGGGCGCCCTCCATCACGAACATGCCGATTCCTCGACGCTTCACGACGATCCCGGTGTCCACCAGGCGGTTCACCCCCTTCAGGGCTGTCGCCGGGTTGATCCGATGGAACGCCGCGAATTCGTTGATCGAGGGGATCTGAGCGTTCTCGGCGAGGGCGCCATCGATGATGTCGTTCTCTACCTGTTCGGCGATCTGGATGAAGATCGGACGGGAGTCGTCCATTCGGTCCACTCTGCTGCGACGGCTCGCAACCTCGTTGGTTAGTTACTTATGTAGTTAACCAACCACGGCTCGGTGGTCCTGTCAAGGATCAATCCCGCGCTATGACCAGCGTGCGCCCAGGGAATGCGATCCCGGCGGGTGCGGCAGCGCCGCTGCGGCGAGCGCTGCAGCGACCTCGGTGGTGTCGTCGCGCACCATCCCCGCCGTCACCCGCACGAAGGCCGGGGCGCCCGGGACATCCGTCGCCATGAACGCCGAACCCGCGGCGACCCTGATGCCGACCGCGGCCAGCTGCACCAGCGCCGAGCGCTCGTCGGCCACGGGCAGCCAGGTGTTGATTCCATCGGAGCGCACCGGCGACGCCACGCCCCAGACCCCGAGTCCCGTCGCGAGGGCGCGCTGGCGCGTGTGGTACTGGCGCCTGGCCTCGGCCACCTCGTCGATCGACTGGCCGTCGGTGAGCAGGTCGTAGAGGATGCGCTGCGTCATGCGCGACGTCCACCCCGGTCCCAGCATCCGCCTGGCGACGATGCGATCGACGATGCGGGTCGGGCCACCCAGTGCGGCGATGCGCAGGTCGGGGCCGTGCGACTTCGAGAAGCTGCGCACGTGCAGCACCTGATCGGGCAGCCACTCGCCGAGGCTCACGTCGCCCGAGGTCGAGATCTGGCCGGAGTGGTCGTCCTCGATCACTCTCACCTGGGAGCCGTTCGGATGCGTGCGGATGACGCGGGCCAGCTCCTCGGCGCGGGCTCGCGGCATCGAGGCCCCCGTCGGGTTCTGGGCTCGGGGCTGCAGGATGATGGCACTCGGATGCGTTCCCAGCGCGGCGGCGAGCGACGCGGGCAGCATGCCGTCGTCGTCGAGGACGACCGGCACGCGCTCGGCTCCGAGGGCGTCGATGAGATCGAAGAACGGCGGGAATCCCGGGCTCTCGACGACCACCCGATCGCCGAAGCGCACCACGGACTCGAGAGCACGCGAGACCGCATCGAGTGCCCCATCGACGACGGTGATGGCCTCGGCCGGGTACGGCCACGCCGCCCGCAGCACGCGCTCGAGCTCGGGGATGAGCGGAAGGTCGTGGTAGCTCGAGGTCTGCGCGCTCTGCGCTCCGGCCGAGACCCGGGCGAGCGCGCGGGCGAGGCCGGGGAGCAGCAGCGGATCGGGGGTTCCGCGCGACAGGTCGAGCCTGGCGTCGCCGGGGTGCCCGGCCAGGCCCTGCGTGCGGGGAGGCAGCCAGGCGGCATCCGTGCTGCGGACGAAACTGCCGGCGCGACCACGCGAGATGATGAGCCCGGCGCGGGCGAGGGCCTGCCAGGCGTGGCTGACCGTGGCCGGACTCACCCCGATCTCACTGGCGACCTCGCGCACCGTGGGCAGGCGATCGCCGGGTGCGAGCTCGCCCGAGGTGATCTGGCGCGCGATGGAGGCCGCGATGTCGCGGGGCGACGACCCGTCGATGTTCTGGATCCACGAGTGCATGGGTTCATCGTGCATGGGTCTTGCCCTCCGGGAGGTGGGGAACCACAATGACTTACACGTACGTCACACAGTGAAACAAAAGAGAAATGTTTACGCCGAACAATAACAGAACGGACGAAGAAGTCCGGTTCGGCTTCAACCCTCGGCGTTGGTGACTCTCGTGTAGTACCGCCATCGCCGGCAGATCCTTTCGTGGAGGCAACCGGTCATGACCAGCGTCAGCAAGAGCACCACCACCAGCACGAACATCGTGCGAGCAGCGATCACCCAGACGACCTGGACGGGCGACAAGGAGTCGATGATCGCCAGGCACGAGCAGTTCGCTCGCGAGGCGAAGGAGCAGGGAGCCCAGGTCATCTGCTTCCAGGAGCTGTTCTACGGCCCGTACTTCGGCATCACCGAGGACGCCAAGTACTACGACTACGCCGAACCGGCCGACGGGCCCATCGTGCAGCGCTTCGCGGCTCTCGCCCAGGAACTCGACATGGTCATGATCCTCCCGATCTACGAGGAGGAGCAGCCCGGCGTCTACTACAACACGGCCGTCGTGGTCGACTCCGACGGCAGCATCCTCGGGTCCTACCGCAAGCACCACATCCCCAACCTCGATCGGTTCTGGGAGAAGTTCTACTTCCGTCCCGGCAACCTCGGCTACCCCGTGTTCGACACCGCCGTCGGCAAGATCGGCGTCTACATCTGCTACGACAGGCACTTCCCCGAGGGATGGCGCGAGCTCGGCCTGAACGGCGCGCAGATCGTCTTCAACCCCAACGCCACCAAGCCCGGCCTCTCGAACCGCCTCTGGGAGATCGAGCAGCCGGCGGCCGCAGCGGCCAACGGCTACTTCGTGGCCGCCGCCAACCGTGTCGGCAAGGAGGACAACGAGTACGGCGAGCTCGCCGTCGACTTCTACGGCTCGAGCCAGTTCGTCGACCCGCAGGGCAACATCATCGGCGAGTACGGCTCGAAGACCGACGAGGAGGTCGTGGTGCGCGACCTCGACATGGACATGATCCGCCAGGTGCGCAACAACTGGCAGTTCTACCGCGACCGTCGTCCGGAGTCGTACACGTCCATCCCGAAGCCGTAGCCGACCGCGAAGGAGCGAACCATGGCAACGACCCTCATCACCAACGGCACCGTGGTCAGCGCCACCGGCCGTGCGCAGGCCGACGTGCTGATCGACGGGGAGCGCATCACCGCGGTCCTGGAGCCGGGCAGCGTGCTGCTCGGCACCGATGTCGCGGCATCCGTCGACACCGTCATCGATGCCACGGGCAAGTACGTGATCCCGGGTGGCATCGACGCGCACACCCACATGCAGCTGCCGTTCGGCGGCACCGAGGCGTCCGACACCTTCGAGACCGGCACCCGGGCCGCCGCATGGGGTGGAACGACGAGCATCGTCGACTTCGCCGTGCAGACCTACGGCCAGAAGATCCAGGACGGCCTCGCTGCGTGGCACGAGAAGGCTGCGGGCAACTGCGCCATCGACTACGGCTTCCACCAGATCGTGGGCGACGTGAACGACGAGTCCCTTCTCGCGATGCGCGGCCTCGTCGACGAGGGTATCTCGAGCTTCAAGCTGTTCATGGCCTACCCGGGCGTCTTCTACTCCGACGACGCGCAGATCCTCAAGGCCATGCAGCTCTCGCGCGACACGGGCATGCTCACGATGATGCACGCCGAGAACGGCCCGGCCATCGACGTTCTCGCGGCCCAGCTCGTGGAGCAGCGCAAGACCGATCCGTTCTACCACGGCAAGGCGCGAGCCTGGGAGATGGAGGAGGAGGCCACGCATCGGGCGATCATGCTGGCCAAGCTCACCGGTGCCCCCCTCTACATCGTGCACGTCAGCGCCAAGCAGGCCGTCGAGCAGGTGGCGTGGGCCCGCGACAAGGGCCAGAACGTGTTCGCCGAGACCTGCCCCCAGTACCTCTACCTCTCGCTCGAGGAGCAGCTCGGCGCCGTCAGTGAGAAGTGGGGCGCCTTCGAGGGGGCCAAGTGGGTGTGCTCGACGCCGCTGCGCTCGCGGGAGGAGGGCCACCAGGACGCCATGTGGCAGTCGCTGCGCACCAACGACGTGCAGATGGTCTCCACCGATCACTGCCCCTTCTGCATGAAGGACCAGAAGGAGCTGGGCCTCGGCGACTTCCGCAAGATCCCGAACGGCATCGGCTCGATCGAGCACCGCATGGACCTGATGTACCAGGGCGTCGTGACGGGGGAGATCACCCTCGAGCGCTGGGTGGAGCTCACCAGCACCACCCCGGCTCGCATGTTCGGCCTCTACGGACAGAAGGGGGTGATCCAGCCGGGGGCGGATGCCGACATCGTCGTCTACGACCCCGACGGCCACACCTCCATCGGCATGCCCGTCGATGAATCGGGCACGCCCACGGGTCGGACCCACCACATGAACATGGACCACTCCGCGTGGGAGGGCTACGAGATCGACGGTCACGTCGACACCGTCATCTCGCGCGGCAAGGTCGTCGTCGACGACAACCAGTACCTGGGCGCCCAGGGCGACGGCCGGTTCCTCAAGCGCGGCCTGTCGCAGTACCTGATCTAGGAGACCCCCATGGATTTCGGAGCCGTCCTCCAGACCAACCCGCCCGCGTCCCGCACGGTGCAGCTCGCCAAGCTCGCCGAGAACCACGGCTTCAGCCACGTGTGGACCTTCGACTCGCACCTGCTCTGGCAGGAGCCCTACGTGATCTACAGCGCCATCCTCGCCGAGACCCGCAAGGTGATCGTCGGGCCGATGGTCACCAACCCGGCGACGCGCGACTGGACCGTGACGGCCTCGGTCTTCGCGACGCTGAACGAGATGTACGGCAACCGCACCATCGTCGGCATCGGCCGCGGCGACTCGGCCGTGCGCGTGACCAACGGGGCGCCCACCACCCTGAAGACGCTGCGCGAATCGATCCACGTCATCCGCGAGCTCGGCAACTCGCGTTCGGTGGAGTACAACGGCTCGCAGCTGCAGTTCCCGTGGAGCCGCGGCTCGGAGCTCGACGTCTGGGTGGCGGCCTACGGTCCGCTCGCGCTGAAGCTCACCGGCGAGGTCGGCGACGGCTTCATCCTGCAGCTCGCAGACCTCGACATCGCCGCCTGGATGATCAAGACGGTGCGGGATGCCGCAGAAGCCGTCGGCCGGGACCCGATGTCGATCAAGTTCTGCGTGGCGGCGCCCATGTACATCGGCGACGACTGGGAGCACATGCGCGACCAGTGCCGCTGGTTCGGCGGCATGGTCGGCAACCACGTGGCCGACATCGTCTCGAAGTACGGCGTCCATGGGGACGTGCCGGAAGCCCTCACCGACTACATCGCCGGCCGCGAGGGCTACGATTACAACGAGCACGGCCGCGCGGGCAACTCGCACGCCAGCTTCGTGCCCGACGAGATCGTCGACAGGTTCTGCATCATGGGAACCGCCGAGCAGCACATCGAGAAGCTCGAGGCGCTGAAGGCGCTCGGAGTCGACCAGTTCGCAGGCTACCTGCAACACGACAACAAGGAGGAGACCCTCCGCGTGTACGGCGAGACCGTCATCCCGGCACTCTCCGACCACATCACGGCGAAGGCATGAGCGTGTCCGAGGCGCTGAAGGCGGTCGACGCGGGATCGATCGGCACGGTGCCCGGAATCGTCGAGGATTCGACCCGACGACCGCTGCGCGGCGCAGCCTTCCTCCGCCGCTTCGCGCTGGGCGCCCTCGGCGTGATCCTGCTCGCCGTGGTGTGGGAGCTCTACAAGGCTCTAGGCCCGGCCGAGGGCGTGATCGTCGGCGGCGTCACCGTGCTGCCGCGCACGACGGACCTCGCCATGCCTCACGTGTGGGACATGGTCGGCCGTCTGTTCGAGCCGGTCTCGAGCGCCGCCAACGCCCTGCCGATGTGGTTGGCGGTGCTGCAGGCCTCGGTGTTCAGCCTGGGAGTGGCATCCGTCGGCTGGATCGCCGGAGTGATCGTCGGTCTCTTCCTCGCCCTGCTCATGCAGCGCTTCCTCACGGCCGAGGCCGCGCTGTTCCCGTGGATCGTGCTGAGCCAGACGGTCCCCCTCATCGCCATCGCCCCCCTCGTGCGGCGCTGGGGCGCGCAGATCGAGATCGGCTCCTTCGAGTGGGAGCCGTGGATGTCGGTCGCCCTCATCGCCAGTTACCTCGCGTTCTTCCCCATCTCGATCGGCGCGCTCCGCGGCCTCAACTCGCCGGACACCAACCACATCGAGCTCATGCGCAGCTACGGCGTCGGCTGGTGGACGACGCTGTTCCGGCTGCGCCTGCCCGCCAGCGTTCCGTACCTGCTGCCGGCACTCCGGCTCGGCGCGGCCAGCGCCGTCATCGGCACGATCGTCGCCGAGGTGTCGATCGGCCTGCGCGGCGGCATCGGACGCATGGTCGTCGAGTTCGCCGCGGCAGCGGGCGGCGACCCGGCCAAACCGTACGCGCCCATCTTCGGCGCCGTGCTCGTGGGCCTCGTGGCCGCGGGCTTCGTCAGTCTCATCGGCGTCTTCCTGCGCCGCTACCGCCGTGGAGAGGTTCCAGCATGACCGATCAGACGACCACCCCGGGTACGGGCGCGGCATCAGGTGCCGCATCCGACGCCGTCAGCATCACCGGTGTCTCCCGGGTCTTCACCGGCCGCCGGGGCGAGAGCACCGTCACCGCCCTCGACGGCATCGACCTCACGGTGTCGCCGGGTGAGTTCGTGAGCCTGATCGGGCCGAGCGGATGCGGCAAGTCCACTCTGCTGCGTCTCATCGCCGACCTCGACCAGCCCACGGCGGGCGAGATCCGGGTCTTCGGCAAGACGGCCAAGAAGGCCCGCCTCGACCAGGAGTACGGCATCGCGTTCCAGCAGGCCGGGCTGCTGCCGTGGCGCAGCGTCGCCGCGAACATCGAGCTGCCGCTGCAGCTGCACGGCATGGCGGCGGCGGGCCGCAAGGCGCGCACGGCCGAGCTGCTCGAACTCGTGGGCCTCGGCGACTTCGGCTCCAAGTACCCCGACCAGCTCTCCGGCGGCATGCAGCAGCGCGTCGCCATCGCCAGGGCTCTCGCCGAGAGCCCCAACCTGCTGCTCATGGACGAGCCGTTCGGGGCCCTCGACGAGATGACGCGCGAGCGGATGCAGAACGAACTGGTGCGCATCTGCGGTGAGACCCAGGCGGCCGTGGTGTTCGTGACCCACAGCATTCCCGAGGCCGTCTTCCTCTCCAACCGCGTCGTCGTCATGTCGCCCAGGCCAGGCCGCATCCAGGGCATCCTGCCCGTCGCCCTCGGCTCCTCCGGCCAGCGCGGCGAGGGCCTGCGCGAGGCCGACGGCTTCTTCGACGCGGTCAGCGAGGTGCGGGAACTGCTCCACGGTGCGCCCGCCGAGACGGGCGCACGAGGGGTCGAGAACCGATGAGGCCGCAGATCGGGTCGGCACGCGCCGTCGCCGCTCCCCTCATCCTCGGGGTCGGGGCGCTGCTCATCTGGCAGCTCGCCGTCATGGCCCTCGACATCAAGCCGTTCGTGCTGCCGAGTCCGGTGTCGATCTTCACGCAGTTCATCGACAACGTCCCGACGGTGTGGGCGGCATCCGTCGTCACCGGAACCAACGCGCTCATCGGCCTCATCGTCGGGGGCATCGTGGGGGTGGTCTCTGCCGTGATCGCGGCGCTGCTTCCGATCGTCGACGAGTTGAGCGCCGGGCTCGTGGCTGCGCTCTCCGTCATCCCGATCGTGGCGCTCGCGCCGGTGCTCTACACGATGTTCGGAGCGGCTGAGGAGACGGCTCGCCAGATCGTGGCAGCCATCGCCGTGTTCGTGCCGGTCTACCTCAACTCGCTCCGAGGGCTGAGGCAGGTGCGTCCGGTGCACCGCGATCTCATGCGTGCCACAGCCGCGACGCCGTGGCAGGCGACCCGAGTCGTCACGCTGCCGACGGCCACGCCCTTCGTCTTCACCGGCCTCCGCATCGCGTCGTCCCTGGCCGTCATCTCGGCGCTCATCGCCGAGTACTTCGGCGGCCCCGTCGGCGGCCTCGGCAAGTCGATCACCTCGGCGGCGTCGAGCAGCAACTACGCGCTCGCCTGGGCCTACGTCCTCGGATCCATCATCCTCGGCCTGTTGTTCTACTCGGCAACCCTGGCCCTCGAGAAGCTCGCGTCCCGGCATCGTCCGAGCGCGTAAATCGTGAGCCGGTCATCCGGCGCACGGTGCACCACACCAAGAGGCACCTGAAGGAGGAAGAAATGAAACGCAGCAGACAGTACGCGATCGGCACGGCAGCAGCACTGGCCGTCTCCGCACTCGTTCTCAGCGGATGCAGCAGCACCGGCAGCAGCGACGACTCGTCGTCGGCGGCCGACGGCGAGCTCACTCCGGTCAAGCTCCAGCTCCAGTGGTTCTCCCAGGCCCAGTTCGCCGGCTACTACGCAGCCGTCGACCAGGGCTACTACGAGGATGAGGGCCTCGACGTCGAGATCGTCGAGGGCGGCGCCGACATCGTTCCGCAGGATGCCCTGGCATCGGGAGACGTCGACTACGCCATCTCGTGGGTTCCCAAGGTGCTCGGCTCCATCGAGCAGGGCGCCCACATCACCGACGTCGCGCAGATCTTCGAGCGCAGCGCCACCACCCAGATCTCCTTCAAGGACAAGGACATCACCTCGCCCACCGACCTGGCGGGCAAGAAGGTCGGCAGCTGGGGCTACGGCAACGAGTGGGAGCTCTTCGCCGGCATGCAGAAGGACGGCGTGGAGGTCGGCGACATCTCGCTCGTGCAGCAGGCGTTCGACATGAACGGCTTCCTCGCCGGCGACATCGACGCAGCACAGGCGATGACGTACAACGAGTACGCGCAGGTGCTGGAGACGGTCAACCCCGACACCGGTGAGCTCTACCAGCCCGACGAGCTCAACGTCATCAACTGGAACGACGTCGGAACGGCGATGCTGCAGGATGCGATCTGGGCGGATGCCGACAGGCTGGCCGACGACGAGGACTACGCCGACACCACGGTGGCCTTCATCAAGGCGTCGATCAAGGGCTGGGTCTACGCGCGGGACAACCCCGACAAGGCCGCCGCCATCGTGACGGCCGCCGGCTCCACTCTGGGCGCGAGCCACCAGCTCTGGATGACCAACGAGGTCAACAAGCTGATCTGGCCGTCGACAGACGGCATCGGCATGGTCGACGAGGCGGCCTGGGACCAGACCGTCGACATCGCGATGAAGACGAAGAACGAGACCGGCGCGACCATCATCTCGACCGATCCGCCCGAGGACGCCTACTCCAACGAGTACGTCGAGAAGGCCCTCGCCGAACTGAAGGACGAGGGGGTCGACACCCTGGGTGCCGACTTCGCGCCCATCGACGTCACCCTCACCGAGGGCGGCAACTGAGCAGTACTCGTTGATCGAGTAGCGCCCGATGGAGTCGGACGCGTATCGAGATCACCTCACCGGGTCTCGGTACGCGTCCTCGCTCCGCTCGGCCGCCACTCGACCAGCGTTGGATGAAAGGCACACAGCATGACCGACCTCGACCTCTCCGAACTCGACGACCGCACCCGCGAGCTCGACGCCGCGCACGTCTTCCACTCCTGGTCGGCGCAGGCCGGGATGAACCCGCTCGTCATCGCCGGCGGTTCGGGTTCCCGCGTCTGGGACCACGCCGGGCGCAGCTGGCTCGACTTCTCGTCGCAACTGGTCAACACGAACATCGGCCACCAGCATCCGGCGGTCATCGCGGCCATCCACGAGCAGGCCGACCTCCTCACCACGGTCGCACCGGCCACGGCCAACCTCGCCCGCGGGGAGGCCGCCAAGCGCATCACCGAGCGTGCGCCTGCCGGCTTCAGCAAGGTCTTCTTCACCAACGGCGGGGCGGATGCGAACGAGAACGCCATCCGCATGGCGCGCCTCTTCACGGGCCGCGACAAGATCCTCTCGACCTACCGCTCGTACCACGGCAACACCGGCGCCGCCGTGGTCGCGACAGGCGACTGGCGCCGCATCCCCAACGAGTACGCCCGCGGCCACGTGCACTTCTTCGGACCCTGGCTCTACCGCAGCGAGTTCTGGGCGACGACGCCCGAGCAGGAGTCCGAGCGGGCGCTGCGCCACCTCGAGCGCGTCATCCAGTCGGAGGGCCCGTCGTCGATCGCGGCCATCCTGATCGAGACCATCCCGGGAACGGCCGGCGTGCTCATCCCGCCGCCCGGCTACCTCGCAGGCGTGCGGGAGATCGCCGACCGCTACGGCATCCTCATCATCACCGACGAGGTCATGTGCGGCTTCGGACGCGCAGGGCGCTGGTTCGCCTTCGAGGGCTACGACCTGGTCCCCGACCTCATCACCTTCGCCAAGGGCGTGAACTCGGGCTACGTGCCGGCGGGCGGCGTGATCATCTCCGATGCCATCGCGGCCACGTGGGACACGGCGGTCTTCCCCGGCGGACTCACCTACAGCGGGCATCCGCTCGCCATGGCGGCCATCGTCGGGGCGCTCGACGCCATGAGCTCCGAGGGGATCGTCGAGAACGCCGCCCGCGTGGGCCGGGAGGCCATCGGGCCCGGGCTCGAGGAGCTCTTCTCCAAGCACGACATCATCGGCGAGGTGCGAGGGGAGGGCGTCTTCTGGGCGCTCGAACTCGTCGCCGACCGCGAGACCCGGGAACCCGTGAGTGCCGCCGTGATCGGGCGCATCAAGGGCGCCCTGGTCGAGCGCGGCCTGCTGCCGTTCGTCGCCGAGAACCGCATCCATGTCGTACCGCCCTGCACTGTCACCGACGACGAGGTCGCCGAGGCGCTCGCCACCTACGACGAGGTATTCAGCCTCGTGAACGGAGAAAAATCATGACCACCACCCTCGACCACTGGATCAACGGAGCTGCCAGTGCGGGAGAGTCGACGCGCACAGCGCCCGTCTACGACCCCGCGAAGGGCATCGTTCAGAAGGAGGTGCGGCTGGGCAGTGTCGCAGACGTCGGTGCCGCCGTCTCGGCTGCGGCAGCAGCGTTCCCGGCCTGGAACGAGACCTCGATCGCGCGTCGCCAGCAGGTGATGTTCGCGTTCCGCGAGCTGCTGAACTCGCGCAAGGGCGAGCTCGCCGAGATCCTCACCAGCGAGCACGGCAAGGTGCTCTCGGATGCCGGCGGTGAGATCGCGCGCGGCCTCGAGGTCGTGGAGTTCGCCTGCGGCATCGCCCACCTCACCAAGGGGGACTACTCCGAGAACGTCTCGACCGGGGTCGACGTCTACACGGTGCGCCAGCCCCTCGGCGTCGTCGGCATCATCTCGCCGTTCAACTTCCCGGCGATGGTGCCGCTCTGGTTCTTCCCGATCGCGATCGCGGCGGGCAACACCGTGGTGCTGAAGCCCTCGGAGAAGGATCCGTCGGCGGCCATCTGGATGGCCGAGCTGTTCGCCGAGGCCGGGCTGCCCGCCGGCGTCTTCAACGTGGTGCACGGCGACAAGGAGGCCGTCGACGCCCTGTTGACGCATCCGGAGGTCGCCTCCATCTCCTTCGTCGGCTCGACCCCGATCGCGCAGTACATCTACGAGACGGCATCCGCCAACGGCAAGCGAGTGCAGGCCCTCGGCGGCGCCAAGAACCACATGCTGGTGCTGCCGGATGCCGACCTCGACCTGACCGCCGACGCCGCGGTGAACGCCGGCTTCGGGTCGGCGGGCGAGCGCTGCATGGCCATCTCGGTGGTGCTCGCTGTCGACTCCATCGCCGACGAACTGGTGGCGAAGATCACCGAGCGCATGGCCGGGCTGACGACGGGCGACGGTCGCCGCTCCTGCGACATGGGCCCGCTCATCACCGAGGTGCACCGCGACAAGGTGGCCTCCTACATCGACGTGGCTGCGACGGATGGCGCGACTGTCGTCGTCGACGGGCGAGACGGGGAGTTCGACGGAGACGCCGACGGCTTCTGGCTCGGCCCGACGCTCATCGACAAGGTGCCGCTCACCTCATCGGTCTACACCGACGAGATCTTCGGCCCGGTGCTGTCGATCGTGCGGGTGTCCTCCTACGAGGAGGGACTCGGCATCATCAACGACGGCAGGTACGGCAACGGCACCGCCATCTTCACGAACGACGGCGGCGCCGCGCGACGCTTCCAGCGTGAGGTGCAGGTGGGCATGGTCGGTGTGAACGTGCCGATCCCGGTGCCGGTGGCGTACCACTCCTTCGGCGGCTGGAAGGCCTCGCTGTTCGGCGACGCCAAGGCCTACGGACCGGCCGGTGTGCAGTTCTTCACCCGCGAGAAGGCCATCACCTCGCGCTGGCTCGACCCGAGCCACGGCGGCATCAACCTGGGGTTCCCGCAGCACGATTGAGGAGTACCGAAGCGCTTCGGACGCCGACGTCGTCGGGTCCTCAGCGAGCGGTTCTCGAGGTCCCGCTCGCTGAGGCCCGCGCGAAGCGCGCGGTCGAAGCGCGTCTAGCGGGTGGCGAACGCCGCGATGCGCGCCTGCGCCTCCGGCGTCCCGAACGCGGCGCCGATGGTGCGCGCCTCGTCGTCGAGGTTCTCCTGGAAGGTTCGCCCGCGGCTCGCCAGCAGCAGGCGCTTCGCCTGACCGAACGCCCCCGTGGCCCCGGCTAGCCACGCGTCGGCGATGGCCCGAGCACGGTGCGCGACGGCATCCGCCCCGCCCGTGTCAACGCTGACGACCTCGGTCACGAGTCCCCAGTCGAGGGCTTCGGATGCCGTCAGCCGCCGTGACGTGAGAGTGAGCTCGAGGGCCCGCCGCATGCCGATCGCCTCGGGCAGCAGCGTGCTCACGCCGCAGTCGGGGGTGAGGCCGATGTCGGAGTACTTGCTGGCGAAGCTCGCCTGATCCGACGCCACGATCACGTCGGCGCACAGCATGAAGCCGAGACCACCGCCGGCGACGGCGCCCTGCACGGCCGCCACGATGGGCTTGCCGCTCTCGCGGAAGAACACGTGGCCGGCGTGGATCACGTCGGCGTGCGCGGCGATCGCCGATCCGTCACCCACCGTCGTGCCCATCTCCCGCACGTCGCCGCCGGCGCAGAATGCGCGGCCCGCGGCATCGAAGAGCACGGCGCCGATGTCGTCGCGCTCGGAGACCTCGCGCCCGATGTCGCGCCAGCGTTCGGCGGCCTCGGGGTTGATCGCGTTGAGGCGCTCGGGGCGGTTGAGGGTGACGTGGGCGAGCCCGTCCGTCACCTCGAGGAGAATCGTGTCGCTCATCAGCGGCAGCCTACTCATCCCCCTGTGGATCGAGGAGATACTTGTGTGTACCCACAGACGAGTCCGGCGATCGCGCCCGCATGGAGAGAGGTCGTCGTGCATCCGTCGCGGATCTATCTGAGCAGGCCATGGTTGCTCCTCTGGCTCGCTCTGATCGGGCTCGTCGTCGCTGGTGTGCTGCAGTTCGGTCGCGATCGTGGTCCTGGTCATCGCAGGGAGTTGGCTCTTCGGCCGCTTCTACTTTCGCTCCGCTCACGATCTGGCTCGCCGACCACGTGAAGAACGCCCGGGCTCGGTCGTCGCAGTGATCGACTATCCCGAGGAGCTCGAGTCCGCTCTGCTTTCACTCGGGGGCGCCGAGATCCCTCGCTCACCCGCGGTGAGGAGCACGTCGTGGCTCGGAAGCGTTTCTGCAGACGCTTCGGAAATCCGTGACCCCGACGAGTACGTAGCTTCCGCGGGTGCGTAGCGTCGAGAACGGAGATCGTGCGGGTGCGGAGGGTTCATTAACCGCAATTAGTGCGTTCTCGGTGGCGGCAGTGATGCGAGCGCGCAAGCGCTATGCGTGCGCCGCCTCGATCTCCGCCGCGCGGGTGCGCAGGATGTCGACGACGGTGCGCACGGCCAGGCGCTCCGCCACATCAGGTCGCAGCAGCGCCACGATGTCCCGCTCGGCATCCACTCCCCGTAGTGGCTTCAGGATGACGCGGCTCGGGTCGATGCCGCCCGAGGTGTACCGCGGGATGAGCGAGATGCCGAGTCCGGCGGCCACGAACGACTCGACCATGCGCAGGTCGCTGATGCGCTGGAACACCGTCGCGCGGTGCCCGGCCACCTGTTCGATGTCGTGCAGGATGCGCTCGAACGGAAAGCCGACGGGCACGCCGATCCACGGGTCGTCGATGACGTCGGCCGGGGTCAGGTAGCTGCGTCCGGCGAGGCGGTGGTCGGGCGGGATGGCGATGTCGAGCGGCTCGACCATGAGGGGAACCGCGCGGAGCCCCCGACCGCCCCAGGCGCGGGTGCCGCGCAGCGAGTGCGCCAGCACGATGTCGAAGTCGGCGGTGAGCGACGGGAAGTCGAGCAGTTCGGCGTCGCCGTCGGAGCAGTGCACCACGAGGCCGGGGATGAGTGCCACGTCGGCGAGCACGCCGGGCAGCAGCACCTGGCCGGCCGAGGGGAACGTGGCGAGCCGCACCTCGCCGCTCGGGTGATTGCGGAACTCGTCCCAGAGCGCTGTCGCCCGCTCCAGCGCCACGGCGACATCGGTCGCGCTGCGGGCCAGGGCGATGCCGGCGCCGGTGAGCTGGATGCCGCGGCCACTGCGTTCGGTGAGCGGCATCCCGGCCTCCCGCTCGAGCACCTTGAGCTGTTGCGACACCGCTGAGGGTGTGCGGTGAGTGGCCTCGGCGACGGCCGTGACACTGCCGCGCTCGGAGAGTTCGCGGAGAAGATCGAGTCGTCGTACGTCCATGTAGCCAACCTACATCCATCATGCAGAACCATTCGATTGTGCTGCAAGGTTGCGCGGAGCAGAATGACAGTACCCACCCAACTCGAAAGGCTCCATCATGACCGCGCTCCTCATCATCCTCGGCATCATCGCGGTCGGCGCCATCGCCGGAACCCTCACCCTTCTCGCGACGGACGGCTACGGCCGCACCCCCAAGCGCGAGTACGTCCGCATCTTCTAGGAAGAGAGCGGGCATTCGCATCCGCCCGGTTCGCCGCACAGACGAACTCCGGATGCGCTGAGGCCGCCACCACGCCAGGGACGGCGCGGGAGGCGGCCTTTCTCATTCCCGATCGCTTGCCCAGCCGGGCGCGTGGGGCATAGCGTGACAACCCACGGCGATTCTCGCGAACGGGGGATGAAGTGATGCATCCGGGTGACACCATCCCCGTCGCAGTCAGACACCCCTTCACGGGCAGCTGAGCTGACAGCACGATGCCGGAACACGCCCCCACCGACGCGGAGCTGCGTCCCTTCCTGGTCGGCCTGGCCGAGGGGATGACCGCCTCCGGTGAGTCTGTGGACAGGGTCGGCAGGATCATGCAGGAGATCGCCGCCGCGTATGGTGCTCCCGGAACGGGGTTCGTCGTGCTGCCGACGGTGATCCTCGTGCAGACCGGCCCGGCCTCCGACACCCACGTCGCCATCTCCACCCGGGTGCGCTCGGGCCTGCGCTTCGACCAGATCGCCGAGCTCTACCGACTCATCAATCGCGCACGGGAGGGCAGCGTCGACCCGGCGGACGGCATCGCCGAGCTCAACGCGATCGGCGACGCGAAGCCGCGCTTCGGCTGGGCGCTGCGCACCCTCGGGCACGGCATCCTCACGCTCGGCCTCGGCCTGTTGCTGTTCCCGACCGTGGAGGGTGCGCTGCTCGCCTTCCTGCTGGGCGTTCTGGTCGGACTCATGAAGCTGGTCCGTTCGTCGACGCTGGACCTCATCTTCCCGATCGCGGCGGCGTTCGTCTCCTCTCTCACAGTGTTCCTGCTCGCCGACATCTTCGATCTGTCGGATCCCCTCCTGGTGCTCATCCCGCCGCTCGTGACCTTCCTGCCCGGTGGCCTCCTGACGACGGGAACGGAGGAGCTGGCGAGCGGCCAGATGATCGCGGGCACGAGCCGTCTGGTGAGCGGGCTCGTACAGCTGGCTCTGCTGGCCTTCGGCATCCTCGCGGCCGGAACCCTCGTCGGCGTGGACGACTACAGCTACATGTCGGTCGGCATCACCATGAACGAGTGGTGGCTCCCGGTCATCGGCCTGCTGCTGTTCGCGATCGGGAACTACCTGCATTTCTCGGCTCCGGCGAAGACCTTCGGCTGGGTCCTTCTGGTGCTCGTGGTCGCCTACCTCGGACAGCTCGTCGGCAGCTTCTTCTTCGGCGCAAGTCTGAGCGGCTTCTTCGGTGCGGTGCTGATGACGCCCGTCGTGCTCTGGATCGATTCGTTGCGCCACGGCGCACCGTCGCAGATCACGTTCCTTCCCGCGTTCTGGTTGCTGGTGCCGGGAGCCGCCGGGCTGATCGGCCTGACGGAGGTGTTCGGTGCCGGCCAGAGCGCCCAGGACCTGACCTCGGCGCTCAGCACGGTCATCTCGATAGCACTCGGCGTGCTCATCGGCACGGCCGTCTACCGCACTGCGCGCTTCGGCGCGCAGGAACTCGGCCACTTCCACATCGAGCTGCCGGCTGTCGTCGCCGTACAGAAGCCCGGAACGCCGGGCTTCTGGAAGCGCGTGTTCCGACGCGGGCAATAGAGTTGTGGCCGTGACTGACGCGCGGACCAAGCTCATCGAACTCATCTCATCGGATGCCGTGTTCCACGGCGACTTCACCCTGACGAGTGGCAAGAAGGCGACGTACTACGTCGACCTGCGCAAGGTGAGCCTCGACCACCGTGCCGCCCCGCTCATCGGGCAGGTCATGCTCGACCTCATCGCCGATATCCCCGACGTCGCCGCCGTCGGCGGCATGACGATGGGCGCGGACCCCGTGGCATCCGCGATCCTGCACCAGGGCGTGGCTCGCGGTCTCGAATACGACGCCTTCGTCGTGCGCAAGGAGCCGAAGGACCACGGTCGCGGTCGCCAGGTCGAGGGACCGGATCTCGCCGGCAAGCGCGTGATCGTGCTCGAGGACACCTCCACCACCGGAGGCTCGCCGCTCAAGGCCATCGAGGCCCTCCGCACGGTGGGCGCCGAGATCGCCGCCGTGGCCGTCGTCGTCGACCGCGACACCGGAGCCCGCGAGATCATCGAGGCCGAGGGCGTTCCCTACTTCTACGCCATCGGACTCGACGACCTGGGCCTGCGCGATGCCTGACGGTCCCGACGAACGCGACGGAACCGACGCCGAGCAGGATCCGGAGATCGGCGGCGCGGACTGGCTGCTCGCGCAGCTCTCGGGCGGCCGTCGCGCCCGTCAAGACGCTGATATCCCGGCCGAGGTGGCTGACGACGACGTCTCGTCCGACGCCGAGTCGTCCCCGGATGCCGGCGACGACGAGCCGGTCATCCCGGTCTGGTACGGCGCACCGGCCTCTGCACCCGCCGAAGAGCCGACCCCTCGTGACCAGCAGCCGGCCGAGAGCGTGCCGGAGCCCGAGGCCGAGGAGGAACGCGAACCCGAAGCCGTCGAGACTGCTGCCACGTCGTCGGCCGTCTGGCACCTGTTCTCCGACTTCGACGTCGAGCCTGTGGGTCCGCCGCCGTCCGCCGCTCCCACTCCGGTCGAGCCGCAGTCCGAGCCCGAGAAGGCCGAACCGACCGCCGTGTCTTCGTCCTCGGCTGACGACCCGGCCGCCGCCGAAGCCGAGCCCGGCTTCCACTGGGGCCTGCGCGCCGGGGAGGATCCGGCGAAGTACGGGAACGGCCACGAGTCGGAGTCCGACGCCGATCCGCTCGACGATGCGGTTCCTCCGGTCGTCATGGCTCCGTTCGTCGCGCCGGTCTTCGGAGCACCGCCCGCCGAGCCGCTGCGGTTCCCCACCCCGGTGCCGCCGCCTGCGTCCGAAGCCGAAGCCGAAGCCGAAGCCGAGGGTGAGCCGGAGCTCAAGGGAGAGGCAGCGGCAGAAGGAGATCTCGAGGCCGAGTCCGAGCGGGAACCTGACCCCGGGGCGGAGCCCGACCCGGAGCCAGAGCCCGACCCGGAGCGCGAGCCCGACGCCGCCTACGCCCGCGCCGACACCGCAGCCACCGCTCTGATCGCGACGTCCGCGGCTGAGCAGCAGGCCTCGTTCATCGACACCCTCGACGCCAGCCCTGCCCTGAGCGGCCTCTCGTTGCCGCCGATCTCTGCCGCCGAGGCCGACAACGCCTCGACAGCCGGCCCGGCGACACCGGACGCTGGGGGATCCGACGGTGGCACGCCGCCGACGACTCCGCCCACGGACACGCCTTCCGTCGACCGCCGCCTGCTCTGGATCGCGGGTGGCCTCGTGCTGCTCGTCGTGCTCGTCGGCCTGTTCTTCCTCGGCACCCTCCTGCCCAAGATGTTCGCGGGAGCGCCGGCACCTACTCCCACGGCGTCGGCGACGCCCACCCCGACACCCACCCCGACGCCGACAGTCGCTCCCCCGGTCACAGGCCCGGCCGCTGCCGGCGAGCACCCCTGGGATCAGCTGGGCGGCACCGAGTGCATCGATCCCTACGCCGGACCCTGGGCCGAGACGTTCACCGTCGTCGACTGCGCGGCCCCGCACGCCGCTCAGCTCGCCTACCGGGGCAGCTTCGGTGGCGACGCGACGACGGCGTTCCCCGGTGAGGAAGCGCTCGCATCGCAGATCAACCTGCTCTGCAGTGCACCGGGTGTCATCGACCTCGACGCCGCCGGCCAATTCCCCGACCTGCAGCTGCAGGGAAGCTTCCCCGTGACCGAGGAGCAGTGGACCAGCGGCCAGCGCTACTACTACTGCTTCGTCTCGCGCTCGGGCGGCGAGCCCATCACCGCCAGCGTGGCCGGTCCGGGTCCGGCGGCCTGAGCCATGACCGGCCGCGTGCTCGTCCTCGGGTCACTCAACGTCGACTCGACGAGCTATGTCGCGGACTTCCCTGCGCCCGGTGAGACCGTCTCGAGTACCGCCTACGCCGTCGCGCTCGGCGGCAAGGGCACCAACCAGGCCATCGCAGCGCACCTGGCGGGGGCATCCGTCGACCTCGTCGCCCGCGTGGGAACCGACGCCGCGGCCACCTTCGCGCTCGAGACCGTGCGCGGCTACGGTGTCGCGCTCGATGCGATCGACCAGGTTCCGGATGCCGCGACGGGCGTCGCGCAGATCACCGTGGCGGCCTCCGGCGAGAACACCGTCATCGTGTCGGCCGGAGCGAACGCCCATGTCACGGCCGACGCCGTCGAGGCGCACCGCTGGGACATCGCCGCCGCCGATATCGCGCTCACCCAGGGCGAACTGCCGGTCGATGCCGTCGAGCGGTTGGCGTCCCTGAGCTCGGAGGTCGGCACCCGCTTCGTGCTCAACCTGGCCCCGCCTGTTCCGGTGTCCTCGGCGGCCATCGCCGTCTGCGACCCGCTGGTCGTGAACCAGCACGAGGCCGTCGCCCTCGGCATCGGCACCGCGGAGACGAGCGGACTCGACGCCTGGCGCACTGCGGCCGAGTCCGCAGCCGGCCGACGCTGCAGATCCATCGTCATCACGCTCGGTGCCGAGGGCGCCGTCTCGGCAGCCGGAGCGGAGTCGGCGAGCGTCGACGAGCACGACCTGGCCCGCAGTTCGCAGTGCCCGTCGCCCCGGGTCACCGCCGTCGACAGCACCGGAGCCGGCGACTGCTTCACCGGCACCCTCGCCGCCTTCCTCTCCGAGGGCCGTCCGCTGAGCGAGGCCGTCGCCGTGGCCGTCGCCGCCGGTGCGCTGTCCGTCACCTCCCGGGGGACGGTGGGCTCGTACGCACCCCGGGCCGACCTCCTCGCCTTCGCGGCCCGAGCGGGCATCGCGTGACCGATCGCATCCCGGTGATCATCGATTGCGATCCGGGTCATGACGACGTGTTCGCACTCTGGCTGGCGGCGGGCAGCCCGCTCCTCGAGCTGCGCGCCGTGACGGCGGTCGGCGGCAACGGCACCCTCGTGCACACCGAGCGCAACGCGCGCATCGCCCTCGGGGTCGCCGGGGTGAGGGATGTTCCGGTGGCGGCCGGCGCCGACCGTCCTCTCGTGCGCGAACTCGCCACGGCCGAGTGGATCCACGGCGAGAACGGCCTCGGAGGCCCGGTGCTGCCGGAGCCCGTCGTGCCGCTCGACCCCCGCTCCGCAGTCGAGCTCATGGCCGATGCGATCTCGGCATCCGTCGACCCCGTCGCCATCATCGCGACGGGACCGATCACCAACGTCGCCACCCTGCTGCGCGATCGCCCCGAGCTGGCGGCCGGCGTACGCGAGATCGTCTGGATGGGCGGATCGACCGGGCGCGGCAACGTGACTCCCGCGGCGGAGTTCAACGCCTGGGTCGATCCCGAGGCGCTCGCCATCGTGCTTGACAGCGGCGTGCGCTTCACCATGGTCGGGCTGAACGTCACCCACCACGCCCTCGTCACCCCTGAGGTGCGGGCGCGCATCGCCGCCATCGGCAACGGCACCGCTGCGTTCGGGGCCGAGCTGCTCGACTTCTTCTGCGCCACCAACGACGCCGTGTTCGGGCTGCCCGACGGCCCGCTGCACGATCCCGTGGCCGTTGCAGTGCTGGCGGCTCCGGATGCCGTCGGCACGGTGTTCACCAGGCTCGACGTCGAGGTCGTCGGCGTGCACACGGCGGGAGCGACACTGGTCGACCTCGACGGCATGCTCGGTCGGGCCGCGAACGCCCACGTCGCCGTGAGCCTGGACGTGCCGCGCTTCTGGGACGCGCTCGAAGCGGCGATCGCGCGCCTGGCCTGACCCGCCTGCGTACGCTGGACGGATGAGCACAGCACCAGCCCTCGTCTCCCTCGGCCTCGCCGGAGTCCTCGATCGAGCAGCCATCCGGGAGCTCGCCGTTGCAGCCGAGGCCGCCGGCCTGCACGCACTCTGGCTGAACGACACCCCCGACGGTGAGGCCCTCTCCGGTCTCGCCTCCGCGGCCGAGGTCACCGATCGTCTGGTGCTGGCGACGGGGGTGATCCCGTTCGACAGGTGGCCGGCATCCGTCATCGCCGAGAGGGTGCGCGACCTCGCTCTGCCGCAGCACCGCCTCGTGCTGGGCGTCGGGTCCGGCGCCGCACGCCGCCCGCTGGCTCTCGTGACGCCCCAGCTCGACGAGCTGCAGCGCAGCGTCGACGCGCCCGTGCTGCTCGGGGCGCTGGGCCCGAAGATGCGCGAGCTGGCAGCGACGCGCGCTTCAGGCGCGCTGCTGAGCTGGCTGCCGCCGGAGATCGCCTCCGAGACGGCCGCCGCACTGCGCGAGACGGCGACGGATGCCGCCAGGCCACGTCCTCGGGCCGTGCTCTACGCGCGCGGCATCGTCGACCCCGAGGCGGCCGACGCGCTGGCCGAGGAGTCGGCTCGCTACGGCTCGTACCCGAGCTACGCCGCCAACTTCGAGCGCCTCGGCATCGGTGCGAGCGACACGACCATCACGGGCACGACGCCGCAGGCGCTGCGAGCGCGGCTCGACGACTACAGGGCAGGTGTCGACGAACTCGTGTTCCGGGCGATCACGGCCGACGGCTCGACGCCGGCGTACAGGCGCATCATCGACGCGCTCGGCGCCGCTCGCTGAGGGCCGAGCGAAGCGACCGCCCGAAGCGCCTCTGGTGCTGGCTCGTTCGGCGCGCTTCGAACGCCGACTTCGTCGGGTCCTCAGCGAGCGTGGCTGAGCCGCACCCGCCCGAAGCACTCGCAGCGCGCTACACCTCCGACTCGAGCGGCTCCTTCGCGACCAGCTCGTGCACGCCGCTCAGGATCTCGTCGGGGCGGAACGGGTAGCGGTTGATCTCGGCCTCGTCGCTGATGCCCGTCATCACGAGGATGGTGTGCAGGCCGGCCTCGATGCCGGCGACGATGTCGGTGTCCATGCGGTCGCCGATCATGGCGGTGTTCTCGGAGTGGGCGCCGATGCGGTTCATGGCCGATCGGAACATCATCGGGTTCGGCTTGCCGACGACGTACGGGTCCTTGCCCGTCGCCTTGGTGATGAGCGCCGCGATGGCTCCGGTGGCGGGCAGGGGGCCGTCGGCACTCGGGCCCGTGGCATCCGGATTCGTCACGATGAACCGGGAACCGCCGGCGATCAGCCTGATGGCCTTCGTGATGGCCTCGAACGAGTAGTTGCGGGTCTCGCCCACCACCACGTAATCGGGGTCGGTCTCGGTCATGATGAAGCCCGCCTCGTGCAGGGCGGTGGTGATGCCCGCCTCGCCGATCACGAACGCAGAGCCACCGGGGATCTGCGAGGCGCAGAAGTCGGCCGTGGCCAGCGCGCTCGTCCAGATGCGCTCCTCGGGAACGATCAGGCCCGAGGCGCGGAGTCTCGCGCTCAGGTCGCGGGGCGTGAAGATCGAGTTGTTCGTGAGCACGAGGTAGGGGGCGTCCTGGTCGCGCCACTGCTGCAGCAGGGCGGCGGCTCCGGGGAGGGGCTCGTTCTCATGGACGAGCACGCCGTCCATGTCTGTCAGCCAGCATTCGATCTCGTCACGACGGTGCATGGCACCAGCCTAGAGCGTCGGAGTTCCCCGTGATCACTGGCCGCGGAGGCGTCGCATAGCGCATCGGGTGACCTCGCGGTGAAGTTTTCCCCATGTGAAGCACTCTTACGCCGCCCGTCACAATGCACTCCCGATCCGTCGACATGCTCCATAGCCTTGCGGCACTTCGACCGGCATCGACCTCCCTGGCCGGCCCTTCCCCTGGAGCACACACCTCATGACCAAGAAACGCATCATCCTCGCGCCCGTCGTGGCGCTCGCCGTCACGGCCGCGATCGCCCTCTCCGGCTGCGCGGCGAACACGGCGACGACGCCCGCGGCAGACGCGAAACCGCTCGAGGGCGGCACGATCGTCTACGGCCACCAGCAGGAGCCGGCATGCGTCTTCGGCGGCTGGATCGAGCAGGCCTACCTCAGCTACAACGTGCTCGACAGCCTGGTCTCGCTCGACGAGGACCACCAGGTCGTGCCGTGGCTGGCCGAGAAGTGGGCCGTCTCCGACGACGGCCTGCACTGGACGTTCGACCTCAAGCCCGATGTGAAGTTCACGGACGGCAGCGACCTGACCGCCGAGGTCGTGGCCTACAACTTCGACTACTGGGTGAACGGCGGCGGCAACAGCACGGCGCTGGCCTGGCTCGGCGGCTACTACCAGGGCGCTGAGGCCGTCGACGACCTCACCGTGCAGGTCGACCTGGCCAAGCCCTACCCGCGCCTCGCCGACAACCTGACGCAGGGCTACTTCGGCATCCAGTCGCAGAAGGCCCTGACCGAGCGCACCCAGGAGGAGAACTGCGCGGCCCCGATCGGCACCGGCGCCTTCATCGTGGACCACTGGGACCGCGGGCAGGAGATCGTGCTGAAGCGCAACGACGGCTACACCTCGTGGCCGGCCAACGCGGAGCACACGGGTCCGGCGCTGGTCGACGAGGTCGAGTGGAAGTTCATCGCCGACGCCACCACGCGCGTGGCAGCGCTGAAGAGCGGCGAACTCGACGCCGTCTACGACGTTCCGGCCGTGCAGTGGAAGCCGACGGGAGACGCCGGGTTCACCCTCGAGAAGTACGTCACGCCGGGGCGCCCGCAGGTGCTCACCTTCAACACCGCGCAGGGTCCGTTCACCGACGAGTCCGTGCGGCAGGCCTTCGCCTACGCCGTCGACCGCAAGGAGATCGTCGAGTCGATCGGCCGCGGCGTGATCCCCTACGAGGGCAACGGCGGGGTCAGCCAGACCACCCCCGGCTACAGCCAGAAGGCTGCGGACTGGTACACCCAGGACCTCGACAAGGCGGCCGACCTGCTCGACGAGGCCGGGTGGACCGAGACCGACTCCGACGGCTACCGCACCAAGGACGGCGAGACCCTCGAGGTGACGCTCCCGTACTTCACGGGGTCGATCATCACGGCTGATGGAGTCTCGATCCTGCAGGGCGTGCAGGAGCAGGCCAAGAAGTCCGGCTTCAAGGTCGACCTGATCCCCGTTCCGCAGGCCGAGGCGTTCTCGGGCGCCTACAGCAAGCCCGACGAACGCGACATCTACCCGGGCTACTGGACGGCCGTCACGAGCGGCATCCTGCAGATCAACTGGGGTGCCGGATCTGACGGCAACCCGAACAACTGGAACGCCTCGTTCACCGACTACCCCGAGCTGCAGGCTCTCATCCTGCAGGCCAACTCCGAGCCCGACGTCGACAAGCAGAACGCCCTCTACGAGCAGGCGCAGGAGTACATCGCCGAGCACGCGCTCGCGATCGGCGTCTACGACAGGCTCTCGACGCTGGCGATCTCGCCGAAGCTCAAGGGCGTCTGGCAGGAGCACGCACAGGGAGGACCGACGTTCTATGACGCGTACTTCGTTCAGTGAGACGGATGCCGAGACCGGCGTCCTCCTCGGTTCCAGCGCACCGCGTCGGGGCCGGGGCGCACCGCGACTCGTCGTCGGGAAGGTGGTGAGCGCCGCGCTGGTCCTGTTCGGCGCCGCCACCGCCGCCTTCTTCGCCCAGGCGTCGCTTCCCGGCGACCGGGCCACAGTGATCCTCAACATCCGCGCCGGCCAGGCCGTCGCGCGCACGCCGGAGGAGCTCGCGCCGATCAACGCGGAGTACCACCTGCACGATCCTCTGATCGTGCAGTACTTCGGGTACCTGCGCGGGCTCGTGGTCGGCGACCTCGGGAACTCGTACCAGCAGCATCGCCCGGTGATCGCGATCATCGCCGACCAGTTGGGCGCGACCATCGTGCTCACCCTCACCGCCCTCGTCTTCGCCTGGATCATCATGGTGGTCTGGGTGACCCTCACCGCCGGCAAGGGACCGGCATCCCGGGCAATCGGCGGATTCTTCGACACCGTGGCGGCGGGGCTCCCGCACTACTGGCTCGGGATCATCCTGCTGCTGGTCTTCGCGCTGTCGTTGGGATGGTTCCCGGTGATCGGGGGAACGGGACCGGTGGGACTGGTGCTGCCGGCCCTGACCCTCGCGATCCCGCTGGCCGGATTCCTCGGTCAGGCCACGAGGACCGAATTCGAGCGCGCCCTGGACTCGCCCTTCGTGCTGACGGCACGGATGCGGGGAATGGGCGACGTCGGCATCCGGCTGCGCCATGTGCTCCGCCACGCCGTCCTTCCCGCGGTCACGCTGTCGGGCTGGGCGCTCGGCGCGACGATCTCGGGCGCCGTGGTGGTCGAGGCGGTGTTCGCACGGCCGGGCATCGGCCAGGTGCTGGTCACCGCTGTGAGCAGCCAGGACATGCCCGTCGTGATCGGCATCGTCATGCTCATCGCCGCCTTCTACGTGCTGGCGAACCTGCTCGTCGACATCGCCTACGCCATCATCGACCCGCGCCTCAGGAGGACTGCATGACCGCGACCATCGCTCAGGCCGCACCCCGGCCGACGGCATCCGCCCGTCTGCTGCAGGTGCCGTGGGACCTGATCGCCGCCCTCACGGCGACGGCGGTGTTCGCCCTCGCCGCCCTCTGGCCGGCTCTTCTGGCCACGCAGGGCCCGTTCGCGATGGACCTGGCGAACACGCTGGCTCCGCCGTCGTCGGCGCACTGGTTCGGCACCGACGAGTCGGGCCGCGACCTGTACTCGCGGGTGATCTACGGAACCGCGGCATCGTTGGGCGTCGGCATCGGCGCCGCGGCCGTCAGCCTCACCCTCGCCGTCATCCTCGGGTCGCTGGCTGCCCTCGGCAACAGGCCCACGGCGGCCGCTGTGGGCTGGCTGCTCGAGGTGGCCTTCGCCTTCCCGGCGCTGCTGCTCTCCCTGCTGCTGATCGCCGTGCTCGGCCCGTCGATCCTCACCCTCATCCTCGCGGTGGGGATCGGAACCGCCCCCGGCTACGCGCGCATGGTGCGCGGGCAGATCCTCAGCGCCCGGGGTGCGCCCTACGTCGAGGCCGCCGTCGCGCTCGGCCACTCGCGTGGCCGCATCCTGCGCCAGCACATCCTGCCGAACTCGCTGCGCCCCCTCGTGGCCGTGTTCGCGCTCTCGATCGGGCAGTCGATCGTGTGGGCGTCGAGCCTGTCGTTCCTCGGCCTGGGCATCGCGCCACCGGCGCCCGAGTGGGGCGCCCTGCTCGACGCGGGACGCGGCTACATCACCGTCGCCGGATGGCTGACGGTGATCCCCGGCCTGGTGATCGTGCTGCTCGCCCTGACCACGACGACCCTCGGCCGCCATCTGCAGTCGATCCTCGAGAAGGGTGAGAAATGATGAGTGCCATCACCACGGATGCCGCGGCCTCGGACCTCGCGGCCGAGATCGACAACCTGGCCGGCTTCAGGCCGCGGCTGCGCGTGCGCGACCTCTCCGTCGCATTCCAGACCACCGGCGGCCTGCGTCCGATCGTGCAGGACGTGTCCTTCGACCTGTATCCGGGCCAGTGCGTCGCGATCGTCGGCGAGTCCGGGTCGGGCAAGTCGGTCACCGCCCGCACCGTGGTCGGGCTCACGGGCCGCGGCGCCCGGGTATCGGCAGGTGAGCTCTCCCTGCACGGCCGCGACGTCTCCGGGCTGTCGGATCGGCAGTGGCAGGGCATCAGGGGCAAGGAGGTGGGGTTCATCCTCCAGGACGCCCTCGTGTCGCTGGACCCATTGCGCCCTGTCGGAGCCGAGATCGCCGAGAGCCTGCGGCTGCACGGTTGGGGTGACTCCGCTGCCCGCAGCACGAAGGTCATCGAGCTGCTGACCTCCGTCGGCGTGCCGAAGCCGGAGCTGCGCGCTCGCCAGCGTCCGGATCAGCTCTCGGGTGGCCTGCGCCAGCGTGCGCTGATCGCGTCCGCGCTCGCCCTCGCGCCCGACGTCGTCATCGCCGACGAGCCCACCACGGCGCTCGACGTCACAGTGCAGGCCCAGGTGCTCGAGCTGCTCGAGGAGTCCAAGCGCCGCGGCGCGTCGATCATCCTCATCAGCCATGACCTGTCCGTGGTCGCGCAGCTCGCCGATCACATCCTCGTGATGAAGGACGGTCGTGTGGTGGAGCAGGGTGCGGCCGCAGACCTGCTGGCCGCACCGCGCGAGGCGTACACCCGGGCGCTCATCGCCGCGGTCCCCAGCGAGGACACCCGGGGCGGTTCTCTCAGCCCGGCCGGCGCCGTCCTGCTCGCGGCTGCCCCGCCGGCGCCCGAGGTGCGCGACGAGGTCGTGCTGTCCGCCCGCGACGTGGTCAAGCGCTTCAGGTCGTCCGACGGTTCGGTGACGACCGCCGTCGACTCCGTGTCGTTCGACCTGCACCGGGGAGAGACCCTCGGCATCGTCGGCGAGTCCGGCTCCGGGAAGAGCACGACGGGTCGCATCGCCCTGGCGCTGGAGCAAGCTGATGCCGGCACGGTGACCCTGCTCGGCGAGCCGTGGTCGAGCCTGCCCGAGCCCAGGCGACGTGCGCTGCGATCGCGCATCTCGGTCGTCTCGCAGGACCCGCTCTCGAGCTTCGACCCGCGCTGGAACGTGGAGCGCATCCTGCTCGACGCGCTGCAGCGCGGCGTGTTCCCCAGCGCCTCGGCTCGCGCCGAGCGCATCCGGGAACTGCTCGATCAGGTCGGCCTGCCCCACGCCGTGCTGCGGCGCTTCCCGCTGCGGCTCTCGGGAGGGCAGCGCCAGCGCATCGCCATCGCGAGGGCCCTCGCCGAGGCTCCGGATATCATCGTGCTCGACGAGGCTGTCTCGGCCCTCGACGTGACGATCCAGGCGCAGATCCTCGACCTGCTCGTCGTGCTGCAGCGTCAGCACGGTCTGAGCTACCTGTTCATCTCGCACGACCTCGGCGTCATCGCGCACCTGAGTCACCGGGTGCTCGTCATGAAGGACGGCGTCGTGGTCGAGTCCGGCACGCCCGACGACATCTTCCACCGCCCGCAGGAGCCGTACACACGCGAGCTCATCGCATCCATCCCCGTCTTCGACCCCCGACCCGCTCAGGAGCAGAACGCATGACCACCCCGCTGCACTTCAACGCCTTCGTGATGAACACGAACTCCCACATCCACCACGGCCAGTGGCGCCGCTCCGACGCCGGCCAGGTCGACTTCAACGACGTCAGGCTCTGGATCGACCTCGCGAAGAAGCTCGAGGCCGCGAAGTTCGACGCCCTGTTCTTCGCCGACGTCACCGGGGTCTACGGCGACGCGGATGCCGACTTCGACGTGTACATCCGCGAGGGACTGCAGATCCCGTCGAACGACCCCATCCCGCTCGTGGCGGCGCTCGCCGTGCACACCGAGAAGATCGGCCTGGCGCTCACCTCGAACGTCGCGCAGAGCCACCCGTACCAGTTCGCGAGGCAGGTCTCCACGCTCGACCACATCTCGAAGGGTCGCATCGCCTGGAACATCGTCACCGGCCTGCAGGACAACGGGGCGCGCAACTTCGGCTTCCCGCGGCTGACCGACCACACCGAGCGCTACGCCTGGGCCGAGGAGTACGTCGACGTCACCTACAAGCTGTGGGAGGGCTCGTGGGACGAGGGAGCCCTCGTGAAGGACCGCGAGAACGGCGTCTTCGGCGACTCGTCGAAGATCCACAAGATCAACCACGAGTCCGAGCGCTACTCGGTGCAGGGGCCGCACCTGCCGTCGCCGTCGCCGCAGCGCACCCCCGTGCTCTACCAGGCGGGGTCGAGCGCTTCAGGTCGCGACTTCGCCGCCCGCAATGCCGAGGCCGTGTTCCTGATCTCCCCGAGCCCCGAGCTCGCGCGCCAGCAGATCGAGGCGACGCGGTCGCGCGCCGTCGAGTTCGGTCGCAGGGGCGAGGACATCAAGTTCTTCCAGGGGCTCTCGTTCGTCATCGGCGACACCGAGGAGGAGGCCCTCGCGAAGGCCGAGGAGTACGAGAAGTACATCAGCATCGAGGGCTACCTCGCCCACTCCGCCCTCGTCGACTCCGATGGCAGGGTCTACGATCCGCAGACCCCGCTGCGCGACGTCGACACCAACACCGCGAAGGGCTTCGGCGAGTGGGTGTCGAAGGCCATCACCGACCGCGAGCCGATCGTCGCAGACATCGCCGTGCTCATCTCGCGGTCGACCCGGCTCGTCGGAACGCCCGAGCAGATCGCCGATGCCCTCGAGATCTGGCAGGCGGCCGGAGTCGACGGCATCAACGTCATCAACTGGGTCATCCCGGGCTCCTTCGAGGAGTTCGCGGACAAGATCCTCCCGGTGCTGCGCGCGCGGGGCCTCGCCCAGAGCGAGTACGGAGACGGCCCCACGCTGCGCGATCGCCTGTTCGGCGAGGCGCGGGTGAACGACCGGCATCCGGCGGCGAAGTACCGAGGTGCGTTCGCGCCGGTCGAGGTCGGGGCGTGAGCACCGGCGCCGGAACCGCCGTCACCGCGCTCGCGGCGGCGCGCAGGAGACTCGAGCCCGTGTTCGAGCGCATCGCCGCGACCGCCCTCGAACACGAGACGTCGGGAACGCGGCCGCACGCCGAGACCGCGGCGCTCGCTGCAGCCGGATTCGGTGCCCTGCGCATCCCGGAAGCGGATGGCGGAGCCGGCCTCGGCGTCGAGGAGTTCTTCGAGCTGCTCGTCGACCTCGCGGCGGCGGACTCCAACCAGCCGCAGATCTGGCGCAACCACATCGCCTTCGTCGAGGACCGCCTCGCCGGTCGGACGGATCGCGACAGCCAGTGGCGCCGGCGGATCGGGGCCGGCGCGGTGATCGGCGGAGCCTGGTCGGAGCTGGGGACCACCAGCATCCTCGGCGACACCAGGATCGAGCGAGTCGACGGCCGCCTGCTGCTGAACGGCGTCAAGTACTACAGCACGGGCTCGATCTACGCCGACTGGGTCGGCGTGCTCGCGCTCGGCGAGGACGGCGCCGCGCGCCTCGTGCTCGTCGACGCGCGCGCCGACGGCGTCGACCTCGTCGACGACTGGAACGGATTCGGCCAGCGGGCGACGGGCAGCGGCACGACACGGCTCCGTGACGTGCTGGTCGCCGAGGAGCACGTTCTCGACTTCACCGACCGCTTCGTCTCCCAGGAGGCGGTCTACCAGCTCGTGCTGCTCGCGGCCCTCGCCGGAATCACGCGGACGGTGCGGGACGAAGCCGTTCGGGCCGTGACGGCCCGCAGCCGGTCCTACCCGCACGGGCTCTCCGAGCGCCCGCGCGACGACGCCCAGGTGCAGCAGGTGATCGGTCGCATCGCGGCGCACGCGTTCGTCGCCGAGGCCGCGGTGGGCCGTGCCGCCCGAGCGATCGACTCCGTGTGGGAGGAGATCGGCGTGGGTGGCGAACCCACCGTGGCGGCGCGCGCTGCGGCCATCGCGGTCTACGAGGCCCAGATCGGGGTGACGGATGCCGCCCTGGCGGCGTCGACGCTCGTCTTCGACGCTCTCGGCTCGTCGGGGGTGGGCCGGTCGCTGGCCCTCGACAGGCACTGGAGGAACGCCCGCACCATCACCTCGCACAACCCGCGCATCTACAAGGAGCGCGTGATCGGCGACGTCCGTCTCAACGCGGCGGACCCGTTGAGCATCTACGCGGTCCCGTCGGCGGAGTCGACAGCCGCGAACACGGAGGCATCGGCATGACCGAGAAGAAGCAGCTCATCCTCAACCTCTTCGAGATGGCGTGCATCAGCCACATCACCCACGGGCTGTGGCCGCTGCCGGGCAACAACCGGCACCGCTTCGACGAACTCGAGTACTGGACCGAACTGGCCGGGATCCTCGAGGACGGCGGGTTCGACGCCGTCTTCCTCGCCGACGTGATCGGCGCCTACGACGTCTTCCGCGACGGACCGGAGACGGCACTGCGCGAAGGCCTGCAGAGCCCGAACATCGACCCGCTCCTGGTCATCCCGGCGATGGCGGCCGTGACGAAGCGACTCGGATTCGGCGCCACCTTCTCGACGACCTACGAGCCTCCGTTCGCGTTCGCACGCCGGGCGTCGACCCTGGACCACCTCACGCGCGGCAGGTTCGGCTGGAACATCGTCACCTCGTACCTCCCGAACGCCGCGCGCAACTTCGGGCTCGAGGGGGAGATCCCGCACGACCGCCGCTACGAGCTCGCCGACGAGTACCTCGACGTGCTCTACAAGCTGTGGGAGGGCTCGTGGGACGACGGCGCCGTCGTGTACGACCGCGAACGGGGGATCGCCACCGATCCGTCGAAGGTGCGCTACATCGACCACGTCGGCCCGGCCCATCGCGTCGCAGGGCCCCACATCGTGCATCCGTCACCGCAGCGCACGCCGGTGCTGTTCCAGGCCACCGGATCGCCGGCGGGAACGGAGTTCGCCGGACGCCATGCCGAGCTCGTGTTCACCGGAGGGCGCACCGCGGAGGACTTCCGCGACAACGTCGCCGGCATGACGGCGGCGGCGGAACGCCACGGGCGCACCCGCGACGACATCAAGTTCATCGTGCAGGCCGGCGTGATCGTCGGGCGGACCGAGGAGGAGGCGGCGGACAAGTGGCGGCTCTACCGCGAGCACACCAGTCTCGACGGCATCCTCGCGCACGCCAGCCTGCCCGTGGACATCACGACCTCTCCTCGCGACATCACCGTCGCCGAGGCGATCCGGCGCTCGGGCAGCGAGCTCGACCGCCTGCCGTTCCTGCCGCTCGACAGGTCGGTCGGCGAGGTGCTCGACGGGCTCCGCGCCGGCCGGGCCGAGCGCTACTTCGTCGTGGGAACCCCCTCGGTGGTCGCCGACGAGATCGAGCGCTGGCTCGACGAGGACGGCGTCGACGGCATCAACCTGCGCCAGTACCACTCCTTCGACACCGCGCGCGACTTCGCCGAGCTCGTCGTGCCGGAGCTGCGCCGCCGCGGCCGGCTGCCCGACCCGAGCGAGGCGATCGAGCGAGCCACCCTGCGCGAGCGTCTGTTCGGACGCGGGCCCCGCCTCCCCGACAACCACATCGCCACGCGCTACAGGGGCGGAGCGAACCTCGACGTTCCCGTGCCGTCGCTGCGGTTCCCCGAGGCGGTGCCGGCCTGATCGCCGACCGGGTCGCGGTTCGATTCCGTCGGGAGGCGGTCTCAGGCCGTGAGCCAGATCGCTTCCCGGCCATCGGCGTCGAGCTCGACGGCCGTCCCGTCGGGTCCGTCGAGGGTGTCGCCCGACAGTGTCACGAGCACTCCGGGGCGGATGCCGCCGGCGGCCAGACGGCGCAGCAGCAGAGGGTCGCGGTCGCTGATGCGCACCACGGTTCCCGCATGCCCGGCCGGGGCCTCGGAGAGGAGCACGGTCGGCACGGAGACGATGGTGCCGTCGGCCTGCGGAATCGGGTCGCCGTGGGGGTCGCGGGCGGGCCTGCCCAGGTGTGCGTCGATGGCCTCGAGCAGTCGATCGCTGATCGCGTGCTCGAGCACCTCGGCCTCGTCGTGCACGGCGTCCCAGCCGTAGCCCATGTCGCTCACCAGCCAGGTCTCGACGAGCCGGTGCCGGCGCACGACGCCGAGTGCCCTCGAGAGTCCGGCATCCGTCAGCCTGATCGCACCGTACGGCTGATGCGTGACGAGTCCCTGGGCGGCGAGCTTCTTCACCATCTCGGTGACCGATGACGGCGCTACGGCCAGTCGCGTCGCGAGCACCGACGGCGTGATCGGCTCGGGCTGCCACTCCGTGTGGGCGTGGATCGTCTTGAGGTAGTCCTCGATCGCCGGGGAGGTGTTCGCCATCGCGTTCAGACTATCCGCAGGTCTCAGCCGGTGAAGACGAGCCACAGCAGCACGCCGTTGAGGGTCACCAGGAACACCGACGCCGCCACCCCGGCTGCCGTCGTCGCCCAGTGGTTGCGCCACGGGCCGAGCACGCTCGAGCGGGCCGTGAGGATCACGAGCGGGATCAGCGCGAACGGGATGCCGAACGAGAGCACGACCTGGCTGAGCACGAGCGCGAGTGTGGGGTCGAAGCCGATCGCGAGCACCACGAGGGCCGGAACGAGCGTGACGAGGCGACGCGTCAGCAGGGGGATGCGGGCGTGCAGCAGGCCGGCCATGATCTCGGCTCCGGCATAGGCGCCGACCGAGGTCGAAGCCAGTCCGGAGGCGAGCAGGCCGACGGCGAAGAGGGTGGCGACGATGGGGCCGAGGGACGCACCGATGGCGGCGTAGGCGCCCTCGAGGCTGTCGGTCCCGGCGATGCCGGAGAGGTTGGCGGCGGCCAGCAGAAGGATGCACAGGTTCACCGTGCCGGCGATGGCCATGGCGATCGAGACGTCCCACCGGGTGGCGCGCAGCAGGCGCTTGGTGCTGAACCCGCCGTTGGCCGTGCGCGTCTCATGGCCGCCGAAGCGGTCGCGCGAGAGCGCGGAGTGAGCGTAGATCGCGTGCGGCATGATCGTGGCTCCGAGGATCGACGCGGCGAGCAGCACCGAACCCGAGTCCTCGAAGCGCGGAACCAGTCCGCCCAGCACGCTCCCGGCTTCGGGGGGCGCGAGGAAGACGCCGACGCAGAAGCCCGTGGAGATGATGACGACGAGCCCGATGATGATGAACTCGAAGGTGCGCGGCCCGCGTCGGCTGTGCACGACGAGCAGCAGCAGCGAGACGACCCCCGTGATCAGGCCGCCGACCACCAAGGGGATGCCGAACAGCAGGTTGAGGGCGACCGCCCCGCCGATGACCTCGGCGAGGTCGGTGGCCATGGCCACGGCCTCGGCCTGCAGCCAGTAGGCGATGCGAGCCGGACGACGACGGATGCGGCGGCCCAGCACCTGCGGCAGGCTCTCGCCCGTGACGATGCCGAGCTTGGCCGAGAGGTACTGGATGAGCCACGCCATGCCGTTGGCCAGCACGACCACCCACACGAGGAGGTAGCCGTAGCGGGCCCCGGCGGTCATGTTGCTGGCGACGTTCCCCGGATCGAGGTAGGCGACGCCGGCCACGAGGGCCGGACCCATGAGCCAGACGACCCGCGTGCCTGCGGCGGAGCGCGGTGGGCGCGCGACTGTGGTCGGAGCATCCCCCGGCGTCGTCGCCACCACATCTTTCGGCACACCGAAACCCTAGCCGATATTTAGGTACACCGAAATGCCCGCCCGTCGAGTCATCGCGGCGGTCAGCGCGGTGGTTAGCCTTGGGTGTGCCCCAGAACCCGACCGCAGAGCAGAACCACGCAGAGCCCAACCCGACGAACGAGCTCAGCACGCACGGTGTGGGTCCCTGGCCAGGCGGCGAGGACGAGTGGCCGGAGGACGCGCACTTCGACCCGGAGCTGCTGCGCGACGGCGACACCCGCAACGTCATCGACCGCTATCGGTACTGGCGCATGGACGCGATCGTCGCCGATCTCGACGAGCACCGGCATCCGTTCCACGCGGCCATCGAGAACTGGCAGCACGACATGAACATCGGCTCCATCGTGCGCAGCGCCAACGCCTTCGCCGCCGACACCGTGCACATCGTGGGCCGCCGGCGCTGGAACAAGCGCGGTGCCATGGTCACCGACCGCTACCAGCACGTGCTGAACCACCCCGACGTCGCCGACCTCGTGGCGTGGGCGCGCGCACACGAGCTGCCCATCATCGCGGTCGACAACGTGCCGGGCTCGGTCTCCATCGAGACCTTCGACTGGCCGGAACGGTGCATCCTGCTCTTCGGGCAGGAGGGACCCGGCATGAGCGCCGAGGCCCTGGCGGCGGCGGATGCCGTCGTCGAGATCACGCAGTACGGGTCGACCCGCTCCATCAACGCCAGTGCGGCCGCGGCCGTCGCCATGCACTCCTGGGTGCTTCAGTGGGGCAGGCGCTGACGGGCTTCGCGCCTCACGCCATGACGTGGGGCTGCGCGCCACATCAGTTGGCGCAGCGGCCCCGGACCTGGCGCACGGCTGCAGGGGCAGCGCCGCGCCAGTCCTAGTCGGTGCCGAGATCGAAGGCCGAGCCCTCGTTGGCGGCATCCGTCGCCGCCTCGAGATCGGTCTCGGGGGAGCCGGCCAGGATCTCCGACGCCTCGCCTGCGGTGAGATCACCGACGAGAGCCGCCGTCGCGCCGCCGACGATGCCGAGGTCGGCGTACTGCTCGAGGCGGGCGCGGGAGTCGGCGATGTCGAGGTTGCGCATGGTCAGCTGGCCGATGCGGTCCTCGGGGCCGAAGGCGGCGTCGCCGACGCGCTCCATCGAGAGCTTGTCGGGGTGGTAGCTGAGCGACGGTCCCGTGGTGTTCAGGATCGTGTAGTCGTCGCCGCGGCGCAGACGCAGCGTGACCTCGCCGGTGACGGCCGACGCGACCCACTTGACGATGGACTCGCGCAGCATGAGCGACTGCGGGTCGAGCCAGCGTCCCTCGTACATGAGGCGCCCGAGGCGGCGACCCTCGTTGTGGTAGTTCGCGATGGTGTCCTCGTTGTGGATCGCGTTGAGCAGGCGCTCGTAGGCGATGTGCAGCAGGGCCATGCCCGGTGCCTCGTAGATTCCGCGGCTCTTGGCCTCGATGATGCGGTTCTCGATCTGGTCCGAGACGCCGAGTCCGTGACGGCCGCCGATGCGGTTCGCCTCGAGCACCAGCTCGACGGCGTCGCCGCCGAAGTCGTCGCCGTTGAGGGCGACGGGTCGTCCCTGCTCGAAACGCAGCACGACGTCCTCCGTCGCGATCTCGACCTCGGGGTCCCAGGAGGCGACGCCCATGATCGGCTCGACGCTCTCCACGCCGGTGTCGAGGTGCTCGAGGGTCTTGGCCTCGTGCGTCGCGCCCCAGATGTTGGAGTCGGTCGAGTACGCCTTCTCCACGGAGTCGCGGTAGGGCAGGTCGCGGTGGCTGAGCCACTCGCTCATCTCGGTGCGTCCGCCGAGCTCGGTGACGAAGTCGCGGTCGAGCCAGGGCTTGTAGATGCGCAGGCGCGGGTTGGCCATCAGGCCGTAGCGGTAGAACCGCTCGATGTCGTTGCCCTTGTAGGTCGATCCGTCGCCCCAGATGTCGACGCCGTCGTCCATCATGGCGCGCACGAGCAGGGTGCCCGTCACGGCACGGCCGAGCGGCGTCGTGTTGAAGTAGGTCTTCCCGCCCGAGCGGATGTGGAAGGCGCCGCACTGCAGTGCGACCAGTCCCTCCTCCACGAGAGCGGCACGGCAGTCCACCAGTCGAGACAGCTCGGCGCCGTACGCGATGGCGCGTCCGGGCACTGCCTGGACGTCGGGCTCATCGGGCTGGCCGAGGTCTGCGGTGTAGGTGCAGGGCACCGCGCCCTTCTCTCGCATCCAGGCGACGGCCACGGAGGTGTCGAGCCCTCCGGAGAATGCGATGCCGACGCGCTCGCCGACGGGAAGGGAGGTGAGGACCTTGGACATGCCTACGATTTTAGGGCGTCGCGGTGCCCTGCCTGCACCGCGACGGAATGAGCCCCGGTCAGGGGCCATTTGCGGGCTTCGGAGAGCGATTCGCACTCGTGCGGAATCCGTTGCGCGGATAACGTTTTCATGCGTGAAATCGGCGCCTCACGACGAAATCCGTCGCGAAACCGGACAATGATCACCGGATGCAAAGGTGAGTGTCCCTCATAGTGGGGGTGTTCACGCGCCCCCGGACGGGGCACACTCTACTCAGACCCGTTGTCATCACCGGCAACACCCGGGCGGGGTCGTGAAACCCGAATCCACGACCTCGCACCGGAGGGTCGTTCTCTGTTTAACGAGGGCAGTCCCTCCGCGCCTCCGGGCCGCCTGAAACCCGTGCGATAAGGTGGAGTGTGACCGGAGATAACCCGCCCTTCGTGGCATCCGCGCCCGACGCGGACGACTCTGACGAACCCCGCACCGACGACTCCGAGGTCGACGAAGACTCGGTGAACGACGCCGCCGGCGAGGGTGCCGAGGCCGACGCTCCGGCAGGCGACGAGCAGGCGGCATCCGTCGTCGTCTCCGATGACGAGGTCGTACGCACGCTCGTCTCGTCCGTGCATCGCGATGCGCTGCCCGGCTTCGTCCTGGCCCATTCAACGTCTCCGCTCGCCTGGGCCGAGCTCGCCGACATCGCCCACTCCGAAGGGCGCGAGGTCGAGGCGTACGCCTACGCCACCGTCGCCCACCGCCGCGGACTCGAACTGCTCGAGGCAGCCGGCTGGAGCGAGGGCGACTCCGTCAGCTGGACGGATGTCCCCAACCAGGCCGTGCTGCGCGCCGCCTACGCCCTGCGCCGCGCCGCGGCCGCCATCGGTCTGGTCTTCGAGGCCGACGCCCTGAGCGCGTTCCTCCTGTCGGCCGATCCCGACGCCATCGCCCGCATCGAGTCCGAGCACACGGCGACCCAGTTCATCACCATCATCCCGCCCGGAGCGACAGCCCCGGCCACCATGCCTCTGACGGAAGCCTTCGTCATTCGAGGAGAGGACTGACACCCATATGCCAGCCATCGTTCTGATCGGAGCCCAGTGGGGCGACGAGGGCAAGGGGAAGGCGACCGACCTGCTCGGTTCGCGTCTCGACTACGTCGTCAAGTTCAACGGCGGCAACAACGCCGGGCACACCGTCGTCATCGGCACGGAGAAGTACGCACTGCACCTGCTGCCCTCCGGCATCCTGAGCCCGAACGTGATCCCCGTGATCGCCAACGGCGTCGTCGTCGACATCGAGGTGCTGTTCGAGGAGCTCGACGCTCTCATCGCCCGGGGCGTCGACGTCTCGAAGCTCAAGGTGAGCGCCAACGCGCACATCATCACGGCCTACCACCGCACCATCGACAAGGTCACCGAGCGCTTCCTCGGCAAGCGCCAGATCGGCACCACCGGCCGCGGCATCGGCCCGGCCTACGCCGACAAGATCAACCGCGTCGGGCTCCGGATGCAGGACCTCTTCGACGAGAACATCCTGCGTCAGAAGGTCGAGGGGGCACTCGACAGCAAGAACCACCTGCTGGTGAAGATCTACAACCGTCGCGCGATCGAGGTCGAGGAGATCGTGCAGGAGCTGCTCGGGTACGCCGAGCGCCTGCGACCGATGGTCACCGACACCGCCCTGCTGCTGCACCGCGCTCTCGACGAGGGCAAGACCGTGCTGTTCGAGGGCGGCCAGGCCACCATGCTCGACGTCGACCACGGCACGTATCCGTTCGTCACCTCGTCCAACGCCACCTCGGGTGGAGCCGTCACGGGCTCGGGTGTCGCGCCGAACCGCATCGACCGCGTCATCGCCGTCATCAAGGCCTACACGACCCGCGTCGGCGCCGGTCCGTTCCCCACCGAACTGTTCGACGAGTGGGGCGACTTCCTCACCGAGAAGGGCTTCGAGTTCGGCACCACGACGGGCCGCAAGCGCCGCACGGGCTGGTACGACGCCCCGATCGCGCGCTACTCGGCGCGCATCAACGGCGTCACCGACTTCGTGCTCACGAAGCTCGACGTGCTCACCGGCATCCCGAGCATCCCCGTCTGCGTCGCCTACGACGTCGACGGCGTGCGCCACGACGAGATTCCCGTGTCGCAGTCCGACTTCCACCATGCGACCCCCATCTACGAGGAGTTCCCCGGCTGGACCGAGGACATCACGACGGCGCGCACCTTCGAGGACCTGCCGAAGAACGCCCAGCACTACGTGCTGGCGCTCGAGGCCATGAGCGGTTCGCGCATCTCGGTGATCGGCGTCGGCCCCGGCCGCGACGAGATCATCGTGCGCCACGACCTCATCGACTGAGCGTGAATCCGTGCTGATCGTGGCGCCGCTGGCGGTGCTCGCCATCGGCGGCCTGCTGGCCATCTGGGCGGCACGGCGAGCGCTGAAGCGCCGCCGCCGGCCTAGCCGATGAGGCTGGGCCGCAGGTCCCGCAGGGTGCGGTGGTGCGTCATGCGCGTGACCCCGATCGCCGCGAGGGTGAAGGCCCCGACCAGCCAGAGCAGCAGCACGCCGACGTCGCTCCAGGCCGCAGCCGGGTTGCCGCCGTACATGGCCTGACGCAGGGCGTCGACGACGAAGCCCATCGGCAGCACGTGGTGCAGGCCGGCCAGCGGGCCGGGCAGGGTCTGCCACGGGAACGTACCGCCCGCGGTCACCAGCTGCAGCACCATGAGCACCAGGCCGAGGAACTGGCCCACGCTGCCGAGCCAGATGTTCAGCGCCAGCACGATCGCCGCGAAGGTCGCCGAGGCGAGGAGCATGATGCCGAGCATGCCGGCCGGGTTCTCGATCCTGAAGCCGAGCGCCCACGACAGCACGAGGTAGAGCGACGACATCTGCACGGCACCGAGCAGGGTGGGCGTGAGCCAGCCGGCCAGCGTCACCCGGATCGGCGAGTGCAGCGCAGTGACGGCGCGGCGCGAGACCGGCTTCACGATGAGGAACAGCGCGTAGATGCCGATCCAGCCGGCGAGGGCCGCGAAGAAGGGCGCGAGTCCGGCGCCGTAGCTTCCGGCACTCGTGACGGCACCGGTCTCGAGGGTGACGGGGTCTGCGATGTTCGAGGCCTGGGCGTCGCGCGTGGACTGCGTGCTGTCCGGGATCCTGTCGCGTCCGGCGAGGAGGCCGTCGCGCAGCTCGGCGGCTCCGGACTCGAGGGCGGGGAGCCCGTCGGCCAGGGGGGTCGCGCCGCTGCTGAGCTGGGCGGCTCCGTCGGCGGCTGTCGCTGCGCCTGTCGCGAGCTGGGCGGCTCCGGATGCGGCCTCGCCGGTCTTCGCGGCGAGGGTGCTCGTTCCGGAGGCGAGCGTGCTCGCGCCGGCGGCCAGTTGCGTCGAGGCATTCGCCACCTGCTGCGTTCCATCGGCCACCTGCGTCGCGCCGGCGGAGAGCTGGTCGATCTGGCCGACCGTCGTCTGCACCGTGGAGTTCGCGTCCTGGATCCTGGTGTCGAGCGGGTCGAGCAGCGCCAGCGCGTCGTCGACCTTCGCCGGATCGGCTCCGGCGTCGATCAGACGCTGACGGATGTCGGCCCTGGCCTGCGGCAGGGCCGCGGCGGCGTCGCCCACGCGCGCACCGAGTTCGTCGGCCTGCGCGGCGAGTGCGGCGTTTCCGTCTGCGACCTGGGCCGCGCCGGCGGCGGTCTGCGCCGCACCGTCGGAGAGCTGCGACGCTCCGGACGACAACTGCGTGGCTCCGTCGGCGGCCTGGCCCGCACCGGCCGAGAGCTGGGTGAGGCCGTTCGAGAGGGTCGCGGAGCCCGTGGCGAGCGTCGCCGTGCCCGTGGAGAGTGCGGCGGCGCCATCGGCGAGCCGGGCGCTCCCGTCCACGGCCCGGGCGGCGCCATCCGTCAGCTGCGACGCGCCATCGGCCGCATCGGCGAGCTTGCCGCGGATCTCGGACAGCGAGTCGAGGAAGGTGATGGCCGCGTTCTTGCCGACGGACTTCACGATCTGCGTCTGGATGGTCTTCACGGCCTGCTCGCCGATGGTGCTGGCGAGGTAGCTGTTGGCGTCGTTGGTGCTGAGCAGCACCTCGGCCTTGCGCGGGTCGTCGGTCGACGACGACTCGAGGTCGGTGGTGAAGTCGGCGGGGAAGGTGACGCTGAAGTCGTAGGTGCCGTTCGCGACACCGGCCTCGGCGGTCTCGCTCGAGACCTCGTGCCAGTCGAAGGTGCCGGCATCGACGAGGTTCTCGGCCACGTCGTCGCCCTTGTTGCCGTCCGCGGCACCGGTGTCGTCGACGACGAGCGCCACCGGGACCTCGGAGAGCTTGGCGTACGGGTCCTGGTTGGCCCAGAGGTAGAGGCCGCCGTAGATGACGGGAACGCACACCAGGGCGATGAGGGCGATGACCGACATGCGCGACGAGGTGAGGCGACGCAGTTCGGCGGTGATCATCTGCGGGACCTTCATGCGGCACCTCCTTCGGTCTGTCGTGATTCGGTCTGTGGTTCGGTCTGTGGTGATTCGGCTGCCGGCGATGCGGTCGGCGGTGACTCGAGCTGGCGGGACTCGCTCTCGAGCCTGGCGAGCAGCCCCTCGGCACCGATCGCGGCCGCCGAGGCGTCACCGGCGATGACGAGCACCGCGTAGCCTCGAGCGGCGAGGGCCCGGGCGATGCGCCACCAGTCGAGCGGGTCGCCGCCGTGCCGGTCGGGCGCGGCGATGACGAGCCCCTCGACGCCGTCGCGCAGGACGGCGAGCTCGGTGAGGAGGCGGATGCGCACGGCCGGCGGCAGGTCGGCCATGCTCGTCTTCGCGTAGGCGCCGAGTTCCAGCTGCGCGAGAGTGAGCATCGCGTCGCGACGGCTGCCCGGGAGGCCGGCGAACATGAGCTCCTCCATGACGACTCCCGTCACGGTGACGTCGGCTGCCGGGTCGCTCACGTCGGGAGCGTCCACCAAGGCGACGCGAGTGCGCAGATCAGTGTTGTCGACGGCGCCGTCGATGAGCACGCGGCCGGTGTCTGGTCGCATGCGGCCCGAGGCCAGGAGCCCCAGCACCGTGGGGCGGCGCTCGGTCTCCGCGCGGGCGAGGGTCGCGGCATCCGTCTCGAAGCGCACGGTGGTCTCGGGGAGCGAGGAGCCGTTGCGGCCCTTGCTCACGCCGATGAGCTCGATCTTCACAGTGCTGCGTCCTCGGGGAGGGGGTGGTGGAGTTCCGGGGTGGCGTCGATCAGCTCGTTCGCCTCGCGCGCCGACAGGCCGGCCGTCGACAGGGCGATGAGCATGACGAGCCGATGGCCGTCGTCGCGGCTGAAGCCGCTCGTGGTGGCTTCGACGAGCACGGCGATGGCCGCCTGCTCGATGAGATGGCTGAGGGATGCCGCCGGGATGTCGTCGCGGATGGTTCCGGATGCCGCCCCTGCCGTCACGATCGACAGCAGGCGGCTGCGCACAGGCGCGAGGGCCGCTCCGACGACGGCGAGCGACGGGCCGCGCACGGCGAGGCTCGCCAGCACGCGCACCTGCTCGACGGCATCCCAGAGTCGGGCGCCGAGCAGGGCGAGGGCCACGCGGGCGTCGTCGCGGTCGATGTCGGCTGTCGCGGCGGCCAGGCGCAGGGCGCCGCGCCCGACCGAGGCAGCGACCAGATCGTCGCGGGTGGCGAAGTGGCCGTAGACCGCGCGCCGGCTCAGGCCGGCCGCAGCGGCGATCGCCTCGAGCGACGCGTCGGGATCGGAGCCGAGGGCGGTGGTCGCCGCGTCGAGCAGGGCGGTACGGTTCTCTTCGGCGTCTCGCCGGGGAGCCCGGCGGGCGCCCACTGCGGCGGAGGTCATGGCTCCAGTGTAATAACTTGCACAGCCGTGTGCAAGTTATTGGGAACCAGCTGGGAGTGCGGTTGCTAGTCGGTGCCGACCGACTTGTCTGCCGCGTCCTTCGCGCCGTCGATCTGCGACTCGAACTTGCCTCCGGTGACCTTGTTGGCGGCATCCGCGACCCCGGAGAGCAGCTTGTCGCTGATGTCCTCAGCCTGCTCGCTCTTCAGGGCGCCCTTCACCTGGTCGCTGTTCAGGAACTCCTGGGCCTTCTTCGTCACGTCATCGAGTCCGGACATCACCGTCTCCATTCATCGTCGAGGGATTCTCTGTTTACGCTAGCCGTCGGATGCCGCCGGCGACAGGCTGGGGCGGACGTTCGGGCGCGGATCGGTGGCGACTGCCAGAATCGGTGGATGACCGCAGAGCTTCCCCCCTTCGAGCCGATCTCCGGCCGATTCATCAGGATCGAGCCGCTCACGCGCGCGCACCTGCCCGAGCTCTACGAGGCCCTCGCCCACCCCGAGGTCTTCGCCGGTGGGTTCGGAGGCGGTCCGGCCGGGTTCCGCGCCGATCGTGAGGGATTCCTCGCCTGGGCCGAGCACGGCTACAGGTTCGACACCGAACTCGCCCAGCCCTACGGCATCCGTCTGGTCGGCGGGGAACACGACGGACTGCTCGTCGGGTCGAGCACCCTGGCCGACTTCGACCTGCCCCTCGAATCGACGCACATCGGCTGGACGGCCTACGACCCGCGCGTGTGGGGAACGGCCGTGAACCCCGAGGCCAAGCTGCTGCTGCTCGGGCGCGCGTTCGACACCGGCTTCGGGCGGGTGAAGATCCAGGCCGATGCGCTCAACGACCGCTCACGGAGGGCCATCCTCAAGCTGGGCGCGCAGTTCGAGGGCATCGCGCGGCGCGAGCGCCCGCGGGCCGACGGCAGCTGGCGGGACACGGCGGTCTACTCGGTGATCATCGACGAATGGCCGGCGGTTCGCGCCGGACTGCTCGCCCGCCTCGACGCGTACAGCGACCATCCGGTGGAGTTCCGCCGCACCACCGCACGCTGACCCTCCCGCTCGCTGAGGGCCGAGCGCAGCGACCGCCCGAAGCGCACCACGATGGCGCTTCGACCGCGGACTGCGTCCGGGTCTCAGCGAGCGGCGGAAGGCCGCTCCGGCACGTGCAACCGCGCCAGCAGATGGTCGACCCCGCGCGGAACACGACGCCGATCGAGCAGAGACACCAGCACGGTCACTCCGACGGCCAGGGGCACGGTCCACGCCGCCGGCAGCTCGAGCACGGTGCGGAGCGCGGGGACGGACTGCCCGATCGCCGGCCCGGCGAGGATCGCCGCTCCGCACAGCAGCGCTCCCGTCGTCATCCCGGCGATGGCGCCGCGCGCCGTGAGCCCGCGCCACCAGATGCCGAGCAGCAGCACCGGGCAGAGCGTCGATGCGGTGAAGGCGAACACCAGGCCGACACTGCCCGCCAGTCCCGACGACGCCGTCATGAGCGCGACGCCCAGCGGCACCAGCGAGCTGGCGATCGCGGCGATCCTGAACCCGCGCACGCTGCCGCCCAGCAGCTCCTGGCTGATCACTCCGGCCAGCGAGACCACGAGGCCCGAGGTGGTCGACAGGAAGGCGCCGAAGGCACCGGCGATGACGAGGGCTGTGACGGCATCGCCGACGAGGCCCGGCAGCATCCGACCGGGGAGGAGCAGCACGAGCGCATCCGCGGTTCCGGAATCGGCGATGTCGGGGGCGAAGGCGCGGCCCAGCAGGCCGATGATCACCGGGAAGAGGTAGAACAGCGAGAGCAGCCCGAGCACGATGAGCGTCGTCGTGCGCGCGGCGTCGCCGTCGGGGTTCGTGTAGAAGCGCACGAGAACGTGCGGGAGGCCCATGGTGCCGAGCAGCAGCGCCACGAGCAGGGAGATCGTGCGGTAGACATCGAGCGATTCCGGGCTGACGGATGCCGGGAAGGCGACGCCGGCATCGAGAGCTGTCGGCGATCCATCGGTCACGGCGAGGAGGACGAAGACCACCGGAACGGCGATGGCGACGAGCTTGAGCCAGAACTGGAACGCCTGCACGAAGGTGATCGAGCGCATGCCGCCGGCGGCGACGACGATGCCGACGATGACGGCCACAGCCACCGACCCCACCCACGGAGGCAGGCCCGTCGTGATGTTGACGGTGAGTGCGGCCCCCTGCAGCTGCGGCACGATGTAGAACCAGCCGACCACGATGACGATGACGCTGGTGAGGCGCCGGGCCGAGCGCGACTCGAGTCTCGCCTCCACGAAGTCCGGAATCGTGTAGGCGCCGGAACGCCGCAGCGGCGCCGCCACGAAGAGCAGCAGCATGAGGTAGCCCGCGGTGTAGCCGATGGGGAACAGCAACCCGCCGGAGCCCGAGAGGAGGATGAGCCCGGCGATGCCGAGGAAACTCGCAGCCGACAGGTATTCGCCGCCGATGGCGGAGGCGTTCCACCAGGGGCGCACCGTGCGGGAGGCCACGTAGAAGTCGCTCGTCGTGCGCGAGACCCTGAGTCCGTAGAAGCCGATGAGGGCCGTCGCCAGCGCGACGAGGGCGATGGAGACGTAGCCGAGCGCGGCGTTCACGAGTCCTCGGCCAGCGAGCTGTAGCCGCTCTCGTTGCGGCGCGACGCGCGCCGGTAGAGCACGGCGATGACGAGCACCACGGGATAGGCGCCGAACGCCAGCATCAGCCACGGCAGCGGAACCCCCGCCCAGGTGGCGTCAGCGAGCAACGGCAGCGCCGACACGACGATGATCGCTGCGAGAGACACGACGAAGCCCAGCGCACAGACCACGGCGAGGCGCAGCTGGGAGCGGATGAGGGATCTGACGAACAGCCTGTCGGCCTCTGAGGGTTGCGGACGAACCGCCGGCGTCGACCCCGTGCCCGTCGCCGGGCCGAGGGCGCCGAGGCTGCCGCGGGACGCCGTCGTCTGCGGTGCCGTCACCCGCACCCGTGGAAGCGGAGCCGGCAGGGGCACCGGTCCCGTCGAGCGCTCGGAGCCGGTCATGCCGTGGGGCGGATGCGGCGGGCCTCAAGGGTCTCGCGCAGGGTCGGCAGCAGGCGTCGACTCACCGGCAGTTCGGCGCCGTCGACGGTGACGGTGGGCGGCACGGCGCCGAGTCGGATGCGCGTGACGTGGGTGAGCGCCACCAGGTAGGAACGGTGGATTCGCACGAAACCGGCATCCGCCCACTGGCGTTCGAGGTCCGCCATCGGGATGCGCACGAGGTAGCTGGCCTCGGCCGTGTGCAGCCGGGCGTAGTCGCCCTGCGCCTGCACGTACCGGATGTCGTCGCGCCGCACGATGCGGGTCGTGCCTCCGAGGCTCACCGAGATCATCGCGTCCTCGGCGTGGGGCGGCTGGTGCCCCGACACGGATGCGGCCCGCAGCGCGTCCAGCACCCGGGTGACCGAGCGTTCCAGGCGCTCGGGGCGCAGCGGCTTCAGAAGATAGTCGACGGCGGCGAGGTCGAACGCCTCCACAGCCCCCTCCTCGTCGGCCGTCACGAAGACGAGCGCCGGCGTGTGCTCGAAGCGGGCGAGCGCCCGAGCGAGGTCGAAGCCCGACAGGCCGGGCATGTGGATGTCGAGGAAGGCGGCGTCGATGCGCTCGGTGGAGAGCAGGCGCAGCGCCTCGGCTCCCGACGACGCGAGGTGGATCGAGCCGATGCGGGCGTCGCGGCGCAGCAGGAACGCCAGCTCGTCGAGGGCCGGTCTCTCGTCGTCGGCGATGAGCACGCTCATGCGGCGTCCGGTCATCGCAGGCCTCCCATCGCCAGTTCGTGGTGCGGTTGGGACTTCGGCACCCGCATCCGCACCAGCATCCCGCTGCCCACGTTGGTCTCCACGACCAGACCGTACTCGTCGCCGTAGACCTGGCGCAGGCGGGCGTCGACGTTGCGCAGGCCGACGTGCTCGCTGGCGCCGCCGGCCAGCACCTCGGCGACCACGGCCGGATCGATGCCGACGCCGTCGTCCTCCACGCTGATCTCGGCGAAGCCGCCGGCGTCTTCGGCGCTGATGGTGATGCGTCCGCCGGTCTCGCGTGACTCGAGCCCGTGGCGCACGGCGTTCTCCACGAGGGGCTGCACGCTGAGGAACGGGATCACGGTCGAGAGCACCTCGGGGGCGATCTGCAGGGTCACGGACAGGCGCTCGCCGAAGCGTGCCCGTTCGAGCTGCAGGTAACTGTGGATGCTGCGCAACTCCTCCGCCACCGTGGTGAAGTCGCCCTGCCTCCGGAAGGAGTACCGCGTGAAGTCGGCGAACTCGAGCACGAGTTCGCGGGCCTTGGCCGGGTCGGTGTTGATGAACGACGCGATGGCGTTGAGCGCGTTGTAGATGAAGTGGGGGCTGATCTGGGCGCGCAGTGCGCGCAGCTCCAGTTCGGCCAGCGCGGTGCGCGACGCGTCGAGCTCGCCGAGCTCGAGCTGGGCCGAGACCCAGTCGGCCACCTCGCCCGTCGCCCGCACCAGGCCGGCTCGGGCGCGAGGAGCGAAGGCAATGACCGACCCCGTCACGGCACCGCCGCGGGTCACCGGTGCGACCACGGCGTCGAGGTGCGTCCGTCCCGATCCGATGGCATCGCGCAGCAACTGGGCGCGCCGCCCCGGAGCCGCCGCTGCCGTACTCGCCGCCAGCCTCTCGGCCTCGGCGCGCACGGTGTCATCGCCTCCGTCGAGCGCGAGGACGAGCGGGCCGTTCGTGATGGCGAGGGCCTCGCAGCCGAGCAGGGTGCGCAGGGGACGCGCGGCCTTGGCGGCATCGCCGGCGTCGAAGCCGCCACGGAGGTGGCCGGCAGCGCGCGACGCCAGGTGCAGGGTCGTGTACGTGGCACGCTCGGCATCGGTGCCGAGCTCGCGTGATCCACGCACCAGCCGCCGGGCGAACGCGAAGGCAGCGGAGATCGCGACGCCGAGCAGGATTCCCGCGGCGCCGATCATCAACACTGACTCCGGCATTGCTTCAAGACCCTAGCCGCTCAGGCCCCGTCGTTCACCAGCCGGCGGCATCCGCTCGTCGCAGGAAGCACCCCGTTCAGCGACGACGAACGGATGCCCCTCCCCAGCCGGGCCACCCCGCAGCAGAGTGGGCACGAACCGCAGCGGCGCGGCGCGCCCGCCCGTCGCTCCCCCACTCTCGAAGGAGAACGTCATGGGCAACGACGCCCCCAGTGCGGAGGCGACGGAATCGACCGTCGACTTCCGTGCCGTTCAGCAGTCACCGGAGTTCCAACGCCTGCGGAGCCGCCACCGTCGCTTCGTCTTCCCCGTCACCGTCGCGTGCCTGCTCTGGTACCTGGCCTACGTGCTGCTCGCCGGCTACGCGCACGACTTCATGTCGACGCCCGTCTTCGGCAGCATCAACATCGGCCTGCTGCTCGGCCTCGCCCAGATCGTCACGACCTTCGCCGTGACCATGTGGTACGTCAGCTTCGCCAACCGCCGCCTCGACCCGCTCTCGGCTGAACTCCGTGCCGAACTCGAGCCCGCGACGGGGGTGACCCGCTGATGCTGCATCTCGAGACCAGCGCATCGCCCGGCGAGCCGTGGCTGAACATCGCCATCTTCGGCGCCTTCGTGGCGATCACCCTCATCATCGTCTTCCGCGCCAGCCGCAACAACAAGACCGCGGCCGACTACTACGCGGCCGGACGCTCCTTCACCGGTGGCCAGAACGGTTCGGCCATCGCGGGTGACTACCTGTCGGCGGCATCCTTCCTCGGAATCGTCGGCGCCATCGCCATCACCGGCTACGACGGCTTCCTCTACTCCATCGGCTTCCTGGTGGCCTGGCTGGTCGCCCTGCTGCTCGTGGCCGAGCTGCTGCGCAACACCGGCCGCTACACGATGGCCGACGTGCTGTCGTTCCGGCTCAAGCAACGCCCGGTGCGTATCGCAGCCGCCATCACCACCCTCGCGGTGTGCTTCTTCTACCTCCTCGCCCAGATGGCGGGCGCCGGTGGACTCGTCTCGCTGCTCCTCGGCATCAGCGACGGGGTCGGCCAGGCCGTCGTCATCACCGTGGTCGGCGCGCTCATGATCCTCTACGTGCTCATCGGCGGCATGAAGGGCACGACCTGGGTGCAGATCATCAAGGCCGTGCTGCTCATCGCCGGCGCCGGAGTGATGACGGTGTGGGTGCTGGCGCTGCACGGCTTCAGCCTGTCGACGCTGCTCGAGCACGCCGTCGCCACGGCCGGAACCCCCGCCATCCTGGAGCCCGGCCTCAAGTACGGCGTCAGCGAGATCTCCAAGCTCGACTTCCTGTCGCTCGGCCTCGCGCTGGTACTCGGAACCGCCGCCCTGCCTCACGTGCTCATGAGGTTCTACACGGTTCCGACCGCCAAGGAGGCGCGCAAGAGCGTGGTGTGGGCCATCTGGCTCATCGGCATCTTCTACGTGTTCACCCTCGTGCTCGGTTACGGTGCCGCCGCCCTCATCGGCGCCGACGTCATCGCCGCGGCTCCGGGAGGCGCGAACTCGGCCGCTCCGCTGCTCGCCTTCGAGCTCGGTGGTCCGATCCTGCTCGGGTTGATCTCGGCCATAGCCTTCGCGACGATCCTGGCGGTGGTCGCCGGTCTCACGATCACGGCCGCGGCATCCTTCGCCCATGACATCTACGCGAGCGTCATCAAGAAGGGCAAGGCCGAGCCCGGGTCCGAGGTGAAGGTCGCGCGCCGCACCGTCGTCGTGATCGGCATCGTCGCGATCATCGGCGGTATCGGGGCCAATGGGCAGAACGTGGCGTTCCTGGTGGCGCTGGCGTTCGCCATCGCGGCATCCGCGAATCTGCCGACCATCCTGTACTCGCTGTTCTGGAAGCGCTTCACCACGCGCGGGGCGGTGTGGAGCATGTACGGCGGTCTCATCTCGGCGATCGTGCTCATCATCTTCTCGCCGGTCGTCTCCGGAAACGAGACGGCCATGATCAAGGGCGCCGACTTCGACATCTTCCCGCTGTCGAACCCGGGCATCGTCTCGATCCCGTTGGCGTTCTTCCTCGGCTGGCTCGGCACGGTGCTCGACAAGCGCCTCGAGTCTCCCGAGAAGCAGGCCGAGATGGAGGTGCGCTCGCTCACCGGCGTCGGCGCCGAGAAGGCGACCGAACACTAGGGAACGGATGCCGGCAGCCATCCTTCGGCGGATTCCGGACAGCGTGCTCCCGCACGTCGTCCGGGGTCCGCCGTCGGTCGTAGTGTCGGGGGAGTGAAGACGCGCGGCACCCTCGGCATCTGGCTCCAGTTCCTCGGCATGGGCGTCATCTGGGGCTCGAGCTTCCTCTTCATGAAGGTGGCCCTCGAGGGCGTCGGCTTCGGGCAGGTCGCCTGGTCCCGTCTGGTGCTCGGTGGCATCGTGCTCGGCGTCATTGTTCTGATCATCCGGCCCCGCATCGACGGCGGCCCCGTGCTGCCGCCCGATCCGGCCGTCTGGCTGCACTTCGTGGTCATCGCGATCAGCGGCTGCGTCGTGCCCTTCCTGCTCTTCGCCTGGGCCGAGCAGTACGTCTCGTCGAGCCTCGCCTCCATCTACAACGCCGTCACTCCCATCACGACGGCCATCATGGCGACCGCCGTGTTCCGGGTCGAGAAGCTCGCGCGCGACCAGGTGCTGGGCGTGATCGTCGGCGTCGTCGGGGTCGTCGTCATCATCGGGCCGTGGGCGTACGCCGCGATCACCGGCGATCTCTGGGGGCAGTTCGCCTGCCTGGGTTCGGCGCTCAGCTACGGCTTCACATTCGGCTACACCCGACGCTTCCTGAGCGGGCGACCCATCGCCGGGGCGACCTTCGCGTTCATCAACATCGGCATCGGCGGGGTCATCATGCTGCTGCTGACCCCGATCGTGGCCGTCGGGCCCGTGGCTCTCGACTGGCCGGTCACGCTGAGCCTGATCGCCCTCGGCGCCCTCGGCACCGGCGTCGTCTACATCTGGAACATCAACGTCCTGCGGGCGTGGGGCCCGACCAACGCGTCGACAGTCACCTACGTCACGCCGGTCGTCGGTGTCGTGCTCGGGGTGCTCGTGCTCGGCGAGACCTTCTCCTGGCACGAGCCGGTGGGCGCTCTCCTCGTGTTCCTCGGCATCCTGCTCACGCAGAAGCGGTTCAGGGTCTTCGCCACCCCCGCACCGGCATCCGTCCCCTCGCGCTGAACTCGTTCCCCGCGCGCATCCGGCTTCCGACAGACTGGTGCCGGATGGGAGCACGCATGGCCGAGCAGCCGCAGTCGACGACGGGCACGCCGTTCGGCAGAGTCCGCGCCGGTTTCACCCGCAAGACCGTCGGCCGCGATGCGGTGGCCGGTCTCGTTCTCGGCGTCGAGAGCGTTCCCGACGGCCTGGCGGCCGGACTGCTCGCCGGCCTCAACCCCGTGTCCGGTCTCTACGCTTACCTCTTCGGCATGGTGGGTGCCGCATTCTTCACCAGCAGCTCCTTCATGGCCGTGCAGGCGACGGGGGCCATGTCGCTCGTGGTGGCCGACGCCGCGATCCTGTCGCGACCCGATCCCGCTGGAGCTCTCGTCACCCTCGGCATGCTGACCGGCGTCATCATGGTGGTCGCCGGCCTCCTCAAGGGCGGACGACTCCTGCGCTTCGTTCCGACCGCGGTCATGACGGGCTTCATCACGGCGGTCGGCGTCAACATCGTTCTGGGTCAGCTGGGCAATTTCACCGGCTACGCCGCCCGGGGCGACGGCCGTGTCCAGCGCACCCTCGACCTCCTGCTGCATATCGGCGGCATCAGCTGGCCCACCCTCCTCGTCGGGGTGCTGACCATCGGCGGCATCGTCCTGTTGCAGCGCACACCTCTCAAGGCGATGGGGATGGTGGTGGCCGTCATCCTCGGATCGGCGCTCGCCGTGCTGTTCACCGACGTGCTCGGCCTGCCCGTCGCCCTCGTGCGCGACATCACCGACGTGCCTTCGGGTCTTCCCGGTCCGGTGCTGCCCGACCTCGACCAGGTCGTGCCGCTGTTCGTGCCTGCCCTCTCCCTCTCCCTTGTCGGTCTCGTGCAGGGAGCCGCGGTGTCCGGCGCCTTCCGCAACGTCAATGGCCGCACGGCCGATGCGTCGCGCGACTTCATCGGCCAGGGCGCAGGCAATCTGCTCTCCGGGCTGTTCCAGGGTTCCCCCGTGGGTGGGTCGATGTCGGGGTCGGCCCTCATCGTGGCGGCCGGTGCCCGCTCGCGCCTCGCATTCTTCATCGCCAGCGGGGTGATGGCGCTGGTCGTCCTCACGCTGTCGGGGCTCGTGGGCTTCGTAGCGATGCCGGCACTCGCCGCCCTTCTCATCGTGGTGGGCGTCGCCACGGTCAAGCCGGCGAAGATCACCTCCGTCATGCGGACCGGTCCCGTGCAGACGATCGTCATGGCGACCACCTTCGTGCTCACGATCGTGATCCCGCTGCAGTTCGCGGTGCTCTTCGGCGTGGGCCTCGGCATCATCCTGTACGTCGCGGCGCAGTCGAATCGACTGCGCCTGGTACGGCTGGAGTTCACCGAGGGGCGACGGATGCGCGAGACCGAGCCGCCGGGAACCCTCCCGGGCGCCGACGTCGTCGTGCTGCAGCCCTACGGCAGCCTGTTCTTCGCGAGCGCACCGACGTTCTCAGCCGGACTTCCCATGGTGACGGCCGAGAGCTCCGGCTCCGTCGTGGTCATCCGCCTGCGGGGTGTCGACGAGATCGGGCTCTCGCTCATCGACGTGCTCCGGGGCTACGCCACCCGCCTGCAGTCGCGTGGCTCGCTGCTCAAACTGGTGGTGAGCAACGACCACGTGCTGCGCCAGCTGCAGCACGAGAACGTCAGCACCCTCATCGGCCCCGAGAATCTCTACCGCAGCACCGAGTGGGTCGGAGACACGGTGTTGCGGGCCGTCGCCGATGCCGAGGCCTTCGTCGCGGACCAGCAGTCGGGCGGCGTCGCGGCCGACGACTCGCAGCAGTGACTCGTAATAGGGTCGAGACATGCCTGAAGCCACGACGCCGGATGCCGAACGCGAGACGGCGCTCGCCGAGCTCGGCGGCATCCGTCAGTCCATCGACAACATCGATGCAGCCCTCGTGCACCTGCTGGCCGAGCGCTTCAAGTTCACGCAGCAGGTCGGGCGGTTGAAGGCGGCGCATGAGCTGCCCGCCGCAGACCCCGAGCGCGAGAAGCGCCAGATCACGCGGCTTCGTGCCCTGGCCGTCGATGCGAACCTCGACCCGGCCTTCGCCGAGAAGTGGTTCAACTTCGTGGTGGCCGAGGTCATCCACCACCACGAGCGCATCGCCAGTGACGCCGCGACGACCGACGCGGCCGGCGACGCCTCGTGAGCTGGGACCCGCGACGCATCCCCTCCCAGTCCGGTAAGACCTTCGTGGTCACCGGCGCGAACGCCGGCGTGGGGTTCTTCGCGGCCGCGCAGCTCGCCGTCGCGGGAGCCTCCGTCGTGCTCGCCTGTCGCAACGACGAGCGAGCGGATGCCGCAGCACGAGCCATCCGCACCCGGGCACCGCACTCGACCGTCGGCACGCTGCACCTCGACGTCTCCGACCTCTCCTCGGTCGCCGCGGCCGCCGACGCGATCGCGGCCCTGCCGAGACTCGACGGCCTCATCGCCAACGCCGGCATCGTGCATCCGCCCCGCGATCGCGAGGTCAGCCTCGACGGCAACGAGCTCGTCTTCGCCACCAACTACCTGGGCCACTTCGCCCTCGTGAACCGCCTGCTGCGCACTCTCGACCGCACGCCCGGCGCCCGTGTCGTGCTGCTCGGCTCGATCGCGGCCAGGCTCACCCGCTCGGCGCTCGACGACCTGCAGCTCGCAGGCAGCTACGACTCGTGGACGGCCTACGCCCAGTCCAAGCTCGAGGTGGAGTCGTTCGGCTTCGAACTCGACCGTCGTCTGCGTGCCGCCGGCAGTACGACGCAGGCTCTGGTCGTGCAGCCCGGCTACTCGGTCGGTGGCCTCAGCCCGCGTGTTCCCGGCGTGAACGAGCCCCACCGGGCGAAGCGTTTCGGCGACGCGTTGCAGGGCCTCTGGGCGCAGGGCAAGGACCGGGGTGCGTGGCCGGTGGTACGGGCGGCGACCGATCCTGCAGCGCAGGGCGGCTGGTACTTCGGGCCGAGCCTGCTGACTCAGGGTGCGCCGGTGCGGCAGCGGCCCGTCACGGCCTCGACGGATCCGGCGATCGGCGCGCGGCTGTGGGCGCGGACCGAGGCGATCCTCGCGGGATGATGCGGCCGGGCCCGATCACACGGACTTGACCCATCGACCCCACTCGTCCTGGCGGTGGTAGCCGGACGATCGCCAGATGCGCTGCCCGAGTTCGTTCCCGTCGAGCACCATGGCGTCGATGCGGGTCGCCCCGAGCAGGACGAGGCGCTTCTCGGCGGCATCCAGCAGCGCGCGTCCGATGCCGTGCCGGCGCAGGGTCGGATCGACGGCGAGGCGGTAGAGATGGAACCTCCAGCCGTCCCAACCGGCGATGATCGAGCCGACGATGCTGTTGCCGATGGTCGCGACGATCAGCGCATCCGGATCCCGCTCGATCTGTCGACGCACGGCGTCGGCACTGTCGGCCGGTCGGGCGTCGTTCTCGGCGGCACGGGCCCAGAACGCCAGCAGGGCTGGGATGTCGGCCTCGGTGGCGGTGCGCAGGGGATACTGATCCACGGCACGATCCTGTCAGACCGCCGATGATTCGCGTGTCATCGGGGCCATGCCCTATCGCGGGTCGTGGCGCTCGGGCACGATGGGGAGATGATCTCCCGCGAGCTCGCTGCCGAACTGCGCACAGCCGGCCTGCTCTGGCGGCCGGAGTCCGGCGACAGGTTCCAGATCGACATCCCCGATCTCGACGACGACATCTTCACCGTGAGCGAGATGACCATCGAGGCGCAGCACCACCCGACGGGGACGGTTCTCGGATTCAACGGCACCACGGAATGGGCTCTCGATTCTCTGCCGTTGACGGATGCCGTCTGGCTGCCTCGCGAGGACCAGTTGCGCGAACTCCTCCGCTCCAGGTTCCGGGCTCTCCGCCGCCTGCCCGACAGCTTCGAGGTGACGATCGAGCTCGACGGCGCCGAGAGGAGCTTCGAGCATCCGGAGCCGGCCGAGGCCTACGGTCAGGCGCTCCTCGTGGTGATCGACCGAGCGACGGCCTGACCGTCGCGCCGCTCGCCGAGGCCAGGACGACGTCCGCGGTCGAAGCGCAACCGCGCTGTCAGAACCCGAACGTCGTCACCGGCTCCAGCGTCCCGTCGCGCACCCCCTCGAGCACGGCCAGTTCATGGGGAACCACCTGGTCCGGCAGTTCATCCAGTGCGAACCAGCGGAGATCGCTCGCCTTGTCCTCCTGCAGGGCCGGGTCACCCGTCCACTGCAGGCACGCGAAGAACACGTCGAGCCTTTCGTCGATGGCCGCGCCGGTTCCCCCTGTGCGGTGCATCACGGTGAGTGGCACGAGATCGCGGACCTCCACGCCCACGCCGAGCTCCTCGAGGGCCTCGCGCGTGGCAGCGGCCAGCAGCGTCTCCCCCTGCTCGACGTGTCCGGCGGCGCCGGCTGCCCAGTACCCGTCGTAGTAGCCGGTGCCCGAACGGAGCTGCAGCAGCACCTCGTCGCCCCGGCGCAGCACGACGTACGCGGCCGGAATCACGGCGAAGCGCCCGTGCTCGCCGGCGTAGGCCTCGCTGTAGTCCTCGACTGCAGCCACGATCAGCCCGCCGCGAGGGGGGCGACGATGCCGAGCTTGCCCTCGGCCGTGGCGATCGCCGTGCGCACATCGGTGCCCGCGGAGCACTGGCCGCTCACGCCGACGGCGGCATCCACCGAGGTGAACACCCGCAGCAGCACGAACCAGGCCGAGCCGTCCTGGCCGCCGGCACTCAGCAGGAGGGCCTCGGTCGGGTCGTCGCCGCCGGCGAACTGGTGCACCTGCGCATTGTCCTCGACGACCTGCAGGTCCTCCTGCAGCACGGCCGCGAGGTAGGAGCGCGTCGCGACGAGGTCGTCGGTCTGTCCGGTCAGCTCGTCGGGCAGGAGCACCTGGCTGAGGGTGATGGTGCACGCCTCATCCGTCGAGGTGTACCCCCACGAGCCGGTCCCGTCGTCGGGACTGGTCAGGGTCCACCGGGAGTCCGAGACGAGGCCGTCGGCGATCTGTGGAAGCTCGTCTCCCGCGAAACGCGGGTTCGCGGCGAACGACAGCGGCGAATCCGCGGCGTCGGCAGCGGCGCCATCCGCGGCGTCACCGTCGGCCGATGCCTCGGGCGCCGGTGTTGACGCAGGCGTCGTCGACGCAGTGTCCGCCGCCGGCGCGCAGGCCGAGAGCAGCAGGACGATCGCGAGAGTCGCCGTGCCTGCGAGGCCTGCCCGGCGGCCCGGCATCAGTACCCGACGACCGGTCCGAAGGCGTCGGCGAGCGGGGCGCGGTTCGTCGTGCGCAGTTCGTCGATCGACACGGTGAAGGCGTCCTGCACCTCGAGGGCGCCGAGCTCCGCATCCGTCACACCGATACGCAGCACCGGGTAGTCGCGACCGTCGCAGAGCCCGCGGAACTTCACGTCGTCCTCGCGAGGCACCGTCACGATCACGCGGCCGGCCGACTCCGAGAAGAGGGCCGTCGCGGCGTCGATGCCGTCGCGCTCGATGATGTCGCCCAGCCAGACGCGAGCGCCCAGCCCGAAGCGCAGCACGCTCTCGGAGAGCGCGACGCCGAGGCCGCCGTCGGAGAGGTCGTGGGCGCTGTCGATGAGGCCTTCGACGGCCGCGGCACGCAGCAGTTCGCCGAGGCGCTTCTCACCGGCCAGGTCGACCTGGGGCGGCAGGCCGCCGAGGTGACCGTGCACGACATCGGCCCAGGCCGAGCCGTCGAGCTCCTCGCGCGTGGTGCCGAGCAGGTAGATGTTGTGACCCTCGTCCTGCCAGCCCGACGGGATGCGGCGGGCGACGTCGTCGATCACGCCGAGGACGGCCACGACGGGAGTCGGGTGGATCGGCACGTCGCCGGTCTGGTTGTAGAAGGAGACGTTGCCCCCGGTCACGGGGATCTCGAGCTCGAGGCATCCGTCGGCCAGACCCGTCACGGCCTCGGAGAACTGCCACATGACCTCGGGGTTCTCGGGGGAGCCGAAGTTCAGGCAGTCCGAGATGGCCACGGGAACGGCACCGGATGCCGCCACATTGCGGTACGCCTCGGCCAGCGCGAGTCGCGCTCCCTGGCGCGGGTCGAGCTGGCAGTAGCGGCCGTTGGCATCCGTCGCCACCGAGAAGCCGAGTCCGGACTCCTCGTCGACGCGCACCATGCCGGCGTCGTCGGGGTAGCTGAGCGCGGTGTTGCCGAGGACGTACTTGTCGTACTGGCTCGTGATCCACGAGGCGTCGGCCAGGTTCGCGCTGCCCATGAGCTGCAGGAGCTGGGCACGGAGCGCCGGGCCGTCGGAGGAGCGGGGGAGAGCGGATGCCGAATCCGCCTGCAGCGCGTCGATCCAGGTCGGGTACGCGACCGGACGGTCGTAGACCGGGCCGTCGACGGCGACGGTGCGCGGGTCGACGTCGACGATCACGCCGCCCTGCCACTCGATGATCAGGCGGCCGGTGTCGGTGACCTCGCCGAGCACGCTGGTCTCGACGTCCCACTTGGAGGTGACCGCGAGGAAGCCCTCGAGCTTGTCGGGGTGCACGACGGCCATCATGCGCTCCTGACTCTCTGACATGAGGATCTCCTCGGCGTTCAGCGATGGGTCGCGCAGCAGAACGTTGTCGAGGGTGATGTGCATGCCGCCGTCGCCGTTCGAGGCCAGCTCCGAGGTGGCGCAGCTGATGCCGGCGGCTCCGAGGTCCTGGATGCCCTCGACGAGCTCACCGCGGTACAGCTCGAGGCAGCACTCGATGAGGACCTTCTCCGCGAAGGGGTCGCCCACCTGCACGGCCGGGCGCTTGGTCGGGCCGCCCTCGGCGAAGGTGTCCGAGGCGAGGATGGATGCTCCGCCGATGCCGTCGCCGCCGGTGCGGGCTCCGAACAGCACGACTTTGTTGCCCACGCCGCGGGCGTTGGCGAGGTGGAGGTCCTCGTGCCGCAGCACGCCGACGGCGAGAGCGTTGACGAGGGGGTTGGCCTGGTAGACGGAGTCGAACCAGGTCTCACCGCCGATGTTCGGCAGGCCGAGGCAGTTGCCGTAGAAGGAGATGCCCGAGACGACTCCGTGCACGACGCGCGCGGTGTCGGGGTGGTCGATCGCACCGAAGCGCAGGGCGTCCATCACGGCGACGGGGCGGGCGCCCATCGAGATGATGTCGCGCACGATGCCGCCGACGCCGGTGGCTGCGCCCTGGAACGGCTCGATGTAGGAGGGGTGGTTGTGCGACTCGATCTTGAAGGTGACGGCCCAACCCTCGCCGACGTCGACGACGCCGGCGTTCTCGCCCATGCCCACCATGAGGTTCTTCTTCATGGCGGGTGAGACCTTCTGGCCGAACTGGCGCAGGTAGTTCTTGGAGCTCTTGTAGGAGCAGTGCTCGCTCCACATGACCGAGTACATGGCGAGCTCACCGCTGGTGGGGCGGCGCCCCAGGATGTCGCGGATGCTCTGGTACTCGTCGGGCTTCAGCCCGAGAGCCGCGTACGGCTGCTCCTTCTCTGGAGTGGCAGCAGCGTTCTCGACGGTGTCGAGCACGGGCACGGTGGGAGTGGAAGGCGTGGTGGTCACGGGTGGCGAACTCCAGAAGAAGGGGGACGCTTCGACCGGGCCCGGCGCGTGGCGCGGGCGATCTCAGCGGGACAGCCTGACGCGCCCAGTCTACCGTCGGCGGGCGGGGCTCGATCCGTCCTTCCCGCCCGCTGATGCCTGACCGCCGGCGGCGCCCGAGGCGTGCGCCGGGTTAGCCTGACTGCGTGAGCAACCCGACTGCAGCCGAACAGGTGTCCGCACGGATCCACGTGATCCCCGACTTCCCCGAAGCGGGCATCCAGTTCCAGGACCTGACTCCTGTCTTCTCGGATGCCGCAGCCTTCAGGGTCATGTGCGAGGCGCTGGTGGCGCCGTTCGCCGGGAGGTTCGACATCCTGGGCGGGCTGGAGGCTCGCGGCTTCATCATCGCGGGCGGCGCCTCGATCCTCACCGGTGCTGGAGTGCTGCCGGTCAGGAAGGCCGGCAAGCTCCCCCGCCGCGTCATCACCGAGACCTATGAACTGGAGTACGGCGTCGCGAGCCTCGAGGTGCACGAGGACGAACTCCCCGCCGGATCACGGGTGCTCGTGATCGACGACGTGCTCGCAACAGGGGGCACGGCGCAGGCGGCCTGCCGGCTCATCGAACGCGCCGGCTGGAGCGTCGCGGGCGTCGCCGTGACGCTCGAGCTCGAGGGACTGGGCGGCCGCGAGCAGCTCTCCGACTACGAGGTGTTCAGTCTCCTTCGAGCCTGATCCCCGGAATTCAGGGGGAGATCCGAGCGACACGCCCGGGCAACATGCCAGATTTGCGGCGGACGTTCCTGCGACGTAAATTATTACTCATCACCCCAAAGGTGCGGCAGGGCGGATTCGCTCGCCGGCCTCAAGTGGGGATCACCCCCTGGAACACACAGACGAAAAGTCTTCGGACTACATCTGCGTCAGGGGTTCACCCGCTCTCGTACAAGCGTCACGCTTCGAGTCGCGAAGGTCGAGTCAGTCCGAATCAGGACGCTTGATCCGCCGCGAGACACTCGATTTGACAGCGAGAACGAGACGGGTAATATAGAGAAGTTGCCTTCGAGTTGATCGCCTTTTGGGGTGTGAAGCGGGGAGCATCCGA
>LMOK01000004.1:0-553 GCA_001423545.1 Leifsonia sp. Leaf325
GACACCGCCGGACTTAACTCACGAAAAGGCCACCCACACACTGGGTGGCCTTTTCGCATTTAACACAAATTCAACAGCGACCCCGCGATAATGGCGAGGGCGGCGCGACCGGTTCGCGCGCCTTTCGCAAGAGAAGGATTCCCCCGTGAGCGACTACCCACCCAGAGACCGAGCACCGAAGCGCGACGACGATCGGCCGGCGCGGTCGGGCAGCTCCGGAGGTTCCCGCGGGGACGGCGACAAGAAGCCCTGGGAGAAGCGCGACGGAGCGCCTCGCAGTGGCGGCGGCGACCGCAAGCCGTACAACTCGGACCGGCCGCAGCGCTCTGCTGCGGCATCCGGAGACCGTAAGCCGTGGGAGAAGCGCGATGGCGCACCCAGCGGCGGTAGCCGTCCCCCGCGTGATGGGGACCGCAAGCCGTACAACTCCGAGCGGAAGCCCTCTGGTTCCGATCGGCCGCAGCGCTCGGGCGCACCTTCCGGTGACCGCAAGCCGTGGGAGAAGCGCGATGGCGCGCCGAGTGGTGACCGCCGTCCCCCGCGCGATGGGGAC
>LMOK01000004.1:662-23263 GCA_001423545.1 Leifsonia sp. Leaf325
CCCGCAGCGCTCCGGTGCGCCCTCGGGCGACCGCAAGCCGTGGGAGAGGAACGACGACCGTGGCGGCTCGAAGCCGTGGGAGAAGCGCGATGGAGCGCCCAACGCTGACAGCCGAGCCCCGTGGGCCGGTGACCGCAAGCCCCCGCGTGATGGGGACCGCAAGCCCTACAACTCGGATCGGAAGCCGTACGGCTCCGACCGTCCGCAGCGCTCCGGCGCGCCCACCGGCAAGCCGTGGGAGAAGCGCGACGACCGGGGTGGGTCGTCCTCAGCCAAGCCCTGGGAGAAGAAGGACGACCGCGCGCCGAAGAAGCTCTGGACCCGGGACGGCGCTCCGGCCCGCGGCGACCGCGGTGCCTTCGAGGCCGAGGTCGAGCTGACCGAGGAGGAGCGGCGCGCTGAAGAGCTGCGCATGATCCGCCCGCGTCACGACGACCCCTGGGTGCCCGACGGCGTCGAGCCCGACGAGCTCGACCGCGTCGCCCGCAACGAACTGAAGACCCTCACGAAAGAGAACGCGGAGTGGGTGGCCAAGCATCTGGTGATGGCGGTCCGTCTCATCGAGGATGACCCCGAGCTCGCCCACCAGCACGTGATCTCCGCGTCTCGTCGCGCCGGCCGCATCGCCGTGGTGCGCGAGACCCTCGCGATCACCGCGTACGCCGTGGGCGACTACGCCCTGGCGCTGCGTGAGCTGCGCACTTTCCGCCGCATCTCGGGAAGGAACGACCAGTTGCCGCTGATGGTCGACAGCGAGCGGGGAGTGGGGCGCCCGGACCGCGCCCTCGAGCTCGGGCGATCCGTCGACCGTTCGACCCTCGCCCCCGACGTGCAGGTGGCCCTGGCCATCGCCATGTCGGGTGCCCGCCTCGACCTCGGTCAGACCGACGAGGCCCTCGCCGAACTCGAGATCACGCAGCTCGACCCGAACACGGCCTTCTCCTACAGCCCCGGACTGTTCGCGGCCTACGCCGACGTGCTCGAGGATCTCGGCCGCACCGAGGACTCCGCCGTCTGGCGCGAGCGCTCCGAGCGTGCCGCTGCAGCGATCACGGCGCGCGATGGTGGCGACGACGACTATGTCGAGGTGCTCGAGGAGGAGCTCGAGTTCGACGACGTGGAAGAGGACGTCGACGGCGAGTACGCCGAGGACCGCGCGGCCGATGCCGACGCCGACGCCGACGCCGATGCCGAGGTCGAGGCGAACGCCGACGCCGATGCCGAGATCGAGGCGGATGCCGAAGCCGAGGAGGAGGGCGAGGAGCTCGAGGCCGAGCTCGACGCCGACCTCGAGGAGGCTCTCGAAGCCGACGAGCCTGTCACCGACGAGCCCGTCACCGACCGAACGGATGCGACCGAGCCCGACGCCACCGTGACCGATGCCGAGACGGAGAAGTAGCGGCGTGACACCTCTGGATGGTGTCGACGTCGTTCTCGCCGACCTCGATGGCGTCGTGTACGCCGGTCCGCGGGCCATTCCGTTCGCGGTCGAGGCCCTCAATGCGGCATCCGCGCATGCCCGCATCGGCTATATCACCAACAACGCCTCGCGCACCGATGCCTCGGTGGCGACCCATCTCTCGGAGCTCGGCCTGAGGGTCGCGCCGAGCGACGTGGTGACGTCGCCGCAGGCTGCAGTGCGTCTGCTCGCCGGGCTCGTGCCTGCGGCATCCGTGATCCTCGTGATCGGCGGAGACGGCCTCGTGACCGAGGTCGAGAAGGCCGGCTTCGCGGTGACGCGCTCGGCCGAGGACTCCCCCGCCGCCGTCATCCAGGGCTTCGCGCCCGAGCTGGGCTGGAAGCAGCTCGCCGAGGCGTCGTTCGCCCTGGCGGACCCCGGCGACGGCGGCATCCCGTGGGTGGCGACGAACACCGACTGGACGATCCCGCAGGAGCGCGGCATCGCGCCGGGCAACGGCACGCTCGTGTCTGCTGTGCACACGGCCGTGGGTCGTCTGCCCGTCGTGGCAGGCAAGCCCGAGGTGGCGATCTTCGACGAGGCTCGACTGCGCTTCGAGGCGAGCGCCCCGCTGTTCATCGGAGACCGGCTCGACACCGACATCCTCGGGGCGAACCGGGCGGGCATGCCGTCGGCTCTCGTGCTCACCGGCATCGACAAGGCCAAGCAGGTGCTGGCAGCGGTGCCCGACCAGCGGCCCACGTTCATCCTCGATGACCTCCGCCAGCTGAGCGAACCGTATCCCGAGTCCGTGGTGACGGATGCCGGAGCCAAGGTGACGGTGGGCAGGGCCGTCGTGCGTCTGAAGGGCGAGAACGTGGAGATCGTGAAGCGCGGCGACGCCCCGATCGACCTGCTGCGCGCGGCGTGCGCTCTCATCTGGGGAACCGGCAAGCCGATCTACGCGCTGCGGGTGCCGGAGGAGTTGTACTCCTGACCGATCGCCGAGGCCCGGACGAAGTCCGCGGTCGAAGCGTGGCGGCGGTGTCCGTAGGCTGGATGTTTCGACCGATGGGAGGCATCCGTGCTCGACGGATTCGAATGGCACTCGTGGCTGGGCTTCGGCGTGGCCGTCGTGATCGCGGCGATCGCCGCCCTGGTGATCTCGGCGATAGCCCGGCAGATCGCGCGCGCCGTCGGTCGGCACAAGGAGTGGCCGCGCATCCTGCTGAAGCGCGCACGCTGGCCGTTCCGACTGCTGCTCTTCATCGCCGGGCTCTGGATCGTGCTCGTCGCCACGCTCGACGAGAGCGAGGTGCGCGCGGCCTTCGAGCATCTCCTGCTCATCGCCATGATCGTCGTCGGCTCGTGGTTCGTCTGCGAGCTCGCCCTGTTCGGCATGGATCTCAGCACTGCGCGCTACCGCATCGACGTCGCCGACAACAAGGTCGCCCGCCGGGTGCGCACGCAGATCGCCATCCTCCGACGCCTGGTCGTCGTGATCGCGGTGGTCGTCGCGATCGGCGGCGTGCTGCTGAGCTTCCCCGAGGTACGTCTCGTCGGAGCGAGTGTGCTCGCGTCGGCCGGTCTGTTGAGCGTCGTGGCCGGCCTGGCCGCGCAGTCGACCCTCGCGAACCTGTTCGCCGGCATCCAGCTCGCCTTCAGTGAGGCGATCCGCGTCGACGACGTGGTGGTCGTCGAGGGCGAGTGGGGCAAGATCGGTGAGATCACCCTGAGCTATGTCGTGGTGAACCTCTGGGACGAGCGCAACCTCGTGCTGCCCTGCACCTACTTCACCACGCAGCCGTTCCAGAACTGGACGCGCGAGGGCAGTGCCCTGCTCGGCTCGGTCGAACTCGACCTCGACTGGCGCATCGCCCCCTCTCTCATGCGCGAGCAGCTCGCCGCGTCGCTCGAGCGCACCGAGCTCTGGGATCAGCGCGCCTCGGTACTGCAGGTGACCGATGCCGTCGGCGGCTTCGTGCGCGTGCGCATCCTCGTGACGGCCGCGGACGCCCCCACCCTCTTCGACCTGCGCTGCTACGTGCGCGAGGAGATGGTGACGTGGGTGCAGACGCAGCACCCGACGTCGATCCCGCACCAGCGCGTGCTGGTCGACCCCGTCGCCGTCGACGCGACACCGGATGCCGCATCCGCTCGCCCCGAGAAGAAGTCGTCGCGCAGGCACGAGCCGGAGCCCGAGCCGTTCGTCGACGTGCCGTCCCCGCACACGGGCGAGCAGTCGAACCTGTTCTCGGGCTCCCCCGAGGCCGAGGAGCGCGCCAGCATGTTCACCTCGGCCATCCCCATCCAGACCGGTGCCAGCGACCAGGAGGTCGAGGAGACCCTCGACCGCGACGGCGCCTGAGCGCTCGTCGCGGTCGGCCGGTCGTCAGCTCTCCGAGGTGCGGGCGCGCAGGTCCTTGCGCAGGATCTTTCCGGCGCTCGACTTCGGGATGACGTCGATGAACTCCACCCGGCGCACCTTCTCGTAGGGGGCGACGTGGGATGCGACGTGCTCCATGACGCCGGCCTCGTCGAGGTCGGCATCGGGCTGCAGCACGACGAAGGCCTTCGGGATCTCCTGGCCGTCGTCGTCGAGCACGCCGATGACGGCGGCGTCGGCGATGGAGGGGTGTCCGAGCAGCACGGCCTCGAGAACCGCCGGCGCCACCTGGTATCCCTTGTACTTGATGAGCTCCTTCAGCCGGTCGACGATGTAGTACACGCCGTCGGCCGTGACGGTGGCGATGTCGCCCGTGTGCAGCCAGCCGTCGGCGTCGAGGGTGCGGCCCGTGGCGTCGTCGTTGTTGAGGTAGCCGAGCATGACCTGCGGTCCGCGAACGAGCAGCTCGCCCGAGGGGCTCTGGCCGTCGGCCGGCACGTCGACGTCGGCGCCGCTCTCGACGTCGATGATGCGGGCCTCGGTGTCGGGCAGCAGGATGCCGATGCTCGCGCGGTCGATCTCGTGGTGCTCGACCGGGATGGAGTGCGACACCGGGCTGAGCTCCGTCATGCCGTAGCCCTGGCAGACGATGCAGTCCAGGCGCTGGGCGACGAGACCGGCGAGCGAGCCGTCGAGCGGGGCGGCCCCGGAGAACACGACCTCGACGCTCGAGAGGTCGAACTGGTCGACCAGCGGATGCTTCGCCAGCGCCACGGCGATGGGCGGGGCGATGAAGATCCAGGTGACCTTGGTCTCTGAGACGATCCGCAGGAACTCGGGCAGGTCGAACCTGGGCATCGTGACGAGGGTGGCGCGCTCGCGGAGGGCGAAGTTGAGCAGCACCGTCATGCCGTAGATGTGGAAGAACGGCAGCACGGCGAGCACCCTGTCGCCGGCGCCGAGACCCTTGTCGCCGAGGCCGATGGAGCCGCTGGACTGCGCGACGTTCGCGATGAGGTTGCGGTGGCTGAGCATGACGCCCTTGGGGCGCCCGGTGGTGCCCGAGGAGTAGGGCAGCACGGCGACGTGCGTGGCGGGGTCGAAGCTCACGTCGGGTGCCTGCCTCCCCTCGCCGAGGAGATCGCGCAGCGAGGGGTGGCCCTCGGCGCCGTCGAGGACGATGAGGTGATCGGCCGGGATTCCGCTGGCCTCGGCTGCGGCCTCGGCCTGGGGGAGCATGGGCGAGATGGTGAAGAGCCACCGGGCTCCGGCATCCGTCAGCTGGTTCGTGATCTCGCCGGGAGTGTAGAGGGAGTTGATCGTGGTGGCCGTGGCCCCGGCGCGCAGCACGCCGTGGAAGACCGTGGCGAACGCGGGGATGTTGGGGCAGAGGATGCCGATGACGTCGCCGACGCCGACCCCGCGGGAGGCGAGGGCCCCGGCGAGCAGAGAGATCTGCCCGACGAGTTGGCGGTAGGAGGTCTCGGCTCCGGAGGTGCCGTCGATGAGGGCGATCTCATCGAGGTCGGCGGCCTCGAGCCCACCGAACAGGTACTCGAAGATGGACGTGTCGGGAATCTCGACGGGCGGGTGGGGGCTCAGTGCCATGGGATCTCCAGTGATCGACGTTGATCGGGAACTCGCGTGCACTCATCTTAGACACGGATGCGCTACAGACCGACCGTTCGGAATCCTCGTGCCGCGGACCGGGGCGGTGCCGTCCGGCTATCGTGAAGACGGTACGGGAGGACACCACATGCAACGCTGGCCACGCTCGGTCTACAAGGTCGGCGACGAGCCCGACGTCCGCTTCAGTTTCGCGAACGAGCGCACCTTCCTCGCCTGGATCCGCACGTCGCTCGGACTTCTTGCAGCAGCGGTCGCCCTGGCCGCGTTCGAGGTCCCGGCCGACCCTGTGCTGAGGCTGGTCGTCACGTGGGTGCTCACGATCGCCGCCATCCTGCTGCCGTTCGTGTCGCTGCTGCGGTGGGCGGCATCCGAGCGTGCCATCCGGCAGTCGAAGCCGCTGCCGGGGTCGTCGCTCTCGCTCGTGCTCACGCTCGTGCTGCTGGTGTTCGGGGTGTGCGTCGTGATCGCCCTGGCACTGCCGACGCCGTGAGGCCCGCGCCGCCGGCGGGCAATCCGCCCGCCGCCCTCTACGACCAGGGCGCCCAGAACGAGCGCACGGCACTGGCCTGGAGCCGCACGGTGGCGTCGCTCATCGTGGCCCTGCTCATCGTCGTGAGAGTCTCGACCCTCGAGCACGGACCGATCGCCCTCGTCGTTCTGGCGATCGGGGCGCCAGTCGCCGTCGCGCTACTGGTGGCATCCCGACATCGCTACAGACGGGTGCACGCGAAGCTGCACGCCTCCGACGACGACCTGCCCGACATGAAGCTGCCCGCGCTGCTCGCGGGCATGTGCATCCTGCTCGGACTCGTTCAGCTGGGGTCGCTGCTCACTCCCTGACCGCGCAGCGCAGACGACGAAGCGATCGGTCGCTTCCTCCGTGGGAGGAAGCGACCGATCGCTCCGTGATGTTTCGATCCAGAACCCGTCGACGACGGACGCCGCGGATCAGATTCCGAGCAGCTTGGCCTTCGCCGCCGAGAACTCGGCCTCGCTGATCACGCCCGCGGTCTTGAGGGTCGCGAGCTTCTCGATCTGCGCCGTCAGGTCGTCGGCCGCAGGGGCCGCCGCGGGCGCGGGAGCTGCCGCGTACTGAGGCTGCTGCGCCGCGTACTCCGCCTGCTGTTGCTCCTGCTGGTAAGCCTCGGCATCCGCGGACTGCTGTGCGCGATTCGCTTGGCGTCGCTGTACATTGCCGGACACGGCGGTGGCTGTTCCCGCGACGACCGCGGTGCGTGCCGCCATGCCGATCAGCCCGGGGCGTCCCATTCTTCCTCGCATGTGCTTACTCCTTCGTGCTTCTGGTCAGTCGATCTCGGGGACGGTCGCGACGAGCTCGTCGACCACGGGGCCGGGGATGCGCACGGTGTCGAGCAGCACTCCGCCGGCCGCGACGATGGTGTCGCGCAGCGGCTTCACCCAGGTGTGCTCGAAGACCAGGATGGCCGCCGAGGTACCGGGGTCGAGCTCGGAGACGAGCTCCTCGGCGTCCTCGTCGGACACCAGCCCGTCGACGCGGTCGAGCAGGGCGGCCAGGGCGGCAGCATCCTCGTCTCCGCCGGACTCGGAGAGTTCGGCAAGAGTCACCGATCCGTCCAGGTCCTTCGAGGCGACCAGACCGTCGACGATGGTGACGACTCCCGACTCGACCAGCTTGTTCAGTTCGGGGAGGATCTTCCCCGTGAGAGGTTCTGTGAACCCGATGACCACGATCTCGACAGGCCCTGACGCCATGTGGATGCCCTTTCGTTGATACCCAAGGTCAGCGTATTGACGGCCGATGGGGAACACAAGGATCGCTTTGGACGGCGAGCAACCGCCGGTGGATCAGTCGCGACCGCCGGGGGGACCGATCAGGAGCAGGGCGCCGAAGACGAGCGCAACAGCGACGACGGCCAGAACCGCCACAAGCACCGGCCGTGCGAGGCCCCATCTGAGAAGGCGGTTCGCGACGCTTCCGTCCGACGGGTGGCCGTCGGTCTCGCGTCGCCAGGGGCCGTCGAGGCGACCGGTCCGATCCGCCCACAGGTCGAACGGGATGGTCGCGTAGGGCACGACGGCGCTGGCGATGCCCGCGGCCGCGACGCCGAGGGACCAGCGCTGGTTCACGGCGACGAGCACGACACTCGCCGCGTAGGCGATGAACACGAAGCCGTGCAGTCCGCCGCCGAGGCTGACGCCCCACTCACCCGCGTCGAAGACGTACTTCTGCAGCATCCCGGCGATCAGCAGCGTCCACGTGATCGCCTCGGCTATGGCGACGACGCGGAAGTAGCGCTGCGGAGTCGCAGCGAAGCCGCGACCCGGTGCTGGCGCGGGCGTCGAGATCGGGCCCGGTGAGCCCGTGGCATCCGTCATTCTCAGAGTGAGGCCAGAGTGCGCTGGATGACGCTGGTGAAGAATCCCAGCCCGTCGACACCGGAGCGCATGGCGACGTCGGTGTCGGGGCCGAAGCCGGGCTCGACGGCGTGCTCGGGGTGCGGCATGAGACCGACCACGTTGCCGCGCTCGTTGGAGATGCCGGCGATGTCGCGGAGGGAGCCGTTGGGGTTGACGTCGACGTAGCGGAAGACCACGCGTCCCTCGCCCTCGAGGCGGTCGAGCGTCTCGTCGGAGGCGATGAACCCGCCCTCGCCATTCTTCAGCGGGATGGTGATGTTCTCGCCGGCCTCGAAGTCGCGGGTCCAGGAGGTGTCGGTGTTCTCGACGCGCAGCACCTGGTCGCGGCAGATGAAGGAGCCGTGGTCGTTGCGGATGAGACCGCCCTCGAGCAGGTGGGCCTCGGTGAGCATCTGGAAGCCGTTGCAGATGCCGAGCACGGGCATGCCGGCATTCGCGGCGGCGACGACCTCGGTCATGATCGGCGACAGGCTCGCGATGGCGCCGCAGCGCAGGTAGTCGCCGTAGCTGAACCCACCGGGCAGGATGAGGGCGTCGACACCCTCGAGGTCGTGGGAGCCGTGCCACAGTGCGACGGGCTCGGCTCCGGCGATGCGCACGGCGCGCTGCGCGTCGCGGTCGTCGAGGGATCCCGGGAAGGTGATGACTCCGACGCGGGTGGCCATCAGACTGCAGCCTCGACCACGTGGATGCCGACGACGTCCTCGATGACCGAGTTCGAGAGGATCTCCTCGGCCACTGTGCACACCTCGGCGAGCACGGCGTCGTCGACGGGGCCGTCGACCACGATCTCGAAACGCTTGCCGATGCGCACCGACGCGAAGGTGCTGGTGCCGAGGCGGGCGAGGGCGCCGGCGACGGCCTTGCCCTGCGGGTCGAGCAGTTCGGCCTTGGGCATGGTCTCGACGATGATCGTGGTCACCTGAGGCTCCGTCCGGGAGTAGAGAGGGGGATTGCGTCAATTCTATCGGGTGGCTCCGCGGGTCGGCGCCGCGCTGCCCGTGCCAGGGGTGACGGTGGCGCCGTGGTCCGAGTAGCGTTGCCGTGGGCGGGATGAAGGAGGAGCCACTGATGCCGATCGGACCAGTAGAGGTGCTCGTGCTGACCTTCCCCGAGGGCGGCGGCCTGCGGGCCATCGCCGGTGAACTGGAGAAGCTCGTCGACGGCGGCAAGATCGCCGTGATCGACGCCATCGTCGTGACGCGTGATGCCGAGGGTCTCATCTCGGCCCGCGACATCGAGCAGGACGAGGTGCCGGGCTTCGAGAGCTTCGCTCCAGACCCGCGTGACCTCCTCAGCGACTCGGATGCCGAGATCGTCGGAGAGGCGCTCGAACCCGGAACCGTGGCGCTGGTGCTCGCCGTCGAGCACCGCTGGGCGTTCCGGCTCTACGAAGTGCTGCGCGAGCAGGGTGGCGAGGTGGCCCTGCACGTGCAGATCGACCACGAGGACGCCGTCGCGGCACTCGTGGACTGATCCGATTCCCAGAATCGACTGTTAGACAGATCCCGGAACGAGGGGAACCACCATGCTCATCGGACGACGCTTCGGGCGACCCGGACTCATCGGCACCGTCGCGCGCACAGCAGTCATCACCGGCACCGCTGCCATGACGGCTGGGGCGATCGCCCATCACCAGCAGCAGAAGTACGCCACCCAGCAGGATGCCGATGCGTACGAGCGGGGCCAGGAGCCCGAGCGGTACGGCTCGGCGACGCAGGCAGCGGCGCCTGCTGCTGCGCCGGACCAGGCTCCGGCATCCGGTGCCACGGACCCCCTCATCGACAAGATCAACCAGCTCGCGGCGCTCCACGCGAGCGGAGTGCTCACCGACACCGAGTTCAGCGAGGCGAAGGCCAAGCTGCTCGCCGGCTGAGTGGGCGACTCCGAAGGCGCGGCTCGCTCCGTCGCCGACAAGGTGTTCTCCATCGCCGATGCCTTCCAGGGCGGCGACGAGCTGACCCTCACCCAGGTCGCCCAGCGTGCACGCCTGCCGATCTCGACGACGCACCGCCTGTTGGCGGAGTGGGTCGAGTGGGGAGGCCTGGTGCGGGGCGACGATGGACGCTACAGGGTCGGGATCAAGCTCTGGCGCCTCGGGACCCGGCAGCCGACCGCGCGACGACTCCGCGATCTCGCGCGGCCCTATCTCGACGACCTGCTCGACGCCACCCGTGAGCACGTGCATCTGGCCGTTCGCGACGACCTGGGAGCCGTGTACCTCGAGCGCCTGTCGGGACGTGACGCGGTTCCCGTCATCTCGGATGTGGGGACGAGGCTCCCGCTGCACGCCACCGGTGTCGGGCTCGTGCTGCTGGCTTTCTCGCCGCCCGAGGTCTTCGACGCCGTGCTCGCGGCCGGCCCGCGGCGCTATCTCCCGAACACCCTGACGTCGGATGCGCAGCTTCGCGCCCGCCTCGCCGAGATCCGCCTCACCGGCCTCGACACCTCGGTCGAGGAACTCACGAGCGGGGCGTTCTCGGTCGCCGCCCCCGTGCGCGACGCGACAGGGACCGTGGTCGCGGCCGTGTCGATCATCGCGCGGGTCGAGCGGAAGGCCGAGCCTCAGTTCGCACTCGGGGTGCGCATGGCGGCCCGCGGAATCTCAGCCGCGCTCGGATGGCGTCCGTAGGGTCGGATCACCGGCTGGGTTTCCACTGAGTGGAAACGTTGATGCCGTGCGGGCCGGATGGCGCGACAGTGGGAGCACCTTCCCATCGACGCGAGAGGCTCATCAGTGCAGACGAGCGTGGCCATCATCGGCGCCGGCCCGGCCGGGCTCCTGCTCGGGCACATCCTCGCGCAGGCCGGCGTTCCGTTCGTCATCCTCGAGCGGAGCTCCCGCGAGCACGTTCTGGGCCGCATCCGCGCCGGGGTGCTCGAGCAGGGCTCCGTCGACATTGTCGCCTCGCTGGGGCTCGACGCGAACCTTCGTGAGCGCGGACTCGAGCACGGTGGCATCCACCTGCAGTACGAGGGCGAGCGCCGGCACGTCGACTTCCGCGAGCTCGTGGGACGCACGGTCACCGTCTACGGCCAGCAGGCACTCGTGACGGACATGCTCGCTGAGCACGAGCGCCTCGGCTCCGACATCGTCTTCGACGCCTCCGACGTCACCCCCCGCGGCACCGACGGCACGGACCCCGTCGTCGGGTACACGCGGGACGGCATCCGTCACGAGGTGCACTCGGACTTCGTCGTCGGCGCCGACGGGTATCACGGCATCTGCCGGGCGAGTCTCCCCTCCGGCTCGCTGACGACGTATGAACGCTCCTACCCGTTCGCCTGGCTCGGCATCCTCGCCGATGTGGCCCCGTCGACCGACGACCTCATCTACGCGCTGCACCCCGACGGCTTCGCCATGCACTCGATGCGATCGCGGCGGGTGTCGAGGCTCTACCTGCAGGTGGAGCCGGACGCATCGATCGACGACTGGAGCGACGAGCGCATCTGGGACGGCCTGCAGACCCGGCTCGGGGTCGACGGCTGGACACTGGAGCAGGGACCGATCACCGAGAAGTCGATCACGCCGATGCGCAGCTTCGTCACGTCGACCCTGTCGAGCGGAAGGCTCTTCCTCGTGGGGGACGCGGGGCACATCGTGCCGCCGACCGGTGCCAAGGGGCTCAACTCCGCCATCGCCGACGTGGTCATGCTCGGTCGGGCGCTGCTCGAGCAGCGCGCCGGAGACGATGCCCCGCTGGCGAGCTACAGCGACCGAGCGCTCGCCAGGCAGTGGCAGGTGCAGCACTTCTCGCAGTGGATGACGGAGATGCTGCACGTGCACCACGAGGTTCCGGATGCCGCAGCCCGAGCCTTCCGCTACCGCAGTCAGGTCGGCCAGCTCGAGTACGTGACCGGGTCGCAGCACGCGATGGCGAGTCTCGCCGAGCAGTACGCCGGCCTTCCCTTCTGAGAGAAGAGGACATCATGACGATTCCAGCAGAGCCGCTGACCCAGGAGATGGTCTCAGCGGAGATCGAGCAGATCCACGCCCAGCAGAGGGAGCGGGCGCGGGCGGGCGGCCGGCCGCTTCCGGTGCATCCTCCGCGCGACTTCCTGCCGTACCGCAGCACGGCCCTGCGGCATCCGACCCACGAACTCGTGCGGGCCGACCCGGAGGAGATCGAGTTGGCGTCGCCGGCCTTCGGGGACACCGACGTCGCGGCGGAGGAGAGCGACCTCACCATCCAGCACACCGGCGAACCGCTCGGCGAGCGCATCATCGTGACCGGGCGGGTGCTCGACGGCGACGGCCGGCCCGTGCGCAACCAGCTCGTGGAGATCTGGCAGGCGAACGCTTCGGGCCGCTACGTACACAAGCGCGATCAGCATCCGGCGCCGCTCGACCCCAATTTCACCGGTGTCGGCCGACTCATCACCGGCGACGACGGGAGCTACAGTCTCACCACGATCAAGCCCGGCGCCTACCCGTGGAAGAACCACCGCAACGCGTGGCGGCCGGCGCACATCCACTTCTCCTTCTTCGGCTCCGCCTTCACGCAGCGACTCATCACCCAGATGTACTTCCCGGGGGACCCGCTGTTCGGTCTCGACCCGATCTACCAGTCGATCGTCGACCCGGCCGCGCGGGAGCGCCTGGTCGCACGCTACGACCACGACGTGAGCCGGCCGGAGTGGGCGATCGGCTATCGGTGGGACGTCGTGCTGACCGGCCCGAAGTCCACCTGGATGGAGCCGGAGGATGCCGACCATGCCTGAGTCACCCGAGTCCGAGTTCCTGCAGACGCCCACCCAGACCGTCGGTCCGTTCTTCGGCTACGCGTTGCCGTTCGCCGGCGGCGAGAGGGTGGCGGCTCCGTGGCATCCCGACGCCATCCGGCTGCACGGAACCGTGTTCGACGGGGCCGGGCATCCGATCCCCGACGCCATCGTCGAGATCTGGCATCCGGATGCCGATGGCCGCGTGATCTCCGACGTCGGCAGCCTCGCCCGTGACGGCCACACCGTGACGGGATTCGGACGCACCCCCGTCGATCGTCGCGGACACTACGACTTCTCCACCATCAAACCCGGGGCGACCCGGGCGGATGCCGCGCCCTACATTCTCGTGACGATCTTCGCCCGGGGACTCACCCACCACCTGTTCACGCGGGTGTACTTCGGCGATGAGGGGGACCGGAACGCCTCGGACGTCTTCCTCGGCGGCGTCGATCCGTCGCGTCGTTCGACGTTGATCGCGACATTCGACGCTCCGCACAGCTACCGTTTCGATATACGGCTGCAGGGCGACGGCGAAACTGTCTTCCTCGATTTCGATGCGGAGAGCCATGACTGAGGAGCGCGACGCGGGCTGGAGCGACTGGGGACTCCTCGAGCCCCTTGCTGCGTCGGCCGGAGCCACGAGCGACGACGCCGTGCTCGCGGCACTCGTCGACGTCGAGCGAGCGTTGCTCTGGGCGGGCGGAGCTCTGACGGGCCGTGACATCGACATCGTGGCGGATGCATTCAGCCCCGAGGCCATCGACCGAAGTGCTCTGCTCGATGGCCTCCGCACCGGTGGCGTTCCCGTCATCCCGCTCGTGTCGCAGCTGCGCGCCATCGCCGAGTCCGTCGTGCCGGGCTCGGGCCCGTCGGTGCACGCGGGCGCCACCAGCCAGGACGTGCTCGACAGTGCGCTCGTGCTCGTGGCGAGCCGCTCCATCCGTGTCGCACGGGAACGCCTGATCGACGCAGGCGCCGCGCTCGTGGCGCTCGCCGAGAACGAGGTGCGGACCATCGCGATCGCCCGGACCCTCGGACAGCACGCCGCCCAGAGCACCGTCGGCGTGCTCGCCGCCGGATGGCTGGACGGCGTCACCTCCGCCATCGAGGAGGTCGGCGCGCTCAGCTTCCCCGTGCAGCTGGGCGGCGCCGTCGGCACAGGCGAAGGCGTGGGTCCCGACGTGCGTGCCGCGCTCGCCGCGGGCCTCGGGCTCGACGACCCGGGCAGGACGTGGCACACCGAGCGGAGCCCGATCCTCCGCATCGCCGCATCCGCCGCCCTCATCACCGCCGTACTCGGCAGGCTCGGCCGGGACGTGGGGTTCCTCGCCCGCACCGAGATCGGCGAGGTGGTGCTCGGGACGACAGGCGGCTCGTCCGCCATGCCGCACAAGCGCAACCCCGTGGACGCCGTGCTGCTGACGGCGAACGGGCTGCGGGCGCCCGGACTGCTCGCGACGGTGCACACCGCCGCGGTCTCCCAGGATGCCCGGCCGGCCGGTGAGTGGCATGCGGAGTGGGCGGCGTTCCGCGCACTCCTGCGGATCGCGCTCGAGAGTTCTGAAGCCTCATCCACGATGCTCGCCGCTCTCACCATCGACCACGACGCGGTGCAGCGCTCCCGTGCCATCAGCCCGGAACTGCAGCACGACGAGGCTGTGACGATCGCGGCATCGCAGCGTGTCGTCGGCGCGGCCGTCCGGCGCTTCACCTCCCTCTCGACGAAGGATCCCCGATGACCATCCCCCGCCTGCTCGGGTCGATCACGCCGGCAGCCGACACCGCGACGTCGAGCGGCCTGCTCGTGCTCCTTCCCTCACTCGGAACGACGACGGCCGTCTGGGACGGCGTGGTCGCCGAGGTGGCGCGCGCGGTGCCCATCCTGCGCATCCTGCGCATCGACCTGCCCGGCCATGGCGCCAGCCCGGCGACCGCCTCCCCGTTCACCATCGCCGAGCTCGCGGAGGCGACGCTGCGCCTGGTCGACGAGGCCGGCGGCGGGCGCTTCCACGTGGCTGGGCTCTCCCTCGGCGGAGCCGTCGCCCTCGAGCTCGCAGCGTCGCATCCGGAGCGGCTGCTGACGTTCGCGTCGTTCTGCAGCGGGTCGCGCATCGGCGATCCCGCGGGCTGGGCCGAGCGCGCGGCGCAGGTACGCGCGTCGGGCACGGCATCGGTCGTGACGGGGAGCGCAGCGCGCTGGTACGCGCCCGGCTACCTCGAGTCGGACCCGAGCGGCCCCGGCGCACGCGGTCTCGGCACCCTCGTCGATGTCGACGACGAGTCGTATGCGCTCTGCACGGATGCTCTCGCCTCCTTCGATCGCACGCCATCCCTTCCCGAGATCGCGGTGCCCGCCCTCGTCGTGAGCGGCGAGTACGACCTCGTCACGACGACCGCGTCGATGCGCGACTTCTCCGATGCCCTGCCCTCCGCGTCCTTCGCCGAGATCGCCGGAGCCGCTCACCTCGCCCCGCTCGAGAAACCGGTGGCTTCTGCTGCACTGCTGCGGGAGCTCATCGAACAGCACACTCCGACCGACGCGCGCGCCTCGGGCATGGCGGTGCGGCGCTCGGTGCTGGGCGACGCCCACGTCGATGCCGCGACCGCGGCCGTCACCGCGGAGACCGCTCCATTCCAGGACTTCATCACGCGCTACGCGTGGGGGGAGGTCTGGGCCCGTCCCGAGCTCTCGCGCCGGGAACGCAGCATCGCGACGCTCGCGTCGCTGGTGACCGGTGGCCATCATGCCGAGATCCGCATGCATGTGCGTGCGGCCATCCGCAACGGCCTCAGCCGTGCTGAGATCGCCGAGGTCATCCTGCACACGGCGCTCTACGCCGGCCTCCCGGCCGCGAACGCGGCCACCGCCATCATGCGCGAGGTCTTCGCCGAACCGACCACCCCAGGAGAGCCCACCCATGGATAAGACCGTCGCCAGTGCAGCCGAGGCCGTCGCCGATATCCCGGCCGGCGCGTCGCTCGCCGTCGGCGGCTTCGGGCTCTCGGGGGTTCCGATCGTGTTGATCCGCGCGCTGCTCGCGAGCGGGGTGGACCGCCTCGAGGTCGTCTCCAACAACTGCGGAGTCGACGGCTGGGGGCTCGGCGAGCTGCTCGGGGCCGGCCGCATCCGTCGGGTGATCGCGTCGTACATCGGCGAGAACAAGGAGTTCGCCCGTCAGTACCTCGGCGGCGAGGTCGAGGTCGAGCTGACCCCCCAGGGAACTCTCGCCGAGAGACTGCGTGCCGGTGGGGTCGGCATTCCGGCTTTCTACACGGCGACGGGGGCCGGAACGGCCGTCTCGGAGGGCGGGATGCCGCTGCGCTACGCCGCCGACGGCACTGTGGCGCTCACCAGCCTCCCGAAGGAGCTCCGCCCATTCGACGTCTTCGGCAGCGCGCGCGAGTACGTGCTCGAGCAGGCCATCCGCACCGACTACGGCCTCGTGCGGGCTGCCGTCGGCGATCGCCACGGCAACCTGCGCTTCGAGAAGTCGACGCGCAATTTCAACCCGCTGGCCGGCATGGCCGGACGCATCACGATCGCCGAGGTCGACGAGCTCGTGGAGCCGGGGGTGCTCGGCCCCGACGACGTGCACCTGCCGGGAATCTACGTCGACAGGGTCGTGCACTTGACGCCGGAACAGGCGACGGAACTGCCGATCGAGAAGGCGACGGTCAGGCCGAGGCCCCGCACGACCGAGGACGAGGAGACCGACTGATGCCGCGCACCCGCGATGAGATGGCCGCACGCGCGGCCGAGGAACTCGAGGACGGCAGCTACGTCAACCTCGGCATCGGGCTGCCGACCCTCATCCCCAACCACCTGCCGGACGGCACCCACGTGGTCCTGCATTCCGAGAACGGCATATTGGGTGTCGGCCCGTATCCGTGGGAGGGGGAGGAGGACCCGAAGCTCATCAATGCGGGCAAGGAGACCGTCACCGTGCTCCCCGGAGCGAGCTACTTCGACTCCGCCGCCTCCTTCGGAATGATCCGCGGCGGACGCATCGCGACGGCCGTGCTCGGGGCCATGCAGGTCTCGGCAGGTGGGGACATCGCCAACTGGGCCGTGCCGGGCAAGATGGTCAAGGGCATGGGCGGCGCGATGGACCTCGTCAACGGTGCCGAAAGGGTGATCGTGGTGATGGAGCATGTCGCCAAGGACGGCACGGCGAAGCTCGTGCCGGAATGCACCCTGCCTCTCACCGGCCGTGCCTGCGTCGATCGCATCATCACCGACCTCGCCGTCATCGACGTGACGGCAGACGGCCTCGTGCTTCGCGAACTCGCCGACGGCGTGAGCCTCGAACAGGTCGTCGCGGCGACCGGCGCCCCCCTCTCGATCGACCCCGCCCTGGACGGAGCATCATGACCGAACTGCGCGAGGTCGTCATCTGCTCTCCGCTGCGCACACCCGTGGGACGGATGGGCGGCTCGCTCGCCGCGGTCTCGGCGCTGGAGCTCGCGACGACGGTGCTGCGTGCCGTCATCGAGCGCAGCGGCATCGACCCCGCCGCCGTCGACGGCGTCATCGCGGCGCAGGGCTACCCGACCATGGAGGCGCCGGCCTTCGGACGGGTCGCGGCGCTCGACGCCGGGCTTCCGGTGACGGCGACCGGCTATCAGCTCGACCGCCGCTGCGGCAGCGGCCTGCAGGCCGTGCTCAACGCGGCCATGGAGGTGCAGACCGGCGTCAGCGACGTGGTCGTGGCCCTCGGTGCCGAGTCGATGAGCAATGCGCCGTTCTACACCGTGGAGGGCAGGCGCGGCCTGCCGCCGGGAGGGCTGCTCCTGCACGATGCGCTCGCCCGCGGACGGGAGACCGTCGGTGGGCGCGACCATCCGACCCCCGATGGCAACGTGGGCACGGCCGAGACGCTGCGCGCCGAGTACGGGATCAGCCGCGAGGCGCAGGACGCCCTCGCCCTGCGTTCGCACCAGCGTGCCGTCGCAGCCCAGGAGTCGGGCGCGTTCGACGCCGAACTGGTCGCGGTCGAGGTGCCCGGGCGCCGTGGCCCCACGCGCGTCGATCGGGACGAGCATCCGCGGGCCGACACCTCGCTCGAGGCGCTCGCGTCGCTCCGTGCCGTGCTGTCGAGGTCGGATGCCGCGGCCACTGTGACCGCGGGGAACTCGAGCGGCCAGAACGACGCCGCGGCAGCGGCCATCGTCACCACGCCGGACCGGGCGGCCGAGCTCGGCCTCATCCCGATGCTGCGGCTGCGATCGTGGGCGGTCACGGGCAACGAACCGGAGCGATTCGGGGTCGCACCTGTCTCGGCCACCAACCTGGCGCTTCGACGGGCCGGGCTGGGCTTCGACGACCTCGACCTGGTCGAGCTGAACGAGGCTTTCGCGGTGCAGGTCCTGGCCTGCCTGGCCGACTGGGGCGTCGACGCGGAGGACCCCCGTCTGAACCCGCGGGGAAGCGGCATCTCGATCGGGCATCCGATCGGCGCGACGGGCCTGCGCATGCTCGCGACGCTGGCGCACGAGCTGCCGGCGCTCGACGGTTCCCTCGCCCTGGAGACCATGTGCATCGGCGGCGGACAGGGCCTCGCCGCGGTGTTCGAGCGCGTCTGATCCGTTGCGTCGGGATCGTCTTCGAGGCCGGTCGCGTCCGCGTGCGCGTGCTGGTGCTGGTGCTGAACCGCGCCTACGCCAGCCCCGCCTGCTCTCGGAGTACTCCGCGCAGGGTCTCGCGCACGGCGGCGAGACCGGCATGGGTCTCCTGGAAGCTGGTCGAGAGCGGCGACAGGCCGATGCGGAGGCCGCCGGGATCGCGGTAGTCGGGGATCACATCCTGCTGCCAGAGCAGGGCCGTCACCTCGCGCATCGCCGGGTGCGACAGGGTCACGTGGCCGCCGCGGCGCTCGGCGTCGCGGGGCGAGGCCACGTTCACCCCGAGCGGCGCAAGCCAGTCGTCGGCGAGGGTGATCGCGAACTCGGTGAGCGCCACCGACTTGGCGCGGACGGCCTCCATGCCGGCATCCGCGATCATCGCGATGGTGTCCTGCATGGCGAGCATGCCGACGATCGCCGGAGTACCACTGATGAAGCGCCTGATGCCCGGGGCGGGAACGTACTCCGGACCCATCTCGAAGGCATCGGCCGAACCGAGCCAGCCGCGGATGGGCTGCGCGAGCACCTCCTGCAGGTCGGCGCGCACGTAGCCGAAGGCAGGAGAGCCGGGCCCGCCGTTGAGGTACTTGTAGGTGCAGCCGACGGCGAGGTCGACACCCCAGGCGTCGAGCTCGGTGGGCACGGAGCCTGCCGAGTGGCAGAGGTCCCACAGCACGAGGGCGCCCGCGTCATGCGCGATGCGCGTGATGGCCGGCACGTCGGCCAGGAACCCCGAGCGGTAGGCCACGTGGCTGAGAACGACGAGCGCGGTCTGCGGACCGACGACGGCCGCGACCTGCTCGGGCGTGACCCCGGCCTCGGTGTCGGCGACGATCCAGCGGATGCTCATGCCGCGCTCGCCGGCGATGCCGTCGAGCACATAGCGATCCGTCGGGAAGTTGTCGGTGTCGACGACGATCTCGGTGCGAGCCGGATCGCGTGACAGCTGCGCGTCGGCCGCGGCCCGGGCCAGCTTGTAGAGGGTGACGGTCGTGGAGTCGCCGATGTAGGTCTGACCGGATGCCGCTCCCAGAGCAGCACGGCCCAGTGCGTCGCCGATCGCGAACGGCAGGTCGAGCCACTCCTCGTCCCAGCCGCGGATGAGCCGGCCGCCCCACGCCTCGGTCACAAAGCGCTGCAGCCGCTCGCCCGTGGCGATGGTCGGTCGCCCGAGGGAGTTGCCGTCGAGGTAGGCGACGACGGCCTCGAGGGCAGCGCCGTCGGCGGCATCCGTCACCCCCACGAATCGCTTGCGCAAGTGCGCGAGGCCGTCGGAGCGGTCCATGCGTCGCGCGAAGGACAGATGCGGATCGGGGGTGGGGGCTGCGGTCATGCCAGGGTCTCCTCGAGATAGTCGATGGTGGTGCCGCGGGCTGTCGACAGCCAGGCGGGAACGTCTCCGGCGTGGGTCGGCGGGAGACCCGGCACCCAGGCGAAGCGGGGGCCGACGGCGTCGGGCGTCCACGATCCGGCAATCGACTCGATGACGGCGTCGCGGTCGAGCCCGGCGTCGGCGATGGCCGTCAGCTCGCGGGAGTTGACGCCGATCGGGAGCGGTCCGTTGCCGAGGTCGGTGCCGTAGCGCACGCGACCGCCGGCGGCGGCGAATCGGCGCAGGTTGTCCTGGGCGATAACGAAGGCCCGTGTGGGGGCGCCCCAGCCGTGGATGTCGAGGGTGGAGATCATGGCGGTGCCCGCGCGCGACATGCGTGCGATCAGCTCGGTGTCGAGATGCTCGCTGAACGGGGTGTGCGCGAACGCGTTCACTCCGGCGTCGAGGGCGCGCCGGGCCATGCCGACGCCCTCGGCATGGGCGGCGACGGGCACTCCGTGGGCCCGCGCGGCGAGGACGATGGCCGTGAGCAGGTCGTCGCTCGGCACGGGCCCGGCCACGGAGTTGAGGGTGATCTTGATGACGGATGCGCCCAGGGCGACCTGCGCTCGGACCGCCTCCTCGGCGTCGTCGGGGCCGGCGAGTTCGACGGTCGCCCCCGCCGGTGCCCAGCCGCTCGCGGCCGGATAGCCGCCCGCGCAGGTGAGGAGTCCGCCCGCCATGCGCACCTCGGGCAGCGTGGATCCGGGGTAGCGGCTGTCGGTGTGCCAGCCGGCCGCGACCTCCGGGATCCACCCGAGATCGACGACGCTCGTGATGCCGGCCGGCAGCAGGCGTTCGGCATCGACGAGGCCGAGGTGCACGTGGTGGTCGGTGAGGCGGGGGAACAGGGTTCCCGGCAGGTCGAGGTCTGCGGTGGCTGCGGCATCCGTCGACGGATGCAGCATGCCGTCGCGGACGGTGAACAGGGTGCGCCCGTGCCAGCCGGCCGCCCAGTACTCCTCGACGCCGAGGAGCAGGCCCTCTTCGATCATGCTGAGTGCTCCGGTTCGATCATGCTGGGTGCTCGTGCGCGATCATGGTGTGGACTCCGGCGCGATCATGCTGTCGGCTCGGGCGACTCCACCGGTGGCTGGCCGATGCGCGTGCGCACGGCGTAGAGCTCGGGGAAGAAGGTGAGCTCGAGGGCCTTCTGCAGGAAGGCGGCGCCCGTCGATCCGCCGGTGCCCGTCTTCATGCCGATCGTGCGCTGCACGGTCTTCAGGTGCCTGAAGCGCCAGAGCTGGAAGTTCTCCTCGAGGTCGACGAACTCCTCGCAGGCCTCGTAGGCCGACCAGTTGTCGTGGGCGTCCTCGTAGATGTCGCGGATGACGCCGACCAGAGACTCGTCGAAGACCCAGGCCTCGGTGACGTCGCGGTCGAGGATGTGCTGCGGAACGGCGTGCCCGGTGCGGGCGAGGTAGCGCAGGAACTCGTCGTAGATGCTCGGCGCCTCGAGCAGTTCGCTGAGCAGGGCGTGAGCGGTGGCATCGGACTCGAACACGCTCAGCATGCGACGGTTCTTGTTGCCGAGCACGAACTCCACGGCACGGTACTGGTACGACTGGAAGCCGCTCGAGTTGCCGAGGAAGCCGCGGAACTCCGCGTACTCGGTGGGAGTCAGGGTGGCCAGCACCGACCACTGCTCGGTGAGCGTGCGCTGGATGTGCTTGACCCTGGCGACGCGCTTGAGGGCCTGCGGCAGCTCGTCGGCGCGCAGCAGGTCGCGGGCGCTGGCGAGCTCGTGCAGCATGAGCTTCAGCCAGAGCTCGGTGGTCTGGTGCTGGATGATGAACAGCAACTCGTCGTGGTGCTCGGGGGCGCTCACGGGGTTCTGGGCACTCAGCAGGGTCTCGAGGTCGAGGTAGCCGCCGTAGCTCATCCGCTCCCGGAAGTCGGTGACGATTCCCGCGTCGAATTCCCGCGTGTTCTTCTCGATCGCCAACGGATGCCTCCAGGTGAGTGGGGTTCCAGCCTAACGATCTCGCTGCTCATCATCCTCCCGCTCGTGCGGTACCGGTTGTGCACAACTCAATTGTGTGCAACGGTTTAGGTATGGCCACCCCCTCCGCACCCGCGACGACGATGTCGCCAGACGGCGCCGTGCATCCGTCTCCCCTCGATCCCCTGGTGTGCTTCGCGCTCTATCGCGCCTCGCACGCGACCAGCGTCGCCTACCGCGAGCTGCTTGCACCGTGGGGCCTCACCTACACGCAGTACCTCGTGCTGGTGCTGCTCTGGACCGAGGGCACGGCGTCGGTGCGCCGCCTCGGCGACCACCTCGGGCTCGACTCCGGAACGCTCTCGCCGCTGGTGAAGCGGCTCGAGGAGCGCGGCCTGGTCGAGCGCCGCCGAGGCGACGGCCGTGACGAGAGGGTCGTCATGGTGACGCCGACCGCGCGGGGCGCCGAACTCCGCACCGAACTCGAAGACGTTCCGCGCTGCGTCGCGGAAGCGACCCGGCTCTCGGCTGAGACCGCACCTGCACTCCTGCAGACGCTGCGCGAGCTGACCGCCGGGATGAATGAGGTGACCGTCGGGCTGCGCACGCCGACGGATGCCGCAACATAAGGAAAGAAGATGATGGACGTTCTCTACACCGCCGAAGCCCTCTCGACCGGCGAGGGCCGCAACGGCCACGTGCGCTCGACCGACGGTCGCATCGACCTCGAGATGGCCGTTCCCGCAGGCATGGGCGGATCGGGCCTCGGCTCGAACCCCGAGCAGCTCTTCGCCGCCGGCTACGCCGCCTGCTTCCACTCCGCGCTGCACGCCGTCGCCCGGGGTCAGAAGGTCAAGCTCGTCGACTCCACCGTCGGCGGCCGTGTCGACATCACGCCGAACGGCCAGGGCGGGTTCCAGCTCGCCGTGCTGCTCGAGGTCTCGCTGCCCGAGGTCGAGCGCGAGCAGGCCCAGGCGCTCGTCGACGCCGCGCACCAGGTGTGCCCGTACTCCAACGCGACCCGCGGCAACATCGAGGTCACCATCGAGCTCTCGGACGACTAGCCCTCTCGGCTGAAATGGCGGGACGAAAACCCGGTCGACTTCGTCGGCCACGTTTTCGTCCC
>LMOK01000004.1:23322-27511 GCA_001423545.1 Leifsonia sp. Leaf325
AGCTGCTCGACCTACTACCCGCTCGCTGAGGCCCGGACGGAGTTCGCGGTCGAAGCGCACTTCGTGCGGCCCACCGCAAGCGGGGACTCAGCGCACCGTGACGTTGATCAGGTTCGCCCAGGGGTCCTCGAAGGCGACCGTCCGACCGTCGTCGCGAGTCTTCACGCCGTAGTGCCGCATCCGTTCGTCGAGGGCTCCGATGTCGTCGGCGCTCGGCACCACGATGTCGACCTGGCCGAGCCCCAGGGCGAGACCCCGCCTGCCGGCGCCGGCGCTGTTCCACGTGTTCATGGCCATGTGGTGGTGGTAGCCGCCTGCCGACACGAACAGTGCCGAGTCGCCGAGTGCGGCGGTCGTCTCGAAGCCGAGCTTGTCGACGTAGAACGCCCGCGCGCTCGCCACGTCGCCGACCGACAGGTGCACATGTCCCACGACGGCCGTTCCGAACGGGGCGGCGGCGGCCGACTCGAGCGCGACCTCGCTGAGGTGCTCCTGCAGGTAGGCGTTCGGATCGAGGTAGAGCGTCGCCATCTCGATCTGCCCGTGCGCCCAGCTCCAGGTGGTGCGTGACCGGTCCCAGTACAGCTCGACTCCGTTGCCCTCGGGGTCCGTGAAGTAGAACGCCTCGCTCACCAGGTGGTCGGCGCTGCCCGTGAAGGTGCCCGGATAGCGCGTCGCCACGGAGTAGATGGCGAGAGCCAGGGCCGTCTGCGAGTCGAACACGATGGCCGTGTGGAACAGTCCGGCGCTCCGCGGCTCGGCCGCCTTCAGCTCGGGGGCGTGCTGCAGGATGATGATCGGCGTCGTGCCGCGACCGAGCACCGCCGTGCCCCCGTCGTTCGCGATCAGCTCGAGGGTCACGCCGTCGCGGTAGTACGCGATCATCGCGTCGAGGTCGCCCACCCGCAGGGTGACGGCGCCCATACCGGTGTCGGGGGCGAGGAGATCGGATGCAGTGTCGGTCATGATTGTCGCAACAACTAATTTGTGGAGGGTATTCCCACAGTAGCGCTGCGGCATCGCGGCCGGGCGGCGGCAGCGTCACTCCGGCGGCGTCGCAACAGACCGGTGCTCGTGGGTGATGAGCCAGACCCCGCGCGTGCGGCGCAGTCCCGTCGTCACGCGCAGCCAGAGCTGGAAGCGCCGTCCGCCGATGGGCGTGGCCGTGAAGCGATCGACACTGTGCGCGAACGCCACGTCATTCCCGACCACGACGGCGAGGTCGCGCACGGAGTACTCGATGGAGTCCTCGAACCCGTCCAACCAGTCGCGCAGGCCTGCGGCATCCGTCACCGCCGATCCGTGGGAGTTCAGTGCCGGGGGAAGGTCGAAGCCGGTCGATCCGGGGGCGAAGCGCGACACGAGGTAGTCGGCGTCTCTGGCCTTCACGGCCGAGGCCCGCTTCGAGAGCAGCCAGCCGATCTCGGTCTCATCGATCTCGCGGTCGAGGTCGAGCAGGGTGGTCATGGTCGTCTCCTGTCCGGCGCCGCTGGTGGGCGCTCATCAGGACGACGAACGGATGCCGCCCCGAATCGACAGCGAGCTCGACTTGCGACCCCGATCCAGCTCAGACCGAGCGCAGATCGACTTCAGACCGAACTCAGACGGCGTCGCCGGTGAGGCGCTCGAGCAGTTCGCGGTAGCGCAGCGCCGTGCGCTCGACGATCTCGCTCGGCAGGGTGGGCGGGGGCGTCACGCCGTCGTCCTCCCAGTTGGCGGCGAGCCAGTCGCGCACGATCTGCTTGTCGAAGCTGGCCATCCGCTCGGCGGGGGTCGTTCCCGTGCGCCAGGCCTCGGCATCCCAGTACCGGCTGGAATCGCTGGTGAGCACCTCGTCGGCGAGCGTCGTGACCCCGCTCTCGCGGTCGGCGCCGAACTCGAACTTGGTGTCGGCGAGGATCACCCCACGCCCTTCGGCCACGTGCGAGGCCTGCGCGAAGATCGCCAGCGAGAGGTCGCGCAGCTCGGCGGCGACGACGGGTCCGACGAGTTCCACGGTCTGCTCGAAGTTGATGTTCTCGTCGTGCTCGCCCATCGGCGCTTTGTACGCCGGGGTGTAGATGGGCTCGGGCAGACGGTCGCCGTTCTCCAGCCCGGCGGGAAGCTTCAGGCCGCACACGGTCTGCGTCGCCTGGTACTCCTTCCACCCCGAGCCGGTGAGGTAGCCGCGCACGACGCACTCGATCGGGAACATGTCGAGCTTCTTCACCAGCATCGAGCGACCCGCGACGGACGCCGGGATGCGGCTGGATCCGTCGACGCGGTGATCGGGCACGAGGTGGTTCGGCACCCGCAGCTGGTCGAACCACCAGAGGCTGAGGGTGGTCAGCAGTTCGCCCTTGCCCGGGATGCCGGGCTCGAGGGCGTGATCGAAGGCGCTGACGCGGTCGCTCGCGACGACGAGCATGGTGGCATCGGCGGGGTCGACGGGCTCGTAGAGGTCGCGCACCTTGCCCGAGTAGACGCGGGTGAAGCCCGGAAGGCCCTCATCGGCGGTCGGGGCTGGCGTCGGGTCTGGCGTCTGTCCTGGCGTCGCGGTCACGCGCCCAGTCTACTTTCGAGCGGCTGGACGCACGGCCGTACGCCGCCGCGGATGCCGCCCGGCAGGCTGGGCGCCGCTCCGCAGGCTGGAATCGCACGATTCCAGCCTGCTGGATCGCATGCAGCCTGCGCCGGGGTGAGCGGCGCAGCCTGCGAGGGCGAGCGTCGGTCAGGAGACCTTCGCGGCGATGTCGGTGCGGAACTGCCCGCCCTCGAGCCCGATGCGGCCGAGGGCGTCGTAGGCGCGGGCGCGCGCCTCGCCGAAGTCGGCTCCGACGGCGACGACGCTGAGCACGCGGCCGCCCGTGGCGACGAGCTCGCCGGCGGCATCGGTGCCCTCGGCGCCGTGGGCGGTGGCCGCGTGGGCGAGGTGCACGCCGTCGACGGATGCTGCATCCGCGAGCCCGAAGAGGATGCGACCGGTGATCGGCGGCTCGGGGTAGTTCTCGCTGGCGATGACGACGGTGACCGCGGCGGTGTCGGAGAAGACCGGGCGCTCGAGCTCGCCGAGGGTGCCCGTGGCGGCCGCGAACAGGAGTCCGGCGAGCGGCGTCTCGAGGCGGGGGAGCACGACCTGCGTCTCGGGGTCGCCGAACCTGGCGTTGAACTCGATGACGCGGATGCCCTTCGACGTGAGGATGAGCCCGCAGTAGAGCAGGCCGACGAACGGCGTGCCCTCGGCGGCGAGCTGGCGCACGGTGGGGAGCGCGATCGTCTTGATGACCTCGTCGACGAACGCCTGCTCCGAGCCGAACTCCTCGGTGAGCCAGGGCAGCGGCGAGTAGGCGCCCATGCCGCCGGTGTTGGGTCCGGCGTCGCCGTCGAGCAGACGCTTGAAGTCCTGGGCCGGCGAGAGGGGCAGCACGTGCTCGCCGTCGGAGAGCAGGAACAGCGAGACCTCCTGACCGTCGAGGAACTCCTCGATCAGCACGCCCCCGCGCGGAGCCCACTGGGCGGCGTGGGCGACGGCCGCGGCGCGATCGCTCGTCACGAGCACGCCCTTGCCCGCGGCGAGGCCGTCGGCCTTCACGACGTAGGGGGCACCGAAGTCGTCGAGGGCGGCCGACGCCTCCTCCACCGAGGCTGCACGCACGGCGCGGCCGGTGGGAACGCCGGCGGCGTCCATGATGCGCTTGGCGAAGGTCTTCGATCCCTCGAGGGCGGCGGCGGCCTGATCGGGGCCGAACACGGGGATCCCGGCGGCTCGCACGGCGTCGGCGACGCCGGCCACGAGGGGCGCCTCGGGCCCGACGACGACGAGGTCGACGTTGTGCTCGACCGCGAGGGCGGCGACGGCATCCGGATTCTCGGCGTCGATCGGGAACACGGGTACGTCGCCGGCGATGCCCGCGTTACCGGGAGCGGCGATGACCTCGTGGCCGGCGGCATCCGCGAGCAGTGCGGTGATGATGGCGTGCTCGCGCGCGCCCGGGCCCAGAACGAGAATCTTCACGCCCTCAAGGGTAGGGGATTCGCCGAGTTGCCCACTTCCGTGAGTCATCTGCGCCCGACACTGGCGGAAATGGGCAACTCGACGGGTGCGTGGACGGGCGGGCGCGCGGGAGGATGGAGCCATGGGACGCGCGCGCATCGATGAGGGTCAGGGGCTGGCCGCCCTGCGGTTGTGGCAGGCGGATGCGGCATCCGC
>LMOK01000004.1:27566-32193 GCA_001423545.1 Leifsonia sp. Leaf325
CAGGCTCTCGCCGATCGTGCTCCGGGCAACACCGTCGAGGTGCGGGTTCCGCCGTTCGGGGCGACGCAGTGCATCGAGGGGCCCCGGCATACGCGCGGAACGCCGCCGAACGTCATCGAGACGGATGCGGCGACCTGGCTGGCGCTCGCCACGGGCGCCGAGGCCTGGGACGACGCTCTCGGCTCCGGCCGGGTGCATGCCTCGGGTCAGCGTGCGCAGCTCGACGGGCTGCTGCCGGTGGTGCGGTAGCCGCACCTTTCGCTCGCTGAGGACCGAGCGCAGCGACGTCCGAAGCGCTCCGAAGTGCTTCGGGGTCGCGGCTCGTGCAAGCGCTTCGGCCGCGGACTCCGTCCCGGCCTCAGCGAGCGGGGCAGGCGAGGGTGGGCGGGGGTGCAGCTCACCGCAGCGGCAGGATCAGCGGCGCCCCCGTGCGCGGATGCGGGATCACCTCGACCGGCTGCCCGTAGACCTCCGAGATGCGCTCGGCCGTGAGAACGGCTTCCGGGCTGCCGGATGCCACCACGCGTCCACCGGCGACCAGTGTGATGCGATCGGCGTAGGCCGCCGCCAGGTTGAGGTCGTGCAGCACGACCACCACGGTGTCGCCCGACCGCGAGCGGGCCCGGGCTATGCGCAGCACGTCCTCCTGGTGACGCAGGTCGAGAGCCGCCGTCGGCTCGTCGAGCAGCAGCGTCGGCGCGCCCTGGGCGAGCACGCGGGCCAGCGCGACCCTTGCTCGCTCGCCACCCGACAACGACGGCACTGTACGCGTGACGAGATGGGCGACGTCGGTCTGGGCGAGTGCCGCGGCGATCAGGCGGTCGTCGTCGTCCTCGGCGGCGGTGCCTCGCCACGGCGCGCGCCCCATGGCCACGACCTCGCCCACGGTGAACGGGAAGAACACGTCGTGCTGCTGGAGAAGGACGGCACGGGTGCGCGCCAGCTCGCGCAGGCGCCACGAGCCGATCGGCCGCCCTTCCACCTGCACGCTGCCGGATGCCGCGGGCCTGTCACCGGCGAGCACCCCGAGCAGCGTCGACTTGCCGGCGCCGTTCGGTCCGATCAGGGCGTGCACCTCGCCGGGACGGGCATCGAAGTCGACGCCGTCGAGCAGGGTGGCGCCGTCGACCACCACGCTGACGTCCCGGGCGGAGAGGGAGGGAGTCAGCACGGGATGAGGTGCTGCATCCGTCGCCGTGCCTGATGCACCGGAATCGGTGGTCACGCCCAGCCCCCGGCCCGCCGCCGCGTGCGACGCAGCAGCCAGAAGAAGAACGGTCCGCCGATGAGCGAGGTGAGCAGGCCGATGGGCAGGTCGGCCATCGGCACGGCCGTGCGGGCCACGAGGTCGGCGGCGAGCAGCAGCACGGCGCCGCCGAGCACGCTCGCGGCGAGCAGGCCGCGATGCGCGGGGCCGATGATCATGCGCATGAGGTGCGGCACCACGAGTCCGACGAACGCGATGATGCCCGCGAAGGCGACGGCCGCGCACACCAGGACGGCGACGACGACGACCACGACGATGCGTACGCCCTCCACGTTGACGCCCAGGTGCCGGGCTCCGCGCTCGCCGAGCGAGAACAGGTCGAGGGTGCGCGCGAGCAGGAAGGCGACGACGAGCCCGGCGACGACCAGCGGCGCGACGACGGCGAACTGCTGCCAGCGCGATCCGTTCAGCGAGCCGAGCTGCCAGAACACGATCTGCTCGCGCGATCCGGCGTCGCCCAGGAACATGAGCAGGGCGAGCGCGGCCCCGGCGAACGCATTCACCGCGATGCCGGTGAGCACCAGCGTCACGACCTCGGTCTTGCCGCCCGAGCGGCTCGACAGGTAGACGAACAGGGTGGTCACGAGGCCGGCGGCGAAGGCGGCCACGGCGATGGTCCACTCGCCGAGGAAGGCCCAGCCGAACACGATCGAGGCTGCGGCGCCGAGGGCCGCGCCCGACGAGACTCCCACGACTCCGGGCTCGGCGAGCGGGTTAGCGAACACGGCCTGCATGAGGGTTCCGGCCGCGGCGAGGGCCGCTCCGATGACCACGGCCATCATGATGCGGGGAAAGCGGATGCTCCAGAGCGCGGCATCGGTCGTCGGAACCGCGGCGGCGGGCAGGTCGACGCCGAGGCCGCGCAGCAGCGAGTTCCACACCTCGCCCGGCGCGATGGGCAGCTGCCCGCTGCACGCGGCCAGCAGCATGACGCCGATGAGCGTCACGGCGAGGCCGGTGAACAGGATCGCCGCTCGAGTGGGGCGACGCCGGGGCGCGGATGCGGCGGCCGGCGCGCCTGGCGCGTGCGTGGCCGCGGGCGGTTCGGCGCGGCTCCGCGATGCGGGGGAGGACGGCGGCGTGACGGCATCCGTCACCAGGTCACTCACTCGACTCACCGGATTCCGCGGCTGCGCCCGCCACGGGACCCGAGGCCTCGGGGGCGTAGATCGCCCGGGCGAGGGCGTCGAGCACCTGGGCGCTGCGCGGGCCGAAGCTCAGGATGTCGGTGTCGTTCATGTCGACGAAGCGCCGATTCTCGCCGGCGGGGGTCGCGGCCAGCGCCGGCACGGCCTCGAGCAGTCCGTCGACGCCGTCGACCGACTCGAGGCCCTTGGTCATGAGCAGCACCACATCGGGCGACGCCTGGATGAGGGCTTCGGCGGTGACGGGGCGCATGCCCGTCCAGCCGATCTCACCGGCGACGTCGACGCCGTCGAGTGCCCGGATGAGGGAATCGGCGCCGGACTCCTCGCCGAACAGGTAGTAGACGCCGGCGGATCCGCGCACGTAGAGGAACAGGATGCGCGGCCTGTCGGCGGCCTCGGTCGGGGCCACGGCGTCGATCTCGGCGCGCACGGCCGCGACCTCCTCCTCGACGCGGGTGGTGAGGTCGGAGCCCGTGTCGTCGACCCCGAGGGCAGCGGCCACCTGGGCCACGAGCTCGCCCACGGTCTCGATGCTGCGTTCCTTCGTGACGATGACGACGGGGATGCCGGCGTCGCGCAACTGTGCGATCACGTCGCGCGGGCCGAGCGTGGTGTCGGTGATCACCACGGTGGGCGCGAGGGCGATGATCGGCTCGGCCGAGAGGGTGTGGCCGTCGGCGGTGACGACGGGGAGGTGCGCGGCCTCGGGGAAGCCCGTCGACCCGTCGCGACCCACGACCCGGTCGCCGAGGCCGAGACCGAAGACCGTGGCGGCGATGGCGCCGGTGATGTCGAGCGGGAGGATGCGGGAGGCATCTGTCACCGTCACGCTCGTGCCCTGCACATCGGTGAGCGTGACCGGAAGTTCGGGCTCGGTGGTCGAGCTCACGGCCTCGACGTGCGCGTCGAGCAGGCAGGCGGTCGACGGCCCGGCGACGTCGGCGGGGTCGGGAGCGATCTCCAGATCGGTGAGGGCCTGAGTCGATCCGATGCACTGGGGTTGCTCCTCGGCCACCGACGACGCGGCGGCGCACCCCGAGAGTGCGATGAGGGCGGTGAGGGCTACGATCGCGGTCGGGAGGAGGCGGCGGTGGACGCGGCGGGCGGCAGGATTCAGCATGGCTTGATTAGGTTAGCCTAACCTTAAAATTGACAACGGATGCCGCGTCTGGATACGTTAGGCAAGCCTAAGCTAACTCAGGCGATCCACCCCTCGCACACCCGCACGCGCCCGGCGAACAGCCGGTCTCCGCGTGCCTTCGTCCTGCCTTGGAGCATCCGCGTCGTGAATCACCCGCATCCGCCTTCCTCGACCTTGCGTCGGCTCCTCGCCGCGCTGACCGTGACACTCCTGGCAGCCGGGGGTGTGTTCGCGACAGGTGCTCCGGCGCTCGCCGACGAGACCGTGGCGGTCTCGGCGCCCACCGCTACGGCCGATCCGGCTCAGCCGACTCAGCCGACTGAGCCGACTGAGCCGACTGAGCCGACTGAGCCGACTGAGTCGACTGAGGAGCCGGCCCCGGATGCCGCACCCGAAGAGACGCCTGCATCGGAGGCCTCGGCCCCCACGGCCGAGCCCGCACCCGCCGCCGACCCCGCACCCGCGACCGACCCGGTACCCGCGCCCGTGGCTCCGGCGGTCGCTCCGAGCGCGTCGCCCAGCCCCGCGCCGGCATCCGCTCCCGCGCCCGCTCCTGCAACGAAGCAGGCGCAGGCCGCGCCGCTCGCCGCCGTGGCCGCGGCCCCGGTCATCGCCGTGAGCCAGGCTCCGGCATCCGGGGGCACGGTCACCGTGACCGGCAGCGGATTCGCCGGCGTCTCCCCCGGCATCTACCTGGGCCTCGGGCCCGTGGGCCTCGCCGGCTTCTACGCCGGCAGTTCGAGCCTGGTCTCGAGCGAGACCGTCTGGATCGCCGTCGGAAACCCCGAGGGCGAATCCGGCGCCGGCAAGAGCGCGCCGATGCAGGCTGACGGAACGTTCTCGCTCACTGTCACGGTGCCTGCGCCGAGCACCGCTGTTCCCGCGTACGCGCTCTACACCTCGAAGGCCCACGGCCAGGGCTTCAGCGACCCGAGCCAGAACACGATCACCGCAGTCACCTACGCACCGGCACCCCTGCCGACGCCGACGGTCACGGTGTCGAAGACAACGAACCTGAACCCGGCCGGTGACACGGTCACGGTGACGGGTTCCGGCTTCGTGCCGAACGCA
>LMOK01000005.1:0-5683 GCA_001423545.1 Leifsonia sp. Leaf325
TTAAATGCGAAAAGGCCACCCAGTGTGTGGGTGGCCTTTTCGTGAGTTAAGTCCGGCGGTGTCCTACTCTCCCACAGGGTCTCCCCTGCAGTACCATCGGCGCTGAGAGTCTTAGCTTCCGGGTTCGGAATGTGACCGGGCGTTTCCCTCTCGCTATGGCCGCCGAAACACTTGTTGATGTTACTCAATGAGTGATTCGAACAGTCACGCGTTAGCGTGTGTTGTTCGGATTCTCGACCGTACATCGAGAACCACATAGTGGACGCAAGCATTCATGTTTCCCCCCATACCAGCCTTACAACATGTATGGGAGTGGTGATTATCAAGATATCGGCTTATTAGTACCGGTCAGCTCCGACAGTCTTTCGTCCTGTCTTCCACATCCGGCCTATCAACCCAGTCGTCTGGCTGGGAGCCTCTCACCCGAAGGTATGGAAATCTCATCTCGAGGCCGGCTTCCCGCTTAGATGCTTTCAGCGGTTATCCATCCCGAACGTAGCTAATCAGCGGTGCTCCTGGCGGAACAACTGACACACCAGAGGTTCGTCCAACCCGGTCCTCTCGTACTAGGGTCAGATCCTCTCAAATTTCCTGCGCGCGCAGCGGATAGGGACCGAACTGTCTCACGACGTTCTAAACCCAGCTCGCGTACCGCTTTAATGGGCGAACAGCCCAACCCTTGGGACCTACTCCAGCCCCAGGATGCGACGAGCCGACATCGAGGTGCCAAACCATGCCGTCGATATGGACTCTTGGGCAAGATCAGCCTGTTATCCCCGAGGTACCTTTTATCCGTTGAGCGACAGCGCTTCCACAAGCCACTGCCGGATCACTAGTCCCGACTTTCGTCCCTGCTCGACTTGTCAGTCTCACAGTCAAGCTCCCTTGTGCACTTACACTCGACACCTGATTGCCAACCAGGTTGAGGGAACCTTTGGGCGCCTCCGTTACTTTTTGGGAGGCAACCGCCCCAGTTAAACTACCCACCAGGCACTGTCCCTGAACCGGATCACGGTTCGAAGTTAGATATCCAGAGTGACCAGAGTGGTATTTCAACATTGACTCCACCTGAACTAGCGTCCAAGCTTCACCGTCTCCCACCTATCCTACACAAGCCACACCGAACACCAATACCAAGCTGTAGTAAAGGTCACGGGGTCTTTCCGTCCTGCTGCGCGTAACGAGCATCTTTACTCGTAATGCAATTTCGCCGAGTTCGCGGTTGAGACAGCTGGGAAGTCGTTACGCCATTCGTGCAGGTCGGAACTTACCCGACAAGGAATTTCGCTACCTTAGGATGGTTATAGTTACCACCGCCGTTTACTGGGGCTTAAATTCTCAGCTTCGCCTTGCGGCTAACCGTTCCTCTTAACCTTCCAGCACCGGGCAGGCGTCAGTCCGTATACATCGTCTTGCGACTTAGCACGGACCTGTGTTTTTAGTAAACAGTCGCTTCCCACTGGTCTCTGCGGCCATCCACGCTTCCTGGAGCAAGTCCATTCACGTTTCAGGCCCCCCTTCTCCCGAAGTTACGGGGGCATTTTGCCGAGTTCCTTAACCACGATTCTCTCGATCTCCTTAGTATTCTCTACCTGACCACCTGAGTCGGTTTGGGGTACGGGCGGCTGGAACCTCGCGTCGATGCTTTTCTTGGCAGCATAGGATCACCGATTTCGACTTGCGTCTACCCATCGGGTCTCAGCCTTATATGAGAGACGGATTTGCCTATCTCTCGGCCTACACCCTTAGACCGGGACTACCATCGCCCGGCTCGGCTACCTTCCTGCGTCACACCTGTTAATACGCTAACCGCACCAGCATAGGGTCGTGTGCTAGGCCCACACGCGTCACCCCGAAGGGATCCGTCTAGGGGATTCAGACACTTAGCATTACTGGATTAGTTTGGGCGGTTCTTCGCCGGTACGGGAATATCAACCCGTTGTCCATCGACTACGCCTGTCGGCCTCGCCTTAGGTCCCGACTTACCCAGGGCGGATTAGCCTGGCCCTGGAACCCTTGGTCTTCCGGAGGACGGGTTTCTCACCCGTCTTTCGCTACTCATGCCTGCATTCTCACTCGTGTGGCCTCCACGGCTGGTTTACACCGCCGCTTCACTGGCCACACGACGCTCTCCTACCCATCAACACGGCTGGACCACGAAGGCCTACCTATAAATGTCAATGCCACAACTTCGGTGGCGTGCTTGAGCCCCGTTACATTGTCGGCGCGGAATCACTTGACCAGTGAGCTATTACGCACTCTTTCAAGGGTGGCTGCTTCTAAGCCAACCTCCTGGTTGTCTGTGCAACTCCACATCCTTTCCCACTTAGCACGCGCTTTGGGACCTTAGTTGGTGGTCTGGGTTGTTTCCCTCTCGACGATGAAGCTTATCCCCCACCGTCTCACTGCTGCGCTCTCACTTACCGGCATTCGGAGTTTGGCTGACGTCAGTAACCTTTTGGGGCCCATCGGCCATCCAGTAGCTCTACCTCCGGCAAGAAACACGCAACGCTGCACCTAAATGCATTTCGGAGAGAACCAGCTATCACGAAGTTTGATTGGCCTTTCACCCCTATCCACAGCTCATCCCCTCCATTTTCAACTGAAGTGGGTTCGGTCCTCCACGACGTCTTACCGTCGCTTCAACCTGGCCATGGATAGATCACTTCGCTTCGGGTCTAGGACATGCGACTGAATCGCCCTATTCAGACTCGCTTTCGCTACGGCTACCCCACACGGGTTAACCTCGCCACATATCGCTAACTCGCAGGCTCATTCTTCAAAAGGCACGCTGTCACACCTACAAGGGTGCTCCAACGGTTTGTAAGCAAACGGTTTCAGGTACTATTTCACTCCCCTCCCGGGGTACTTTTCACCTTTCCCTCACGGTACTTGTCCGCTATCGGTCATCTGGGAGTATTTAGGCTTATCAGGTGGTCCTGACAGATTCACACGGGATTTCTCGGGCCCCGTGCTACTTGGGATACTTCTCACGCCATAACGACATTTCGACTACCGGGCTCGCACCGTCTACGGCTGGGCTTTCAATCCCATTCGTCTATATCGCGCTGTAACGTTCACTGTTCGGCAGAATCAGCACGAAAAGTCCCACAACCCCGACCATGCAACGCCTGCCGGCTATCACACATGATCGGTTTAGCCTGATCCGCGTTCGCTCGCCACTACTGACGGAATCACTGTTGTTTTCTCTTCCTGTGGGTACTGAGATGTTTCACTTCCCCACGTTCCCTCTACCCGCCCTATATATTCAGGCGGGAGTCACCAGGTCACCCAAAGGGCCTGGCGGGGTTTCCCCATTCGGAAATCCTCGGATCACAGCTCGTTTATCAGCTCCCCGAGGCTTATCGCAGATTACGACGTCCTTCTTCGGCTCCAGATGCCAAGGCATCCACCGTTTGCTCTTAGAATCTTGAAATCACATGAGTTTGAATCGATTTCGTTAGAAATTGACCAATGATTAGTCGAAACAACCCATAAAGGGTTGAATCTAAAATCTTTTGTGATTGAGGATCGAAATCCTCAATCTAAGATGCTCGCGTCCACTGTGTAGTTCTCAAAGTACGGGCGGTACCCCCACCAGCGGCGATGTATGCCGACAAGTGAAGGTCCTGAGTTTCGTCCACCGCACCCGAAAGTGCGGCATCCGGTCCCTCAGGACCCAACAGCGTGCAACATGCCGGCCATCTCAACCAGAACCTTTCCAACCGCAAGCGGCGTACTGAGTCCCGATCAATCCGATCGGCATCAATGTCAATGTTCCACCCATGAGCTGCCAGCAGAACACGTACGGTCCTGATCTGGCGTGCCTGGATCAGCCGAAGCTGACCAGATGCTCCTTAGAAAGGAGGTGATCCAGCCGCACCTTCCGGTACGGCTACCTTGTTACGACTTAGTCCTAATCACCGATCCCACCTTCGACAGCTCCCTCCATAAATGGTTGGGCCACCGGCTTCGGGTGTTACCGACTTTCATGACTTGACGGGCGGTGTGTACAAGGCCCGGGAACGTATTCACCGCAGCGTTGCTGATCTGCGATTACTAGCGACTCCGACTTCATGAGGTCGAGTTGCAGACCTCAATCCGAACTGAGACCGGCTTTTTGGGATTCGCTCCACCTTACGGTATTGCAGCCCTTTGTACCGGCCATTGTAGCATGCGTGAAGCCCAAGACATAAGGGGCATGATGATTTGACGTCATCCCCACCTTCCTCCGAGTTGACCCCGGCAGTATCCCATGAGTTCCCACCATTACGTGCTGGCAACATAGGACGAGGGTTGCGCTCGTTGCGGGACTTAACCCAACATCTCACGACACGAGCTGACGACAACCATGCACCACCTGTTTACGAGTGTCCAAAGAGTTGACCATTTCTGGCCCGTTCTCGTATATGTCAAGCCTTGGTAAGGTTCTTCGCGTTGCATCGAATTAATCCGCATGCTCCGCCGCTTGTGCGGGCCCCCGTCAATTCCTTTGAGTTTTAGCCTTGCGGCCGTACTCCCCAGGCGGGGAACTTAATGCGTTAGCTGCGACACGGAGACCGTGGAATGGTCCCCACATCTAGTTCCCAACGTTTACGGCGTGGACTACCAGGGTATCTAATCCTGTTCGCTCCCCACGCTTTCGCTCCTCAGCGTCAGTTACGGCCCAGAGATCTGCCTTCGCCATCGGTGTTCCTCCTGATATCTGCGCATTCCACCGCTACACCAGGAATTCCAATCTCCCCTACCGCACTCTAGTCTGCCCGTACCCACTGCAGGCCCGAGGTTGAGCCTCGGGATTTCACAGCAGACGCGACAAACCGCCTACGAGCTCTTTACGCCCAATAATTCCGGACAACGCTTGCACCCTACGTATTACCGCGGCTGCTGGCACGTAGTTAGCCGGTGCTTTTTCTGCAGGTACCGTCACTTTCGCTTCTTCCCTGCTAAAAGAGGTTTACAACCCGAAGGCCGTCGTCCCTCACGCGGCGTTGCTGCATCAGGCTTGCGCCCATTGTGCAATATTCCCCACTGCTGCCTCCCGTAGGAGTCTGGGCCGTGTCTCAGTCCCAGTGTGGCCGGTCACCCTCTCAGGCCGGCTACCCGTCGTCGCCTTGGTGAGCCATTACCTCACCAACAAGCTGATAGGCCGCGAGCTCATCCTTGACCAAAATTCTTTCCAACTCCTAGCCATGCGGCTGAAGCTCGTATCCGGTATTAGACGTCGTTTCCAACGCTTATCCCAGAGTCAAGGGCAGATTGCTCACGTGTTACTCACCCGTTCGCCACTGATCCCCCAGGAGCAAGCTCCCAAGTTCACCGTTCGACTTGCATGTGTTAAGCACGCCGCCAGCGTTCGTCCTGAGCCAGGATCAAACTCTCCATAAATGCTTAATAGCCGGCAACCGAAATCACCGACACATTCAATTAGCCGCAACGCCACCGGAATAGGCGAACATCACGACAAGTTTGAAACTGACAGAACAAATCATTACTGACTTGCTTTGTTGTTATAAATGTTTTCCAAAGGAATCTCCCACAATCATCACCGCTAGAAACGGATCAAACTGCACGAGGTTTTTGGCATTTGACATTGTGCACGCTGTTGAGTTCTCAAGGATCGGATGCTCCCCGCTTCACACCCCAAAAGGCGATCAACTCGAAGGCAACTTCTCTATATTAC